>NZ_CP072549.1:0-1200000 GCF_019343495.1 Acinetobacter lwoffii | reverse complement strand
CGCTCTACCGACTGAGCTATTGGAGAATCTGATCGGCATTTTAGGGATGAATAACCAGGTCGTCAATCAATTAATGTAAAGAAATGAATTGTTTGCTTCATAAATATTCATTTAGAGCCTAAAAATAAAAAAATCACCCGAAATGGGTGATTTTTTTAGCAAAGAAATAAAAAATTATTTCTCAACACCTGCAGGTTGACCTGCATATTTCGCATTTGCATAATCCCAGTTTACTAGGCTTTCTAGGAAAGTAGAGATGTACTTAGGACGAGCATTACGGAAATCGATGTAGTAAGCGTGTTCCCAAACGTCAATCGTCAACACTGCAATTTTACCGTGCGCCATTGGCGTATCAGCATTTGAAGTTTTCATGATTGAAAGCTGACCGTTTACTTCGTCAGCCACTAACCAAGCCCAACCTGAACCAAATTGAGTAGTTGCAGCAGCAGCAAATTCTTCAGCAAATTTTTCATAAGAACCGAATGCTTCGTCAATTTTCGCAGCCAAAGTACCAGTTGCTTTACCGCCGCCGTTTTTAGCCATACAGTTCCAGTAGAACGTGTGGTTCCAAACTTGAGCCGCGTTATTGAAAACACCCGCTTTAGAAGCATCACCAGCAGTTGCTGTAATAATTTCTTCTAGAGTTTTGCCTTCAAGCTCAGTACCAGCGATCAGGTTATTCAGGTTAACCACATACGTATTGTGGTGTTTGTCGTGATGGTATTCTAAAGTTTCTTTGCTGATGTGTGGAGCAAGATCTTCGTAGCCATAAGGTAATGCTGGTAAAGTAATGGTTGTCATGTTTTCAATTCCTTGCATTTTGCTGGGTTTTAACAATAAGTGGCTTTATTGTAATAGATAATCGGGCAGAAATGGGCATCGTGTATAAATAACAATACAGAATAAAGCCTGAAAATATATGAATAAAGCCACTGATCATAAACGTCAGTCGAATTAAATCGGATTGTTTAATTCGAAATAATCATACTCAATATTAAACTGTTCTGAAATAGCCTTGGCCAGGCGTTGCACACCGTATTTTTCAGTCGCATGATGGCCACAGGCATAATAATGCACATTCAGTTCCTGAGCTTCATAAAAGGTCCGTTCAGACACTTCGCCCGAAATATAGGCATCACAGTTCTGTAGTGCCGCTTTTTGAATATAATCCTGCGCACCGCCGGTACAGAAACCGACTTTATGGATTTGAGTTTTGTCTGCAGGCAGATGAATCGCATCAAAGCCCAGCTTTTCTGAAACATAATTTTTAAAATCTTCCGGACTCATTGGCTGTTTTAAATAGCCAATATTGCCAATCGGACGTTTTTCACTCGGATCCAGCTGTTCGATATTTTCGAGTTCTAATAAATCCGCAATGGTAGCATTATTTCCCAGAGTTGGATGACTGTCTAAAGGTAGGTGATAGCCAACCAGTGAAATATCATTTTGAATCATGGTTTTAATGCGTTTACCACGCATTCCCGTAATTGGGTAGGCTTCTCCTTTCCAGAAATAGCCATGATGAACCAGCAATAAATCTGCGCCTTGCTCAATTGCAGCTTCAATGGCACTCTGGGAAGCAGTCACAGCACAGAGGATTTTATTCACCTCGGATTTGCCTTCAATCTGCAAGCCATTCGGTGCATAGTCCTTAAATTCATGTGCTGCCAAAGTTTGGTCACACCATTGAATAATATCGTTCAAATTCGCCATAAAATTCCTGTAAGTTTAAAAACTTGCCCATATTTATCTATAGGTCTAATTGTAACTAAAGCTGCACAAATCTCTGTGGAATTTTTTGTGTTTAGTTATGTATTTCGCATTACAATAGGACACAAATTACTTAGTCATCAACGAATTAAAATATTTTAGAGGATAGCAACGTGCGCCGCACCTTTACATGGTTACCCTGGGTGTTACTGATTTTAGTCATTATCGGTTTTTTGGGGTGGCAACAACTACAAAAACCAAAGGCACCAGTTGCGCCAGATGGTGTCAAAATGCCTGCTGAAAAAGTAGAGCCGTTGATTGATACGTCGCGCTCAGGAGGCGTGGTCTCCTATAGTGCTGCTGTAAAAGTGGCAGCACCCGCTGTCGTGAATATTTTTACTACCCAAAAAGTCAAGCAACAGGCGCATCCTTTACTGACCGATCCGGTATTTCGTGAATTCTTTGGCGATCAGTTGCCTGACCAGTATGGACAAAGCCCGAATGAAAACAGTTTAGGTTCGGGTGTAATTGTACGTCCAGACGGTTATATCCTGACCAATAACCACGTGATTGCGCAGGCCGATCAGATTGTAGTGGCTTTGCAGGATGGACGTCGTGCTGAAGCCAAGGTGGTCGGAACTGATCCGGATACCGATCTGGCCGTGATCAAGATTGAACTGACACAATTGCCAGTTCTGCCATTTAAACTCAGTGGCAATGAAGTCGGTGATGTGGTTCTGGCGATTGGTAATCCTTTTGGTGTTGGGCAAACCGTGACGCAGGGGATTATCTCGGCAACGGGCCGTTCAGACTTGGGTATTAATACCTATGAAGACTTTGTGCAGACTGATGCTGCAATTAACCCGGGTAACTCGGGTGGTGCGCTGATTGATGTCGCCGGTAATTTAATTGGTGTGAATACTGCAATCTTCTCGCAGTCTGGTGGTTCACTGGGGATTGGTTTTGCCATTCCGGCCAAAATCTGTCAGCAGGTGATGAATGCCATTTTGAAAGATGGCCGTGTGGTTCGTGGCTGGTTAGGGATCAGCTTATTACCTGCAGAGCGTGATGATGTCCTGCAACCCAAAGAAAAAGGTGTGACGGTCGCAGAAGTGCTACCGGATGGACCTGCTGCCAAGGCTGGAATCCAGCGTGGCGATAAGATTATGAAAGTAAATGAGGAAGAGATTAGTTCTGCCTCACATCTGATTAATTTTGTGGCCTTGCAAAAGCCAAACAGTACCATTCAGATTGAAATTGAGCGGGCAGGAAGAACCATGATCCTAGAGGTTGTGGTGACTGAACGTAAGGCACAAAACAGTGCTTCACAATATATTCCTCTGCCAGGCCAATAAGTTTGATTAAAAAAAATCCCTCATGATGAGGGATTTTTTTTATACTTTCTTTCAGCATGTTCTGATACAAAAGTGAAATATTAAGCGTTTTATAAATCATTTAGCTTAGTGAAATAACATTAAAAGAGAAAATAAAAATGAATTTTATGACGGCAGATCAGGCCAAAATTTTATCTAATGTTGCTAACCTGAATATTGAAATGTATAAGCCACGTCTGGCGCAACTGATTGAAGATAATGCCCGGCAAGGCAATACAGCGGTACTGACAGTTTTTCCCAAACATCTGCCTTTGGAAGATATCCGTGCCTTGTCTGCCGAGTTAACAGATCTGGGTTATAACGTACGTTTTGAAGTACAAGAATTTTATTACAGCTTTAATGTCTACTGGCTGTAATTTTAACAGTTGTTCAAAAAAGGTCCTGTTTAGGCATATATTTTGCTGCGTTCATCTCATATTTAAACTATGAGAAATTTATGTCTTTATTTATTAATCATGCAGCACAGGCAGATGCACCTTATGTGGTGCTTTCGTCCGGACTGGGCGGACATGCCAGTTTCTGGAATCCTCAAATTAGAGTTTTACAGCAGCATTTTCATGTGGTTACTTATGACCAGGAAGGCTGTCATTCAGATTCTGGACTCTTGCCCACGCCTTATTCGATCGACCATATGGCCGGCCAGATTCTGGATTTATTGATCAATGATGGCATTCGAGAGTTTCATTTTATCGGGCATGCGTTGGGCGGACATATCGGCATGCAACTGGCGACCTATCAGGCTGAAAGAAAGTTTAAGCTGCTCAGTTTGACCATGTTAAATGCTTGGGGAGAGCTGGATGCTCATACTCAGAAGTGTTTCGAAGCCCGGACTTCGTTATTGCTCAATAGCGGGGCAGAGGCATATGTGAGAGCACAGGCTTTATTTCTTTATCCGCCGCAGTGGATTTCAACCCATATTGATCAGTTAACCGAAGCAGAAAATAAGCAGCTCCTTGACTTTCCACCGATCAAAAATGTTCTGGCACGCCTACAAGCCGTGCAGACTTTTAAACTAAACACAGAACATCAACAGGCACTCAAAGATATTCCTATACATCTGCTTGCCAATCAGAATGATTTCCTGGTGCCATATCAACGTTCACAACAACTTCAGCAATTATTACCGCAGAGTCAGCTCAGTCTGTTTGCAACAGGAGCGCATGCTTCTACAGTGACTGAAACCGCCCAGATCAACCAAAGCATGCTGCAATTTTTAAAATCAGCCTGATATTCTCAGCAAGTAATTTTATTTGCTCAAGCCAGAACCTGTTTCTGGCTTTTTATTTTTTCTAATGAATCATTTTTATAGTTTTTACTCAAAATATGATTCTTCCTAAAAGCGATGATGATCAATTTTAATGCACCTGAATGAAACACGATGAGCAAAATTGATTCAGGGGTGGAAATCATTATTTTACTAAAAATTCAAAAATATAAATATTAAGTATTTGAAAATAAATAACTAAAAATAATTGGCACGCGGTTTGCAATATTTTAAACATAAATAAAAAACCTGAATTGGCAACAGGATTTTGAATATTGGTTAAAAATAATGAGGTGTGAAAATGAAAATAGGTGTCTTCTGTCCAATTGGAAACAACGGCTGGTTACTCTCTGAAAATGCACCACAGTACATGCCGACTTTTGAGTTAAATAAACAAATCGTACAGCGTGCTGAACACTATGGTTTCGATTTCGCACTCTCCATGATCAAGCTGCGTGGCTTTGGTGGCAAGACTGAATTCTGGGAGCATAACCTGGAAACTTTTACCCTGATGGCGGGTCTCGCAGCGGTGACCAGCAAAATTCAAATTTATGCAACGGCAGCCACTTTGGTCATGCCACCGGCAATTGTGGCACGTATGGCGTCTACCATTGATTCTATTTCTAATGGCCGTTTTGGTCTAAATGTGGTGACTGGCTGGCAGCCTCCTGAATATACCCAGATGGGCATGTGGCCAGGCAATGAATATTTTGGCAAGCGCTATGAATATCTGTCTGAATATGTACAAATTTTGCGTGAGCTTTGGGCAAATGGAAAATCCGACTTTAAAGGTGAGCATTTCCAGATGGAAGACTGTCGTGTCAGCCCTCGCCCGCAAGCAGACATGAAAATCATCTGTGCTGGTCAGTCTGATGCCGGTCTGGAGTTTTCTGCGCAATATGCTGACTACAACTTCGTGTTTGGTAAAGGGCTGAATACACCGACCGCTTATGCAGAAATTAATGATCGCCTAAAAGAAAAAACAGATGTGACGGGTCGTGATGTACAGACTTATGTGCTGTTTATGGTCATCGCGGCAGAAACTGATGAAGAAGCTCAAGTGAAATGGCAACACTATAACGATGGCGCAGATATGGAAGCGATTAACTGGTTGATGAATCAGGGCGGGAAAGACACGACTTCCGGTGCAGATACCAATATCCGTCAAATGGCGTCTAGCGTATCTCCAGTGAATATCAATATGGGAACCTTGGTAGGTTCTTATGAAAATGTGGCACGAATGTTGGATGAAATTGGCGAGATCAAGGGCACTGAAGGTGTGTTGCTGACCTTTGATGATTTCGTTCAGGGTGTAGAAGATTTCGGTCAGAAAATCCAGCCATTGATGAAATGCCGTGACCATATTGTGATTGAGGGTGAAGCACCTGTACTGGAGAAAAGCGCATGAGTGAATCAGTGGTAAGGGCCGGTTTCACAGAAAAAATCGGCACTGGAAAAACGCTTAAAGCTGAACCTGAAGCAATCTGCCTTGCACCAGAACAGACTGCCCTGATTGTGATTGACATGCAGAATGCCTATACCTCGCAGGGCGGCTATCTGGATCTGGCGGGTTTTGATGTCTCAAAGACCAAACCCGTAGTCGAAAACATTAAAAAGGCAGTCGATGCTGCGCATGCGGCCGGTATTCAGGTTATCTATTTTAAAAATGGCTGGGATGCGGAATATAAGGAAGCAGGTGGTACGGATTCTCCAAATTTCCATAAATCCAATGCCTTAAAGACCATGCGCAAACGTCCCGAATTACAGGGGCAATTACTGGCCAAAGGGGGCTGGGACTTTGAACTGATTGATGAGTTACAGCCACTGCCACAAGATCTGGTCATTGAAAAACCTCGCTATAGCGGTTTCTTTAATACCGCACTGGACAGCATGTTGAGTGTTCGTGGCATCCGTAACCTAATTTTTGTCGGAATTGCCACCAATGTCTGCGTGGAATCAACCCTGCGTGATGGTTTCTTTCTGGAATATTTCGGTGTGGCGCTAGCGGATGCTTGCCATCAGGCCGGTCCAGTCGAAGCCCACGAAGCCAGTCTGTACAACATCAAGACCTTCTTTGGCTGGGTGTCAGATACCGCAAATTTTGTCGAAACCTTTCAAAAAGAAAGTGAATCACTTAAAGAAACTAAATTGGCTGAAAGTGCCTAAAGAATTAAAGATCAGGATTAAGGAAAAAACAGTATGCCTAAAGAAGTCATTATTCCAGCAGGAACTTCAAAACCGTTAGCGCCATTTGTACCGGCAACCAAGGCAGACAATATTGTGTATGTATCCGGTACATTGGCCTTTGATGAAAATAATAATGTGGTGCATGTCGGTGATGCCGCAGCACAGACCCGTCATATTCTGGAAACCATCAAGCGTGTGATTGAAGAAGCAGGCGGCAGTATGGATGACGTGACCTTTAACCATGTCTTTGTCAAAGACTGGGCAGATTATGCTGCGATTAATGCAGTTTATGCAGAATATTTCCCGGGAGATAAACCGGCACGTTATTGCGTACAGACAGGTTTGGTCAAACCTGATGCGCTGGTCGAAATTGCTTCGATTGCCCATGTATAAGCCGATCCACCTGATTCAATCTCATCTATATCAGCCCTAAGTCTGTCACTAAAAACTGACTTGGGGCGGGGAGAACAGCATGAATGCCAAATTGTCTAAAATCATCACGGAAGCGGTTGCAGAGAATAATGCATCAAATAAGGTTTTAAAGACTGAAACCGCAGCTGAAGTATTGCCCCAGGTCGATCAGCAGATTTTCCGTCAGGGCATGTCCAATCTGGGGGCTGCAGTCAATGTCATTACCACGCAAGGTGAGGCAGGACAGGCAGGATTTACTGCCTCAGCTGTATGTAGCGTGACGGATACACCACCAACGTTGCTGGTGTGTCTGAACCGTTCTGCTTCAGTTTATGAAACCTTTAAAAAGAATCAGGTGTTGTGTGTGAATACCTTGGTATCACATCAACAACATCTATCCAATCTGTTTGGTGGAAAAACACCAATGGCAGAGCGTTTCAGTCAGGGGAACTGGAAAACTTTGGTGACCCAGTCACCTGTACTTGAGGATGCCTTGGTCAGTTTTGACTGCGAGGTGGTCCAATGTTTATCCGTAGGCAGTCATGACGTGCTGTTCTGTGAAGTGAAAGCCATGTGCCAGCGTCAAGGCAATGCGCTGATGTACTTCAACCGTTCTTACTGTGAGCCACACAAAATGTGCTAAATCAATTCAGTCCTAATCAAGGAGGGGAAGCCCATGCAAGAAAAAGAATCGTGGTTTCCAAAATTTAAGCCTTACCAAGGCAATATCGATACAACACCAGTTCAAACAGATGAATATCTGCCTGCTGGAAAAAGTATTATTCTCGGGTTGCAGCATGTGTTTGCCATGTTTGGCGCAACCGTGCTGGCACCCTTATTAATGGGGTTTGATCCCAATCTCACGATTTTCATTACTGGGATTGGGACCATTTTATTTTTCCTGATCACGGGCGGTCGATTGCCAAGTTATCTGGGATCCAGTTTTGCCTTCATTGGCGCCGTGGTGGCAGTGACCGGCTATTCAGGAGTAGGCGCGAATCCCAATATTGCGCTTGCACTTGGCGGAACCATTGCCTGCGGTATTGTTTATGCCTTGATTGGTTTGCTGGTCATGAAAACCGGTACCGCATGGATTGAAAAGCTGATGCCACCCGTGGTCACGGGCGTCATCGTGATGATTATCGGCCTAAATCTGGCACCTGTCGCGATCAAAAGTGTTTCAGCCAACCAGTTTGACTCTTGGATGGCGCTAGTCACCATTATCTGTATCAGTGTGATTGCTGTCTTTACCCGAGGAATGGTACGCCGTTTACTGCTGTTATTAGGCCTACTGTCTTCCTACCTGATTTATTTCCTCTTCACTAATGTGATGGGCTTCGGACCTGCGATTGATTTCAGCAAAGTCAGTGAAGCAGCATGGTTTGGTCTGCCAAATTTCCAGAGTCCAGTCTTTGAAATGAATGCGATGCTGATGATTGCACCAGTGGCCATTATTCTGGTTGCGGAAAATCTGGGACACTTTAAAGCGGTATCCGCGATGACTGGTAAAAATCTGTCGCCGTATATGGGACGCGGTTTCTTTGCAGATGGGGTTTGTACTTCATTATCCGCTTCTGTCGGCGGTACCGGGATGACGACTTATGCTGAAAATATCGGTGTGATGGCAGTCACCAAAGTGTATGCAACCACCGTGTTTATCTTTGCCGGGATCTTCGCTATTTTGCTGGGCCTTTCACCTAAATTTGGCGCGGTGATCAGTACCATTCCAGTAGCTTTATTGGGTGGCGCATCGATTGTGGTCTTCGGGTTGATTACCGTGGCGGGTGCCAAAATCTGGGTGGATAACCATGTTGATTTTACCAAGAACAGTACCCTGATTATTGGGGCGGTGTGTCTGATTATGGGGACAGGTAATTATAGCTTGCAGATTGGTGGTTTCGATTTGGGTGGTATCGGTACTGCGACTTTGGCTGCGATTTTGTTGAACCTGTTCCTAAATCGTGGTGAAGATAAAGAATTGCCTGAACCTGCATCGACCGCAACAGAAGTTGAGGTTAAGCCAGTCGCTTAATATAAGGAGTATTTTTTGAGTCATACAGTTGCATTTTTAGGACTTGGGGCAATGGGCTGGCATATGGCCTCCCATTTGCCAAAACTCGGACATCCGGTTTGGGTCTGGAACCGGACTGAACAGAAAGCGCTAGATCATGCTCAATCTTTCAGGACTCTGGCAGTGGGTATTGAACAGGCGGTTCAGGCAGATTTTATCTTTTCCTGTTTGCCGACCAGTCAGGATGTGGAAGCATTAATTGAGGCACATCCACCCAAGCAAGGTGCAATCTGGATTGACTGTACCAGCGGTGTGCCGGAATTGGCGCAAAAACTGGCAAACCTACTGGAGCAACAGGGAAGTTATTATCTGGATGCTCCGGTATCTGGTCAGACCATTGGTGCAGAAAAGGGTACTTTAACCGTGATGGTGGGAGGAAATGAATCCGCCTTTGAACAAGCCAAACCGATCATTGCTGCTTTTGCTGGGTTGATTGAGTATGTGGGGGAAAGTGGTTCCGGTTTTGCAGTGAAAGCCGTTAACAATACTTTGATGGCGACTCATTTATGGGCACTGGCTGAAGGCTTAACTGTACTGAAAGGGCAGGGAGTTGATTTAAGCAGTGCGTTGAACTGTATTAATCATTCCAGTGGTAAAAGCAGCATGTCGGAAAATATCATGGCGCAGCGTGTACTGAGCCGTGAGTTTCATAAAACTTTTGCGCTGGATTTATTGCAGAAAGATATTGGTATTGCTTTAGAACTGGTGCAACAGCAGCAACTGGATTTATCAGTGATGTCATTGGTGCAGCAACAGTTCCAGCAGATTGCCAAGCCACAGGCCAGCCAACTGGATTTCTCCGCTGCGGTGCAAGGCTTAGAACAACGTACGCAGATTGAATTAAGGGGATAAAGTTTTTATTAAAACTTGCTATTAAGAGAGATAATTAATTTTCACTTAAGTTCATCTCAGTAGATTTCTTTATCAAAAATATTAAAATCCGGGAATTTAAAAATTCCCGGATTTTTATTTCAATTACTCAAAATAGCCTAAGCTAATTTTAATATGACAAACTCAAACAATTTAAATAAATATCTTAATTTTGTTGATTCGTCTTATATTCCTGAATCACTTCAAGTGCAGCACGAAAGGCTTCCTGAGTCGCTGGTGCGCCGCAGTAAGGCAGGCTATGCAGCAGCACTTCCTGAATTTCCTCAACCGTTGCACCGTTATTTAGGGCACCTCGCACATGGCCTTTCAGTTCAGTGGGACTTTTTTGAGCAGTCAGAAATGCAATGGTAATTAAGGAGCGATATTTACGTGGTAATACACCTTCACGTTGCCAGGTCGAACCCCAGGCATGTTCATTAATCCAGTCCTGTAATGGTTGGCTAAAAGGCACGGTATTTTCCTGAGCACGTTTTACAAAGCTTTCACCCATCACTTCAGTACGGACTTTCAGGCCATTTTCATAATCTTGTTGTGACATTGTTTACCCTCAATTTTTTATAGAGTTAGATTAGTACTTTTAATCTGAAATACCATCGTGCAATAGTCGTAAAAAAAGTGGCTGAAAAGCCACTTTTAAAGCTTCCAGAGTAAAGTAATAAAATGACTTCACTCTGGAATTTTTATGACACCTTAAATTCAAGTTTTATTTAAGGTGATACTGAGTGTGAAGGATCAGTTTGCACTGAAGTATCCGTTCCTTTGGCATCTTCCTTGATGAGATACGGATTCTCAAGCTCTAATACCTCCTGCAAATGCAGATCAAATACATCGGTCAACATGCTGTCATAACGACGCGCATTGTAGTGCAGCAATTTTTCTGCTTCCTCATCATTAATAAAACCATGTAGCTGTGCATCTGCCACATGCTCTGCAAAGCTTAAACCCTTGAACTGGTCTTTATTTTCTGCTTTTTTAAAGCGATCCCACAGCTGTTCAATGTCCAGCAACATGATGAAAGTAGATTCCATACGGCCGGTGACATCATTTTCATGAGTATTGTAATAGACATGCTTTTTCAAGACCTGACGGAATGCATTGTCTTCCATCATGCTATTTGCAACCTGCTGTTTCAGCTGGTCTGATGGTTTCTGTACTGGACGGCCAAATGGGAAACATAACAGTTTGACCATGCTTGCTGCTGTACCTACCGGGAAGTTGGCAAACAGATCAAAAAATGCTTCTTGCGCCGTATACAGAGATTTTTCTACCGCAAGCTGTGCATGCAAACGCTCATCTTCAGTCTTTTTGCTATGCTCAAAATATTTCAGAATTGAGGAAGCAATAAACAGATGTGCATGAATATCGGCCAGACGACCCGAAAGCATTTCCTTACGTTTGATATCCCCTGCGAGTAATCCTAGACACATATCCGCAGTTAAAGCAAAGTTGGCACTCAGCCGGTTAATGATCTTGTAATAAGGACGGGTAAAGTCAACAGCACTTTGCGGCGCAGCATTGGAGCCACCTGTAAAGGCATAGGCAAAGGAGCGAGCAGTCCGGTTAAAGGTGTAACCCAAATGCTTAAACAGCAAGTTATCAAAAGGATTTAGAGCCGCTGCCGGATCTTCTGTTTGTAAGAGCTGTAATTCTTCATAAAGATAAGGATGGCAACGCATTGAACCCTGACCGAAAATCATCAGGGAACGACTAAGAATATTGGCGCCTTCAACCGTAATGGAGACTGGAATTGCCTGATAATAAGGCGCCAGAAAGTTACGCGGACCCATCTGAATGGCGCGGCCACCGACCACATCCATACCGTGATTGACCACTTTACGCATGCCTTCTGTCGCATAATATTTGGCAATCGCTGTCATTACGGCAGGCTTGCCACCCTGATTCAGACCACAGGTGACCAGATAACGCAAGGCTTCCAGCATATAGGTGTCACTGGCGATTTCACTGGTGGCTTCCTGAACACCCTCAAACTTACCAACTGAAATCTTGAATTGCTGACGAATACGAGAGAAAGCACCCACATTTAAATAAGTCATTTCTGAAGTAGAAGTAGACAGCGCTGGTAGGGAGATGCCACGACCGACTGCCAAACATTCCATCAGCATACGCCAGCCTTTGCCGGCATTTTTGACGCCACCAATAATCCAGTCCAGAGGAATAAACACATCTTTACCTTCAACCGTACCATTCATGAATGGTGGTCCGGGGTTATGCCGTGGTCCCACTATTACGCCTTCATGACTGGCAGGGAGCAGGGCACAGGTAATGCCGTATTCAGTCTGTTCACCCAGAAGATGATCAGGGTCATACATTTTAAAGGCCAGACCCACCACTGTCGCAATTGGTGCCAAAGTAATCCAGCGTTTGGAAAAATTCATTCTCAGGCCTAAGACTTCCTGACCTTCAAACTGGCCATAGCAGACCACGCCCGTATCAGGAATCGCACCGGCATCGGAGCCGGCTTCCGGACTGGTCAAACCGAAACAGGGAATTTCTTCGCCTCGCGCCAGACCCGGCAGATAACGGTCTTTCTGTTCTTCGGTACCATAATGCAGTAACAGCTCGCCTGGTCCGAGTGAGTTCGGTACCATACAACTCACGGCTGTGGTCAGAGATCGCGAAGCAATCTTGCTCATCACCCGACTTTGGGCAAAGGAGCTAAAGGCACGACCGCCGTATTCTTTGGGAATAATCAGGCCCAAGAAACCATGTTCCTTAATATATTGCCAGACATGATCAGGCAGCGCTTTTTGCTCATGAATTTCCCATTCATCCAGCATGCTGCACAAGGTTTCAACTTCATTGTCCAGAAAGGCCTGTTCTTCTAGCGACAGCTTTGGATAAGGATAACTGTTAAAGGTTTCCCAATTCGGTGCACCCATAAACAGCTCTTTTTCCCACCAGCTGGTTCCGGAATCCAGTGCTTCGCGTTCTGTCGGACTGATACTCGGCATGGCATTTGCCAGTGCTTTATAGGCCGGTTTGGAAATAAACGACATACGTAAAGGGTCGATCATCACTACAAGGCTAATTAGGATCAGCGGAATTCCTAGAATCAGCGACCATGGACTAATAAAAGCGCAGACAATTGACACGATGATCAGCGCAATTGCACCCGCGCTACGGGAGAGCTGAAAATAGAAAACGGCCCATAAACTGAGTAATAGCAGTAGTACAGCAAATATAAATAGCATTGTTATAGTTCTCCAGATTTATACAACGCTGCCTATACGGGGATCTCATAGAATTTTTGTCACAGTTCATTCATTTTTTTGTCGCTTGAGGATCGGACAGGTTCAGCATTGCACGTGTGAGAATGATCGTTTTCAAGTCTTACAACGATATTTTTAAATCTTTCATCTATTTCTGAGATTGTTTGAAAAATGCTCATTCTTCAAGTGAGAACGCGCAAAGAAATGTGAAGATAAGTAATGACTTAATCTTATCTAAAATAAAAAATAGGGTTTAACACTCAGTAAAGATTTAAATTGAAGAGATAAAAAAGCCCTCTACAAGAGAGGGCTTTTATTTCATTAGTTTAAACAGGATTAAGCTTCAATGGCCTGAACTGCAATTTTCTTGGCAGGATCCACTTTACGGCGCACTGCTGGTACAGGTTCGCCATTGTATTGGCGGTCGGCAAAGTAGCTTGAACGAACCATTGGTGCTGCCCAGATATTACGGAAGCCCAGTTTTTGGCCATGTTCGGTATAATGCTCGAATTCTTCAGGTGTTACGAAGCGGTCAATCGCTGCATGTTCTTTTGAAGGCTGCAAATACTGACCAATCGTCACATAATCCACGCCATGCGCATGTAAATCATCAAGCAGAGCAAGCACTTCTTCTTCAGTTTCACCAATACCGACCATGAGACCACATTTGGTTGGTACGTCCGGGCAGTATTCTTTAAACATTTTTAGCAGGTTTAAAGAGTGCTGATAGTCAGAACCTGGACGCATGGCTTTATATAAACGCGGTACAGTTTCGATATTGTGGTTAAACACATCCGGCGGACATTCAGTCATGATACGCAGCGCGATATCCATACGGCCACGGAAGTCCGGCACCAGAATTTCGAGTAAGGTATTTGGGCTTAGAGCACGTGCTTCTTTAATACAATCGACAAAATGCTGTGCACCGCCATCCAGTAAATCATCACGGTCTACCGAAGTGATTACCGCATATTTCAAACCCAGGTTGGCAATGGTCTCAGCCATATGACGCGGTTCATCTGCATCCAGTGCATTTGGACGGCCATGAGCCACATCACAGAATGGACAGCGACGGGTACAGATATCACCCATAATCATAAAGGTCGCAGTACCGCCACCAAAACATTCAGGCAGGTTTGGACAGGCGGCTTCTTCGCACACCGTATGTAATTTTTGCTGACGTAATGTGGTTTTAATACGTTGAACTTCTTCAGGTGCCGCCATTTTCACCCGGATCCAGTCCGGCTTGCGTGGCGTTTCAACCGTAGGAACAACTTTTACAGGAATGCGGGCAACTTTTTCCGCACCGCGAAGTTTGACGCCCTGTTCAGGTTTACGGTTTTCAGACATATTCAACTTTTCCACTGTTTTTGAAGGGGGAGATACTCAAAGATAGCGCAGTTATTATAACGGACTTCGTTCTAAATAGGGCAAAAAGGGGTATTCATTTAAAAAATGTTCTTATCAAGCAATATATGTGAGTTAAATACACCAAATCAACAGGATTTACGTCATAATAAGAGTGTAGATTAAAGTGAATTTTTTAATTTTGAGGAGCGTTGAATGCCACGTAAAAAAGAGGTCGTTAGTGGGACTTTCGTTAAATATGATGCGGTAGTTCTAGGTTCGGGCCCTGCGGGCGAAGGCGCGGCAATGAAACTTGCCAAATCTGGTAAGCGTGTTGCAATCGTTGAGATGCGTGAACAGCTGGGTGGTAACTGTACCCATGTCGGTACGATTCCAAGTAAAGCATTGCGTCAAACAGTATCCAGTATTATCCGTTATCAACGTGATCCACTGTTTCAAAAAGTTGGGGACTGGAAGCAGTTCACTATGAAGCAAGTGTTGCGTCATGCACATAAAGTTATTCAACAACAAGTAGATACACATTCACGTTTCTACGACCGCAATAAAATTGATATTTATCATGGTCGTGCCTACATTCAGGATCAAAATACCATTTTTGTATTTAACCCAGATGGCATTAAAGAAACGCTGATGTTTAAGCAACTGGTCATTGCCAGCGGCTCGCGTCCATATCGTCCAGACATTCTTGATTTTAATCATCCACGTGTATTTGATTCAGACAAAATTCTGGATCTGGACTATTCCATCCAGAAAATCATCATTTATGGCGCAGGTGTAATCGGTTGTGAATATGCCTCGATCTTTATTGGTTTGGGACATAAAGTTGACCTGATCAACACCCAACACAAACTTTTAAGCTATCTTGATGATGAAATCTCTGATGCGCTGTCTTATCACTTGCGTGAACAGGGTGTGCTGATTCGTCATAATGAACAGATCGACTTTTTAGAAACATTTGACGACCATGTGGTGATGCACACGCAAAGCGGCAAGAAAATTAAAGCCGACGCGATTTTGTGGTGTAATGGCCGTTCAGGCAATACCGATGGTCTAGGCCTTGAAAATGTCGGCCTGAAACCGAACAGCCGTGGTCAATTGACTGTGAATGATCAATATCAGACTGAAGTAGAAAATATCTACGCTGCCGGTGATGTAATCGGTTGGCCTTCACTAGCCTCTGCTGCCTATGACCAAGGTCGTTGCGCGGGTGCCAATATGAGCGGCGAGAAAGACGTTGCGCCGGTGACTGATATTCCAACCGGGATTTATACCATTCCTGAGATTTCTTCGATTGGTAAGACTGAACAGCAGCTGACTGAAGAAAAGATTCCGTATGAAGTCGGTCAGGCATCATTCCGTCATTTGGCACGTGCACAGATTACCGGAGATACTATGGGCGAATTAAAGATTCTGTTCCATCGTGAAACACTGGAAGTTTTGGGTGTACATTGCTTCGGTAATAATGCCTCTGAAATTATCCATATTGGTCAGGCAGTCATGAACAGCCCGAACAATACCATCAAGTACTTCGTAGAAACCACGTTTAACTATCCGACTATGGCTGAAGCGTATCGTGTAGCCACACTGAATGGTATGAACCGTTTATTCTAAGTGAGATATTTGACTTAGACAGAAAAACCGCAAGTCTTCACTTGCGGTTTTTTTATTGGAAGTGATTAAGTCAGTCAAGTTGATCAAATCGAATTTTTAAGCCGCCATTTTTCGGCATTCTTCAGCACAGCGGCGGCATGCTTCGGCACATTGCTGACAATGTTCATCTTCATGATGACCACATTCTTCTACACAGTAGTCACAGGCTTTCGCACAAAGTTCACATATTTCATGCATGAATGGAGATTGCTTTTGTTCCATACGGGCACACAACTGACAGATATCTGCACAGTCCAGACAGCGCTGGATACACTCCCGCATCATCTCCAGATCTTCTTCTTTAAGACAGGCACTGGCACAGTTGGCACAGGCCAGGGAACAGTTCATACAGGTTTGAACACAATCTGAAAATTGAAGCTGATTCATTGTCGTTTCCTCTTTCCATAGGTTTGTTGCTGATTTTCTAATAAGCTAAGCAGAAAAAGGAAAATACACTAGGCAGATTAGGTGAGGAAAAGTAAATAGGCGCTTTGTTTTGTTAAGGAGTTTACTATCTATACTTATATTCAGAGTTAGATAGTTTTATTATTCGAGAAAATAAAAAACCATTGGGCCGGTCAAAGTCTCAATGGTAGAGGATTTACATGTGAGTCATTATTATCGAAGGTTGTAATGACCTTTCTTGTTATTCTGATTTTCTCATTTCTAAAACGGACGGCTACCCGCCAGACTGATGCGTTTTAATAAACGGCGCTGATCAGCCGGGAATGGACGGCGGGAGTGCAAAGTCACCTGATTATCCCAGAACACGATATCGCCAATTTCCCAGTGATGTTCGTAAGCGAACTCAGGTTTTGAAATATGCTCACGTAATGTTGCGATCAGTTGGCTGCCAGCCTGATCATCATAATTGACCAGCTCGACTTCGGTATGCGTGTTTAGCCAAAGCGCTTTACGGCCAGATTCAGGATGGGTACGCACCAGTGGATGTGGATAGGCATGACTTAATATGGGCTGATCTTTAAAGCGGTACAGCGGACTATTACCGTAACCTTGATCAACAGCCTGATCTTTAGTTTTTTGACGGCGCACAAAAGGGTTGTAAGTAATCAGTTGCAGCTGATCGATCTCTACCTTGGTTGCTTCATCGAGTGCATCATAGGCTTTAATGGTGTTGATCCAGCTGGTCTGGCCGCCGTCCTGAGGTAGTTCAATCGCATAGAGTAAGGAACCAAAAGAGGGTAAAGGCGTCCATTGATGATCGGCATGTGGAGTGAGTTCACCATGACCAGTATAATCGCCTTGATCGACGGCATTGGAAACCGGCACGACATCGGGTGGAACACCGCTATCGGACTGCGCAGCCAGTACCGGTGTATCTGCACCTGGACGGAAAATGGAACCGAAATAAGTTGAAAACGCCAGATACTGTAAATCATCCAGACTTTGCTGTTTGAAGATCAAAATCAGATGCTCGGCCAGAGCCTGTTTTAATTTTAGAATGGTTTCGGATGACTGGGCTTTACGGGCATCCAGACCATAGACCACTGCGCCTAAGGCCTGATCAGCTTGCGGTACAATTTTTATTTCATCCGGATGTTGCAATTGATCTGGCTGATGCCAGCGTGGGGCATCATGAATGGCTTGTGAAAGTTGGGTTAAGCTGGTCATTATAAAGTCTCAGAATTTTCTTGTTGATGAGAATCTAAGAAAATTCCGGACTGAAATAAAATCAAAAGAAATGATAAGTTTATGAATAATCTAATATTTTTAATATTTAGTTGATTTTAAAACATTTAACTTATTCTGCGATGGATTGCGCATTTTCTGCTGAGGATATTTCAGCAGATTAGTGTGCGCAGAAAGCCTGATTAAAATATTCAAACAGCTGAGGGGTTTGTAACCACAGTCCAATCGACAAAGCCAGTAAAAGCAGGATTGCCACCACAATCGAGAGTTTGAGTTTCAGTAGAGAATCAGTCATGGACGATTTGCTCCTCATTGACCCAGAAATGCACCAGTACGCCAAAAATGCTGAGGACAATGGATAGCATCCACACCGCATTATAATTGCCGCTTAAATCATGGTTGACTCCACCGAGCCAGCCACCGAAAAACGAGCCAACCTGATGGGTAAAGAACACGATGCCACTGAGCATGGTCAGATATTTCACCCCGAACATATTCGCTACAATGCCATTGGTCAGCGGAACGGTCGATAACCAGAGTAATCCCATAATGACACCAAAGCTATAGACTGTCCATGTGCTGAGAGGCAGCATGAGAAAGGCAATAATCGCAATTCCACGCAGGGCATATAATCCCATTAGCAGATGCGGTTTGGAATATTTTCCACCGAGCCAGCCGGCCGTATAGGTGCCTACCACATTAAACAGACCCACTAAGGCTAAGAAAATCGTACCGGTTGTGGCATTAAAACCATGATCGATCAGATAGCCCGGCAGGTGGATGCCAATAAAAACGACCTGAAAACCACAAACAAAAAAGCCCATGGCCAGAAACCAGAAGGGTTTATGATTTTTCACCACCACCAGAATCTGTTTAAAACTGAGTGAGACTTTATTGGAGGTAGCGGCTGCGTTGGGATGAACATACATCGGTGCTTTCAGCATCCAAGCCAATGGCACAATCAATGCAATTAAAATGGAACTAACCACCAGCGCCGCTGACCAGCCAACATTCTGTAATAGCAACAGGGTCGAAGGCAGCATGATAAACTGACCAAAAGACCCGGCCGCACTGGCAATTCCCATCGCCAAACTGCGCTTTTCTGGTGGGGCAGCACGTCCAACTGCAGACAATAACACCGGAAATGACGTAGCTGACAGGGCGAGACCTAGAATTAACCCTACACTCAGATTAAGCAATAATCCAGTCGAGCTGACTGCCATCAAGAGTAGACCGATTGCGTATAAGGCTCCGCCTACAGCTACCACAATCTTGCTGCCATATTTATCGGCAAATGCCCCGGTAATTGGCTGAACTGCACCCCAGATCAGGTTTTGCATGGCAATGGCCAAGCTAAAAACATTATGACCCCAGCCAAACTCTTCGCTCATCGGTACCAGATACAGGCCAAAGGCATGACGTACACCCAATGACAGTGCTAAAATGATGGCGGAGCCAATCAGCATAAAAATAAGAGCTTTGGAAAATTGACTGTCAGCCATACGTCATTCATGCCTATAAAGTTGATATGTATAGTATTCGATTCAAGCAATAGAGGCGATTAAATAAATATTGATCAAAAGATAATTTTTTTTTATCAATATATTAAGCCTAAAAAAAACGGCCGAAGCCGTTTAATCAAATATCGGGTTTTAAACTTAGAAACGCATCCCGATCCCAGCATAGGCCAGAATCGGATTGACTTCAATATCGGCTTTAGAGCGAATCAGCTCACCTAGATTTGCATCTGTCACTGTAATTGTCGTGTCATTTTTCAGATGTGCATAAGAGACTGAACCGACTGCAAACCAGGTTTCATTAAAGTCATAGCTAAAGCCGACCGTGGCCACAGGCGCGAAAGCATCGGATGCTTCCAGATCAACTTTCGGGTTGGCTGAACTTGGCGTGCCATCCAGAGAAGCACCAGCTTTTCCTTCCTTGATATTGGCAATCATATGTCCGGCAGCAATCAGGTCTTGCTCGGTACGTGAGTTAATTTCCAGTTCATTGAAATAGGCATACATGACACCTAAGCCGACATAAGGCCGGAATTTATTGACCCCGGTTTTACCAAAGTGATACTGGAATTCAAAGGCAGGTGTCCATGCGCGGGCAGAAGCCGCCGGCCCATAAGCTTCCAGATCAGTAATCTCGATGTCTTTCTTCAGTATAATATCGATAGGAAGTTCAATATTGCCCAGAGTAGGGGTTGCTGTTCCCGAGAACGGTGCATAGATTTTACCTTTACCTTGCAGATCAACCTTGGGCGGAATGCCTGCTTTCATTTCAAATGAAATATTATCGGTAAAGTAGTAGTTGGTCATAATGCCTAAAGTCGTGACATCATCCGCTGTCAGACCGGTACCTGGATTATCCCATTCAGACAGACCATTGATTTGAGTGGTTCCACTGATATCCGCTGGTAATGTACCTCCAGTGAAGAAGCCAATCCCTTCTAATAATCCTTTCACTGTTCTCTGATCGACAGAAGGATCAAGATTATTGACGACCGTATCAACACTGATAGCACCGTTTCTATAACTTTTACCGTTTTCGACAGCAGTATTCACTTTAAATGGTTGGGCCTTACCTTGCGGCATCACATGCAATGCACCGACCGATACCGAAAAGCGCTTAAAGCCATCTCCATCTTGCAAGCTAAAATAAGGGGAATCTGCATGCGCGACCATAGGTAAAGTGGCTAGGCCTGCCATACATGCCAGCAATGTTTTCATTGATTTGGAACTCCATGTCCAGTTTGTTTATTCGTTTTTCTAGTTAACTAATTATGTGAATTACATTAAAAAATTCAGTTATAGAACAACAGGTCAAAAGTTAATCGATGGTTGAGATTGGTAACTTATGTATATTTCTTGTTTGTATCTCTTGATTTTTAAGAAGTGCATAGGATGTAAAAATAATTACTTTTGCCCTACTAGCTTAAGTATAAAAGTGAAGAAAATTTGCTCTTGAGAGCGTTAAAATTTCAATTGAATGAATTTTTATCATTGAAGATATAGAGGAGAGTTTAGGGGAATTTTAGGCTGCATTACTTCAAGCATTTACCATCATGGGATTGTTTTTTATTTTTCCAAAACAAGAGCATATGAATTTATCCAAGATCCTGCTACCCAGTCGACTGAGTTTTTTTGTACAATAGCTGCATATATTATTGAGTGAATCACATGAGCACCCAAACTCCTCCCAAAAAAAAGCCCCTGGTTAATTTACCTTTCCCGATCAAGCAAGCAGAGCAAAATGCTGCAGAAGAAGTTCTGGAAGATTTAAGACCAAGACCGCAGCGTTATGCTGATCGTACCTGGATGCCGCCACGTGGTACTCGCCGTTCAATGGGTAAACGCTAATTGATCAGACTCAAAAAGCTATGATAAATCATGGCTTTTTTTGTGGAAGTGTTTAGGGAGTTGGCGATCAATATTTCATTTTTGCAGCTTCCTGAGTAAGAAAAAGTAAAACCCCGAATGATCCAAATCTTTTTCAATTTTATTCTCGATAAAGCAAACGAAATATTTAAGCTTTCTAAATAACAATCAAAATAAAATCCAGACCTGATTGATTTCATATTCGACATTTTAGCCGCCCATAAAAAAAGCCAATTCAAACATTGGCTTTTTTGAAAGATATTTTGATAGCACTAACGAATGCTTTTACGCGCTTTATTTTCCGGTTTCGGTGGCGCAATTTCTCGCTCGCCTTGCCAGACATCGATAAAATCTTTCTCGTTAATATTATAAAGTTCTAGGAGTGCTAAAATCACGCCTCCAAACAACATGGCACCTTCTGAATGGCTCTGAAAATCAACCAGCTTGGTATTCAGGTTGTGCAGGATATCTTCAATTTCAAAGACACGTTCCCGCCCATTGCTGTCGGTCGGATAGATCTGGGTATTTAAAATAATTCTCGCCAAGCTTTTTTCATTTTCGGTCAAAGGCAGTTCTTCAATCAATTCATCGCTGGCTGGAGTTAAAATGACCGAATCGCGGAATATGGTATGTAAAAAATTTGCGCTTAATTTTGGCAGCGGCTTTTCGACAAAAGGACGGAAAGATTGCGGGAAAATCACATTACGTGAGATGCCTTTAAACATCGGTGCAATTTCCTCTACCTTATAACCTGCGATCCCACAACCCAAGGAAGTAATAAAATATTTATTTTTAGGATGGTTTTTGGTGTAAATCTTAAAGTCATCAATATAGTGCTGGATTTGTGAGAGTGGCATTTGTTGCAAATGCTCGTTCATTGTTGGAATAGCATAGCTCTGACCCGCCCAGCCACGACCCACGCCCATGACTGCACCAAAATGCTCAAGTGCCGTTCTGGCTGCTCCACCACCATGCTGTCCAGCCAAGTTGCTGCCAAAAACAAAAACCGTATTTTCCGGAAGGGATTTAACAATACTTTCATCGTGATAGTGGTAAGTCATAATTGTCTATTCTAGGCCATCCTGATCTTCATGTTGCCCGTGAAATGCATAGGGGTCAAGGCATTATTCTGCAGCGATATCCAAACAGAGAGAGTAATATTTCACCCATAAGGCAAAACATGATGCCGAGTATGCACAAATAAAGCTGCTGGCTGAAAATGCTTGGTTTTTTCTGTATTTATTCGCTTTGTAACTGTATATTTTATTGATGATTTTTCAAACTAGAGAATGAGTCAAGCGCTAACAAATAATGAATACTAATATTGTTTTATTTTACCAAACAGAAACCTAAGCAGGGATTGAGTAATTCCAATTTACCCTCATAATAAATCAAATCTATATCCGCAGCGAAGTCAGCGAAAGCTATGAGTGATAAAAAACCCTTTGAATTAGTGACCAGTTATCAACCAGCAGGCGATCAGCCACAGGCCATTGAAAAACTTGTCAAAGGCATTGAACAGGGTTTTCATGATCAGCTTTTACTGGGGGTTACTGGGTCTGGTAAAACCTATACTATGGCCAATGTCATTGCACAGACACAGCGTCCGACCATTGTCATGGCACATAACAAAACTTTGGCTGCGCAGCTCTACGGCGAATTTAAAGCATTTTTCCCCAATAATGCCGTCGAATATTTTGTCAGTTATTATGATTATTATCAGCCGGAAGCCTATGTGCCATCTTCAGATACTTTTATCGAGAAAGATGCTGCAATTAATGACCATATTGACCAGATGCGCCTTTCTGCAACCCGTTCACTCCTAGAGCGTCGTGATGCGATTATTGTCGCATCGGTATCTGCGATTTATGGTTTGGGTGATCCAAATGCCTATATGAGCATGTTGCTGCATGTGGTGGAAGGCGATCGCATTGGCCGTGATGACATTATTCGCCGTCTGGTCGAGATGCAGTATTCACGTAACGAACTGGAATTCCTGCGCGGTACTTATCGTATTCGCGGCGAAATTATTGATATTTTTCCGGCTGAATCCGATCAGGATGCGATCCGGATTGAACTGTTTGATGATGAAGTTGACTCCATTCGCTGGTTTGATCCGCTGACCGGGAAAATGGTTCGTAAAGTGCCTCGCGTCACTATTTATCCTAAAAGCCATTATGTTACGCCGAAAGACAATTTATCCCGTGCGATTGAAACCATCCGAGACGAACTCAAAGAGCGACTGGTGTTCTTCCGTGAAAATGACAAGCTGCTGGAAGCCCAGCGCATCGAGCAGCGCACACGCTATGATCTGGAAATGATGCAGCAGTTGGGTTATACCAACGGCATTGAAAACTATTCTCGACATTTATCTGGCCGTCCTGCGGGTGAAGCGCCGCCGACCTTGTTCGATTATATTCCGGATGATGCCTTGCTGATTATTGATGAATCGCATGTGACGGTGCCGCAGATTGGTGCCATGTATAAGGGCGACCGTTCGCGTAAAGAAAATCTGGTGAATTACGGATTCCGTTTGCCAAGCGCGCTGGATAACCGGCCGATGAAATTTGAGGAATGGGAACGTATTGTGCCGACGACCGTTTATGTCAGCGCAACGCCCGCACGTTACGAGCTGGAAAAGTCCCAGCAGATTGTCGAGCAGGTGGTACGTCCGACTGGTCTGATCGATCCGGAAATTGAAATTCGTCCAGTTCTGACGCAGGTCGATGATGTGCTTTCAGAAATTAATCTACGTAAAGACATTAATGAGCGGGTGCTGGTTACGACCTTGACTAAGCGTATGGCCGAAGATTTAACTTCTTATTTGAAAGAATACGGGATTAAGGTTGCTTATTTACATTCGGATATCGATACCGTCGAGCGGGTCAAAATCATTCATGAACTGCGTACCGGGGTGCATGATGTACTGGTCGGGATTAACCTGCTGCGTGAAGGGCTGGATATGCCGGAAGTGTCACTGGTTGCCATTCTGGATGCAGATAAAGAGGGATTTCTGCGTTCTGAGCGCTCTCTCATTCAGACCATTGGCCGTGCTGCACGTAACCTGAAAGGTAAGGCGATTCTGTATGCAGACCGAATCACTGATTCGATGCAGAAAGCCATTGATGAGACGGACCGTCGTCGTGCCAAGCAGATTCAGTTTAATGAAGAACATGGCATTACCCCGCGGAGTGCAGTGCGTCAGGTGATCAAGGAAATTGATACAGGTGAAGTATTGGATGATGATTCAATTGAATTGAAAGCCTCGGATCAGGCACGTGCGATCAGTGCAGATGAGCGGCATATCATGGCAGATCCAAAAATGTTTGCGAAACACATTAACAAGCTTGAAAAGGAAATGCTGAAAGCTTCCAAAGAGCTTCAGTTTGAGCAGGCTGCGCGTATGCGTGATGAAATTGTGCGTTTAAAAGCCCAGATGTTTGATTGATTGTTGTTGCATTAAATCTTATTTAAATGACGTAAAATCAATCACAAACCAAACATAATGTAACAAATTTAGGAATTGGATAAAGCTATTGTATGAACAGAAATTTTTAAATAAATATTTTGTGAACATGCAATAGGTATTTTTATGACAACTCAAAAATCTTCACGTACTGGATTAAAGCTGGCAAAAATTGCGGTGGGTAGTGCGGTTCTTCTCGGTTTGGGCGCCGCTACTATGGCTTATGCGAAAGACGAGCCATTACCGACCATTGAGAAAGTTGAACTGGACCGTTATCTGGGAACATGGTACGAAGTAGCGCGCAAACCTTTATATTTTCAAAACAAGTGTGACCGTGATGTCACAGCGACTTATACTTTAAATGAAAATGGCAATATCGTGGTGGATAACCGCTGCATTAAAAAAGATGGTGGACAAACCCAGTCATTGGGCGAGGCATTTGTGCAAAATCCACCGCAGAATACCAAGCTAAAAGTCAGTTTCTTACCAGACTTTATTCGCTGGATTCCGGTCGCTCGTGGCGATTATTGGGTCTTAAAACTGGATGAAAATTATCAAACTGTTCTGGTTGGTGAGCCTAAACGCAAATATATGTGGATACTCTCACGTGATCCTCAATTGGATAAAAATGTGGTAAATGAATATTTACAATATGCACAGTCTGTCGGTTATGACCTGAGTGATGTAATTCATACTAAACAAACTCAAAGATAAAAAGATCGTCTTAATGGGAACCATGCTATGGCATGGTTTTTTATTTTATGAGTCGAAAGACAATCTAAAATCGAGAGATAACTACATTTTAAATAGATGAAGCATCAAGCTTTCTATTGTACTAATCGTTATAATGCCGGCGAATGAAATTAGAGTTTAACTATGTATAAAGGCATCGCGTTATCTGTCTTGGCCTCTGTGGTTTTTGGAGTGCTGTATGTATTTACGCCTTTTTTACAGCCTTTAGATAGTGAACAGACCTTTGCATGGCGTATGCTGGCGACCTTGCCATTCCTCACAGCCTTCATGTGGTGGTCGGGTGATCTGAAACATATCAGCGGTATTTTTAAACGGGTGTTGCAACAGCCTTCATTCTTGATCTGGTTGATGATCAGTTCATTGTTGTGTACCACGCAATTGTGGTTATTTTTATGGGGTCCCATCAATGGTCGTGGCCTCGAAGTCTCGCTCGGTTATTTTCTCCTGCCTCTGGTGATGGTGCTGGTCGGTTGTGTGCTCTATAAAGAAAAATTGTCATCATTCCAGATGGTTGCCGTTGCTTTGGCAGTATTGGGGGTAGGGCATGAAATCTGGCGGATCGGTTCAATCGCATGGGAAACGGTTTATGTCGCTTTAGCTTATCCACTTTATTTCTTTATGCGGCGTAAATTTGCGACCGATCATCTTGGTGGATTCTGGTGGGATCTATTTCTGATTTTGCCTGTGGCATTTTATTTGGGCTTTATCTATAGCGATTCCATGCCGCTTATGTTGAATCATTCCCACTTGATCCTGGCAGTTCTTGGATTAGGCTTTTTAAGTGCGCTCGGTTTGGGTAGTTATATTTTGGCTAGCCGATATTTGCCCTTTGTCATCTTTGGACTGTTGAGTTATCTGGAGCCGGTACTGCTGGCTTTTGCCTCGATGGCATTGGGCGAGCGCGTGGAATCAGGTGAATGGTTGACCTATATTCCAATCTGGCTGGCTGTTTTACTGCTGGTTGTGGAAGGAATATTACATTTGCTGAAGCAGCGTAAACAGCAATTAGCCCTTAAGAAAAATCTGGAAAACTATCAGGACCGGCTCAACTCTTAAAATTAAAAAGAGATTGAATGAATAAACAACATTTAACAAATTTGTGCCAGGTACTGAAAAATAGTGGTCTTTAGCATTTTCGAATGCAAAATCATTCAGCTAATTACAACTATTTTTGAAATTTATAGTGAATATACGTTAAAAACTACCCGTCTCAACGAGCTTTTGATTCAAACTTGCGGCCAATTCCATTACAATTGTCGGGTTTAGAAATTTATGCTTAGATTTACAATTAATTAGAGGACGTATCTGTGAGCAAAGACACTATTGTTGCCCTCCATGCAGAACACCAAGGTCGCTGGAAAAACCGTGAAGAACTTGCGGAACGTATGATTGCCCTTGTTGGCCAGTTATATCGTGAAAAAAATATTGTAGCTACAGTTTATGGTCGCTCTTTAATTAACCGTTCTGTGATTCAGATTTTGAAAGCACACCGCCGTACTCGCGTACTGGACGTTGAACTTTCTGTAGTTGATACTTTCCCAATTCTTGAAGCATTGGTGAAAGTAGAAAACATCGGTTCTGCTGAAGTTGATCTGGGTAAACTTGCTGTTGAATTTAAAGCAAAAGGCGGCGACATCGATGCATTTGTTGCAGACGCTGTTAAATCGATCGAAGGCAATGCTGCTGCGGTAGAACATAAAGATGTCGTTCTTTATGGTTTTGGTCGTATTGGTCGTATCCTGGCACGTTTGATGATTGGTCAATCAGGTCTGGGTCGTGGTCTTAGCCTGAAAGCAATCGTTGTTCGTAAATCATCTGATGGTGATTTGGAAAAACGTGCTTCTTTACTGCGTCGTGACTCTATTCACGGTCCATTTGCAGGCACAATTTCTGTAGATGAAGAAAACGAAGCAATCATTGCCAACGGTAACTTCATCAAAGTGATTTATGCTTCTAATCCTTCTGAAGTAGATTACACTGCATACGGTATCAACAATGCACTTGTGATCGACAACACGGGTAAATGGCGTGACGCTGAAGGCCTTGCTCAACACCTTAAATGCCCGGGTGCTGCTCGTGTGATTCTGACTGCACCTGGTAAAGGTGACATGAAGAACGTGGTTTACGGTGTAAACCAAGCGGACATCCTTGATGAAGATACAATCATCTCTGCTGCAAGCTGTACGACTAACGCCATTACACCTACGTTGAAAGTATTGCATGACAAATACACAGTGTTGAATGGTCATGTTGAAACAGTTCACTCGTTCACGAACGACCAGAACTTGATCGATAACTACCATAAAGCAGACCGTCGTGGTCGTGCTGCAACATTGAACATGGTCATTACTGAAACTGGTGCAGCGAAAGCAGTAGCGAAAGCGCTTCCAGCTCTTCAAGGTAAATTGACAGGTAACTCTGTACGTGTACCTACACCAAACGTATCTCTTGCGATTCTTAACCTGACTTTAGGTCAAGACGTTGATCGTGATGAAGTGAATGAATACATTCGTCAGATTTCAATCGGTTCTAGCCTGCAAGGTCAAATCGGTTATACCAACTCGACTGAAGTGGTATCTTCTGACTTTATCGGTTCACGCACTGCAGGTGTATTTGATGCGCAAGCAACAATCACTTCAGGCAACCGTTTAACTGCTTATGTTTGGTACGATAACGAAGTGGGTTATAGCTGCCAGGTATTGCGTATTGCTGAACAAATGGGCGGCGTAAGCTATCCAAAAGTTCCTGCTGAAACTAATGCATAATTAGTATTTAGCAAAAAAAGAGTCTCATTTGAGGCTCTTTTTTTATTTTAAACTTTTTTTCTAATCCAATAAGAATTAAGAAATCTGCTTGCTGGTGAAATATTAATCTGATAACTTACAAAGAGTAAGTATATTAAAATGAGTAAGTAATAAAAATATGGTGAGAATGTTATGACAAATTATGCAATCAGCCCATTATTAGGTCAGGTTTTATCAACTGAATGTCCATCACGTGAAATATTGGAACACCTTGCCAATAAATGGTCGGTCTTGGTTTTGCGTTGCCTAAGTGAAGGGGTGCATCGTTTTAGTGAGCTGAAACAACGCATTGAAGGGGTAAGTGAAAAGATGTTGTCCCAGACTTTAAAAATGCTAGAACAAGATGGTTTTATTTTGAGAACGGTTTATCCGGTGGTGCCGCCAAAAGTGGAATATCAATTGACGATTACTGGCTCACAAGCGGCTGAAAAAATCATGTATTTAATTGGCTGGATTGAAAAAAGTCTGCCAGATATTTTAGAGCATAAACAAAGTATTATTAAATAGTTTTCATTAAGTGGCAGGAATGCAGTGTTTATGAAAATACAAAATTTGAACTTATCTTGGTGTATATAAAATACAGATTTTAAAAGGTATTCGCATCAGAATATTTTCTTGTGAATACGGTTTTTGAAAATTTATTCCTCTATAAATTATTTTAAAAATCATCAAGAAATTCACAAAAAGAATTTCCAGAATAGGGGATGGTACTAAGGTAAAAATACTTCATTTCCTGCCACTTCTTTTCAATCTTTTAAGTATTTTTTTTCTAAATCTATGCCTTGAATAGATCAAATAGGCTCGGTGAGAAAACGACTAACTAAGATTTATGGGATTGCTGCATAATTCTATTCGAGAAATTCTTTAAAATATGGCAGAATATGGGGTTTTAAAGTTTTTAGAGGATTGGCAATATGCGCTTTGTTGATGAAGCAGTCATTACCGTAGAGGCTGGCGACGGTGGCAATGGCGTAGCCAGTTTTCGCCGTGAAAAATTCGTGCCATTTGGTGGTCCAGATGGTGGTGATGGTGGTCGTGGCGGCAGCATTTATATTCAGGCTGACGACGACACCAGTACGCTAGTTGATTATCGTTATACACGTAAATATCGTGCAGAACGAGCAAAAAATGGCCGTGGGGCGAACTGTGCTGGTCGTGGCGGTGAAGATACCGTATTAAAAGTTCCGGTAGGAACAACAATTGTAGATGTAGAGTCTGGTGACATTATTGGCGACTTGATCGAAGACGGTCAACGCGTGAAAGTTGCAGCAGGCGGTGATGGTGGTTTAGGTAATACCCACTTTAAATCATCGACCAACCGTTCACCACGTAAGTGTACGCATGGTCAAAAAGGCGAATTCCGTGAAATCCGTCTAGAGCTTAAAGTTCTGGCAGATGTCGGCTTGCTGGGTATGCCAAATGCGGGTAAATCAACCTTTATTCGTGCTGTATCAGCGGCAAAACCAAAAGTTGCAGATTATCCATTTACCACCATGGTGCCAAACCTGGGTGTGGTCGATGCTGACAGTCACCGTTCATTCGTGATGGCGGATATTCCAGGCCTGATCGAAGGTGCATCTGAAGGTGCAGGTCTTGGGATTCGCTTCCTGAAGCACTTGGCGCGTACCCGTATCTTGTTGCACATCGTTGACGTACAACCGATTGATGGCTCAGACCCGGCACACAATGCCAAAGCAATTATGAAAGAGTTAGAAAACTTCTCCCCAACGCTTTCAAAACTGCCGATCGTATTGGTGCTGAACAAAGTCGATCAGTTGGCTGAAGAAACACGTGAAGAATGGTGCACCCATATTCTTGAAGAATTGCAGTGGGAAGGCCCGGTTTTTGAAACTTCTGGCTTAACTGCTGAAGGCACCAAAGACGTGGTTTACTACCTGATGGATCAGATCGAAGAGCAACGTGAACGCGAAGCTGAAGATCAAGAATATGCAGCAGAAATGAAAGCATTCCGTGATCAGCTTGAAGCTGAAACACGTGAACAAACCATCGCTGCAAAAGAAGCGTATCGTGAGATGCGTCGTCAGCAACGTCTTGCCGGTATTCTAGGCGATGACGAAGATGATGAAGATGGCGATGATGATAGTGATGTGGAAGTGTACTACGTACGCTAATCTCTGAGAGAAGAGTCTGAGGATAAGATGATAGAAGTGGTAGATGGGCAGCGTCAGCTCAAGGGTTGTAAACGAATCGTTGTTAAAATCGGATCATCTTTACTCACAGCAAACGGACAAGGTTTAGATTTAGATGCTATCTCGCATTGGGCGGGACAAATCGCAGATCTACACAATGCAGGACACGAGATTATTCTGGTGTCTTCCGGTGCTGTGGCTGAAGGTATGGTTCGAATGAAACTTGAGAATCGACCCACCGATCTACCCAGTCTTCAGGCTTGTGCTGCCATCGGTCAGATGGGCCTGATTCATACTTGGTCAAGCGTACTTGAGAAGCATCAGATTCGAACTGCGCAAGTATTGTTAACCCATGATGATCTGGCAGATCGTCGTCGCTACCTCAACTCATGTGATGCCTTGCAGAACCTGATTGATTGGCGCGTGATTCCGGTGATCAATGAAAATGACACGGTTTCGACTGACGAAATTCGCTTTGGTGACAACGACACGCTTGCGGCCATGGTCGCAGGTCAGGTTCATGCAGACCTTCTGATTATCTTAACGGATCAGGAAGGGATGTTTGACTCAGACCCACGGTCTAATCCAGATGCCAAACTGTTCCATACCGTACGTGCGATGGATGAAAGTCTGTTTGATATGGCCGGTGGAGGCGGTAAATTTGGTCGTGGTGGCATGCTGACCAAAGTTCGTGCTGCACGTCTGGCTGCAAAGTCGGGCTGTCCGACCTTAATTGCAAGTGGTGATAGTGATGGTGTTCTATCACGTCTAATGTCTGGCGAATTGTTAGGCACCTTATTTGTCACTGACAAAGACCGGATGACAGCGCATCAGCAATGGTTGGCGGCTCACTTGCAAACCGCAGGTCGTTTGGTGATTGATGATGGTGCAGTGAAAGCCATTAAAGACAATCATCGCAGCTTGTTGCCTGTAGGGGTGAAAGCGGTTGAGGGTCATTTCGAACGCGGTGATGTGGTGGAATGTGTCGATACACAAGGTCACCGTATTGCTGTAGGGCGTGTCAATTTCAGTTCGCGTTCAGCAGATATCGTTCGTGGTCTGGCATCAGATAAAGTGCATCAGGTGTTAGGTGAAGCGCGTTCGCTGGAAATGATTCATCGCAATCATATGGCAATATATTAGCAAAAACCTACCATAACCTAACATAACGTGAAGGCTTGATTCTGTAAGGGATTGAGCCTTTTTCTTGTGTGATGCAATAACATGCAATAGACTACGATGGGAGGTTAAACGGAGGTTAAATGGGAGGTTAAAAAAATTAATCGCCATAAATTCTAAAGCCTCTTAATTGTATGAATTATTGAGGAAATAATAATGCTGTCTAAATTGCAAATTGATGCTATTAAGCCAACCTCCAAGCTACAGAAAATCAATGATAGTGAGATGCTTTACTTGTTCGTATCTCCGACAGGTCGCAAAACTTGGAAGGTGCTTTATACGCTTGATGGGAAGAAGAACACAATCACACTGGGAGAGTATCCAAAGGTACTCAATGCTAAAGATGCACGTTTAAGACGTGACGAGATAAAAAAACAAATATCCGAGGGCATCCACCCGACAGAGCAAAAACGACAGGACAAGATAAAAGATTTATCAGAAATGAGTTTTGCCGACCTGATCCAGCTTTATGCTGAAAAAGTCACACCACATAAAAGGGGCGGACGTGTGGAAACCGTTATTTTGAGTAGCTATATAAAATCATTTCCCAGATTGATGAAAAAGCCAGTAAACCAACTGGGACAACTCGACATGATTCAGTTTAGGGATGAGCGATTAAAAAAGGTAAAGAGTGCGACAGTAGCTAGGGACTTGGGCTTATTAAGTGCTGTATTTAAATATGCACGACAAGAGCTAAGAATTATGACCAGCTCCCCATTGGATGATGTAGCCAAGCCGAAACAGTCAGTGAGTAGAAACAGACGTATTTCACAAGATGAGATAGAGAGAATCTTGGATGCTTTTAAATATGATGGACGTTCCCAGCCAATCACTAAGAAACAACAAACAGCATGGGCGTTTTTATTTGCTATTGAAACAGCAATGAGGGCAAGCGAGATAACAGGCTTAAAGTGGGCGGACGTTTACGACAAGCATGTCGAGCTGGAGCTTACAAAGAACGGCGCAGCTCGAAAAGTTCCCTTATCTAAGCGAGCTATTGAGCTTTTAAGCTACATGAGGGGAATAGATGATATAGACGTTTGTACGCTTAAAAATAAGGTGGCTGAGGGTGAAATAGGCGGAGGTGGATTATCTGCATACTTTACCCAGGTGGTGAAAGGTAAATTAAAAATTAATGACTTAACTTTCCATGACACAAGGCATGAAGCCATTTCACGAATGGTTAAAAATGCCAAGCTCCCAGTAGAGGTGCTGGCAAAAATTACAGGCCATAAAACCATAAGTATTTTAATTAATACCTATTACAACCCCGACATTGAAGAATTAGCCAACCATCTACATAAGGAAGATGACCCCGATATTATCTTGTTTAAAAAGTCTATTTGAGTACGACAAGCTAGGACGTTCAATAACTAGCAATTACTTAATTATTTGATATATTGATTCAGCTAGGTATAGGCAGGCCAGCCGACAAGCAAGTACCCAACTTGTTTACCTAGCTACCTTTGGGGTGCTGTGGGAGGCATTGATTTTGAATTTAGAATTTTTAAATAAACAGCAGGCCATATCTTATTTTAATAAACAAACTGATTTAAATATAGATAGAAGAACCTTTTTAATCTACTGTTTAGAAAATGAAATTCCTATTAAATATAAGGCAATTACTGACTTCAAAGCAATTGCAGGCTTTTTTATAAATGCTGATGAGTACACACAGCTAAAAGAACATCAAAGTATCGAGGTGGATTTTGAGGAAAGAGAAGATAATACTATTTATGCTCAAAAAAGTTTTGATGAGCAATTAAATTTACTAGCTTATAAGTTTTTTAAGAAAGTTTTTCCTAAAGAGTATGATAGCAAAGACCCAATGCTGAAATTAGATACACTCAGAAAGTGCTATGAGCTAGTCAAAGAAAAAGAAGAATACAAAGAATTATTAAGTAAAAAAGATTCTATAGATAGGTTAATTAAAATTAAGAAAGCCTCCTGCATACTATTGTTAGATGAAGATAATGTCGGATTAGTATTTCATGAAGAAAATATATTTTCCGTGAAAAGTGGTATTTATGATTTTTTAGATAGTTCGCTTAGTATCAAAGGGCTTATTCAAGCAGAAATAAAAAACTACCGAGATGGTTTTTACGATAGTTGTATACCAACTGAAAGCAGATTTTTTATTAGTGATAACTTGTTTTATTGGAAGGCTGATAAAAAAGAAAAAGACATATTTGGCAGTTTTTATACAGATGAAATTTTCCAGCAAGGGTTTTTGAAAGCTGATATTGATTTGCTAATCAAAAAGTTATTTCAAAAAGAAAAACCTGTAAAAGAGATTGATATTTTACACCCCAGAACGGCTAACAATGCTTCAAAAATAATTAGTGCCTTGTGTGAATTGAACGGATTGGATATTACTCAACCTTATGGAAATTCCAATAAGGAAATAATGGGTGTGCTTGACCGACTAGGAACACCATTGAGTAAGGATGTTGTAGGTGATTGGCTAAAGTTAGCTCATGAAAATACAAAATAAATTCTAACTAGGTAGTGGCAGAATCTAACTAGAACAAAGTAAAAAAAATCAATTTCATACTTGCACCCAAGCAATAACGCTTTATGAATTGCAAGGGTGCAATATGCTATACACAGAACAATATGCTCGTATTAAACAATTAGCGAGCGCACCATCTACCCCCGAAAAAATCTACACAGTAAAGACAGGCGAAAATGCAGGCATGAAACGCAAAGTTAATGCCAAGCCTGAGCGTGTCGGATTGCTCCCAGTCAGTGAAAAAACAATATGGACTTGGGTCAAGCAGGGGAAATTTCCACAGCCTTTGAAGATTAGTGGCAACGTCACTGTATGGCGTATGTCTGAGGTGCAGGCATGGATTGAAGAACAAGCCACCATTGCAACGATGGGAGCATAAGAACATGAATAGCACCCAATTAAAACAAGTCCTGACTTATCTCAAGCAAGGCAAAACCATTTCACAGGCTGAGGCTATCGACCTTTTCAACTGCTACCGATTGAGCGCAATCATTCAGCGTTTACGGTGTGCAGGTTATGACATTGTGACCCATCGTGAGCGCAATTATTCAGGCATCGGTTCACATGCTCGTTATGAACTAATTAAGCAGGTGGCAGCATGAACCCATCTATTTTTAATTTCAATGAACACGGCGTTCGTGTTGTCTTGAGCAATACCAACGAGCCTTTATTTTGTTTGACTGACGTATGTAGCGTCCTATCAGTGAGCAGAACATCACGCTTATTACGTGAATTAGATTCAAAGGGTATGGCAGATTGCCACATCCTGACAAATGGCGGTACTCAAAAGCTCAAGTTCATTAATGAGCCTAACCTTTATCGCATTATTTTTCGATCTAATAAAAAAGAAGCGTTGAATTTCCAAAACTGGGTATTTGCTGAGGTACTGCCAAGCATCCGCAAAACTGGGAGTTATGTAGCACGTCAGACCGCTTATGAAGAATTAAACCGCCTATGTATGCAGGAAAAAGTATCTAAGGATAAAGGTACATTTCATAGCCTGGGTATGCACCGCCGTAAACATGAAAAGCATTTAAACGCCGTCCGCATTGAAACATGCAAAGCTAATTTACAGCTAACTTTTGAGGGGGTAGGCCATGAATAAACATGTAAACCCTGAATTTTTCAAAGCCTTTGACCATTACAAAGCAATGCTTGAGCAGTATGGGGAACACCACCCCATCACTGAGCAGGCACTCATGCTAACAATGCACCACACGCCTGAGCATATCAAAGCAGAGATGCACCAAAAGGCGAAGGAATTAAACCTATTGCCACCGCCAAGCGGTTACACGGATGACGGCGAACCTATGTACCAGTTAGAGGACATTGCAAAGCATTTCGGCATTTCGTTTGAAGAAGCAGAACAGCGTTTATTGCAGATGATGGATAACCGCCAGCAAGTCGGATTATCAAATGACGGCGTTTTGATTAATTCAGATATTCATATCAATCGTGTGCAGTGAGGTGAAGGCATGAAAGATATTGTACTGGCTTCATATCGCACTAACACCGAGGCAGATATTGAGGCGGATTTAATCGTAAACAATGAGGCTTGTAGTTTTATCGAACTAATCACCATAGGCGGTGGAGTTCAGGCCATTGATGACGGTATGAAGCAACTTATGCAAAACCCTCAAGCCACTGGCGTTGTGGTGCTGCATGGGGAGAGCTTACAGCAGCTTATTGATGCTTACTTGAAAGGAGCAGAAGCATGAAAAACAAATTATTCGATATTGCTAACATGCCCAAGTATGGTTATATTAATCGGGCTTTGAGCAAAATCTCAAAGTTAGCTTTGGTCGGCTATATTCTACGAGGCGCACAGTCCGCAAGGACTTTTTTTGTGCGTAATATCTCTATGCGTTCGCATGTTATGGTGAAGCTGGAGAGGGACACTTTCGAGTGTGCAGGGAACCTTGTAGACCTGTCGACCAACCCTTTTCAGCTTTGCCACCCTCACTTGGTCGTGAATGGTAAAGCTCCAAAACTACAAGGAGCGCATTCTCATGCCTAATCAAATCAATTCTAAAAATACACCTAAAACTTATGATGCAGGCGATATGGCGGACGTGTATAGCGAAATGCTAGAGCGCAGTGAATCCATCGGCTATATGCTGCAAGTTCTGCAAAATGAAATAACCCTACTGCCAAAACTCACAGGACTGGAAGAAGTCTATTTTCAATCAATAACACGGTGCTTTGGTGTACTTGAGCAATTAAGCTACGACAACATACAGAAATTGGCACAAGGCGAGAAACGACTGAGTGCAGAATGGGAGAAAATGAAAGGGGGTAGCCACAATGCTTGATTATGACCACCCCAAAGAACTAATAACACCCAATGACATTTTAAACGAATGCACACAGCTTGTATCGTTTAATGATGCTTATTCATCACATCCAGTAATACAGCGTTTTGGCAGTCCTGAGCAGCCGATCTATGTCGATGATGGCAATGTGGATATAAACGGCGTTACCTATGCACAGCCTTTGATTCTGCCTGTCTATGATGGGCAAATGGAGCTTGTTCAATGTGCAGTCATGCAAGATGGGCAGCGTGTGGCTGTCATGCCTGATGGATTGGCTAGAGGCTTTGCAAGGTATGGCGATTTTGACCATGCCCAGCCTGTCATTATCACATACAGCCTAGAGGCTTTCTTTAAGGTCGCACAGACTGGCTACGCCGTTGCATTGGTGCTACTGCCTACCCTATGCAGCAGCCATAAAACAGAACTCAAACCGTATGATTTTGAGCAAATAAAGTTCGTTATTAATCAGCTATCACAGGCAGGCTATACAAAGTTATATCTACCTGTCCGAATTGAGCAAATGCACCTTGAGCCATTTAAAGAGCTGGAGCAGAACACGGCAGTTAGGCTGCTATGCCAGTATTTAAGAATCGGTGTAAATCAGTTCCAGATTGAATTAAGCCAGGATGAAAGTGTAAGTGAGGTGCTGGCGTTTATTGAGGAAGCTATAGAGGCTTTACCTGAAAAGACCAATCTACCCAAAGGACATTTAGCCAAGCCGTTTAAATATGGTGACGGTGTATTTCATCTCCTTGAAAATGGCTTGTATTACATTGAACAAACCAAAGAGGACGAATTGAGGCGTTATATCTCAAGTCCTATTAATGTGCTGGCACAAACAAGGGACATGACTAATAACGCATGGGGTCGCTTGTTAGAATGGTATGACGCTGATGGAGTTAAACATATTCAAGCGCTATCTATGGAGCTATTCCAGTCGGACGGTGTAGAGCTACGCAAAGCCTTAGCTTATCAAGGGGTGATTATTGCACCTGATGGCAGAGCAAGGAATTTACTGCAAAGCTATTTAATGAGTTACCCGACTGATGCTAGGGCGTTATGTGTTGACCGCGTGGGCTGGCACGACAATATATTCGTATTGCCCAACAAGCAGATCGGACAGCATGAAAATGATGAATTAATCGTTTATCAAGCTACCCAGGGGGTCGATAGTAATTATCAAAGCAACTGTACTTTGGAGCAGTGGCAAAATAACATTTCTATCCCTATTGCCACCCATAGCAAATTAGTAGTCGCGCTGAGTTCTGCATTTGCTGGTCAATTGCTTGCACCACTGGAGCAGCAAAACGGTGCTGGCGTTCACTTCAAAGGACAATCGTCAAAAGGTAAAACAACGGCTTTATATGTTGGATGCAGTGTATGGGGTAAACCTAGCAAGTATCACAAAACATGGAAATCAACAGGCAATGCTTTAGAGCATACAGCTTATATGCACAATGATGGTTTTTTAGCATTGGATGAGATAGGGGAAGTTACCAACCCTAAAGAGCTGGGCAATATCGTTTATATGCTGGCAAATGGTAAAGGCAAAGGACGCATGACAAAGCAGATAACTGCTAAACCGTCCTATGAATGGAAAGTTATTTTTCTGTCTACTGGTGAAAAAAGTTTAAAAGAAATCATGCAGGAAAGCGGACAAAAGACCAAGCTGGGGCAGGAAATCCGCCTGATTGATATTGATATAAGTCATTCCGAACATGGGCTATTTGATCAGGTCGACTTTGCCGAAAGTGCTGCAAAGCAATCTAGGTTATTAGTGGAGCGTTCTAATCAATCCTACGGTGTCGCAGGTATGGAGTGGCTTAAATACCTAACCAGTGACAAGGAACGCACCACAAATCAAGCCAAGCAACTATTAGAGCAATACAACCTTGAGTTGGTAGCAAGTCACAGTCAAGGCCATATTGTACGAGTGGCAAATGCCTTTGCCTTAATTGCAGCAGCAGGCGAGCTTGCCACTCAAGCAGGGATTACAGGATGGAAATCAGGTACGGCATTTAATGCAGTGAAGGCCGTTTTTAATGAATGGGTGAATGACTTTGAGTATGTTGGAGATTATGAAAATCGAGAATATATCTTGCAGGTTAAAGCCTTTTTTGAGGCGAATGAATCCAGCCGTTTTGAATCAATCACCCCAGACCCCGAACATATCGAAAAGATTATTAATCGAGTTGGGTACTGGAAGATAGAAAATGGCGAAAAGTTATTTCTTGTACTGCCTGAGCAATTCAAAAATGAAGTGTGCAAAAGTCTTGATAGCCGAAAAGTTGCAAAGGCTTTACTCATTCAAGAACTGCTAGAACATGATACAGGGAAGAATACAAAGACAGTTCGCCTACCCAGTCGAAGCAAAGCGATTCGAGTTTATGCAGTTAAAGAGGCTATTTTTAGCTGGGAATAGTAAAAACACAGGGCAACAAAGGCAACAAGGGCAACAACCTTATGAATAAAGGCTTTGAGCGTGTTGCCCATACAGAAACGCAAAAGGCAACAAAGGCAACAAATTAAGATTTCCCTCAAATGTTGCCCATGTTGCCCAAGTGAAAAAAAAGAGGCAACAGCCTGAAACGCTTTGATAGCAAGCATGTTGCCCATGTTGCCCATGTTGCCCATGTTGCCCATGTTGCCTATAGGAAATAGACATTCTGAGAAAATTAGAGAGATTTAAGACAATGGCAAATTTAAATAGAGTCACAGTTATGGGCGTTTTGGGTCGTGACCCTGAAACAAAGCAATTCTCCAACGGTGGCAGCGTTACCACATTCAGCGTTGCAACTTCCGAGCATTGGAAGGACAAGACCACTGGCGAACGTAAACAGGCTACAGAATGGCACAGAATCACCACTAACAACCGTTTAGCCGAGATTGCGAGTAAGTACCTCAAGAAAGGTGGGAAGGTGTATATCGAAGGCTCATTGCGTACAAGGAAGTGGAAAGACAGTAAAGGAGCGGATCGGGAAGTAACCGAGATTCGAGCTGATGAGCTGCAATTGCTTTAATCAAAGCTCCCTAAATATGGGGAGCTTTTTTATTGGCTGGATGGTCAAGATAACCATGCAGACCCATCCCTTTTTATGGACTCCGAAAATTCAAAACTAAGCCAATATGAACCGCTTAAAATTCTCTTTCATAGGGTTTGTTTCGCAAATCGCATAAATGAAATGATTACACCCCCTGTTTTGTCGTTCTACGTCGTACAAAATCCGTATCAGTACGTATCAGTAAATGGCCTTAAATCTTGCATGACAAGCCTTTTATATTTGTTTGACAAGGTACTGATAAAAGCACCTATAAAAATGCACTCAAAGCCAAGCTATGCAAAGGGTACGGCGGTTTAGTGTGGTTTTGGTTTTGTCATGCTACGTCAAGCAAGAAGTACCGTTTTGTCTAGGTACGTCTAGCTAAATCTTGACTGGATTCTAAATCTGACCAAGTATTTTCTTGTTTTACAGCACCACATGAAAAAAGACCATTAAAACTACACTCAAACATAGTCATATCAAGGTTTACGCCGTTTTTGAGGAATACCTATCTTGTATCACTACGTATCACAAATATCACGTTTTATAAGGTTCAATCAATCGAGTGGTGACGGCTAACCAGTGGGGGGACTTCATATCTTATGGATTGGCCCAAAACGGAGACCACTCCCAACCGCACCAGCAAAAAAAATCCTGTTTGAGTTAAAAGTTAAAATAAAGTTAAAGGTACTTACTATTGCTTACAGCTACGGCGTTCTAAATGTCAGGTTTTGTCAGGTTCTAACCTTCTCTAATCATGCCGTTATGATTTCAGGTTTTATCAGGTTTAAAGGTTAAGTTTAGATAAGTTTTGACCTTAGTATTTCTTAGCAATGACACGGTTTAAATGTCAGGTTTTGTGAGGTTTAGGCTAAGACTTGATGAAAGGTACATCATTTCCAAAACATGGCTATATCGAGCAATCAGGGCGGTTTTGTGCATATCCTGAATAACAAGTTTTGACAGGTTCAATCCTAAGTCCGAGCAGCAAGTGGAAAGTAGTATTTTGTAGTAGTCCAAACCATAACAATTGATAACAGGTGCAGCGTTTTGAATGTCAACAATTGTTAACAGGTACGCCGTTCTGAATCTCATGTTTTATCAGGTTTTGTATTTTTAAAACTGAAGTTTTCTGAAGTAGGACAGCGCAAAATTACGTTGTGTTTCGGAACAAAACGCGCGCGCGCGCGAGGGATGGGCGGAAATGTGGTTTTAAGGCTTAAAATCCCAATAGAATTACAGCGTGATTATTGGAGCGGTTCACTGCTACAAATGGCCTCAACATAGAATCACCCCCCACCATCTAAAATCCTCAACTTCGGCAATGCACACGCGACTGGATGCACGTATCTACAATCGAAAGTATTTTGTGATTTTTATAACTTGCTCACATTTGAAACGCGACCGAGCTACTTAATCAGCCACTTGGACGGCTAACTTAATTCAACATTTGAAATGCGGATTTAAAATCTAAAATTCTACTGACCAGCTCAAAGATGGTTAGTGAGTAACTGAGCTACTTAAAGTCACTCAGTCAATATGCTCAAAATATCGGGCTACCTGAGCCACTAAATAGAGGAGCAGCTTTAAATACTCTATTTCGCTCCATCAAAAAAGAGGAGGCGAACAAAATAATTTATTGTTCAAAATAGGGGGTACAGAACACGATTGGAGGTTAAATGGGAGGTTAAATATTTTTACCTTATAAAATATTATAATTAAAACAATAAGTTATTATCTTTATATATCGCAATCATATGGCGATTTACTAAATTATTCAGATTCAAGTTTAGAGATTCAAAAAGTCCCGCTTTCGAGCGGGATTTTTTATGACATTTTAATTATATTTATTTAATCCAGCCCATTCGAATTAAAGGCGAAAATAACCAATAATGAATACCCAAAATAAAGTTCATGATTTGATTCTCATATTTCCACCACAATGGTAATCCAGCTAAATTTACTGTTATTGCCATCAGAAACGCACCCAGCATATCAATCGGAAAATGCACACCGACATAAACACGCGACCACGCTACCAGCCAAGCTGTCCAGATTAGAATTCTTCCCAAGTCTCGCTGCGGTGAAAAATAATAGGCGAAGGCAATCCCACTAAAAATACTCATATGGTTGCTGGGAAAAGAACCAGTCGGTGCATGTTCAATCAGGGTGCGGCCAACATCTATCACAAACGGGCGTGGGGTATTAAGGATCGCAGACAATACTTCACTCATCAATAAGGTAATAGCTGTGAAGATGAAGGCTTTTATAATCCCTGTTTTTACTTGGTAACTACCACGGAACCAGGCAATAGAAAAAATCAGCAAAAAGAGATAAACCAGGTCATGCGCAATCAGGGAGGCATAGTTGATCATCCAGATTGAGGCTTGGTCGGGTACATTTAAGATATGAAACAGGTAAAGATTCAGTTGGTCAAGGGACATGAGCAGAGAGGACTGGAACAAATGTCCGTTACTCTAAACCGGTCAAACCTCAATTCCTACCTGAGTTTGTATGAATTTGTAGCCTCGCTTTTTAAAGAATATTCACATGATAAAAAACCACTCAAAAGAGTGGTTCTTAAAAGTGCGAATAATCTAATGAAGTCTTATTTAAACTGAATCGCCCCATTCGCGCTGACCGTCATTTGCGATTCACCCGCCGCAACTTCCTGCTCAGGAACCGCCATATCAGCCGATGCAGATTTCATCATGGCCATACGCGGTACTGGCTGTGGTGAATAATTGTTAGTATTCAGGTTTAAGTTCACCAGTTGATAACTCGGTTTGTTCCAGGTCTGGGTGAGTGCCTGTGCGCGTTGCTGGAAGTTTTTGGTGGCTTCAATCATCAGCTCGCTTTCAACTTTTTTACGCTTTTCATCTGATACTTTAAAGTTAATCGACTGGGTCTGGAAGTGCTGTTGTAATTCGGCAATCAGTTGAGACGTTGCTTTAAAATCTTTCGATTCCAGACGAATCTGGGCACGACCACGCCATTCTTTCAATTTACGGTTGTCATTGTCATAAATAGGATAAGTGCTTTGTGCGCCCGTCTCGATTTTCACAGTAGGATATTTGCGTGCTGTGGCGATCGCCTGATTCATCAACTGGTTAATTTGAGTGGCTAGTTCAGCCGGCTGTTTGTTGGATTTTTCAATATAAAGCACAGCATGCATTTCATCATTTGAGATTTCACGGCTAGCCTCTGCTGAAAGATTAACAACATTATAATTCAGAGATTCAGCAGGAGCTGCAAATGCGCCTGTGGCGAGGGTGCTGGCAAGGATCAAACTGGTAAGTGCTAAGAGACGCATGAAATTGTCCTGTTTTTCTTAAAATTGGCCATCTAAGCCGTTGTTAAAATATTAAATCTCAATTGTGATCTTTTTACGAAATATTTGTCGTAAGAGTGTTAAATTCTCTTTAATTTTATCTCATTATTTAATTTATATTTATTTTTAATAATTAAATACTTAATGAATAATTTTAAGATTGGTTACCTGAATGCCGCCTGCGCTACAAAAAACCATAAAAGAACACGCTTTTCTTTCTGCTATCACACTGTAAGATGATGATTTAGGGGATGGATTAGCATGATGTTTTTTTTCGATAAAGATTAGGACAAAATGTGACTGAAAGTTGTTTATTTTCCTGAAAAATTCGGTATCATCCGCCTCCTAGTTATTCGAATACAAAACTGCTAGCTAGAACCTTTATAAAGCGCCGAGTCAAAGGACCAAACGTCACCAGACTTATTTCTTTCACCCATATCAGAGATGGTAATTCGATATGAGCGTTACTTCTGTAAACCCTGCCACCAATTCCACAAACGAATACTACTTGACTCGCCAAAGTCAGATGGAATCGAATGTGCGTAGTTATCCACGTAAATTACCGTTAGCGATAGCGAAAGCACAAGGTTGCTGGGTTACCGATGTTGAAGGTACTGAGTACCTTGATTGTTTAGCTGGGGCAGGGACGTTGGCTTTAGGCCATAATCATCCTGCAGTCATTCAAAGTATCCAGGATACGATTGCAAGCGGTTTACCATTGCATACGCTGGATCTTACTACTCCTTTAAAAGATGCTTTTACTGAAGCACTTCTTTCTTATCTTCCAGGTGGCCAAGAAGAGTACTGCTTGCAGTTCTGTGGTCCATCCGGTGCAGATGCAACCGAAGCTGCGATTAAACTGGCGAAAACCTTTACCGGTCGTAGCTCAGTGATCAGCTTCTCTGGCGGCTACCACGGTATGACTCATGGTGCATTGGCAATGACAGGTAACCTGTCTGCGAAAAATGCAGTGAACGGCTTGATGCCGGGTGTACAGTTTATGCCGTATCCGCATGAATACCGTTGCCCATTGGGTCTTGGCGGTGAAGCGGGTGTTGATGCCCTGACTTACTACTTTGAAAACTTCATTGAAGATGTAGAAAGTGGTGTGACCAAACCTGCAGCTGTGATTCTTGAAGCGATTCAGGGTGAAGGTGGTGTGGTAACTGCACCAGTAAAATGGTTGCAAAAAATCCGTGAAGTGACTGAAAAACACAACATCGTGTTGATTCTTGATGAAGTTCAGGCTGGTTTCGCACGTTCAGGCAAAATGTTTGCATTCGAACACGCAGGTATCGAACCTGATGTTGTAGTGATGTCTAAAGCCGTAGGTGGTAGCTTGCCGCTTGCAGTCTTAGGTATTAAACGCAAGTTCGATGCATGGCAACCTGCTGGTCATACCGGTACTTTCCGTGGTAACCAATTGGCGATGGGTACAGGTCTTGCAACGATCAATACCATTAAAGAACAGAACCTGGCGCAAAATGCACAAGAGCGTGGTGATTTCCTGCAAGCTGAATTGAAAAAACTGGCTGCTGAATTCCCATGTATCGGTAACGTGCGTGGCCGTGGTCTGATGATCGGCGTTGAAATCGTAGATGAGCGCAAAGATGCGGATCATATGGGTTCTTTACCTGCTGATGGTCAATTGGCTGCAGCGATCCAAACTGCATGTTTCAACAATAAATTATTGCTTGAGAAAGGTGGTCGTAACGGTACAGTGATTCGTTTACTTTGCCCGTTGATCATTACTCAAGACGAATGTGTTGAAGTGATTGCTCGTTTCAAAAAATCGGTTGCTGAAGCACTAGTTGCAGTTCGAGGCGCATAATTCATGGTAGATTTCGCAGAACATCGTAAAGCGTTACTCTGCAATGATGCTGCATCCATTGCTGACTATCAGGCTGGCATGGACCAAGCGACCAAAGCGGTTGCGGCATGGTTGCAAAACGACAAAATGTACACGGGCGGCAGTATTAAAGAGCTGCGCAGTGCAATTGCATTTCATCCTTCAAAAGAAGGTTTGGGTGTAGAAAAATCTCTTGAGCGTATGGTTGAGCTATTCCTTAACAAGAGCTTAAAAGTGCATCATCCGCATTCACTTGCGCATCTTCACTGTCCAACGATGGTGACTAGCCAGATCGCGGAAGTGCTGATTAATGCAACCAACCAGTCAATGGACTCATGGGATCAAAGCCCGGCCGGTTCGTTGATGGAAGTTCAGCTGATTGACTGGTTACGTCAAAAAGTCGGCTATGGTGCGGGTCAGGCCGGTGTGTTCACTTCTGGTGGTACGCAGTCTAACTTGATGGGCGTATTGCTTGCGCGTGATGCTTGCATCGCGAAAAACTGGAAAGACGAAAATGGTAATCCGTGGTCGGTTCAGCGCGATGGTATTCCTGCGGATGCGATGCGTAATGTCAAAGTCATCTGTTCTGAAAATGCACATTTCTCTGTGCAAAAGAACATGGCGATGATGGGCATGGGCTTCCAGTCAGTGGTCACTGTTCCTGTGAATGAAAATGCACAGATGGACGTAGATGCACTGGAAAAAACCATGGCGCATCTTCAGTCTGAAGGCAAGATCGTGGCATGTGTGGTGGCAACAGCGGGTACAACGGATGCTGGTGCGATTGATCCATTGAAAGCAATTCGTGAAATCACCAATAAATATGGCGCGTGGATGCACATCGATGCGGCATGGGGTGGTGCACTGATTCTATCCAATGACTATCGTTCTATGCTGGACGGGATTGAGCTGTCGGATTCGATCACGCTTGATTTCCATAAGCATTATTTCCAGACCATTTCTTGTGGTGCGTTCTTGTTAAAAGATGAAGCGAACTACCGTTTCATGCATTATGAAGCTGAGTATCTGAACTCTGCCTATGATGAAGAACACGGCGTTCCGAATCTGGTGTCTAAGTCGCTACAAACCACGCGTCGTTTTGATGCTCTGAAATTGTGGATGACGGTGGAAGCACTGGGCGAAGAGCTTTATGGTTCGATGATCGATCATGGCGTGAAATTAACCCGTGATGTGGCAGACTACATTAAAGCGACTGATGGTCTGGAGCTTCTGCTTGAGCCTCAATTCGCATCTGTCTTGTTCCGTGTGGTTCCAGCGGGATATCCGGTTGAATTACTCGATACGCTCAATCAAAACGTAGCAGACGAACTGTTTGCGCGTGGTGAAGCGAACATTGGTGTGACGAAAGTCGGTCAGGTTCAGTCTCTGAAAATGACTACTTTAAGCCCGGTTGCAACGCTTGATAACGTGAAGAACTTGCTGGCATTAGTGCTTGCAGAAGCGGATCGTATCAAAGATTCAATCGCTGACGGTACTTATACGCCACCCATTGCATAAGTGATGGTGGTGTGAAAAAAAGGAGATCGAAATGATCTCCTTTTTTGTGCGCTTAAAAATAAAAAAAGGTCCTTTCCCAGATCGAAATTCCTCACAAAAACACGGAAGGTCTGAATCCCGTTTGGCCTGTTATTTATTTGTCATAGGCTTATGTAAAACTGGGGAGCAGGATTTATCCTGAGTTCAGGTTTATAAAAATTGTTACATGTCATTGGTCTAAAATTTTTTATTGAAGTGAATGACATAAAGAACTTAATCATTGAAATCCATAAAAATTTAATTAAGAAAAAGCCGCTAGATTAAAAATCACTAAATCGTAATAAAGCTGTAACTTATCTGTCATATTCTAAAATCAAAATGCAGGTATCGAAAGAAGTACAAAACTGAATAAAAAGTGGTGTACTCCAAATTTGCATAAATGAGAGAGATACTAGAATGCGCTTTACAAATATAGCTTTAGCTTTAGCATTAGCAGTAACCGGGGCAACTGCTGTAACGACTGCACACGCAGCACGTGACACCATTCAAATTGCAGGTTCTTCAACTGTACTTCCATATGCCAGTATCGTGGCAGAAGAATTCGGTAATACTTTTCCACAGTTTAAAACACCAGTTGTCGGTTCTGGCGGTTCTTCAGGTGGTTTAAAGCAGTTCTGTAATGGCGTGGGTGATAACACGATTGATATCGCAAACTCTTCTCGTCAAATCAAGAGTACAGAGCTGGCAGAATGTAAAAAGAATGGCGTTAACCAAGTCCTAGAAATCAAAATTGGTTATGACGGTATTGTGTTTGCATCGAATGCAAACAAAGCGGCTTATAAACTGCGTCCACAACATGTCTTCGCTGCACTTGCTGCACAACTTCCATCAAATGGAAAAATGGTCGCTAACCCGTACACGCGTTGGAACCAAATTGACAAAGCACTTCCGAATGAACCTATCACCCTGGTAATTCCTGCGTCGAATCATGGTACGCGCGAAGTCTTCCAGGAGAAAATGGTGGATGCAGGTTGTGAAACGTATGCTGCAATTAAGTCTCTAGACAAAGATGCTAAGAAAAAAGCTTGTACAACATTCCGTAAAGATGGCCGTGTGGTTGAGATTGCCGGTGACTATACCGAAACATTGGCACGTTTGAAGACTTCTCCAAGTGCTGTAGGTGTGTTTGGCCTAGGTTTCTATGACCAGAACCGTGACCGTCTACGTGTTGCTACGGTGAATAATGTAGCACCTTCTGAAAAGACCATCTTGAATGGTGCTTATCCGGTATCGCGCCCATTGTTCTTCTACGTAAAAGGTGAGCACTTGAAATCAATCAAGGGCTTACCGCAGTTCACAGAATATTTCCTGAACAAGAAAGTATCTGGCAAAGGCTCTAAGCTGGAAAAAGCAGGTCTGATTTCAATGTCTGATAAAGAACGTGCAGCAGTCCTGGCAAATTTCAAGGCTGGTAAAGCGGTTGTAGTGAAGTAATAAATGATTTTGAAAATGCTGGTGGTAGGGTCAACCTACCATCGGCTTTTTGCGATAAACAAGTTTTTTCAAACCATGAAAATTGAAAAAACAGTGGAGAATACATGAATCTGCTACTTATAGGTGTGTTATTGGCCATCATGGCCATAGCCTATCAAATCGGATTAAGTAAAAGCCGTAGCTTAGCAGGTAAGGGAAGCAATTCTGCAAACTTACACTCGCGTCCCGGATATTATGGTGCCCTGGTTGCACTATGGTGTGGTATCCCTGCGTTTTTAATTTTGATTGTTTGGAATATGGTGGAACCCACTTTTCTGGAGCAGGTGGTACTCAACCATTTACCAGAAAATGTTTCGGCCAGTCTGGATCCGGCAAGTTTGAGCGTTGTCATCGATCGCGTTCAGGCACTTGCCTCAGGTTTCGGGGTTAGTGATACACCTGCAGCCTATGAAGTTGCAGCCGCAGAGCAGTTGGCTAAATTCTCGACCATTGGTACGTTTGCCAAATTGGCAGTGGTGATTTCGGCTGCATTAGCCGGTCTGGTCTGGGCCAAGAAACATATTAGCCAGGAATTCCGTGCGCGTAACCAGGTCGAGAAAATGATGAATATCGGCCTGGCATTGTGTTCAGGTGTGGCGATTCTGACTACTCTCGGAATTGTGATGTCGATGTTTGGCGAGGCGATGCGTTTCTTCAGCTTCGTCAGTCCACTGGATTTCTTTTTTGGTACCGAATGGAACCCAGGGTTTAGCACCTCTGGCAGTGCTGAAGGCAGTTATGGTTTATTGCCACTGCTCTGGGGCACGCTCATGGTCAGCGGGATCGCACTTCTAGTTGCAGTTCCGGTTGGTCTGATGATTGCGATCTATCTGGCAGAATATGCTTCACCGCGATTCCGCTCTTGGGCAAAACCCACGATTGAAGTGCTGGCGGGTATTCCTACGATTGTCTATGGTGTTTTTGCCTTGATGATCATCGGTCCATTCCTTAAAAGCATGGGTGCTCTGGTCGGACTCGAAATTAATGCGACCAGTGCGCTAACTGCCGGTCTGGTCATGGGTATCATGATCATTCCATTTGTATCTTCTCTGTCAGACGACATCATCACTCAGGTGCCGCGTGCCTTACGTGATGGTTCTTTGGGCTTGGGCGCGACCAAATCTGAAACGATCCGTCAGGTGGTTTTACCCGCGGCTCTACCGGGTATTATCGGTGCGTTCCTGTTGGCGGCGTCACGTGCAATTGGTGAAACCATGATCGTGGTTCTTGCAGCCGGGAACAGCCCGCAGTTGCATGCCAATCCGCTTGAAGCAGTATCCACGGTCACGATTACCATCGTGAATCAGCTAACTGGCGATACTGATTTTGCTAGTCCACAAGCACTGGTGGCCTTTGCACTAGGACTGACGCTATTCGTCATTACCTTAGGTTTGAACATTGTTGCACTGATCATCGTGCGTAAATATCGTGAGCAATACGACTAATGAGTACTTCAAATACAACGCCTGTGGATCAGCGTATTGATCCATCCATCGCCGCCGAGCTGCGTGAAAAGCGTAAGAAGACCATTCAAAGCTCTTTGGCACGACGTCATCGTAAAGAAAAAACCTTTCGTTTATTTGGTTTCTCTGCAGTACTGGCAGGTCTATTCTTTGTGGTATTGCTGTTCGGGAGTATTTTATCCAAAGGTTTGCCTGCATTCTGGCAAAGCAGCATGAGTTTGCCGATTCATTTCGATCCAGCCATTGTGGATATTGGTCCAAAACCGAAGCCAGCTGCAGGAGAATCTCCAGCGCAGTTTGAAGATCGCTTTATCGCGTGGCAGACCGAAGTCGGAATGGTGGATTGGGATGCGCTGATTATCAATGGCATGATTGCCAAAGACAGCAAGCTGGAAAGCCAGCGTGATGAACTGGGTTCTTTATATACCAGTTCTGAGGCGTACCGCTTGCGAGACATGGTCATGAATGATCCAAGTCTGGTCGGTCAAAGCAAGGAAGTGAAAATTCTAGCGGATGCCAATGTCGATGTCTGGCTGGCAGGAAATATTGACCGTGATCTTCCAGATGAACAGCAGCAGCTCAGTCCTGAAGTACGTCAGGTGGCGGACGAGATGAAAGCCTCTGGTGTGATTGAAAATAGTTTCAATACCAATATTTTCACCAGTCCTGACTCACGCAGCTCACCGGCAACTTCAGGCTTGGCAGGTGCCTTCATGGGCTCACTGTTCATGATGATGATCGTGATCTTTATCTCGATTCCAATCGGGGTGGCCTCTGCGATCTATCTGGAAGAGTTTGCACCGAAAAACTGGATTACCGATGTGGTCGAAGTCAATATCAACAACCTGGCAGCCGTTCCCTCAATTGTCTTCGGTCTATTGGGTGCAGCGATCTTCATTGGCTGGATGCATTTGCCACTGTCAGCACCATTGGTGGGTGGTCTGGTGCTGAGTCTGATGACCTTACCGACTGTGATCATCACCACACGCGCATCACTTAAAGCGGTTCCACCTTCGATTCGTCAGGCAGCTTTAGGACTCGGTGCTTCCCGCATCCAGACAGTATTTCATCACGTCTTGCCTTTGGCTTTACCGGGTATTTTGACAGGCGCAATTATCGGGGTTGCACAAGCTTTGGGTGAAACCGCACCATTGTTATTAATCGGGATGAGTGCTTTTGTTGCCAGCGTTCCAGCCACTCCATTTGATCAGTCAACGGCTTTACCGGTGCAGATTTTCTTATGGCAAGGCAATGAATTGCGTAACTTCTTTGAAGGGCGTACTGCAGCAGCAATTATTGTACTTCTGGCCATGATGATCAGCTTAAACAGTCTGGCCATCTGGTTACGTAAGAAATTTGAAGTCCGTTGGTAATAGGGGCAGAATCATGAACACAACTGTTATTCAAAATTCCTTAAAAAAGGATCAAATCGTGAATCCACAACAGACACAATTCACCTCGGATGAGGCAACTCAAAAGCCAGCAACTCCGTTTGTTTCCCAGTTCGATACGCAAAGCAGCAAAAAAGATGCGAAGTCGACGAATGTGAAACTTAGTACTTCTGATGTGCATGTGTACTATGGTGAAGCGGAAGCGATTAAAGGCATTGACCTGAACATTTATGAAAATGAAGTGATTGCTTTTATTGGGCCATCAGGCTGTGGTAAATCGACTTTTCTGCGTACCTTAAACCGCATGAACGATACCATTGATAGCTGCCGTGTAACCGGTAAAGTGATGCTGGACAATCAGGATATTTATGATCCAAACCTGGATGTGGTCTTGCTACGTGCACAGGTTGGTATGGTTTTCCAGAAGCCAAACCCATTTCCGAAATCAATCTTCGATAATGTCTCCTATGGCCCAAAACTGCATGGTTTGGCGCGTGACAAGTACGATCTTGAAGAAATTGTCGAAGGCAGCTTGCGTAAAGCCGGTCTGTGGGAAGAAGTGAAAGATCGTTTGAATCAACCGGGAACAGGTTTGTCAGGTGGTCAGCAGCAACGTCTGTGTATCGCGCGTACGATCGCAGTCAGTCCAGAAGTAATTTTGATGGATGAACCGTGTTCGGCACTCGATCCCATTGCAACCGCCAAAGTGGAAGAGCTGATTTCTGAGCTATCTACGCAATATACCATCGCGATCGTAACTCACTCCATGCAACAGGCAGCACGTGTATCGGATCGTACTGCGTATTTCCATTTGGGTGATCTGATAGAAGTCAACTCGACTGAAAAAGTCTTTACCCAGCCGGATCATCAGTTGACTGAAGCCTATATTACAGGGCGTTTCGGTTAATCCGATCTCTAGAATAAGAGCCGTAAGGCTCTTTTTTTATAGGTGAAATAGATGGTGATAATCGTAATAATTCTCGAAATAAAGTTGAAAAAAACCGAAATTGACCTAATCTAAAGGAATAAATCCGAATTAAATAGAGAATAGATTTTTTATGTTATTTCATACTCCGAAACTGTCCGCTGAAATCCGTATTAGTCATCTCAATGCGCGTATCAATGAACAACGAAAAAAAATAGCGCAAACTACTGGCTCTAAACTGGAACTTTTACAGTTATCGCAACAACTGTCAAAAGAAGCGCGTGCACGTAAGAAAACCAATCAAAAAATCTATGTGCTCGATTTTAAAGGTGATATGGCTGCTTCTGCGGTAGAAGGCTTACGTGAAGAAATCACTCTGATTCTGGCCACAGCCAAAGCAGGTCGTGACCGCGTTGTAGTGCGTCTGGAAAGTCCGGGCGGCATGGTCCATGGTTATGGACTTGCAGCAGCTCAACTGGTACGTTTACGCGAGGCAGGTTTTCATCTGACCATCTGTGTCGATAAAGTAGCCGCTAGTGGCGGTTATATGATGGCGTGTATTGCCAATGAGATTATTTCTGCACCATTCGCGATTGTCGGTTCAATTGGTGTGGTTGCTCAAGTCCCCAACTTTAACCGCCTACTGAAAGACAATAAAATCGACTTTGAACTCTATACCGCTGGACAGTACAAACGTACCGTGACTATGTTTGGTGAAAATACCGAAGAGGGTAAGGCTAAGTTTGAAGAAGAACTACAGCAAACCCATGCTTTATTCAAACATTTCGTTGAGAAGTATCGCCCGCAGCTGAATATTGAAAAAGTGGCCACTGGTGAGCATTGGTATGGTCGGGATGCGCTGGATCTAAATCTGGTGGATAAACTGCAAACCTCAGATGAATACCTGCTCAACTTGTTGACCCAACATGATATCTATTCCATCCAGACCCGCAAGAAACCAACTTTGGGTGAAAAACTCGGCCTGCAAGCAGCGCAAATTGCTGATTCACTGATACCCACTGTCATGAATAACGTTATGGAAAGCTTAAGTAAAGCAAACGCAAATCTGGTGCAAATACGTGATCCAAAACTTTAATCCAATTGATCTTGAATGAATTTTAAAGCTCACTTCGGTGGGCTTTTTTATTTTTTGAAATCATATTGTTGTGATATAAGTGGAGTACTCTGATTGAGTCTAGGCTCATATGCTCACGTTTATTTTGTTGCTTGGGTTTTTTAGTATCGTATTTATTCCGATGTTATGTATGCTTTATTCTGAAGCAAAATTAACTCAGGATAATTCTAAGAAGGTTTTGTTTTGGCTGAGTTTTCTACCCGGCGTTTGTATCTTTCTGCTGTATAGCTTTCTAAAGCCCAATGATCCACCTGTTATTCCATCGAAGGAATGTGGTGTTGTGCAGTTTTATCAGATGCATAAAGTTCGAGGTGGTAATGAATTTGAACGTGTGAGTATTCGCTTTGATGGCGCTCAATATAGTCGGCATTTATTCTTCGATAAGCATCTGGATAAAATTCCTCAAGGCCAAAAGGCCTGCTTTGAATATCTAGATAAGTTCAAATATCCACATTTGTCAGAATCTAAGTTTGTTCAATGGATTGAACCGAATGAAATGTAAACCATCATTGAAACTAATCAGATAAAATAAAGCATATTTTATTGTTAGAGCAGAAACATGGCTATAGCTGAAGCATTTCTTGCGACGCAAAATTGTTATTTTAATTATGAATTTGAAGAACTCTATTTAGAGGATGATTTTCCTGAGGAGTTATCTGTGTCACTGCGTGGCATGATGTTCCGTCATGAGATTCAATATCCTGATGCAACCTATTTCATTTATTACAATGAGATGTTAGCGGGTAATGAACTGCAAAAAATGAAAGATGATTGGATGCGATATTGCCCACATTCATAATTGAAAAATATGAATGTAATTAAATGCGTGATCCAAAACTTTAATTCAGCTATTAGATTGTGATTTTAAAAGCTCACTTCGATGAGCTTTTTTGATTTTTCGGTATCAATTGCAGCCCGCCTGTTATCGCCGCGCCAATCGTAGCAAGCAAGATGTCTTTGTGTGCATCCCACATGTCACCTTGTTGTCCATTATAGTTTTCAGCTTCCTCGGGAGATAAACCAATGGCAATCAGCCATTCCAGCCACTCATAGATCATACTGCTGGCCACCACGAACTGAATCACCAGCAGGAAAATGACCACAGGTTTTTGCTGTGGCAACCAGACCTGAAACAGGCGATGGAAAATTGGATAAAGTAATAATCCGTAGGCCAGATGGACAAATCGGTCGAACATATTACGTGACCAGTGCATCGCTTCATTCAGATTAAAGCCAAAAATCTGTTCAATCCACTGGTTATAAGGCACATAAGAATATAGATAGTGTGCAGCAATCACATGAACAATCAGAAAAAGAATATATAAATTAAAACTTAAAAAATTCAGGCCGATTTTATACAGGCAGATGAGCAGCATGATGGTCATGAAAACTGTGCCTGCCTGATGCAAAAGATAAGCTTCCAGTTCTAAAGGACGAATACTGGCAAGCAAAATCGCCAGAATTAAAATGCTCAGGCTTGTGTAATGTTTGGCGGAAAGTCGATGATCAATCATGTCGTTATTATAAAATATCTTTTTTAGAATAAAACACATTATAAATAAAAAGGCGAAGCCTGAGCTTCGCCTTTTCGTCTTATTGCAAATTAGATTTTTGCAATCAGCGCAGCTACTTGTTTGGCCTGGTCAGCAGCATTACCTGTATATGATGCAGGTGTCATTTCCGCTAAACGCGCACGGTCAGCAGCAGGAACAGCTTCTAACTCGTTGCCGTTTACGAAATCAACCATCATGTCGCGAGTCATGGCTTGACCACGAGTCAGGGCTTTTAGTTTTTCGTATGGTTTTTCAACGTTGTAACGACGCATTACAGTTTGAATAGGCTCAGCCAATACTTCTTGCGCATTGTCTAAATCTTCATTGATACGCGCAGCATTCAACTCAAGTTTACCAATACCTTTAGAGCAAGCTTCAAAAGCAATTAAGCTTTGCGCAAAACCAACACCCATGTTACGAAGCACAGTAGAGTCAGTCAGGTCACGCTGCCAACGAGAAATTGGCAGTTTTTCACCAAGGTGTGCAAGTACAGCATTTGCAATACCCAAGTTGCCTTCAGAGTTTTCGAAGTCAATCGGGTTAACTTTGTGCGGCATGGTTGAAGAACCGACTTCGCCTTCTTTCAGTTTTTGCTTGAAGAAACCAAGAGAGATATAGCCCCAAACATCACGGTTAAAATCGATCAGAATAGTGTTGAAACGACGCAGCGCATCAAACAATTCAGCCATATAATCGTGTGGCTCGATTTGAGTGGTGTACGGGTTGAAGTCTAGACCCAGAGACTCTACAAATGCTCGTGAATGCGCAGGCCAGTTGATGTCTGGGTAAGCAGAGTAGTGCGCATTGTAGTTACCGACTGCACCATTGATTTTGCCTAGTAGCTCAACATTTTTGAACTGTTTGATTTGACGTGCAAGACGGTAAGCCACGTTCGCCATTTCTTTACCCAAAGTCGTCGGGCTTGCAGTTTGACCATGAGTACGAGACAACATTGGCTGGTCTGCATGCTTTTCAGAAAGCGCAACGATTGAATCAATGATTTGCTGCATAGATGCAACTAGTACATCACGACCGCTTTTCAGCATCAAGGCATGTGACAGATTGTTAATATCTTCAGACGTACATGCAAAGTGAATGAATTCACCGGCATTTTTAAGTTCTTCGATACCAGCGATTTTTTCTTTCAGGAAATACTCAACCGCTTTAACGTCGTGGTTAGTGGTGCGTTCGATCTCTTTGATGCGATTGGCATCATCTTCAGAAAAATCGCTCACAATCGCATCAAGCGCTGCATTAGTTTCGCCTGAAAACGCCGGTACTTCAGTAATTTCCGGGTGGTTTGCAAGCGCTTGTAACCAACGCACTTCAACAGTCACACGAGCATGGATTAAACCAAACTCAGAAAGAAAGGGACGTAGAGCATCACATTTGCTCGCGTAACGTCCATCTAATGGAGAAAGTGCAGTTAAAGCGTTCATATCGATTCCTTAGATTTTGGAATTAAACGTAAAACAAAACACGTGCAGCATCAGTTAAACCACCTGAAACTGTAAACGCGCTAGATTCTGAATATCTTGTAGCAACTTGCGTTTGCCAAATACCATACCCCAAGAGCTGCCACCGAGCTGACGCCACAGATGCGCCATTTGCAAACCGGTAAATAAGGACGCACGAATGCGGTTGGTGTGTCCGGCATCTTTAAAGGCTTCGGCATTGCCACGTACCATAATACGCGGATTAATCTGTCCGGCCGTATCGACATAGGTTTGAGCAAGGTTGGCAATGATGCTGGGGTGCAGGTAATTATTATCGAAGAAGGAGAGCTGTCTGAGAATTTTCTGTTGAGACTGTTCAATAATTTCAACAAATTTGGGGTTGCTATAGACCTTCTTTTCTAACTGAAGAAGTGCCATAGCATAGCTCATGGGAAGTTTAGTGCTGGAAAGTTTTGGAATTCTGGATTTGGGTGAAGTATTGAAGGGTTGAATAATGCTGCTTTCTAATGTTTTTAAACCTAAGGAAATATCGGCCAGTTGATTAAAAAAGTCGAGCGTCTGGGCATTCTGATTGCTGCCGGGACGGATATTAAGACTGGCTCTAATTAACTGTTCAAAATAAAAGTTACCACTTTCACCAATGCTTTGCTGCCCCGTCAATGCTGTCATATGGGTTAGCTGGGTGGCCTGAAACACACCCGCTAATGCCAAAGCACGATTTTGACGAGTATTCAACGTTGTGGCTGGTTGAAATGGTAACTCCGTCATGCCGAATTCATCCTTTTATAAAATCAGGTTTAGGTGCATTGGTATGATGAATCACACCACCTCCTAAACAAACTTCACCTGAATAGAACACCACGCTTTGACCTGGGGTCACTGCACGTTGAGGTTCATCAAACTCAACACGAACACCATTCGGTGATTCTGAATCCTGGTATACCGTACACGCTTGATCAGTCTGACGGTAACGGGTTTTGGCTGTACAGCGGAAACCTGTTTCAGGAATATCTTGCTCACCTGCCACCCAGTCAATCGCCTCACTCCAAAGTATGGTGCTTTGCATCAGTGGGTGTTCATGGCCTTGGCCGACCACCAGACGATTGCCTTCGATATCTTTATGCAATACGAACCAGGCGCCTTCAGCGACGCCTTTCATACCGCCAATACCAATACCACCGCGTTGACCGAGCGTATAGTACATTAAGCCGTGATGATCACCAACCTCTTTACCGTCTTCCAGTACGATTTTTCCGGGTTGAGCAGGTAAATATTGCTTCAAGAAGTCATTAAATCGACGTTCACCAATGAAACAGATGCCAGTCGAGTCTTTTTTCTTGGCCGTGACCAGATCTAATTCTTCTGCAATTTTACGGACTTGTGGCTTTTCAATTTCACCAACAGGGAACAGGGTCTTGTTAATTTCACGACCATGAACCGCATGCAGGAAATAGGTCTGGTCTTTGTTATTGTCTACACCACGCAGTAGCGGTGCATATTCTTCACCACGTGAATTGGTCATGGTTTCACCACGACGGCAATAATGACCTGTTGCAATAAAGTCTGCACCTAGGTTAATCGCGTGATCTAAGAAGGCACGGAATTTAATTTCTTTATTACATAAAATGTCTGGGTTTGGCGTACGGCCAGCCGCATATTCCGCCAGGAAATGCTCGAATACGCGATCCCAATATTCCATGGCAAAGTTCGCAGTATGCAGCTTAATCCCGATTTTGTCGCAAACGGCCTGAGCATCGGCAAGGTCATCCATCGCCGTGCAATATTCTGTGCCGTCATCTTCTTCCCAGTTTTTCATGAAAAGACCTTCAACCTGATAACCTTGTTGAAGTAAAAGGGCAGCAGAAACAGATGAATCTACACCACCTGACATACCGACGATGACACGTTGTTGCATAGGATTAGGCATCCAAATTTGAAATTAAGGGAGAATTTTGGTGCTCGTAAATGAGCGATAGAGGGTACTTTTGACCTGAAAGCGCATCTTGTACGGCTTTAATCACCAGTGGGCTACGCGCACGAGCAGATTCAAGCAATTCATCTAGCGTCATCCAGACTGCACCGATAATGTCAGCATCTAAAGCGGCATTTGGGTCGTAGTCAATGGATTTGGCTAAAAAGCAGAAACGAAAATAAGTACGATCCTGGAACATCGGTGGGGTATAGGTATAAATACCTAGCAGTGATTCAATACTCACTGTATGTCCGGTTTCTTCCATGGTTTCGCGAATGGCAGCTTCAATAATAGTTTCGCCACATTCGATATGACCCGCAGGCTGATTAAATACCGTGTGTGTCACACCTTCTGTATGTTCTTCTACAAACAGGAATTTTCCGTCTTTTTCAACGACAGTTGCGACAGTGACATGAGCAGTCCAAGCAGTCATAAAGCAGCACCATGGAAAAGGATGCACTATTGTATAAAATTTTAGGGTGTGTGGCTATGTTGAGAGCAGGTTTCTTTAAGCGACTTAATGCATTAATGAATAATCAACCAATGATAATCATGGTATTTGGGGTTAATGAATTACAGAGAAAATAAATGCTGAAGTGATCATTTTAGAACTGGGAAAACGCACATAAAAATAGTATAGCGGGGCTGTTAATATTTTTTCAGGACTTGTAGAGATGCTGATGGGGATCAGAAGCTTGATTTCCAAAACAATTATTTAAAGTAATGAGGACTATAACTGAAAGTTGATATATCAGATAGTTATACCCTTTATAGCACGACGAAAAAGCCTAAATTAGCTAGATAAGTGATGATGTTAGTCTTAAAAGTATTTTGAATGATGCCTACAAATATTTTTATAGAGTTATGTGTCTAGCCTATTGACTTCAAACAAGACAAGTTTGAAGATAAGAAGGTTGAGTAAATATCAATCAATTTTTAAAAAGAAGAAAAATAACCGAATATAATTAAAAAGTTAAGAGATATTATAAACCTTCTAGTATTGTCTAATTTTTTAACTGCATTCTGATTTAATGCAAATTTTTCTTCATCATGCATCAAAAAATAAACTTATAAACCCAACATTAAAAAAATATTTTGAGCAGGTTGACATGATGACACCGCCAAATTCAAATATTGGTTTTCGATTAGATATCAATGGACTGCGTGCCTATGCGGTATTAATGGTATTGTTTTTTCACTTCAAAGTTCCAGGGTTTAGTGCAGGCTTTTTGGGTGTAGATATATTTTTTGTCATTTCAGGATTCCTGATGACAGCAATCCTTTGCAGCAGTCTTGAAAAAAACAGCTTCAAATTATTTGATTTTTATATGGCACGGATAAGACGGATTTTTCCTGCCCTGATGATACTTATTATTATTTTGCTGGTTTTAGGGTGGTTTTGGTTACCCTTACCTGACTATATGTTTTTGGGTACGCAATCGAGTAGTGCTCTGTCTTTTAACTCTAATCTTTATTACTGGCGTACTTCTAATTACTTTGATGGCACTGCTCATGAAAAGTGGTTATTACATACATGGACATTGGGTATTGAGTTTCAATTTTATCTATTATTACCTATTTACTTGTTACTACTGACAAAAATTAAATCGGAACGCCGTACCTTATTATACGGATTATGTTTTGCATTTCTGGGATCTCTCCTTTTAAGCATCGCGATATCTCATTCAAAACCCGTAGCTTCCTTTTATTTACTGCCTGTTCGAGGCTGGGAGTTCGTTTCTGGTGGATTGGTTTATTTAGCTGCGAAAGAATTTCCACAATTACAAAGATTTGCCAAGATGTACTTTGTAGTGGGAGGTTTTTTATTGGTATTGGCCATGTTGGTCATTCATAAGGGGTTGGTTTGGCCTTCTGCTTGGGCGGCGTTACCAGTACTAGGTACAGCACTGGTTATATTGTCACAACAGAAAGACTCCATGTTAACCACACACCCTGTTGCACAATGGTTGGGAGATCGTTCATATTCGATTTACTTGTGGCATTGGCCGGTTGTGGTCAGCTTGTATTTTGGTAGTGTGCAAGATGATCTGAACTGGATACTATTTGGTTTGGTGCTTAGTCTGATACTGGGGCATCTTTCCTATTTATTGGTTGAAATACCCTCACGCCAATTTTTAACGAAATTCCGTCTTTCCAGACAAGCTATAGTCATCTTTGGTTTTGGTTTGCTTGCGAGTTTATCTGCAATCGCGATCAGTGCCAAACTACTTCCCTTTGAAGAAATTCGATTACCTAAAATTGTAGAGATTGCTGCTGCAGAAACATGGGATATAGATCCTAGACGTGAAGAGTGTAATGCCTCTCATGACAAAATAGGGTCGCCAAGTTGTGTGTATGGAAAAGAAAAAATTTTAGCAATTTTAATGGGCGATAGCCATGCATCAGCAGTAGCAAGTTCTTTGGGCACAGCAGCCTCTCACTTTAACTCAGGTGTGATTTCCTGGTTTATGGATAGCTGTCCTACACTGGATGGTATTCGATATATAGATCATAAAGAGTACAGTGCAGATTCATGTGATCTTTTAAATCAATGGGCAAATGACGAATTAAAAAAATATCCTAACATTCCGCTAGTTTTGGTCAGTCGTACTTCAGAATATGTCAAAGGTGTGAATGAGCCTGACCAATCGGAACGGTCTAAACTAGCACCAGTCTACTTCAGTAAAAAATATCTTTATAATGATGATAAGCAGTTTATAAAGGAATTTTCCCAAGTTTTAGTTGATACAGCATGTCGTTTGGCAAAAGACCGACCGGTTTATTTAATGCGACCAATACCAGAGTTCGGAATAGATATTCCCAAGACCATTTCGCATAAGCTGGTTATTCATGGTGCTGTGGAAGATATGAAGCTATCACTTTCTGAATATCATAAACGGCATAAAATTGTCTGGGATGCTCAGGATGAAGCAGCTCAGCGCTGTGGAGTAAAAATCTTGAATCCTCTGCCTTATTTATGTGATACAGAATATTGCTATGGTTCAAAAAATGCTCGTCCTTTGTATTATGATGATGACCATTTGAGTGAATATGGCAATAAATTTTTAGTCCCCATGTTTGAACAAGTATTTAAACATTAAGTTGAGTTGCTACAGGGTAGAGGATTTATTCAATGTTTGAATTTTCCCGGAATTTATCCTGTAAAAAGCATGAAAAGACGCTAATACTGGCCTTATATTAAAAGAGGCTGGTAAATTACTAGGGCGTGTCCTCATTTGAAGAATGTTTTAAATACTTAAAATCCTCCTTTGAGTTATTTTTATTTCTATATTTTCAATGGCACGTACTCTTCTTACCGATGATATCTGGCAGCAAATTCAAGATACTATGCGATTACATGGTTGCTACCGTTCAAAGAATAGTAGAAATATCATGGAAGCGATCTTATGGAAACTGCGTACAGGCGCCACATGGCGTGATATTCCTCAAGAATTTTGTCCTTGGCAAACTGCTTATAATCGTTTTAATCGTTGGGCAAGCAAGGGATTGTGGAATAAATTTTTTTTAGATTACGAGGCGTCTTGGATCAAGAATGGGTATTCATTGACGGAAGCTACATACGCGTGCATCAACATGCAAGTGGAGCTCGGAATGGTTTCGAAAGAGCAATTGGACAATCACGTGGTGGACGAACAACAAAAATACATCTTGCAACCGACGCGAATGGATTACCGATTGATTTTAAAATCACTGGGGGTGGCGTCCACGACAGTCAAGTTGCAAAACAACTGATTGATACTGTAGGCGAGGCAACTTATCTCATTGCTGATAAGGGGTATGATGCTGAGCACATTAGAATATATGCCCAGAACAAGGATATGATTCCCATCATTCCAATGAGATCAAATAGTAAAAGATCGAATAAGGAGTTTGATAAATATCTATATAAATTAAGACATTTAGTTGAAAATGTGTTTGCGAGATTGAAGCATTTCCGAGCGATTGCAACCCGATTTGATAAGCTTGCACGAAATTACCAGTCTATGATTTACATTGCTTGCATATTTATTTGGTGTAAAGCCAAATGAGGACACGCCCTAATTCTTTTAAATGTTTATATAAGTTAATTGTCATCACAGACATAAATGCAGGAACAAATAGCCTCAACATATTACGCATTGATCCATTTAATTTTTTTTAAATCCGTCATAGTAAATAATATAAGCAGCAAACACTTTAGAAATATTTTTTATCATGTTCATGTCTGATAAGTAGAATTGAAATATGCCAATCTTTAAAAATTATTCAAAAAGAAACGCTCTCGATTGTAAATAATCTGCTTCGACCTCTAATTCCAAAATAGTATCGCTTGAAATGACGGTCTCACGCATCACTTCACCGGGTTTTTTATGCTTTAAATATTCCTCTGAATTGAGACAGCTAAAGTCGGAATTTTCCCAATGTGTTCTGCTTGTCCATTGGGCATAACCAATATAATCACCGGTTTTTTCTTCTTTATGCAGGCGAGAACCGAGAGAACCTAAAACCAGATAAATGCTTTCAGTGCGCGTTTTCCATGCCTGAATGAAAGCTTCCTTTGTCGCCGGTTTAATTTTGAAACAGTAGACCGCAATAAACATTTTAATTCTCCGAGTTATGCTTGTTTTAAAGCAAGAATTAAAACAAAAGAATTAAAATAAAGGGATTTATTTATTCTGATTTACCTAAGATAATTTCGAGAGACTTTCACATAATTCTGCGCAGAATAAGACAAGAATGCCATTTCTTTTTCAGTGAGCGGACGTGCTTTTTTGGCAGGGCTGCCCACATAGAGCCAACCACTCTCTAAGACTTTGCCTGGTGGAACTAGCGTACCTGCACCAATCATCACATCATTCGGAATGATGACATCATCCAGAATAATGCTGTTAATCCCAATTAGTACACGATTACCAATCGTACAACCATGCAATGTCACATGATGGCCAATCGTGACATCTTCACCAATGATCAAAGGCGAACCATTCGGTTTATCGGCTTTTTTATGACTGACATGCAACATGGCATGATCCTGAACATTCGAATTTTTACCAATCCGGATTGAATTAACATCACCACGAATCACGGCAAAAGGCCAGACAGAAACATTTTCAGCCAAGACCACATCGCCGACCACGATTCCCATCGGATCGATATAACACGATTTATCAATTTCTGGAGTCGTGTCTAAATAAGAACGAATGTTTTGGCTCATGGTGATCTGCTCATTAAAAGTTTAAGGATCATGTGCATAGTATAAAATAAAAAGCACCCATCTGAATGAGTGCTTTGGTCTTAGTCCGGGACTAAAACAGTTTATTTAAACTTAGAACAAGTTTGAGAAGAACTGTTTAATGTGGTCGAGCATACGTGCGAAGAAACCAGCTTCTTCAACCGCGTTTAAAGCCACCAATGGTTTTTCTGAAATTACTTTACCATCCAGAGTCGCTACGTATTTACCTACGACCTGACCAGGCTGTAAAGGTGCAGTCAGTTTAGGTTGAACCACCAGCTGGGTTTTAATCGCATTAGCCTGACCTTTTGGCATGGTCACGTTAAAGTTTTCCGCAAGACCGATCTGAACTTCATCTTCCTTACCAAACCAGACTTTGGCTTTGGCAAGTACCTGTTTAGCCGGTTGAACATTTTTGGTTTCGAAGTTTGCATAACCCCAAGCCAGCAATTCACGTGTCTGTGTCGCACGTTCCTGCATGGTTGGTGCACCAAAAATCACTGAAATCAGACGTGTAGGACCACGTTTTGATGAAGTAGTCAAACAATAACCGGCTTCATCGGTATGGCCAGTTTTTAGACCATCTACACTTGGGTCGGTATATAGCAGGGCATTACGGTTACCTTGCTTGATGCCATTAAAGGTAAATTCTTTTTCCGCATAAATCGGATAATACTTAGAACTGTCTTTAATGATGTGTTGTGCCAGCGTTGCCATATCTTTGGCAGTTGAATAATGACCTTCAGCTGGCATACCGGTTGAATTGATAAAGCTGGTATTGGTCATGCCAATACGTTTAGCTTCCTGGTTCATCATATGTGCAAAGGTACCCTCGTTCCCTGCAATATGTTCAGCCATGGCTTTCGATGCATCATTCCCTGATTGAATAATAATCCCGCGAAGCATTTCAAGTGCAGTTGCCGTACCATTTAAAGGTACATACATACATGATTCCGCGCTACTGCCGCGACACCATGCTGACTCGTTCATGCGCACTTGTTCATCTTCAGTGAGTTCACCGCTCAATAGTTTTTGTTCGATGATGTAGCTGGTCATCATCTTGGTCATTGAAGCAGGGGCTAATTTTTCATTTTCATTTTTTGAAGCGAGAAGTTGCCCTGTCTCGTAGTCCATTAGCACGTAGGATTTATTATTCAATTCTGGTGGTGCAGATAGGACAGTTGCTGCAAAGCTAAAACTAGGAACTAATAATAATGCAGCAAGGGCAGTTTTTTGGGTCATTTCTAGTGGGTTCCTATATCTTGATGTAAGCACGAAGAGCCTAGCATTTTAGGACAAAGCTAGGCTGACTTCTATGGGAAACCCGGTCTTATTTCAAAAGTATTGTAAGTTATCGGCAGAAAAGCAGCTTAATTGTTATAGGTGGTTAATTCATTACAAATCACCTGATTTTTTTTCTTGCCGGCTTTCTTGGCATCCGATTGTGCTTCGGCCAGAATATTGCGGAAATCGTTCTGTTTAGCCATCTGGTTTAAGCTTTCAACCGGATTACGCTGGCCCGGCATATACTCAGTCACCAGCTTGGTATAACCCTGATTAAACTGTGACTTGTCTTTGACCATGCTTGGACAGATTTCTGAAAGAACATAAATGGCTGCCAGTTCCTGTTTGGTCACTTGCTGAGTTGGGGTAACATTAATGTTTTCATCGGCTGCAAATGCAGAAGTTCCCAAAAGAGTGGCGGCAGAAATTGCGCAGAATGTTAAAGCTTGGAATATTGGATTTTTCATTGAAAACTCAAAAAATGGATTTAGAACAATAATTTGCCTAGCTTAAACTTATTTTTGAAATTGAAAAGTGGGAAAATGTAGCGAAGCTGTAGAATTATGAATAAATCTGTAAGAGAAAATAAGACGATGTTTACACCGTCTTATTTGAAAATTTAGCTGGCTTAGCCTTGGTAGTTCAGCATTTCTTCACAGACAGTTTTCTGCTCGTCTGAGCTGGTTTGCTTTGCACCCTGACGTGCTTCTTCAAGTAAAGATTTATATTCACTGTCTGCCTGTAGCTTTTGATAGCTCATGCCTTTATCTGAGTAGTCTGCAAGATAAGACTGGATCAATTGTTCAACGGTGCTGTTAAATTTTGGATTTTGACCAATGATTGCCGGGCAAACTTCAGCCATAACCTGTGCTGATGCAATATCTTCTTTTACAATGGTATTGTTTTCTTCAACAGTCAGATCGTTTGCCATGACTGAAGGGGAAATAAATGCTGCCAAGCTTAAAGTGAGAGCGCTAAATAAAGAGAATTTTTTAATCATCTTGAGCCACATATTATAAAGATGGATGTCGAGCAATAAATATATATAATTCCTGCACTAATACAATGAAATGTCCTAGTCAGTCATTTTTTAGCGTAACGAGATTTTTTAGTGAATATTTTAGTTTCAAATGATGATGGGGTGTTTGCACCCGGTATTCAGGCTTTGGCGCAAGCGCTAAAGCCTTTGGGGCGAGTGGTGATTGTGGCACCGGAAAGTGAACGCAGTGGCTTTTCTAGTGCCTTAACTTTGGACCGCCCTTTACGCCCAATCCAGATTTCTCCTGATGTCTGGGCGGTTAATGGGACGCCGGCAGATTGCGTTTACTTGGCTATGAACGGGCTATTTGATTTTGAATTTGACCTGGTGGTTAGCGGGATAAATAGCGGCGCAAATCTGGGAGATGATGTCTTGTATTCCGGTACGGTCGGTGCAGCCTTTGAAGGTCGTTTAAGTAAACATCCTGCGATTGCCGTATCACTGAGTGGAACAAATGTACGCAGCTATCAACAGCCTCAGGATTATCAGCTGGCCGCCGAGTGGGTGCATGATTTTATTGCGCGTGGTTTGCCTGTTCTGCCTGAACGTCATATTTTTAATATCAATATTCCAGATGTAGCTGAATTACAGGGTGAAAAAGTGACATATCAAAGTCGCCGCCGTCAGTCTAAACCGGTGACGAGTCATGTAGACCCACGTGGTCGTCAGGTATTCTGGATTGGACTCTCAGGAGAAGCAGTCGCAGAACCTAAGCCAGGATTTAACGAAATTGATTCGGACTTCTCTGCGGTCGCCAATGGCTATGTCAGTATTACCCCGATTCAGATGGATGCTACCAATTATGAGAGTCTGCGGAATTTACAAACACAATTGGCAGAAAATGCGTCCTTAGTGTTATAACTTTGTGAAAAACTCGCGATTGCAAGTATATTGCCGTAAAACTTTGCTAATCTTAACGGAATTTTGCAACCGTATAGCATTAGAGAGGAAGATAATGTTCTTGGTGTTACCGAAATGTGTCGTAGCTTCGCCTGCAACCCTGATTAAAACCCTCGTTTTATCGACCGTTGTTATTTCTACAGGAGTAATTACCGGTTGTGCCACCAAACCCCAGGTGAATAATGCAACGCGTTATGCAACAGCTCCTGATTTCTATACGGTGCGTTCAGGAGATACATTGAGTGGGATTGCAGCACGTTATGGACTGAACTATATCAGTGTTGCCGAGATGAATGATATCAGTGCGCCGTACCGGATTTATGTCGGACAATCAATCCGCCTGAAAAGCAATACTGCGCGCCGTAGCACCAGTACTCAGGCTATGACTCAGGCAGCGCCAATCCAGCGTCAAACAATTGCAGTGCCTACACCGGCACCGGTGACACCAGCAACCACAGTACAAACCACACCACGCGTCAATACATCTGCACCGGTTACGCCAGTATCTACGGCTGCAGGTTTACGTTGGGTAAAACCATCGAATGGTGCGATTCTTCAGCAATACAATTTAGCTTCTAATATCAAGGGCACCCGCTATAGTGGCAATGTCGGCGATCCGGTATTTGCAGCAGCAGACGGGCAGGTGGTGTATGCCGCTGATGGCCTGAAAGAATATGGCAATCTGGTGTTGGTGAAGCATATCAATGGCTATATCACCGCTTATGCACATAACAGTAAATTGAATGTGAAAAGTGGCCAAAATGTAACGGCTGGTCAAAAAATTGCAGAAATGGGATCAACTGGTACAAACCGTACCATGCTGGAGTTTCAGGTGCGCTTAGACGGCAAACCTATTAATCCTACTGCAGTTTTACCAAACAATTAAATAAATAATGCAAAGTGTAAATTTCGCCGTATAATACAATAAGTTGCTTTTATCAAATGATGAAGCACCTCATAAGTTTAGAGGGAAATTTATGTTAGATCAACTTCGAGCAATGGGTGTCTTTGCTTGCGTTGTGGAGAAGAACTCGTTTAGCGGTGCTGCCCGTGAATTAGGGATTACGACCAGCGCCGTCAGTCAACAAATTCGCTCGTTAGAACACGATATGGAAGTCGTACTTCTAAATCGTTCGACGAGAAAATTAAGTCTGACCGAAGCGGGACAAGCTTTTTTCCATAGCTGTCAAGAAATGTTATCTGCTGCTGAGCGCGGTAAAGTCCGGATCAATGAGTTACGTGATGATCTCGTGGGTGAGCTGCGTATCGTTTCTTTGCCAGAATTATGCGCGAATCATGTGATTCCTGCACTTTCTCATTGGATAGCTGCACATCGCGGCTTGGCAGTACATTTAGAAACAAACAATCATGAGGTTGATTTGTTGGATGGGCGGGTTGATATCGCCCTAAGATTTGAACAGAAAAATGATGAGCATAATCTTCAGGTTGTGCCATTGATGCAGATTGAGCAAATTCTGGTGGCGACACCGAGTTATATTAATCAAAGCACCATTATTTCGAAACCTGATGATCTTAAAAATCATGAGGTCTTGCCTTTAACGCATCTTAAAAACCATCAGTATTATCATTTCCAACATGTGAATACTGCAGAAAAAGCCGAGTTTGAACTGAAATCCCGTTTCAGTACCAATAACGGTTTGGTTGCAAAATCGATGTGCTTGCAGGGTAATGGGATTGCCAAGGTTTTATATCTTGATGCTAAAAAGGATTTGCTTAACGGTACTTTAGTTGAAGTTCTGCCTGAATGGAGACTGCCATCGATTACACTGTATGCGGTTATTCCGAAACGTGAACAACAACCGACAAAAATTCTTCGTTGTCTTGATACCCTGAAACAATATTTTAGCCAGATCTCTGGCGGACGTATGTTACAAAACGCATCATAGAGTGCAGAATAATAAAAAAGCCGCTTTAGAGCGGCTTTTTTAATTTTTAGGCTAGGGCTTTATGCTAAATAAGATTTGATCATTTTTACCAGACGTTCGATCAACTGGTCTGCCTGCTCCTGGGTAATATTCAGGGTAGGCAACAGACGAACGACATTGCCTGCAGTGACATTGATAATCATCTTGTATTCATTGCGTGCAATCGCAACCAGATCACCACATTCTTTTGGTAATTCAATCCCGATCATCAGACCGAAACCACGTACGATGACATTTTGATCTGCCAGTTTGTTGCGTAGCTGGTCAACGATATAAGCACCTTTTTCAGCCGCATTCGCGACGATATTTTCTTTTCGCATAATATCGAGAATGGTATAGACCACACGCGAACCCAGTGCTGTACCGCTATAGGTAGAACCGTGATTTCCAGCAGTTAATACACCGACGCCACGACCTTGGGTCATGACTGCACCAATCGGGAAGCCATTTCCTAAGCCTTTGGCTGTGGTCAGTACATCCGGAATAATATTGGTGTGCTGATAAGCAAAGTATTTACCGGTACGGCCATTACCAGTTTGTACTTCGTCCAGCATCATCAGCCAGTTGTGCTGGTTACAGATATGACGGATTTCTTCTAAATAGCTGAAACCTTGAGGTGCGGTATTGACACCGCCTTCACCCTGAATAGGCTCAATCAAAATCGCTACGATATCCGGATGATTGATTGCAGCTTCTTCAATTGCTTCGATATCACCAAAAGGTACACGAATAAAACCTTCAACCAGCGGGCCAAAACCTTCTTGCACTTTTTTATTGCCTGTAGCAGACAGGGTGGCCATGGTACGACCATGGAAAGACTGGTCAGCAACAATAATTTTTGGTGAAGCAATGCCTTGCATATGACCGAATTTACGTGCAATTTTGATTGCACCTTCATTGGATTCTGCACCACTGTTTGAGAAGAATACTTCTTCCATGCCTGCAACTTCAGCCAGTTTCTGTGCGGCAGCGGTTTGCCAAGGCACTTCAAACAGGTTGCTGGTATGAATCAGGGTCGCTGCCTGTTCAGCAATCGCTTCGGCAATAACTGGATGCGCGTGTCCCAAACCACATACGGCAATGCCGGTTAATGCATCTAAATACTCTGTACCATCTTCGGTATAAAGATATGCACCTCGTCCTCGGACAAAGCTGATCGGTTGACGGCCAAAAACAGGCATCAAATGAGACGGTTGATCAGTTTGTACCGGTGCGAGGGTAATATTATTCATGACTAACTCTTAACTGTTAGGTGGAAAGAAAAACTTATATAAGCAAAAACCCGCTCAGATTTAAAGGGTAATTGTAAATAAAATTGGAATTATTGCTTTAGACATACTGTTTTGCCTGGATTTGGGTATAATGCGAGACAGATGAGTTGAGGATTTATCAATGACTGAACAAGCACGCGATACCGAAGCGTTAATTCGTGACCAAATTGCAAAACACGCAGTACTTCTTTACATGAAAGGCACACCGCAATTTCCACAATGTGGTTTTTCTGCACGTGCAGTAGAAGCACTCAGTCAAATTGGTCGTCCGTTTGCTTATGTAAACATTCTGGAAAACCAGGACATTCGCGCGATGTTACCACAAATCGCCAACTGGCCGACATTTCCACAGCTTTGGATCAATGGTGAGTTGATCGGCGGTAGTGATATCATGCTCGACATGTTCCAAAAAGGTGAATTAAAGCCTTTAGTTGAACAGTACAGCCCGGCAGTTGATGCTTAATTTTGTATTAAATTAAGTCCAGATGTGAAAAAGCGCTTCATTGAGAAGCGCTTTTTTTGTCTCTATTTTTGCTTAGGTCAAGGTCAGAGTTAATCCTCTGTCGCTGCATCCGGCTGTTCAACTGTCGAAACATCAGCTTCAACTTCAGTTTGTGGCTCGACGATTTGCTTCTTGTCTTTCTTCTTCTTTTTTTTCTTTTTCTTCGGTACTTCGACCAGTTCGGCACCATCTTCAATCGCTTGCCAATAATCCAGCTGTGCCATCACTGCGGCATAGATTGAATTTTTGCTATAGCGACCTTTTTTATCCAAGGTACCGACAGGACGCGCCATCAGGATTTCCAGCGCCTGATCAATGGTATCAATCGCGTGAATATGGAACTGACCTTCTTCCACAGCAATGGTGACATCTTTACGCAGCATCAGATGCTGCATATTTTGACGCGGGATAATCACACCTTGTTTTCCGGTCAGACCTTGTAACTTGCAAGCATCAAAGAAACCTTCAATTTTGGCATTCACACCACCTACCGGCTGTACTTGTCCCAGCTGGTTCATGGAACCGGTAATGGCCCAGGACTGATCAATCGGTAACTGACTGATGGCAGATAGCAAGGCAGAAAGTTCCGCGACTGTGGCGCTGTCACCATCGACCTGACCATAACTTTGTTCGAACGCTAGCGCAGCAGAGAAGTGCAAGGTCTGTTCACGGCCAAAATGTGCTTTCAGGAAAGACGACATCAGCAACACGCCCTTGGCATGTAAGGAGCCACCGAGTTCGACACTGCGTTCGATATCCAGAATATCACCGCCACCTTGGTAAACCGAAGCAGTCAGACGTGAAGGCAGACCAAACTCAACATCAGCATAGTGAATGACGGACAGGGCATTGATTTGGCCCAGACGATGACCACGGGTTTCGATCAGTTGGGTACCACGGGTCAGATCCTGCCAGTACAGTTCACGTAAATAGCCAAGACGATATTTACGGTGATCCAGTGCGGTGTTGATATGTTTTTCTGAAACCATCTTGTCACCGGCCTGGAAGGCATGATGATGTGCTTCACGGATCAGATCGCCCAGCGTCAGAGCATGTAATGACAATGAACTTTGATCTTCGGCTTGACGGCTGGAATCTGTGAGCAAGGCGGCTAAAGCAGAACGGTCAAAAGGCAATAATTTATCCGATTGCACATAGTCGGCAATCAGCTGCATATAAGCCTGCTCGTTATTGTCATTACGTTGTAATGTATCGGTGAAATCGGCACGGATTTTAAAGATGCTGCCTAGCTCTGGTTCAAGCTCTAAAATTTCATAATAGATTTCAGGCTCAGCCAGCAAGATGACCTTGATATTCAGGGGAATTGAGGCAGGTTCAATCGAAATACTGCCGGTCAGCGTGATCATATGCTCAAGTGAAGACAGTTTTAAATGCCCCGATTTAAGCGCGCGCTTCAAGCCTTGCCATGCATACGGCTGTTCCAGCAATTGTTCCGCTTCCAGCATCAGGAAGCCGCCATTAGCTTTATGCAAGGTACCTGGACGAATCAAAGTAAAGTCCGTGGTAATCGTACCATTTTGGGTCAGTTGTTCCACATGACCCAAAAGGTTGTAATGCGTTGGAAAATCTTCAAAGATCACCGGTGCGCCACTGTTCGGCTTGTGCGTAATAATCACATTCGCCTGATAACGTGCCGGAACGCGACTGAACAGTGCTGGAGTGAAATCATCTTCTTCCTGTTCCAGCACAATTTCGACATTGTTGATAATGTCTTCGGCATAGTATTTCAGGTAATGTTCCAGACCTTCCACATGTTTGAATTTTGCCAGAATCTGTTCGACTCGCGGTAAGACCACCTGCTTGGCGATATCGCGGTTCAGGATCTGTACGCGATCGCGTGCATCATCTTCCAGATCACCCAGATGTAGCCCTAGACGTTCCAGCTTTTTATCCATATAGCGCATATTGGACGCCAGTTCGGCACGATCTTTGTTACTCAAGGCATTCAGATCTTCCTGAGACATTTCCTGTAATTTGTCATCAATAAGATGTACAGGTACAAAACAGTGCTCATCATGTCGCGAGATTAGCTTCAGATCCAGTTCTGCGCCTTCTTTGGTCAGTTCGATCAGTGCCTGCTGCTGCTCATCCCCGGTTTCCTGGCGAATCATTTCAATGCGGTTGTGATAGGTCTCCGCAGTAAAACGGCGCTCAAGCTGCTTGAGGATCGTTTGCCAGCTTTGATTCAACATGGCTTGGAATTTTGGGCCCTGACCTGAGGGCAGTTCTAGCGCAATCGGTTGACGCTGGTTCTGAAAGTTATTGACGTACACCCAGTCATTCGGGGTTTCCATAGTTTTGGCGTGCTGTTGCAGCAAACGCTTCACCATGGTGCGTTTACCGAGACCTGCGGTACCGACAGCAAAAATGTTATAGCCGGAATAAGGCAGGGCAATCCCGGCCTCAACTGAGGCGCGTGCGCGATCTTGGCCCAAAAAGTTATTCAGGGGCTTGATCCGTTTGGTTGACGCAGGAATTTTTTCTAAGTTTGGAATGTGCGTCAGCTGGGTGGATGTTAACCGGGTATGGTCCAGAGTATTTTTAATTTCGCTTTGTTCAAATGCAGAGATAAGTAAATCTGAGCGGATTTTTTGTGGAGTTGTGCTGGTGTTGCTGGCAATAGAAGAATTAATTTGATCGAGTCTCTGGGTCACTGTTGAAAATCCAAAACGAAATATTACGTTGATGAGAGTTAAGGTATACAGATTTACTTGAAAAATTCAAGCCAACATGTCGCTTTTGCCAGAAAATAAAAAACCGGAAATGTGATAAATATATAAATCTTGTTGAAAGATACGCTATTACAGGATTGAATAGCAGCAATTGGTTTTTCTGCGGAAAATAATAAAGCAATGACAACACAAACGACGGGTTGGAAATCCGCATTTACAGCATTTTTAGATCGACGTGCATTGATCATGCTGTTCTTGGGATTTTCGGCTGGTGTGCCGATTCTTCTGATTTTTTCCAGTCTGTCTTTATGGTTAGGTGAGGCCGGAATCAGCAAAAGTGCAGTAACTTTCTTTAGCTGGGCCGCATTGGGCTATTCGTTTAAATTCGTCTGGGCACCGCTCATTGATGAACTTCCTGTCCCTTTTCTGACCAAGGCTCTGGGACGTCGTCGTGCATGGTTGCTGATTGCGCAGATTCTGATTGTCTGTGCCATTTCCATTATGGCCTTTTCTGATCCGGCTTTGGGTGCCACACATTTACAGCAAATGGCGCTCGGTGCTGTCCTGCTTGGTTTCTCCGCAGCAACGCAGGATATTGTGATTGATGCCTACCGGATTGAGCTGGCGGAAACCCAGATGCAGACCGTATTGGCTTCCACCTATAATGCAGGTTACCGGATCGGGATGATTGTGGCCGGTGCTGGTGCCTTGTTTCTGGCGGCCTATTTGGGAACTGCGAAAGGCAACTATATCTATGATGCCTGGAAATGGACCTATCTGGCGATGGCTGCTGTCATGCTGGTCGGTATTATCACCACACTGTCCATTCGGGAGCCGCAGGTTGACCGTGTGCGAAAACACTATGTGCGCAGTGATTATTTCCGTTTAGTCGCCGTATTTTTTGTGGCGGTGATCAGTTTTGTCTTGAGCTATATCTATTCGGGCAATCTGGTGGCCAGCATCACCGAACAATTCGCCATTCAAGATACCTTTGCCTTGTTCTGTTTTGAAGCTTTGCGCTTTGTTGGCTCGGGTGCAGTGGCCTTTGCGATTGGTGCAAGCTTGGTAAAAATGGGTGCGGTTAACAAGCAAATGGCCTATGAAACCTGGGTCAATCCGGTTGCAGATTTCTTTAAACGTTATGGCTTGAAACTGGCATTGGTGTTGTTATTGCTGGTCGGTTTTTATCGGGTTTCCGATATTATTGCCGGCGTCATTTCCAATGTGTTCTATCAGGACCTGAATTTCAGTAAAGAACAGATTGCCGAGGCCGTTAAAGTCTATGGGGTGATTTTCTCTTTAGTCGGTGGATTCCTTGGTGGTCTATTGGCCCAGAAAATGAACATCATGAAATTGATGTTTGTCGGTGCCGTGCTGGCTTGTTCCACCAACCTGATTTTTATCGGACTGGTCAAGTCTGGTGAAAAACTGGCAGCTGTCGAAGTTAAAGCCGGTAATCAGGTTTATCAGGCAGAGACCGATGAAGTGGGTTACTGGAAGCTGGATATATCGAGTGCTGTGCTGGCGCAGAGTAAACAGCTGCAAGTGTCAGCCGCTTATCTTAATACAGATAATACCAATCAAGCGCCTGTGCAGGTCAATATGCCATATTTGACTGCACAACAGGGCAGCACTCAGTTACAGATCCTGCCGATCACCAGTGACAATACTCTCACCGCAGCTGAGCAGGACAAGACCATTGTGGTGCGCGGCCAGTATGTCGGTGAAGCACTGCAAGAAAATCAAAAGATTGTTTTGCAAATCAATGATCAGAATATTGAGGCAAAACTGGAAAGTGAAGGCGTATTTACTGCCGCGATTCCTGCACAGCAACTGATTCAGTCACCTGCACATATTATCAGTGCAGTCTTGATGCAAGATGATCAGGCACTTCAGCAAACCACGCATGTTTATCAGGTCAATGATCAGTTGGCTAGTACCCAGAATCTGGATGTCGATATTCAGCCCTTGGCAGTGGTGGATGGCAACAGTTCAGATACAGTCGAAGTCAGTGGTAAGGTAATTAAACCTTATAGCGACAAGTGGCTTTATTTTGCTATTATTGTCGACAATCTGGCTGCTGGGCTGGCTGGTGCTGCGTTTATTGCATTCTTGTCGAGCTTGACCAGTGTGTCTTTTACCGCTGTTCAATATGCGATTTTTAGCTCACTCATGACTTTGACCCCTAAGATTTTAGGCGGATATTCGGGTACTATAGTCACCAATATCGGTTATCCGAATTTCTTCCTGATGACTACTCTAATCGGGATTCCGATCCTGATTCTGGTGGTTTGGGTCGCAAAACTGCTCGGTGAACACCAACAACAATCTGTACAGAAGGATGATTAATATGCGCATGCTGCATACCATGTTACGTGTAGGCAATTTAGAACAATCTCTCAAGTTCTATACTGAAGTACTTGGCATGACTTTGCTTCGTAAGCGTGATTACGAAGAAGGCCGTTTTACCCTGGCTTTTGTCGGTTATGGCGATGAAGAAAATCACACCGTACTGGAATTGACGCATAACTGGGATACAGACAGCTATGAACTGGGCAATGCTTATGGTCATATCGCGATTGCAGTTGATGATGCTTACAAGGCTTGCGAAGAGATTAAAGCGCGTGGCGGTAATGTGGTGCGTGAAGCTGGCCCAATGAAAGGTGGCGTGACTGTAATTGCATTTGTTGAAGATCCAGATGGCTACAAGATCGAGCTGATCCAGCAAGACAACAATGCACGTAATAACTAAGTGTGACGTAGCGAGATATATGAAATGCATTCATGTATAGATGAAAATATTACATCAATCTGAGTGCATAGCATCGGCCCGGCATCTGTTAAGATAGCCGGGCATTTTTATATCAAACAATAAAATCTGAGGGATTATAGGGATATGCTTAAGTTCTTGGCATTGGATCGGTTTACGATACTGTTGTTTGTGATGGTCTTGCTGGCCAGTGTGCTGCCAGTTTCGGGGCAGGCGGCTGAAGTCTTTGGCTGGGTGACGACAGGAGCGATTGCCATCCTGTTTTTCCTGCACGGCGCCAAACTGTCTCGTGAAGCTGTGCTGCAAGGCATTATGCACTGGAAATTGCATACTTTGGTTTTTGCGCTAACTTTTGCTTTGTTTCCAATTCTCGGACTTTTGGCCAAGCCGATTTTATTACCGATGCTCGGACAGGAACTATATTGGGGTTTCCTGTTTATGTGTTTCCTGCCATCCACTGTGCAGTCCTCGATCGCATTTACTTCGGTGGCTCATGGCAATGTCGCCGGGGCGGTATGTAGCGCCTCTTTTTCCAATTTGATCGGTATGTTTATTACCCCATTATTGGTGGCATTTTTTATTCTCGGTCAATCTGATCATGGTTTTGATCCGACTTCTTCGATTATCCAGATTACACTGCTGCTCTTGGTGCCGTTTATTTTAGCACAGATTCTGCGTCCATGGATCTATCCACAAATGATGAAAATGCCAAAAATCGTCAAGGTTTTCGATCAAGGTTCGATTTTACTGGTGGTGTATGGCGCTTTTAGTAGCGCCGTAGTGGCTGGTCTGTGGAATGAAGTGAGCTTGAGTACCTTGTTGTTGCTATTGCTGGCTTGCTCGGTGTTACTCACCATTGTGATGTTATTATCACTTTATATTCCACGCTGGCTGGGCTTTAGCCGCGCTGACCAAAAAACGGCATTCTTTTGTGGTTCCAAGAAAACCTTGGCCAGTGGAGTGCCGATGGCGCAAATTTTATTTATTGGCCAGCCGCTGGGCATGATTGTCCTGCCGATCATGATTTTTCATCAGATTCAGTTAATGGTCTGCGGGATTATTGCCAATCTGTGGGCCAAAGAGAGTGAATCAGAAGCTGAAGAATAATTAGCATATTGAATTCGTTTCACGTATAATAATGCCCACTTGTTGTGCTTAGCTCTGACGGTATCCGTCTCGGTGGGCCAAAAGAATGGTCTGTTGTGGTGTTGATCTGCATGAACGATGTTCCTGCTTCCTCATTTGAGAGTGATCAATAGCGATGACAGCTAAACCTTCTTGAATCTAATGGAGTAATCGACGATGCGCGCCGATATTCACCCAAAATATGAAACTTTAGTTGCTACTTGTTCATGTGGTAACGTAATCGAAACTCGTTCAGCTCTTGGTAAAGAAACTCTTTATCTAGACGTATGTTCAGCTTGCCACCCATTCTACACTGGTAAGCAAAAGAACGTTGACACTGGCGGTCGTATCGACAAGTTCAAACAACGTTTTGCTGGTATGTCACGTTCTGTTAAACGTTAATACCCAAAATGAAAAAACGGGCTTTAAGCCCGTTTTTTTTGTGCCTGCAATTTAGAAAATTATCATTCGATTTCCTAAATGCACAGGCTTGTACAAGATCTTAGTGATCTTGTACATCAATCAAATGATCAAGTTTTTTCTGGAAATAATTCCCCTGAATAAAGCGGGCATCCACGTTCCAGGCATTCGCGAACAGTGTCATATCATTTAATTCACGGATCAGAATATTGAGTGGCTTGATTTCATTGTAGCTGGTAATTTTTTCCTGTAGTTGCTCAATCTCGGTATCTTTATTGAGCATATTGGTTAAGCTCGAATGTAAGCTGACACCATCCAGTTCCAGTTCGCGCAGTAAATTTGGACTGTACATTGATTGACCAAAATCACGAAGTGCAATCAGCGCGCCATGTTCATGCAATACGCGTAGATATTTTTGTGCATCTTGCTGATTCAGTAAAATATCTTCTTCTGAGAATTGCAAGATTAGCGGGTGCTTCACTTTACTGCGAATAATCGTAATCAGCTTGGAAATAAATTCCGGGAAGGTGCGGTCTTTAAATAGCACGGCACGGTTCAAATTGACAATTAAGCTTGCATCAGGATACTGGGTAATAAAGTTGTGTAACTGTTTACTGGCCTCAACCAGAATCCAGCGATCCAGTTTAATGGACAGTTCATCATCTTCATGAAGTTCTAAAAGGCTAGAGATATCCTGCCATTTATTCTCAAAAATAAAGCCACTGGTCACTTCATAGGTATATAAACGCGTATCTTCTTTATCATAGAGTTGCTGATACTTTAAATGGATCTCGCCACGTTCTAGACATTCACTTAAGGCTTTCAAAATAGAAGGTGTAGCGTTAGGAATAGAGGTGACTGCTGGACTGACAGCTGCAACTGTTGAGCTGGTAACTGGTGTTTCAGCAACACTGAAGTCTATACTCGGCATATCTAAAGAGCTTGGACTGCTCAGTGAGGCTGGAATGTCGAGTTTAAATTCAGGTACAGCTTCTGCTTGAGGTAAAGATGTCGAGAATGCTTGTCCAATCAGCGTATTGCAGTGCATTTCATCCTGTAAACCCTGTTCAAGCATGACATAGCCCAAGCGCAAATTTAGAGGGAAGGTTTTTTGTCCCACTGTAATGAGTTGCGGTTTGCTTAAGGCATTTAAACTGATCAGTTTGGATTCAAGAATTGCTTTGGAATCTGCCTGTAACATACCTACAACAACATCATATTCCAGTTTAAACAGGGAAATATGGGTCTGTTCCATGAGGAACTCTTTGACTGCTTCAAAGTAGCCACTAAAAGTAGTCCAGTCAGACTGCAGAAGCTCAGGATCATAAGCGCTAAGAGAGAAAGTCACCAAGGCATTTACTGGTGCAGGCTGCTTATTGAGTTCACGCTTAAGTGAATGAAAAACGCTTGGTTTTCCAGGAGTCTTATTGGAGGAAACCGTTTGAGATTGGGTATCAATGCTAATTTGTACCGCATCTTCTTCAGCAGTTGAAGGCAAGAATTCCAGTTTTAATGGGTTAGATGCGGATACATGCGGATTCAGAGACTGAATCTCGACTCGACCTAAATCAAACTGACCCTGAGAAATCTTTTTGAAACGGGTTTTAAAATCATTCAAATCTGAAGGCTGGAGCAGATCCAGAAGCGGTAGGCCAATGATTTCGTCTTCATTTTGCAAGCCAAACAGTTTCAGGTAGTCCGCATTGGCCTGAATATGAATCCCTTCCTGAATGGTGGCAACAGCACGGTTGCTGTCGTCTACTAAAGATTGTGCCTGAATTTGTGCTGTTTCCAGCTCAGTCATTAAATGTTGCTGAGATTGTGACAAACGGCTAAATGACAATGCTCGGACCAGTCCCACATAAAAGCGTTCCAAGTAGTCGAAGTTGAGAATGTCATATACCCCTTTACGGATATATTGCGCATACTGTTCAGCCTGATAATCATCCGGTTTAAGCAAAATCATCGGAAGGTCAGGTTGCTGCGAAAGACGCACGATCCCTAAGGCCTGTTCGTATTTCAGATCGTAGGCACGCCCAAAAATAAGCAGATCCCATTTGAAATTCAGCTGTTTTTCAAAAGACTGCAGATCATCCAGCAGCACAGCATCGACCTGATAATCATGACTGGTCAGCAGATCACGGATTTGGTTATATCTAATTTGATTATCATCAATAATCAGTAAACGTGTTTCAGTACGTTTTAACTTTTTAGACAATAATGGATTTCTCACTTCAATGCTTCCCATAAATCATGATTTCTGCTTTCATTCATGTGCTGATCGATAAAGTTTTCGATCATATCTTCTTCCTGATCATTCAATAATTCATAATCAAAACGGATGAAACTCTGCGTAATCAGTTGTGCTTTGGTCAGATAGATTTTGAGTTCTTCCTGACCGAGACGTAAATGAATCGTTTGTTTTTCCCTAAACATCTGGGAGCCAGACACGATGAGACTGGTTGAAACCTGATCCAGTTGCGTCATTTTCACCAGGAGTGCGGGTTGATAATTGACATGATGACGTTCAGTGCGGGCGTAGGCCGCACAAGGAAAGAGTTCTTGTGCCAGAATTTCCAGTCCGATTTCCAGGCTCTTGTCAGTGGACTGCTTGATCCAGCGAATCACACCGCCACGCCACTGACTCTGGGTTTTTTCCTGAACCAGAATGAATTCACCGGTTTTCAGGTTAGCCGGGGTAATACCAGTCCATTTAATCCGGTAACCATTGACACTGATATCCAGAACTTCAGCGCTATGGATCTGTTTGGTTTCTCGATCGAGCGCCTTGATGCTGCTAAAACTACTTGGAATGGCGTTTTCCATTGAGCTGACAAAACTGCTTTCGCTCTGGAAATTATAATTGGCCTCGAGTTCCAGAGTTTCGTTGAAGTTTTTACCTTTAGACAGGTAAAAATGCGCCACGCTTAAGCCAAAGCAGATATTGATCTGTGCTGAATATTCATAACGTTCATGACGACGCTCGACATTGTTCGAGAGCAGATTGTAGATATGAAAATGCAGTGCAGGGGTCAGGAACAGTTTTTCATTCCGCGACAGATACTGGGCATTTTTACTTTGAGTGCCCGTTAAATGATCCATAAGGTTCTGGGTGGAAATATAGAAGCTCGGCTGAAACTGTGGCTCTTGATGGGAATTAAAGATCGGCGGATGATCTTTGCTGGCATCGACCACATAACGGGACAGCGTGGTTTCCTTCGGCAGGATCTGTACCAGTTTGGCCCAGTCAAAACTGCATAGATACAGGCCCTGAATTTCTGCAGGCCGGATCTGATGAGTATTGAAGATATCCAGTAAAATCAGCTGTGCATAGGCATGTGCAATATTCTGGATTTCATGCTGGGTGCCTAATACCTGATTGATATTGCTTTGATAGAAATTGTTGTCTATTGCACATTCAAGCAGTTGATGGGCAGCCAGCCATTGTCCCAGACCTGGCGTGCTATACAGCATATGCTGTTGATATAATAGAAGTGTGAGTTGTTGCAGGGCATAATAAATCGATACCATTCGGGCAGTTTGAATGCTCTTCTTTTTACCCAGAGAAAATAGCGAAAACTTCTGATGGGTCAACTGATGATTACAGCGCTTGACGATATCAATATAAATTTTGGCAAAATGACTGCGCAGCAGCATGGCCAGCTCAATAATCTGGTCATTTCGGTCGGAAGTGATCAGTCCCTGATTGACGAAATGCTTTTCCAGACTGGTCAAGACATTTTCAAGGGTGGGATGTAAGACCTGAATCAGGTCAAAGCGCAGGGTTTCTGTACATTTCAGCTCAGAAACTTCCAATAAGGCATTAAACAGGGATTTGGATGAATTCCCTAGTTGTAGAATCGAAATCCCCGCAACCCATTCCTGCAAAGCCTTGGCAGTGGTTGGACAAAAGCTCAACTGCTCTCGTTTAAGTTCCGTCGGTGTCTGAAAAATGTCTGAAGTATGCGTGCTCATCTTTATTATTTAACTCAAAAATGTTGAAACCCCAAAAAGCGGTGTCTTATTCTTCTCGCCCGCTATTTCTCGAACCAGTTTAGGAACCAAATACCCCGGCAGGTTCGCTAAAACTTCTGTATAAATCTCATTAATATGGTCAGGCGCTAAATCAAAATGATGCGCACCTTTTACTTTATCAAGTACATGTAAATAATAAGGCATGACCCCGGCATCAAACAAGCGATAGCTTAAATCTACTAAAACCTGAGCAGAATCATTCACCCCGTTTAATAAAACCGCCTGATTCAGAACGGTGATCTGCTGTTGAACCAGTTGGTTTAAACGCTTGCAAGTGAAGTCATCCAGCTCCGATGCATGGTTTGAGTGTACCACCAGAATAATACGTAGCCTACTGTTTTTTAACATGCTAAGTAGCTCTTCGTCGACTCGGTTGGGGATCACAATAGGAACTCGTGAATGTATTCTTAAGAATTTGAGATGTGGTACTGATTCTAATCGTTCAATCCAGGTTTTTAATTTCCGGTTCGATAAGGTTAGTGGATCACCGCCACTCAGAATCACTTCATTAATATCAGGCTGGCTTTCCAGATATTGCTTGATATTTATCCAGTCTTCATTTTTAGGCAGATTTTCCTGATAGGGGAAATGCCGGCGGAAACAATAACGGCAATGTACAGCACAGGCACCTGTCAGTGTCAGCAAGAAACGGGATTTATATTTGTGCAGTACGCCGGGTTGCTGATTGGCCTGTTCTTCGCCCAAGGGGTCAGTAACAAATCCTGGATGCTCTTCCAGTTCCAGATGATGGGGCAGCACTTGTAAAAGCAATGGGTCTAAAGGGTTTCCGGTCTGCATTTTTCCCAAAAAAGCGCGTGGCACGCGCAATTTAAACTGCTCAGATGCCAAGATGGCACCTGAGAGCAGTTGCTCTGGTGCAAGTTGCAGTACTTCAAGCAGTTCGCGGGGATCGGTGATCAGGTCGCTGAGCTGTGATTGCCAGTTTTGTTCTTGATATAAATAGTTCGTCATGCCGGAAGATTAACAATAATAAGTGAGAGGACAAAGCCTGATGGGCGCAGTTTAACAGTTTGTGCCGAAGCGCAATAATCCACTGCGCTGTAAAATAAAGAGCGATTCAGCTATGCTGATCTTGGTGCTCGCCTGATGGTATTTTAACGTTGAGCAAGACATGAATAAACAAAGGATTTTCATGTCTGATTGTAACTTAAACAGCCTGAGTGGGTGAAAGCGGATTTTTTCATTGCGGCAAAGTGTATTGCTCATTTAGAATACGCAACATCAAATGAATGTGCATGTGGCAACTCAATGTTCGTGTCAGACTTGCTAAATGACATCGCAACAGCCCATAGCATCAATAGATTAAAGTTAGTAAGTTTGGAGTGCGCCAGTCATGGCCTATTATTCTACGAATGATTTCAAGTCAGGCCTTAAGGTTATGCTTGATGGCAACCCATGTTCAATCATGGAAAACGAATACGTAAAACCAGGTAAAGGCCAAGCTTTTAACCGCGTAAAATTACGTAACCTTAAATCAGGTAAAGTTCTGGAAAAAACTTTCAAATCAGGCGAGAACCTAGAAGCGGCTGATATCGTTGAAGTAGAAATGGAATACTTGTACAACGATGGCGAAATGTGGAACTTCATGGATCCTGTTACCTTTGAACAGATCGCAGCTGATAAAACAGCAATGAGCGATGCTGCAAAATGGTTAAAAGACGATTCAAATGAAAAATGTACCATCATGTTGTTCAATGGCGTGCCTTTAAACGTGACTCCACCGAACTTCGTCGTACTTAAAATCGTTGAAACTGATCCAGGTGTTCGTGGTGATACTTCTGGCGGTGGCGGTAAGCCAGCGAAACTTGAAACAGGTGCTGTAGTACGTGTTCCATTATTCGTACAGCAAGAAGAAAGCGTTCGTGTAGATACCCGTACTGGTGACTATTTAGAACGTGCATAATGGTTTGAAAATAGACTATTATCGAGAGGGATGATTTAAATCATCCCTTTTTTTATGCCAAAGTCGTAGAGGAAAAGCAAAAGAACAGGCGTAAAGTCGCAAGGGAAAACAGCAGTACCTCGAACAACAACAATCACGCTGATTTGTATGCATCACAATATGAGGGATTGAATGGAAACTTTACAAAAGAAGTCGACGCTGACTTCGAAAATGATTTGGCTTTTGGTAGCCATTGTGGGTGCAGTCTCCTTTGGAGTCCTGGCACTGAGTCGGGGTGAGCATGTCAATGCAGTCTGGCTGGTACTTGCCGCCGCCTGCGTCTATAGCATTGCTTACCGTTTCTACAGTTTGTTTATCGCCACCAAAGTATTTGAGCTGAATGAACGCCGTTTAACGCCTGCGCATCGTCTGGCCGATGGTCTGGACTATGTGCCGACCAATAAAAGCGTTCTGTTTGGCCATCACTTTGCGGCGATTGCCGGTGCAGGTCCTTTAGTCGGTCCAATCCTTGCAGCGCAGATGGGTTATCTGCCGGGCACGATCTGGCTACTGGTCGGCGTGGTGCTTGCCGGTGCAGTCCAGGATTTTCTGGTGCTGTTTATTTCTACCCGTCGTGACGGTCGATCACTCGGTGAAATGGCCAAGCAGGAACTGGGTACTTTTGCCGGTATTATCGTGATGCTTGGTGCCTTGGGTGTGATGATTATCATTCTGGCGGTATTGGCACTGGTGGTGGTGAAAGCGCTAACCAACAGCCCATGGGGTGTGTTCAGTATTGCAGCCACCATTCCGATTGCGATCTTTATGGGCATCTACATGCGTTTTATCCGCCCGGGTAAAATTGCTGAAGTTTCGATTATTGGTTTCGTCTTGATGATGCTGGGCATTATCTACGGTGAAAACATCGCACAACATCCATATTGGGGGCCATTCTTTACACTTTCTGGCACTGAACTGACTTGGGCGCTGATCATTTATGGCTTCATTGCGTCGGTATTGCCAGTCTGGCTATTACTTGCCCCACGTGATTACCTGTCAACCTTCCTGAAAATTGGCGTGATTGCAGGTCTGGCCGTGGGTATCCTGTTTGCCATGCCTGAAATGAAACTGCCAGCAATTACCAAATTCGTTGATGGTACTGGTCCTGTATTCGCAGGTTCTATGTTCCCATTCCTGTTTATTACCATTGCCTGTGGTGCGATTTCCGGTTTCCATGCTTTGGTGTCTTCAGGAACGACACCGAAACTGGTCAACAATGAACGCGATATCCGCATGATCGGTTACGGCGGTATGTTGATGGAATCTTTTGTGGCGATCATGGCCTTGATCTGTGCTGCAATTCTGGATCCAGGAATTTACTTTGCCATTAACTCACCAGCCGCATTACTCGGTACTACAGCCGAAAGTGCAGCAGAAGCAGTACGAACCCTTGGTTTTGTGGTAACCCCTGAAGCCTTGACCTTACTGGCACAAGAAGTCGGTGAAAATTCGATTCTATCGCGTACTGGTGGTGCACCAACTTTTGCAATCGGTATGGCGCATATCATCACCGAAATTTTCAACAGTCGTGAAATGATGGCGTTCTGGTATCACTTTGCGATTTTGTTTGAAGCACTATTCATCCTGACTGCTGTTGATGCTGGTACGCGTGCCTGTCGTTTCATGGTGCAGGATACTGTCGGTATCGTAATTCCAGCGGTGAAACAGTCGCATAACTTCTTCGGAAACCTGTTGGGTACTGCGGTTGCAGTGGCAGGCTGGGGCTTCTTCGTCTATCAGGGCGTAGTCGATCCACTCGGCGGGATTAACAGTTTATGGCCGCTGTTTGGTATTGGTAACCAGATTTTGGCTGCGATGGCGCTCATTCTTGGTACTGTCATTCTGTTCAAGATGAAAAAACAGAAATATGTCTGGGTGACAATTATCCCGACAGTGTTCCTGTTCATTACTTCCATGACAGCAGGCTGGCAGAAGATTTTCCACGAAAATCCAAAGATTGGTTTCCTTGCGCAGGCTGATCGTTTCAACACGGCGATTGCCAATAATGAAATCCTGGCACCAGCGAAAACTGTGGCAGAAATGCAGACGGTAGCGATGTCGAACCAGATTAATGCTGCGCTCTGTGCTTTCTTTATGATTGTAGCCTTTGTCATGTTGTTTGCTGCAATTCGCGTGATTCGTCGTGCATTGGCAAATCCTGAGCCATCTGTACATGAAGCAGAAGCGATTTATCGCGATCCTGAAGAGATTCAGCCAGCGAAAGGTCATTAAGGGGAATATTATGAATCTGAAGTTTGCCAAAAGCGGGAAAACGATGATTTATAAAATCATCAAAATGACCGTGATGTCACAAAAGGATTTAATCCTGAATCCGAAAAACTGGTCACGGATTGCGACCTTGTGGCAACGTTTGCAGCAAAGTTTCCGCCTGATGGTTGGTGTCCCTGATTATCAGACCTATGTGGAGCATATGCGCAAGCATCATCCCGATCTGGAAGCTATGGACCCGAAAACATTTTATCGCCATTGTGTGGATTCCCGTTATCCATCTGCGGGTGGTGATATGAAGAAGTGTCCGTGTTAATTGTTAAGTCATAATAAGCGCCTTTCGGGGCGCTTTTTTATTGTTTAAAACTGCTAGGGAAATAGACGATTCGGTTAAATCTGATGTCATTGATTGAGCTAACCGAGAAAATTTTTATAAAAACCCAGTAAATCACTTAAGTCTCTATACCTTTTAAGTATGATTCTTTTCAAATAGAGGAATGAGCATATGTCGATATTTTGAAATTGGAGCGAAAAGAAAAATGATCGCTATTTGTGCTGATCATTTTATTTGTTGTCTGCGCTTCTTACTTCTTTTCAACCTGATCATTTTGACTCTTCTATTATTTGAATCCTCGTCATTTTCTAATAACTATTTTTCACTTAGTTACACAGACAGATGATTGATCTTTTGGGAAAATTTAAATTTCAGTGTATGTTAATCTTAGGCCATGTTTTATTAAGGAAATTATTGTGATCTGGGGCATGAAACAAAAGGAAAATAACGACATTGCACACATCAATACTGTGCTTGAACAAAAAATTGCAAGTTATGCACCCAAGATCCAGCGTTTTTTTGAAGAAGTTAATGCCATTGTGTTGGATAAGCAGGCCCAGACCACACTGGCACTCTGTTGTTTGATTGCAGGCGGACATGTCTTATTTGAAGATTTACCCGGATTGGGTAAAACTACATTAGCCAGCAGTCTGGCACATCTGGCTGGGTTAAAGTTCCAGCGGATCCAATTTACCAATGACATGCTGGCCAGTGATGTCATCGGTATTAACATGTTTAACCAGAAAGAACATCAGTTCGAGTTTAAACAAGGCCCGATTTTTACTCAGATTTTACTGGCAGATGAAATCAACCGTTGTAGTCCCAAAACCCAGAGCGCCTTACTCGAGGCCATGGAAGAGGGCTATGCCACCATTGATGGCGTACGCTATGCCTTACCGAAACCTTTCTGGGTGATTGCCACACAAAACCCGCTGTTTCAAAGTGGAACCTATGCTTTGCCGGAATCCCAACTGGACCGTTTCCTGATGCGTCTGTCTTTAGGTTATCCATCGCGCCATGCAGAAAAACTGTTATTACAGCAGGAATCTCGTTTTGCCCTGATTGCCAGTCTGGCGCATATTTTTACTGAAGATGAAATTCTGGATCTACAAAGTCTGGCGCATCAGGTGTTTATTAGTGAAGCGATTCAGGAATATCTGCTCGATCTGGCAGAAGAAACTCGTAAAAGCCGTCATGGACTTTCTACTCGTGGTTTACTGGCCTTGAAGCGTGCCGCACAGGCGCATGCCCTGATTCAGCAACGCGCTTTTGTCACGCCGGATGATGTGCAGGCTGTATTTGTCGCGGTGACCTCCCATCGTCTGGGTTTGAGTGAAGCTGAAACCTCTAATGTCATGCAACAGGTTGCGGTCAGCTAAAGGAGTCCTCTCTTGGATAAGACCTGGCAAAAATGGCTGGCCAAACGCTTTCAATTTTCCAAGCAGAAACAGCTCTCGCAGAAAGATGTCTTGGTATTTATTTATCAGCAGGGCTATCTGTATCTGGTGTTGATCTTCATCACCTTTGTGGCGGGAGTGAACTATGCCAATAACCTGATTTTAGGTTTCTGCTTTTTAATCAGCGCGGTGCTGTGTGTCAGTTTTTATCTGACGTTTAAACAGTTGCATGACCTGCAAATTGAATTGATCGCAGATGAGGTGGGGCAGGTCGGTCATAGCCTGAATCTACATCTTTATTTTCAACAACAGCAACTTCGCCCCCGCTATTTGTATATCAAAGCAGGGAATCAGCTAGCGAAAGTTTATCTGAATGCGCAAAAACAGCAATTTATTCTGCCATTTTATGCAGAGCAACGTGGCAAGTTTGATTACCCGGCGATTCAGATTTATTCGGTTTATCCCTTTGGTCTGGTGCGGGCTTGGACCTATCTTTATCATCAGCATTCGGCCTGGGTCGCGCCTAAAGCTGAAGTTTTTAGCACAGAAAATAAATATCATCTCAACCGTTTTGAACTGGATATGGATGAGTTTCGTGAATTGCGCAATTACCAGTCAGGCGATTCCTTGCAGGCGGTGTCCTGGAAGCAGTTTGCCCGTGGGCAAGGCCTGTATGTCAAAGTTTTTGAGCAATATCAGGATGAACACAGTATCGAGATTCATTATGCACATATGCCGAGCCAGTCACATGAAGAAAAACTTGAATTTGTGATGGGTCTGGTCGAGCAATGCGAGCAGCAGCAATGTGCGTACAGTCTGCATTTGCCACAGGCCGAATTGCCTCAGGGCGCAGGTGAAGAACAACTGCGGAAAGCCAAACAATTGTTGGCGCAGGCCTGAGGCGGGTAAATTCATGATCAATGCAAAAATCCGGACCTCGATTGTGCTGACTTTGGGACTGATTCTCATCGCCCAGATGGCATTTATTCCTGTACTACTCAGTATAATTTTTGCCATCAGTATTCTGTGTATCTGGCTTTTCCTGAAACGTCAGCAGCCATTTCCAAAAACGGGCACTTTCCTGCTGACGGCTTTGGCACTAGGCAGTATTTATTTGAGCCATCATAGTTTTATCGGTGTTGAGGCTGGGGTAGCAGTTTTATCTACTTTTTTATTTGCCAAATCACTGGAAAGTAAAAATAAACGTGACCTGATTATTCTGTTTAATTTTGCCCTGTTTGTTGCTGCCAGCTCATTCCTATATAGCCAATCTTTTGGGATGGCGATCGTGATTGTGCTGTGTTTAATCAGCTGTCTGATTGGTTTGTACCGGATTCAGACCAGCGAGTTTGAGCAGGAGCAGATCACTCAGCGCGCAGCATTGCAACAGGATGCAAAACATGTAGGCAAGTTTATCTTGTACGCCGTTCCATTTTTCATTTTACTATTTATTTTCTTTCCGCGCTTGCCGCCACTTTGGCATATTCCCATTCCTGAAAATAAGGGTATGACCGGCATGAGTGACAGTATGTCACCTGGGGATATTGCCGAATTATCCCAATCTAGTTCACTGGCTTTCCGGATTATTGGTGATGTCGGCAAGCTTCCGCCGCGCTCAGAACTCTATTGGCGAGCTTTAGTGCTAGATGAATATGATGGGCAACGCTGGACCAGCAGTTTCGTCAATCAGCAGCCTTTAATGCGACAACCGATGGATACTTCACCCGTACCTACAGGCTGGAACTACCAATATCTGGCTGCGGATCCTTCGGTGTTCTGGATCATGGGGTTGGAAAAATCGATACCTGTGGAACGCCGTTATTATAACCGTCAGGATTGGAGCATTGTGCCGAGACGGCTCACGCAACGTGTTGAACCGATTTCGTTACAATGGATCGGGACAGAATATGACCCTCAGACTTTGCCAACGCAATATATCGAGCGAACGAATACCCAAGTGCAGCGCCGGCTTGACCCGCGAGCGCAACAATTAGCACAACGTCTATATGCGCAAAGTGCGGAAGATCCCCGGAGTTATGTACAGAAAGTCTTGAATTGGTATCGACAGAATAACTTTGTTTATACCCTGAAGCCGGGCCAATTGGGGCAAAACCGGATTGATGAGTTCCTGTTTAATTCCCGGCAAGGGTTTTGTGAACACTATGCCTCGAGTTTCGTGATGCTGATGCGTTACGTTGGGATTCCTGCACGGGTGGTCACCGGCTATCAGGGTGGGGAGTTGGCACCAGATCGCATGAGCTGGGAAGTCCGGCAGCTCGATGCGCACGCCTGGACAGAAGTCTGGATTGACCAGAAATGGCAACGCTTTGATCCAACCGCAATGATCGCTCCACAGCGTATAGATGATGGTATGCAAAATCTGCTTTCTCAGGATGCATGGGTATCGGCAAATCAGTCGACCTGGAACTCGCAGCATAATCTATGGGTCACCAAACTACGCGTTTGGAGCGATTATGCCAGCTACCAATGGCAAAGTAAGGTGGTGGGTTATAATGCAGAATCACAACAAAACTGGTTATCAAAATTAGGCCTCGGTTCAGTTTATTCGAGTGTCATAATTTTACTGGGCAGTATTGCGCTATTGATTTTGGCCTATATCTTTAGAATTTATCTAAAAGCCCGACAGGCGCAATCTCCATTTGATCGTGCGATTCAACAGCTGAATCAATCTCTAACTGATCATCTCAAAAAACAGCCTGCAGAAACTTTTCATCACTGGATGCAGCGTTTATCTCAACAGGTTCAGATTGAAAACCAGACTGCCTTTATTCAAGCTATACAGGTTTTTGAAAAAAATCTTTATTCGGGAACCCCAATAACTGAACAAGAATTGAAAAAATTCAAGGATTTGCTTAAAACTTGCGCGGACGTTTTAAAAACTAAATGAAAAGGCTTGTTTTCGGTCGGAAAAATTTATAATATGCCAAGCATTCTAGGTGTATAGCTCAGTTGGTTAGAGCGCTACGTTGACATCGTAGAGGTCAGCAGTTCGAGTCTGCTTATACCTACCAAGATTCTAAAAGCTCATTCTAAGAATGGGCTTTTTTTATTACGCTATTGAAATGTAATTTTTTTTATTTCATAAGTATTTCAGCCTCCACTGAACTAAATATCAAATATAAAAATATCAGATCAAGCTCTTAAATATTCAAGCAGCATAGTCGGCATTTGCCAATACTTTTAAGAACAAGATAAGCGTCTTCATAAAAATTAAGCTCATGATTTCACTTAAACTTACAATACTGAACATTGATTTATTTAAATGATGATTCATTTTGTATTCAGATCTACATAAATTTAAAGCATACTCATAGAGATATATTCTGTTTTAGACTTAATTCAGGATGCATAAATGAAGTACTCATTTATACAGCAGGCTTTCACTGGCCCCGTGGATATCGTAGGGGATATTCATGGTGAGATTGCCGCGCTGGAACAACTGATCCAGGTATTAGGTTATGACCAGCATGGTCATCATCCAGAACAGCGTAAACTAATTTTTGTCGGTGATCTATGTGACCGGGGGCAAGACAGTGTTGCGGTGATCAAACGCGTCAAACAGCTGGTAGATGAAGGCTATGCACAATGTGTGATGGGTAATCATGAATTGAACCTGTTGACCGATACTTTGCGGGAAGGCAATGGCTGGTTTTTTGGTTCACCGCATCAGGATGATCTGAAGCCTTTTGATTCGATCCAAGCCTCAATCAAAGATCGACAATGGATTCTGGATTTTTTAAATAGCTTACCGTTGGTCTTGGAGTCGGAGCAGCTGCGTGTTGTGCATGCTTGTTGGCATCAAGGATCAATTGACCAATTACGCAATTCTGGCTTTTCTTCACTTGGAGAAGCCTATGCTGATTTCGTTCAACATACAGCGCTGGATCTGCAAGCCTTAGGTATTAATGAATTCATCCAGATAGAGCAGCAACAATACCAACACCAGTTCAAAGACCCAGCTGCAACTTTACCTTTATTGCAACATCTCGCAGAGAAAGAGCTGCATGAGCAAATGCACAATCCGATTCGGGTCATTACTTCTGGTGCGGAAAAAATCGCCTTAGAACCGATTTATGCCGGTGGAAGGTGGCGGATGATCGACCGCGTGCCATGGTGGGACAGCTATACCGACCAAATTCCAGTCATTACTGGACATTATTGGCGGAACTTTAAATCTACTGAAGAAAAAACCGGTTTACTCAAATCGATCGATGCACTGCAATGGTATGGACAGCAACAAAACGTATTTTGTGTGGATTATTCAGTGGGTAAACGCTATCTCGATCGTCAACAGGGTGTCGCGTTCAGACATCGACTCGGCGCCTTAAGATTTCCAGAAAATATCTTGAGCTTTGAAGATGGCAATCAGTATTCAGTTCAGCGGTTCTGAGAAAAGGCAATTTTCTGATACAAAAAAAGCAGCTTTTCCAGCCGCTTTTTTTACAGAATCTAGATTTTATTCTGCTTCGATTATTTCATAATCATGGGTGATTTCAACACCGCCATCAGACAGCATTTTGCTGGCAGAGCAATATTTTTCAGCAGAAAGTTCTACGGCTTTTGCGACCTGTTTCTCTTTAATCGCTTTGCCGGTCACTACAAAATGCAAGTGAATTTTCGTGAATACTGCCGGAATTGTATCTGCACGTTCAGCCTTTAATTCGCAGCGTACATCGGTAATATCCTGACGAGCCTTCTTTAAAATGGTAACAATATCAAAAGACGCACAACCGCCCAGACCCGTTAAAAGCAGTTCCATAGGACGGGGACCACGGTTTTCACCACCGTATTCAGCTGAACCATCCATGATAAGGCTATGACCACTTTGAGTTTTTGCTTCAAAAGCAACATTCTCTAACCAATGAACGCTTGTTTGCATTGCAACTACCTAAAAAAAGCTATAAATTTGTCAAGTAACTGTACACTAACATAAATTGGGTTGATACGGAATTTCAATCCCACTGTGTGACAAGTTCACATTAGGTCTTGTGCGATCTATAAATTATCCATAATCGGAACTGTTAGCATGACTTCAAACTTTTCACAATTAAGCACTGATGCGCTTTCTCCGGGGCAATTACCAGAATCCGTGAAAGCACTGTTAAAACGTGCATATATTAATCGTTATCCAAAACGTACCACGATCATTGATGCAGGATCAGAATCTAAATCTTTATATTTAATTCTGAAGGGGTCTGTATCTATCATTCTTCGTGAAGATGATGATCGTGAAATTGTCGTGGCTTATTTAAATGCGGGTGACTTCTTTGGGGAAATGGGTCTATTCGAGGTTAATCCACAACGTACTGCGGAAGTTCGTACGCGTGATGTGTGTGAAATTGCCGAAATTACCTATGAAAACTTTCACGAAATCAGCAAGCAATATCCTGATCTGAGCTATGCGGTATTTGCTCAATTAGTACGTCGTTTGAAAAATACCACACGTAAAGTCACTGATCTGGCATTTATTGATGTTTCAGGCCGGATTGCACGTTGCCTGATCGACCTGTCTTCACAGCCAGAAGCGATGATTTTGCCGAATGGCCGTCAGATTCGTATTACCCGTCAGGAAATTGGCCGTATTGTTGGCTGTTCCCGTGAAATGGTGGGTCGCGTACTGAAAACGCTAGAAGAGCAGGGCATGATCGAAACCGATGGTAAAGCCATCCTGATCTTTGATGCTTCACTAGAAGAAGCGTCTGAAGCAGTTGCAGATGGTGCCATAGACGAATAATCCAGATATTAAAAAGCAAATCTTCGGATTTGCTTTTTAATGCGTCATTACTTAATACATAAAAATTTAGAACAAGCTTCTCAGAAAAGATGATTTAAGCTCCCCTTATAATTCCGATAGGCTATAGCCCACTTGATCTCAATTCACTGAATAAAATTCACAGGATGTTTTTATGCAATTCAGACCGTTGGCGGATACCGGCATTCTTTTGCCAGAAATTTGTTTGGGCACCATGACCTTTGGTGAGCAGAACACGCAAGAACAGGCTTTTCAGCAACTGGATTATGCTTTAGATCAGGGACTGTATTTCTGGGATACTGCGGAAATGTACCCGGTACCGCCAAAACCTGAAACGCAAGGTGCTACCGAGCGTATTATCGGGAACTGGATCGCTGCACGTGGTGGCCGTGACAAACTCTTTTTAGCCTCAAAAATTGCCGGACCATCGCAAGGTGGTAGCCATATCCGGGATGGTCAAACCCGTTTCGTTGCCGATGAAATTTCAGCAGCCATTGACCAGTCATTGTCACGCCTACAAACGGATTATATTGATCTGTATCAGTTACACTGGCCGCAACGCCCAACCAATTTCTTTGGCAAGTTGGGTTATGGCAATGCTGAAGCGGCAGAAGACCGTGCCGTAACGGATCTGGAAGAAACCCTGACTGCCTTGCAGGATGAAATTAAAAAAGGCCGTATCCGTTATATTGGTCTTTCCAATGAAACCCCGTGGGGCACGATGAAATTTCTGCACCTCGCAGAGAAATTAGGTTTGTCGAAATTCGTCAGTGTACAAAATCCCTATAACCTGCTGAACCGTACTTATGAAATCGGTATGTCAGAAATTGCCCGATATGAAAACGTAGGCTTATTGGCGTATTCACCTTTGGCATTTGGTTATCTGACTGGTAAATTCCGGCATGGTGCACTTCCTGCCAATGCGCGTGTCACCTTGTTCTCCCGCTTTAGCCGTTATAGCAATCCGCAAAGTGAATGGGCAACCGAGCAATATGCCCAGCTGGCAGAACAGCATGGCTTAAGTCTCACCCAATTGGCTTTGGCCTTTATCAAGCAGCAGTTCTTTGTGACCAGTACGATTATTGGTGCCACCAATCTGGATCAGCTGAAAGAAAATATTCATGCATTTGAAATTGATCTGTCGGAAGAGATTCTTAAAGGTATTGAAGATATTCACCGTCAGCAGCCGAATCCGGCACCTTAACTTTGTGCTGATTGAAATGCACCCTCCTATGAGGGTGTTTTTATTTTTAGAAATTAACAAACTTGAGTTCACACAACATAAACATAGATGTCGGAAACTAAAAACGGCATAATCAAATGAACATAAGAAGATAGGCCTTAAAAAATGTATCAAGAAGCCATGACATTACCAACTACAGTATTAGTGAAAGCCACAAGTCGAATAGCCGAGCAATTACAGCTTACGCAATCGGAACTTGCTACCATTCTCGGCGTCCCGGAGCAAGAGGTATTATCACTTGTGCACATGGATGATTTAGATCCGCATACGAGTGAAGGAAAACAGGCACTCGCTTTAGTGCAGCTTTATCAGCAATTGTTTAAGCTTGCTGGTGGCGATTTTGAAGTAATGCGCCTTTTTATCAATTCACCAAATCGCTATCTAGATGATCAGTTACCACGTAGGCTGATCCAAACGCCGCAAGGATTCAGCAAAGTAATCGATCTTCTGGAACGGATGCGACACATTTAAGTCGTCTTCTATTAAATTTCCTGAAAAACCATTAATCTCGATCAGAAAGGAAATTCAATACAGATCATCTGAATAAGCAAATAAAAATTCTTTTTGGTGCTCTTGAAATCTGCTTTATATATACCAATATTATTACTGATATCTGTCTCCTAATATAAATTAAGTTTTTGAAAAATATATAAAAATGATTTGAAATTTTATCAAGCGCACCCATATATCCATCAAGTAGAAAATTTGTTGTGAGGAATAACAAGAATGCGTTTTGAAAAATTTACCAATCGCCTGCAGCAAACCCTTTCCGATGCGCAATCGCTGGCCATGAGTAAGGATCATACTTCGATTGATGGAATCCATATCTTAGCCACCTTGATGGATGAGGCATCCAATGTCAGCCTGCTACAACAAGCTGGTGCTAATCTGCGTGAGCTACAAACCAAGTTGCAAACAGCATTGAGCAATGCGGCAACCCTGACCAATCCATCAGCAGATATCAATCTCAGTCCTGAAGCGGCAAAAGTATTGCATTTGGCAGACAGCTTTGCGCAAAAAGCCGGAGATGAATTTTTATCTACGGATTGGGTGCTGTTGGCACTGGCAGAAACCGGAAATACCAAAACCTTATTAAATAGTGTTGGCGTAAAGGCAGAAACTTTAGGTCAAGTGATTAATCAATTTCGAGGCGATGAAAAAGTCATGAGCAACAATCATGAAGATCAGCGTGATTCACTGAATAAGTACACCATTGATTTAACTGAACGTGCATTGGCAGGCAAGCTTGATCCTGTGATTGGCCGTGATGATGAAATCCGCCGTACCATTCAGGTCTTATCACGCCGTACCAAAAATAACCCGGTACTCATCGGTGAGCCAGGGGTCGGTAAAACTGCAATCGTCGAAGGTCTGGCGCAGCGGATTATCAATGGTGAAGTGCCTGAAGGACTCAAAGGTAAACGTGTTTTATCACTTGATCTGGGTTCTTTGCTGGCCGGTGCCAAATACCGTGGTGAGTTTGAAGAACGCTTAAAAGCCGTTCTGAAAGATATTGCCAAACATGAAGGCGAAATCATCCTGTTTATCGACGAGTTGCATACCTTGGTGGGTGCCGGTAAAGGTGATGGCGCGATGGATGCCGGTAACATGCTGAAACCTGCGCTGGCCCGTGGCGAGCTGCGCTGCGTCGGTGCGACCACACTGGATGAATATCGTCAGTATATTGAAAAAGATGCAGCGCTGGAACGTCGTTTCCAGAAAGTGCTTGTCGATGAGCCAAGCGTAGAAGATACCATTGCGATTCTGCGTGGTTTGAAAGATCGCTATGCTACCCATCACGGGGTACAGATTCTGGATTCCGCGATTATTGCGGCGGCGAAAATGTCGCATCGTTATATTACCGATCGTCAGTTGCCGGATAAAGCCATTGACCTGATTGATGAAGCAGCATCGCGCATCAAAATGGAACTCGATTCTAAGCCAGAAGCTTTAGATAAACTGGAACGCCGTCTGATTCAGTTAAAAATGCAGCTGGAAGCGGTGAAAAAAGATGAAGACTCAGGTGCCAAAGCTGAGATTCAATACTTGTCCGATCAGATCGCCACAGTTGAAAAAGAGTATCATGACCTGGAAGAAGTCTGGCGTGCAGATAAAGCGCTGGTCGAAGGCAATAAAGACGTACAGATCAAACTGGATCAGGCACGTACAGCACTTGAAAAAGCGCAACGTGAAGGTGATCTGGGCGAGGCCGCGCGTTTGCAATATGGCGTGATACCAGAGTTGCAAAAGCAGCTTGAACTGGCTGAAAAAGCCGATGAAAGCGCAACGCCAAAATTGCTGCGTAACAAAGTCACCGACAATGAAATTGCTGAAGTAGTGAGTGCTGCGACCGGTATTCCGGTTGCGAAAATGCTGCAAGGCGAGCGTGACAAATTGCTACATATGGAAGAATTCCTGCATAACCGTGTAGTAGGGCAAGATGAAGCCGTGGTGGCGGTATCCAATGCAGTACGCCGTTCACGTGCCGGTCTGTCAGATCCGAACCGTCCAAGTGGGTCATTCCTGTTCCTGGGGCCAACGGGTGTCGGTAAAACAGAATTGACCAAAGCCTTGGCGAATTTCCTGTTTGACAGCGACGATGCCATGGTGCGTATCGATATGTCAGAATTTATGGAAAAACATTCGGTCAGCCGTTTGGTTGGTGCGCCTCCGGGCTATGTCGGTTATGAAGAAGGTGGGGTGCTTACTGAAGCCGTACGTCGTAAACCGTATAGTGTGATCTTGTTTGATGAAGTCGAAAAAGCGCATCCGGACGTATTTAACATCTTGCTACAGGTACTGGATGATGGCCGTTTAACTGACTCGCAAGGCCGGGTAGTGGACTTTAAAAACTCTGTGATCGTCATGACTTCGAACCTGGGTTCGCAGGATGTACGTGAATTGGGCGGTAATGCCACTAAAGAAGAAGTCCGTACGGTGGTGATGAATGCGGTATCGGAACATTTCCGTCCGGAATTTATCAACCGTATTGATGAACTGGTAGTGTTCCATGCGCTGGAAAAAGACCAGATTCGCGGTATTGCCGATATCCAGTTGGACCGTTTACGTCAACGTCTGGCAGAACGCGATATGCGCTTGTCGGTAGATGACAGCGCTTTCGATCAGCTGATCGAGGCCGGTTTTGATCCGCTGTATGGTGCACGTCCACTGAAACGTGCAATCCAGCAGCGGATTGAAAATGGTCTGGCGCAGAAAATCCTGGGCGGAGAATTCCAGCCGGGCGATACCATTCTGGTGAAAGCTGAAGCAGGTGAGTTAATCTTTGAAAAAATGAAACTTAACTAAACCGGCTCTCCTTGCAAAAAAAACCCAGCCTAGGCTGGGTTTTTTAATCTTATTTTTAACTTCGAGCATCACGACACTTTTGTATTCTTGTTGTGGCGAGCTTTAAAACATTGCTTAAAACTCAGCTCAGGGAAAATAAAGAAGATATCAATCGTGATAAAGACAGTTAATTCATCATCAAATTACACTTGCGGATGACGGATTTTCCAGGCACGGTGAATCTTTTGATTCCGCTTGAAGTCAGGTCCAATGGTTTCCTGGGTAATTTCTTCAACATCAAAGAAGGCCAGAATTTCTTCATCCATCTCAAAACCACGATAGTTATTTGAGAAATACAAGGTACCATCAGTGGTTAAGCGGTTCATCGCACGTTTTAACAGGGACAAATGGTCGCGCTGTACGTCAAAGGTCCCGTAGAATTTCTTCGAGTTTGAGAAGGTTGGTGGGTCGATAAAGATCAGCTCATATTGCTCATGACCTTCTTTTAGCCATTCGAAACAGTCAGAGGCAAAGAACTGATGCTGTTCATCCGCATGATCCACGGTCAAGCCGTTCAGAACAAAATTTTCTTTAGACCAGTTCAAATAAGTATTCGACAGATCGACGCTGGTTGTACTTGCAGCACCACCCAAAGCAGCATGTAAACTTGCCGTTGAGGTATAGCTGTACAGGTTCAGGAAGTGTTTGCCTTTTGCTTCACGTGCAATACGTAAACGCATTTGACGGTGATCCAGAAACAGACCGGTATCCAGGTAATCGGTCAGGTTGACCAGAATCTTGGCTTTGCCTTCCTGCACGATAAAACGTTTAGAAGCTGTACTTTGTTTGGTGTACTGGTTTTTACCTTCCTGACGTGCACGCGTTTTGATAAAGATCGCATCACGGCCCAAACCGGTCACGGCACGAATGGCCTGTAAGGCCAGGTTGAAACGTTTTTTGGCTTTTTCCGGATCAATAGTTTTAGGTGGCGCATATTCTTGTACATGCAAACGCTCGCCATACAGATCTACTGCGACGTTAAAATCAGGTAAATCTGCATCATAGAGACGTAAACAATGGATCTGTTCCTTGACTGCCCATTTTTTTAGAGCTTGCATATTTTTGGTCAGACGGTTGGCAAACTCCATCGCACCTTCAATCGGTTCAAACTGCTGAGGCTGCCAGCTTTCTAGGAATGGACGTACCACTGCGGCCGGTTTAACCGTACCGAAGCGGATATAGATCGGCAATTTACCATTCATCAAACGCAGGATTTGCGGATCATTGAACGCCAGCACATCGGCCTGTTCCACTTGGGAGGCAATCACAGCCGCTTTTTGATTCGGGAAATTCTTTTGCAATAAAGCCGATAAACCCAGGTATAAAGAACGGTTTTGCGCTTTATCGCCGAGACGTTCGCCATATGGCGGGTTGGTCACGAAGAATACTTTCTTGCCTTCTGCATGGAAATCAGGCCAGTCATTTAAAGTCCGTTCTTCGATCATGATATTGTCGAGAGCAGCTTCAAAACCCGCCGCGATAATATTTTGTCTGGTGGCTTTCACCGCTTCCCAGTCCGCATCGAAGGCATAGAATTGTGGTAATGGATTTTCCATTGCCGCTTGATGACGTTCAGCAGCTTCGGCCTTGATGCTCATCCACAGTTCATGGTCATGGCCATTCCAGCCATTAAAACCGAAACGACGGACCAGACCCGGTGCACGGTCGGTCAAAATCATTAGGGATTCAATAATAAAGGTACCTGAACCACACATTGGATCGACAATGATGTCTGGATTAATCTGTTTAAGCTGGCCTTTTTGTAGAATCGCAGCAGCAAGGTTTTCCTTGATCGGGGCGTCAGTCATAAAGCGGCGATAACCGCGTTTATGCAAAGAGTCGCCAGACAGGTCCAGGCAGTAAGTATGTTCTTTCTTGCCTGCCAGAATATACATGGTGATTTCTGGCTGTTTGGTATCAATGCTTGGACGTTTGCCTACGGCTTCCATAAAGGAATCTACGACACCATCTTTGGCACGTAAAGTCGCAAACTGGGTATTGACCTTGATATCACGTTCGACATGCAAACGAATCGCAAAGGTACTTTGTGGTGCAAAAATCAGCGACCAGTCAAAACTGAGAGCCCCTTCATATAATTCTTCTGCCACATCACGGGCATCATGAGAAAATTCAATTTCATGCGTGTGAATCGGCATCAAGACACGTGACGCCAGACGTGACCACATGCAGATACGATAAGCATTTTCTAGGGTGCCTTTAAAGGTTAGACGGCCTGGAAAACGCTCAATATTCTGAACACCTAAGCCTTGTATTTCTTCTTCTAATAAGGTTTCCAGACCATCGGCACAGGTGACCCAATAATTGCTTAAACGTGGAGAGGTATTCATATAATAGAGAGACCAAAAAAGATAAATAAAAAACTGCGCTAAGTTTACCGTATTTTTATATTGAAAGCTTTTGAAATTCTCTGAAAGGCCGTGGCATGTGATAGAGAAAAATAATATTCACACTATAAATTGAGGAACTGGTATGCATTTTGCTCTATACATGGCAAATCAGGCGGTCAGTCGATGGGGAGCGATGGCTGCCTGATTTTTCAATTTTATAATGGGGGTTAAGATGTTAGAGAATCAGTTACGCAACCATGACGCTTTTTCAGTGGCCACTTTAATCTATGCGCGTTTACGACGTGTTTCAGGTCGGGTGATTGATGCAATTTATCTGGTAGAGAACCTGGATTATGCCCGGCATGTGATTCAACTGGCAGAGCAGACCCAAGACCCAGATTTGAATCATCTGATCCAGCGCCTGAAAATGGTACTGGAGATTTCGGAAACAGCACAAGATTCACCAACAGAATCTGCACACCCAAGCCAGCAGGAAGGGCTGATCTCGGTCGAACCGGATGAAGACGATATCTATCGTGCACAGGTGTCACATCGTTATATTGGTGCACTGCGTTAAACTTGAGATGGGTGTGAATGCTCCAGACTGAAGCGCCCGTTGGTTTTGTACTTAAAATCAGCAAGATGCAAATCGGGTTAAATTATCTTATTGAAAAAATACAAAGGAATCTGATTTTTTATTTTTATTGTTCAGATGCTTTTTGTACAAGTAGCAGCGTGGCCAACTATAAAAATTCGCCAATCTCTGTATAATATGTTGACTTAACGCATAAGGAATCTCTCATGCACTTGGCGGCATTGCATACACCGAGCCAGATTCAACTCAATAAAGAAGGTAATCTAAAACACTTCTTGACCATCGAAGGTCTTTCTAAAGAAACCCTGACAAAAATATTGGACACTGCGCAGTCCTTTTTTAATGACCAAAATCAGCTGATCACCAATAATTTGCTCGAAGGTAAAACGGTGATGAACCTGTTCTTCGAAAATTCTACCCGTACCCGCACCACCTTTGAAGCCGCTGCCAAGCGCCTTTCTGCCAACGTTCTCAATATTGATATTGCCCGTTCGAGTACTTCTAAAGGTGAAACCCTGCGTGACACGTTATGGAATCTGGAAGCCATGGCGGCCGATATTTTTGTGGTACGTCATTCATCTTCAGGGGCAGCGCATTTTATTGCCAAAGATGTCTGCCCAACGGTGGCAATTATTAATGCCGGTGATGGCCGTCATGCGCATCCGACTCAAGCGATGCTGGACATGCTGACCATTCGCCGCGAAACCAATAAAAAATTCGAAGAAATGTCGATTGCCATTATTGGCGATATCAAGCATTCACGTGTCGCGCGTTCAGATGTAGCCGCCTTGCAAACTTTAGGCTGTCAGGATATCCGGGTGATTGCACCGAATACCTTGCTGCCATTAGGCTTTGAAGAATATGGCGATGGTGTTCGTCTATTTAACAATATGGAAGACGGCATCAAAGACTGCGACGTGATCATTACCTTACGTATTCAAAACGAGCGGATTGATTCTCCGGCACTGGCCTCGCAAGCTGAGTTCTACAAAATGTATGGCTTGAATAAAGAACGTCTTGCCATGGCCAAACCGGATTGTATCGTGATGCATCCGGGACCAATGAACCGCGGCGTTGAAATCGACTCAAGTATTGCGGATGGTCCGCAATCTGTGATTTTGAAGCAGGTGACCAATGGTATTGCCGTGCGTATGGCGGTGTTGGCTTTATCGATGCAAGGCCAGTTACAAGAACAAGGTTTGATTGAAGCGATTGCGGGTTAAGGAATAAGTCATGACTATTGTAAAAATTGAAAATGTCCGTGTTCTTGATCCAATCCAAAACACTAATTCTATCCAGACCGTGTATCTGGAAAATGGAAAATTCGTTGCAGAAACAGCAGACGTCTCTGAAACGATTGATGGTCAAGGCAAATGGTTAATGCCAACCATGGTCGATTTGTGTGCGCGTTTACGTGAACCGGGTCAACAGCAACACGGTACGCTTAAGTCTGAAGGAAAAGCGGCACGTGAAAATGGCATTTTGCACGTATTTACGCCACCCGATTCAAAGCCAATCGTACAAGATAATGGTGCGCTGATTCACGGTCTGGTCGAAAAAGCCATGCTGGATGGTGGTATCTATCTACAGGTGATTGGTGCGCAAACCCAAGGCTTAAATGGTCAACAACCGGCAAATATGGCGGGCTTGAAAAAGGGCGGTTGTACTGCGGTTTCCAATGCCAGTGCGCCGTTTGCCAATGATGATGTGGTACTGCGTACCCTTGAATATGCTGCAGGTTTAGACCTGACGGTGGTGTTCTATGCAGAAGAACCACAAATTGCCAAAGACGGCTGTGTGCATGAAGGGTTTATTGCATCACGTCAGGGCTTGCCGATGATTCCGGCACTGGCTGAAACCGTGGCGATTGCCAAATATCTGTTGATGATTGAATCAACCAAAGTACGAGCACACTTTGGTCTGTTGTCTTGTGGTGCTTCGGTGGAATTGATCCGTATTGCCAAGGAAAAAGGCTTACCAGTGACCTGTGATGTGGCCATGCATCAGTTACATCTGACCGATCATTTGATTGATGGATTTAACTCTCTTGCACATGTACGTCCGCCACTCCGTTCTGAACAGGACAAAGAATTACTGCGTCAGGGTGTAAAATCAGGTGTGATTGATGCGATTTGTACTCATCATGAACCGCTGAGCAGCTCTGCGAAAATGGCGCCGTTTGCTGAAACGCAGCCAGGATTCACTGCTTTTGATACCTATGTGCCTTTTGGTCTGCAACTGATTCGTGAGGGTTTGTTGACCCCACTGGAATGGGTGGAAAAAGTAACCTTAGCTCCGGCTCGTGTTGCACAAATGGCAGATCGATGGATAAATGAATCAGGCTGGGTGCTGCTAGATCCGGAACTGGAATGGACCCTGAATAAAGAAAGCATCGTGTCACAAGGTAAAAATACCCCGCTAATTAATCAAAAAGTATTAGGTAAAGTGGTTCAAACTTTTGCTGCTTAAGTGATACCAATTTAATAAAAGTCAGCTTCGGCTGGCTTTTTTTATTTTTTAAATTTTTTGTTGGTAAAATGAGTACTCAACAAAAACAGTGAAACTTTATGATATTCATACAATTATTTACATTTTAAAAAAATGGGGATCGTTACACTGATTAAATATTAAACATTAGAAAAATCAAAAGAATGGTGACGATTATGAATATAGACTTTATAGAACGCTTAAAAAGCGATGTTACGGCGATTGTGCTTCAAGGTGAAACCGAGCATTTATTTGCCAAAGATCAAGCCTTGGCTCAATTCTATCCCATATTTTTAAGTATATTGCGTTCACGTCCCGCCTGGATTGAGAATCTTGGTCAGCAACTCAATCCAAAAATCCATGAATTATTCAATGCAAACCCGGCACTTAAGCAGCAGTTTCTGGATCAACTTAATCAGAGCGCGCCGCAAGATGAAATAGAGCATACCTTGAACCGGTCAATTGTACCGACCATGAATTTTTTACAGACTGAAGCAGGTGCTTCGAGTCCGGAAGCGATTAGCCATTTGCTGGAAACCCACGCCGATTCGATTCAGCGCGCATTACCCCTTTGGGCTGGCCCTATTCTGGCAGCGCTTGGAGTTTCACCCTTGGCAGGGCAGAATTTAAATCAGGAACCTGTATTGGCGGAGCAGACCATCATTGTTCAGGAAGAAAGAAAAACCGGCTTTTTATGGCCGTTTATTATTTTTCTGATCCTGGCGGGTTTGATCCTGTTTTTGGTTCGTAGCTGCATGCAGGATGATGTTGAAGATTCAAATACCCAAGCGACCAGTGAAGTTGCTGCAGCTCAGCCTGCATCCTTGCGATTAAGTACAGGCAGTAATGGCGAAATTGTCAGTTGTCAATTACAGCTGAATAATCCGCAGTATATGGAAATTTTGCAAAACGAGATCAAACAGATCTTTAATTATAATATTGGTTGTGGGGCGCTGAGCAGTGAGGTTTATCATTCAGAATTTATTGATCAGGATACTATTCCGACTGTGTTGAGAACAATGCAGGGAATGCCAAATGTGTCACTCGACTGGATTGGCAATCAGGTTTCAGTGCGTGCAGCAACGAATGCAGAAGCCGAGCGTCTGGCAGCACAAATTCGTAGTCTGGCCAAGAATGTCACTGTGGTTACCCAACAGCCGCTCAATAGAAGTGACGTGATTAATACTGCCAATAGCGAAGCAGAACAAGCTTTGGCCAGTATCAAGACCGATAATGTTAAAGCACTGGATGTGGCGACTGCACTGAATTTACAGATCATTAATTTTGATACGGCATCGACTGAAGTTCCGGAAGTCAATAAATTGGTGCTGGATCAAGCTGCTGCATTATTACAACGTGCACCACAAGTTATCCTGAAAGTTAAAGGACATGCTGATGCTCAGGGCAGCGAAGCAGAAAATAAGGTGCTGTCCGTACAGCGCGCTCAGGCGATTACCAGTTATCTCGTTGGAAAAGGGGTCAATCCTGCACAATTACAGGCGGTTGGAATGGGAGAGGATCAGCCGGTTGAACCCAATGCGACACCTGCCGGACAGTTTCAGAATCGTCGCGTGACCTTTGAGGTCGTGAATACCGAAACGGGAATTGTACGTGAAGTAGATGATGAAGGTGTAGTTGAGAAGACAGGAAATTAAGAGAGCGGCCTAAATAAAAAAGGACGAATTTTCGTCCTTTTTTGTTATCTTAAATTAAGAAAATACCGGCGGGCTATAAGTCAATGTCCGACCAAGGAACCATAGCAGGAACAGTACCAAAGGCAGATGGAAAATCAACTGGGTCACCGTAAATCCAATCACATCTTTGGCTTTTAATTTCAGGATACCCAACATCGGAAGCATAAAGAATGGATTAATCAGATTCGGCAAGGCTTCTGCCGCATTATAAATCTGTACCGACCAGCCCAGATGCACTTTCAGGTCATGCGCAGCCTGCATCACATAGGGCGCTTCGATAATCCATTTCCCTCCGCCAGAAGGAATAAAGAAACCCAGAATCGCCGAGTATAAGCCCATCACGATGGCAAAGGTTTCCTGCGAGGCAATGGAAACAAAGAACTCGGCAATGTAATGTGACAATGACAGATCGGCCGGGTTTAGCGCATTGGTCATCATAAAGGCAATACTGCCATACAGCGGAAACTGGATCAGTACCCCAGAAATGGCGGGTACGGCTTTGGATACCGCATTCAGGAAATTTCGCGGTGTACCGTGTAAGGCCACGCCCAAAATCAGGAAGATAAAGTTATAGGTATTTAAGCTGGAAATGGCCAGAATCGGATTGCTTTTGGAAAATTCGTTAAACATCCAGACTGCGCCCAGAATCACAATCAGAATGCTTAAAATGGGTGAATTTTCCAGCCAATCCCCCGGTCTTTTTTCGGCAGATACTTCCGGTTTTTCTTCTTCAATCTGAATCGGGAAGTGCTCAATGGTTTTAATGTCAGACCCTTTAGGTGCTGACCAGTAAGCAATCGCAATTGAAGCTACAATCAGTACCGCCGTCATGATCATGGATTGCGGCAGGAAAATGGTTTCGGTAAATGGAATCACGCCCGTCAGATTATAAATCGGTTCAGGCAGACTGCTTTTATTGGCCTGTAACTGTGCAGCTGAAGAACTGATGCCCAGTGCCCAGGTCGCACCCATCCCGATAATCGCGGCAGCCGCAGCAGCGCGGTAATCCATGTTAAGCTCTTTACGCTGTGCCAGTGCAATCACTAGGAGTGCAGTCAGTACAGTACTCATGGCCCAATTAATCAGAGAAATTAACAGGCTGACCGTGGCGACCAGGACAATCGCACCACGACCGGAATGTGGCAGGCGCGCCATTTTCTGGATCAGAAGCTGGACAGGCTTAGATACGGAAACCACATAACCGACCACGATCAGCATGCACATCTGCAAGGTAAAGGGAATCAGGCTCCAGAAGCCGTCTCCAAAGGAAATCGCGACATCCTGTGCGGGTGCACCAATTCCGATGGCGGCAATCGCCACAATGATGACGCCAAGCAGGGCAAAAATATAAGAATCTGGAAACCATTTTTCAGACCAGTCGCTGACGCGCAAGGCGAAGTGCTGCAAAATATTTTGTTGAGTTTGCATGATTAAAATCCATTTATTCTGCGATTATTATTTTGAAATGAAACAGCTATATATAAAAAAGCCCTTAAGATGCTTCATTCTTAAGGGCTGGCTGGATCAGGCAGCGTTACGTAGTAGCGCTACCCCCGTGACTTTTTGAATCTCTTCAAAACTGACCTCTGGTGCCAGTTCGACCAGTCGAATTCCATCAGGAGTGACATCCAGTACTCCGAGATCGGTAATAATCCGATTCACCACAGCCTGGCCGGTCAGCGGCAGACTACATTCTGGAACTATCTTAGGTGTACCATCTTTGGCGCAGTGTTCCATCAAGACCACGACCTTTTGTACACCCGCGACCAGATCCATGGCACCGCCCATGCCTTTGACCTTTTTGCCTGGAATCATCCAGTTGGCCAGATCACCAGTTTCTGAAACTTCCATAGCACCCAGAATGGCAATATTGACATGACCACCACGGATCATGGCAAAGGAGTCGGCACTTGAGAAAAATGAAGCACCTTTTCGTGCAGTGACCGTCTGTTTACCGGCATTGATCAGGTCGGCATCGACAGTTTCTGCAGTTGGAAATTCGCCAATCCCCAGCAAACCATTTTCCGACTGCAGCCAGACATTGATATTTTCCGGAATATAGTTCGCGACTAGCGTCGGCAGGCCAATCCCTAAATTGACATAGAAACCATCTTCAAGCTCTTGTGCCGCGCGCTGCGCCATTTCATTACGTGTCCAAGCCATGATCAAGCCTCCGCCTTTAAGGTCATCTGTTCAATACGTTTTTCCGGTTGAGTATTCAGGACTATCCGGTTCACATAAATTCCCGGAAGATGGATTTCGTCCGGATCCAGCGCACCAATCTCGACAATTTCTTCAACTTCAGCAATGGTGACTTTACCCGCCATGGCACAGACCGGATTAAAGTTCTGGGCGGTTTTACGGAAAATCAGGTTGCCAGCTTTATCGGCCTTATAGGCTTTGATTAGCGCAACATCGGCAGTTAAAGACTCTTCCAGGATATATTTCTTGCCTTTAAATTCACGTTCATCCTTACCTTCGGCGATTACCGTACCCACACCGGTCGCCGTATAAAAAGCCGGAATCCCGGCACCGCCAGCACGTAATTTTTCTGCCAGTGTACCCTGTGGGGTCAGCTCAACTTCCAGTTCGCCATTTAAATATTGACGTTCGAATTCCTTGTTTTCACCGACATAAGAGGAGATCATTTTTTTAATCTGTTTTGTTTCCAGTAAAAGCCCCAGACCGAAGCCGTCTACACCGGCATTATTGGAAATACAGGTCAAATTTTTGGCACCAGTTTCTTTTAGGGCCGTGATCAAAGCTTCTGGAATACCACATAGGCCGAAACCACCGACAGCCAGAGTATGACCATCTTGCACCACATCCTTTAAGGCGGATTGAGCGCTGTCATAAACCTTGTTTGACATCTTGTCACCTCTATTGTTATTACAGCAGACTTAAATCTGCTGTTTATATCCTTATGGGTTGCTTAAGTTTATTTTGCTCAAGCATGATTATTGTTAAGCACAGGCTTTTTGCCAATAGGCATTGGCATAATTGGATGGATTATTGCGCTGCAAGACTTCACTGATATTACGGCTGGCCTGCATCAGTGCATCCAGCTGAATACCGGTTTCAAAGCCCATATTCGAGAGCAGGTAATACAGGTCTTCGGTCGAGACATTGCCAGATGCACCTTGGGCATAAGGGCAGCCACCTAAGCCGGCAATGGAGGAATCAAATACGCGAATGCCTTGCGATAGCGACTGGTAGATATTCGCAATCGCCATGCCGTAAGTATTATGAAAATGGCCTGCCAAAACTTTAGCATCAAGTTCAGCCAGACAAGCCTCCCAGACATTTTTCACCCGATCCGGTGTTGCTGTACCAATGGTTTCACCCAATGACACTTCGTAGCAGCCCATCTCCAGCAAACGCTGGGTGACTTTAACCACCTGTTTCGGATCAATGGCACCTTCATAAGGACAGTCCACCATGCAGGAGACATAGCCGCGCACCTTAATGTCATTGGCTTTGGCGGCTGCCATGACATCGGCAAACTTCTCAAAACTTTCATCAATCGAGCAGTTGATGTTTTTGCGGGTAAAGCTTTCAGAAGCAGCGGTAAATACCGCGACTTCTTTGCAACCCACAGCCAGTGCCGATTCAAAACCTTTCAGATTTGGGGTCAGCAGACTGAACTGAATATTCGGATCTTGGGGTAGGCTGGCAAAGAGCACATCACTGTCTGCCATTTGCGGTACCCATTTGGCTGAAACGCAGGAGCCGACTTCGATGGACTGTAGACCGGTTTTCATCAGGTCCAGAATCAGGTTTTTCCGGTCATCCAATCTCAAAGGTGTTTTTTCATTTTGCAGGCCATCGCGTGGCCCGACTTCTACGATTTTGACAAAATCCGTCATGCCACTTCCTCCGCCAGCGGCTGGAACTCGACCAGTTCATCACCGGCTTTAACCTGATCACCCTTCTGGAAATATGAGCTTGCGATGATGCCGTCATGCGGTGCGCGAATCGAGTATTCGATCTTCATGGCTTCCAGCGTCATCAGCACATCATCTTTTTTGACTTTGTCATTGGCTGCCACGAGCACCTGGGTAATGACACCTGGCATTGGTGCGATCAGGTTATTTTCCGTGCCTTGTTCATCCTGATTATTAAAATCAGACTTCAGGTAATTAAACTTATAGCTTTGACCATTCTGGAACAGGGTAATGCCTTGCTCACTCTGGCTAAAAGCCAGTTTTTGCTGTTTACCCACCAGTTGCAAGGCTAAAGTATGGGCATCGACGAGTTGACCCTGAATCTGAATTTGCTGACCGTTATAGCTGGCAACAAAGCCTTGATCTTGGGTGCTGAACTGAATTTTCAGGTTAATGCCATTGCGTTGTAATTGCACTGTATGGCTATTTTGCTGGTTCAAGCGCCAGAATGCTTTTTGCTGCCACACCGGATTGCTTGGAACGGGATTCTGTGCTTGACGTGCCAGGAGTTCAATCAGTGCGGCACTGACCACCAGTTCGGCACTGATATCCGCAGAAGGTTTGAGCAGGAATTCCTCTTCACGCTGAATCAGGCCAGTATCTAAATGTGCATTTTTAAACGAGTCACACAGCACCAGGCGATCTAGAAAAGCAATATTGTTACCCAGACCATCAACATGGAACTGACCCAGTGCATGGTGCATCTGGGTTAGGGCTGCTTCACGGTTTTTGCCCCAGACAATCAGTTTGGCAATCATCGGATCATAATAGGTGCTGATCTCGTCGCCTTCGACAATACCGCTATCGACACGGACATGGTCATTTTGCTCTGGATAATGCAGGTAGCTGATCTGACCAATCGCAGGAATAAAGCCTTTTTCCGGTTCTTCGGCATAAACACGGGCTTCGAGTGCATGTCCATGAATCTGCAATTCATGCTGCTGCTTCGGTAAAGGTTCACCAAAAGCCACGCGCAATTGCCATTCCACTAGATCCTGTCCGGTAATCATTTCAGTCACCGGATGTTCAACCTGAAGACGGGTGTTCATTTCCATGAAGTAAGCTGTGCCGTCTTGCTCCACGATAAACTCGACTGTACCGGCACCGACATAGTTCACTGCACGCGCAGCATCGATTGCCGCCTGACGCATCGCCTCAAGTTTGTCTTCCGGCATTTTCGGTGCAGGCGCTTCTTCCAGCACTTTCTGGTGACGGCGCTGTACCGAGCAATCACGTTCGAACAGATGTACATAATTGCCGTGGGTATCACCAAACACCTGCACTTCAATATGACGTGGCTGAATCACATAGCGTTCAATCAGAACGTCTTCATTGCCAAAACTTGAACGTGCTTCACTTTTACAAGATGCCAGTGAACTCAGGAAATCTTCACTGCGTTCCACCAGACGCATGCCTTTACCGCCACCGCCGGCACTGGCTTTAATCAATACCGGATAACCAATATTGTCTGCCTGCTGTTTCAGGAAGTCGGCATCCTGATTGGTACCATGATAGCCGGGGGTTAAAGGCACACCGGCTTTTTCCATCAGGGCTTTAGAGGTGGCTTTCAGACCCATTGCCAGAATGGCATCGACTGGCGGGCCAATAAAGACAATATTGTTGTCCTGACAGGCCAAGGCAAACTGGTCATTTTCGGACAGGAAACCATAACCGGGGTGAATCGCCTGGGCACCAGTGTTTTTGGCTGCCTGAATAATGCGATCAATTTGCAAATAACTTTGTGCTGCTGGCGATTCACCAATATAGATCGCTTCATCGGCCAGTTTCACATGTTGTGCCTGCGCATCAGCATCGGAATAGACGGCAACGGTGGCAATTCCTAATTTCTTCGCTGTACGAATCACACGGCAGGCAATTTCACCACGGTTGGCAATTAAAATCTTCTCAAACATTGTAGGATCCTTCTCGTTGTTATGCCGTGGTCTTGATCCAAGCCGGGCTTTGTTTGTTCAAAAATGCATTCAGTCCATTTTTCGCCTCATCTCCCTGGCGAATATGGGCAATATGCTGTGCTGTTTTAAGCAGTAAATCTTCGGTCAATACCTGTTGGTCAACCAGTTGAATCAACTGTTTCGATGCGCTCTGTGCGGCAGGACCACCCAGTAAAAGTGCTTCCACAATTTCATCAATTTTGCTGTCGAGCTGTTCTGGTGTAGTGACTTCATGCGCAAGACCAATGCTTTTGGCCTGTTCAGCAGTAATCCGCTCGGCAGTCAGGAAATAACGTGAAGCTTGACGTGTACCAATTGCACGAATTACATACGGGCTGATGGTCGAAGGTGCCAGACCTAAACGTACTTCCGACGTCGCAAACTTGGCATCGGTACTGGCCACGCAAATATCACAGGCCGAAGCCAGACCCATGCCGCCGCCAAACGCAATACCATGTACCCGGGCAATGGTCGGCTGTTTCAAGGTTGCCAGACTTTGCAGCATTTTCGCCAGTTTGAGCGCATCCGCCTCATTGTCTGCCTGTGATGCCTGACCGGCCTGTTTCATCCAGTTCAGGTCAGCACCGGCCGAGAAGCTTTTGCCACGACCCGCCAGAATCACCACGCGTACATCATCACGGTTATTTAAAGACTGGAAGCAAGCATGCAGTTCTTCAATGACTTGAGTATTAAAGGCATTGTGCAGTTCAGCACGGTTAATCCAAACCGTTGCCACCTGATTCTGCTGTTCGAGCTGTAAAAATTGATATGTCATTTTGTCACCTCTTACATGCGGAACACGCCGAATTTGGTTGGCTGGATGGGCGCATTCAGGGCTGCAGCCAGACTCAAGGCTAGTACTTCACGCGATTGCGCTGGATCAATCACACCATCATCCCATAAACGCGAAGACGCATAATAAGGATGGCCTTGGCGTTCGTACTGGTCACGAATCGGCTGTTTAAACTGGTCTTCTTCTTCAGCTGACCAAGTTCCGCCTTTTTGCTCAATCTGGTCACGTTTTAAGGTCGACAAGACGCTGGAGGCCTGTTCACCGCCCATCACTGAAATACGCGAGTTTGGCCAGGTCCACATAAAGCGTGGCGAGTAAGCGCGTCCACACATACCATAGTTGCCTGCACCAAAAGAACCGCCAATCACTAGAGTCAGTTTCGGTACATTGGCATTGGCGACGGCCATCACCAGCTTCGCACCATTTTTGGCAATGCCTTCATTTTCATACTGGCGGCCGACCATAAAGCCGGTAATATTTTGCAGGAAAATCAGCGGAATATTGCGCTGGGTACACAGTTCAATAAAATGTGCGCCTTTTTGGGCAGACTCGGAAAATAGAATGCCATTATTGGCAATAATCCCGACCGGCATGCCATAGAGCTTGGCAAAACCGGTCACCAGGGTAGTGCCGAAACGTGCCTTGAACTCGTCAAAACGTGAGCCATCGACAATACGCGCTATCACTTCACGGATATCAAAAGGCTTGCGCGCGTCACTCGGCACAATGCCGTACAGTTCCGAACTGTCAAACAGCGGCGCTTCGATTTCATCTGCGGTCTTGTTTGGCTTTTTGTTCAGGTTGGCCACGATGTTGCGGGCAATCGCAAGCGCATGTTCATCATTTTCTGCCAGATGATCAGCCACGCCAGACAAACGGGTATGCACATCACCACCACCGAGATCCTCACTGGACACCACTTCACCAGTAGCTGCCTTAACCAGAGGAGGACCGCCGAGGAAGATCGTGCCCTGATTGCGGACAATAATGGTTTCATCTGACATGGCAGGAACATAAGCCCCACCGGCAGTACAGCTACCCATCACCACTGCAATCTGGGCGATACCTTGGCTCGACATACGTGCCTGATTGTAGAAAATACGGCCGAAGTGATCGCGGTCTGGAAATACTTCATCCTGTAAAGGCAAATATGCACCACCTGAATCCACCAGATAAATACAAGTCAGCTGGTTCTGTTCGGCAATTTCCTGGGCACGTAAATGCTTTTTCACTGTTAATGGATAATAAGTACCGCCTTTCACCGTAGCATCATTGGCGATGATCATGCAGGTCACACCGTTGACCTGACCAACACCAGCGACCACACCTGCGGCAGGCACATCATCCTGATACACCTGATAGGCAGCCAGCTGACCAATTTCCAGAAAAGCGGTTCCTGGATCAATCAGGTGATTAATCCGTTCACGTGGTAACAGCTTGCCACGGTCCAGATGTTTTTGGCGGGCAGTTTCGCCGCCACCCAAAGCAATTTTTTCAACTTTCTGTTTTAGGTCATCCACCAGTTGCAGCATGGCAGTCTGGTTGGTTTTAAACTCTTCACTACGTATATTGATTTTGCTCGATAACTGATTCATGACGAACATCCTTGTTTTATTCTAAGTGTTAAGATTTAGGCTGTTTCGTTGAAAAGTTCACGGCCAATCAGCATGCGGCGGATTTCTGAAGTACCGGCGCCAATTTCATACAGTTTGGCATCGCGCCATAAACGGCCTGCAGCAAACTCGTTGATATAACCGTTACCACCTAAAGTCTGAATGGTTTCACCCGCCATCCAGGTCGCTTTTTCAGCAGCATATAAAATGGCACTGGCAGCATCTTTACGCAGGCTACGGCTATGTTCGGCCTTGTCACATTCAGCGCCTACGGCATACACCAAGGCCTTACATGCCAACCAGGTCGAATACATGTCGGCAATTTTGCCCTGCATCAGCTGGAATTCACCGAGAGCCTGGCCAAACTGTTTACGGTCATGAATATATGGAATCACGGTATCCATACAGGCATCCATAATCCCCAGTGGGCCAGCACTCAATACAGCCCGCTCGTAATCCAGCCCACTCATTAACACTTTGGTACCATTGCCGACGCCACCCATGACGTTTTCTTTCGGTACTTCGACATTGTCAAAAAACAGCGGATAAGTATTGGAACCGCGCATACCCAGTTTGTCCAAATGCGTGCCATGGCTGAAACCTGGCATATTTTTCTCGACCAGAAACGCAGTCATGCCTTTGGCACCGGCTTGCAAATCGGTTTTTGCATAGACCACCAATACATCGGCATCGCCACCATTGGTGATCCACATTTTTGAACCATTCAACAGGTAGTGATCGCCTTTGTCTTCTGCTTTCAGTTTCATGCTCACCACATCCGAGCCTGCATTCGGTTCAGACATTGCTAAGGCACCGACATATTCACCTGAAATCAGTTTAGGCAGATAACGCTGTTTCTGTTCTTCAGTACCATTTCGCTTAATTTGGTTTACACATAGGTTAGAATGTGCGCCATAGGACAGCCCAATGGATGCAGAAGCACGGGAAATTTCCTGCATGGCAATGATGTGCGCCAGATAACCAAAATTTGAACCGCCATATTCCTCACTGACTGTAAGCCCGAGCAGGCCCATCTCGCCAAATTTTTTCCAAAGGTGAGCAGGGAACTCGTTGTCACGGTCAACTTGTTGAGCAATCGGGGTAATTTCTTTGGCGCAAAATGCGGCCACTGAATCACGAAGCGCTATTAGAGTTTCATCCAAACCGAAATCCAAGCTTTGTAAATTCATTCTTCATCCATCCTGAGGTTATATTTGTTGTGTCCAAAAAAGCATTGTTGTTGTGCTTGTGGTTTTAACATACAACGAAAAAATAAAAAAGTGAATCTATATTCACAAAATGATTTACAATTCATTTTATCTTGTTGAGATTAATTTTATGAGTTATAAAAGATCATCATTGATGCAGGAACGAATGGAACAAAATCGCCTGTCGATTTTGGAATCTGCTCGTGAACTGATTATTCAAGGGGGCTTGAAGGAGGCATCGATTCAGGCGATTGCAGAACGCGCAGGCGTTTCTACAGGGCTGGTCTATCGATATTTCGAAAGCAAAAGCCAGATTTTAATTGAGGTTTTGTCGGCCGCGATTCAGCATGAAGTCGGAATTCTGAACCATATTGCCGAGTCAGATTTATCGCCAAAACTGAAATTGCAAAAATCTGTTACAACTTTTGTCAAGCGTGCCATGAATAGCCCCCAATTGGCGTATTCACTGATGTTCGAACCGGTTGATCCGGAAATGGAACATGAGCGTTTTCGCAGTAAGCAGCTGCTCAAGCAGAGCATTAAGGAAATTCTGGCCGAAGGAAAGGTCAATGGAGAATTCGAATTTGAAGATTTGAATACGGCAGCATTGGGCGTGGTTGGTGCCATGACCTTTGTCGTGATTGAACCTTTAAATCCGTCCCGAAATGTCATGTTTGATCAGAAGTATAAGGATCACTTTGTCAAACAGATTGCCGATTTTTGTGTCAACGCAGTACGTGGACAGGAGGAAAATTTACAAGCATAAACGCACAAAAAACCGGTACACAGACAAGGTCGTCGTGGTCATAAAACAATTAGTAAAGTTGAAAATCAGAATTACAAAGAATCAAGGAGATCGATTCAATGACACAAGTACGGTTAAGCTATGCCTATGGAACCAGCAGTCAGCCTTTATTGGGCATGACGATTGGTGAAAAATTTGATCAGGCTTGCGAGCAGTATGCAGAACGTGATGCAGTGGTGAGTCTGCATCAGGACATACGCCTCAGTTACCGGCAGCTACAGGATCAGGTCAATGCCTTTGCCTGTCAGCTGCTGAAACTGGGTATGCAAAAAGGTGACCGTCTGGCGATCTGGTCGCCGAACTGTGTGGAATGGACCATTACCCAGTTTGCAGCCTTCAAGGCAGGCATTATTCTGGTGAATTTAAATCCAGCTTATAAAAGCAACGAGCTTGAATATGTGCTGAATAAAGTCTCTTGTAAGGGACTGGTGATTGCAGCGCAGTTTAAGACGACAGACTATCAGGAAATTCTGACTAAAATTGCACCTGAGCTGATGCAGACTGAAACTAAATTTCTCAATGCAGAGCGACTCCCACATTTAAAGCATGTGATTAAAATTGATGATCAGCAGCATACTGGCATCCACCGTTTTCAGGATTTACTAAGCTCGCCTAGCGAACAAGAGCTGGAACAACTGCAACAGATCTCCAGTGAATTGCAGTTCGATGAAACGATTAATATCCAGTTTACCTCGGGCACCACGGGCAATCCGAAAGGCACCATGCTGACCCATAATAATATTTTAAATAATGGGTATTTTGTCGGTGAAGCGATTCATTTAGGTCCAGAAGATCGTGTCTGTATTTCAGTTCCTTTATTTCACTGCTTTGGTATGGTGATGGGTAATCTGGCCTGTATTACGCATGGTTCTGCCATGATCTATCCATCAGCTGTATTTAATCCGCTGGAAACCTTGAAAGCCATTCAGCAGGAAAAATGTACCGCGGCTTATGGTGTGCCAACCATGTTTATCGCCATTCTTGAGCATGAACAGTTTGACGAATTTGACCTGTCCAGTCTGCGTACCGGGATTATGGCGGGTAGTCCATGTCCGCAGGAAATTATGCAGCGCGTGATTGAACGCATGCATATGTCTGAAATCACGATTTGTTATGGCATGACCGAAACTGCGCCAGTGAGTGCACAAAGCTCAACGGCAGACAGTGTCGAGCGACGTGTTAGTACGGTTGGCCGGGTACATCCGCATCTGGAAGTTAAAATTGTCGATGAAAATGGCAAGGTGGTTCCACGCGGTCAATTGGGCGAGCTATGTGTACGCGGTTATTCCGTCATGCTCGGTTACTGGGAAGACCAGGACAAAACTCAGGAAGTGATTGATGCTGCACGCTGGATGCATACCGGTGATATCGCTGAAATGGATGATGAAGGCTTTGTGAAAATCAAGGGTCGAATCAAGGATGTCGTCATTCGTGGCGGAGAAAACCTGTTCCCGAAAGAAATCGAAGATTTCCTTTATACCCATCCTGCCGTTTCAGATGTACAGGTGATCGGTGTGCCAGACCATAAATATGGTGAGGAACTTTGTGCTTGCATCATCCTGCATGAAAATGATCCATGTACTGAAGAAACCATCCGTCAGTATTGTAAGGAGCATATTTCTCACAATAAAGTGCCACGTTATGTGCGTTTCTTCCAGGAATTTCCAATGACGGCTTCCGGTAAGGCGCAGAAGTTCAAATTGCGTGAATTTATGCGTGAAGAGCTGAACTTGAAAGAGATTGCTTAAATTGTATTGATGCGATTCTTAAATGGGGCAAAGCAGTATTTAATGCATGCATTGCCTCCATTTGTATAACGGTTTCGATATCAATGTTTAGGCTTTTCTTACTTTTGATGGGCCAAAAGTAAGCAAAATCCCTTTATTTTGCTGAAGGGACTTCCATGTCCCTCAGCAAAATGGCGACATCCATGTCGCCGGGTCTATGATCAAATTTCAAGAAAACAGTAAATAAGATCAAGCTACAAGATTTAAATATTCAATCTATCTAAATACCCGCCTGAGTTTTAGATTCGTGCATAGATTTAGAGTAAAAATATGGCAAAAAACTTTCACAGTGAAGTCGTGGTCGTCAGTTATGACGATCATATCCGTAAACTGATTCCCGGTTATGAACTGGTGCATCAGCAGATTGAAGCAATTCTCAGCACTGAACTCCCAGAAACCGCACATATATTAATAGTGGGTTGCGGAACAGGTTATGAATTGTCGTATTTATTAGAGCAACATCCAGACTGGACCTTTACTGCAATTGATCCATCAGCAGCCATGCTGAAACAGGCCAGTAAAAATCTGAATTCTATAGATCGACAAAGGGTGAAATTCGTCCAAAGTATGATTCAAGATTTGAATCAGCCAGATACGTTTGATGCTGCGTTAGCCATTCTGGTGGCACATTTCATTTCAAATTCCGAAAAAAACGGATTTTTTCAGGCTATCCAGCAGTGTCTTAAAACCAATGGTCTTGCATTGACCTATGACCTGATGCAACCCGAAGATCAGCAAGACATCAAAATTATGCAGAAGCTGGCACAACAGACAGGGTTAAGCGTGGTGCAAAGTAACAAGATGGTTGAACGCTTGGAGCAGGATTTTCACTTGTTATCTGCACAAAATTTTACAGCGCTTTTAACCAAAGTCGGATTTAAACAGTGCAAGATTTATTGTCAAATCATGAATTATCATGGCTTTTTGATACGAAAATAAAGATCAAAGAACTTTTTGCAAATTCTAAAGTTTAAGAGAATATTCAGGGAAGTATTAAAACAATGTCGGCATATTACAGTTTTATTCAGCGCGAACAGCATGCAGATGGCAGTACCACGGCCTATTATAGTTCTAATATTCATGCACAAGGTGCATGGAATCCGCATGAGCAGCACATGGCGCCAGCCACCGGTATTCTATGCGTCGAACTGGAACAGTTTCAGCCACGTGCTGACATGCGTATTGGTCGGGTCGGGCTGGATATTTTTGGCCTGATAGCCTTTGGTGAGTTTTCAATTACCACGCGCATGATCCGTCCGGGTAAAACCATCGAACTGGTTGAAGCTGAAATGTGTGCCAATGGGAAAACCTGCATTGTGGCACGTGCCTGGAGAATGCTAACTTCAGATACCAAGGCCATTGCCGGAGTGGAAGACTTTCCGATCGAAAGTCCAGAATATTTACCTATTTGGGAGGGTATGCGTTGCTGGCCAGGCGGTTATATCCAGAGTATTGAAACCCGGGCACATGCCGACCATCGTGCAGGCAAGGGCATTGTCTGGTTAAGAAATTCGCTGGACATGGTAGAAGGCCAACCGACGACAGACTTTAGCCGTTTGCTTGGTATGGTCGATACGGCCAATGGCATCGTGCCACGTCAAGACCCGAATTCCGGTTGGGGATTTCCGAATCTGGACCTGCAGATTCATATGCACCGTCTGCCGCAGGGTAAATGGCTGGGACTGGAAGTGGTGCAGCAATATGGTGAAGATGGTATTGGTCTGACCAGCGGGATTCTGCATGATGTTCATGGACCTTTTGGTCGAAGTGAACAGATTCTGACCCTGCGAAAGTTCTAAAGTCTATTCGAAACATCAAGGCCAATTGCCTCAATCTTTATTTATTGGCATGCTGTGCGTAATTTATCAGGAAGAACAGCAGATGCGGATCAGTATGATTGGGGCAGGGCGAGTGGCATATCATCTTGCCCTTGTATTGTCAGCACAACATGAGATCGTACAGATCTACAGTCGAACCCTAGAAAAAGCACAGCAACTGGCTGAGCAATTCAACGCTCAGGCCATCGCTCAGCCTGAACAGCTGGATCATGAGGTGGATCTGGTCATTATCGCGGTTAGTGATCAGTCGATTGCCAACGTCATTGAACAGATTCATCCGTATCTACAGCAGAATCTGATCGTACATACCTCTGGCAGCACCCATCTCAATTTACTGAAAAATGTGCATGCGCGTGCAGGCGTATTTTATCCTTTACAGACCTTTAGTCTCGAACGCCAGATTGATTGGCAGCAGACGCCACTGTTGATTGAAGCGGTGAATGAACAGGACCAAATCCTGTTATTAGAACTGGCAAATAGCCTAAGCAATCGTGTTTATACTTATAGTTCCAGTCAACGTCTCAGTTTGCATCTTGCAGCGGTATTTGCCTGTAATTTTGCCAATTACTGTTATGACATGGCCAAGCAGGTGGTGGATGTACAACAGGTCGATTTCAGTTTGTTGTATCCCTTAATGCTGGAAACTGCCAATAAAGCCACTCAGAATGATCCCAAACAAATGCAGACCGGCCCAGCGATGCGTGGTGATCAGAATATCTTGAATATGCATCAGCAGATGTTAGCCAATATGCAGCGAGAAGATTTACAAAATGTCTATCAGTTGTTGAGCCAGCAGATTCTCACGCGTCATCAGAAATGAAGAAGCTGATAATTTATCTACGAAGCAGGGTTCAAAGCCAAATTTTTCCCATAAAAAAGCGCTGAATAATCAGCGCTTTTTTTGAGTCTTAGATTAAGAAATTTTCTTAAAGATAAAATCATTAATCTTGTGACCTGCTTCAATCCCGCGACGTTCAAACTTGGTTTGTGGACGCCATTCCGGACGAGGATAGCTATTGCCTTTGCCCGCCAGATTTTCCAGACGTGGACGTTCTTCCAATACTTCTATCATCCATTCCGCATACGGTTCCCAGTCCGTTGCAGCATGGAAAGTTCCGCCAAGCTCCAGCTTTTGCTCCACCAGCGGCATACGGTCATGCGAAACAAAGCGGCGTTTAAAATGACGTTTTTTCTGCCATGGATCAGGGAAGTATAACTGAACTGCATTAATACTATTGTCTGGCATTTCACGTAATACCTGAATTGCATCAGCATCCAGCACACGTAAGTTCGTTAGGCCTTCAACACCTGCTTCATACACGCACTGCGCAATTCCAGGTACATGGACTTCAATTCCGACAAAGTTACGTTCAGGATTAGCTTTGGCCATCAATACCAGTGAACGGCCCATACCAAAACCAATTTCTACAGTCAAAGGACGTTCAGGATGTTCAAAGTGCTGACGCAAATCACCGACTGGATATTCCAAAATTAAGTGACCATATTGTTCAAGCGCAGTACGTTGAGAGGTATTCAGCGGCATTGAGCGGCGCATAAACGTCACGATTTCACGGTGCTCGCTTAAGTTTTCCAGCTCCACGACTTGCTGGTCTAATTGATCGTTCGACATAACTTTGGCAAATCTAAAAATTCAGAATGCGGTATTTTAAGTCCTGAGCCGAGCAAGTCAAACTTTTCTCGGTATTTCTCCATAAAAATCGGCAAGATCTTCCAGATAAAATAAAAGAGCCAATTGAGGCTCTTTTATTAATCATCGTTCATCAGCTACTAAAACGGTCGATCAATGTACTGCTGGCTTCATTCAAACCAATCACCCTTACATCTATCCCTTGGGCTTTAAACTTCTGAATCACGTTATTCAGCATATTGACCGAAGTCACGTCCCAAATATGCGCATGGGTCAGATCCAGTTCGACATGCTCAAGCTTCTCTTTAAAATCAAAGAACTGATAGAACTTCTCTGAACTGCTAAAGAATATCTGTCCAGAAATAAAGTAGCTGCGTGAATGAGCCGAATTCAAATGCGTATAGACATGTACGGTTCTTTCCAGTTTATTAATAAAGAACAGGGCAGAGAGCAATACGCCGACAAATACACCAAGCGCCAGATTATGAGTGGCAAGCACGACAATAATCACGGCAATCATCACGGTATTAAATTCTAGCGGATGTTTGCTGAATTGCTTGATTGCTCCCCATTGAAAGGTGGTAAATGCCACCATAATCATGATCGCAACCAGAGCTGCCATTGGGATATAAGCCAGCCAGTCTTTCAAAAAAACCACGAGACACAGCAGAAACACGCCAGCGACCAGAGTCGATAAACGGGTACGTGCCCCTGAAGACACATTGATAATTGACTGGCCGATCATGGCACAACCGGCCATCCCGCCCATAAAGCCGCTGACAATATTGGCCATACCCTGACCACGACATTCCTGATGACGGTCACCTTCAGTTCCGGTCACTTCATCAATGACCGTAGTGGTCATCATGCTTTCCAGCAAACCGACAGTCGCCAAGGTAAAGGAATAAGGCAGGATAATTTGCAAGGTTTCCAGATTGAGTGGAATTTCTGGAATCAGGAATACTGGCAAAGTATCCGGGAATTGCCCCAGATCGCTCACGGTACGCATATCTGCACCCAACAACAGCGCTAGCCCGCTTAAAACTATAATACAGATTAAAGGTGAGGGAATGGCTTTACCGATTTTAGGGATATAAGGAAACAGATAAATAATCGCCAGACCAATCGCAATAAACAGATAACCGGTGCTATCCATCTGGTTGATTTCCGGGATTTGTGCCACAAATATCAGGATCGCCAAGGCATTTAAAAATCCATAGACCACAGCCTGAGATACAAAACGCATTAATTTAGCGACTTTAAAATAACCGGCAATGACCTGAATGATGCCGGTCAGAATTGTGGCAGCCAGCAGATATTGCAGACCATGTTCTTTTACCAAGGTAATCATCAAAAGCGCCATTGCACCTGTAGCCGCCGAGATCATGGCAGGACGACCGCCAAAAAAGGCAATGGATACCGCAATGCAGAAAGAGGCATATAAACCGACTTGCGGATCGACACCGGCAATGGCAGAGAAGGCAATTGATTCAGGAATCAGGGCCAGTCCCACCACCAGGCCTGCCAATACATCTGTGCGGATATTAGAAAACCATTCTTCTTTTTTCAGGCTAATCACGAAATATCATCTATATTTTGAAAACCTGTGTATGTTAAACAGATAGAGATAAAAATCTACACAAGATTGACTTGCAAAAGCCCAGAATATCCTGAATATTGAATGAGTAACTGCCCTGAGGTGACAGTTACGCTTTTTTGCAATTTACAGGTTTGATCACTTGAAAGTTTGTTAGAAGCGATTTAAAACATTGAGAAGTGTATAACAAGGATCAGAAATGAAGCTTTACTATTCACCAGGTGCCTGCTCACTGGCAGCACATATTATTTTAAATGAAATTAATGTCGATTTTGATTTGGAACGTGTTGATTTAAAAACACATAAAACAGAAAAAGGTACGGATTATTACGAAGTTAATCCTAAAGGCTATGTACCAGCGTTAGAAATTAACCCTGGTCTGATCCTGACAGAAAATGTTGCAATTCTACCGTTTCTTGCTCAACACGATCCAAAACAAGATCTGATTCCACCATCGGGCATGGGACGTGCCAAAGTGCTGGAATGGTTAGGTTATCTGAACTCTGAACTACATGATGCCTATGCGGTGTTCTTCGGTGGCAAGTTATCCGAAGATGAAAAGAAAAAAGCCTATGCAGAGATTGATCGACTATTGAGTTATATCGATAAAGCTATCGGTGAATCGGACAATGATTATCTGGTGGATGATAACTTTGGGCCTGCGGATGCCTATCTATTTGTCTTGACCAACTGGTCGAACCAGATTGAGCATGATTTGAGTCCATATAAAAATATTATTCATATCCGTAATAAAGTGGCAGAACGTCAGTCTGTACAGATTGCTATGCGTGATGAAGGTCTGATTCCTTAACTAAAAACAAAAATAAAGGACTCAATTGAGTCCTTTATTTTTGTTCATGAAAATTTATTTAAAGAAATAGCCGGTTTCCGGTGAGCTGGCATTGGCCATACGCTTGCGCGGCATACGGCCTGCAAGAAAAGCTTCTCGGCCTGCTTCAACGGCTTTTTTCATCGCAGATGCCATTAATACCGGATTTTGTGCAGCTGCAATCGCTGTATTCATGAGTACGCCGTCACAGCCCAGTTCCATCGCAATCGCAGCATCACTGGCTGTACCGACACCGGCATCGACCAGAACCGGGACCTTGGCATTTTCCTTGATGATTGACAGGGTGTGTGGATTCAGAATGCCCAGACCAGAACCAATCAGGCTACCCAGTGGCATAATCGCGACACAGCCCATGCTTTCCAGCTCTTGCGCCACGATCGGATCATCCGAGGTATAAACCATGATCTCAAAGCCATCGTCAATCAAGGTGCGAGCGGCTTTCAATGTTTCAGTCACGTTTGGATAAAGCGTTTTTTCATCACCTAAAACTTCAAGTTTGACCAGATTGTGGCCATCGAGCAACTCACGCGCCAGCATACAGGTGCGGACGGCACTATTGGCATCGAAGCAACCTGCAGTATTCGGCAAAATGGTATATTTTTCCGGAGGAATCACTGATAGCAGATTCGGCTGGTCAGGATCTTGGCCAATATTGACCCGGCGAATAGCGACAGTGACAATCTCTGCACCACTGGTTTCAATGGCCTGCTGAGTTTCATTTAAATCTTTGTATTTGCCCGTGCCTACCAAAAGGCGTGACTGGAATTGGCGTGAACCAATCTGTAATAAATCTTGCATAATTGTCCCGAGTATTAGCCGCCACCGACCGCGTGAATAATTTCTATTTTGTCTGTATCGCAAATTGGCGTATCGCCCAATCTGCTTTTAGGAATAATCATTTCATTGACTTCAACTGCAAAACGCTTACCCTCAAGCGCCATACTCTGAATCAGTTCCAGCAGATTCTTGCAGTGAGTTTCCTGTTGTTCGCCATTGATGTAAATCATCATTCTAGCAACCCTCCATGATTAAGTGTTGTTCAAACTTATCTGGCGTATTTTAAAGCATTCCAGGCCAGAATTAACCATCCGGCAATCATTAAAGCCCCGCCGATGGGCGTAATAGCACCTAAACCGCGGGGTAATCCTAAGGCCATGATATACAGTGAGCCAGAAAACAGTAAAATGCCGACCTGAATCAGACCGAAGCTCCATTGAATGGGCAATGCAGGGATGACTTTCGCCAGTAAAGAAAGAATGAGTAGTCCTAAGGCATGATAGAAAAAATAATCCGTTGCCGTTTGCCACCAGCCGAGCTGTGCTTCAGTCGCCCGCGCTTTTAAACCATGTGCACCAAAAGCACCGAGCATGACTGCAAGTGCCAAATTAAGTGCTGAAATCGCAATCCACATTTGAATTGATCTTCCTGATAAAGTTTGCGCTCAACCTTAGCATAAATTCAAAATGCGGACATAAAAAAGCCTTCATCAAAGAAGGCTTTTTCGAGGTAAATCAGTAACAGAATTTGGTGTTAATTGGATGACATCGCCACTTTAATTTTTTCCATGGCATTTTTTTCCAGCTGACGAATACGTTCCGCAGAAACATTATATTCGGCTGCAAGCTCATGCAGGGTCGATTTCTCGTCATCTAGCCAGCGACGCTGCAAGATATTACGTGAACGATCATCTAGCTGATCCATGGCTTCATGCAGGGCAGAGGTGCTTTGCTCCTCATAGTCTTCATTTTCAATCAGACGAGCCGGGTCATAACGATTATCTTCAAGATATAACGCTGGTGCCACATGGGTGGAACCTTCATCATCGTCATCGCTTGATGCATCAAAAGCCGCATCATACGCCGTCAGACGGCCTTCCATTTCCAGTACTTGTTCTGGTGTGACATTTAAATCATTCGCAATAGACTGTGCTTCTGCGAGCGTCAACTTTTTCGATGATTTCTTCAGGCTGCGCAGATTAAAGAACAGTTTACGTTGCGCTTTAGTGGTGGCGATTTTCACGATACGCCAGTTACGGATCACGTATTCGTGAATTTCCGCCTTGATCCAGTGCACGGCAAATGACACCAAACGTACGCCCATATTCGGGTCAAAACGTTTCACAGCTTTCATCAGACCCAGGTTGCCTTCCTGAATCAGGTCACCTTGTGGCAGACCATAACCTGCATAACTACGCGCAATATGTACCACAAAACGCAAGTGCGACATGACCAGCATTTTCGCTGCATCTAAATCTTGGTCATAGTAATAGCGTTCAGCCAACTCTTTTTCTTGTTCGGCTGTTAAAATCGGAATCTGATTGACAGTGCTGATATAAGCACCGAGGTTGACACCTGGCGCCGATAATGACAGGGGCATCAACTGATTGCGGCTGTCACTCATGTGTTCTCCTTGAAGTGCGGGATAACCCTAAACTAGGTTTTATCTTAATCCAATCTCTCCACAAATAATGGATATTTGGGTAGAGAAATGTAAAAAAGTATACGAAAGTGAGGATCAACAGTTTAATTGAAATTTTTTAAGATTCAATTAAGTAGTGAAACTCTGTATCAGAAATTTTTTTAAATTCAAGCTTGAGCTGATGCAGCTGACAATAGCGGCTGACATCCGTCTGGCTATGCGGATCAGATGATTTCAGCAGGAATGTTTTCTGATTTCCGGCCTTTAATGCGCGCTTTAACATTAATAGCGGCATCGGGCACGGTTTTCCCATGGCGTCTATAAGGCTGAAATGCGCTGGATCTTCGAGCATTACGGTTTCATTTAGGTAGCAGAAAAGGCTATAAATAGTAGCAAATATGATGCCAGAACCAAACTAGTTTAAGAAAAAGAAGATCTAAATGACTTTATAAAGTCTTTTGACAATTTTCATGAAAAAAATAACTAAATCAAACAGAACATGCTAAAAAAAATCTATTAATTGTGATAAACCCATGTTAAGCTCGTTGCGTATTTGGGACTTTGAATAAACAAAGTGATTGTTTTTCACCCTATTACATAAATGGATGTAACCGGGATTTTGTTGATAGTTTTACAGAATGATTACAAGCTTAAAAATAATATTTTCAAACTTGTTTGCTCTGCTGTTTGCAACACCGGGTGGTCCTTCTTTTAGTTTCAATGAGGATTAACTTATGACAGCTGCTCGCGAACAAGGCGTAGTTAAGTGGTTTAACGATACTAAAGGCTTCGGCTTTATTCAACGTAACGGCGGCGATGACGTATTCGTTCATTTCCGTGCTATCCAAGGTGACGGTCACCGTTCACTTCGTGACGGCCAACGTGTTGAATTCAGTGTTGTTAAAGGCCAAAAAGGCTTTCAAGCTGAAGAAGTTCAACCATTAGACTAATCTTCGGATTAAGCTAAAAAGAAAACGCTCCAATATAACTTGGGGCGTTTTTTGTTTATACTATCCCTATCTTAGTGATTACCCAATTAGAGCACCGCTTTATGTCATCTGGTTTTGAAACCTTAAATTTACATCCCAATCTAAAAAAAGCGATTGATGCTTTAGGCTTTACCACCATGACGCCTATCCAGCAGAAGGTTTTAAAATTCACGCTGGCAGGACATGATGCCATTGGCCGTGCACAGACAGGTACAGGTAAAACTGCTGCCTTTTTAATTAGTATCATGAATGATCTATTAGATAATCCGATTCAGGAACAACGCTATCGTGGTGAGCCACGCGCGCTGATTTTGGCACCGACCCGTGAACTGGCGTTACAGATCGAAAGCGATGCACAGGATCTGGCGAAATATGCTGGTCTCAATGTGGTGACCTTGCTGGGTGGTGTGGATTTTGACAAGCAAAAGAACCAGCTGAATAAAGCGCCTGTCGATATTATGGTGGCTACACCGGGGCGTTTGATCGATTTTGTAGAACAAAAAGAAGTCTGGTTGGATCAGATTGAATTTTTGGTCATTGATGAAGCCGACCGCCTATTGGATATGGGCTTTATTCCTTCAGTAAAGCGCATTGTACGTTTCTCGCCGCGTAAAGAACAACGTCAGACTCTGATGTTCTCTGCTACTTTTAGCTACGATGTATTGAATCTTGCGCAGCAATGGTTATTTGAACCGGTTACAGTTGAAATTGAACCGGAAAAGAAAACCAATGCCGATGTCGAGCAGCGGGTTTATATGGTCGCCAAGGCGGACAAATATAAATTATTGCAAGAAATCCTACGTGATGAGCCGATTGAAAAAGTCATGATTTTTGCCAACCGTCGTGATCAGGTGCGCAAACTTTATGATCATTTAAAACGTGATGGTTATAAGGTGGTAATGTTGTCGGGCGAGATTGCTCAAGACAAACGTCTGAAAATGCTGGATCAGTTCAAAAATGGTAAACATAATATTATGATTGCAACGGATGTTGCAGGTCGTGGTATCCATGTCGATGGTGTATCGCATGTGGTGAACTTCACCTTGCCGGAACAGTCGGATGATTATGTGCATCGTATTGGCCGTACCGGTCGTGCGGGAACCAGCGGTGTGAGTATCAGTTTCCTTGCAGAGGATGATGCGTTCTATCTGCCAGAAATTGAAAAAGCCATTGGGCAAAAATTGCCTTTGACCCGTCTGGAAGGTTATTGTTAATCCAGACCATAGAAAAACCGCTCTTGAAGAGCGGTTTTTTATTGCGCTATGGTTTAAGGCTTATTTGGCCTGACAGCGGAATGTAAGCACCGTCTGATAATCATCATTCTGGTTTAAACCAGTATTGGTACCTGCGATATTGCCAAGGACAGTGGCGGCTGCCTGAATCATCTGACCTGTTTGTTCATCGACTACGCCTTTTAAAGCGCCGTTATAAGCTGTCTTTTCATCCACAATAATGGGGGTTGATCGAGAGCCACAGGCTTTATTGGCCGCAGTAATCGCATTGTTTTTCGAGGTCAGTTGATTTTTACCTAATCCGGTCACCTCATACTGGTTATTTTCCTTTTGCACTGCCAATGCAGTCGGATTTGAGGCACAGGCAGTAAGCAGTAATGCGGAAATAGCTAATCCGCTGAAAGCGATTGTTTTTTTCATCATGAAATCTCAAGTAAATACGATGCTGAATATTTCAACACAGCAAGCAGCGCAGATTTTGTAGCTGTTGTATAGGTTTGGCAATTTTTGGTGTAGCTCTATGTGAGTTAGGTGAAAAATAGAGCAGTACGGGATTGAAAAACCAAACAAGTTTATTTTCGAGTGGTGATGAGCGTGCTGAATCCCTATGAAGTTTCTAGCGTATTTTTCTTTGAATATGCTAATCTTGAGTATGGTTTTTTAAGTGTAGATATACAAGGCAATGACGGAATCTGCGATTGACATCGTTCATCAAAATATTCACCAACGGCAATCGATTGGTCATCTGCTGGCACCGGCACCGAATGCAGAACAACTGGAAAAAGCCTTTCAGGCAGCATTAACTGCACCCGATCATCATCGGCTCAAGCCGACCACATTTGTGGTGGTTCCAGATCATCAGCGTGAAGCTTTTGGAGAGTTGCTGTCACAGGCGCTCGTCGATTTGGGTGAAACTGAAACAGCGCAGATTGAGCGGGTCAAGAATCATCCATTTCGTGCACCTTTATTGGTGCTTGCCTTAACGCGTTTGCAGGATCATCCTAAAGTTCCGCATTTTGAGCAAATCCTGAGTTCAGGCGCAGCTATTCAAAATTTTCTGTTGTCACTTCAGGTTCAGGGTTTCTCGACCATGTGGCGTAGTGGTGCTGTAGTCGAGTCTGGTCTGTTTAAGCAGGCATTGGGGATTTCAAAAGACGATCTGGTCTCGGGGATTATTTATATTGGCACTGCAGCAAAAGCAATTCCAGCACGTGCAGAGATTCGAACCAGTGATTTTGTAAGTTATTGGAACCAGAACAGCTAGTTGGCACGGTATAACAGGATATTAAAAAATAAGATGTCAGAATTAAATTTCTCAAAACTGGTAGAACCGGTTGCAGTTGATCATAAGACAGCTTTAAGAGTCACGGTATTGGGTGGGGGCAGCTTCGGTACTGCAATGGCCAATACTGCAGTGCGTAATGGTTGCAATACCATGATCTGGATTCGTGATGAAGCAGTTGCGGCAGATATTAATGTCACGCATATCAATAAACGCTATTTGCCAGACTTTAAGTTAGAAGAAAATCTGCTGGCGGTGTCAGAACTAGAACAGGCTGTGCGTGATCGAGATATTATTTTAGTCGCTATTCCGAGCCATTCTTTCCGGGATGTCTTGCAGCAAATCAAACCTTTTATTACCTCGCAAGCCGTGATCTCGCTGACCAAGGGTATTGAAGCCAAAACCTTTAGTTTCATGAGCGATATTATTCGTGAAGTGTTGCCTGAAGTGCCTTATGGCGTGTTATCAGGACCGAATTTAGCCAAAGAAATTGTGGCAGGACAGCCAGCAGGAACCGTGATTGCCAGCCAATCCGAGCTGGTGCGTTATGCGGTACAACAAGCCTTACATAGTGCCTTGTTCCGCGTATTCGCCAGTGATGATGTGCATGGCGTAGAGCTCGGGGGCGCATTAAAAAATATTTATGCTGTCGCGATGGGCATGGCCGCTGCGTATAACGTGGGTGAAAATACCAAGAGTATGATCCTGACCCGTGCTTTGGCCGAAATGAGCCGTTTTGCAGTAAAACTCGGTGCCAATCCGCTGACCTTTCTTGGGCTTTCAGGTGTGGGTGATTTATTTGCAACCTGTAGCAGCCCGCTCAGCCGTAATTATCAGGTGGGTTATGCGCTTGGTAAAGGTAAGACTTTGGAGCAGGCAACAACTGAACTGGGTCAAACGGCAGAAGGGATTAATACCATTTTGCAGGTCAAGGCACGTTCGGAAGAACTCGATGTGTATATGCCGATTACTTCGGCCTTGTATGATGTGATTTTTGAAGGTGCGCCGCCACTCAATATTGCCTTGTCATTGATGAAAAACGGTCATCGTAGCGATGTCGAATTTGTCTTGCCACATCATCAAGTCTGATCTATAACACAGGGACTGTCTGCGAATTGTCATATTCGCTGCTTATCATGCAGGCAAAAGAATATAAGGAAATCAAATGCAACTGACTTTAGTTCGACATGGCGAGGCCGCACCACCGGTCAATGGTAATGACACCAAGCGACCTTTAACGGAGCGTGGTCATCAACAGGCTGAACAAACTGCGCAGTTCTTAAAGGATCTGATTAAGCCTGAAGTGTTTGTGGTCAGTCCGTTGTTGCGAGCGCAGGAAACTCTGGCACATTTGCAGCAGTATTTTAAAGATGTGCCGGTGGTGATCTGTAATACGATCAAACCGGATGATGATGCCAAAGTCGCAGTGGAATGGTTATCGCAACTGCCTTATGAGTCGATTGTAGTGGTGTGTCATATGAATGTGGTGGCCCATATGTCTTCCATTCTGCTGGCTGAATCTTTTCATCCCTATGCATTGGCAGAAGCACGTATTTATGATCAGGCGGTGATTGCCCCGGGCTTATCCACACAGATTAAAAGTTTTATTCCTACACTATAAAAAATTAATTAAAATGGCAGAACACAATTGATGTTGTATTTATGGATGCCAGAAGCCAATGGGGTTTGGCAATGGTCAACTGGGGAATTCTGGAACACTGCGGACACATTAGAACAGCTGATTCAGGATATACAGGCTCATCATGGCGAAGAGGCGGTGGTATTTTTCCCGAGCCGTCATGTGCAAATTTTGCAGCAGACCTTGCCCAAGAGCCAATATAAGAAAATGGGCAATGATGGCATTAAATATTTGCTCGAAGAATACGTGGTGCTGCCGGTAGATGCCATGAAAGTGCTGCATCATTTTCAGCAGCCGGATCAGATCAGCATTATGGGGATTGCGAATTCTACGCTTGAGACCTTGCAACATGCTTTAAGCCTGATCCCAGTCAAGCTGGCAGCTTTGTTACCGGACTTTTTGGTGCTGCCGGTTCCTGATGCCAATCAGCGTGTGATTGCGCAAATCGGTGGACGTTTGCTGGTGCGCGAGTCGGAATATATCGGCCAGTCGCTGGATGATCTAAGCCTTTATCTGGATTATCAGTCCAAGGACCTCAGCTATAAGGTGAGCAACCTGAATCAGGAGCAGTTGCGTAGTCTTGAAGCACTCATCACTCAGGAGCAACTGGAGTCTTTCCAATATGGTATTCCTGTACTGAAAAAACCAAAACAGCATCCGTTTAATATATTGCCTAAAGCAAAATCTGATGGTGCTATTTCCGGTTACTGGAAAGCCTGCGCGGCAGTTTTTCTGGGTATTTTGGTATTGCAGTTTAGTTATGATGCTGTGCGCTGGTATCAATATAAAAAAGTGGCGAATCAGACTGCCGCGCAAGCCATTGACCAGTTTAAATACTGGTTTGGACAAAATTATCCGGTCACTGAGCAGAATATCAAAAGTCAGTTTGAAGGGCAGTTGCGTCAAAGCCAGATTGCAGATACGCATGCATTACAGCTGATTAGTCGGGTGGGGCCTGTCTTGATGCAAAATCAGATTGTGGCACAACGGGTAAATTATGATACTTCTGTGCTAAGTATGGAGCTTAAGGCTAATTCATCAGAAACGTTAAATGCACTGACCACGCAATTGAGCCAGCAAGGTTTTAAGGTGGAGCTGGGGAATATTCAGGCCAGCGGAACAGCTGCGATCGGACTGGTGAGGATTCAATAATGAAAGGCCTTGAAGCGCTACAAAATCGTATGGATCAGTCTTTTGAAAAACTGAGTGATTATCTGGACAGCTTGTCGGTACGTGAACGGGTAATGGTAATTTTTACCACTGTTTTTGTGATTGTGGCAGCAGTCGGTTCTGCACTCTGGTATATGCATCAGGCGGCAGATACCCAGCAAAAACGCTTAAATCAGCTGAAAGATACCATTGTTTGGATGCAAAGTAATGCAGTAACCATGAAACCGGCTGGGGACACCCAACTGGATGCAGCGGAGAAAGTACAGCGAGTCGCACAGCAGCAAGGATTGTCGGTGGCTTCCCAGCAAATGGAAGGAAAAATTCAATTGGCGGTCATGCATGAAAATTATGCAGTACTGGCAAATTTCCTGACTCAGCTGGCACAAATGGGGCTAAGTATCGAGAAAATGGAACTAAATAATGAGGCAGGACAGATTAAATTAACGGCGACCATACAATAAACGGTAAAAATAAAGATTTGCAAAGCATGGTTTTTTTGTCAGCCTATGCCTATAATATGCCGACTTAAAAAGCAGTAGACTTTTCTGGATATGTTGTATTCTCTAGCCCGCCCTTTGTTGTTTTCTTTAGCACCAGAGCGTGCACATGAGCTGACATTATCACTATTGAAATCATCCCATAAAATGGGCTTGATGCGTCAAAATGTTGCTGCGAAACCTGTGACCTGTATGGGAATCGAATTTCCCAATCCGGTAGGTCTTGCGGCAGGTTTGGACAAAAATGGTGCCTATATTGACGCCCTTGCCGGTCAAGGTTTTGGTTTTATTGAAATTGGTACCATTACCCCGAGACCGCAAGCCGGCAATCCTCATCCGCGTTTATTTCGTTTGCCACAGGTCAAAGCCATTATTAACCGTATGGGCTTTAACAATGATGGCGTGGATCAGCTGGTTGAAAATGTCAAAGCGGCCAAATTTAAAGGCATTCTCGGTATTAATATCGGTAAAAACGCTGATACTCCGGTAGAAAAAGCAGTAGATGATTACCTCATCTGTTTAGAAAAAGTCTATAATTATGCTTCTTATATTACCGTCAACATTTCTTCTCCCAATACCAAAAACCTGCGCAGCCTGCAAAGTGGTGATGCACTCACCGAACTGCTGGAAACACTGAAGAAGCGTCAGCTTGAATTGGCTCAGGAATACCAGCATTATGTACCTTTGGTACTGAAAGTGGCGCCTGATCTGGATAACAGCGATATTGCCTTTATTGCCAAGCAATTATTGCAATTCAAGATTGATGGCCTGATCGTGACCAATACCACACTGTCACGTGAAGGTGTAGAGGGTCTGGAGCATGCAGAGGAAGCAGGTGGTTTGTCTGGCGCGCCAGTATTTGAGAAAAGTACCGCATGTCTGGCTACATTTGCTGCGGTATTAAAAGGACAAATTCCATTGATTGGTGTGGGTGGTATTCTTTCAGGTGCAGATGCTGCTGCCAAGAAACAGGCAGGCGCCAGCCTTGTACAAGTTTATAGTGGCCTCATCTATACTGGACCTAAACTTGTAAAAGATTGTGTAGACGCACTTTAAATCCTATGAATGCCATTGATATCTTTCTACTGATTATCTTGCTCATTGGAGGGCTCAACGGTTTGCGTCAAGGATTTATTAAAGCCTTTGCGAACTTAGTGGGATGGATATTTGCCCTGATTATTGCGGCAAAATATTCAACACTACTTGCGCCGTCTATGGTTGCTCTGAGTACAGATCCAGTCGTACAAAAGATTGCGGCCTTTGCTTTTATCGTCCTGCTAATTGTAGTTCTGACCTGGATCGTTACTGCACTGTTGAACCGTATTTTAAAGAGTCTTAAACTGGGCCCTCTCAACCGTCTGGCGGGTGGTGTCTTTGGTAGCCTGAAAGGTTTGCTGATTGTTCTGATTACCATGCAGGGAATTGGCCCGTGGGTAGAAAGCTCACCTCACTGGAAACAGTCCAAGTTTATTCAAGCCTTATTGCCTTATGCACCTTGGGCGACTCAAATGTCGAAAGAAGCCGCGAATGGCGCACTACAACATATCAAGCCTGAAGGGACATCGAAACCTTCAGCTTCATCATCTGAAACATCGTCCAAGTCTGGAGCTGCAGATGAGTCTACAAATAATCCTTTTTATTAATCCTAGCTTGTCTGCGAGGTTGCTATGTGTGGAGTAGTTGGTATAGCTGGTAAATCACCCGTTAACCAAATGTTGTTTGATGCATTAACGATGTTACAACATCGTGGACAAGATGCAGCTGGGATCGTGACATGTGATGAAGGACGTTTATTCCTGCGCAAAGACAATGGTATGGTGCGTGATGTATTCCATACCCGTCATATGCGTGCTTTGAAAGGAAATTACGGTATTGGTCATGTGCGTTATCCAACAGCCGGTTCATCGAGCAGTGCTGAAGCACAGCCGTTTTATGTGAACTCGCCGTACGGGATTACCTTGGCACATAATGGTAACCTGACCAATGCTGAAGAAATTCATGATGACCTGTTCAAAACTGACTTGCGTCATATGAACACTGATTCTGATTCAGAAGTCCTGTTAAACGTGTTTGCGCATGAACTGCAAAAACATGGCAAACTGGTGCCAACGTCGGAAGATATTTTCCATGCGGTAACACGTGTGCATGAGCGTTGCAAAGGTGCTTATGGCGTGGTGGCGATGATTACCGGTCAGGGGCTAGTGGGCTTCCGCGATCCGAACGGTATTCGTCCACTGATCTACGGTTCACGTGAAACTGAACAGGGTATGGAATATATTATTGCTTCTGAATCTGTTGCGATTACTGCGCTGGGCTTTAAAGTTGAGCGTGATATTCTGCCTGGTGAAGCGGTATTTATTGATTTAGAAGGTAATTTTTTTACCAAGCAATGTGCGGCGAATGCTGAATACCGTCCTTGTATTTTTGAATATGTTTATTTTGCCCGTCCAGATGCCATCATTGATGGAATCTCGGTGTATAAAGCACGTTTGAAAATGGGTGAGAAGCTGGCGCAAAAAATTCTGCGTGAGTGGGGTGAAGAGCATGATATTGATGTGGTGATTCCGATTCCGGATACTTCACGTACTTCAGCGCTAGAACTTGCCAATATGTTGGGCGTGAAATTCCGTGAAGGTTTCATGAAAAACCGTTATATCGGCCGGACCTTCATTATGCCTGGTCAGCAGCTGCGTAAAAAATCGGTACGTCAAAAACTCAACCCGGTTGAGCTTGAGTTTAAAGGTAAAAACGTACTGTTGGTGGATGACTCGATTGTCCGTGGTACGACCTGTAATGAAATTATCCAGATGGCTCGTGATTCTGGCGCGAAAAAAGTATTCTTTGCGTCTGCAGCACCGATGGTGAAATATCCAAACGTTTACGGTATTGATATGCCGGCGAAATCTGAGCTGATTGCATCGGAACGTAGCGTAGAAGAAATCCGTGAAATTATTGGTGCTGACCGTCTGATTTTCCAAGATCTGGAAGATTTGAAAGATGCGGTAAGAACCACCAAAGTACCGGATGTCAAAGACTTTGATTGTTCAGTCTTTGATGGCATCTATGTTTCGGGCGGTATTGATGCGCAATATCTGGATGATCTTCAGCAAAAACGTAGTGACAGTGCCATGAAAGAAAGCAATTATATTGATGTCAATATTGATGCAGCCTCAGTGGATTTGACCGGTGTACGCGAAGTCTAAGTAGTTAAAATCATCATGAAAAAGCGGGAATTTCCCGCTTTTTTGTTTTATGATGAGTCCATTGAAAATAATCATTTTAGGGTTCTGCATTGCGAAACGTAGGATACGATTTTATAAAAAACAAAAATATAATACTGCCTGTAAGTTTTTGCCTGATTGCAATTTTGTTGACTATTTTTATTATTAATAGTGTTGTTGGTCTCTTTGTTTTTTATGCTGATCCTAGCCAGTCAATCTTCTGGCATGCGCTGAGTCCTTATCTGATTGCATTGCTGTTATGTGCCATGATGATCTCGGTCATCTATGAATTCTATATTTTTCGGAATGGCGGTTATTCGCTGGCAAAGCAGCTAGGTGCGCGTCGGTTGAGTCCGATGGACAGTATTCCAGAAGAAAGTGCTGCACTGCACATTAACCAGCAACTGTCAGAGACTTTTCTGATTGACGTTCCGGCGGTATATGTGCTGCCCGATGAAGTTGGTGTCAATGCATTGACGGCAGGTTTTAGTCCGCGGGATACCGCAATTATCCTGACTTGGGGTGCGATACAAACACTGGATAAAGTCGAGCTGTATGGCTTGCTCAGCCATGAATTCAATAAAATTCTCTCTGGTGAAGCTGCGGAAAATACCCGCCTGAAAATCCTGTATAGCAGTTTAACCACGTTTAGTCAGTGTGGCAGTAAGATTGCCAAGTCCGGTTTTTATCGAGCGGGTAGTCCGCGTGAAAATAAGTTTGAAACTTTCTATGTTGCAGTCGGTGCGGTGATCTGGCTGATTGGTAGTTTGGGCGTATTGATTTCCCGTTTCATTAAATATATTTCACTCGGTGGTCGGACCTATAAAAATGATCGAAAGACCCGACGCCTGATTCAAAATGATGCCAATATTCAGACTTTACTCAGAATTCATGTGCATCATTCCGGCTCCCAGATTTATAGTGAATATGCTGAATCCATTTCACATATGTGCTTTGCCAATTCCTTGAGCCCACAAAACTGGCTGAATATTCATCCCCATATCAATCAGCGGATTTATGAATTAAATCCTGCCTTGATTCAGGACTTACAGCTTGAGAATCTGAAAAAACTCAAAAATCAGCCTTTGTTTAGTTTGTTCCGTTCTTTAGAAGAAGTGGTGCCTGAAACTGCAATGAGCTGGAGCTCGCCACAGCCTTTGCCATTATTGCGGCTGTCTCCGATCAGTTTTGCGATTAAAGATGCGATCAAACCACTGAATCCGGAACTTCGGCTCAAGATGCCACGTCCGGAACTGATTGAGCGTGCATTACAAACCGCAACTGGTTCTCGTGAAGTGATGGTCGCCATTTTAATGATCCGTCAATATCGTGAATTTATTCCGACTGAGGCTGAAGTTAGCCGTGCCATTGTAGATTCATTGCTCAATCTGGACGGGCGGGTGCATATCTCGATTTTCCAGCAAGCTTGTAACAATATTGGTGGCATGCCGACAACTGTTGCACGCCAGTTTTTGATGAAGCTGGCACGGATTATTCAGGAAGATGGCGAAATTGGCCTGTTGGATGCATTATTACTGGAATGTGTGAAATACGAACTGAATTTGCTTCCTGCACATACGCCTACAGCACTCGATGAGGTCAAGCCACAGATTGTGCGTTTGATCGACGCCTTGCTGCATGTACAGCAGATTAATAGCGGCAACCAGCTTGAGGTGCGGGAGCGGATTTTAAACCGGATTCTGACCGCTCAGGAACTGGACTTATATAATGAAATTTCTGATGAGCCGATTGATCTAGCAGAAATCCTGAATGATATTGCGGGGCTGTTATTGCGTGATCGCCTCAGTATTTTAGGTATTGCAGAGGCCTGTTTGTGGAGTGATCGTATCGTGACACAGGATGAGTTGGACGTGATGGAGCTGTTGTATTGGCGCTTGGGTTTTGAGGCAGAACAGGTCGTTCAGCAAATGTTAAAGAAGAACAGTTTAACCATTCTGTAGAAAATAAATGAGAACGCGCAGCTTTAGCCGGAATCTGTTATAACAGCAGGAATGGTTTAATTGTGTATTAAAAGCACGGTTTTTAGCAGACAGCTAAACTTTGTACTAGAATCCATCAGGATAAAAAAGAAAAGCTGAAAAAGTTCGGCAAAGCACAGGCAATCCGGCTAAAATGTTCAGCCTGAAATTGGTGATGATGAAAAGATGATTGGGCATCAGCGTGACATACTGGCAACATTAGGAATCGATCTCTGGATTCCTAGGGACAGCGCATGTCAGCCGCACCAGGTTTCGATCTGGCGTGATCAGGCTGCACCTGAATTTCACACCGATATCGTCTTACCACAGCCTGCTTCCGTAGAGGCGTTGGCTGATCTACCGATTCCTGAGCCAGAGCCAATTGTTACGCTTAAGGTTGATACACCACCTGCGGCACCGACTCACATTGTACCTGTTCAGGAACAGCGTGAAATCGTACAAATCCCGCCATTCAGTTTGCAGGCTTTAAGTCTGGCACATTGCAGTATCGTGATTGATGCAACTGCAATGACCGAAGACACCCAGAATTTATGGGGCAATATCCAGCGTGCAGTCCCAGGTGAGTTTCATGAGCTGAACTGGCCATTTCCCTGGGCCAATGTTCAGGATGGACGTGGTGTAGAATCCTATATTCAGGGTTTTCTGGATGGAATGAGTGCAGAGAAAAATATTATTTTCCTCGGGCCTGCAGCGCATATATCAAATACGAAAATGATCCAGTTGGCATCTTTACAAGAAATGCTGGATCAGCCGATTCTAAAAAAACGTTTATGGCAGTTTATGCAAAATAGGACTGCCAGTCTGGAATAATCTTGCTGTGGAATAAAAATAGATGAAACAAAAAGTGGTTGTATTTAGTCAAATTGATACTGATATTCAAAACAAGCTGGAACAAAATTATCAGGTTAGTTATATACAACCGAAGCTAGGCGATGTGAATCAACAGCTTTTGCAGCAGGTTCAGGATGCTGATGGCATGATTGGCGCAGGGCGCTTGTTGAATCGCGATAATCTGGCCAGTGCCACCCGGTTAAAAATTATCTCCAGTGTCAGTGTCGGTTATGACAACTATGAACTGGATTATTTAAATGAAAAGAAAATTTATCTCAGTCATACGCCGCATGTACTGACTGAAACCACTGCTGACCTGGCTTTTACTTTACTGATGTCAGCAGCACGCAAAGTGGCTTACCTGGATCAATGGACCAAGCAGGGACAATGGCAGCGTACCGTGGGCGAAGCACAATTTGGTATGGATATTTTTGGAAAAACCCTCGGAATTATTGGTCTCGGTCATATTGGAGCTGCAATCGCACGTCGTGGTTTTTACGGTTTTAATATGAATATTCTGTATCATAATCGTCGGGAAAAACCAGAACTTGCTCAAGGGTTGAATGCGAAATATTGCCAGCTTGAGGAACTGTTACAGCGTTCTGACTTTGTGGTTGTTGCAGTAGATTTGAATGCGGATTCTAAGGCGCTGATTGCGACAGCGGAATTGGCTAAAATGCAATCCCATGCAGTATTGGTCAATATTTCACGTGGCTCGGTCATTGATGAACAGGCATTAACTTCAGCTTTAAAAGCCAAGCAGGTTTTTGCTGCCGGTCTGGATGTGTATCAGAAAGAGCCGTTAAAGGAATCGGAATTATTCCAGTTGGATAATGTGGTTACATTGCCACATGTGGGTTCGGCCACTGCAGCCACCCGTAAAAAAATGGCAGAACTGGCTTATCAGAATCTTGTTGATGCCTTGGAAGGACGAGTGCCCCGTTATGTGGTCAATCCGGAATTTTAAAATGCATCTGATTCGTCGTTTAAATGGTATTAAAAAATAACATTTTCTTGCGTCTCTGCTCATTGTTCAATGCTATATTCAAGATAAATTAGATCGGCAGGATTAGAGATTTTTCATTGAAACGATTGGCGCTGGCGTGTGGCTTAAGTCTGTATATGGTAGCAGGGCACGGCTCTAACCATGATTTTAATCAAGTAAATGTACAATTTTCTGTGCCTGATATTGGTACAGGCGTCGGCTTACTCGATCAACAAAAAGAAAAAATGATCGGTGAAAAAGTCTATCGTGAAGTGCATAAACAAATGCCGGTCCTGCAAAATCCATGGCTTGAAGATCAGTTGCTTTCAGTATTTTCTCATATCCTGAGTCAGACTCAATTGCAACAGCCGATCGGTTTGCTGGTCATTAATGATCCCCAAATTAATGCTTTCGCCGTACCGGGTGGCCTCTTTGCACTTAATGCTGGTCTGATTAATTCAGCCCGAAACATGGATGAAGTGGCAGGAGTGATGGCACATGAAATTGCACATGTCACACAACGTCATTACAGTCGCTCTCAGGATGCATTTAAAGGGCAAGGTTTACTGGCGCTAGCCGGAATTCTCGTCGGTGCTTTGGTCGCTTCTCAGGCAGATGGCGATGTCGGCACAGCGGTCATGATGGGTTCACAGGCAGCACTTCTGGATAAACAGCTTACCTATAGCCGTAATCAGGAGCGTGAGGCAGACCGGATTGGTATGCAATATATGTATCGTTCCGGTTATAACCCGCATAGTATGGCAGATTTCTTTGAGGTCATGCATCGCTCGACCAGCCGCTTAAGCTTTCTGCCGGATTTCTGGTTCACTCATCCACTCACCACCGAGCGTATGAGTGAAGCACGTTTACGTGCCAACCAGCTTCCTGCGGTGAAACGCAGTCTCAATGACCAAGACTTTGACATTATCAAGTGGTATAGCAGGGTATTGTCTGGTCAGACCAATGCAGAGCAGCTTATCCTGATGGACCGGCAAAATAATTTTGCAGGCCAGCTTGCCTTAACTGCCTATCGAATACAGCAAAGTGATTTCCAGGCCGCGCAGGCCACTTTAGATCGAGCAAAAAAGCATAACCAGATGCATCCTTTACAGGTTTTATTCCAGACTGATATTTATTTAGCTCAGAACCAGCTTGATGCAGCTTTGGAAAGTGTAGCGTCAGCAGCGCGGATCATGCCGGAAAATCGAGCGCTCAATTATAAATATGCAGAAGTGCTGATTCGCGCCAAGCAACCCGATAAAGCAAAAGTTTTAGTGCAGCGATTTCTAAATGCCAATTCACGGGATGTCAGTGGCTGGCGACTAATGCAACTGGCTGCCAATGCAGAGCCAGATTCGCCGATTAAGGCTGCTAATGTGCTGCGCTATCGTGCAGAAGTAGAATATTGGTCAGGATATGAAGAAACTGCCATCAAATCATTATTACATGCACAGCGTAGCGTAAAGAATAATCAATCTTTATCGTCCACCATTCGCCAGCGTCTGAAGCAGATGCAGCAGGCACATCAATATAAGATTTAAAGCTGAACTGGGTTTTAAGTTTTTGTATCAGGATGATATAGCAAGAATATATTCAATCAGGCTACAATCTTTTTGAAAGATCAGCGTGAATCAAACTGAAGCATAATATGAAAAAAATACTATTGGGCGTGTGTCTACTGGGGTGGAGTTATGGGGTTTTTGCTGCGAGTGCAGTTGAATATGTAGAAGCAATAGAACGAATTAATGCGGATTATAAAAAGGAATCGCGTCAGTTTTTAAGTGGTTTAAATCCGCAGCAACAGGGATTTAGTCCTGAGCAGAATGCAAAATTTTGTGGAATTGTAGGACGTTATGTTGATCGTTTATATCAGGCCGCTGACCAGAATCGTCCTTATCTGGATCGTCAGTTTCAAAATATGAGTAAACGGGATGTAATTGTAGAAGTGAAATCGTCGAAAGAGATGCAATTACTTAAGCGTTATCAGGTCGATTGTAATTTGCAATGAGAATACGTCAGGAACTGTCTTTGATTAAAGGCAGTTCAACGTTAAAGAGAAAATGCTAGAGAGTATGGATTAAGCAAGTTGCGCTTTGATTTTGGCGGAAACTTGTGCAGGATCGGCGCGCCCGGCTATGAGCGGACGCAGAGAATTCATCACCTTACCCATATCTTTCATGCTAGTAGCTTGTTGCGCTGCAATAGCTTGCGCAATCATGGAATCAAGTTCTTCCTCAGTCATAGCTTCTGGTAGAAACTGAGACAAAATCTCAATTTCGGCTTGTTCCTTACTAGCTAAATCATCTCGGCCAGCGCCTGCAAAGGCTTTAACCGATTCTTTACGTTGTTTAATTTGTTTTTCAATGACCGCAAGAACCTGAGCGTCGTCAAGTTCTTTGCGCTCATCGACTTCGATTTGCTTAATTGCTGCCTGTAGACTACGAATGACCGTCAGCTTGGACATTTCTTTGGCACGCATTGTTGCTTTCAAAACATCCGTGATTTGGTCTTTTAAAGTCGTCATTATTTATTCCAGGCAATCAATCACAAATTAATCTTAGTAAAGGCGAGTTGTACGTACTGATTCACGCGCCAATTTCTTTTGGTAGCGTTTAACAGCAGCAGCTTTTTTGCGCTTACGTTCTTGAGTTGGTTTCTCGTAGAATTCACGCTTACGTACGTCAGCAAGAACACCCGCTTTTTCGCATGAACGTTTGAAACGACGGATAGCTACGTCTACTGGTTCGCCTTCTTTCAATTTAACTTGTGGCATGAAGAATCCTCATATCAGTTAGGGTAAGATCTCGGGCTGAATTGCCCTCAATCACAAGTGAAGGTCAGTATTTTACTCATTTACATCTCATACCACAAGTCTATAATAGTTGCTGCAATAGAATTGATACAGGTTATAGGCAGTTTAATGATCGTTTTAGGCTTGGAAACGTCGTGTGATGAAACAGGACTTGCGCTGTATGACAGCGAGTTGGGTTTGCGCGGACAGGTGCTTTATAGCCAGATTAAACTGCATGCAGAATATGGCGGTGTAGTTCCAGAGCTGGCGTCACGTGATCATGTGCGTAAACTGATTCCACTCATCAATGAGCTGCTTGAACAGAGCGGCGTGAAAAAATCAGAAATTGATGCAGTCGCATATACCCGTGGCCCGGGTCTGATGGGCGCACTCATGACCGGTGCATTGTTTGGTCGTACTTTGGCCTTTGCGCTGAATAAACCCGCAATTGGTGTGCATCATATGGAAGGTCATATGCTGGCACCTTTATTGTCAGAAACTCCGCCTGAGTTTCCATTTGTCGCATTGTTGGTATCGGGTGGACATTCTCAGCTCATGGCTGCTTATGGCATTGGCCAGTATGAACTCTTGGGTGAATCCATTGATGATGCGGCAGGCGAAGCATTTGATAAAGTCGCGAAGATGATGGGTCTGCCGTATCCGGGTGGCCCGAATATTTCCAAACTGGCAGAGCAGGGCGATCCAAATGCATTTGCATTCCCGCGACCAATGCTGCATCAAGGTTTAGAATTTTCATTCAGTGGTCTAAAAACCGCAGTTTCTGTACAAATGAAAAAACTCGGTGATGAAAACCGCGATGCCGATATCGCTGCCAGTTTTCAGGAAGCCATTGTCGATACTCTGGTGAAAAAGTCGGTGAAAGCACTGAAGCAAACGGGGCTTAAACGTCTGGTGATTGCGGGCGGTGTTAGTGCCAACAAGCGTTTACGTGAGCGTTTAGAAGCAGATTTAGCCAAGATTCGTGCATCTGTTTATTATGCTGAACCTGCACTCTGTACAGACAATGGTGCCATGATTGCTTTTGCGGGCTATCAGCGTCTCAAAGCAGGACAGCATGATGGCTTGGCTGTGACGACAACTCCACGTTGGCCAATGACGGAACTGACTAATCCGACTGAGGCATAGATTTCAGGCTTGAAGAAAAGAGGCTTAGGCCTCTTTTTTATTGTGAATTTTTAAATGAAAACTTATAGCAACGGTATGTTGTAAATATATAGTTTTATAGCTGTATTTAGAACTCTTATATTCTATTGAAACTGGAAAAATAGTTTAATAGCTTAAGTTGATATCATGCATATTTTTACAGGTTTGCAGCAGAGGCAATCTCGAATGGAAAATATAAATTTCAAAAGTTTTCAGGATGCTGGAGAGGCGGTGTTAAAGTTTTTGCATCAGCATTTTTGCTTTAATTTATGGATGATCACCCGGGTAGAAGGCCAAGACTGGATTGTGCTGCAAAGTGAAGATCATGGTTATGATATACGACCCGGTCAAGTGTTTCAGTGGGCTGATTCTTTTTGTTCTCATATGGTCGCAGGTAAGGCCCCGAGAATTGCCCCCCGCTCTGAAGAAATTCCTTTATACGCCACAGCGCCGATTAATCAGCAGGTCTGTATAAAATCTTATATTGGTCAGCCACTCCTTAAAGAAGATGGCAGTTTGTTTGGAACACTCTGTGCGATTGATCCAGAAACCAAATCGGAAGCTATTGTGCAAGATATGCAATTGGTCGAGTTGTTGGGACAATTGCTCAGTTCGATCTTGCAGGCAGAATTGCGTCAAAGTGAGCAGGTACGTCAACATGAATTATTGCAGGAAGAAGCCAGTAAAGATGAATTGACCGGGCTCTATAATCGTCGGGCCTGGGAAAAACTGCTGCGAGCTGAAGAAGAGCGTTGTAAGCAATATGGTCATCCCGCCGCTGTATTATTTATTGACCTGAATGACCTAAAAAAGTTGAATGATAGTTTGGGTCATGATGAAGGTGACAAGCTGATTCAAAATGCGGCGCAGGTATTGCGAGATAACGTACGAATCAATGATATTGTTGCTCGTTTGGGTGGTGATGAGTTTGTGATTCTTAGCGTGGAAAATGATGAAACGGGTACTGAAAGTTTAGTGGATCGTTTAATTAATGCCTTTGCAGCAGCAAACATTGGCGCAGCGATTGGTATGGCAATGCGTCATCCAAGTCAGGGCTTATTTGCAGCACTCGCACAAGCGGATCAGAACATGTTTGAGTATAAACGTCGGAAAAAATCTAGTGAATCCATGACCAATCTAAAATAATTGACGCTTTAAATCTTCTTTAAATGATTAGGGCGTGTCCTCATTTGAAGAATTGGTTTTAAATACTTAAAATCCTCCTTTGAGTTATTTTTATTTCTATATTTTCAATGGCACGTACTCTTCTTACCGATGATATCTGGCAGCAAATTCAAGATACTATGCGATTACATGGTTGCTACCGTTCAAAGAATAGTAGAAATATCATGGAAGCGATCTTATGGAAACTGCGTACAGGCGCCACATGGCGTGATATTCCTCAAGAATTTTGTCCTTGGCAAACTGCTTATAATCGTTTTAATCGTTGGGCAAGCAAGGGATTGTGGAATAAATTTTTTTTAGATTACGAGGCGTCTTGGATCAAGAATGGGTATTCATTGACGGAAGCTACATACGCGTGCATCAACATGCAAGTGGAGCTCGGAATGGTTTCGAAAGAGCAATTGGACAATCACGTGGTGGACGAACAACAAAAATACATCTTGCAACCGACGCGAATGGATTACCGATTGATTTTAAAATCACTGGGGGTGGCGTCCACGACAGTCAAGTTGCAAAACAACTGATTGATACTGTAGGCGAGGCAACTTATCTCATTGCTGATAAGGGGTATGATGCTGAGCACATTAGAATATATGCCCAGAACAAGGATATGATTCCCATCATTCCAATGAGATCAAATAGTAAAAGATCGAATAAGGAGTTTGATAAATATCTATATAAATTAAGACATTTAGTTGAAAATGTGTTTGCGAGATTGAAGCATTTCCGAGCGATTGCAACCCGATTTGATAAGCTTGCACGAAATTACCAGTCTATGATTTACATTGCTTGCATATTTATTTGGTGTAAAGCCAAATGAGGACACGCCCTAAGTATTTCATATCATAAAAATGATCATTTTCTATGCTCTAAAGTTATCCTATCTTTCAATATTCTCTTTCATAGCCATGTATGAAAGTTGAGCATGATTCTCCATAAAAAGAAAATTCAATCCGTCTTTAACTTAACCATTACAAATTTTATAAGCTTTGTTGCAAAGTTAATCGATCTAATTAAATGCGCTTTAAGTGTGTTGAAAAGTGACTCTGGTAAGGAACAAGATTCAAATAAGCACTTCATTTCTTATGATAATTGTTGTTTGAAATATACATTAAAATTACAGAACCAAAAACTTCTTTGTTTAAAGATAAAGCGCTATCGAAGGATAAAGCTGGCTGCCAAGAAAAAACATTACCGGCAGAAATAGCATTTGAGCTGTTCAGTTTCGAGAAGGCCAATCTTTAGTGATCACCAAATAAAAATGCAAAGAAATTTTAGGGAATAAATTTTATGAAAAAGCAGATTTCTATCTTTGGACTTGCTCTTGTTTCGGGTTTAATGAGTGCCTGTGGCGGTGGTGGGGGAAGTAGCTCAGACAGTCCTACTGTCACTACACCTCCAAATGTTCCTAAGGAAAGTATTTCCCCTGAGCTTTCAGAGGAGTTTGTCCCGTTTGAAGATCAGGATATTGTAAAGAAAATTCGCGATAAAATTTCCGGAAATACCAGTAATGATACCGACTATAATGTTGCTCTAGGTCACATGATTGGAGAAGTATTCGCAGATTATCCTTATGGGCGTACTGCACGTATTATCAAAATTTATAATTTGGGCATCAATAGTATTAAATATCCAAATCTGATCTGTTCGGAAGTCAATACCACTGGTTCGGTCAAAACCCTGAAATTAAAAACAGATAAAGATAACTGTATTATTCTGGATAAAACTTACCGTAAAGGCTCAAACATTACTCAGACGGTGAATGGTGACACGACGACTTTAAGCTTTAGCAATGTCCGTTATGGTTCAAATGTAGATTTTAATCTCAAGGACGACTACCTGATTTCTGGCACAATTGTGCATCGTAAAACCAAAAATAACATGGGGCAATCCGAATCTTATCAAATCGATCAGTTGGAATTCCAGCGTATCGCCGAGACCGGTCAGGCAGGTACTTCTGGAATCGCGTTTGATACAAAGAGCAAAGAATATCTGCAGGTGCGTAATTATAATTACAGCTTGGTCGATGATTATGGCAGTGGCAGTAATGGGATTCGTACCTTAACCAGTCGTGGTACGATTATCGGTCAGCCTGATCTGGCAGATTATCGTTACAGTTTTGATTTTAATATCACGACACCATTTAAAATGGATGAAACCGTATTAAATAACTATAAGCATTTGCCAAAAGAGGGCGTGCTTAGAATTAAGGACAGCGATGATCAGGTAATTGAGGTCAAACAGAACCAGCCTGAATCATTGAAGGCTACTGTTTATTTCAATGGCAGTGAAATTGATGACCTGCTATGGTCTACCATTATTGGGGATAAACAATAATTCGAGATGTCAAAAAAGCCCTGTATTTCCAGGGCTTTTTTTATTATTGATTGGGGAGAAGTCTTTATTACAAAACTATTTTGAATAGCCGTGCTAATAAATCAGGTAACTGTAGCATCCAATAACAATTCGGCGGGATAAACCGCTTGCCATGAAGTTTTAAACTGTTTATGCACTTGGTCAATTGGGAAAGTACTGAGTTTTGCAATATTTTGCGCTTTTTGAATATTGTCGGCGCGCATATATGCAATCAAATAGTCCTGACCATGAAGTTGCAGATAAAACCAGGACTCGACATGAACCTGTTCAGCCTTAAGCGTTTCAATTACTTCGTCTTGACGTGCTTTCAAAGTACGCTGCCAGTCATGAACTTGCTGCATGTGTAAGGGCTTAAGTTGAATGAGAACTGCGCCGACATCCATAATTTTAATTTTCTTTTGAGTATCATCATTATATAAATGATTTATATGAAAAAAGCGACCTGAACCGGTCGCTTTTAAGTTGTTAAGAGGCATTTAGTTGGGTTGAACCAATCCAGTGCTTGGAAAACTGATAGGCAGCACGTCCTGAACGTTGACCGCGTGCCTGACACCAGCGTAGGGCTTCAGCACGGGTTTCTGGCGTGAGTTCCATGCCTGCCTTTTTGAGGTAATGTTCGACAATTTCCAAATACAGGTTCTGATCCATTGGATAGAAAGACAGCCATAAACCAAAGCGGTCAGACAGTGAAATTTTTTCTTCAATCGCTTCCTGAGGATGTAATTCAGTATATTGCGGCACATCAACTCGGGTAACGGGCGTATTTTCATGCATGAATTCGGGTAATAAATGACGACGGTTACTGGTCGCATAAATCACAAAATTGCTGGAACCGGACTGTAAAGAACCATCCAGAACACTCTTTAAACTGCGATAATTTTCATCTTCGGCATTAAAGGCCAGATCATCACAGTAGACAATAAACTTCTCTGGACGCTCTGCAATGAGTTGCTGAATTTGAGGCAGATCGGATAAATCATCCCGTTCGATTTCAATTAATCGTAACCCTTGATCTGCATACTCGGTGAGTAGGGCACGAACAATGGAGGATTTACCCGTACCGCGTGAACCGGTCAGTAAGACATCATTGGCAGGTAAGCCGTTTAAAAACTGCAACGTGTTCTGGATGACTTTTTCTTTTTGTCGCTCAATCCCTTTTAAATCGGCCAGTTCCATCTGTCTAAGCTGATGAATCGGTTTGAGTTCACCCTGTTGCCACTTATAGGCATGGGCAGAAAAATCAGGAATTTGTTTCAGTTCGGGCAGACTTTGCTGAAGTTGCTGCAGAACAGTCGAAAGGGTATTTAAAATATGCTCAGGTAACTCAATTTTCGCCATGATTTAACATTACAGATTTGAAATTATGCCTAAGATAGTAGCATTGCAAAATTCACAGTCAAAGCCGGAAAAGTATGATAATTTGCTTAAAGTAGAGAATTTTCGTTATTGTAGAGGATAGAAAATTTGTACACATTTTCTGGCTCTGGGTACGAGCTGTATCAAGAATAAATATAGGGAAAAGGCAGATGCTGTTTAAAGATTTTACTCAGGATATTAATCCACATCAGGCCTATCGTATTAAAAAGCTCAAGCAGCAGCTGCAACAGGTTGAGTCCTATGAGGAATGGAAATATATTGCCCTGAAAATAGATGAAGAATCAGGTGCACAGGAATGGAAATTTGATAACAGTTCACCATACTTTGATGCAGAAGTGATTGCACATCGTCTGGGTAAATTACGACGCTATCGACAACAAAAGCGCACCCGTGACCTGATGTATATTTTGCGCGAAGGCCTGAGCTACGATATTGCCAACATTGCCCATCCTCTACTGTTTACCGAAGCCTATGTGGGCACTAAAAGAATTATTGAAGATTATGTCGAAGAAGTCAGCCAAGGCTTAGCCTATATTGCTTCAATAGACTGTACCTGTCTCAGTATGGAAGAAAAAATCGAATATTTTCAGCATTGTCAGCGCGCCTATGGCCAGCCAGCCCTGATGTTTTCCGGTGGTTCGACGCTGGGTCTGTTTCATACTGGTGTATGCAAAGCCTTAATGGAGCAGGACTTGTTGCCGAAGGTAATGTCCGGTTCAAGTGCGGGTGCCATCATGACCGCCATGTTAGGTGTATCCAAACCTTCGCAATATATTGATATTTTGAAAGGCCATAATTTCTTTCATGAGGCTTTTCATTTTCGCACCATGAGTGAATTGATGAAAGGCAATGGTGGTCTGGCGGATGTAAAATATCTGAAAAAATTTCTAGTCGAAAATCTGGGTGATCTGACCTTCGAAGAAGCACTCAAAACCTCAGGTCTGCATATCAATATTGCGGTTGCACCTTATGATGCTGGACAGGATGCACGCATTTTAAATGCCTATACTTCTCCGGATTTGCTGGTCTGGAGTGCGGTACTGGCGTCTTGTGCGGTGCCGGTTCTGTTTCCACCGGTTCGTTTGACCAGTAAGCGCTATGATGGTCAATATACGCCTTATATGGGTTCAACCCGCTGGGTGGATGGCAGCGTGCGCAGTGATTTTCCGCAGGAGAAAATGGCACGCCTGTATAATATCAATTATACCATTGCCAGTCAGACCAACCCGCATATCGTGCCATTCATGCAGGATGATATTTCACGTTTCCGTAAAGGTACTTTGAGCTGGCCACAACGAATTGTTCGCCGTCAGGGCGCGGTGATTACCAAAGGCATGATGGATTTTGCCAGAGAGCATGCCGGAAGCTTACCTCCTGTACGCCGTCTACTGGATCATGGCTATGGTGTAGTTGACCAGCGTTATTATGGTGATGTGAATATTGTCGGTAAATATAGCCTACGCCACTATAGCTATATGTTGCAAAATCCGCGGCCGTATCTGTTTAAAATTTTACAGCGTGAAGGGGAGCGGGCTACTTGGCCAAAAATCTCCCTCATTGAGACTCAGGAACGGGTCGGGAAAACTATTCAGCATTGTCTGGAGCTGCTAAATTATCAGCATACACTTAATCCAATACCTGAATACATTGCCACGACTTAATTTAGATCATCTCGATATTTCTGATTTTGAACTACGAACCAAAGCCCGTAGTCTGGGTTTTGGTCGGCGTCTTTATTATGCCAAGGGAAATGCGCTCTGGCTAAAAACCCAGATATCGCATAGATCTGATAGTTTAATATCATCTCCACATGCTGAACTAGGCTGGCAACATGAGCTGGATTTTTATCAGGCTCATGCCAGCTCAGGTGATCTAAATTTTTTCCTTCCACATCAAATTATTCAACAGCCTTTCAAGATCAATCATGAACAATTTGAGCAGGCCTTAATTCTGGTCGATGCGCCGGCGCATTTTCAGATCATGCCGCATCAGCAATCCATCACGCAAATTCGGCAACATTTGCTGCAAGCTGTGGAGCCTTTAATCTGCCTGCAAGAATTGGGTTATTTGCATGCCGATTTAAAGCAGGAACATTTTGTAAATAATCAGGGCAGGGTCTGCCTGCTTGATTTTGAGCATGTCCAAATACTCCATCAGAATGACCTGCATGAACTGAATGCGACACCGCGTTATATGGCGCCGGAACTGTTCCAAGGCCAAGCCAAGAGCCTACAAAGTGAAGTTTATGCTTTGGGTGTTATTTTTTATGAGTGGTTGAGTGGTCAGCGTTTACAGGCGACAGATTATCTGGATTGGGCCTTTTTGCATTGTCAGCGTCTGAAAGTTGAGTTACCGCAGCACTTACAGGCTTTTCAAGGCTTATTAGAAGAAATGTTAAGTAAGCAGAAGCAGCATAGATTGGTCGATTTTCAAGCTGTGAAAGACTACTTAATGACTGAAATTGAATGAGAAAAATACAATAAAACTTGAATTGTTTCTTATTTAATCAAACGAGTGTTTTTTTATGATAAACGGCTTGTCAGCCGGAAATGATCTCTATAATATACACAGCCATTGGGGACGTGGCGAAATTGGTAGACGCACTGGATTTAGGTTCCAGCGCCGCGAGGTGTGAGAGTTCGAGTCTCTCCGTCCCCACCAATCGATATTTGGGAAACTGAATATTGGGTGGAAGTAGAGGATTGGTGTAATGGTAGCATGACGGTCTCCAAAACCGTTCGTCAAGGTTCGAATCCTTGATCCTCTGCCAAAGTTTGAAAGAAATCCAACGCTAAGTTGGTACCCTGATGGGGACGTGGCGAAATTGGTAGACGCACTGGATTTAGGTTCCAGCGCCGCGAGGTGTGAGAGTTCGAGTCTCTCCGTCCCCACCATCATATTAAAGCAAGGCATCAGCCTTGCTTTTTTATTGCCTCAAATTTGAGGTCGGTTTTTTTAGTATCAGATTTTTGCTGTCAAGATTAATGAATTACAATGCATTCAGGATTTCACTTCTTAAGTGAATGATCAGGCAAGGGTGGGGCCTTAGCAAATTTCATTGTATTGCTGCAAGAATTCATGCGATCTCTATATTCAATAATTTAAATGTCATATGAATCAGTCCCATGGTGTCTATCAATTTTATATATTGGTCTAAATAGAGCAGTATTTGCTCAATAGGGAATTAACTGATTAATTTTTGATATAAAAGTATTTAGCTTTTTATAGAACTACTTGTGAATCAGGTCTGATCGCTATAATATACACAGCCATGGGGATATGGCGGAATTGGTAGACGCACTGTGTTCAGGTCGCAGCGCCTTCTGGGCGTGAGAGTTCGAGTCTCTCTATCCCCACCATCATATTAAAGCAAGGCGAGTGCCTTGCTTTTTTATTGCCTGAAATTTGGCAAAGCCGTTGTATTTATGCTGTGTTGTATTCTGATTCCATGCACTGCTTCAAAAATAATTTATGAATAATAGTTTCAGTATTTTGAATGCTCATGTTGATCAAGATTAGAAATTTATTTGAGTTTTAATTTGAAATGTTGGAATTGAATCGAAATGATTAAAAATAACGGATGGGCAGTCATATCTTCAAATCAATCAAATTTTCGACATAAATTTTATAAAAAATTAAACTAACTGTTTATTTTATAGCGGAATAGATTGTGATTGCTTGTAAAATCGCTTGTCAATGCCGGTCTATCTCTATAATATACACAGCCATTGGGGACGTGGCGAAATTGGTAGACGCACTGGATTTAGGTTCCAGCGCCGCGAGGTGTGAGAGTTCGAGTCTCTCCGTCCCCACCAATCGATATTTGGGAAACTGAATATTGGGTGGAAGTAGAGGATTGGTGTAATGGTAGCATGACGGTCTCCAAAACCGTTCGTCAAGGTTCGAATCCTTGATCCTCTGCCAAAGTTTGAAAAAAATCCAACGCTAAGTTGGTACCCTGATGGGGACGTGGCGAAATTGGTAGACGCACTGGATTTAGGTTCCAGCGCCGCGAGGTGTGAGAGTTCGAGTCTCTCCGTCCCCACCATCATATTAAAGCAAGGCAAATGCCTTGCTTTTTTATTGCCTCAAATTTACTAAACAAAGAAAAGCCCATCGAAATGGGCTGAATAACTGGAGAATAGCGCTGTTGAATCAGTGGAAAGATTAATTTATTTTTCTTCTCTTAAATAGAAGCAATCAGGCTTTTAAATGATCTTCAAATTCCTCGCCTAACTGTAGTGCCAGAGCATTACCTGCCAGATCACAGGTCACCAGGCCATATTCTTTCTTGAAGCTGAAACTGAAACCACGATCATCCGCCAGGGTGCGTACCGAATATCCCAATTTTTCTAACCATAGTCGAAATGCAATCAAATTTTTCGCTTTAACCACTTTTTTCACGAGATCACTCCTTCATCATTGTTAAATCTTAAATAAGGGTGAAAAATTATCTTTTAAAGGGCAAATGCCTTTATTTAAATTAATTTAAATGAATTTGTGTATATAGTGAACATCGGTTGATTAAGAAAAAATCAATTTAAACGCTAAGTAAATGATTTTTATCATATTGAATAGGTTGTAACTAAATATTAAGTTTTTATAAGCTATAAATTTGGATAATTAATTTTCTAATTCAATAGCTTATTAGTGAACCAGGTTATTTTCTAATTTTATCAATCGTATGAAATAGAAAATTTCAGATCTAGAATGAGAAAATTAAAATCCAATCGACTTATTTATTAAAAGAATACCGGCTGCTGGTTTTCTGATCTTCAGCTCGATTTGCATGCTTTATACTGTCTGAAATGTAATTCTCAAACTGAATACCCGCACCATGACTGAATTAACCATTGAAGACTATGTGAATCAGCAAATTGAATTAATGCAGCAGCAGGGACTTGATCCGGTTGCTGTGATGTTGGGACATGAAGACTGGTTGAGCTTTAGTATTCAGTCGAAAGTGGCCTATACGCCTTTCGGCAGTGCCCGTCGTTATCAGCCTGCTTTAGGTGGCTTGCTACTGGTACGTATTGATGAAATGCAGGCGGTGCGTGTCGTGACTCAAGGTGAACTGGATGCTTATGCACAAAGTAACCAGATTCTTTAACATGGCTTTAGGCGACAGATACGTTGTCAGTTTTAGTAAATAGAATCCAAGAAACTAGTTACTGCTATCCTACATATCATCATTCGGGATCGACATGGCCAATGTCACTTTTAAATTTGTACGACAGAACTAATGTCATGCTCTGAAAGCAGACATTTTATTTCTATTTTGGTTTACATTTTAATTTTGAATAATGCCCATTATATTAAATGGGTGCAAATGAGAGAGGGTATTTAAATCTCACTTGTCAAAAATAGACAGTATAGACAGTGAATCGTTCATGAAGTACATGGTTAAATATCCCAATACTACAAGCCATATCAGGATAATAATTCCTGCTGCCCAACAGTTTATAGGCCTTTCAACTAAGATTTCTCCAAGAATTCTACAATCATCTACAATGTTTTGTGGGGTAAGCTTGATAACTAATAAAATACCTAAAGGTACAATAATAATATCGTCTAAATACCCAAGTACGGGAATAAAATCTGGAATTAAATCAATTGGTGAGAAGGCATAAGCAGCAATAATTAAAGCTAAAAACTTTACAGAATTGGGCGTTCGCTTGTCTTTTGCAATAAGCCAAACAACCAAGATGTCTTTTTTAATTGATTTAGCCCATTGCTTGATTCTTTGATACATAGCAAATATTAAAAGAACTATAGAGATTTAATCATAAGAGAGTTTTCTTAAAACAATATAGATTTTTATTATCCTATTACGATTTTCTAAAATTAACATAATACGCGTTATACGAAATGCTATTTTTTATTTTATACAAATTATATGTTTAGCGTATAAGTGAAAGCCCAATTCAAGTAAATTGGGCTTTTTTATTCACTTGTTAGGTTCCATGCTGATTATTTAAGCAATGTTCCACGAATTTCTCTAATTTAAATCAATATCATCCTGTTATTTATAAGTCATTATTTCATGTGTTGGAACTGAAATTGGTTTCTAAAAAAATAGAGGACTTGATTAATTATAAGAAAGCAAAAATGGCACAGAAAGACATTTTTTAGATGGAGATTCAACTTATTCCAATTTGTGCAAAATTTGTACGTGCCTTTCAATAACATTCTATGCATCGCAAATGACAAATAAGTAAGTCGGCTGAAGCATTGATCTTCAGCTTTGAATCCGGTTTAAAACTGATCTTTCAGGGTTCTTAAACGCTGGAATTCTTCCACGCTTTCTGCGCGCAGAAAAGGATTGGTTTGCAATTCATCTTCAATACTACTTGGCAGCGTGCACTGGCCTAGTATACGCAAACGCTCAATATGTTCGAAGCGTTCCAGAATTGCCGAATTGTCCGGTTCAACGTGTTTGGCAAACTGTGCATTCGATAATGTGTATTCATGGGTGCAATAGACTTGGGTGCGCGGTGGCAAGGCAGCCAGACGGGACAGTGAATGATACATCTGTGAATAGGTGCCTTCAAAAACCCGGCCACAACCCATGGCAAATAAGGTATCGCCGCAGAACAGCACATCAATCGCATCAATAAAATAAACAATATGGCCGAGTGTATGCCCGGGTACAGCAATCACCTGGATATCTATTCCATGAAAATTAAACTGTTCTTCATGCTCAAGAGGATGGGTGATAAACGGAATTTTGCTTAGTTCTGCCCGTGGGCCATACACAGGCAGATTTTGTCCTTGGATCAGTTCCGGCACACCGCCAATATGATCTTTATGCCAGTGAGTCAGCCAGATTTGACTTACAGTTAAACCGTGTTCGGCACAATAGTCTTGTACCAATTCTGCTTCGGTTGGATCAATCACAGCCACCTGATGCGACGCGGTATGTTCAAGCAACCAGATATAATTTTGCAGTGAATTCTGGACATCAATACAGTGAATTTTAAAGGGTGTCATAGCACATCACATCAAATGAAGATTATAGATAAAGTAGCATAATTTCGGATGCTCTGGGGCTTGCAGATATCATCTATTCATCCGCGATTACTTTCATTATTCCAAATTTGAAAAATTTATAATTCCGGATCATCAATGCTCACCGCATTGCCGATGGTGTAAAAATGCCCGCCGGCTACATGATGAATACTTTTCCATTCTTCATCCACTTCATGATAATGCCAGTGGCCGTCGCGGAAGACCCGATCATCGGCATAGGCTGCAATCACCTTGCCTATAAACAGGTCATGCATTTGCTGGTTATGCGGCTCAGGAATCAGCTCGCAGAGTATCCAGGCCGCACAGCCTTGTACTACAGGAATATCAGCATCAGGAAAATGAAATAGTTCTACTCCGGATTGTGCCAGTTTGTCCGGCACATCATGCAGGCTCTGCATACCCAGACGATAGACCATATTCAGTTGTTTCAATGTTGGAATTTGCAGCGCGAAATAACCTGAATTTTCAATAATATTTCGGGTTTTGGTGCTTTTATCCAGAACCACAGTCACTTTTGCGGGGCTGAATTCCAATGCGCATGCCCAGGCTGCTGCCATAACATCTGTATCCTGCTGATCTTGAGCAGATACCAGTACAGTAGGGCCATGGGTAATCAGACGATAAGCTTTTTCTAAGGGAACGCTTTGAATATGGGAGTTTGTCATGCAGCACCATTTGCTCTATTTATTTACTAGGCCAGATTAATGAGATCATTAACATATTCAAGTTCATTCTTGCAAAAAAGCTTTTAAACTAGAGATCGTTATATTCAGGAATTCAAAAAATGAAAATGTACCAGGTCGATGCGTTTACCACGGAACTGTTTAAAGGCAATCCTGCAGCCGTGATTGTGCTGGATGAATGGCTCGAAGATGGTCTGATGCAAAATATCGCCTTGGAAAATAATCTGTCCGAAACGGCTTTTGTTAAAGTCATCGATAGCGATAATTATGCCATCCGCTGGTTTACGCCAACCAAGGAAGTGGATTTTTGTGGTCATGCGACATTGGCCAGCAGCTTTGTACTATTCAATCAATTTGATACGGGGAAAACGATTCATTTTCATGTAAAAGACTTAGGCATTTTTGTAGTCAGTCAGGATGCAGATGGCAAGATCAGAATGAACTTTCCAATCCGTCGTGCAGAGCCTGTTGCTGAATATCCTGAAGCCTTAAGACAGGCCTTGAGCAAACCGTTTAAACAGGTTTATCTGAATGCACAGGGCTATATTATTGAATATGAATCGGTACAGGATGTGCTGGATGAAACGCCTGATTTTGAATTGTTGAAACAGTTGAATGGTAAGCGTACTGCGATTACTGCTCAGAATACCTATTTAGATGTCGCAATTACTTCACAAGATACGCAATACGACTGTATTTCACGTTATTTTGCACCGAGTAATGGCATCAATGAAGATCCGGTAACCGGTTCGATTCATACCGGAATTGCGCCGCTGTGGGCCGAGAAACTCGGTAAAAATGAATTAGTCGCCTATCAGGCATCAGCACGTGGTGGCGTGCTGTATTGTGCCTTGCAAGATCAGGAACGAATTGAAATTTCCGGTTATGGAAAGTTATATATGCAGGCTGAAATCTATCTTTAATTTTTTAATTACATAGATATACATGTCGTCAGGTGAGGCGGCATGTTATTTTGATGGTTCGGCTTGGAATAGATTATTCAGAAAAAGAATCATTCTCTAAGAAGGGCGCGAATAAAAATTTATATTTATAATTTGGATGAAGAATGTTGCTACGTTATAAAAATTTAAGTCTGGCTATTATATTGTCTGGCTGTAGTGTACTAAGTTTTGCACAGCCTGTTTTGGTGAAAACGGAACAGAATATTGAAGAATACCGACTGGATAATGGACTGCGCATTATCTTGGCTCCGAATGATAAAGAAAATAAGATTTTTATGAATACGGTCTATCTGACCGGTTCCCTGAACGATCCTCAAGGTAAGGGCGGACTGGCCCATCTGCTGGAACATTTGGCTTTTAAAGGTACAGAAAATGTCAAAGGGGATGAATTCCAGCGTCGATTGGATCAATATACCTTGATGACTAATGCCAGCACCGATTATTACTCTACCAAATATACCAATGTGATCCGTCCTGAAAAAACTGCGCTGAGTGAAGTCATTTTTCTCGAAGCCGAGCGTATGGACAAGCTGGTGCTTCAGGAAAAATATGTACCGACTGAAATCGATATTGTAAAACGCGAACGTGAAATTCGTCTGGATCAGCCATTTTCGGTATTGATCGATCAGGTGTTTAAATCGGCTTACGGTAATCAGTATTTAGGCCGTTTGCCGATTGGTGACCTAAATGAGCTGCAATCAATCAATATGCAGGAACTAAACCGTTTTTACCGTCAATGGTATGCACCGAATAATGCCTTTGTGGTCATTTCGGGCAAATTTGATAAGGCCGAAGTCTTAAAACAGCTGGATACGCATTTCAGTCCGATTCAATCCCGAAATGTACCAGCGCAAGTGAAAGTCCCAGCGCTTAAACCAGAGCAAATCAAACAGCGTGAATTTACAGTAAAGAAAGGCAGTGATCTGGCCAAGTTTAATCTTTATTTGAATCAATCAGAAGAAAGCATTAAAACGGCTTTGGCTGTTTCGCCAACACTCTATACTTTGCAGCCAAGTGGACATCTCTATCAGAATATGGTGGAAACTGGGAAGTCAACAGCGGTGCAATCCAGTACCTGGCTGGATAAAGACTTTAATCTGGTGTTTATGGGAGCAATCTATGCTCCGAATCATCAGGCACAGGATATTGAAAAGGGGCTGATCCAAGGCGTAGAAAAGAGCCAGCCATTTACCGAAGCAGAATTAAACCGGGCTAAAAATCTGACCCGAAATCAGGCCGACAATATTAAAAATAGTGCGACTGCTTTAGGTTCACGTTTAAGTGATTATGCAGTGGCGTATTCGGGTGACTGGAGCCAGTATTTTAAAGATCTGAGCGCGATTCAAAACCTGAATGTGAATCAGGTCAATCAGGTCTATAAGAATTTTTTAAAACCTGAATACCGTATTTCTGGCAATATTTTACCTACCCCGGAAGATCAGAAAAAAGCGCAGGAACTGGCACAAACAGAAGCACCGGCAAAAACTCTGGATCAACAGACTGAAGCAGAAGAGCCACTGAAAGATGTCAGTGTTTATCAGGCTGAAGTAAAACAATATATACAGCAGTCTAAAGAGTATTTGCATAGTAAAGACACACAGATTCAGCGTGGCAAGTTGAAAAATGGCATTAAATACGCGCTGTTTCCAACGACTACCCGCGATGACAAGGTTTATGCCACAATTTCACTGGATTTTGGTACCGCTCAAAGCCTGATGAATAAAGGCGAGATTCTGGACCTGACAGCTTATTTAATGTTGCGCTCATCGAAAACCCAAAGCTTGCAGCAGATTGCCGATAAAATTATTGAAGTAGGCGGTTCGGCGACTGCCAGTGCATCCGGTAATGGCCTGACCTTGCAGATCAGCGCCAAAAAAGAAAAGTTTGAAGAGTTTTTTCAGTATGTGGTTGATGTGCTGAAAACGCCGGCATTTGAGCAAAGCCAGTTTGACTTGATCAAGGGGCAGACTTTATCCAGTCTGGATCGTCCTTATACTGAACCAGATACCGTGTCGAGCTTGACGATGGCTCGAACGATCGAGATCTATCAGCCTGGCGATCTACGTTTTCATTTCGAGCCGGAACTGGCCAAAAAACAGTATCAGAAAGCGACTCGCGAACAGGTTATGGCACTGTATCAGCAGTTTTTAAAAACCCAGCATGCGCAAATCGCGGTTACGGGCGAATTTAATCCGAAATCGATGCAAAAAACGCTGAAAAACAGTTTCTCAGACTGGAAAGCTACACAGCCTTATGAGCGTCTGAAATCGGAATATCGAAGCTATCCAGCCCAGAAAATTCATGCGTTGTCTGAGCAGCGTGAATTCGGGAGTTATGAGGCATTCATGAGCATGCCGGTCGGCGCAGATCATGCCGATGCACCTGCATTACAGGTATTTCGATATATTCTGGGTGATTCACAGTTATCGTCACGACTGGCACAAGAGCTACGCGAGAAAAATGCACTAGTCTATGGTTTTAGTGCAGATGTGCAACTCGATGAATGGGCAGATGTAGGCGCCATGATGATTAGTGCCAATTATACGGCTGGAAAATCCGCACAGGTTTCTCAGGCAGTGCATAAGGTACTCAATGAACTGCTGACACGTGGCGTGACTGAACAGGAAGTCGAAGCGGCAAAAGCCAGTATCTTGAAACAGCGTTTAACTGCACTCGAAGATGATCGCCGTATTCACACTATGTTGATTCCACAGCTGGAAAAAGACCGTAATCTGGTTTACCGGGAAAAACGTGATCAGGCGATTGCTCAACTGAGCAAAGCCGATATTGATGCCATGATCAAAAAATACATCAAGCCGGACCAGCTGGTGGAAGTGATGGCTGATCAGTACGGTAAGCAAGTTAAAACATCATAGTGTTGATAAAAAATCCCCTCAAGTGAGGGGATTTTTTTATTTTAGTTTTATGCTTTAGGTTGCTCTATGGCTAAAAACAATCCCTCCAGTTAAGCTTGCAAGGATAGATAGGAGCAGACTCCAAACAGATACAATAAGAAGGAAAATCAATATTCCACAGCCAATCAAAGTTGAAACGAAAGCAATATCTTGATCAAAAGGATGATGGATCGCCACTTGATAATAATAAGACGTTATCCAGCTTGAAATAATAGTGAGTAAGATACAAAGTCCTTTGCCTGAAGGCGTATTTAGACTGGAATCTGTTATCCAACTTAACATGTCCTCATCCACTCAAAGTCGATAAAAGCATTTAGCATTCTCATAAAAAATCGGCTTTAAGGCATTTTCGTTATAAGCCTGTACAATATCGCTAAAGGCATCAATAATATTGGTGAGTGAGCTGCTGACACTGTCCATTGGAAAGTTGGATGCAAACATCACGCGTTTAGAATCAAAGCAGTCTAAAGCATGCTGGATCAAGGGAGTTGCACGTTCCACTAATTCCTGTTTACTTGCCAGCCGTTTCTGCTGATGAAAATCATGACCTAAAACGGGCATAAACAGACCAGACATTTTGGTCGATACATTTTTGCATTCGGCCAGTTCTGCCAACTGATCTTTCCAGTCTGCAAATATCTGGGCGCGATCTTGTTCGGTCTTGCCTGTAGCTTTGCCCACCTTGCCAAATAAACCTGCGGGCGTACCGAGGTGATCCAGTATGATGGGCGTTTCTGGAAAGTCTTTGGTCAGCGCAGTAACATCCGCAATCTGGGGAGAATATACCCAGGCATCAAAGCTTAAATCTTGCTTGGCCAGTTCCTCAAAGCCTTTCAGAAAATTTTTGTTGCGATAGAGATGCGGTTCATTGGTCCAGGCATGAATCCCTTTATCCGGATGTACCGCAGCCATTTTACGGATGCCGCGAAACTTGGGAGAAGCTTCTCGATGTAGTTGAATCAGTTGCTTGAAGTTCTTCTGTCGTGGGTCCGCCGTGGCGACAATCCCACCTAGCCGGATATTATGCTGATCAAAAGGAAGTCCGGCGATAAAATGGGTTTCATCCACCACGCCTGTACCTTTCTGATCATGCCAGCTGGCTTCGACATGTAAAATTTGTTCGATTTCGTAATGCCCAAGATCTTTCTTGTAATTCGCAGGCAGATAAGGGGCGGTCAGATGCTGAGTCAGTCCAATGGTCTCAATTACATCTTTAGGTTTTAGCAGCCGCACCATTTTGTCCAGCAATCTGGGGTGCTTGCCGAACAGCTTGACCGCGAGCGCTGCCGCATGTGGCGTGTTATACGGATCCCATTGGTGAATATGCGGGTCAATGATCGGAAAGGGAAGTTGCTGCATAAGATGCCTTGTTTTAGTTTATTTATTATTCAATTTATATAGGGTAAAAATCATTTCAAAGTCAATATGATAAATGACAACAAATAAAAAAAGCCCCGCGGGGCTTTTCGTATTTAATCAATGATCGTGCTTGTGATCATGATTATGCTTGTTGGCATGAAACTCTTCATTGTGACGGAAACGTAAATAGTTTTCGAACTGTTCACAATATTCATCATAGTTATCTTCCAGCATCATTTGAAATTGCTGCAAGATATAAGACATGACCTGATCTTTGGCATCGCGCATTTCATTCCCATCTTTAAAGTTATTCGCTGCCACCCAGGTATTGAAACGGGCAGTACCAAATAACATCGCCGCACTGACTTGACCGCGCTTATCGCTCGGTTTTTCCTGTGAGCCTTTTTCTACGCGACAAAACTCGTTGGCTTGTTGAATAAATTCATCAGCACGTTCAAAGAATGCCGCATTTAACGCTTCTTCTTCGGTTACATCGGTTGCTTCAATCTTTTGAACCATGAATTTGTTCCTAACACTAAAATCTCAATCGTTAATTATAGGCAAAGCCTTGCAGAAACTAAACCTTTGCCTTAATCTAAAAAATAGCCTAAGCATATAAAAGTGAATGCCATGCAGGATGCGATTGCAGTACAAAGCCTAAAAAGTGATATTGCCTTATTGCGCCAGAATATTTGGCCACCGGCAAATCTAGCCAATGTTGAAGGCTTGCCGATTTATTATGGCAGCCAGTCACAGGTAGATGAATACTATAGCCAGTGGCTCGGGCTGATTGAAAGGGCACAGGATCTGTTTCAGCCTTTTATGGAAGATGAAATCTTGGATGCGATCCATCTGCCGAGTCATTTAAACTTGCCGCTGTTTTATTTTCATGTTGACCGGATTCGCATTAATAAAACCCGCGCCAAGGAATCCAAAACTTTTCGTGGGGTCGCCAGCCTGATCGAAAAATGCGGCCAGTTCGAACCCGAGCAGATTGCAGCCATGCGGCAGTGGCTTGATAGTGACGATACTGCAGCTTTGGTGGCACACCGTGAATTTGTGGATTTACGCACTTATGTGTTTCAGCATGGCCAGAGCGAATATACGCGCACCCGTTTTTATGTGAATGGGATTGTGCTGAGTGTTGAGCCACATTTTGAACTGGTCGATGCACGCGATAAGCCACGCAAGCAACGCAGCGACAGTTATAACGATCCTCTGGCAGACAATAATACCTGGAAAGTATTCGGCAAATATCGCTAGCACAGTTTGACCAAGCCCGGTCTTACCAGAAGGGCTTGGTATTTTCTGCAAACTGCTGTAAACGCTCTGCTGCTTCGTTCGACAAACGCTGCTGTTCCGCACTTATCCAGCCCAGTACAAACCAGGCCTTGGCCTGTTGTTTGACATAAGGTCTAAATAACTCGTCTGCAACAAATAGGTCGTTATAATGCCCAAGGCTTTCTTGCAAGGGTTTTAAGGCTTTTAAATAAGCTTTAACCTCTTTTTCAGGAAACAGGCTTTGCAAGAATTCTACGTTATAGCGTAAGCGTTTGACCCGTTTGCGTGTCCGATGCCGGGATTCAATATCCAGTTCTTGATAGTTATCGGCATCTTGACAGATTTGCTGGTGCAGTTTGCTTAAGCCTTTACACAAAATTTTATGCGAAGACTTGGCTTTATTATCCGTTTTTTCTTGGCTAAAGCTGAATAGTTGCAGCATTAGTTCTACGGTAGCAGGACTTCTGAACAGCGCACTGATATCTGGTTGTTTTTGTCGGTGTGGTGGTAATTTCAGTAAGGGTGAACCTGCTTTTTCCAGTTGTGGAATCAGGCTTTCTGCCAGGGCATCGCGATCTCGGGTGGAACCCAGTTGCTGAAAAATATCCCGCAGCTGTTCCGGCCATTCTGGCTGTACATGTTCAGTCACGGACTGGAAAATTTTAAAAGCACTGCGCAAACGTCGAATCGCAACACGTGCCTGATGCACATGATCACTATTATAATTCTCGGCAGCAATCGCCGTCGCATTTGGGAAAAGATGAGCCAGACAGTTGGCGACAATTTTTTGTAAAATCGTACTGATCTGATCTTTCTGTTCAAGCACTAAGGGAAGCTGATGCTGAACTGGCAGACTCTCTTCATCATGTAATAAGGCATAACCGCGTTCCGATTTGCTCCGTGTATCCAGCCACAAAGCATAACGCTGAACCCAGGGCTGAATGAAATCAATCAATTCACTCAGCTGGCCGGATTTAAGCTCAAATTCGACTTCATAAATATCGATGGCTTGATCATTGTGTCGAATTTCTCCGACATCAAAGGCAATTTCAATCTTACTGTCCAGATGACTTTCTGTGAGTACATACCGTACGACATCTGTTTCAAATTGCAGAATAAGCGGTGTCTCCAGATCACCGAGCGCCTGTTTCAGGATTTTTTTGGCAGGTTTATGTTTGCGATATAACTGAAAATCACAATGTTCCGGAGGACTTTTTAATTCATGCTCAAGTTCAAAACGTTCAAATTGTTGTTCAGTCGCTGCTTTCAGGGTTTGAATCCATTGCTGGTCTTCCAGACGTTGCCGCAGGGCAATCTGATGTTGTTGTAATTGTTGCGCTTCAGTATCAAAGTAGCGTGCACACAGACGATGCCGAGTCGGCTGAAGTTTCTGAATGTCCTGTTCAAATTGCACACGAGACTGTGGCGGAATCTGGAATTTGAGTTCTATTTCTGCCATCGGGTCATTCCTCCGCGATGTTGGTTTTATAGATTAATATAGCCCAAAGATCGGCAGGGGTGTGATGTGCTTCTGCAACAAAAAAGCACGCCAGAGAAGGCGTGCTTTGAGTTTTTCTTGTGATATTTATTTCAATATTTTTATTTCAATATTTTTATTTCAGGAATTTACGACTGACCAAGAACTGTTCGGTCGCTTCAAGCAGTTTCTGCGCATAGACTTCCTGCTTGGCAGTCAGCCAGCCCAGCACAAACCAGTCACTTGCTTCCAGCTCGGTCTGCTGAATATAAACTGCAGAAGAGGCCAAAGTTTGATATTCACTGGCTGCCAGTTGAGCATCGTTCAGCGCTTTGCTGTATTTCTGCAAATTTTTGACATCATAGATCGTGGTTAAAATCGGAAAGCTGAATTTGAGCTCCTGAATCCGGCCCGACAATTGATCCAGACTTTCAAAATCAGTGATATCGGTCTGGTTCATTTGTTCCTGCAAAGCTTTATATTGCTGTTGCAAGGTAGTTTGAGCAGCAGTTTTCAAGTCCAGCGAGGCATGCTCATTTTCATTTAAACTGAACATCAGTAATTCCAGATAATGATGCACATTCTGGGTAGATTTGACCAGATTACCGAGTTTCTCCTGCGCATACAGAATATCTTTGCTCAGGTTTTCTGCCGTGGTGGGATTTTGCAGGAAGCCGGCCAAGCTGTTTTGCATATGCTGTAAATGTTGCAAATGTTCAAATTGCTGCTTAAAGGCCGCCAGTTGATGTGCCCATTTGTCCGAAAGCTGTGGATGCCAGTCTTTGAAGAGCAGCAAGGTCAGATATAAGTGATCCAGTGCCAGTCGTGCCTGATCAATATGTTCCTGCTCTGCAACCTGAGCTGCAATCGCCGCGATATTCGGCAATAAATGCTGCATCTGCTGTGCAATCAGACTGTACATGGTTTTACTGGCGCTGTCTTTTTTGCTGATCTGAAATTCTTTGCTAAGGGTCGCAGGACTGACGCGCTGTGAAGTGGCCAATAGATTGCCTATTTCAGCCTTGCTACGTACATCGAGCCAGAGCTGGTATTTCTTGACCCATTCAAAACTAAACGCCAGCAGATGTTGAATTGAACCATTTTTTAGTTCGAACTCGACTTCATGTACTTCTTGCTCGGCATCCTGTGTGCGGATCTGTCCAATATCCAGGCTGACTTCGATCTGGGTGTCTTCATAGTCAATTACCCTTAACGTGCGGGAAATGTCGGTTTCAAACTGGAGTTGTAGCTGGTTGAACTGATTGCTGAGCGCATTGCTGAGAATTGCCCCGGCTTCTGGAAATTTTTTATAAATATCTAAATCCAGTTCAGGAGATGCGGTTAATTCCCCTAGATCATGATTATGTTCAAAGCGTTCGATATGGCTTTTTCCGGCCGCTTTTAGCGTTTGCACCCAACGTGTACCTTCCAGACGCTGACGCAGTGCCACCCCATGCCGGGCCAGTTGGCGGTCGGCAGTATCATAATATTTGGCTTGAAGCTGGATCTGTTGAGACTTTTTCGGATCAAGTGCCTTGAGCAGTGCAGTGCGTCGTGCCGCAGGAATCTGGAACTTGAGTTCAACTTCAACCATGATGATCATCCTATCTGTTCAGTGCAATTAAGCGCTGAATCTTCACTTGAATAAGGTTATGAAATAAGGCGGACAGCAGCCGCAATTATATTTTTAGATTTGTGCGCAGCAGATTGTAACCAAAATCAAAATGCATGTAAGACTTGACGGAACATAAAAAGCTTAAACAGAAGTTTGAAACTTAGATTTCATCGGTTCATTTTAGGCTAAAACAATCGGATTCAGGCCTTCACGAGGATGTGCAAGATGCATTGAAGTGCGCATCAAAAGGCTGTTATTTGGCTAAAATATACGCTAATGTAAAACAAAAACGTCAGGATGATGACAGATGAATGTACAAGTACAACCAGAAAGTAAGAATGAGGTGATGGTTCAGCCCCAGATGCCGATTAAGAGTTATCATGAATTTTATCGCTTCTATTTGACTGAGCATCGGCATATTATCAGCCGCCGCCTGCACGTGGCCGGCAGTAGCATCGGTTTATACTGTTTTGCCAAAGCCATTCGTCAAGGCAAGCCGCGATATTTTGCCTATGGTTTGCTATCTGGTTATGCCTGTGCCTGGGTCGGTCATTTTATCTTTGAGCGCAATAAACCGGCCAGCTTCAAACAGCCTGTATATAGCTTTATCTCGGACTGGCGCATGTTTGCCGATGTCCTGCGCGGTAATATCAGTCTGATCGACCGTAAATACGATAAAATTTCCAGTTGAGCCAGAATGACTTTTATCGGAATGTGCCCACTTAAAGCATGAAATTTCGATAAAAGCCTTGCAAGTCTAGAATTATTATTCTAATAATTATGTTATTGCAGATTAGGTTTTTTGATCAACCATTCTATTTTAATCAATACAACAGTTTTCCAAGCCTGGAGCGACCTTCTCCGGGCTTTTTTTATGCCTGTTTGCTATCAATAAATGTCTAAAATTTTGCTGATGCTATTGTGTAAATATTCATGGAAGAATTCATGTGGATTTGTGCTGAAAGTAAAAGATCCTTTCTGGCTTTGAAACGTCTCCCCACAAAAGAATGACTCAAAACCAGAAAGGATCGGGTATTACCGACACAGGTATTTATTTTTCTGTTTATTTTCTGTGTCTAAGGCTATTTAAGACGCTTCGTGCCGATTGGGCTATCCCTGAAAATGGGTATTTTTAATATTAATTAATTTGAGTACGCTTGAGCCAGGCGAAAAAAAGACAAAAAAATCGCTCTTAGAATTTTGCAACTTCTCCACCAAGTTATCTGCAAAATCCTAAAAGCGTTTGTCGGAGGGCGTAAGCATTAACACTTTATAATTATTGTTATAAGGCAATTAAAACGCAGATTTGAAAGACCGTATATCCCTGAAAATGGGGATATTTAAGATTTAATTGATAAATCGCGCTAAAAAACTGCAAATCTGTTGCTACCTGGTCTCAGAAACAGCAAGATGGCGGCAATTAAACCGAGTTATGCCTATAATAGAGCCATCCTAGCAAGTGGCGAGCAAGATGCGCGGTTTATATTTAATTACCAATGATGATCCATTAGAGCTTTTATTGGCGAAGTTGGAAGGTGCAATGGCCAATGGTGGTGTTGCGGTCTTGCAATATCGCCGTAAAAAAGTGGCGAAAGAAGATCAAATTTACGAAATCGAGTACATGAAAGCCATGTGTGCTGAATATGGCGTACCTTTCGTGATTAACGATGATCTGGAAATGGCGGTTAAATACGGCGTGGGTGTGCATTTAGGCCAGGATGATGGTTCGATTGTCGACGCTGTTGCGCGTTTGCCTAAAGGCGTGTTGATTGGCCGTAGCTGTAATAACTCACTTGAGCTGGCTAAACAGGCCATTGCCGATGGTGCGAATTATGTGGCATTTGGAGCAATTTATGCGACTGATAGTAAACCTGAAGCGGGTAATATTGGTCTTGAAACCTTAAAACTGGCCAAAGAAAAATTGAACGTGCCTCTCTGTGCCATTGGTGGTTTAACGGTTGAAAATTCAAAGGATGTCATTGAGTCAGGTGCGGATTATTGCGCGGTGATTAGTGATATATTGGGACTTCCTATGAATGCCATTCCTGAACGTTTAGATGAATGGTCTGCGCTTTTTCAAGCTACAGCATAAAATTTTTTGATTGATTTAATTTTGAGTCGAGTGCCTTCATGAGCTTATCTCCAAAGCAAGAACAATTGTTCAAACAAGCCAATAAACATATCCCGGGTGGCGTCAATTCACCTGTACGCGCATTTAATAGTGTCGGTGGGACGCCGGTCTTTATCGAAAAAGCCCAAGGTGCGTATCTGTATGATGTCGATGGCAAACGTTATGTGGACTATGTAGGTTCATGGGGGCCGATGATTTTGGGTCATGCGCATCCAGCGATTATTAAAGCGGTTCAGGATGCCGCAGTAGACGGTTTGAGCTTTGGTGCGCCCACAGTTCATGAAACCACACTGGCAGACATTATCTGCGAGATCATGCCATCGATTGAGCTGGTTCGTATGACCAACTCAGGTACAGAAGCGACCATGACCGCGATTCGTTTAGCGCGTGGTTATACTGGCCGTGACAAGATTGTAAAATTTGAAGGCTGTTATCACGGTCATTCGGATTCATTATTGGTAAAAGCCGGTTCAGGTTTATTGACCAGTGGTGAAGGGGAAGCGACGTCGGCAGGCGTGCCAGCGGATTTTGCAAAACATACGCTGACACTTCCATATAACGACATCGCGACTTTAAAAGAATGCTTTGCCAAATTTGGTTCGGAAATTGCCGGCGTGATTGTTGAGCCAGTCGCAGGCAACATGAACCTTGTGAAACCGATTGATGGTTTCCTGCAAGCGATTCGTGATGTCTGTGATGAGCATGGTTCAGTGTTTATCATTGATGAAGTGATGACTGGTTTCCGTGTCGGTCTTGGCGGTGCGCAAGCACATTATGGCGTTACTCCGGATTTAACCACTTTAGGTAAAATCATCGGTGCAGGCTTACCAGTGGGTGCTTTCGGTGGTAAACGTGAAGTGATGGAATGCATCGCGCCATTGGGTAAAGTGTATCAAGCAGGTACGCTATCAGGTAACCCATTGGCAATGCGTGCCGGTATCGAGATGTTCAAACATCTCCGTGCTGAAGGTTTCTATGAGAAATTGTCTGCGCAACTTGAGAAACTGCTGGTTGGCTTGCGAGCTGCTGCGGATGAAGCAGGCATTCCATTCAAGACACAACAGGTTGGTGGGATGTTTGGTCTGTACTTTACCGATCAGGAAGACATCACCAGCTTCGATTCAATGTTGAAATGTGATGTCGATGCTTTCCGTAAATTCTTCCATGGAATGCTCGATCGTGGCGTGAACCTTGCGCCTTCAGCATTTGAAGCAGGATTTATTTCTGCTGCGCATAGTGATGAAGATATTGCTTACACGATTCAAGCAGCAAAAGAAACTTTTGCTGAGATGAAAGGATAATTCGACCTCTCCCTGACCCTCTCCTAAAAGGAGAGGGAATATAAGCCCGAGTGATCGGGCTTATTTCATTCTTTGGATTAGACATCATAAGATTTGAAATTGATAAATTAAAGGATTAGATAGATCAATGAAAACCAAACATTATTTGACTTTAAGTGATGCGGAATTTTTATTAAATGAAGCTCATCAATATGCGATTCAGAACAGTTTTAATGTCAGTATTGCTGTAGTGGATGAAACCGGAAATTTACTGGCGATGAAGCGTATGGATGGCGCAGCACCAATGACTGCAAATCTGGCTATTGAAAAAGCCAAATGTTCCGCTATGAGTCGCCGTCCATCGAAGTTATTTGAAGATATTATCAAAGGCGGACAGATGGGTTTTTTGACCATGGAAAGTTTCTCAGGAATGCTGGAAGGTGGTGAACCGATTATGTATCAAGGGCAGTTGGTAGGTGCAATGGGCGTGTCAGGTGTAAAGTCGTTTGAAGATGCGGAGATTGCACAGGTAGCGATTGAGAAGTTTTTGGCGCAGCAAAGCTAATCTAAAATAGAAATTGATCAGCTCAATTTAATAAAATCATCCAAAGATGTTCCAAAATGAAGCGTGGAATGTGAAATGTCAGCTAAAAAGCCCAATCGCTAATGATTGGGCTTTTTACACCAATATAAGAGTTTGTTTTAAAATGAAATTTACAGAGGATTTCATATAACATGTATTATATTAATTTTAGGAAAACTTAATTTTCAAATGCGACAGAAGCAGTCATCGCTCGTAGACACTCGCTCAATTCTTATCTATAACTATAAAAAAATGATTTTGAAGGAATTTTTATGAACGTAGCTTTAGTAAATTTACAAATGGTATGTGTTCATGTTGTGAACAGCTACTCTAAATCTGAGACAGGTTTCGGCTCTTACAAAATTCCAGATATTAGGTGCTCAAAACCCTTAATTTATAATGTTAAAAAAAAACGATCAATTGGTTTTTTTACAGAGAATGTTAGATTTAAAAATTGATAATAAAGAGATCAATTTATCGCTTCCTAATGAGATCGGACTATCATTGAATATATTTACTAAAGCTAGAGATGAAGCTGAAAATCTACTAGAAAAACTTAAAAAAGATATGGAAAAGAATAAAGATTTTTATAGTGAAAATGTCTCGTTATTTTATGACTATATTGAACAAATACAAATAATTGAACAAATACAAATAGCATCTGTTTTTTCTTATAAAGCAGTTGAAGCATTTTGCAACGCCACAATCCCTAATGACTTCGTTTATAAAAAAACAAACTCAAAAGGTATTCAAGAGGTCTATGAAATTTCTCAAATTGAAAAATGGATACCAACTTCAGAAAAACTCACTGAAATTATTCCAAATATTTTGAACTGTGAATCACCTAAGCAAATCAAGTATTGGTCAATGTTTAAAGAATTAGAAACCCTTAGAAATGAAATTATTCATTCAAAAAAGAAAAATAGCATTGAAAATACAAAAAAATGTTATCAAATAACGTATTAGATATTCTTAATTCAAGCATTTATATTCTTAACCACTTTATTCAAAACGATATATCGAATGAGGTTTTTCCATTAGGTTTTTTAGATAAGAAGTGGCGAATTTATGAAATTGATGACCCGAAGAAAATTTTTGAGTGGACTCATTGGGCAGAGTGATTTTTAGTGCCTCAGATACTCCTCTTTTGCTTATGTTAGTTTTAGCATTTAGTCCTTATTTGGCTAAATCACCCTATTTTTAGGATAGTCGCGTTAATCAACTCTAGGCATATTTAATATAATGGCGATTATACGAAATTAGAACAATAATCATCTGTGAAATCAAAGTGTTTTTTCAAATAATGCTAAACTAAAATAGCATGAATCATCATGCTATTTTGTATTTATAAGAGCCTCCCATGCTGTACTCTATGCCCAAAAAAATCCAACTTGCTCCATCCCAAGCTAAATGGCAGCTGTCCTCAACACAATCTGTTTTGGTTTTAGTTGGATTGCAAAACTTGCGTATGCAACAGGGCATACAAGAGAGTGGACTCATGGGGAATTTGATTCAACTAACCAATAAAGCCAAAGCGCTGGATATTCCGATTGTTGATTTGTACGGTGATGATTTGATGCAAGGCATGCAGCAATTGGGAGAATATGCCTCAACGCATCCGCAGCTAATTTTTGCCGGGCAGGTCACACCAATGCTGAAACAGATTTTACCGCATCTGCAAAGTGTCACCGAGCAAATCTGTGTAGTTGATGATGCAATTTTATTATCAAATCAAGATCAGCATATTCAGTGGATTGAAAATATTTCGGCACAGGGGATACATCACTTAAATACCTATAGCCTGACTCGCTTATGGGATTTAAGCGCATCTTCCGAATATGTATTGTCGACCAAAGGCATTATGTTGGCCGTCGCAGAACAGCTGGATATGGATGCTTTGGAAATTGATCCCTATGTCGACTTAAAAAATTATGGTCTGGATTCGGTAGCGATGGTGAGTCTGATCGGTATATGGCGTGCACATGGTGCGAATATCCGTTATGAAGATGTGCTAAAGCATTCGTCTTTGCATGAATTGGCAGGCTTCATTTTAAAATCCTCAGGTTGATGTGCTGCGATTGAGCATTTTTATGAACTAAATCGGAAATTTCATCGCCATTTACATAAATGCGCATTGTAATTATGAGCTAAGCTTTCTATCATTGCCGCCTTGTTTTTCGCGATCAGCCTGGGATTGAACTTTGAGTAATTTTCTAACCGAACATCTGATACATCGTGATGACGATTTCATGGTCATCCACAAACCTGCAGGTTTACTCACAGTTCCCGGTAAAACAGAAGATTTACAAGATTGCCTGATTAACCGATTATTAAAAATAGAACCAAAAACCTTACTGATTCATCGACTGGATCGCGATACTTCCGGCATTCTCGTGTTTGGTCTCACAAAATGGGGACAAAAAACCATTTCCCGCCAGTTTCAGGAACGCCAGACCGACAAAACCTATCAGGCCGTGGTTGCCGGTACACTCGAAGGTGAAGGTAGCATTGAGGTGCCCGTGGTATATGACCCAAGCCGTCCGCCCTTACATATCGCAGATCCGGCACATAACAAGCCGGCCATCACACATTGGCAGGCGATCGAACACTTTAATATTCAGGGACAAGCCGTGACTCGGGTGAAACTTACGCCAATTACCGGCCGTTCGCATCAGTTGCGTGTGCATATGCAATATCTGGGACATCCGATTATCGGCGATACCTTATATGCGACACCTGAACAGCAACAGCTCAGCTCGCGTCTACATTTACATGCTGAACGTTTGAGTTTTTATCATCCTCAAACAGATCAGCTGGTCGAATTTTATTGTCCGGCGCCGTTCTAGGAAATACTTCTTGAATCGGCGTGAATTATGCTCACTTTTTAGTGGGCTTTATGTCAAAATACATTGCTTGAAGGTGTGAAATTTTGCTCCAATGACGTTTCGTGATTGAGCCTAATATTCATAATCTTGTACTTAAGATAAAGGTGGAAAAATTGCAGCAATTTGCTATTGGTCAACGTTGGTTATCAGATACTGAAACAGAACTCGGTTTAGGCGTTCTTATTGATGTTGATGAGCGGTCGGTTAGCATTTTATTCCCGAAAAGCGATGAAACTCGCGTCTATGCACGTAGCAATGCACCCTTATCTCGTATCGTATTTAATGTGAAAGATGAATTACAGGATCAGGAAGGAACCAAATGGATTGTAGAATCCGTGGAAGACCGCAATGGCGTGGTGCGTTATCACGTCATTCGTACCCTGGAAGATGGGACTGAAGAACGTAAATCGCTGAATGAAACCCGCATTGGTGCCACCATCCAGTTGTCCAAGCCTCTAGACCGTTTATTGGCCAGTCAGGTCGATTATAAAGAATGGTATGACTTGCGCATTGAAGCGCTGCTGATGCAGGCCAATATGCAAAGCAGTCCACTGCGCGGTTTGGTCGGTTCACGTGTCGGCCTGATTCCGCACCAGTTGTATATTGCGCATGAAGTCGGTCAGCGTTTTGCTCCGCGTGTATTACTGGCCGATGAAGTCGGTCTGGGTAAAACCATCGAAGCGGGTTTGATTATCCATCAACAGCTGAAAACTGGCCGTTCTGAACGCATCCTGATTTTAGTACCAGATTCGCTGCAATATCAGTGGATGATTGAGATGCGCCGTCGTTTCAATCTTGAGTTCTCGTTATTTGATTTGACCCGTACTGCATCAATCAAAGAGCATGATCCTGAACAAAACCCATTCCTGACCGAACAAAAAATTATTGCCTCTGTCGATTTGATGGTCGACCATGAAGATCTGCGTGAACAGGCGCTCGAAGCCGGTTTCGACTTGCTGGTGGTCGATGAAGCACATCATTTGATGTGGAGCGAAGAAGATGGCGGTAATGACCGTTATGATCTGGTCGAAGAACTGGCTGAACATACGCCGGGCGTATTGTTATTGACGGCAACACCGGAACAGCTCGGGGTAGAAAGTCACTTTGCACGCCTGCGTTTACTCGATCCGCAGCGCTTTAACTCGCTGGATCGTTTCCTGGATGAAGAAGCGCAATATCAGCACACCGCTAAAATTGCAGAAGTGTTGATGTCAAATCTGCCACTTGAAGCAGAACATTTGACTGCGATTGAGGCCTTGTTGGGTCATTCAATTGAAGATCATCCTGAGCAGCGTTTCCGTGCCATTCACGAACTTTTAGACCGTCATGGTACCGGTCGTATCCTGTTTCGTAATACGCGTGAAGCCATTCAGGGCTTCCCGGGTCGTGACTGTCAGCCGGCACCATTACCAGCACCGGAACACTGGTCGAAAGATGGTAAGTTGCGTGAGCAAATGTGGCCTGAAGAAGCCCAGCTCGATGGTGCATGGATGGAAGCCGATCCACGCGTGATGTGGCTGATGGAGCGTTTACGTACCGATCTTAAACACAAGAAAGTCTTACTGATTGCGCGTAGCGGGCCAGTGGTTGAAGCGCTGGAAAATGTACTTCGCTTACATGCCGGTATTCGTACCGCGATGTTCCATGAAGGCATGAGCTTGTTAGAGCGTGATCAGGCTGCCGCTTATTTTGCTGAAGATTCGTATGGCGCGCAGATTTTACTTTGTTCGGAAATTGGTTCAGAAGGGCGTAACTTCCAGTTTGCATCTGATTTAATTCTGTTCGATCTTCCTGCCAACCCGGACGTTTTAGAGCAGCGTATTGGCCGTTTAGATCGTATCGGTCAGGAAAACCGGATTCAGATTCATGTGCCTTATCTGGTGGGAACTGCGCAAGAACGTATGTTCCGCTGGTATAACGAAGCCTTGAATATTTTCGGCAATATTTCCCCAACTGCACAAACCTTGCAAGAAAACTTTATTGTTCGCTTGAAAGACTGTCTATTGGCAGACAAAGGTCAAGCGTTTGAAGACCTGCTGGAAGAAGTCAGCGTGCAACGTGAAGCGCTGGAAGCTGAATTGCAGGAAGGCCGTGACCGTTTGCTAGAGTACAACTCTTGCCGTCCGGTGGTAGCACAGGAAATTGTCAACGCACTTGAAGACTATGATGACAATACTACTTTGCCGATCTTCATGAAACGCTTTATGGCGTCCACGAATATTGACTTTGACGAGCAAAGTAACGGTACCGTGATCATCAAGCCAACAGATCAAATGCAGGTTCAAGGTTTGACGCTGGATGAAGAAGGCATCACTGCCACTTTCTATCGTGATCAGGCACAAATCCGCGAAGATGCGCAATACCTGACCCTGGAACATCCATTCACTGAAAGTGTGATGGAAATGATCAATACTCAAGGCTTTGGTAGCACCAACGTTGCGGTATTGAAATCTGCGGCACTGCCACAAGGTTCGGTATTGCTGGAAGTCTGGTTCAAGGTCGATGTGGTTGCACCGAAAGCATTGAACTTGCCATCAAGCCTGCCGCAACAATTGGTTCGTGTGTTATTAAGCGAGAAAGGTCAGGATCTTTCACAAAAAATTGCGCCAGAAATCCTGAAGCCGTATCTACACCATTTAGATGGCAACAGCTGCCGCCAGGTAGTGAAAGCACGTCGTGATGTGATTGAGGCACGTTATCAGCAAGCACTTGAACTGGCACGTAGTGCATTGCCAAACTTCAAGCAGCAAGCCAAAGAAGTGTATGGCAATAAATGGCAATATGAAATTGACCGTCTGACCTATCTGAAACAGTTTAATCCAAGTATCCGTGAAGATGAAATTTCACGTTTACAGAAGTTGCAGAAAGAAGGTCTCAGCCTACTGGATGGTTTATCTGTGACCCCGGAAGCAATCCAGGTGATGGTAGTCGTCAAGCCTTAAGTTTTAAGCAATTAAAAAATGCAGCTTTCGGGCTGCTTTTTTTTATGGCCGAAATTCGGCTTTTATATTGTTTTGGTCGGGGAATACTGGCCTGTCATTTTTCTTGTGTTTAAAATCAGCCTACTGAATAACAAGAACTAAAAAGTATGTCCAAAGCCTTTATTGGTCTCGGTGCCAAAACCACTCACGGTGGTATTGTGGTGGGAAGTGAGCCGTCTTTGATTATGAATGGCATCGCCGTACATTTAAATGGCATGAAGCATTATTGTCCCAAATGCCAGACCATGGTCACCGCAATCTCCAGCGATTTATCTGTTACTGTCAAAGGACGGGCAATCGTCATCGCGGGGGATAAGACCAGTTGCGGGGCAACTTTTCTAGCCATGCAGCATTTGACGGTATCGCAGAAATAAATCTTAAATTCGTTTAATAAAATAAGAAGAGATGACTTTAAGGTCATACTTTGAGCATTTTGGCACTGCCACATGACTTTTCAGATCAGTAAGCTCATCCGATGATTTCAGGATGAATACGCGCTGCGTTTGGAAAATAATGAAACAAGCCCTACATTTTACCCATGCCAATGGCATCCCTGCGGCAACCTATCAGAAATTTCTGGACTGTTTCCAGCCAGAATATGAGGTCAAAGCGATTCCCCTGATTGGCATGAAGTCGCAATATCCGATTACGCCAGACTGGCGCTATCTGGTCGATGAAGTCATTGCAGATATCGAGCAGCAATTTCCTCAGCAGCAGGTGGTGGGTCTTGGACATTCCTTTGGTGGTCTGGTGACTTTGATGGCAGCGTATCGACGTCCGGAACTGTTTTCCAAACTGTTAATTATGGATCCGCCATTTATTATTGGAAAAAACAGCGCCATGTTTGAACTGGTTAAAAAGCTGAATCTGAAAAGTATCGATCGCTATACACCTGCAGGAATTACGCTAAAACGCAAGGATCACTGGCCATCGAAACAGGCCGCAGTTGATGCACTCAGATCAAACCGCTTATTTAGCAATTTTGATGAGCAATGTTTTGCTGATTATATCGAGAGTGGCATTCAGCCAGAACCTGAACGCGGTGGGGTGACTTTGAGCATTCTAAAACAGGTAGAAGCGGAGATTTTCCGGACTGTACCGGCATGGTGGTGGCGTACGCCAAGACGACCACCTGAAGTGCCGATTCATCTGATGACTGCAGAGCAGAGCCAGTTTTATCAGCAGGGTTTGCCGCAAGGCATGCACAAGATTTATCGGATCAATTATTCAGTGGTCGAAGGCGGACATATGTTTCCGCTTGAGTATCCGGAAGCCACTGCAAAGGCGGTCAAAGCCCAACTCGCACTTTTGTAATCATCATAAAAAAGAGACGTTGATTACGTCTCTTTTTATACTACTTCATGCAAATCGGAAAATTAACGCAGCTGCGAATCTTCCAGATGGCGAGCGCCTTCCAGAATCATCCGAATCATGAGCATGGTCTGTTCGGCAATTTCCTGGCGGTCTTCAGCCGGCATGTCAATGACATTGGCCCCCATGTTAAACACCAGTTGAGTAATGGCTTTGGCGGCAATATCGGCATGTAATAACTTTCTATTATTCAGGCGTTCCAGACGAATCAAATCATCCTGCAATTCCTGCTGAAAATAATTTAACTGGCGTTCTACAGCCTGTTTATACGATTTTGAACCGGTATAACCTTCACGCAATAACAGGCTTAAATTGCCTTCATCTGCATCCAGCTGAGCAATAAAAATTTCGACCGAACTACGAATAATACTGCTTTGTCGGGAGGCTTTTAAGCGTGCTTCATGCAGAATCTGACGTAATACAATCCCGGCACGATCAATCAGCTCAATGGCCAGCTCATCAATATCTTTAAAATGACGATAGAAACTGTTTGGCGCAATACCGGCCTCACGTGCGACTTCGCGCAGGCTCAACGATGCAATACTTTTTTGTGGACCAATCAGGTTTAATGCTGCCTGAAACAGTTCTTCTTTGGTAATGGTGGCCTTGCGACCGACACTCCGTACGATAATCGGCTCATCAATGCTTTTCGATTGTAGTAGAGATGCGTCACTGCTTATTTTCATTGAAGGCTCGTTCATCAATAGGTTCATGCATGAATCGTTTGATTATAACCGAGCACGACAGGCTTGTGAAATGAATGGAAACAATACACATGTATATACAAATATATATACATGTGTATAATAATTCAAAACCTCAAGATGATGTCGATAACGATGCATGTACTCCAAAAACTTAAAATGCCGTTGAATGCACTGTCTGACAGTGTCGTCGATCAGCATGCGATTAATTTCTGGATTCAGAAACTCAATCCGATATGGTCGTTGAATCAGCCATTGGGCAAGATTGTGCACAAGGAAAATGCTGCACAGGATATGCTGAGTCTGAAAATTCAAGTGAATCGTTTATTTAAGTTTGGTAAAGCGGGGCAACACCATCCGGTCTATGTGGTGGTGAAGGGCATCCGTTATGAACGTAGCTATAGTTTGACCCATGTAGATGCCCAGCATGTGTTATTGACTGTGAAAAAAGTCCATGCCGGTAAAGTCAGCACCTGGTTTGCAGAGCAGGCGCAAGTGGGTGATGTCATCGAATTTGGTCAGCCTTATGGCGATATGACTGTGCCTCAGCAGGCGAGTCCACTGATCTTGCTTGCAGCAGGCAGCGGGATTACCCCAATGCTGAGCATGCTGGAAAGCCTGAGCAAAAAGGGTGAATTATCAACACCAGTGAGCTTGTGGTACTGGGTTAAAAAACATCAAGATGCAGCATTTAAAGCACGTTTCGAAGAACTTGCTCAGAAACATGCAAATTTCTCATTTCATGTTTATGCCACGCAAGAACAAGCTGCGGCAGCTCGTCTGAATGAAACTTATCTGACAGATTTGCAAAATCTGGAAAATAGCACGGTCTATTGCTGCGGCCCGTCAGGTTTTGTATCGACTGCAGAGCAGCTGTTTGCTTCAGCCAAAGAGTTTAAGGGTGAAGCCTTTAGCATGAGTCTGGCGGATCAATCCGATATCGGCTTTATTAATGTCACCCTGACTCAGTCGAAAAAAATTGTCAGTATTCCAAAAGGCCAGTCCATTTTGGTGAGTCTGGAACAACAAAATATCAAACCGACACATGGTTGCCGTATGGGCATTTGTAATAAATGCGCCTGCAATAAAGTGGAAGGTTCGACCAAGAATTTGGTAAACGGCGCACGAAATACTGAGCCAGGTAATCTGCTCAAAATTTGTGTTAACTCAGCGCAGACTGATCTAGTCATCGACCTATAAGCGAGTTTTATCCTATGAATATGCCAGTAAAATTTCAATATTTTAAAAATCCTAAAAACCGTGAATTATCACAAGTAGAACTCGATGAACTTGCACGTGAACTTGATGCAATTAAACAAGAAGTGCTAGATGATCTGGGTGAAAAAGACGCCAAATATATCCGTCGTGTCTATTCAACCATTCGCTATTCATCGATTGCCGGTCGTGCTTTGCTGTTTGCAGGCTGGTTCCCGCCAGCGTGGTTGTTGGGGACAGGCCTGTTGGGCTTTGCCAAAATCATGGAAAATATGGAACTGGGTCATAACGTCATGCACGGTCAATATGACTGGATGAATGATCCTAAATTGAATGGTCAGACCTATGAATGGGATATTGTAGGGACTTCAGACAACTGGCGTCAAACCCATAACTTTAAGCATCATACTTATACCAATATTAAGGGTATGGATGATGATATCGGTTATGGTCTATTACGCTTGTTCCCGGAACAGCGCTGGAAACCGGGTTATTTATTGCAACCGATTTATGCAGTGCCATTCTGTTTATTGTTCCAGTGGGGCGTTGCGATTCAGAATCTTGAATTGGGTAAATACTTCAAAGGTCGCAAAAGCAAAGAGCAGACCAAAGAAGAATGGCGTCCAATGCAGAGCAAAATTGGTAAACAGTTGTTTAAGGATTATGTATTCTTTCCATTGATAGCAGGTCCTGCGGCTTTACCGGTTTTGACCGGTAATATGGTGGCCAACGGTCTGCGTAATATCTGGACCTTTAGTATTATTTTCTGCGGTCACTTTACCAAAGATGTCGAAGTATTCCCGAAATCGGTACTGCAAAATGAAAGTCGTGGTCACTGGTATATGCGTCAGATCCGTGGTTCATCCAACCTGACCGGTTCTGAAGCGTTTCATATCTTGACGGGTCATTTAAGTCATCAGATTGAACATCATTTGTATCCTGATGTACCTGCACGTCGCTATCGTCAAATGGCACCGAAAGTTCAGGCTGTTTGTGAAAAATATGGTTTGAACTATAACAATGCCAGCTTGGTAAAACAGTACGGTAGTGTGATCAAACGTATTGTGAAATATGCATTTCCGTTTAAGAAATAATTTTTCTTAAAGCTAAAAAAACCACTTCAAATGAAGTGGTTTTTTTAGCTAGGAGGCGAATACTTCAGGAAGTAAAAGCCCTGATTACGAAGCTATTTAAGATGATTTCAAGGCATAAAGTAAAAAGTTAATCTGCCATTTATAGCGTTGTCTAAAGGTGTTTAGTAGGTTAACCCGATAGAATGGAAAGGACTAATATGGCATCGAATGAGCTGAAATATTAATTTTTGGAAGCTGTTGATCTTGACCCTCAAAATAGCTTTGCTGCGCCAGACTGAGCATTTCTATATCTTCCTTGCTATTCCCATAAGCATAAATTTCAGCATAATTATCCAGATTATATTTTTCTAGAATTCTAATTTTCTTTTGTGTGTTACTACAGTCAGGAGTTTGATAAAACCCTGTCAATTTCCCAGCTTTGATTTCAACTTCGCTACAGATTAAATCGATATTTAAATAACTGCACACCGGTTTAAGATACAAATCCAATGAGGCTGATACCAGCACGACTTCATGTCCTAATTGTTGATGCTGTTTAAGTTGTTCTAATAATTTCGGATTCAACTTGAATATTAGTTGTTGTGCATAATCCTGAGCTAATTGCAGAATTTCCTCTGCATCACTGTTTTTAAACATGCTGGCATACAATTTGGGTCGCATGCGGTGTGCCGGATAGAAATTTAAATAATAGGCCTGTATCCATGGCAAAATTTGCATGCCGCGTTTCACAATATACCGTTTTCTTAAGGCATGGAAAATGAACCCGGTAAAGCTATCATGTAGATACAGGGTTCCATCAAAATCAAATAAGGCTAGAGTTTTAGATTTTTGATTTTGCGCATGCATGTTTGATATCGACCATCGACGCGGGTAGCAAACCAGTTAGTATTATAATCACGACTTAATTTTGGTCCGGAAATGACCACTTCAGGCATAATGGCATAGATAGGATCTTTACCCGTTTTTTCCTGATAAAGCTTGCTGACACCACGATAAGTCATCGTATCTTCAAAGTCTTTATCTTTTTCTTTCTTTAAATCAGCTCGGATTTGACGTTCAGTGATAATAAAATTATTTTTGGCAAAAACACTGATTAACTCACGCTCAGATTGACTCTTCTGCGAACGGATCGCGCCATCTTTAGTATAGAGCAATAAGTCGCCATCCAGATCAAGTTCGGCTTCAGTTAAATCATTTAACATGCTCTGAAAAGCGGCATTTCGACTGGAATACATGCCCGAGTTATAGTCCGCAAAACGATAAATTGGCTTGTCATAATCCGCCGGATACATCATCAGGCGATGAATCCCATAATACAGACCGCCATATTGACTGTAGAGATCGGTACGTAACTCTGCGATATTGCCGCCTTGGCGTTTATGTTCTTTCGCATAGCTGATATGTACCTGCATTGAACCCAAGGTGGTAATTGGATTCATTTTCTCGCCAATATTCTGGCCGACCAGTTTGGCAGCACCAGTCAGGGCGCTAACATGATAATGCTTTGACATATAATCAAATATTTCACGATATAATTCGTCGAGTTCACGTTCGGTTTTGACCCGGCGCATCTGGCTTAAGTAGTTGTCTTCAGGACTCGGATGGTTCTTGAGAACTTCCTGGAAATATCCTGCAACTGTGCCACCAATTGCTTGACCAAGCTTATCTTTGAATTTTTCATCAAGGCGACCTTGGACTTCCTTAACCGCCTTTTCACCCAAACCCGGAACAGTAGGATCTGCAACAAAGTTAGATTCCTGATCAACCACTGCCACAATCGTACAAACATTTTCCTTGGTCTGAGGAATGCCGAGCTGTTCGGTAATGTCATAAATATCTTGTGCCCAAGACTCACGTTGGTTGACACGGTTTGGAATAGCTTTGCGAATATGTTCAACTTCAAGTGTCGGTTCATCATCTTTTGACCACCATGAACCATTGCCACAACCGGCAAGACCCAGAGAAAGTACAAGTACAGACAATGACTTAAAAGAAAAACAAGAAGCGAAAGTTTTATTCATGGTGTCGTAAATTAATTGAAAAGATGAGCGAATAAGGCAGATGCAGTATACTATGCCCATCAAAAAAGTGATGAATTTATATGTATATTGGTCCATATCAACTGTCAAACAATTTGATTGTCGCTCCCATGGCAGGTGTGACCGATCGTCCGTTTAGAACCTTGTGCAAATACTTTGGTGCAGGCCATGCGGTCAGTGAAATGATGACATCTGACAAAACTTTGCGCATGAGTAAAAAGAGCTTATATCGTGCCAATTTTGATGGAGAGCTGGCACCGATTTCAGCGCAGATTGCTGGTTCAGATCCCCATGATCTGGCTGAAGCGGCACGTTATCAGGTGGCCAATGGTGCGCAAATTGTTGATATTAATATGGGCTGCCCAGCCAAAAAGGTCTGTAACCGACTCGCCGGTTCTGCTTTATTGCAGGATGAAGATCTAGTTGCGCGTATTCTGGATGCAGTTGTGGCTGCAGTTGATGTGCCAGTGACCTTAAAAACCCGTCTTGGTTATTTGAACGGTCAGGAAAATATTATGCGTGTCGCTAAATGTGCTGAACAAGCCGGAATTGCAGCGCTAGCTTTACATGGCCGTACCCGTGAAGATATGTACCTGAATACCGCGCGTTATTCTTTAATCAAAGACGTAAAGGAAATGTTGAAGATTCCTGTGATTGCCAACGGTGATATCGACAGTCCGGAAAAAGCCAAATACGTGCTGGATTATACCGGTGCAGACGCAATTATGATTGGTCGTGCAGCACAAGGTCGCCCCTGGATTTTTCGTGAAATTGCCCATTATTTAAAAACTGGTCAACATCTTGACGCACCAAGTATTACAGAAGTTAAAGATGTACTGCTGGGACATTTGACAGAATTATACGAATTTTACGGCGAGTATTCCGGCTGCCGAATTTCCCGTAAACATATTGCCTGGTACACCAAAGGACTGCGTTCCAGTAACGAGTTTCGTCAAAGCATGTATCAGGTAGAAAATACCGCTGACCAGTATCGTGTGGTAGAAGATTATTTTAATGCACTGCTAGAACATGGTTTAACCATGACTGATGTACAGGTCGAGCAGGTGAATTTACTGGAAACCAAGTAATGACGGGCAAAATTCAGCGAATCATGTAATATTTTTTGCATGAAATCCCTACCTTTTTTATCTTGAGCAGGCTGATTTTTGCATTTTGTTTACACTTCAGCCTGTCTAATACATAGCAGCACAGTTTGTTCACTTAAACTGGACAGGACTTGGACATTGCTTACTCAAGCTTCCTCTATGATGAACCTATCCAGATATAAACCAGATGTGATCCATCTTGTTTATCGTCATCATTGAGGGAGATCTGTAATGACAAATACCAATCGTCCAGTCACAGAGTTTAGCCATAAAACGTCAACGGAATTGCCACAAGAACGCAGTGAAGGCCTGAATATCAATCCGACTGATACTAATGCACGTCCAGATTTGAATACACCCGTGAAAGATAATCCTCGTGTTCCAGACATGAATGAAGGTGAAGATAATCTGGCTGCGACCAGTGCCGGTACTTTGGGTGGAGCTGCGGTAGGCGCAGTTGCAGGTCTGGTAGGTGGCCCTCCAGGTGCAGTGGTGGGTGGTATTATCGGTGGTGTTGTTGGCGGTATTGCAGGTAATGACATTGCGACACCTGATCATGAGAAACAGGCAGATAATTACCAGCACCCAGAGAACTTTCCTGAGGCAGATAACTATCGACATCCAGATCATTTGAGAGCAGAAGATAATTACTGGAGAGATGAGTATCATAATCGCCCGTATTTCAATGAAACGCGTAGCACATATGGCGATCTAGATTATGATCGTGATTATCGTGGTGCTTACCGGGTTGGTTATGAAAATCGTCCGATGTATGAGCATGATACGGATTTTGACCGTGCCGAACCTGAACTGCGTACCAAGTGGGAACAGTTAAAAGGTGAGTCTCGCCTCAACTGGGAAGAAGCGAAATTTGCAGTTAAAGATGCCTGGCATCGTGTCACACGCTAATTCTAGATAAATTAAAAACCTCTCCATGTGGAGAGGTTTTTTTATGATTCAAGTATTAAAGATGCTTCATTTCCAGTATGAGCTGGTTAATCAGATCGGAAGCTTCCATTTCACGAATCTGTGCCACGTTCGAACCTGCCCAGAATGCACCATAACCTTGATCCCCATGTTTGGCAGCAGCAGCATGTAATTGCTTGGCCAGATCATAAGTATATGGATAAGCGGGAACATCCAGCCGATCGGGTGTATCCACCTCAATATGCCAGTGGTTAATAATGCCACGTGCAGGACGACCGGAAATACTGGCACTCACCTGAGTGAGTGGCTTGGAAAATAAGGCTTTACGATAGGCATCATTGGCATTAGAAGATTTACACTGCACAAATGCAGTCCCAAGTTGCACGGCATCTGCACCGAAATCCATCATTTGACGCGCTTGCTCACCCGTCATAATCCCGCCTGCCGCTACAATCGGCAAGGAAGAATGCTGTTTGATCAGCTTCACCAGATTGGAGGTTTTGACTGAAGCATCAAACTTGGTGCTAAAAATCCCGCGATGGCCACCAGCCTCAATACCCTGCGCAATAATGATATCAATTCCGGCCGCTTCAATAGCTTTAGCTTCGGCAAAATTGGTGGCAGACACCATGGTCAGAATCCCGGCCTGTTTTAAGGCTTGAATCTGATGCGGATGCGGAATCCCAAAATGAAAGCTGACTGCTCGCGGTTTGGTTTCTAATACCAGATTCAGGAAGTTATCATTGTCTTTAAAACTCGGATAAATGCATTCCAAATGATCCGGTGCCTGAGCGCCATATTCGGCAAATTTATCTTTAAATTGTGCAATCCATGCCTGCGCTACAGCCTCATCTACAGGTACACTCTCATGACAGAAAAAATTAACCTGAAAAGGGCAATCTGTCAGTTCCTGGGTCTTTAAAATCTGTTCTCGTGCAGCCTCGATACTGCTGGCCCCCAGACCCAGTGAACCCAAGCCGCCCTGATTGGACACTTCGGCAGCAAGCTCGGGCGTAGAGACACCTGCCATCGGTGCCAAGAAAATAGGATGTTTAATTCCGAGATTTTCTAATAAAGACATAGATTTGCTCCTTGTTATGCTTTTACTTTGCCTTTGAGCACAAAATTAAGCAAATCATATTGGTTATTTTATTTTGAAATACTGCAGCATGGGTTACGTGTTATTTACATTTCTTGCGACACGCTACGTCGCCAAGAAGATAGAACTTTTATTAGCCTAGAATTGAACACTTTATAATAGCTTTTTGGTCACATATTCTCTGAGCTCATGTCTGATCGTATCCGTGAAAAACTGCAAATTTTAGCCGATGCTGCGAAGTATGATGTGTCTTGTTCATCTAGTGGTAGCACCCGTAAAAATAAAGACAAGGGTGTGGGCAATACCGGGAGTGGTATCTGTCATAGTTATACCGAAGATGGCCGCTGTGTGTCCTTATTGAAAATTCTGTTCTCTAATGTCTGTATTTTTGACTGTTCCTATTGTGTTTCGCGCCGTTCCAATGACGTCCAGCGTGCAGCATTTACCGTGCAGGAAGTCGTCGATCTGACCATGAATTTTTATCGGCGTAATTATATTGAGGGGCTGTTTCTCAGTTCGGGAATTTTTAAATCGGCCGATCACACCATGGAACGGATGCTACAGGTGGTCAAAAAACTTAGACTCGAAGAAAACTTTAATGGCTATATCCATCTGAAAACTATTCCGGGTGCATCACAGGAGATCATTACCGAAGCCGGACTGTATGTCGACCGTATGAGTATTAATCTTGAAATGCCGACGGAAGCGGGACTGCAAAAATTTGCGCCTGAGAAAACCCATGCCGAAGTACAAAAAGACTTGGGCATTGTACGCGACCGGTTGATCCAGCTCAAAGATGAACGCAAGCTGATCAAGTCCGTTCCAAAATTTGTACCTGCCGGACAAACCACACAGATGGTGGTGGGCGCGCATAGTGAAACCGATCAGGACATTATTTTAATGGCTGATCGGCATTATAAGGAATTCAAGCTGAAACGGGTGTATTTCTCTGGTTATATTCCGATTAACCCTGAAGAGAAAGCCTTACCCGCCATTGGCTCAGCACCACCATTATTAAGAGAAAATCGTCTGTATCAATCTGACTGGCTAATGCGTTTTTATGGCTTTGCTGCTGATGAAATTGTCGATGAGCAGCATCCGAATCTGGAGCTGGATATTGATCCCAAACTCAGTTGGGCCTTGCGTCATCCTGAAGCCTTTCCAGTCGATATTAACCGTGCCGACTATAAAATGATTCTACGGGTACCCGGTATAGGTGTACGTTCTGCCCAGAAAATTGTACAGGCCCGCCGTTTTGGACAGATTCATATTGACCAGCTAAAACGCATGGGCGTGGCTTATAACCGGGCGCAGCATTTTATCCGCTGTGCAGATACACCGAAATTTAAGAAAGATCAGCAGTCCCATCAGATTCGCCAGCAAATTTTGATGTCAGGACAATCCAAATATCAGCAGCAACTTTCACCTCAATTAGGATTGGGTTTCTAGTGGCAAGTTACTGTTTTGATGGCAGCATGACTGGTCTGCTCAGTTGTGTATTTCGTGCTTTCGAGTTTAAAGAATTTAACGTGATAGTGACGGCCAATCCTCAAGCACAAACAGGTTTATTTGATGAATTTATCCATGTGGCCTCTAATGATCAGCATGGGCAGCGGGTGTGGCAGGGATTAAAGCAGAAAGTATCTTCCAGCAGTTTGCGTGCTTTTTACTATACGTTTTTGTCAGAGCAGGAAGCAGCGTTCCAGACTCTTTTTGATTTTGCAGTCTATGTCTTTCAAAACCAGCGTCCAGTCGATAAAGATTATGGTCATACTGCGGTGATCGGCATGTCGCAATGGGCCAAGCAAGTGGGGCGGGAAAAGCATCGTATGGAGGCTTTTGTACGCTTTAAAAAAGCCAAAGATGGTTTGTTTCTGAGTCTGGTCAGACCGGATTTTAATGTCTTGCCGATTATTTCCCGACATTTTCAGGAGCGTTATCAGGATCAAAGCTGGCTGATTTATGACGAGCAGCGTAATTACGGTATTTATTATGATTTAAGGCAAATGCATCAGGTCGAGATGAACGCTGAAATAATTGATCCACAAATCCGGATTGGTCATAGTCAGTCATTCAGTATTGAATTGGATGATCAAGAGCTGCTATATGATCAGCTCTGGAAAGATTATTTCAACAGTGTGAATATTCAGGCGCGCAAGAACATGAAATTGCATATTCAATATGTGCCAAAGCGCTACTGGCGTTATATGAATGAGAAAATACTTTAAACAGTACATCAAACTGCTTTCAGGCATAATAAGTGTTGGTATATTTAAATTGAGTGTATAAACATGAAGGTATGGCTAACGTCATTAGCGCTGCTCACTGGATTAACTGCATGTTCGGAACAACCACAAAAACCGGTCGTAGATCCAGTCAAATATCAGGTTCAGACTGCAGAGGAACTGCAGCAACGTTTTGATGCACTCAATGTCCAGTTAGCCCAAGACTTTCAGAAATTTAAGAAAGTCGAAAGCATTGCTTTCGCGCACCAGTTTCCTTTAGATGTCAATAATCTGCAAAGCTTGAACCAGCATCTTGTCAGCAGTACTGCATTAAAACCCAGTAAAGTCGCCTATTGCAATATGATGAATAGTTATTTTTCCGATATGTACCGTTTGGGACATTACAATCTGAAACTGGTCGATGACATTAAATTGCCCAATGCCAAGAATGAAAATTTAAAAGCTAATTTCTCTGATGCTGATCATTTTTATACCTTTATTCTGGATCGTTATACGACTTATCGTCAGGTTCAGCAGACCATGGGTTATGGCTGTAATTTAAAAGCTGCGCTGTAAATCCTAAAGCCAGAAAAAAGCCCATCACAGATGGGCTTTTTTGATTTTAAGCATTAGCAACCGGTCAGTTTTTCAGACTGCGGTTTTTCATCCGGGAAGAAAATCGGACGAAGTTTTACCCCGATCCCGTTACCAATAAAAGCGAAGACCAGCCATAACCAGCCATGCAGACTACCCGACGCAATTCCACTGAAATATGCACCGATATTACAACCATAAGCTAAGCGTGCGCCGTAACCCAGCATTATGCCACCTACAACAGCAGCAATCAGTGAACGTTTTGGAATATTGAAATTCGGCGCAAATTTACCTGCCAGACTCGCCGCCAACAAAGCACCCAGCATGATACCGAAGTTCATCATTGAGGTAATATCAAACCATAATGATTCTGCCAGTGCTTTGGCATTGCCTGCTCTTTGCCAATAATCCCAAGAGGCTACATCAACACCTACAAGACTTGCACCTTTGGCACCCCACACAGCCAGTGCAGAGGTCACGCCCCAAGGACGACCTGCCAGTGCCAAAGTAGCAAAGTTGAGTAAGGTCAGGATAATACCGCCCCAAATCAAAGGCCATGGACCACGAATAAAGCGCTTCCAGCCCTGATATTCACTGCGTGGCTCAATTTCCAGGCTGCCATGACGTTTCTTTTCGAAATAAACAGTCGCCGCAGCAATGATGGCAAAAACGATAAAGCTCAACAGCAATCCAGGGAGGACGCCTAAACTTTCTACTAGAGAAATGGGTTTAAGATGCGGAAGGGCAAACCACCAGTCAAGGTGCGAGGTCGCAATCACTGACCCGATACAGAAGAACAAGAGCGTCACCAGCATACGTGCGCTACCACCACCTACGGTATAAAGGGTACCGGATGCACAGCCGCCACCAAGTTGCATACCGATACCGAAAATAAAGGCACCAATCATGACTGACATGGAAACGGGGTTAACATTGCCTTTGACTGGGTTGCCGAACAATTCACCTGCACCTAAAGCGGGGAAGAACAGTAAAACTGCCAGCGCCAGCATAATCATCTGCGCACGTAAACCACGGCCGCGACGTTCCTTGATAAAGACACGCCAGCTCGAAGTAAAACCAAATGAAGCATGGTACAGGGTCATGCCCAGTGCACCACCAACCAAAAATAATAGGGCCTGATTTAAGCCTACGATTTGATAGGCACCGATTGTACCTATGATAAGCAAAATAAAAGCTGCCCAGACCGAAATATTCGACCGTTGGGAAGCAGCAACAATGACTGACATGGGAGATTAAATTTTAAAAATAAAGGCTGGTATTCTACTGAATTTCAGTTTAAATGCAGCCCGTTTTGCCGATTCAATCACAATTAAGTCATTCTAATACTTGATAAGTTTTATCAATTTATTTGATTTTATCGAATCATTTAGATAAAAAATTGATCCCATCAAGAAATAATGCAATTTCAATTTAGATCATTCGATATTTAAAATCATCTCTGATAAAAAAGCCTGCAATCGCAGGCTTTTAAACATCAAGCTGAATCCTAAAATCAGTTTTCAGCTTTTTCCCGAACTTCTCCGGCACCTTCCTCAACTGCCGCAGCTGTTGCTGCAGTTGCTTTACGTGCTGCTTCCGCAGTGGCATCTGCTGCTCTAGACGTTGCAGCAGCTGCTTCGTCCGCTGCCTGAGCAGTATTTTCCGCGGCATTATCCATTGCTCGTTCGGTTTCTACCGCAGCCTCACGGCTGGCATCTTCCATATCATGACCGGCTTGATTGGCTGCATTTTCTAAATGCTCACCTGTGGTTGCGCCGGTTTCAGGCGCTTCTTCTTTACTACAGCCGACTAAGGCAACAGTGGTCGCCAAACCTAAAGCAATCAGTAATTTATTCATCGAGTAATATCCTTTTGTTGTTGTAGAGCTGCAATCTAATTTAGCAGCCATTTGTTTAGATTTATGCTAGCAAATAGATCAACATTTGTTGATTAACTGTAACTTTTTTCGATACTTATACTGTAATGGCACAGTCGGAAGTTGTTTAAAGTTTCATGGAATAGTGATATTCACAGAGAGGGGAGCTTCAAAACTATCATTCGACATGCAGATTATAGTATGAAGTTTGGTATTTAGATATTTGGCATCATGAGCCAGAGATAATTCTAAAAATGAAGAAATGAAAGACATAAAAAAGCCCGCATGATGCAGGCTTTTTTTAAGAAAAACTTATAGACCAGCAGAGGCTTTAAGCGCTTCCACTTTGTCAGTTTTTTCCCAAGTAAATGCAGTATCTGAACCTTCACGACCGAAGTGACCATAAGCAGCAGTTTGCTTATACATTGGCTGGATCAGGTCAAGCATACGGGTAATGCCATATGGACGTAAGTCGAAATGTTCACGAACCAGTGCAATAATCAATTCTTCAGAGACTTTTGCAGTATTGAATGTATTGATTGAAATTGAAGTTGGCTCAGCAACACCAATCGCATAAGACACCTGAATCTCACACTTGTCAGCCAAGCCAGCAGCAACGATGTTTTTCGCCACATAACGACCTGCATACGCAGCAGAGCGGTCAACTTTAGATGGATCTTTACCAGAGAAAGCACCACCGCCGTGACGTGCCATACCGCCGTAGGTATCTACGATAATTTTACGGCCAGTCAAACCACAGTCACCTACAGGACCACCGATCACAAACATACCCGTTGGGTTGATGTGGAATTTGGTGTCTGCATGGAACATGTCAGCAGGAATGATTTTCTTCACGATTTCTTCAATCACAGCCTCTTTCAGGTTTGCTTGAGTGATTTCAGGATCATGTTGAGTTGAAAGAACGACTGCATCTAAACGAACTGGTACGCCATTTTCATAAGCAAAAGTTACCTGACTTTTTGCATCTGGGCGTAACCATGGCAAGGTGCCATTACGACGTAATTCAGCCTGCTTTTCCATCAAGCGATGCGCATATGAAATCGGCGCAGGCATTAATACATCAGTTTCGCGGCTTGCATAACCGAACATTAAACCTTGGTCACCGGCACCCTGATCTTCAGGTTTCTGGCGGTCTACACCCTGAGCAATTTGAGGTGACTGTTTACCAATCATGTTGATCACGGCACAGGTTGAACCATCAAAACCAAGATCAGAATGGTGATAACCAATTCCGTTTACGGTATGACGTACAATTGCCTCAAAATCAACATTTGCTGTCGTTGTGATTTCACCGGCAAGTACAACCGCACCTGTTTTTACAAGCGTTTCACAAGCAACCCGTGCATATGGGTCTTCTTTTAAGATTGCATCCAAAATAGCGTCACTGATTTGGTCAGCCATTTTATCTGGATGGCCTTCGCTTACAGATTCCGAAGTAAATACAGCGTACTCGCGCATAGTCCTATCACAGTTAATTTTAAAGACCCGATATGTTACATCGAGTTGCGCTCTAGGACTAGCTTAACACGACAAAATTGGTCGAAATTGTTTCAAATTATTGTGTTTTTAATTGATTAATAGAATTAAAAAAATTGATATGTCTATTTAGACAGCATTATTGATTGGGGAATATGAAGCAACAATATTTTAATCCGTCAGACTGTCAGAAAATTAAATGCTTAGATTTCCGATTAAATCTTAAAAAAATAGACGATAGAAAAAATACAAAGCTCAAAATTCAAAATTTACTTAAGCAAGTGATCATTACATCAATAAAGCAGATTCAGGCTGTGCGCCTTGCGACCAAATGTCTTGTTGATGTTCGGGTATATCTTCATATTAGCGCTAAGTCTTCCACATTAGCTGGTTAGGAATGGCGACATTTTTTGCTATGGACTTCTTGGAGCAAGACTGTAAGGAGATCAGAAATCATGTATCAAAAGGCATTTACCCTGATTGAAGTGCTGATCGTGCTCATCATTATCGCGATTTTAGTGACGATGGCTTTTATGAGTTATCAAGCTTATGTCGTGCGTAATCAATTGGCCGAAGTGTTTGAACAGGCTGGAGCATATCGAACCCAGTTTATTGCTTCGGATCAGCACTGTGATGCCGGACGCCAGATTGGTGGGCATGGTCAATATATCGAAAAAGTCGTTATTAATGCCGCTTGCCGGATAGAGTTCAAGATACGAGAGCAGGGAGTCGATATGGCCATTCGCGGGAAATCAGTCGCTTTTGATGTTCATAGTGACAAATGTTATTCCACTGATATTCAGCAGCGCTATTTGCCTAAAGATTGTCAAGGACAATAAGTCTGCCGAGGTTGGAAATTAGCCTAAGCAAATTAGATTTCACCTGTATATCAAACAATCCTGCCAATATTTTATAAAATTTAATACAAATTACATTATGAATAGATCAGAGAATTGTATGAATTTTCTTCAAAAATAATGGTGTGAGACCTATGAAATAGAAACAAAATCAGCATAAATTCAATCCTGTTTATCAGCTTGAAATCCAGATACAGAAATTAAAGTCGCTTTTGAAATGCAGGATAATTCAATCTGTAAACCAGTAGAGCGAATCAAAGCCGAAGAAGAAATGTGGAATAATTGTACGATAAGGCAAGAGACACTCAATAAACTGATAAATATTGTTGGTTAGTCTTTACCCCTCGCTGTTTTTTTAAGACAATAGACAGCAGTTTTGAAAGTCTTTTCATCATTTCCTATTTCTGAATATTTTGGACTCTGATTTATGACAACCCCGCTTAATGAACGTCGTATTGCAAACGCAATTCGTGTATTGGCAATGGATGCTGTGCAAAAAGCAAACTCAGGACATCCAGGTGCTCCAATGGGGATGGCAGATATCGCTGATGTGGTTTGGCGTGAATTCATGAACCACAACCCGACCAACCCGAATTGGGCAAACCGTGACCGTTTTGTATTGTCAAATGGCCATGGCTCTATGCTTCAATATGCGCTTCTTCATTTAACGGGCTACGATCTTTCGATTGAAGATCTAAAAGCATTCCGTCAACTTCATTCTAAAACACCTGGTCACCCGGAATTGGGCTATGCGCCAGGAATTGAAACGACGACTGGTCCTTTAGGTCAAGGCATCGCGAATGCTGTTGGTTTTGCACTGGCTGAAAAAACCCTAGCTGCACAATTTAACAAAGACGATATCCAAGTTGTAGATCACTTCACTTACTGCTTCCTTGGCGATGGCTGTTTGATGGAAGGTGTTTCTCACGAAGCATGTTCTTTGGCAGGAACATTGGGTCTGGGCAAATTGATTGCTTACTATGACGACAATGGCATCTCGATTGATGGCGAAGTGGAAGGCTGGTTCTCTGACAATACAGAACAACGCTTCCTGGCGTACGGCTGGCAAGTGATTAAAGTTGATGGCCACGATGCAGATGCAATCCGTCAGGCAACTTTAGAAGCTAAAGCTGAAACTGCTAAACCAACCATCATTATTTGTAAAACTGTGATTGGTCTAGGTTCACCAAACAAGCAAGGTAAAGAAGACAGTCATGGTGCACCACTCGGTCATGACGAAATCGTCTTGACTCGTGAAGCACTAGGCTGGACTGATGAAGCATTTGTAATTCCTGAAGATGTTTACGCAGCTTGGGATGCGAAAGCTAAAGGTGCTGAATCAGAAGCAGCTTGGAACGAAACATTTGCTGCTTATGCTGCAAAATATCCAACTGAAGCCGCTGAATTTAAACGTCGTTTATCTGGTGAATTACCGGCTGACTTCGTTGCAAAAGCGGATGCCTATATTGCAGAAGTGAATGCCAAAGCTGAAACAATTGCAACGCGTAAAGCCAGCCAAAATGCATTGCAAGCACTTGTTCCATTATTGCCAGAAGTTCTAGGTGGTTCTGCGGATCTTGCAGGTTCTAACCTGACCCTTTGGAAAGGCGCGCAAGGCTTACAGGACAATCCGGCAGGTAACTACGTACACTATGGCGTACGTGAATTCGGTATGACTGCAATCGCGAATGGTGTTGCACTGCATGGCGGGTTCATCCCTTATGTAGCAACATTCCTGATGTTTATGGAATATGCACGTAATGCGGTACGTATGTCTGCATTGATGAAACAGCGCGTGATCCATGTGTATACGCATGACTCAATTGGTCTAGGTGAAGATGGTCCAACGCATCAACCTGTTGAGCAGATCGCATCCCTTCGTGGTACGCCAAATCTAAACACATGGCGTCCATGTGACACCGTTGAAGCAGCAATTTCTTGGAAATCTGCATTAACGCGTGCTGAAGGTCCGACCGCATTGATCTTCTCTCGTCAGAACTTGCCATTCCAGACTCGTACTCAAGCTCAAATTGAGAACGCTGCGAAAGGTGGTTATGTATTGGCTGAAGAAAAAGGTGAATTGAAAGCCATCATCATCGCCACTGGTTCTGAAGTATCTCTGGCAATGGAAGCTTATGCACAGCTTGAAGGCGTGCGTGTCGTGTCTATGCCATGTGCTGAAGAATTCATGAAGCAAGATGCAGCTTATCGTGAAGCGGTTCTTCCATCAAATATTCGTGCACGTGTTGCTGTTGAAGCTGCACATGTAGATTACTGGTGGAAATTTGTAGGTCTTGATGGTCGTGTTATCGGTATGACCACTTATGGCGAATCTGCACCTGCAAAAGATTTGTTCCAATACTTCGGTATTACCACCGAAGCAGTGGTTGCAGCAGTGCAAGAAATTACCGCTTAATCAATTCGATTAATAGGTTAAAAAGACGCCCCAGTTAAAGGGGCGTTTTTTATTTTTTCGCTTTTTAGCGTTGTTTTCATGTGGCAATCGTTAGAAAGTTCTCCCATAGTCGAAATGAAAGAGTGAGATGAACATGAGCTTGTATGAACAAATTAACGATGAAATTACTTTAATGGATGCAGGCGAACTCAAGTGGATCGGACAGGAATTACCTCTTGAAGCGATGGTTGCAGTTGATTTAATGCTGCAAGAATTAGCCGAAGAAAAGGTCATTAAAGTGCGTCGTAAAAATCATGAAAAGACGACTGGCCTAAAACAGGTTGATCGTATTCTGGTTGAAAAACTTTAAACATAATGCATGAAAAGTCCCTGATTGGGACTTTTTTTATGCCGGATGATTTTCATCTGACAGGTTGCTTATGAGCACCAGATGAGATAAAGCTAAGTTTAGGCCGCTATAAAAATTCAGCGACCACTATTGAAACGACTTAAATTAAAGAAATAAGCCAAAGAAGCAGTTAAACATGAATATACAGTGCCAGATCCAGATCAAATCTCTAGAGCAAATATCACAGCCGGAATGGCTATTTTTATGGCAAGACTATCAACGCTTTTATCAGACCCAAATTTCGGATGAGGTAAGTAAAAATACCTGGGATAAATTAACTAATTATGAGTTAGATTCAATGTACGGTTTTGCGGCCTTGATTGATGGAAAGGTCGTAGGGATTGTGCATGTCATCGAACATAACAGTAGCTGGACAGTAAGACCCTATGCCTATTTACAGGATCTATTTACCCATCCTGATTATCGCGGACAGGGCGTGGCGCGCAAGCTGATTCAGCATGTCTATCAGGTCGCGCAGCAGCGTAATTGCGACCGGGTTTACTGGCTGACTCATGAATTAAACCATCAGGCACAAGCGTTGTATAACAAAGTCGCCAAGAAAACTGGATTCATCCAGTACCGTATGGATTAAAGCTCAAAAATTAAAAAAATAACTTACAATTTTATCGTTTCATCGCTGCAACAAAACGTTTTATCTTTAGGGCTGTAAACGGTTCCAGATTCTATACACTTAATAACATCCAAAACGTGAGATAAAAACATGAATTTCAAAACATTAGCATTAGGCTTGGCGGTCGCATCTGTAGCAACAGTTTCTATGGCAAAACCAGTGGCCTATACGATTGACCCGACTCATTCAGCAACGGTGTTCTCTTGGAGCCACTTTGGTTTCTCTACACCATCTGCAAACTTCAGTGACATCCAGGGTACCATTAATGTTGATAATGCAAAACCTGTGAATTCCTCGGTCAATGTGAATATCCCGGTTGCAAGCATTAATACGAATGTGAAAGCACTGGATGACCATATTAAGACAGCAGAATTTTTTGATGCTGCCAAATATCCGAATATCACTTTTAAAAGTACTAAAGTTCAGGCTCTAGGCAAAAACAAATACAAAATCACCGGTAACTTAACCGTGAAAGATGTCACTAAACCTGTGGTACTGGATGCGGTTTTAAACAAACAAGGTGTGCACCCAATGACCAAATTACAAACGATTGGTTTTAATGCAACCACTTCATTTAACCGTTCAGCCTTTGGGGTAGGCGGTTATGTTCCAAATGTGGGCGATAAAATTACAGTGAACATTACTACTGAGGCTTCTGTACCTGCTCCGAAAAAGTAAGAATGACAAATTAAAAAAGCACCCAACAGGGTGCTTTTTTATTACGGTTATTTAAGTTGCAGGTTTTCTAAATAATGCATCAATACCGAACTGGCTGCCTGTTCAAGCGCGGGCGCATAGCTTTGATGATCCGCCCGTAAGGCGGGAATATTGATCTGGGCTTTGCGTAACTCACAGGTATGTCCAATCAGCCATTTCTCTAAACTTTCACTGGCCACTTCAGCATGGAATTGTAGTGCCAGAATGTTCTGTCCTACCCGAAAGGCCTGATTTGGATAAAGATCAGAGCTGGCCAGCAATTCAGCCTGTTCAGGTAGGTCAAAGGTATCACCATGCCAATGCAGGACGTCAATATCATCCAGAGCTTTTAGTGGATTATTTTCAATAGAAGCAAGACTGAGTTTAGACCAGTCAATTTCCTTTACATCTCCTGGATAGACTTCAGCATCCAATGCAGCAGCAATTAATTGCGCACCTAAACAGATGCCTAATGTCGGTAAATTCTTTTGCAGGCGAACTTTAAGTAAGTCTATTTCCTGTTGTAAAAAAGGATAATCCTCAGTTTCATAGACTGCAATCGGGCCACCGAGAATGACTGTTAATCCGGGATGTTCAAAAGCCTTAGTGAGATCATCGATACCGGCTTCGAAATAACGCACACGTAAGCCGAGCTGATAAAAAATATCTTCCCAAGCGCCTAAGTCTTCAAAAGCGAGATGTTGAATGGCATAAACGGTATCGGGGAGGTGGGCTAAGTTCAGCATAGTTTTTTGATATCAAGAGAATGATTTAATTTAACGTGAATCAAAAGCAAAATAAAAGGCTTTATCTACCGATCCTGTGCAAAATAGAAAATAATGAGCATCGCTGCGCTATCAGAAAGTTTCTAAAAATTTCCGTGTGATCACTACATTAAGCAGTTCATTTTTTCTTTTGTGTAGGAAAGAGAGTAGAGTAAGACTGCCGTACTGAATAAAAACAACAAGACCATCAGGATCAAGGATATGCAAAATATACGTTTATATGTCGATAAAAACAGAATCAGCCCCTATGCCATGTCGGTTTATGTTGCCTTAAAAGAAAAGGGTTTAGATTTTCAGGAAATCGTGATTGATTTAGATCAGCAGCAACAGAAATCTGCGGCTTATCAGGCTATTTGTCCAAGTGCTAAAGTTCCGTGTTTAATAGTAGATAACTTTAGCCTGTTTGAATCATGGGCAATCACTGAATACTTGGAAGATACCTTTCCGGCTCCAAGTTATCCGGCCTTATATCCTAAGGAAATTCAGGCCAGAGCCAAATGCCGCGCTATACAAGCCTTGGTCAAAACCGATTTTATGCAAATCCGCCAGCAAATGCCTTCCGATTCGGTATTTCATCCACCAAAAATATCTACACCTCTTACAGCTCCGATAACTGAAGAAATTCAGCGATTGTTAAATGTGGCAGAACATATGCTGGAGGATATATGGTTAACTGAACACTGGTCAATTGCAGACTTTGATCTGGCCTTTATATTGCATCGGTTGCTGAGCCATCAGGTGAAACTTCCTGTGAAAATAATAGAATATGTCGAGGGTAATTTTAAGCGTGCTTCGGTACAGGCGTGGCTGGAAGAACATGAAAAAGCTAAAACTTTAATTTAATGCCGACTGATAAAACAGTTCATAAAAAACCTACTTAAATAGGTAAAATTCAAGCGTAATATGAATCAGAATAAAACTTGAAAGATAGTGAGGATAAAGTCCTCGTTAAAGAATAATGAAGGAGTGGGCGGTGGGGAATTCACATCATCATGAGCATAGTCATGTCACTGTGACTGCAAAAAATGCCAAAAAATTATCAATAGCGTTGGCATTAACCACCACTTTTTTAATTGTGGAAGTAATTGCCGGTTTTCTGACTCAAAGTTTGGCCCTACTTTCTGATGCGGCGCATATGTTTACCGATGCTGCTGCATTGGCTATTGCTTTAGTCGCTATCAAAATTGGACAAAAACCGGCAGACAATAAACGGACATTTGGTTATCAGCGTTTTGAAATTCTGGCTGCCCTGTTTAATGCCTTGATGCTGTTTATAGTTGCGATTTATATCTTGTTTGAAGCTTATCAGCGTTTGAGTCATCCACCAGAAATCCAGAGCCTTGGCATGATGATTGTTGCTGTTTTGGGGCTGATCATTAACCTGATTTCCATGAAAATACTGGTGTCCAGCAGTCAGGAAAGTCTCAATGTCAAAGGTGCATATCTGGAAGTGCTCAGTGATGCACTGGGATCTGTAGGCGTGATTATTGGAGCACTAGTGATTTATTTCACCGGCTGGATGTGGATAGATACACTCATTGCAGTATTAATCGGATTTTGGGTATTGCCAAGAACCTGGATTTTGCTGAAACAGAGCATCAATATTCTGCTTGAAGGTGTGCCGGAGGAAATTGATATTGAAAAATTACGTCACGATCTTTTGGCGCTTGATGGGGTCCAGGATATTCATCAGCTCAAGGTCTGGGCGATTACTTCCAAAAAAGTCATGCTGACCGTGCATCTGGTTGCGCCGAATGTGGATTATCAGAAACTGCGTCATCAGGCCTTTGAGATGCTCCACCATGAGCATCATATTACCGAAATGACCTTGCAGATCGAAGCGGAAGATTGTCCGCCGGAACATCGGGGACAATCCTCACATCAGCACTCACATGCCGAAAGCCATCAGCATTACAATTGAATAGTCTTAACAGCAGAAATATTTTTTATTTTTTTAAAAGTGAGCGAATCACATCCAGATAACTTGGTGGAGCATCGACATACTGACGCTCCCTTAACATCTGGTGCATTCTCGCCAGCTTTTGATGCGGAACAGAGGCCATCAAATGATGTTCAATATGATAGTTCACATGAATCGGGGCAACCAAAGCACGTGCCAACCAACCTGCACGAGTAGTTCGGGTATTGCTAAGGGCAGAATGACTGGTTTCTAGGCCCGCATGCTCAGCCATGGCGCGGATGCGGATGAACAAAGGAAATGGAGTGATATAGGCGAGAGGCCATAATAAATACAGTTTAGGGTGGCCGCTGGCCCACAGTGCAGAAAAAATCGCAGCATTTGAGATCAACATACCAGAACTATTTTTAAGCAAGTTTTTCGCTAACTCTAGATTGCTGCGATCACCACGCGGAATTGGCTTGGGGTCGTTGGAAACACTCCATTCCAGTAACTCAAGATCCATTAATACTCGACCAGCGAGAAATTTAAGCCCAGATTGCCCATTCAGGTCACGGAAGAATTTCCTGAATAGTGAGCTTTGAGTAATGGGAAAATTTTTTACCAACCCCAAGTCAGGATCATCTGGTTGCGAGGTTTTAGCATGATGTTTCAGATGATAAGGACGATACTTGCTGACATCATTCCAGATCGGGCGTGCACAGAGCCAGTCAGTCAAATGAGTGTTCAACCATTTGGTTTTAAAAAGACTATGGTGCGAAGCATCATGCATCAAGATGGCCAGTGCAAGCTGGCGTCCAGCAAGAATGGCCAGTGCCAGCGCACACATCAGTACTTTTCCCCACGTAGGTAAATACTCCCAACTATAGGCTACCGTGCCAAAGGTCATGACAATTACAGTCCATGTCGAACCTACTGCCCAGGCACCGTGCAAGTCTGAGGTCGTGGTGAGTTCTTTAATTTCATCACGACTAAAAAGTTCTGTGACACTGACCTTGCTGTTCATTCTTCTGCCTATATTTAGTTCTTATTGCTATATTCAATATATTTGGATGAAATATTACAGTCAATTTATTTTTGTGTATAAAAAAGAAATAATTTAGAGCCCTTGGTCTTTAAAATAGTGTTGCCATAAAAGTTGTCCCTGTTTTTCTATTTTGCGGACTGCGAGCTCAAATTGTTGTCGAGCCTCGGTATCTATCCATTCTGCAGGAAGCAAAGGGTCAGCACGCAAACTAAATAGGGCAGATTTACCTAAATAAAAAGCACTTTTTGCAGCCTCTGCTAAAGTCAGATTTTGGTAATTTTCAAACCAGTCGTTAATATCATGCTGTACTTGATGATAGGTCTGATGTAGCTCTTCGATATCCCATAAATCACGAATTTCGGTTTCACTTTCCAGTTGACTGACTTGAAAAAAACGTGCGTCAGGATCTAATCCAAACTGGATTACAGCTGTTTTTAATGGACTTAGATTTAGCGTTAAATTATCGGGACGAATAAAAACATTTTGCTCTAGTTCCTGAAAACCATAATAACGTAGCGCTTTTTCCCTTTTAGATAATGCCGTACGGTCTACACGTCCCAAAGTACCGGTATAGACCAGCACATATTTTCCGTTCCATGTAGTCGCCGTTTGCATATCAGGATGTTTGTTTAAGCTGATAAAAGAAGTATCGAATTTTTTCTCTAGCAATTGATACACGCCGCGCTCTACAGCTTGAATGACATTTTCCTGATTTAATCGGGCTACAGCGACACGGATACCATTGTCAGATATACCTAATAATTCAGCAGCAGCTAAGATCCGCTTAATAGACAGGGTGGAGTTTTTAGATGCATATAAAAGATCTAGAATTAGATGACGAGCATTTAATTTATAAGTCATGAAACGATATCGTTATGAAAGGGATTGAAAGTTTTAAAGTTTATCCACAATAGCACTTTGTCATGACTAACCCAAAAAAATTGTCAGGGTAAAAGAGGATGAATAAGTGATTTGAGATATGCATTTTATTAATAAATTTTTTTCAAACACAATAAAAAACCCTTATCTTTCGATAAGGGTTTTTCGTATTCTGGAGCGGGAAAGGAGACTCGAACTCCCGACCCCAACCTTGGCAAGGTTATGCTCTACCAACTGAGCTATTCCCGCAATGAGGTGAATTATAGAGAATTCCACAGCAGTGTCAACTCTCTATAAATCTGTTTGATTAATTAATCAGCACGGCGCCAAACTGTACCTTGACGGGTATCCTCAAGAACAACACCTTGATCAAGTAAAGATTGACGGATTTCGTCTGCGCGTGCGAATTCTTTGGATTTCTTGGCATCCTGACGCTGTTGAATCAAATCTTCAATTTGTTCAGGCGATAGTCCCAATGCTTCTTGACCAATGTCAGATTTGAGGAACTCATCTACATTTTGCTGTACCAGACCGAGAATATTGGTCAGGTGACGTAAAGTTGCGTAGTAGATCGCTGCCTGTTCCGCATTTTCTTCTTTCACGGTACGATTCAGCTCTTTATTGATTTCGAACAATACCGCAATCGCTTCAGGCGTATTGAAATCATCACGCATAGCGGCATTGAAACGCTCAACCAAAGCCTCATCCAGAGTTTCAACTAGATGATCACCATAAATCGCCTGATAGGTTTTAAATGAGTGGTAGAAACGAGATAAGGTATTTTTCGCTTCTTTTAAGGCAACATCCGAGTAATTCACCGGGCTACGATAGTGTGAAGATACAATAAAATAACGTACCACTTCCGGATGGAATTTTTCAATCACGTCGCGAATGGTGAAGAAATTGCCTAAAGACTTCGACATTTTCTCGCCATCGACATTAATAAATCCGGCATGCATCCAGTAATTGACATACTGTTCGCCAGTAGATGCTTCAGATTGTGCAATTTCATTTTCATGATGCGGGAAGGTTAAATCAGCACCACCGCCATGAATATCGAAATGATTGCCTAGGCAGCAGGTCGACATTGCGGAACATTCGATGTGCCAGCCTGGACGGCCATTACCCCACGGTGATGCCCATGATGGCTCATTTTCCTTGGCATGTTTCCACAGTACAAAGTCAAACGGGTGTTTCTTTTCTACTTCGACATCGACACGTTCAGACGCACCCGCTTGCATATCTTCTAGTTTACGGCCAGATAGACGACCGTATTTGGCGAATTTCTCGACCTCAAAGTAGACATCGCCATTATTGGAAGGATAAGCCGTACCTTTGTTGACCAGGTTGCCGATCATATCTTGCATTTGATCGATGTAATCTGTCGCTTTAGGTGCAACATCAGGTGCAAGGCAGCCCAGTTTGGCAAAGTCTTCATTCATCGCATCAATAAAGCGACCTGTTAATTCTGAGATACTTTCGCCATTTTCATTGGCACGTTTAATAATTTTGTCGTCAATATCCGTAATATTGCGCACATATTTGACCTTCCAGCCTTGGCTACGCAGGAAACGGATAATATAGTCAAATGCAACCACTGTACGTGCATGTCCAATATGACAGTAGTCATAAACCGTCATACCACAGACATACAGATCAATTTGACCTTCAACACGAGGTACGAATTCTACTTTTTTGCGTTGCTCTGAGTTATATAGAACAAATGGTTGCATAGCTGTTCAAAAGACTTCAAATAAAAGGATGAATCATCTTAACCTAAGCATAATTATTCATAAAGATAAAAGCGTAAAAAGCCTCAGTTATTTAGGGGAGTTAGGCGACGAGAGCGATTTATAAAAAAGAGGTTTAGGAAGTGAAATGGGGGGATATTAGGTTCACATTTTTAGAGATAATGTCTGCCAGTGTGCTTAAGTTGTATTTGGATGAGTAAGATTTTATTTGAACCCAACCTATTTCGAATAGTGTAATTATATTTCTATAAAAATAAAAACAAGCGCATTTAACCAATTTAAAAATGGAGCGAATGTAGAGATGGAGATACCAGATTGTGCAAGTTGAATACAATCTGAATATATTAAAAATCCGTCGAATCTTCTATATTTAGAAAGCTTACAATTGCATAGCTATGCTAAAATTGCGAAAATTATGCCCATCAAACCAGAGTTTTTCTCTGTCCTTAGCGTAGGTAAACAGGCTTTGAATCCACAAAAAACAGCGAATCAACTAGATTTCCAGAAAGTCGCACTTAAAACACTGCGCATCGAAGAAAATGCACTACAGATTTTAGCAACACAGATTGATGACCGTTTTAGCCGGGCATGTGAAATTATTTTACAGTGTACTGGCCGTCTGGTGATTACCGGAATGGGCAAGTCAGGTCATATTGGCCGTAAAATGGCGGCGACCTTTGCTTCGACCGGAACTCCCTCATTCTTTATGCATCCAGGTGAAGCCGGTCATGGTGACTTAGGGATGCTGGTGGCTGGTGATGTGCTGATTGCCATTTCCAACTCGGGCAAGAGTGATGAAATCATGATGCTGATGCCGCTGATCAAGCATCTGGAAATTCCGCTGATTACCATCAGTGGTGATGATCGTGGTCCAATGCCACAAAATGCTGATGTGGCTTTGACGCTAGGTAATATTCAGGAGGCTTGTCCACTGGGTTTAGCGCCGACATCGTCAACGACGGCAACATTGGCTTTGGGTGATGCTTTAGCGGTGGCTTTACTGGATGCTCGCGGCTTTACTTCGGATGATTTTGCACGTTCACATCCTGCAGGTGCATTGGGTAAACGTCTGTTATTGCACGTGAAGCATCTGATGCGTACTGGTACTGATTTACCTAAAGTCTCGCCAGATACCGCCATGAATAAAGTATTGTACGAAATTTCTAACAAGCGCTTGGGCTTAACCACAGTCGTCGATGAAAATGATGTGTTGCTGGGGATTTTTACCGATGGTGACTTGCGTCGCTTGATTGATAAGCAGCAAGGTTTTGATGTCAATCTGGCTATTCAGGACGTGATGACCAAAAATCCGTTGACCATTTCTCAGGAAGCACGTGCAGTGGTGGCACTGGAACGTATGAATGAGCATAAAATTAATCAATTTGTAGTTGTTGATGATGCCAATAAAGTCATTGGCGTGATTAGTATGCATGACCTGATTCAGGCTGGGGTAAATTAATAAATGGCATCTTATGTATTATTAGAACAGGCACGTCATATTGCAGCACTGGTGCTTGATGTAGATGGTATTTTAAGTGATGGCTTTGTAACGCTGACCAATACTGGCGATGAGATCAAATCCTTTGACATTCGTGATGGTCTGGGCATGAAACTGGTTCAGCAGGCGGGAATCAAGGTGATTATTATCACCGGACGTAAAAGCAATATCGTAGAAAAGCGTATGTCGGATCTGGGTGTTGATTTGGTCTATCAGGGGCGTGAAGATAAAGGTACAGCACTTCGTGAAGCCTGTGCGCAGCTTAATATTGATCCTGAAGATTGCCTGTACATGGGCGATGACTGGCCTGATCTGTCTGCTTTTGCCATTGCCGGCATGAAAGTGACCGTGCCTAATGGTCATGTCGAAGTTCGTCGCCGTGCCGATCTGGTGACTCAGGCGCAGGGTGGACGTGGTGCGGTGCGTGAAATCTGCGATATGTTGTTAATGTCCAAAGGCATGTACCAAGAGTTACTTGAAAAATATACTCGTACGCCTTATTAATAAGTCATATCTTTTGGATTAAGTACACCGCTTATGGATACTAAAGTTTTATATATTACGGCTGTGATTATTGCCGCAATAAGTGGTGGTTATTACTATTACAGCGGCAAGGGCAACAAGCTGCAGGCAGACTCTGCGCGCAGCATGACCTATTCCGCTCAAAATATTAACTTAACCCAGACGGATGAAGCAGGCCAGGTGTCGGTTCGTGCCCAAGTGGACCGACTCGAGCAGAACCTGCAGCTAGAAACCTCAAAGCTGGAAAATCTGCGAGCATCGACCTATGACAATGGTAAAGTCGATGCGACTTTCTTTGCCAAAATGGCGCATGGTTATGATGACAATACAAAAGTTGTACTCTCTCAAGAAGTGCTCGCCACCAAAATCATGCAAAATGGAAAAATGCAGTTTCGTACTGAAGAACTGACTGCTTTTCCGAAAACACGTGAAATTGAAACAGACAAGACAGTGATTGTGGAATCTCCACAGGCTGAATTCGTCAGCCAGGGTCTTAAAGCCAATCTTAATGATGGTCAATACGAATTCTTTAATATTCGAGGAAAGTATGAACCAAACTCCTAAAGCCAAAATGATGCACACTTTCCTGAAGCGTATGACGCTGGCGACTGTGGTTGGACTCGGTTCAATCGCTGCTTTTGCACTGCCATCTGACCGTAACCAGCCAATCACTTTGCTGGCTGACCGGGCGACTTTCAATGAGCGGACGGGTGTGACGACGTATTCGGGCAACGTTATCATTGAACAGGGCACCATGAAGCTGCAAGCCAATTCGATTGTGGCCAATCTGAACAATAAGCGTCAGATCAGCCTGATTACAGCGACAGGCAGCCCGGCACAGTTCCAGCAAAAAGTGGATCCGGCCAAAGGTCTTGCCAAAGGTCAGGCGCAGAAAATTGTCTACAATGCTGAAACCGGGATTATTACCTTGTCAGGTAATGCCTTCCTGCAACAGGACGGTGCCAGTATTCGTGGTGCGACTTTAAAATACAGCATGAACAAAGGCGATATCGAAGCTACCGGAACACCAAACAAAACCGGTTCATCGTCTGGCCGTGTACAAATCGTGATTCCACCCTCTAGTTCAACATCCTTCCCGGGAGCGCGTGATTAATGGAGCAATCACAGCAGGTTCAAACCTTAACCATTAAGCATCTGGCGAAAAACTATAATAAACGCTGGGTAGTGAAAGATGTGTCGTTCAGCATGGAAAGTGGCCAGATTGTTGGGTTGCTGGGACCAAATGGCGCCGGTAAAACCACCAGTTTCTATATGGTGGTCGGTCTGGTGCGGATGGATAAGGGGGAAATCTATCTCGATGATCTAGATCTTTCCGACCTCGCAATGCATGAACGGGCACGTAAGGGAATTGGTTATTTGCCGCAGGAAGCTTCGATTTTCCGAAAACTGACAATTTCCGAAAATATTATGGCGATTCTGGAAACCCGTAAAGATATGACCAAGGCACAACGTCAGCAACGTCTGGCGGAGCTATTGGCAGACTTTAAAATCACCCATATCAAAGATTCTTTGGGCATGAGCGTATCTGGTGGGGAACGACGTCGTGCTGAGATTGCGCGTGCACTTGCGGCTGACCCAAAATTTATGCTACTCGATGAGCCTTTTGCCGGTGTCGATCCGATTTCGGTTGGAGATATTAAGGATATTATTACGAACTTGAAAGATCGCGGAATTGGGGTGCTGATTACCGATCATAACGTGCGTGAAACGCTGGCGATTTGTGAGCATGCTTATATTGTCAGTGAAGGCGCATTGCTTGCTGAAGGCACACCAGAAGAAATTCTGGCGAATGAGACCGTGAGAAAAGTTTATCTGGGTGATGATTTCACTGTTTAAATAATCCTGCTTTATATAAAAACCCTGCATCAGACGCCAGTTGTCGGATGCAGGGTTTTTTTGATCAAATCAAAGTGAAAAAGATTTCTTTTAAAGTGATTTGACCTATTGTTATGCTAAAACAAGAAAACATTACATAATTATGCGATTTAGAGCAGAACACTTTTAAAGAAATCAGGGGAAAACAGAATGAAAAAAAAGGAGATTAATTCTTCTTTTGCCTTTATCTGTGTCTTTAGGGCATGCAGAAAGCTCACCCCATTATTTTACCAATCTCAAGAATAGCTTAGGTCAGCTGATTGCACCCAAACCGACACGGTCAGCGCATACCATTGATATTACCTCGCTCGGTCATTATTCATTAGATACATCAAAAGTAGCTGAGCTGCCGCAAATTACCCGGCCACAGTCAGGACAGCCAGCTTTCAGTCCTACGGTCACAGCTGGTATTCCACAAAAAATGAATTTGGTGGAAGCTGTACACCGGGCAGTGCAGCGACGTCCTGAAATCACACAGAGTATTTCGACATTATCTGCGCAGGCCGCGAATATCGATGTGGCGAGAGCGGGTTATTATCCGCAGTTATCCGGGGGTATCGGGACAGGTGACCTCACTTCCGGTGAACGTGGACAACAAATGGTTTCTTTGAATGCCACCCAGATGCTGTATGACTTTGGCAAAATTAAAACCAATGTAAGTGTGGAAGAAGCGCGATTGGCAGAAGAACAGGCCAAGGTGCTGGTCAGTCTGGATCAGATCGCATTTGAAGTGGCTGATGCAATAGTGAGTATCAAACGCTATCAGCAAATTCCCCAGATTGCCCAACAGCAAATTCAGGGCATTGGAAGGATTGCAGAAATTGCCAATTTGCGTGCCCGCGCCGGAATCAGCAGTCAGGCCGACCCGATTCAGGCGCAGTCCAATCTGGAAGCAGCGCAATCGAATCTGATTGTACAGCAGACCCAGCTCAGACAATATCAACAACGCTTACGTACCTTGCTAGGATTTGATGTATCCACTATTGAATGAGAGATTCCTGAGCGTATTGTGGCACAGGCTGATCTTTATCAGGATCCGGAATTTACCCAGATTCCGAACATGATTCTGGCCCATGCCGGGGTCAATGTTGCCCGTTTGCAAAAAGATCAGGCGCGATTAAGTTCTTATCCGACTATTAGTGTTAAAGGCAGTCTAAGTCAGGCGATGAATGGACGGAATCCAAATAATAATGAAGATGATGGCTTCTATAATTCAGTCATGATTGAAGCCAGCAGTAATTTGTATCAGGGTGGTGCAACGCGTTCACAGACCCGTGCCGCAAGCTATGCCGAAGAAGCTGCACGCGCACAGGTCAATACGGTCTATCTGGATGTGCTGGATCAGGTGCGCTTGATCCGCGAGCAGATTGAAAATAAACAAAAACAAATGGGGGTTTTATCCCAGCGCCGCGCAACCACGGTGCGCACCAAAGAGCTGTATCAAGAACAATATAAATTGGGTACCCGAACCGTAGTGGATTTGCTGAATGCAGAGCAAGCCATTCATAGTGCCGCGCAGGAAATTGAATCGGCACGCTATGATATTTATTCGGCGATCGTACAGTACATTCAGGTCACCGGCCGTACACGGGATATTTACGCGCTTAACCGTATTTCTATTCAGGGGTTTGAAGTTCAGCCATGAGTACTACAATAAATTATCAACCGTGGCTTAAAGCGGTTTTAAATATTGCCCGGCATTACCGGATCGAGCCTTCTGAGGAGCGGATTCGCCTGCAACTGGACTGAGACCAGCATCATGACATCGATGACATGCTCAAGATAATCAGTCGTCAGATGGGTTTAAATGTCCGTAAAAATAAATTTGAGCGCAGCCTGCTGAATCCATGGCGTTTACCTTTACTGGTTGAATTCGATAGTGGTGATGTGGGGGTGATTGAACGCATCGACACACAGGGCAATGTCAGCATCCAGCTCAGTGGTGATGAAGGTTTATCTCAAAGTTTCATGATTGAACAGTTAGAGGTTGGCATAAAGCATCTTTATGTGCTGCGTCCTGAATCTTCAGTTCCAGATGCGCGGGTGGATGAATATATCAAACCCTTTGAGAAAAACTGGTTCTGGTCAATTGTCCTGAATGACTGGAAGCGCTATATCGATGTGATGTTTGCGTCTTTAATTGCCAATATTCTGGCACTGGCCACGATAGTTTTCTCGATGAATGTCTATGACCGTGTCATTCCATCGCAATCTATTCCGACGTTATGGGTGTTGGCCGGTGGCGTGCTGATCGCTGCGATTTTTGAATTTGTATTACGTGTCTCGCGGATCTATCTATCAGACATTATTGGTAAACGCGCGGATTTAAAAATTTCCGACCGGGTGTTTGGTCATTCATTACGGATTAAAAACAGCGAACGTTCCAAATCAACAGGAACCTTTATTTCACAAATTCGTGAGCTGGAAGGCGTCCGCGAACTGGTGACTTCAACCACAGTCACAGCAATTGCCGATCTGCCATTCTTCTTCCTGTTCTTAGGGATCTTCTGGGTGATCGGTGGCAATCTGTTCTGGGTCATGTTACTCGTTGTGCCCTTAATGATTCTTCCAGGGATTCTGGCGCAGAAAAAACTGGCACAGCTGGCCCAGTTGGGGATGCGTGAATCTGCCATCCGCAATGCCTTGCTGGTAGAAGCTGTACAAGGAATTGAAGACATCAAGCTGTTAAGAGCTGAAACGCGTTTCCAGAATCAGTGGAATCATATGAATGAAGTGTCAGCCGATGTCAGCATGCAGCAACGTAAAATTGTCGGCTTGATGACTGCCTGGACCCAAAAAATTCATGGACTGACCTTTGCGATTGTGGTTTTAGTCGGGGCTTTTGCGGTGATGGAGGGTGATATGACCACGGGGGCACTGGTGGCCTGTTCGATTCTTTCTTCACGCATGCTGGCACCAATTTCACAAATTACTGGCGTGCTGGGGCGCTTGCAACAGGCCAAAGTCGCGAAATCCGGTCTGGATGAACTCATGAAAAAACCGGTGGACCAGCCGGATTATTCGCACCTGATTCATCGTCCGGCACTGGATGGGCATTATGAGCTTAACGGTGTGGTGTTTAAATATGGTGATGATGATCCGAAACCGAGTTTGATGATTCCCAAGCTAGAGATCAAGCCCGGGGAGAAAATTGCAATTCTGGGCCGTAATGGTGCAGGAAAATCGACCTTGTTGCAGCTCTTGTCTGGGATGCAGACACCGTTACAGGGCAAGGTCAAGCTGGATGGGATTGATCTGACCCTGATTGATCCGTCAGATGTGCGGCGTGATATGAGTTTGCTAAATCAGAACTCGCAGTTATTTTATGGTTCAATTCGTGAAAACCTGACTTTGGGTGCACCTTTGGCCACCGATCAGCAAATTCTGGAAGCCTTACAAATTATCGGTGCACTGGGATTTGTACAGGAGAAAAAAGAAGGGCTGGATCATATCATTTTAGAGGGTGGTGTCGGCTTTTCTGGTGGACAGCGCCAAGCCTTGTTATTGGCGCGGTTGTTGATTCGTCAACCAAAGATTTTGCTACTGGATGAACCGACCGCTGCCATTGATGATGTGTCAGAAAAACAGTTGATTGATCATCTTAAAGGTTATTTAACCCATCGTACGATGATCGTTGCGACTCATCGCCGTGCGGTATTGGAACTGGTGGACCGTATTCTGGTGGTCAATGATGGCAAGATTGTGATGGATGGACCACGGGATCAGATCCTGAATCAATCGCAAGGTGGTAAGAAGCGGGTTGTGGGAGCAAGTGCATGAGTGAACTACAGCAACTAAAACGTTCCAGCAAGGTCAGCTTTCAGGAACCGCCATTACCCAAATCAAGTGTCATCATCTGGATTATCGGCATTGGCCTACTGGTATTACTGACCTGGGCCTGGTTATTCAAATTGGAAGAAGTATCTACCGGTACTGGAAAAATAATTCCATCATCCAAAGAGCAGGTGATTCAGTCTCTGGATGGTGGTATTTTGACTAAACTTAATGTCAAAGAAGGTGAGATTGTCGAGCGTGGGCAAGTATTGGCCCAGCTTGATCCGACCCGCTTTGAATCCAACGTCGGTGAATCAGAATCCTTGCTGGTGTCATCACGTGCCACTTCAGCCCGTTTACGTGCGGAAGTCACCGGCGCACCGTTGGTCTTTCCTGAAGAAGTGTTGAAATACCCCAAATTGGTTAAAGAAGAAACGGCCCTGTATCAGTCGCGTCGAGCCAATTTGCAAGAATCTGTTGCAGGCCTGGAACAGGCTTTGTTACTGGTGCAGCAAGAACTGGAAATGACCGCTCCCTTGGTCGCCAAAGGGGCAGCCAGTGAAGTTGAAGTGTTGCGTCTAAAACGTGAAGCCAATGACCTGCGTAATCAGATGAATGATATCCGTAATCAAATATTATGTGAATGCGCGGCAAGAGCTGTCCAAAGCCAATACCGATGTGGAAACTCAGCAACAGGTGGTGCGTGGCAAGTCGGATACTTTGAGCCGAACTGTTTTTAAATCACCGGTTCGCGGTGTAGTCAAAGAGATTGATGTGATGACGCTGGGCGGCGTGATTCCACAAAATGGCAAGTTGATGACCATCGTGCCACTAGATGAAAAATTACTGGTTGAAGCACGAATTTCGCCGCGTGATATTGCCTTTATTCGCCCTAATCAAGAAGCGATGGTCAAAATTAGTGCCTATGATTATTCAATTTATGGCGGGCTAAACGGTAAAGTGACCATGATTTCACCGGATACCTTGCGTGATGAAGTCAAGCAGGATCAATTTTATTATCGGGTGTATATCCGTACCGACAGCGACAAGCTAAGCAATAATGCCGGGCAGGAATTCAATATTACGCCGGGGATGGTGGCCACCGTGGATATTCGTACTGGTTCAAAAACCGTGATGGATTATCTGATCAAGCCATTTAATAAAGCCAAAGAAGCCTTGCGTGAACGGTAATATTTGCCAAGCAATTGAGTAAAACAATCGATCAAAATCAGGCCTCTCCGTGGAGAGGCTTTTTATTTGTCTGTGCAAAGCGGGTATACTGCAGCAGTGAGAGTTTAAAGCCTGAAGTTATGCCATTTACCATTGCCAGTCTGGTCAGTTTTGAGGAAGACATCAAAAAAAGCCGCTTTCAGGCCTTTGCCACCCCTGTTGAAAATGAGCAGGACGTCAAAGATTTTCTGGAGGCTCATCGTGATCCAAGCACCACACATCAATGTTGGGCCTGGAAAATTGGCCATCAGGTACGCTTTAATGATGATGGGGAACCTTCAGGTACAGCGGGACGCCCGATTTTGGCGACCATTGAAGGTAATGAGCTGACCAATGTGCTGGTATTGGTCAATCGCTGGTATGGCGGGATCAAGCTGGGAACAGGGGGCTTGGTACGGGCCTATGGCGGTTGCGCTGGACAATGTTTGTTGTTGGCAGAAAAAATTGAACTGATTGAAAAGAAGAAGGTGCAATTTTCCTGTCAATTCAATGAATGGGCCATCTTTCAATATGAATTGAATCAGCAGCAAATCGATTATCAGGAAGAATATACAGCCGAAGGGGTGCAGGTCAGTGCCTTATTTCAGTTACATCAAATTCAATCTTTTGCCTTAAAAATTCAAGATGTGACCCGCGGCCGCGAACAGCTCAAAATCATAGAAGAAGCGACAGATGACTGACGTAGATCCATTACTGAAATATCGTGAACAGCACAAACATCGCCTGAATTATATGCCTTGGCTGTACTGGTCTTTAAAGCCTAAAAATCGTAGCTGGGCAGAAGCGTGGCAAAAGGACTATCAGGCTTACTTGATGGAAATGGAAACCGTCGAGATTGGTGAAAACTGTTTTATTTCACCTCTTGCACATATTTTCGCGGAGCCGGGACGCAAAATCATTATTGGTGATAATAGCTTTATTGCTGCAGATTGCACCTTACATGGCCCCCTAGAGATCGGTAATGAAGTGGCGATCAATCATCACTGTATTCTGGATGGTGGCCGGGTGGGGATTAAACTGCATGATCAGGTGCGCATCGCCGCTTATTGTCATCTTTATGCCTTTGATCATGGCATGGATTTGGAGCAGCCGATTTATCAGCAGCCAGTACGTTCGCAAGGCATCGAGATTGGTCGGGATGTGTGGCTCGGTGCGCATGTCGGTATCAAGGACGGAATTAAAATCGCAGATCAGGCCGTGGTGGGAATGAACAGTATGGTGACCAAGGATGTCGAGAAGCGTGCGATTGTCGCCGGTAATCCGGCCCAATTCATTCGCTATCGTGAATAAGCTTTTGGAAGTCAAGTGCTTGATGCAACAGCCTGACTCAGCAGATGGTTCGATATATTGATCTATATTTGTTCACATAAAAGTTAACATATTTCAAGTCAAGCCTTACAGATTTCGCTGCACATTTTTGAATGCTTATGCTAAGTTAAAAATAACTAAGAAATTTTTATCATAAATAGAAGAGAGGCTAAACATGAAACGTGTCATCGCCTGCATCGACTCATCACCATGTATAAACGCGCTGGCAGACGCGGCGGCATGGATTGCCAAACAGACTGGGCGTGAACTGGTCCTGTTACAGGTTTTGGATTATTACCCGGCCAGTTATCATCTGGGGGAAATCAGCGGAGTGATCGGCTTTGAAAGCAATGCCATGTTACTCAAAGAACTGGCTGAGCTTGAACAAAAACAAAGTGAAATTGCGCTGGATTATAGCAATAACCTGCTGCAACACATTTCCGAGCGGATTCTGGCAGAACACGGTATTCAAACCACACATATTCAGGAAAAGGGTGATTTTCTGGAGCAAAGCTTCCAGATCCTGCAGCCTGATGATATTGCAGTGATTGGATTACTCGGTGAACGCTCGGCTGAAAAAAACAAACCGATTGGTACCAATGTCGAAAATTTTATTCGTGGGGCAAACTGTACCGTGATGACAGTCGGGGAACAGTTTAAGCCACCGACACGATTTATTTTTGCCTATGAATATTCACCAACCTGTATCAAGATGATGAAACGGATTGCGGAAAGTGATTTGCTGCGCTTATTGCAATGCCATCTGTTATATATCGGTGATCATGCTGAAATTCTAAATGAGCCTTTGCAATATTTAAATCAGGCCGGTTTAGATGTGGTGCCACAATACCGCTATGGCGATGTCGCAGAAAATATTTTGACCTATCAGCAGGAACTCGGGATTCAGCTGATCGTGTTGGGTGCATTTAGTCACAGTAAAATCCACCAGTTCTTTTTGGGCAGTATTGCGACCACGATTTTCCGGAATTCTAAAGTGCCTTTACTGGTTGCGAAGTGAGAATTGCATATAATAGCCAAGCGCGAAGTCTAATCGTAAATTGTTACAGCTTGATTTAAAAATGACCAGAGTTATCCTCATATATTGTGGATAACTCTGTGGTTAATATTTATAAGTTAATGTTATTTATGGTAAATATGTAATTGGGTGATTTTTGTTCTTCTTGTTTTATTTCACAATCGCGAGTGCAAAACCATCATGTCCTTTGCTGCCAACCGTTTGTAAAGCAGTGCATGACAAGATACGTGGATGATTTTGAAGCGCTTTAAACATGTCACGAATGCCTTCAATACTTGGTTTATTATTGTCTGGGTTAATGATTTCGCCAGCACGAATCACATTGTCCAGAAAAATAAGTGTACCTGAGTGCGACAGGTTTAAACTGAGTTCCAGATATTCCGGATAACTCTGTTTGTCTGCATCAATAAAGATGAAATCGAAAGCTTCCGTATCTTCAGGCAGGGCTTTAAGCACATCTGCTGCACGGCCGCATTTCAGTTCGACGGTCTGTTTAAGCTGCGCGCGATCAATATTTTCCTGACCCATCGCTGCATGGGTATCACGTCCTTCAATGGTCAGGATATAGCCATCATCCGGCAAAGCACGTGCCAGCCACATGGTGCTATATGCTGCAAATGTGCCGAGTTCCAGTATACGTTTACATTGGTTCATCTGGATTAGCATCTGCAACAACATGCCTTGGTTCGGTGCTACAGCCAGATGATCAGGAAAACCGTGCGCTGCGGTATTCTCAAGAGTTTGATTCAGAATAGGGTCTTCAGGAATTAAATGTGAATCAATGTAGTGATCAATGTCTGTCCACATTTGTTGCATAGTCTTAGCACCTCGATTGCGATGCGTGCATTTTAAACTTTTCGCGGCAGAGCGCAATTTATTGTTCTATAGGTGATGATTTTTTAGGCTCTACAATGTCCTGAATGAACTTTGTAGAGTGGTTGTCATGACTTAGTAATTACACATTGAGGAATTACGGCCTAAACTCGGTCCCCAAGTACGATAACCTTGGGTATCGATGTGGATCTGGCCAGAAGCATACATGCCGAGTCCCATATTCAGGCTTTGACCATGCTGCACCCAGAACTGGCACAATTTAAACTTGGTATTTTCAATATAACTATAATCTTGTGCTTGGGGATATTCAGGCCCAATCCGGAAATCGATGGCAGAGTTGTACAGATGGCGTGAAGAGTTGGCACCACCGGCACACTGGTTTAAAGGCAGGTCACGATAGACTGACGTGACTTCAAAATCAGTCAGTACATTGGCTGCAACCAGATATTTAAAGACTTTTAAAGTTGGGATCTGATTGGCCCATAATTCACGGCTTGGAATCATGTATTGGGAACGGCCACACTTGGCCCAATCACGTGCAGTACGCATCAATTCGAAACTCGGAATGATATTGCCAACCCCATGACGTTCCAGAAAAACCTCATATTCACGCACGCGTGACAAATTATCCAGTGCCGATACCCAGTGGGTATACACATAAGGCACAGTTTTTGGGTGGGCTTTACGATCGTATTGAACACGTTCTTGTGGAATGTAAATCCGTTTTCCAGCAGGTGTGGTGGCCTGTCCAGGTTGTTTTGTGGTCGTGGTACAGCCCACAAAAACAAGAGGAATTATACAAAGACTCAATAATCCCTTTAACAAGTTCTTCATTTATAGAAATCAGATATTTACAAAATAGCGCTATTTTAGACTAAATATAGGGAGAAATTTGGAGAATATTGCAATGAAATGTGTGCGTTGAGTATAAAAAAGATCAGCATTTGCTGATCTTTTAAAGTTTAAACTAATTACTTTTCAAGGTATTGTAATTTGTCTGCTTTGCCATTCCATTCTTCACGGTCTGCTGGCTGGTCACCAATTTGTGTGATATTTGGCCATTTTTGTGACAGGTCAGCATTCAGTTCAATAAAGACTTCCTGACCTTCTGGTAATTCGTCTTCAGAGAAAATTGCATTTGCCGGGCATTCAGGTTCGCATAACGCACAGTCGATACATTCGTCCGGGTTAATCACAAGGAAGTTAGGACCTTCATAGAAACAGTCTACAGGGCAAACTTCAACACAGTCTTGATATTTACATTTAATACAATTTTCAGTGACAACGAAGGTCATGGCGACAGCTACCTAAAAAATATGGTTCTAATTACGAATGCTGTATTTTAGGCAAAAACAGGGGGAACTAACAATTCCTTTTATTGATATTTGTTATATATAGGGCTGTTAAATTTGAAAAAAGGTCGCATACCGATGAATTACAGCATTCATCGGTATGTTCAGGACATCGACCCTATGCCAGATGAGGTCTAGGACCGAGAATTAACTTGGCTGTTTGATCAGGTCTTTGAGCGCATATAACTGCTGCAAGGCTTCACGCGGAGTTAAACTATCTACATCAATATCTTCGAGTAAGTCCAGTGCAGGCGATTCTTTCTCAATTTCGATGATACGTTCTATAGGCTCCATAACTTCAGGCATTGCAAACAGATCATGCTGCGGGCTCAGTGGCTTGGCCTGATGCTGTTTTTCCAGAATCTTTAAGCGGTTTTGCGCTTCTTTAATCACTGCAGCCGGAATGCCTGCCAGTTTGGCGACCTGCAAGCCATGACTCTGACTGGCTGGGCCATGTTGTACCTTATGCAATAAAATCAGATTGCCATTCAGCTCTTTGGCCGTGACATGGTAGTTATTAATGCCACTTTCCTTATCCAGCTCGGTCAGTTCGAAATAATGGGTGGCAAATAGACATAAACATTGAATGCGTTTGATCAGATCCAGCACACAGGCCCAAGCCAGAGACAAGCCATCATAGGTACTGGTTCCACGGCCGACTTCATCCATCAGTACCAAAGACTGGCTGGTGGCATGATGCAGGATTTGTGAGGTTTCAGTCATTTCCACCATAAAGGTCGATTTGCCTGTAGACAAATCATCAGCAGAGCCAATACGGGTGAAGACACGATCCACAGGGCCTAGGGTTGCAGCTTGCGCTGGAACATAGGCGCCACAATAAGCTAGCAACACGATCAATGCAGTCTGGCGCATAAATGTGGATTTACCGCCCATGTTGGGGCCGGTAATAATCGCCATTCGATGGGAAAAATCCAGTCGTGTATCGTTCGGGGTAAAGGCCGTTTTACTCAGGGCTTCTACCACCGGATGTCGTCCGGCAGTGATACTCACGCCGACCTCAGGGCTGAATTTTGGACGCGACCAGTTGCGTAAACGTGCCTGATGGGCAAAGTTAGCGATCAGATCAATCTGGGCAATGGCGCTGCTCATCATCTGTAAATTACCGATATCCTGACGCAGTTCATCCAGCAGCATTTCAAACAGCATTTTTTCACGAGCCAAGGCACGTGATTCGCTAGATAAGACTTTGTCTTCAAATGCTTTCAGTTCAGGCGTGATGTAGCGTTCGGCATTTTTCAGGGTTTGCCTGCGGATATAATGCTCGGGTGCCTGTTCGGCTTGTGCTCGGGTTAACTCAATATAATAGCCACTAACACGGTTATAGCCGATTTTCAGTCCCGGAATGCCGCTTTGTTCACGCTCTTTGATTTCCAGATCAATCAGGAACTGGCTGGCATGATCACGAATCTGACGCAGTTCATCCAGTTCACTGTCAAAACCTTCTGCAATGACATTACCATCACGCAGCAGGACGGGTGGATTTTCTACAATGGCTGACATCAGGCGTTGATGCAAACCATGGAAGTCGCCGAGTTCTTCATTGAGCTGCACCAAGAGCGTGGACTGTTGCTGACTCACAATCGGTTGCAGGGCATGACGTAAAAATGGAATTTGCGCACAGGCCTGACGCAGTTGTACCAGATCACGTGGGCGGGCACTGCCAAGCGCAATACGGCTCAGCACGCGTTCAATATCGCTAATCTCTTTAAGCACCAGACGTACAGGTGCTTCGTGGAAACCTTGCAGCAAGGCTTGAATGGCATCCAGGCGCTCATCCAGCAGCGCGGTATCGCGTAAAGGTTGCATCAGGGTGCGACTGAGCAAGCGTCCACCCATAGCAGTCTGACAGTCATTGATCAGTTGAAATAAGGATGTCCCATGTTCAAATAAAGGCTCAATCAGTTCAAGATTACGGCGTGTCACCGGATCCAAAGCAATAAAATCTGAACTTTGTTCTAGCTGAATCGTACGGATATGCGGTAACGCAGTTTTCTGGGTTTCTTTTGCATAGTGAATCAGTGCCGCAGCCGCTGCTTTAGCCAAAGGTAAATGATCAATGCCGAAACCTGAAAGCGTGCTGACAGCAAACTGGTCGCATAAGGTTTTTTGCGCATTGTTCAGGTTGAAGTCGACATCGGGACGTTTGGTGACCGAGATATCCAGTTGCTGTTTGAGTTGTTCGGTCAATGTTGGATCAGTGATACTTTCATCCAGCAGAATTTCGCTTGGCATCAAACGTGCCAGTTCAATCATGAGCTGGTTAAGATCATAATCCTGCTGCTGTACTTTAAATAAGCCAGCGCTGAGATCGAGAAGTGCAATGCCAATCTGACTCTGCTGAATACATAAAGCCACCAGATTCGAGCTTTGATGTGCACCGAGCATGGCATCATCGGTCAGGGTGCCCGGCGTAATAATCCGAACTACACCACGCTCAACCGGTCCTTTCCCAGTAACCTCGCCGATCTGCTCGCAGATCACCACGGTTTCGCCTTTTTTGACCAGACGTGCCAGATAGCCCTCGGCTGCATGATAAGGCACGCCCGCCATAGGAATCGGCTGACCATTGGCTTTACCACGATGGGTCAGGGTAATGCCTAAAATCTTGGCTGCCTTGTGTGCATCTTCAAAGAACAGTTCATAAAAATCACCCATACGATAAAACATCAAAGAATGCGGATGCTGCATTTTCACCGACATGTATTGCTGCATCATGGGCGTTAAGGTAGAAAGATCAGCCATAATTTCTGAACTGGTCATTAAAAATAAATCCTTTCAACAAGAGATAAATGCAAATACTGCTCAATAGGCTATGCAGGAAAATTTAAAGCACGTTTTCAGTCTGGCCAATCCCACATGATTGAGCATAGGAGATCGAAAATGTGAAATGAATCTGCTGATTCAATTCAGCTTTAAAGCTGTATTGCAGCAAGTCTATCAAATTTAATTTTTAGAAAGAAATGAAATTCCAGATGAATGTTTAAGTCAGCGCTCAGATCTGCCGCTATGGCTTCTTATTCAGCACTATTTGCAATTTTAAAAAATAAACCACCGGATGTGAACATGCGGTGGTGAGTCTCAATCAAGACGATAGATTATTCCGGACCATAAAGACCAAGGTCGGTCAGATGTAATCTGAGAATCCGGCGTAATTCCAGTACGGCTTCAGGCGTTTCCTGAATCGAGTGACCACCCTTAATGACTTTGCTAGATACAGCACCATTTAGGTAAGCACTCTCATATGAAACGATATCATCGCTCATGAGCTTGGTATCTTGCGTATCTACGGTATTGCCGATAATAGAATGAAATTTGATATTTTTAGAAGGCTGAATATCCTCAGTTAATGCAGTAAATTTCGAATTTTCACTGAGATCACTCGGACCATTCTGAATCAGGTCATGCCCCAGTTCTTTAACAAACTCCTTTAACCCGATCTCACCTTGCAGGGTATCGGCAAAGGCACCCAAAAATGCGCCCGGTATACGGATAATTTTACGGGCCAGTTTGGTGTGCCAGCGGTCGGCATATTCCGTTCCACGATGCGGTGTCGCTAAGAAAATGGCTCGGCTAAAGTTCGGAATAGGCTGCATTTGCAGGCGTGCTTTAAATAACGGATTATCTTTAAACTGGGCAATGCGGGTATTTTGTACCAGCTTAAATGCATCTTGGGTAATATCGGCCTGACTGACCATTAAACGGGCAATCACTCCTCCCATACTGTGTCCGACCAGTACCGCATCTTTTTTGGCTGGCGCATTGTTCGCGACCTGGGCAAAGCCTTGCTGAACCACTGCATTAATTTGAAAACGGCTTTCCAGAATCGGCATATTAGTAGAATAAAATACCTGCCAGACCTGGAAATTTTCTCTTAATACCGGATCACCCATAATGTCGTTGGTCAGACGAATCCAGGCTTCAGGACTACTGGCCAAGCCATGAATCAATACCAGCACTTTCTTGTCCGGATTATAAGGTTCCAGCATATACAGATGCGGCATGCTCAGACTGTCTTCGCGATTAATCAGGGTCAGATAGGCTAAACGCCCCAGATTGTTCTCGGCCAGCCATAAGCCGTAAGGTGCAGAAAAGTTGGCGGCCAGCGCATATTCTTTCGAAGCCACTTTGATCTTTTCATGCTTATAAGGATCATAGAGTTTCAGGTGAAACTCCGAAGTAGATAAAATCTGTTCGGTCGAATTCGCGGATTTGGGTACAGCGGTAATGGTGGTCGCCAGATAGCGGGCTGAATGAATGTTTGGATTTTTACCATTTGGATAGTTGTGCTTGAGCGGATCGACAATATATTTTTTATCCTGCTCGGTTTGCTGTGCTTCAGGTAAGACCACTAAAAATTCTGAACCAAAACCATCACGGCGGGTGATGGAACGTAGGCCGGAAAAGTTCATATTATAGGTAGACATCAGCTGTTCAATGGTCTGGTTTTTCAGCTGCGGAAAATTTTCCAGATCAATGGTGTATACACTATCACCGACCTGAATGCGCTGGCCGGACTGTTTGGTTTTATAACGTTCAGCATAGCGTTGAATCAGATGGGCAATCGCCAGGTTATAAAAGTCACGAATCTGAACCTGGCGGTTATCAAAAATACGCTCTTGCGGCGCACGCTCGGTTTTAAATAGATAGGCATAGCTATAACGAATGCTTTTATCCAGCATAGTGAGCTGCTGATCCAGACATTTCTGGATATTCTGCTTGTGTTGTTGCTGTTTTTCCGGTGATCGGGTTTTGTTTAAAACACCGGTGTTGCATTCGGCAGACTTGGCATTTTGTAAGGAGTTGGCTAGATATAATTCACTTGCTGTAGAAAGCAATTGTTCATCTAAAATCTGGGGAATACTTTTCAGATCTTCCACACATTCTTCGGGCTGATCAATACAGATCTGAGCTTCACGACCTGTCATGGACAACACATTCAGACTGGCTTCGCTAAGCTTGTCGCGGGTCAAGATGCTGTCACGCTCATTGTTCAGCGTGACATTAATCGCCTGTTCCTTAACACTGACCACCTGACAGCCGCTGAGTACGCTGGTGATGAGTAAAGTGCACAGCATTAATCTTTTATTTATTTTTTCGTGCATAAAACTTTTCACTGAATTCAAGTTATAAAGCGGGATAATGTTTTGTATTTTACTAATTTTTTCCCATAAAAATAGACCGCCGTAGCAGTCTATTTGTAATCAAATTGAAGCGAATCTTGATTATGGGGTTACCGGTGCTGTTGCTGGGTCTGTAGCCGGAGCGGGTGTTGATGTTTGCAGAATTTGCCAAACATTCCAGCGGCCATTTTTTTCAATTTCCTGAATCAGACGGTCGGCTACTTCAGCTTCTTGCGGATATTTCACCTTATAGTTCGCCAAGGTTTGAGTGGCATTTTTTTTCTGTTCTAATGCAATATAGTTATTGGCTGCAGAAAGATAAGCCTCCTGAACGCCAGCTTTCATGGCTTTGTCCAGATAAGCGATGGCTTCTCGTTGACCACCGCCTTCAGACAGACCAAAACCAAACCAGAAGTTGACTTCAGGATCATCCGGGTTGATTTTGAGAATACGCTGGGCATAGGTCAGGGAATTGGTAGTATAGACTGAACCCAGATCCAGGTTACGTGCCATCACGCTGGCTTTAAAAGCACGCATCAATACATCAAAAGAGGCATTTGGACGGGCCGCTAAAGTATCCAGTTGTCGGGTGACTTCACGTAGTTTGGCTTCAAAGCCACGGCGTTCCTGACGATCGCTGAAACGTGGTGGATAATGACGTGCCTTACCTTCGACCATTTGCAGAAAATCGTCAATTTCAGTGATATCGATTTCATTTGAATTGGCAAGTGCTGCATAACGCATTGCACGGGTATTGCTATCTACCACTGGAATAATCAGTTTATTCACATCCAGGGTCAATTGCTTGGATGGATCATTAGGATCCGTCACCACCATCTTGGTTACAGGCTGGGCCGCAGCCTTTTTCAAATGCACTTCAAATTCAGGCGGTTCATTATAATTGAATGGATTTAAAGCATAAAATGGTGGGGACAGTTCAGGCTCTACAAAAACCACTTGGTCTACAGGTTTCTCAGCAGATTTCTGAGGAGTGATCGAACACGCAGTAATTGTGAATGCTAAGCAAGCAAGTGCCAAGGGCTTAAAGGTCATAATAGTCATCCATTCTGTTATTTTTAAAACATCTATTCAAAAATTGCATGATCGTCAGTCTATGAAAACTATAACCATCATGCAAGTAAACCCGTGTTACAGAGTGAAGTGTGATATTCAGGCCTTGGATTGGCTGGTTTGCGCTTCACATTCACGGCGCGCTTCTTCCAGAATCTCCAACTCTTTTTTGCTCAAAGGCTGGCCATCCTGTTGCTGCTTGTTAAAGGTCGGATCTAACAAAGAAAGACGATTGCACAAGTTGTTCATGCGTTTTTCATTTTGCTGAATGCGATCCAGCAGAATCCGCATACCTTCTAAAATCGGATCAGACTGGTCTTCAGTTGCGGCATAGGGCTGGAAACCGATACTTTCGGCATAGTCACGACGACGGGCTTCAGCATCATCTTTGGGTTTGTCTTTGGTAATAAAACGTGCCGGGTTGCCCACAGCTGTGGCGTTTTCAGGAACCGCTTTGGTAACGACCGCATTAGAACCGACTTTGGCATTTTTACCTACGGTAAATGGCCCAAGAATCTTGGCACCAGCACCGACTACCACGCCATCTTCTAGCGTTGGATGACGTTTACCTTTATTCCAGGTCGTTCCACCCAAAGTCACACCGTGATAAAGGGTGACATCATCGCCAATTTCAGCAGTTTCGCCAATTACGACACCCATACCGTGATCGATAAAGAAACGGCGGCCAATTTTTGCACCCGGATGGATTTCAATGCCCGTGGCAAACCGGCTAAACGAAGACAACGCACGCGCAGTTCCTTTACAGTCTTTGTTCCATAGCTCATGTGCCATGCGATGCATGATCAGCGCATGAATGCCAGGGTAAGTGGTTAAGACTTCTAAGGTATTGCGTGCTGCAGGATCGCGCGCAAAGACAGCTTGTATATCTTCTTTGAGCTGTTTTAGCATTAGATTTGATCCTCGTCCTGTGATGATGTGTGTGAAGATTTTTTCCAGGTACCGTTATTCAATGCCTGAACACGGCTGAAAATACCACGAAGTAAGTGATATTCCATACGATCTAATTGTATACGTCCGAAGAGACGACGCAAGCGTAAAGGCAATAATCTTGGATTTTTTGGATCCATAAATTCAATTTCTGCCAACATTTTTTCCAAGTGTGGATAGAACTGTTCCATCTGCGCATGATTGACCAAGGGTTCATCCCATTCCATTTCAATGCCATCAATGACTTGCATGGTCGCTTTAGCATCACGTGGTTGTTCAATTTGGCTCATCGTTGCCATGCGCATCTCATAGCAGATCACCTGAATCGCCTGAGCTACATTCAGTACGCCGTAGTCCGTATTCACAGGAATAGTCAGATGATAATTGGCCATCGCCAGTTCTTCATTGGTCAGACCACGGTCTTCGCGGCCAAATAGAATCGCGACTTCCTGCTGATCTTGTACCACGGCGGTCATGGCTTTTTCAGCGGCAGGGCGCACATCTAACAGCGGCCAGGGAATAGTACGGCTGCGTGCGCTGGTGCCGAATACAATCTGGCAGTCTTTAATGGCATCTTCAAGGGTTTCGACAATCTCGATCTGCTCGATCAGGTCAGTTGCACCCGCGGCCAGCGCGTCAATATCCGGATGCGGATAGGTTTTCGGTGCCACCAGAACCAGCTTGGACAAGCCCATGGTTTTCATGGCACGTAAGGCACTGCCGATATTGGCAGGTAAAGTGGTATTGACCATGACAATACGCACATGGGAGAGATGTGCTGAAACAGCAGCATTGTCAATTTGACTCATGAGGATTCCAATTTTAAGGTGTTTTAAAGATCAGGATTTATGAATATTGCGGCTGGGATTCAGCCTGATACAGCTCCAGTGCATCATCCATGCTCATGCCCGCAGGCGGCGGAGGAATATCCACCGGCTTGGCCTGTTCATAGGACACGGCTTTGGCAGCTTTGGACTTGACCTGATACTCAATATGCAAGGCTTCTTTACCAAAATAATCACGCAATTTGGCTAGGAGCTCATCCAGTGGGGCGACTTTCCAGTTGAGACCCAGATGCAGTTCAGTCGTGGCATACGGGTAATCCAGATATAGAATCACCGGAATATGTGCCGACATATCGACATTGCAATAAGGAGTCAGAGTCTGCTGCAAGTCACGGCTCAAGCTCTTGCTGAAATGCTCGGCTGTGAGGGTAATCTTGATGCTATTGGCACGTTTCTGGCGAATTTCATTCAGGCTAAATGCTTTGGTGAGGCGTCCCATCGGACGGTCAAAGCCTTCACGCTCATAAATTTCACCTTCAATCACCACCACTTTATCGAGCTGGATAATCTCTTTAAAGCGGTTGAAGCGTTCGTGATTGGCTGAAATCTCAATCCGTGCCGTACCATCATCCAGGGTCATCATCATTCGGTTCGGAAAGTTGGCAATATCCACCACCAATCCTGCAAACACGGTGTTCACGCCACGGCGGGTCGGCGTCAGCTCATTGATCTGACTAGGCACAAAGGCTTTCAGTTCATTGCGATACACATCAATCGGGTGACCGGTTAAATACAGACCAAGTGTATCTTTTTCACCTTTCAGACGAACTTCATCTGCCCATGGTTTGACTGGCTTAGATGGCTTGCGCTGAACTTCTTCCACTTCGCCAAACAGGTCCATGATGCCGGTTTCACGATTGGAACGTGCCTGTTCCGCAGCTTGAACCGCTTCAGGCAGTTGCGCCATCAGGTCGGCGCGGTCAATGCCTAAGCAATCCAATGCACCTGAACGAATCAGTGCTTCCAGAGTACGCTTATTGATTTTTTTCAGATCAATACGGTGACAGAAATCAAACAAGTCACGGAATGGACCTTCTTGCGCACGCGAGTCAATCACCGACTGCATCGCCGCTTCACCAACGCCTTTGATCGCACCCAGACCATAGACAATGGTTTGCTCATCAATGGCATGGAATTGATACAGCGACATATTCACTGACGGCGGCAAAACTTCCAGATTATTCTTGCGACAGTCATCAATCAGGAATACCACGTTGTCGGTGTTCTGCATCTCCGAGGTCAATACCGCAGACAGGAATTCTGCCGGATAATGCGCTTTCAGCCATGCAGTCTGATAAGCAACCAAAGCATAGGCAGCCGCATGCGATTTGTTAAAACCATAGCCGGCAAACTTTTCCATATAGTCGAAGATATGGTTGGCGGTGGCTTCATCAATGTCTTTTTTCGATGCACCTTCAATAAAGATCTGGCGCTGTTTGACCATTTCTTCCGGTTTTTTCTTACCCATGGCCCGACGTAACAAGTCCGCACCACCAAGGGTATAGCCGGCACAGTACTGTGCAGCCTGCATTACCTGTTCCTGATACACCATAATCCCGTAGGTGGGTTCTAGCACGCCTTCAAGCAATGGATGCAGATATTCAAAATCGCCACCATGCATCCGGTGAATAAAGTCAGGAATCAGATCCATCGGGCCTGGACGGTACAGCGACACGAAAGCAATAATTTCTTCAAATTTGCTTGGGCGTGCCTCTTTCAGCATCTTCTTCATGCCCACGGATTCAAACTGGAATACCGCAGTGGTGTTGGCATTGGCAAAGACCAGATATGCGGCTTTATCTTCAAGCGGGATATAGGCAATGTCTAAAGGCTGGTCAGATTTGATGCGTTTATTAATATTTTTAACCGCATCTTCAATCACGGTCAGGTTACGCAGACCCAAGAAGTCAAACTTCACCAGACCTGCAGATTCAACATCGTCTTTATCGAACTGTGCCACGCGTCCGGTACCATCGGCATCACACATGACTGCAGAGAAATCGGTAATTTTGGTAGGTGAGATGACTACACCACCGGCGTGTTTACCGGTGTTTCGGGTAATACCTTCCAGTTTTAGTGCCATTTCCCAGATTTCGGCTGCATCGTCATGGTCTGGATTGGATGGATTGGTGACGATATCTTTAAGCTGGGGTTCAGCTTCTAGTGACTCAAGCAGGCTTAGACCTAAAGGCTTGGTCGGAATCATTTTCGAGATACGATCCGCCAAGCCATAAGATTTACCCAAAACGCGCGCAACATCACGAATCGCACCTTTGGCCGCCATAGTGCCGAATGTTGCAATCTGGGAGACCGCATCACGGCCATAGGTACGTGCTACATAGTCAATCACGCGGTCACGGCCTGCGATACAGAAATCGACGTCGAAGTCGGGCATCGAAACACGTTCCGGGTTCAGGAAACGTTCGAACAGCAGTTCATAACGCAGCGGGTCAAGATCGGTAATTTTTAAGCTATAGGCGACCAGTGAACCTGCACCCGAACCACGGCCCGGACCGACCGGAACGCCGTTACTTTTCGACCACTGAATGAAGTCCATCACGATCAGGAAGTAGCCCGGGAATCCCATCGAGTTAATGATGTTAATCTCGTATTCGATACGCTCATCATAAGGCTTGCGGATTTCTGGCCAGTCTTCATCACGTTGTTCAGGCGGATACAGGAAATTCAGGCGTTCTTCCAGACCTTCTTTGGACAAGTGTGCAAAGAAGGTATCAATGGTATGACCTTCAGGAATCGGATAATCAGGCAGGAAGTATTTGCCCAGTTGCAGCGTCACATTACAGCGTTTGGCAATGTGATAGGTGTTCTCAATCGCAGATGGAATATCCGAGAACAGCGCTGTCATTTCTTCAGCAGATTTGAAATATTGTTCAGGTGAATAGGTTTTAGGGCGGCGGTTGTCACCAAGCACATAACCATCTGCAATACATACCCGTGCTTCATGCGCTTCATAATCTTCACGGGTCATGAAATGCACATCATTATGTGCGACCACACCGATATTGTATTTTTTTGCCAGCTTAACGGCTTCCAGAATAAAGTTATCTTCATCCGGACGATTGGTACGGGTCAGGGCAAGATAAACACGATTACCAAATTTTTCGACCCATTCTTCTAGCAGCGGTTCCGCTTTTTGCGGATTTGAACTCATCAGCATTTTGCCGACATCGGAATGCATGCCGAGCAGGGCAATCATGTCCTCAGGCTGATTTAAAATCCATTGTTTTTGAACGCAGGGAATATCCAGTTGCTGGCCACTGATAAAGCCTTCAGATACTAATTCAGTCAAATTACGCCAGCCGGTATTGGTCATGGCCAATAAGGTCATGCGATGTTCGGCATCATTCAGGCGAATTTCAGAACCCAGAATCGGCTTGATGCGTTTGCTCAGACATTTGCCATAGAACTTGACGGCAGCATGCAGGTTAGAAAGATCCGTGAGCGCAAGGGCAGGCATCTGTTCTTCTTCGGCAGCTTTGACCAAGTCAGGTATCCGTACGATGGATTCAGTAATCGAAAATTCTGTATGAATACCAAGATGAACAAAGTGCATAGATGAGTCCCTGCTAAAACCATTGAATAGTTTAACATGGGATTTATTGTTTCAGTTTGAAAATGAGGGGAAATGCTGAACTTTTAGATTTTAATTAAATCTTGATTTGGGGCTTTGTTCATCTCTATAACGAGATGGGATTGTTAACCGAAATTGAATTTCTGACTAGCGACATGGATGTCGCCAGTTGATCTGTGGCACAAGGAAGTGCCATCAGATCAACAAAGGGGTTTTGTTACTTTTGCCCAGTCAAAAGTAAGAGAAAACTATAAATAGTTGAAGTTTGCTCTTTCTAATATTTAAACAAAAAGCTTTAATGAGGCTTAGAATAAATAACTTGATTAGAAAAGTTAAAGTTTCAGAAAGTAAACGATTTAGAGCTGATAAAAGTTAATAATTAAAATTCTTCTTTTACTTTTGAAAGATCAAAAGTAACAAAAATCTTTTGTTAGCTTGATGATATGTCCATATATCACAAGCCAAAGGGCGACTTCCTGTCGCCGTGGTACGTATCAAATAGTTGCAGGACTTTATTTTGAAATAATGAGAAAGGGTTCGTAAGTATTAAAAACAATAAAACCCTCAAAAAGAGGGCTTTATTCATACATAAAAAACTAGCTTAACGAAGTCGGGATAACCAGTCGCCGAGGCTTTGTACAATCTGCACCAGAATCAGTAATACAATCACCGTCATGATGACCACAGAGGTATCAAAACGCTGATAACCATAAGAAATCGCTAAGTCACCAATACCACCCGCACCCACAGCACCGGCCATTGCCGTTGCACCAATCAAACTGATGGTAGCAGTAGTCAAGTTTAGAATCAGTGAGCTACGCGCTTCCGGCAGAATAAACTTAAAGATAATTTGCATTGGCGTCGCGCCCATTGCTTGGGCAGATTCGATAATACCTTCATTCACTTCAAGCAAAGATGTTTCAATCAGGCGACCAATGTATGGGCCGACATAAATGGTCAATGGAACAATCGCTGCCCATGTACCAATTGATGTGCCGACGATTAACTTGGTCAGTGGAATGACTGCAATCAGCAAGATAATAAACGGCAATGAACGTAGCGCATTCACAATCGGATTGAGACCGTGATAAATCACACGATTCGGCAGAATCCCATTCGGACGGGTCACCAGTAGGGTAATCGCCTGAATGAAGCCCCAGATACAGCCAAACAGCATCGCGAAGAACACCATATGAAAGGTTTCTTGCAATGCTGTCACGAACTGATCTATCGACAGGGAGCTTTTCCAGAACGGTGCCGTGATCGTTGTTAGCCACTGTACAATCAAATCTCTCATGCCTGTACTCCCGCCTGATCGACTTGCACGCCGTGTTGTTCAAGGAATTTTATTGCTGCTTGAATTTCTTGTACATCACCCAGTAGCTGAATAAACATCTGGCCAATCACCGTGCCATTAATTTCGGTCATATTGGCAAACAGAATATTTAAACTGATATCAAACTGTTTAATCACCGCTTGAATCACGGTTTCCTGTGCCGAGCTACCAAGGAATTTCAGGCAATAAATACTGTTGTGATTCTGGTTTTCCAGATTATTCAGAATATTGACTGGTAAATGCTGCTGTAATACGGTCTGAATAAAATTCTTGGTCGTCGGGTGCTGGGGCTGACTGAATATTTGTAAGGTACTGCCGGTTTCAATCACATCACCTTTTTCCATCACGGCGACATAATCACACACGGTTTCAATTACATCCATTTCATGGGTAACCATAACAATGGTGATGCCTTGTTCTTCATTAATTTTTTTAAGTAGCTGTAGAACAGATTTGGTGGTTTGTGGATCAAGTGCAGAAGTCGCTTCATCACAGAGTAAAATTTTTGGATGATTGGCAAGGGCACGGGCAATACCAACACGCTGCTTTTGACCGCCAGACAATTCATCTGGAAAAGCATGACGTTTATGTTTCAGGTCAATAAAGTCTAATAATTCTTCGAGGCGTTTTTCCCGTTCTGCCTTGCTCCAGCCCAGGAGTTTCATGGGCATTTCGATATTGGCTGCTACGGTTTTGGTTTGCATTAAATTGAAATGCTGGAAAATCATGCCGATGCTGGCACGTTCTTGACGCAATGCTTTGGCATCCAGTGCGGTAAAATCTGTTCCGTTAATGATAATCCGGCCTGAGCTTGGGCGCTCAAGCAGGTTGATCAGACGGATGAGGGTGCTTTTACCGGCACCACTATAACCGATGATGCCAAAAATACTGCCGGTTGGAATCTGAAGATTAATCTGATTCAAGGCATGCAAGGTTTGACCCTTAAGCTCATACTGTTTTGAAATATCTTTAAATTCAATCATAGTGTCAAAAACTGCATCACGGATAAAAAAACAGGCAAGAAATCGTCCTTGCCTGTTCTAAAAGTCTATTATAGTACTATTTTGATTCAGTTAAATACGTCACCGGTTTGTTTACCGCAACTTTCGTACCACCAAAATGTTCATCAACATATGCTTTTACTGCTGGCGTATGATACAACGCACCTACTTTTTGCAGGACTGGATCGTTTTGACGGTCTGCTGCAACCGCTAATACGTTGACGTTCATTTTTGTGCTTTGATCAATTGGCTCATAGTAAATCGCATCTTTTAATACGTTTAAACCACCTTCCATTGCCAGGGTATTGCCCAGCACAATCGCATCCACTTCGTCTTTTACGCGTACTGCAGTCGCCATTTGAATCGGCTTAATCACGATTTGTTTTGCATTTTCGGTCACATCAGACGTTGTGCCTTTGACATTGTCAAAACCAGCTTTTAACTTAACCAGACCTGCTGATTGTAAAAGTAATAATGCACGTGATTCGTTTGCGCCGTCGTTAGGAATAGCAATGGTTGCACCAGTTTTAAACTCGTTTAAAGATTTCACTTTGCTTGAGTAAATACCCATTGGCTCTAAATAAGTGGTAGATAGAGGTACAATTTTGGCTGTGTTGGCATCGTTGTAAGCCACCATATAGGCATAAGACTGGAATGCATTCACATCAATTTCTTTGTTGGCTACTGCCGTGTTCATTGACACATAGTCAGTAAAATTTTTCACATCAAGTTTGATACCGGCTGCTTTGGTTTCAGGCAGGGTCGCGATATAACGCCATACGTCTGCATCTGAACCGGTCGAAGCCATAGTTACAGTTTGAAGACCATTAGCATCTTTGCTTTGCGCTGCATCAGTGGCAGGCGCTTCTTGTTTACCACACCCAGTTAAAGTCAATACAGAGGCACTCAAGATAACGCCAAGTAACTTTTTCATGAAATTGTCCTAATTCTATTCTTGCCTAAAGTATAAGCATTTTTAAATCGTGTTAAATAAGAGTTTTATTACGATCTAAGTAGGTGGCTTGATCATTGCTGAGGAGGGCTTGAGATCGGAAGATGCAAGCGTGCAGCAACAGTTCTGGTGAACTTGATCAAGTCAGAGGCAGCCCAAATCTGATGTACTTGATCTATTTTGGAGAGAGAAAATAGATATTTTATAAGTACATGCCAAGGTTTATGTGCTCTGAAGTTGCGGATATCATAGCAATAAATCTATATTCGATATACTGGATAAAAAAGCCTTGCTTATCTCTTTAGTCGAATATAAAAAAAAGATCTTTTAAAGAAAATATTAATTAAAACAATATATTATTTATATTGAAAATATAGTTTTAATGGATGTGTTTAAATAGTGATCTTTATAAGATTTTGTAAGATAGAAATATAAAAAATGCATATAGATAAATATAAAAAAATATCTGATTTTTTGGGAAATGAAGAAAATTCGATCATTAACGAGATAAATCTTTCCTTTATATTAACTAAGCGAGTCAGTATCTGATCTTGGTTTCCTCAGGTCATGATACTGCAAGCTTGTTTTAACAAAAGGGAATATAGAGATAATCCGAACGCTGTTTTTCATAGAGTACGTGTCTACACAAGATATGATCGGCAGGTACAAGCGGATGATCAAACTCTCCCACTTTTTCTAAGCCAATGTTTTGCATGACACGTTCTGAGGGCGTGTTGATGCAGGCAGTAAAAGAAATGACTTTCTCTAGGCGCAGGGTTCTAAAAGCATATTTCAGTACCGCTTTGGCTCCTTCAGTGGCATAGCCTTGATTCCAGTATTGCGGTAGCAAGCGCCAGCCAATTTCAGGTGCATCGGCAATTTCAAATTCAGGTGGATGTACGTGTAAGCCAATAAATCCGATGAATTCGCCTGTCGCTTTGAGTTCTACGGCAAAGAGTCCCCATCCACGCGTTTTAATAGCAGTACGAATACGTTCAAGAAAAGCGGTTGCCTCAGTCGCATCGAGTTTTTTAGGGAAGTAGCGCATGACCTCATCATCTGCACACATTTGGATAAATGGGGTAGTGTCGGATTCTTGCCATTGGCGCAGGATCAGGCGAGGGGTTTGAAGGTGAATAGTCATTAGGTATCTTAATTTGGTTACGATTTTTTAGTTTCGTTTAGGGATTTGCTCTTTAAACTCATTAAACTGTTTCGTTTTATAGTCCAAAGATATTATATCCTCGACTACGTCTAAAAATGTTTTTACCATTTCCTCTTCAGGTCTAAAGCCTCTATGGTTAGAAGCATTTCCACCCTCAATAATCGTATTTAATATTTCATATTGTGTCTTACTAATATGTTTGTCATCCAACATTTTTTTTAGTTTTGTTTCAAACCCACCTTTATCGCCTACCTTTTTTACTAAGTATCTATCTACTAGAGTTCGAATTCCCGAAAGAGCTAAAATAAATAATCCTTGTTCATAAGCTTGAACGATTTCAAAGAAGAGCAACATATCATCTTTAGGTAGATTGAAAGACCATTTTTTCTCTAGCAATAAGGAGCTATTGAATCTAGGAAAGCTCATACTCTTTACATGGTAAGAATCAGATTTACCTGAAGTTTCTAAATCAGATTTAATCGAAGTGACTTTTTGTTTAAGATCCAAATCGATCTCTTTTATATGAAATGAATCTATATGTAAGGAGGGTGCATTGCATTTTTGGCATTGGGTAAATTGATAAGCATCGATGCTATAAGTCCATATAGATTTCGCTTGATTATTAGTTATATTTTTTGAAAAGCCTTCAATAGCTCTCGGATAGATTTTCAAATTTAATCTATTTTGTGGAGTATCGTGCTTACATTCCCAGCAGTATTTCCAAATATGCATATATTTAACATCTTATTTTAGTGATGTGGAAAAGAGTAAATTATTTATAGGCGTATGAATAGTTGTGTAGATTGTATAAGCAAATAAAAAACCCCGAACGAATCGGGGTTTTATATTTAATCTAAATTTAGATTAAGCATTTTCACGAGCAATTGCGCGGTAACCAATATCTTTACGGTATTGAACGCCGTCGAATGTCACTTTTTTGCAAAGTTCTAAAGCTTTTGCTTGTGCTTCACCAATGGTATTACCCAGTGCAGTCACGCAAAGTACACGACCACCAGCAGTCACGATCTCACCATTTTCATTGGCTTTAGTACCTGCATGGAACACTTTCGCATCTGCCATTTCAGTGTCTAAACCTGAAATCACATCACCATTGCTAGACGTTTCAGGGTAGCCACGTGACGCAAGTACGATACCGACAGTCTTGCGCTCATCCCATTCAGCTTCCGCAGGTAAGTTACCAGCAATACCAGCTTCAACCAAATCAACTAAAGATGATTTTAAACGCATCATGATTGGTTGAGTTTCAGGGTCACCAAAACGGCAGTTAAACTCGATCACTTTAGGTTGACCTTGTTCATCAATCATCAAGCCTGCGTATAAGAAACCTGTGTAAACATGACCATCTGCTTTCATGCCGTCAACAGTCGGACGCATCACTTCTTTCATGGTTTTTTCAAATACGTCAGCCGTCACAACAGGAGCAGGAGAGTAAGCACCCATACCGCCAGTGTTCGGACCTTGGTCGCCTTCAAAAATACGTTTATGGTCTTGAGAAGTTGCCATCGGCAAGATGTTGTCGCCATCAATCATACAAATGAAAGATGCTTCTTCACCAGCAAGGAACTCTTCAATCACAACACGAGAACCGGCATCACCAAATTTGTTGCCAGCCAGCATGTCATCAATCGCAGCAAATGCTTCTTCGTTGGTCATCGCAACGATTACGCCTTTACCTGCAGCAAGACCGTCGGCCTTGATCACGATCGGCGCGCCATTTTTTTCTACAAATGCTTTCGCTGCATCGACTTCTGTGAATACGTCATAGAATGCAGTTGGAATGTTGTGACGTTTTAAGAAGTGCTTTGCAAATGCTTTAGAGCCTTCAAGCTGTGCAGCAAATTGAGTAGGACCCCAAATTTTTACACCTGCTTCACGGCAAGCATCAACGACACCATTCACAAGTGGTGCTTCAGGGCCGACAATGACAAGTTCAACTGCATTGCTTTTTGCAAAGTCGATAATCGCAGCATTGTCTAAAATATTTAAGGCAACATTTTCGCATTTATTTTCTGTTGCAGTACCTGCATTACCCGGTGCTACAAATACTTTTGCGACTTTATCATCTTGCGCGATTTTCCATGCAAGTGCATGTTCACGACCACCATTACCCAAAACTAAAATATTCATTAAAAAAAATCCTTCTGAAATAGAATCCCCCTAAATCCCCCTTTGATAAAAGGGGGACTCCCTTCGCTCTACTATGATATAGAAAACCCTCCTTTATTAAGGAGGGCTAGGGAGGATTTAAAATTAATTAGTGACGGAAGTGACGCATACCAGTGAACACCATTGCAATACCAGCTTCGTCAGCCGCAGCAATCGTTTCTTCATCACGCATAGAACCACCCGGTTGGATAATGCATTTGATGCCTGCTTTCGCAGCGTTATCAATACCATCACGGAATGGGAAGAATGCGTCAGATGCCATTACCGCACCTTCCACTACTAAGCCAGCATGTTCAGCTTTGATTGCAGCAATACGAGCTGAGTTTACACGGCTCATTTGGCCAGCGCCGACACCAATGGTTTGACGGTTTTTAGCATACACAATCGCGTTAGATTTTACGTATTTCGCTACTTTCCAAGCGAAGATCATGTCATCGATTTCTTGTTCAGTCGGCGCACGTTTGGTGACTACTTTAAGATCATCTTTAGTGATCATGCCCAAGTCTTGATCTTGAACTAACAAACCACCGTTTACGCGTTTGTAGTCAAGTTGCGATTGACGCGCATCGATTGCTGGAAGTTCGCCACATACAAGTACGCGTACGTTTTTCTTCGCGCCTGTTACTTCAAGAACGCCTTCAGCAACGCTCGGTGCAATGATCACTTCAACGAATTGACGATCTACAATCGCTTGTGCAGTTGCAACGTCTAATTCACGGTTGAATGCAATGATGCCACCGAAAGCAGATTCAGGATCTGTTGCATACGCAAGATCATAAGCTGCTTGAATACCGTCTAAAGATACTGCAACGCCACATGGGTTAGCGTGTTTAACGATCACACAAGCAGGCTTCGCAAATGATTTCACACATTCAAGTGCTGCATCAGTATCTGCGATGTTGTTATAAGAGAGTTCTTTACCTTGAAGCTGTTTCGCTGTTGAAACAGAAGCTTCAGTCGCTGTGTCTTCTACATAGAATGCAGCAGCTTGATGCGGGTTTTCACCGTAACGAAGGTCTTGAACTTTGTTCAATTGAGTATTGAAAGTACGTGCAAATTTGTCTGCCTGACCTTCTTCTTTACCTACGCGAGCGCCAAGGTAAGAAGCAATCATGCCGTCATATTGAGCAGTATGTTCAAATGCTTTCACCGCTAGGTCGAAACGAGTTGCATGAGATAAAGCACCCTCAGCTTTAAGCTCGGCAACTACAGTTGCATAGTCAGATGCATTTACCACGATACCGACAGATGCATGGTTTTTTGCCGCAGCACGAACCATGGTAGGGCCACCGATGTCGATGTTTTCAATCGCATCAGCAAGTGAACAGTTTGGTTTTGCTACTGTTGCAGCAAATGGATAAAGGTTTACAACGACTAAATCAATAGCATCAATGTTGTGTTCAGCCATCACAGCTTCGTCTAGACCACGACGAGCCAGGATACCCCCATGAATTTTTGGATGTAGTGTTTTTACACGGCCGTCCATCATCTCTGGAAAACCTGTATGCTCCGAAACTTCAACTACAGCCACATTATTGTCTTTCAACAATTTGTAGGTACCACCTGTAGATAAAATTTCTACCCCTAGAGCAGCAAGTTCTTGTGCAAATTCAACAATACCAGTCTTGTCAGACACAGAGATTAAAGCGCGTTTAATAGTCATGATCTTCGTCACAGTTTTCAAGGAACAGAATAAAACAAAATCAGCAATTTACAGGTTAAAAAAAATGCCTGCGGAAGCCGCAAGCATTTTATCATTTATTCACTCATTAAACCGTGAGCTTTTAACTTTTTACGTAAAGTACCACGGTTGAGTCCGAGAATCTCGGCAGCACGTGTTTGGTTACCACGTGTATATTCTAGAACTACAGATAGAAGAGGTTTCTCCATTTCTGCTAGCACCATGTCGTATACCTGAGATGGTTGCTCGCCCTGCAGTTGTGCAAAATAGTGGCGAACTGCGCGATCTACGTGGATACGTAAAGCAACATCAGATTGTGCAGTAAAAATAGGAGATTTGCTATTCATGCGAATTAATCCGAAAAACAAATATCACTTGGGTAAAGTGATATATAAAAGTGGTCTAGAAATTGAAATGAACTCCATTTTAGATCCTAAAACGGAAGTTCTAAAACTTAGTCATTACATTGAGCCTGTAGCTTGACACATCTCTGCGATTTGGTCGAAAAATAAGCGTAACAATAGTTAAAGTTTTGTTACTGACCAAAATCAAAACAAAAAAATCTGCACGATACGCAATAAATTTTATAGCGCATTAGGCAAGACTGTATTTGTTGTGAAAAAGTCGCGAGGAGTTGCAGCACATAGCTTTCGTGGCGCGTATCATACCATTGTCTAAGCAAAAGTGAGCAAGAAAACTGCATTTTTTTTAACTTTTTTTAATTTTTTAATGCTTTCTCAGTAGATTAGGGGCGAATTATTTCCAAAGTATAGCGATCAAAGCTTTTGCGATCGACTGGAAGCTTAAATTTGAATTTAAACGGGCTGTTTTTCGGAATGCGCTGAATATTGACTAAACTTTCAATCAAGTACTCTTCGGAGGACAGGTTATAAGTTGCAATCACTTCACCGCGATGTTCCAGATTGATTCTTAAAATTGGTAAAGCCAGACTACGGTCATGAAAATTAATCAGCTCACCGCTAAACTCAGCTTCATTATTACCGGTTGCCTTGATTTTGACTTTATTAACCTGAATTAGTGTGTAGTATTTTTCCAGATTGGAACAATTAAACACTTCACAAGCACTGTTAAAGGCCAGACTCATGACGTGACTGTTTTTGATGTATTGCGGATTGAACCAGAAAAATTGAAACAGCAGCAGGCTGAACAGCGACAGATTAAGTAAACTCCAGCCTATATAGTACATTGGCCCGCGTTTGGTTTGTTTTTCTGCCTGATCTTCCCAATTCATGCTCGGCAGGACTGAAATCGGCTCGGTACTGAAATAATTCAGGTTATTTAAATAGGTTTCCAGGTCAATATTGGAATGTTCAACTTTTTGATTAAAAATCTGTAGCAGGCTATGACGATGCTGCTGCTGATCCGTGTGATAAACACCTGAGTTATTTTGAGCATTAGTTTTGCTGAATTCGCTGGAGTTTGATTGAGCGTGAGACATTGAGGCAGTGACCGAATTCCGGGTTTCGGTCACCAAATGCGATAAGGCATTAAATGAGGTGGTACATTTAGGACAGCAAACCATTCCCTGCGCAACGGTGAGTTGAGCAACTGTGACCTTATAGGTGGTGGAACAGGTAGGGCAATGGGTTCTTTTGTCACTCATGGATTATTTATAGGCTCATTCGTTCTTATGGCGTTTACCCGAGATACGGCACCAGTGCTCATCTCGTTTTTCTACTTCTAATATATCAAAATAATTTGAGTAAATGCTAGTAACATCAGCAACTTGCTCTTCAATTACTCCGGCAAGTGCGAACTGTCCCTCAGATTTAATTAAAGTTGCGAACTCAGGAGCCAGCATCATCAGTGGTGCTGCCAGAATATTGGCAACAAAGACGTCAGCTTTGGTATTGCCGAGCTCATCTCTAAATTCTTCTGGCAGTCCGACATAAAGCTTGTCCAGTACGCCATTCAGTTCAGCATTTTGCTGGGTGGCCAGTACAGCTTGTGGATCGATATCAGTGGCATATGCTTTTTTCGCACCTAAGAGAAGTGCAGCTACCGCGAGAATGCCTGAGCCACAGCCATAATCGATGACAATTTTATCTTTCACATCAATCTTGCCGAGCCATTGTAAGCATAGGAAAGTTGAAGCGTGGTTGCCTGTTCCGAAAGCCAGACCTGGATCAAGCTTGATATTTACCGCATCGGCATCAGGTGCTTCCATCCATTCGGGTACGATCCAGTATTTATCAGCAATCTGAATTGGCTCATAGGCATCCATCCAGGTGCGTTCCCAAGCCTGATCTTCAATCAGTTCATGACGGATCGGAGCATCTGGCATTTGTGCACGAATAAAGGTTTCTAGTGCGGTAACATCAATTTCTTCGCCTTCTTCCTGCGCATAAATACCGGTCACAATCACTTTATTCCAGAGTGGTGTTTCACCTGGAAGTGGTTCCAGCAAATCCTGGTTTTCAGCATCATCCAAAGTCACACTCACTGCGCCTAGCGAGCTGAGTAATGTCTCAGTAAAATCAACCTGAGCCTGTTCAACCGTAATATGAATTTGTAACCACTTCACAGAAATAACCTTTATACATTTTTCAAAAAGCTATTGTAACGGAAGTTCAGACTCAACGCTGCTATCTTCTTGATCCATTCCCAAAATAAAAAGGATGCCTGAGGCATCCTTTGAACAGTTCCAGAGCTTATCTAATCCAGATTCGTTAAAGGTGTTTGCGCCGGGAGTGGTGCAAGCCGGTTCAACAGACTGCCAAAAATTGCAGCAAAGATATACATAAAGATAGAATAAACCGCGGCTGGCATCGCCACAGCAGCACTGCCAATCACGGTCAGGGCAATGGTCATGGCGAGGGTGCTGTTATGAATGCCAATTTCAAATGCACTGGCACGGGCTTGAGCGCTATTAATATTCAGTAGTCGCGGAATCAGATAACCAATACTCAGGCTCAGGATGCAGAACAAGGCAGTCGCCAGACCCACCTGGGTCAAGTATTCACCGATATTGCTGCGCTCTTTGATGAGTGTGGCAATAATAATCAGCACCAAAAAGCCAATCGAAAAAATCCGCAGCGGCCGATTCAGTTTTGCTGTCACGCCTGGTGCATAGCGCCGAATCAACATGCCAATTCCCACCGGAATCAGGATGATCGCAAAGACTTGCAGAATCTTGCCGAATTGCAGGCCAACTTGCTGGCTATCCTGCATAAAATGCATGATCGAAAAATTAATAATTAAAGGTAAGGTAATCGCTGCGATGACTGAGTTGATAGCAGTCAAAGTGATATTGAGGGCTAAGTCACCTTTAAACAGATAGCTAAACAGGTTGGCCGTTGCACCCCCTGGCGAAGCCGCCAGGAGCATCAACCCGACCGAGAGTAATGGAGTTAAAGCGAATAGTTTGCAAAGCAAAAAGGCAATGCCAACCAGAACAACCAGTTGGCAGAACAATGCTATAAATACGGCTTTGGGGTGGCGAGTGACACGGCTAAAGTCCCGAGGCGTCAGTTCAAGGCCAAGCCCCATCATGATGATTGCAAGTGCCAGCGGCAGTAATATCGTTATAAGGCCAGAATCCATCTGTATGCTCCTTGTCGAAAATTGTTTTAATACTTCTGCTTTTCTTTGGAAAAGCATACAGCCTTATAGTAGAATCAGCCAAATAAATTACAAATCTGATAAACGACTTTTATTACTATATACCACTTGCTGGCGGCTAATCAGCACACCGAAAATGGTGGCGAAAGTGTACATGAAAATCGTATAAATGCCTGCTGGGATGGCCATCGTGACATTATTCAGAACCGATATCGCAATGGTCAGGGCAATGGCAGTGTTATGAATGCCGATTTCAAAAGTACAAGCGCGTGCCATTTTCTCTGGAATGCCCATGAGTAGAGGGATGCAATAGCCAATAAACAGGCTGGAAAAACATAAAATCGCAGTTGCTGTGCCAATACTGGCAAAGTATTCGACCAAATTCGAACGTTCTCTGAAAATGGCAAATATCAACAATATGGCTAAAAAGCCGATAGAGAGTAAGCGCATGGGCCTGCTGACAGTAATCGACAGGTTTGGAAATTTGGCCCGAAGCAGCATACCCATGATCACGGGAATCAAGGTAATTAAAAACACCTGCACAATCTTTTCAGCTGGAAAAGTCACGTTTGAGTCATGACTCATAAAGTAGTGTAAGGATAGATTGATAATAAAGGGCAGGGTAAAAATAGAGATGATGGTATTAATGGCGGTTAGAGTAATATTCAGTGCCACATCACCTTTATATATGTAGCTAAATAGGTTCGCGGTTGGGCCACCAGGTGAGGCGGCTAGCAACATCAGACCTACAGCAAGCAAAGCGGGCAAGTCCAAAATCAGACAAATAAAAAAAGCAACGCTGGGTAATAGGACTAACTGCGCAAATAAAGTAATAAAAATGACTTTAGGATAGCGACTTAAGCGCAGGAAATCTTTGATAGTGAGTTCTAGCCCCAGCCCCATCATCATAATTGCCAATGTAATTGGCAAAAAAACGCTAAAAAACCCCGAATCCATGAATTTGCCTTTTTATTATACATTTATAGGTATATTTCCAGTTTAGCCTAGATGAATAAATAAGCAATAAAAAACGGGCAAAATGCAGTCACTTTGCCCGTCAAAGCTTTTACTTGAAATCTAAACTATTTAGATATATATCGGCTACATACCTGGCTGGCCTTGCATTGGTGAATCAGGCTGTGCTGGCTGGTTCATCTGATGCTGCATAGGCTGGTTTTGCATATGTGGCTGCATCGGTTGGCTTTGCATCTGAGATTGTCCCTGAGGGCGTGGTGGCATAAAGCCTAATGCACATTTACCTTTGACTTCGGCACCATTGATGGTGGCAGTAGTCGCACCACTGTTGCCGCTACAGGTACTCATGAGTTCGGCTTCATCGCCTTTGATTGAAGCATTTTTGGATGAAGCGAAAAACTGCGGCTCACAGGTACCATTCCAGATAATGCCGCGATAGGCAAAACTGACTTGTGCACCTTGGGATTTGCCTTTACAAACCTGTTGGTACTTTTGTGCATTATAAATGGTTTCGACCTTATCATTCGCTGATGCAGCAAATGGCGCAAAACATAAACCACATAGAACGGTTGAGAGGAAAATATTCTTATTCATCTTTTATACCTTTGTTTGTAATGTAACCAACATATAGATTAAAAAATGCGCGAGATTAAACAATGCAAATCGAGTAAATTTCTCAGCTTATATGTTTAATTTATATAGTTCCTCTGCAAAGTTAAATTACAGTGCTTTATTGTTATGCGAGTTAAGTGCGATTTATCTCAGGATAAATTCAACTGAATTTGTCTACTTTAGAGTGAAATTTGCTATAATGCTCAGCTATTCTTTTTTATCTCTCAATTACCATTATGCATTATCCTAAAGTATACGATGTCATTGTTATCGGTGGCGGTCACGCCGGTACGGAAGCGGCTCTGGCTGCAGCGCGTATGGGTCGACAGACTTTACTCTTAACTCATAACATTGAGACTTTAGGGCAGATGAGCTGTAACCCGGCCATCGGTGGTATTGGTAAATCGCATTTGGTGCGTGAAATTGATGCCTTGGGCGGTGCGATGGCACTGGCTGCCGATAAAGGCGGTATTCAATTCCGTATTTTGAACTCGCGTAAAGGTGCTGCAGTACGTGCAACACGTGCGCAGGCGGACCGTGTACGTTATAAAGCGGCTATTCGCGAAACATTAGAAAACCAAGCAAACCTTGATATTTTTCAGCAAGCCGCAGATGACCTGATTGTTGAAGGCGATACCGTTAAAGGTGTGGTTACCCAAATGGGTATCCGTTTTGATGCGAAAACTGTGGTGCTGACAGCAGGTACATTCTTAGGTGGTGTCATCCACGTTGGTCTGGAGAAATCTAGCGGTGGTCGTGCTGGTGATCCGCCATCTATTTCACTTGCACATCGTTTGCGTGAATTAAACTTGCCAGTAGGTCGTTTAAAAACAGGTACACCACCACGTATTGACGCGCGTTCAGTGGATTTCTCTGTGATGACACCACAGCCGGGTGATTTCCCATCTCCGACCATGTCATTCATGGGGGATGTGTCTATGCATCCTGAGCAGGTAAATTGCTATATCACGCATACCAATGAACGCACGCATGAAATCATTCGTGGCGGTTTAGACCGTTCACCGATGTACACGGGTGTGATCGAAGGTGTTGGACCACGTTATTGCCCATCGATTGAAGATAAGATTCACCGTTTTGCCGATAAAGATTCTCACCAAGTCTTCTTGGAGCCTGAAGGCTTGGATACACATGAGCTTTATCCAAATGGTATTTCGACTTCTTTACCGTTCGACGTTCAGTTTGAACTGGTTCGCTCGATCCGTGGTATGGAAAATGCGCACATTCTTCGTCCGGGCTATGCCATTGAATACGATTATTTCAACCCACAAGCGTTGAAATTTACCCTTGAAACCAAAGCAATTAATAACTTGTATTTCGCCGGTCAAATCAACGGCACAACCGGTTATGAAGAAGCGGGTGCGCAGGGTTTGCTTGCAGGCTTGAACGCTGCACGCCGTGCTTGGGATCAGGAGCAATGGACGCCAAAACGTGATGAAGCATACATGGGTGTTCTGGTCGATGACCTGATCACATTAGGTACCAAAGAACCATACCGTATGTTCACCTCACGTGCCGAATACCGTTTGATGCTGCGTGAAGATAACGCAGATCAGCGTTTAACAGCCATTGGTCGTGAAATGGGTCTGGTGGATGACGCGCGTTGGGCAGTGTACTGTGAGAAAATGGAAGCAGTGGAAAAAGAAACAGGCCGTTTGCAACACTTGTGGGCCGCACCAAATAACCCAATGGGTAAGAAATTCGTTGAGATGACCGGTGCAGACCTGTCTAAAGAATGTTCGGCGATTGATTTGTTGAAACGTCCAAACATTTCATTTGCTCAAATTGCAGAGTTAACCAATTCTGAAGTATCACCATTTGTCGGTGAGCAAATTGAAATTGCAGTGAAATATGCGGGTTATATTAACCGTCAGCATGAAGACGTGGCACAAATGAAACGTCTGGAAGAAACCCGTATTCCTGCGGATTTTGATTATGACATCGTGTCGGGTCTTTCACGTGAAATTACCCTGAAACTGAAAGATGTTCGTCCTGAAACATTGGCGCAAGCCAGCCGTATTCCGGGTGTAACGCCTGCAGCAGTTCAACTGGTGATGATTACAATTCGTAAGAATGCACAAGCAAAGAAATCTGCTTAAGATTTTGAGCTAGAAAAGCCCGCGTTAAGCGGGCTTTTTATCGACTTATAGTTTTGTATAAGTTTTGACTATCGTTGAATTAAAAATAACTACTATTAAATTAAGTTGTTGATAAATATATATAATGAATATTATTAAGATGTATTAAGTCTAGAAATACAATCTTTTAGGTCTAATTTAGATGATATTTACACATGCTGATGTGCTTAAACCCGACTATTGTCGTGCTATTTCTCTATCAAGATTAGGTTAAGAATAATGCAATGGATCGTCAGACTATCAAACGGTTTGTGAATTATTGATGGAGATCAGTCATGGCGCAGCCATATAGGGGAAAAGCCCAAAAAATATTAACCATATTCTTATGTTTTTGGGTCGCATTTTTTGAAGGTTTTGACCTTCAAGCTCCCGGGATTGCAGCGAAAGGAATTGCGGCAAGCTTTAGTTTAGATCAAATCCAAATGGGCTATGTATTTAGTCTGGGTGTCTTTGGAATGCTGTTTGGTGCATTCTTTGGCGGACGTATTGCAGATTATCTAGGACAAAAGAAAGTCCTGATGCTTTCTGTGACTATTTTTGGTCTGTTCATGTCGCTGACTGCAATTGCGCCCAGCATCGAAGTTTTATATGCAGCGCGTTTCTTTACTGGTTTGGGTTTAGGTGCGGCAATGCCAACCATGATTTCAGTCGTCGGTGATGAAGCCACCGAAGCCAACCGTGGCAAGCTAAATAGTCTGATGTATTGTGGTTTACCGGTAGGAGCGATCTTTGTTGCCGGTCTGGCCATGCTGCTTCCAGAGATTCAATGGCAAACCTTATTCCTGATTGGGGGATTAACACCTTTAGCACTGATTCCATTAATGGCGTTTATTCTTAAAGATAAACCTAAGGTGAATGCGGAGGTTCAGGTCTCTGGAGAAGCTGTGCCGGGTATGGTTGAGGTGTTGTTCAAGCAGCAACAGTATAAAAATACAGTGCCTCTTTGGGTTGGTTTCTTTTTTACCTTGATGATCAATTATATTTTGATCAGCTGGTTACCTAACTTACTTATGGAACAAGGTTTGCAGAAACAGCAGGCATTTTTGGTGATGTTGGTGTTCCAGGTGGGCGCTGTCATTGGAACCCTAAGCCTGGGTTATTTACTGGACCGTTTAAAGCTCTGGCAAATGGCGACTATCATTTATAGTGGTTTGTTTGTTGCCTTGGTATTGCTATTCACCACAACTTCTATTCCGTTATTAATTTTGGCGGGAGTCATGGGGGGTATTTTCTCTACAGGTGGCCAATCTATTCTGTATGGGATCTCACCAATTTTTTATTCAGGCGCAGGTAAAGTCACCGGTGTGGGTAGTGCGATCTCTCTAGGACGTTTAGGGGCGATGACTGGACCATTATTAACTGGAAAAATTCTGGCATTAGGTTTGGGAACGACGGGCATTCTTGTGGCAAGTTTGCCAGCAGTGGTCGTATCGGCAGTAGCTGTCACCGCACTATCACGTTATAAGGCTGCTCATAAGTAATTGATCATTGATATCTGTCAATACAAAAAGGGAATCTGAAGATCATTGCTGTCCCACAATTTTTCACAAGAGGAAGCTCATTTGAGCTTCCTCTTGTTTTATGGGTATTTTATCGGGTGAAAATAAAGCTTTTAAAGTTCTTCTTTCAAACAAATTCACTTGAATTATTCTGAGTAAACGTTGAACTGTCCAACCTGTTTTCCCTAAATGTTGAGCGAAACTCACCAATAAATAGGCGATCATCGCAATCCAGATTTGTGTCTGAATTGCGTTCCTGCTGCGGCCTAGAAACGCTTTTAATTTGAGATTCTGCTTAATCGCCTTAAAGAACAGCTCAACTTTCCAACGATCTTTATAAATCGCCGCAATGGTGGAGGCGGCTAAATGAAAGTTATTGCTGAGAAAGCTAAAGTGCTTGCCACTTTGCTGATCTCTATATTCAATTCTTCTTAACACTGGGGCTTTTCTTTTTAGGGCATGTGCGCTATTCAGCTGAATGGTTTCATCTTTTAGAATACCTTTGGATTCAAGCACTGGATGTTGCTGGATCACCTGATACACAGATTTAGGCCTAAAACGTGTGACAAATCCAATGTTTTGAGCAGTCAGATTTGCATACCATTGGTAATCGACATAGCCTTTATCAAAAACTACAATGCTGCCAGCAGGAAACTGGAATTTGCGGCCTTGTACCATGTCATTTTCTTTGCCATTTTCAACTGCAACAAACTCAGGAATATCATTGCTGTGATTCAATCCTATGCTGAGTTTCATGCTGGCTTTTGAGTCGTGAACTTTGGCCCATTCACATAAGGAAAGCGACAGGTCAATATGACTGGCATCCAAGGAATACAAGGGATTCTTAAAGCGAAATTTATGAGCTACTTTTGAGTGTTCATAGTATTTAAGCAACTTGTGAAATAGCTGTTGATACAAGGCAGCAGGCTGCTGCTCATTGATTCGTGCCAGCGTGCTTCGGGGAATAGACTTTGCTCCGAGATGACTTAGCTTTTCCTGTTGGCACTCCAAATTGGATTGAATATCTCTCAGACTTTGTCTACAAGAGAATTGAGACATCAATATGGCAATAAACTGATCCCACCGGGAAGCCGCTCTAAATTTCTGTCCAACATGGTGTACTTTAGCAAGTTGTTCAAAATCCTGTCGCACAACAGGTTTAATTAGCTCATGAAATACGGTATTCTGATGTGACAAAACCTGAATCCTGGTCGTTAAAGTGTTTGTTTGCACTCATATTTTAACTGTTAGGACTCAGGTTTTTTTATTTAAAGCAAACTATGGGACAGCAGTGATCTGAAGATTCCTTTTTTTATCGTCGAGGTTTTTAATTGAATAAAGTCAGTCCATAAAATTTGCTAAAATATACGGATAGTAAACAGATTGATTTTTATATGGCTTATCAACTTATTCCACTCTCGATTCAGGCCACTGATAATATTGCCTGTCCACATTGTCAGCACAACGTGATTGATTGGGCAGAAGAGCAGTATGTGCAACCTTGTGAACATACCCTGTTTATTGCCATGGATATTGGCTTTGAATATATGACGGATGAATTCGAGCACAGCATGCCGCGTTCTGTAGATGATCTGCATGCCAATGATGATCAGGTGAATATGCTGGATGAAATCACCCAAGCGACTTATTCAAATTATCTGATATATAAGTCTGATCTGGGCATAGATGGGTATTTCCGCTATGTGGGTTTTACTGCATAAATCATCATCAATAAAAAAGCGCCAATCGGCGCTTTTTTATATGGAAAGATTAACTTTCTATTTCTTCTTCGATTTCATCATCCGTAGTATCCATGCCCAATTCTTTAAGCTTGCGCGTTAAAGTGTTGCGACCCCAACCTAAAAGTTCTGCGGCATGACGTTTACGGCCACGGGTTTGTTGCAAGGCTGCACTGATCAAGGTGCGTTCAAACATTGGCGTCGCAACATCCAGAAGTTTCATTTCACCATTTTTGAGTTTCTGCATCGCCCATTGACCCAGCAATTCATCCCAGTGATGCGGTGCGATCTGGTTCAGCGTTGGAATTGGCGCACCCGGATCCTGCTGATGAATTGGAATCTGTTTCAGCTCAGGTGGCAAGTCTTCAGGATAGACTTCACGACCTGTGATCATGACAGTCAGCCAGCGACAGGTATTTTCAAGTTGACGCACATTACCTTGCCATGGCAATTTCTGCATATATTCTTGGGTTTCAGGACGTAATATCTTTGGATTGACCCCAAGTTCTTTACCGGCACGTGCCAGAAAATGCTGCGCCAGCATCGGAATATCTTCACTGCGATGTGCCAGTTTTGGAATATGAATACGAATTACATTCAGGCGGTGATATAAGTCTTCACGGAAACGACCATCATGGACCAGTTTTTCCAAATCCTGATGTGTTGCAGCCACGATACGCACATCGACCTTAACCGGAATATGACCGCCAACTCGGTAGAACTCTCCATCGGCTAGGACACGCAATAAACGGGTCTGGGTCTCAAATGGCATATCGCCAATTTCATCTAAAAACAGCGTACCGCCATTTGCCTGTTCAAAACGACCTTGGCGCTGGGTATTAGCACCGGTAAATGCACCTTTCTCATGGCCGAAAAGTTCAGTTTCGATCAGGTCTTTTGGAATGGCTGCCATATTGAGCGCAATAAAAGGTTTGGCACTACGTGGTGAATGACGATGCAGGGCATGCGCTACCAGTTCTTTACCTGTACCAGACTCACCATTAATCAACACGGTAATATGCGATTGTGATAAACGGCCAATGGCACGAAACACTTCCTGCATGGCAGGCGATTCACCAATAATTTCGGTAGATTGAATTGGTGGAGCCGCTTTTGCTGATTCTTGTTGCTGTAACTTGGTGATATGTAAAATTGCACGATTTACCAGCGCCAGTGCTTCATCAATATCAAAAGGCTTAGGCAGATATTCAAAAGCACCAGTTTGATAGCTAGAAACAGCCGATTCTAAGTCTGAATGCGCCGTCATAATAATGACAGGTAGGTCAGGATAACTGTGTTTAACCTTGCCCAGGAAGGTAAGTCCATCAATACCCGGCATGCGGATATCGGTCAAAATCACATCGGGTGCTTCCAGACTCAGTTGGTCTAGTGCAGATTGTGCTTCTTCAAAACTGGTCACATCCAGACCTTCCTCTTTAAAGGTCTTTTCCAGTACCCAGCGCATGGCGCGATCGTCATCAATCACCCATATTTTATTTCGCGACATGATTCGACTCCCAAGGTAAATATAAGCTAAAGACGGTTTTTCCAGCCACGGACTGACACTCGATCATGCCGTTGTGCTGATGAATAATATTTTGAGCAATACTGAGGCCCAGTCCGGTCCCTTTGGCACGGCTGGTGACCAGCGGATAAAACACCGATTCGATAATCTCTTCCGGCACACCTGGACCGTTGTCTTCAATATCAATCCTTACTACAGAGCGGTGAATCACCCCGTTAATGGTAAAGAGACGCTGAATCCGGGTTCTTAAAATCAGTTCCGGTTGATGTTCGACAAAGAACTCCTTGTTCTCGGTCATGGCCTGTACGGCATTGGCGCAAATATTCAAAATGACCTGAATCAATTGGTCGCGGTCTGCCAGAACTTCGGGTAAGGACAGGTCGTAATCCCGGGTAATCTTGATTTTCTTTTTGGTCTGATTGGCAATCAGTGAACGCACCCGTTCCAGAGGTTCATGCACATTGACCAGCTCATAGCTCGGAAGCTGGCGTGAACCGAGCATGGTATCGGCCAGATTTCTCAGTCGATCCACTTCGCTAATAATAATGTCGGTAAATTCTTTGTATTGTGGATCATTCAAACTGCGTGCCAGGAGTTGAGTCGCCCCGCGAATGCCACCCAAGGGATTCTTGATTTCATGCGCAACACCGCGAATCAGCTGACGCGCTACCTGATGCTGTTGCAGCAGATTTTCTTCACGCGAGATTTTTAACATGCGATCGCGAGGATTGAGTTCGATGAGCAGTAGCGGATGATAAGGTTTTCCCAGATTTAGCTGAGAAACAGTGTAGTCAACATGAATGTCTTTAAAGTTGACCAGAATAGTGGCTTCGCGGCGTGTATAAGGTTGTCCCGTACTTAAAGTATTATTCAGGGCTTCTTCGGTATTGAACTCATCTGTCGGGTTTTGCAGAATATTGAGTACGGATGTGCCGCTCGCGCGGAATAAGCTCACATCAAATAAGGCTTCACAGGCAGAATTCAGATAATAAATATTAAGATCGCGGTCTATCAATAAGATACACGTGGTCATATTGTCCACTAAAGCACGATAGTCGATCGGAATAATTTGATCCATTCGCGGGTTTGTTCCTGTATTAAAATGGCGCAATGGCATCTTCATAAAGCAATTTAATCAATTTTAAGTTCTGATTTGATGCAAGATGCACGCCAACTTTTATGACGAGAGATTATTTATTGCGATGAAATGCAGAAATGTGACAGAGCAACATAATTCATCTTAGATATAGCGGATTAAATTGAGGCTGTAAATCTAAAATGATTCATTTTGGTGCATGAGTGGGTATGTTGAATATTTTATGGCAATATTTTAGTGCATGATGCAAAGAGTCAGGTTTTCAACTATTTTTATGATGCGAAAAGACATACAATACGCGCATTCTAGTAGAGCGAAAATTCATGAAGTCCCCCAAAGTCGGTTTTGTATCTTTAGGTTGTCCTAAGGCATTGGTAGATTCTGAACGTATTTTAACCCAGTTAAAGACTGAAGGTTATGACGTCGCTTCGGATTATGACGGTGCTGATTTAGTTGTAGTAAATACCTGTGGTTTCATTGAATCCGCAGTGCAAGAATCGCTAGATGCGATTGGTGAGGCGATGAGCGCGAATGGTCGCGTGATCGTAACAGGTTGTCTAGGTAAAGACGAAGACAAGATTCGCCAAATGCATCCCAATGTCCTGAAAGTGACAGGTGCAGCGGCATATAAAGAAGTTATGGATGCGGTTCATCAATACGTACCTGAGCCGCCAAAACACAATCCATTTATTGATCTGGTTCCAGAGCAAGGCATCCGCCTGACGCCAAAACACTATGCTTATCTGAAAATATCTGAAGGCTGCAACCATCGTTGTACCTTCTGTATTATTCCAAGCATGCGTGGCGATCTGGTTTCACGTCCAGTCGGTTCTGTGCTTGATGAAGCTGCAGCGCTGAAACGTGCCGGTGTAAAAGAAGTACTCGTCATCTCCCAGGATACTTCTGCTTATGGCCTGGACACGAAATACAAGCTGGATTTCTGGAATGGCCAGCCGGTTAAAACCAAATTCTATGACATGTGTGAAGCATTAGGTCAGTTGGGAATCTGGGTGCGTTTGCACTATGTTTACCCGTATCCGCATGTAGATGCAGTAATTGACCTGATGGCACAAGGCAAAATCCTGCCTTATCTGGATATTCCATTCCAGCACGCAAGTCCAAGAATTCTCAAACTAATGAAACGACCTGCGCACAGTGAAAATACACTGGAGCGTTTGAAAATCTGGCGTGAGAAATGTCCTGATCTGGTGTTGCGTTCAACATTTGTGGTGGGCTTCCCGGGTGAAACCGAAGAAGACTTCCAGATGTTACTGGACTGGTTGAAAGAAGCCCAGCTGGATCGTGTGGGATGTTTTACCTATTCGCCAGTTGAAGGTGCGACAGCAAATGATTTGCCAGATCACGTTCCTGAAGAAATTAAACAAGAGCGTTATGAGCGTTTCATGCAGGTTCAGCAAGAAATCTCGGCAGCCAAACTCCAAAAACGTATCGGTCAGACCATGACTGTGCTGGTAGATGACCTGGAAGACGAATTCCCGGTAGCGGTTGCGCGTTCTTATGCAGATGCACCTGAAATTGATGGCAATGTTTTTGTTGAAGATATCGATAAAAGCGTCATTAAGGCAGGGGATTTACTTGAAGTCGAGATTACCGATGCAGATGAATACGATCTGTACGCAAAACTCATTTCAATCAAGTCTGCTTAAGATTTTGAATTAAAAAAATTTAAATTGAATACTTTGGAGTTTGATGATGTTGGATTCTAAAAAGCCACGCTTTGGTCGCATCCTGTTAAAGCTTTCTGGTGAAGCGCTGGCAGGCAATAAAGACATGGGGATCGATGCACAAGTGCTCGATCAGATGTCACTTTCTATTGCGCACCTCGTGGGTTTAGGCGTACAAGTAGGTATTGTTGTGGGTGGTGGTAACCTGTATCGCGGTAGCCAGCTACAAAAAGATGGTCTGGTTGGCCGTGTAACTGGCGATCAGATGGGTATGCTGGCTACAGTCATGAATGGTTTGGCACTTCGCGACGCTTTGGTGCGCCGTAATATTAAAACCCGTTTAATGTCTGCATTGCCAATTGGTGCTGTGGTTGAGTCTTACTCAAGCCGTGATGCAATCCGTCACCTGACTCAGGGTGAAGTGTGTGTATTCGTGGCAGGTACAGGTAATCCGTTCTTTACGACAGATACAGCTGCCTGTTTACGTGGTATCGAAATCGAATCAGACTTGATCTTGAAAGCGACCAAAGTCGATGGCGTATATAACAAAGATCCAAGCAAATATGATGATGCGGTTAAATATGACACATTGACTTTTGACCAGGTTCTGGACGAAAAGCTGGGTGTAATGGACTTAACTGCAATCTGTTTATGTCGTGATCACAATGTGCCGCTACAAGTATTCGATATGAATAAATCTGGCGCATTGCTTTCCGTTGTAATGGGTGAAAAAGAAGGGACTCACGTTACCAATTAATGACGTGAGCACCAAAGCACTTTATACTACACGCTAATTTAGTAATAACCTCTTTTCAAGAATTAAGTAAGGAAGATCATATGATTAACGATCTTAAAAAAGATAGCGAAGACCGTATGAACAAAACTCTAGAATCTCTAGAGCATGGTTTTGCAAAAGTTCGTACCGGTCGTGCGCATCCATCAATTTTAAATAACGTGATGGTTTCTTACTATGGTTCAGACGTTCCATTGAACCAGGTGGCAAACGTAGGTGTTGAAGATTCACGTACTTTGTTAATCCAGCCTTTCGAACGTTCAATGGTTTCTGCAATTGATAAAGCGATTCGTGAATCTGACTTGGGTCTGAATCCAATTACAGCAGATGCGATTCGTGTACCGATGGCTGCGTTGACTGAAGAAACGCGTCGTGACATGCAAAAAGTTGCACGTAATGAAGCTGAAAATGCAAAAGTCGCGATCCGTAACATCCGTCGTGATGTATTGGGCGATATCAAGGCTTTGTTGAAAGAAAAAGAAATTTCTGAAGACGAAGAGCGTCGTGCTGCTGACGAAATCCAGAAAATTACTGACAAATTTGTTGCTGAAGTTGACAAGCGCTTGGCTGCGAAAGAAGCTGAATTGATGAAGGTCTAATTCATCGATGACCGTTGCTGAAGAAAATCCCCGTCTTCCGAAACATGTTGCCATCATCATGGATGGCAACAATCGTTTTGCCAAAAAAAATCAGATGCAGAAAGGTGATGGACACCGTGAAGGAAAAACGGTTCTGGATCCGATTGTTGAACACTGTAAAAAAAGAAATATCCAGGCTTTAACTGTATTTGCCTTTTCCAGTGAAAACTGGAATCGTCCACAGTTTGAAGTTGAATTGCTCATGAAATTGCTGGTTGAAACCATTCATGAACAATTACCCCGCATGGAAAAATTCAATATTGCCTTACGCTTTATTGGTGATCGCAGCCGTTTGTCCCCAGAATTACAGGGGCTTATGTTGCATGCCGAACAAAGGACTGCTAATTTCAATAGTATGACACTCACTATTGCAATCAGTTATGGTGGTATGTGGGATATGGCACAAGCTGCACAGCGAATTGCTAGCGATGTTTTAACAAATAAATTAGATCTTGATGCAATTAATACTGATGTATTTGGTCAATATGTCAGCCTCGGTGATTTACCTGCAGTTGATCTGCTGATTCGTACGGGTGGAGATTTCCGTCTTTCGAATTTCCTGTTATGGCAGGCAGCCTATGCAGAGCTTTATTTCACTGAGACGCTATGGCCAGAATTTACCGTTGAAGAACTTGATGATGCACTTGCCGTATTTGGCGGGCGTGAACGTCGTTTTGGTAAAACATCAGAACAGATTCATCAGGAAAAACTTGAGAATTAATACATGTTTGAGCGGATTATAACCGCATTGGTGTTGGTAGCAGTTGTACTGAGCTGTATGTTTGCTACTGAATCACATTATCCAATGTTTGTATTGATGGTTCTTGCTGCTGGGGTGGCCGGTTATGAGTGGTTCAAACTCATGCCGCGAAAATTTAAACATGTCATCAAACCTGTTGCTTGGGGATATGGAGTGCTCACTGCGGCACTTTCAGCTTTGGCATTGTATTTTGCCGAAGTTGCCTTATTGTTATGGGTAGCTTCTATAATTACCTGGTTGCTCAGTATTTACTGGGTTAAAACCTATCCTGAATATGATGGCTGGTACAACGCCAGCCTGCACGGAATCGGCGTAGTTCTGATCTCTGCTGCGGTTACTGCAATTTTCTCTGTCTGGCAAAGTTCACCGTGGTGGCTGATGTACCTGTTTTTACTGGTATGGGGCGCAGATAGTGGTGCATATTTTGTGGGTCGTAAATTTGGCAAGAAAAAGTTGGCGCCGAATGTTAGTCCTAATAAATCCGTAGAAGGGCTGTATGGCGGTATCGTTACTTCAATGCTGATCGTGACGGCAGTTGCCTTGCTTTATCTGGATATGACTTGGCCAGAACTGATTTTATTTCTGATTCTATCTGTCGTTACAGTATTTAGTTCGGTACTGGGTGACCTGTTTGAATCCATGATCAAACGTCGTGCCGGTATTAAGGATTCAGGTCGAATTTTGCCAGGACATGGCGGAGTACTGGATCGTATTGATTCTTTGCTTGCTGCAGCTCCAATCTTTGCAGCAGGTATGGCTGTTTTAAAACTTATTGGTGTAGATTTATAAATGTCACAAGCAGTTTGTATACTGGGTGCTACAGGTTCCATTGGTCAAAGTACTTTAAAAATCTTGCAGCGACATCCTGAAGCATACTCGGTTTTTGCTGTGACCGCGCAAAGTCGTATCGAGGAGCTGGTCGAAATTTGCCGGCAATATCGTCCTAAAGTGGCGGTGGTTCCGGCTGAAAAAGTAGATGAACTTTCAAAACTACTTCAGCAACACCATTTATCTGATATTGAAATTCTGCAAGATGAAGCCGGTTTAATTGCTGTGGCTGAACACGCTGATGTTGATATTGTGATGGCAGCAATCGTTGGTGCTGCAGGATTATTGCCGACATTGGCTGCGGTGAAAGCGGGTAAACGCGTACTGTTGGCCAATAAAGAAGCTTTGGTGATGTCGGGTGACATCATGATGCAGGTAGCGCGCGATCATGGGGCATTACTGCTTCCCGTTGACTCTGAACATAACGCGATTTTCCAATGTCTGCCACAGCATTATTTTGAGGCAGAGCGTCATGGCAAGCCTAAACTGGGTGTATCCCAGATTCTGCTGACCGCGTCGGGTGGGCCGTTTCTGAACCATAGCATGCAGCAACTTGAAGAGGTCACACCTGCCCAAGCTTGCAAGCATCCTAACTGGTCCATGGGTCAAAAAATTTCAGTTGATTCTGCTACCTTGATGAATAAAGGTTTAGAATTGATCGAAGCGTGTCATTTGTTTGCAGTTCAAGAACAATTTGTTACAGTTGTTGTGCATCCACAGAGTATTATTCACTCCATGGTTCAATACGTTGATGGTTCGACTTTGGCACAAATGGGTAATCCGGATATGGGCACGCCTATTGCACATGCATTGGCATGGCCTGAGCGTATTAGTACGCATGTGGCGCCACTGGATCTGTTTATGCATTCACAACTTAATTTTCAAGAACCGGACATGCTCCGTTTCCCTGCATTAAAATTGGCCCGTCAGGCCATGCAGAGTGGCGGAATTGCACCTACGATTTTAAATGCGGCCAATGAAATTGCAGTTGCTGCATTTTTAAATCAACAGATCAGATTTACCCAAATTCCTCAGGTAGTTGAGCACGTCCTGAATCAGATGGACAATCAACCTGCACATGATCTGGAGGCTATCTTGCAAGCAGATCAAATGGCACGAGGTTTATCACAGCAATACGTTGTGAATAAAGGAAGTTAAGATATGAATGCCTTGTTTATAATTGCCGCTGCAATTCTCTTACTCGGTCCCTTAATTGCGATTCACGAGTTCGGTCACTATATTGTGGCGCGTAAACTGGGCGTTAAAGTATTGGTCTATTCGATTGGATTTGGGCCAACATTATTAAAATGGACCTCGAAAAAATCCGGAATTCAGTATCAATTGTCTGCCTTGCCTTTGGGTGGCTATGTCAAGATGCTGGATGAACGTGAAGGTAATGTCGCTGAAGAAGACTTACCCAAAGCCTTCAATCGTCAGCATCCTTGGAAGCGGATTGCCATCGTGGCAGCGGGACCGTTGATAAACCTGATTTTTGCAGTCCTTCTGTTCTGGGTGTTGTTTTTACCGGCACAAGAACAGCTCAATACCCGGGTAGGCAAAGTTTTACCAAATACACCTGCTGCAACAGTACAAATGCAGCCGGGCGACAAAATTATAGCTGTGGATGGTACTCAGGTAGAAACTTGGGAAAAACTCAGTTATGCCTTGGTGGATCGTGTTGGTGAAACTGGCGTGGTTTCTATTCAGGCAGATCGTGCTGGTGAAAACAAACTGTTCCAGTTGCCGATTCAAAACTATTTAAAAGATCAAAGTCAATCGCCACTTGAAAGTTTGGGTTTCTTGCCTTATCGGCCAGAAATTCCGGCTGTAATTAGCAAACTGAGTGAAGATGGTGCAGCCATCCGTCAAGGTTTGAAAGAAGGCGACAAGATTCTGGCCATTGACGGCGTTCAGATGAAAGACTGGTTTGATGTGGTGCAGGTGGTACAGGCATCTCCAGAAAAATTACTGAAAATGGATGTACTACGTGCAAATCAGGTGGTTCAGCTAGAAGTCATGCCACAAGGCAAACGTGACAATATGGGCAATGTGACCGGTATGCTGGGTGTACAAAGTGATCCGGGTAAAATGACCATTCCTGCAGAATATAAACAGACCATTCATTACTCGCCAGGCGAAGCACTGGTAATGGCATTTGATAAAACAGCACATTTATCTTCGATGATTCTGAACTCGATTGTCAAAATGGTACGTGGTCTGATTGGCCTGGATAATTTATCAGGTCCAATTACTATTGCCAAAGTGGCAGGACAAAGCGCAGAAATGGGCTGGGAAACTTTTATTTCCTTTATGGCGCTAATGAGTGTAAGTTTAGGAATATTAAATCTACTGCCTATTCCAATGCTTGATGGCGGACATCTGGTTTACTATTTTGTTGAATTAATTCGTGGTAAACCTGTTTCCGAACAAATACAATTGGTTGGGTTAAAAATTGGTATGGTACTGCTCGGCAGTATGATGCTTCTGGCATTATTTAATGATTTTATGCGTTTATAACAACGTAAATGGAATAAATTAACAGCGGAAAAGACTGGCATGCAGCACACACATTTATTTATGCCTCTGGCACTCGTTAGTGCAATGGCAGTAGCACAACAAGTATATGCAGCAGATGAATTCATTGTACAAGATATAAAATTTGATGGATTAGTACGTTTAACTCCTGACAATGTGTATGGCCTAGTGCCAATTAACAGTGGTGATCGGGTCAATGATCCAATCATTGCCAATGCAATTCGTAGCATGTATGCATCAGGCCTATTTGATGACATTAAAGCCGTGCAGCAAGGCAATACTTTGGTTTTCCAAGTTGTTGAACGCCCGGTCATTTCAAAAATCGAATTGAAAGGCAATAAGTTGATTCCTAAGGAAGCACTTGAGGAAGGCCTGAAAAAAATGGGTCTGGCTGAAGGTGAAGTTCTGAAAAAATCAGCGCTGCAAACTATTGAAACTGAACTTGAACAGCAATACATGCAGCAAGGTCGTTATGATGCCGATATTACGGTCACTACTACGCCTCGACCAAATAACCGTGTTGAATTGCTAATTGATTTTATTGAAGGTAAAGCGGCCAAAGTTTTTGATATCAATATTATCGGGAATACTGTATTTAAAGAGTCTGATATCAAGCAGGCCTTTGCTGTAAAAGAAAGTGGCTGGAGCTCGGTCATTTCGCGCAATGACCGTTATGCACGTGAAAAGATGGCAGCCAGCCTGGAAGCTTTGCGTGCCATGTATCTGAATCGCGGCTATATCAACTTTAATATTACCAATTCCAGCCTTAATTTGAGTGAAGATAAAAAGAATGTTTTTATCGAAGTTTCTGTGGATGAAGGCGAGCAATTTAAATTTGGTCAAACCAAATACTTAGGTGATGCGCTTTATAAGACTGAAGAATTACAGGCTTTACAAATCTTCAAAGAAGGCGAAATTTATTCGCAGGAAAAAGTTAACGCGGTTAAGCAATTATTGCAGCGTAAGTATGGTAATGCAGGCTATTACTATGCAGAAGTCAACATCGTTCCTCAAATTAACAACGAAACCAAACTGGTTGATCTAAATTACTATATTAATCCAGGTCAGCAAGTCACAGTACGACGTATTAATTTTACTGGTAATACGAAAACTGCAGATGAAGTACTACGTCGTGAAATGCGCCAAATGGAAGGTGCGCTTGCCAGTAATGAAAAAATTGACCTGTCTAAGGTTCGTCTGGAACGTACCGGTTTCTTTAAAACTGTCGATATCAAACCTGCACGTATTCCAGGTGCACCAGATCAGGTGGACTTGAATGTTGCCGTTGAAGAGCAGCATTCAGGGACCAGTACTCTTGCAGTTGGCTTCTCGCAAAGCGGTGGTGTAACTTTCCAGGCTGGTTTAAGCCAGACCAACTTCCTGGGCACAGGCAATAGTGTCTCAATTGATTTGTCGCGTTCTGAAACGCAAGATTACTATAACTTGAGCGTGATGGACCCGTACTTCACCATTGATGGTGTGCGTCGCGGCTATAACATGTACTACCGTAAAACCAAGCTGGATGATGATTATAACGTCAACAACTATGTGACGGACAGTTTTGGTGGCGGGATTAACTTTGGTTATCCAATTGATGAAAATCAGAGTGTTAGCCTAGGCCTGAATATTGATAATACTGAAGTGACTACAGGTCCATATGTCTCTACTTATGTACGTGACTATTTATTAGCGAATGGTGGCAAACCTAAAGGTGAAGGACAATACTGTTCAACTAATACTCTAAAATCAGAATGGGATCTTGCTAGAGAGAATAATCCTTCATTACCAGAGCCTGCTGATCCACCTGAAGGTTATTATGATCTTCTTTGCCGAGATAGCAGTAATAGAGATATTGGTTTTACTTCATTCGATGATAAGTTTGGTGGAGACTTCTTAACTTATAATTTAAATTTAGGCTGGTCTTATAATACTTTAAACCGTCCAATGTTCCCGACAAGTGGTATGTCACATCGCGTCAATGGTGAAATTGCATTACCAGGCAGTGATGTGGAATACCAGAAACTGACCTATGATGCTCAGGCGTTCTTCCCATTAGGTAAAGATTTTGTCCTGCGCGGTTATGGTAAGTTGGGTTATGGTAATGACCTGCCATTCTACAAGAATTTCTATGCAGGTGGTTTTGGCTCAGTTCGTGGTTATGAAAACAGTACATTGGGGCCTAAATACCCTGGTGTTACTTATAATGAATCACGGAAAAAAGATTTTGATCCAGAAGAGGTCGGCGGTAATGCTTTAGTTCAGTTTGGTACTGAACTGGTACTGCCAGTACCATTTAAAGGTGATTGGGCACGTCAGGTTCGTCCGGTTATCTTTGCGGAAGGTGCGCAAGTATTCGATACAAGCTGTGATGTCCCATCAGGAAAACTATATTTAACGGGTGAAGTAAATGACCCAGGTATAGATGCAAAACAATACTGTAAAGACAACTTCGGTTTCGATGCAGATAATATGCGTTATAGCGTGGGTGCTGGTTTCACCTGGATCACCATGATTGGCCCATTATCACTTAGCTATGCTTATCCGTTGAATAAAAAAGACGGTGATGATACTAAAAACATCCAGTTCGAAATTGGACGTACTTTCTAAAATCGTTTTGACCTAGAAACTAAATTTTGCTCATAAAACCTTCAGGTTTTGTGAGCAAATTTTTTTGAATGAGTAAGAATATGAAAAAAATGATTATGGCAATGAGCCTGGCTTTGGCAAGTGTTGCTCCTTTGACTCAAGCGGCTAGTATGGGGGTAATTGACTTAGAGCGTGTGGTTGAAGGTAGTACCTATTTGAAACAACAAAACACGATATTTCAGCAAAAAATTCAGCCACAAACCACCAAGATTGAACAACTCAGCAAGGAGCTGGAAGCTTTGCAGCAACGTGCTCAATCCAATACCAAGCTCAGTGAGACTGAAAAACAGAAAATGTCTGCGCAATATCAGGCTAAGTTGCAAGAATTAAATCAGTTACAACAATCTGTACAGACGAATGTCCAAAGCTCGATTCAGCAGATCCGAATTGTATTTGATGCACGTGTAAAGCAAATTGCTGAACAATTGCGTAGAGAAAACAACCTGGATGTGGTTTTAAATAAAAATTCAGCGCTTGCTTATGATGCTAAATATGATTTAACTGATAAAATGATTCAAAAGGTTAATGCAATTAAATAATCAATGAATCATCAACAGCTTCAGTTAGCTGATCTCGCTCGCCTGGTTCAGGGCGAGTGCATAGGTCAGACAGATTTACGTTTGAGTGCTTTGGCCAGTCTTGAACAGGCAACTTCACACGATCTGGCATTTGTGAATGCCGATAAATATGTAGAGCAGGCCAATCAAAGTCAGGCAGGTGCTTTAATTGTCACGGCTGAACTAAAACAACAGATAACTTCACATCAAAACTTTATTGTTGTGGCAAATCCCTATCTGGCTTTCGCGATTCTGACGCATGTCTTTGAGAAAAAACATCGCCAGCGCGGCATTGAGAGTACTGCTCAAATTCACCCGTCGGCAGTGATTGCGGACGATGCTTATATTGGTCATTATGTGGTGATTGGTGAGCATTGTGTCGTGGGTGCGAATACGATTGTTCAGGCGCATGTGCAGATCGATGATGATGTCGAGATCGGTCAGGACTGTTTTATTGACTCACATGTGACCCTCACCGGCGCAGCAAAAATTGGTAATCGGGTACGTATTCATGCCAATAGCGTGATTGGCAGCGAAGGGTTTGGTTTTGCACCTTATCAAGGGAAATGGCACCGTATTGCGCAATTAGGTTCTGTACGCATTGAAGATGATGTGCGTATTGGGTCAAATTGTAGCGTAGACCGTGGTGCGCTGGATGATACGATTTTGCAACAGGGTGTTATTATTGATAATCTTGTGCAAATCGCGCATAACGTTAAAATTGGTGCACATACCGCAATTGCTGCAAAAACTGCCGTTGCAGGAAGTGTTTCAATTGGCAAAAACTGTATCATTGGTGGTGCCTCTGCGATTTCTGGACACTTGAATATTGCCGATAATGTGACGTTGACCGGAATGTCAATGGTCACAAATAATATTTCTGAAGCTGGAAAATATTCATCCGGGATTGGTCTGTTTGAAAACCAGAAATGGAAACGTACCGTGGTTCGCCTCAGACAATTAGCAGATGTGCCATTGACCCAGGTGATCAAACGACTAGATCATATGCAATCTCAGATTGAGTCCATTGAATCAACATTTAAGTTGCGTAAATAATTATGATGACAGAGTCGAATTTGCCTACATTCACGAAGCCTGAATTGCCAATGAATATTCAAAAGATTCGTGAATATTTGCCCCATCGCTATCCATTTTTATTGGTTGATCGCGTCGTCGAAATTACCGATAATGGCATTGTTGGTTATAAAAACGTCTCAATTAATGAAGAGTTTTTACAAGGCCATTTTCCGAATTATCCAATTATGCCGGGTGTACTGATTGTTGAAGCGCTGGCACAAATCTCTGGAATTCTGGGTTTTGTGATGAATAATGAAGTTCCAAGTGAGGGTTCTTTGTTCCTGTTTGCCGGTGCGGAAAAAGTTAGATTTAAAAAACAGGTGGTTGCAGGTGACCAATTGGTTTTAAAATCTGAATTAGTGATGCAAAAGCGGGGCATTTACAAATATAATTGTATTGCCACAGTAGATGGCGTCGTCGCAACAACTGCGGAAATTATGGTTTCGCATCAAAAAGTCGAGCAGGCATGAGCAATAATCCCCTTATTCATCCAACTGCCATTATTGACCCGTCAGCAGTCATTGCTGCTGATGTAGAAATTGGCCCATATTGTATTATCGGGCCAAATGTCACTATTGGTGCGGGTAGCAAACTTTATTCACACGTGGTGGTGGGTGGCTATACGCGTATAGGTGAATATAATGAAATTTTCCAGTTCGCCAGTGTAGGCGAGGTGTGTCAGGATCTTAAGTATGCCGGTGAAGAAACCTGGCTTGAGATTGGCGATCACAACAAGATTCGTGAGCATTGCAGTCTGCATCGTGGCACGGTTCAGGACCAGAGTCTAACCAAGATCGGTAGTCATAACCTGCTCATGGTCAATACTCATATTGCACATGACTGTATGGTCGGGGATTATAATATCTTTGCCAATAACGTCGGTGTGGCTGGACATGTGCATGTCGGAGACTACGTTGTCATTGGCGGAAACTCGGGCATTCATCAGTTCTGTAAGATTGATTCTTATAGCATGATTGGTGGTGCATCCCTGATTCTGAAAGATGTACCGGCCTATGTCATGGTTTCAGGTAATCCTGCGCATGCATTTGCCATGAATATTGAAGGTATGCGTCGTAAAGGCTGGTCGAAGACCGTGATTAGCGGTTTACGTGATGCCTTTAAACTGATTTATAAATCAGGTTTAACGACTCAGGAAGCAATCGAGCAGATCCGTACAGGAATTTTGCCGGAAGTGGCTGAGGTGCAGCGTCTAATCGATTCTCTTGAACAGTCGAAGCGCGGCATTGTGCGCTAAAAGTTTAAGATAATAAAAAAGACACCCTATGGTGTCTTTTTTATTTTGGAAATTTCTATTTTACTTAAGAAATTTTACTTCCTCAGCTTTCGGATAATTCTTCAATAGCTTTGTTTTATATTGAGAAGCAAGCGTAGTATTCTTTTCAACATCTTTGCTGATGTTATAAAGCTGATACAGGGCAGTGGAGGCTTTCGCAGAATTTGGGTAACGGTCAACGACAATCAGATAATTACGTTTCGCTTCAGTAAATTTTGGCGGGTCAATCGCCAGATTGAATTCCGCTAACCAGAAATAGGCATTGCTGATATAAACGCTATTCGGATTGTTTTTAATAAAGTTTTGCATCGGTGCAATGGCTTTGGCTGCACCGCCATTTTTATAAGCATCTAAAGCCACGGTATAAGCTGCTTTTTCCAGCTCAGCAGGTTGCTGTCCGCTGCTTGCTGTATTAACCTTATTTTCGCTTAGGCTGGGTGTAGTATCCTGTGGGTTTTCCTCCGTTGGATTGTCTTCAGCAGGTTCAATTTTTTGCTGTAACAGTTCGAGGCGCTGGTCGAGATCGGCATAGCGATTGGTCAGTTCATTTTTGAGCCGTTCAATCTCATTTTCCTGTTCTTCCATTTTACCGCGCAAAATCCGCAGGTCATTTTCGAGTTGCTGGTTCTTTTGCATGATTTGCCAGCTGGTATTGGTTTGAACTGCTGGAGTTGCACCAGCCGCAATTGCTGCTGGGGTATTTACTGTGGTTTGATTCGTAGCTTGACTCAAGCCACGCGATTCAATCGGAATATTGGCAAATAGAGGCGTGGTAAAGAGTGCTGTCACTGCACACAATACGGTCTTTTTAAACATCATAAAATTTCCATAATTCTTTGTGAGATGCGGATCCGCTGCTCATCTTTTCAAAGTAGATCATTCATATACATTGCACACATTAAAAACGGCATTTTTAGAAAATGCAACAAGGTTTTACAAAGATCATGTGAATCTGAGTGTTGATGGATTGATTGTGAAGATCCCTTAAAAATCAGCAGAAATATCAATATTGTTTTTAAAATAATCAAACGGATAGCTTGAAGGATGATTTTAGGAAACAAGGCTTGCAACTTGATTAAAAATCTCTATACTCTGTTTTTGTAATGGTAGCCCTGCTGGTTACTTCGCAATTGTACTCTATGAACCCCGCCAGGACCGGAAGGTAGCAACGGTAATAGAACTATGATGTGCCGGAGCTTTGCTGGTAGGGTTGCCACCATATTCTTATTATTATAATAACAATGCAAATTCGCAGTTTTCTATTCTCAAATATTATTCCTTTTTCAATGTCGTCAAATAGCGCTATCTTATTATTTTAATGATTAAATCATCATTATCTTTTGCCGTGCTTTATTTTATTTTGCAGCTAATATTGAATTAAATATCCAATATGTTTATACGTGTATTAAGGCTTTCAAAGAATATAAGACTTAGTCTTCTGCTTTACGGTTAATCGCCTTGATAATCGCATCCATTTCAAAACCACGATACATTAAAAAACGGATCTGTTTGGCTTTGAGCTTCAGGTCTTCACTGACCTCAGTCCCATATTTTTTGACTTTTAGTTCATAGGCTTGTTGAACCCAGTCGGTTTCTTTGAGTTCTTCTGAAATCAGAGCAGTATCAATCTTTTTGCTCTTGAGTTTCATTTTAATTTGATTGGGACCTTTACCTTTACGCTTTTGACTCGACAACATGGTTTCCGCCACGCGCTGATCACTTTGATAGTTCTCACAGGACAGTTCTTCCACTAAGGTAATGACTTCATCACGATGCTCTGCATAGAGGGCGAGTTTCTCTATTAGTTCAGCTTTGGAATATTCCTTGCGCGTCAGTACCGCAAAAGCATAAGAACGTAAACGTGAGCCAGTCAGTCCTGGTTTTTTTTCATCTTTGGCTGACGATGAAGAAAACAGGCGTTCCTCGGGATCAAATTCAGGAGTGTCTTGCAGCGCTGTTTCTGCAGGTGGAGTGTGATCTTCAGCATCGCCGAACTGCTGTTTTAAAGTTTCATAATCGAGCAGTTTGCTAAATTTCGCGTCTGACATGATTCTCTCGGATTTTACATTCCCTATATAATAACAAAACGCCCCGGAGGGCGCTGTGTATTGACGTTTAAAGATGATGCACCTAATAAGATCACACATCTAAAAAGTCAGGTTCTTCCTTGCTATCGTCTTCTTCAACAACCACTGCTTTGGTAAGCAGCTGGTCGCGAATCAGCTTTTCAATCGTCTGAGCCATTTCTTTATGCTCTTCCAGATAACGGATGGTGTTGTTCTTACCTTGGCCAATTTTGTCGCCTTGATAAGAATACCACGCACCAGCTTTCTGCACGATTTCTTGCTGTACAGCAAGGTCGATCAATTCACCTAGATGGTTAACACCTTTGCCATAAAGAATCTGGAATAATGCTTCTTTAAACGGAGGCGCCATTTTGTTTTTCACGACTTTGACTTTAGTTTCAGAACCAACAATCTCGTCGCCTTCTTTCACTTGGCCGATACGACGGATGTCCAAGCGAACAGAGGCATAGAATTTCAGTGCGTTACCACCAGTTGTGGTTTCAGGGCTACCAAACATGACACCAATCTTCATACGAATCTGGTTAATGAAGATCACCATACAGTTTGAGCGTTTGGCATTACCGGTAATTTTACGCAGTGCCTGGCTCATCAAACGGGCTTGCAGACCCATATGCGAGTCACCCATTTCGCCTTCAATTTCGGCACGTGGTGTCAATGCAGCAACAGAATCGACAACGATCATGTCGATCGCGCCAGAACGTACCAGCATGTCTGCAATTTCAAGTGCCTGTTCACCGTGATCCGGTTGCGATACCAGCAGATTGTCGATATCTACGCCAAGTTTGCGCGCATATTGAGGATCAAGTGCGTGTTCCGCATCGATAAATGCACACGTACCGCCTGCTTTCTGACACTCTGCAATTGCTTGCAATGTCATTGTGGTTTTACCTGAAGATTCAGGACCATAGATCTCGACGATACGACCTTTTGGTAAACCACCAATACCGAGCGCGATATCCAGCGTTAAAGAACCTGTAGACACGGCTTCAACTGCCTGAACGGTATTGTCACCAAGACGCATTACTGTATTTTTACCAAACTGTTTTTCAATCTGGCTTAAGGCAGCGTTGAGCGCCTTGTTTTTATTCTCATCCATCTTACAACCTCAATACGATGTCACTAAGTTAGTACTCAAGTGGATGTCTTAAATTAGAGCTTTGTTCCACAGGTGTATAGTGACAGAATTTTCCCTAGTGTTCTATAAAAGTCAGCGCATGTACGACATATTCTGACGCTTAAATTTAATCGTCATTATAGGACCATGACTGATCGAAACTCTGACTATTTTCATTTTTAAATCTACTGATATCACGACGATCTTTCTTGCTTGGACGATGGTCGGGACGAGCTAGATTATGCAACTTTCTTTGTGACGTAATCAATTCCCGGCGCGCAATACTGACTTCGGTTTCTTCATACAGTTTTTGTGCCACGGGTGCAGGGCCACGAACATCAGAAAGTTCCTTAACCAGCACGGTTTTTTTGTCGATGCCTTGCTGAATCGTCAGTTCCATACCAACACGGACTTCGCGCGATACCTTGACACGTTCACCATTGTGATGGACTTTGCCACCTTCAATCGCATGTTTGGCAATCGAGCGGGTTTTAAAAAACCGTGCTGCCCACAGCCATTTGTCTATACGCATGCCTACCGCATCTTCGGGTAAAGACGATTTACGCATATTTTTTTTCTACCTCAGCCTGATTTAAATGAGTGATTAAATCTGTTAATTGGTGCAGCATCGGGTAATTACAAGTCTGGCGTGCTACTTTGGCTGAAGAGGGTTGCTGGATGCTGAACAGGTTCTGAATGCCATAGGCTTGAGCCCCATTCAGGACTTTTTCAGTATCATCAATAAAATAAGCATGTGCAGGATCAAATGGATGCAGTTCATTCAGGCCTTGCCAGAACTCGATAAATTCTTTGGCATGTCCGATCGTTTCTGAACTGACAATTACATCGAAATAATCTCTTAAATTCAAATGATCCAGTTTAAATGCTAGACCCGCACAGTCAGCATTGGTGGCCAGCCAGATTGGATAGCCATTATTTTTAAGATAATCGAGCAATTCGAGACAATGAGGGCGTAAGGCCACTTTATCTTTATGTTCAATTTGCATCGCCAGAACATCGACTTCGACTTTAGCCGTCCAGAAGCGTGAAGAGTACCAGTTTAAGGTATGATTATGTTCCTGATAGAATGCATAGAGTGTCGCCTGGCTGTGTTCCAGGCTACAGCCATGTGTGGCAGCATAACGCACAGGCAATAACTCGTTCCAGATGAAATCGTCGTAGGCAAGATCAAGTAAAGTGCCATCCATATCGAAAATTATGGTAGGTTTTTCAGAGCATTTTGACATATTTAGGTTTTCTATGTTTAAAGCAACAGCAGCACCACAAGATCCAATGATTTTGCAGTTTGTGCCCATTTTGACACAAGCCTGTGAAATTTTGCGAGAAGAATATCAGCGTTATTGTTCTGGTGCGGCTTTTGATGTCATCAAAAAAAATGATAATTCTCCGGTGACTCAGGCAGATTTTCGGGTCAATACTTATCTGACCCAGGCTTTGGCAGAGATTTCCAGCTTGCCTTTACTGTCTGAAGAAGGACAGGAACATGAACGCCGCTCATGGTCAGAATTCTGGTTACTGGATCCGCTAGATGGTACCAAGGAATTTCTGCACCAGCGCCCCGAATTTACCATTAATTTGAGTCTGGTCAGAGGCAGTTTGACCACTTTTGCCATATTGGCGGTTCCGGAGCAGCAACTGATTTATTTCTGTCCTGAGCAGGGCTTGCCTTATAAATATGATATCCAAAAGATGACATGGTTTGCTTATGAAATGCTTGAAACTACTAAAATGATTGCTGTGGGATTGAGCCAAAGTAGCCAGCAGAAACCGAAATATACCGAGTATTTGCAAAGTCTGGCTAAGCTCACTGACTACACCGAATTTAAAGCGGGCAGCGCTTATAAATTTTGCATGATGCTGGAAGATCAGGTAGACATCTATCCACGTTTTCATCCGACCTCGGAATGGGATACCAGCGCTGGTCAATGTATGCTCGAACGGATTGGTGGTGGTCTGGTTGATTTAGAAGGTCGTCCATTTATTTATAATCATCGGGATACCTTGCTGAACGGTGGATTCATTGCTTATAAAAATAATGATATGAAAATTATTGCATTGCAGGCAGTGTCTGACATGCAGGCCGAGCATTGAGCAAAATTCTGAGCGTGTTATAGTGGTGCTTAACCTATTACCAATCCAGAGTTGGCTGTAACGTGTCCCTGAAACTGCTTCCACCGAGTATGTTGAGTGCAATTGATTTATTGCCTGATGTACAAACGCCTGTCACCTTATTCACACGGCATTCGATTCGTGAGGAGGTTCCGGGTCAAGGTTTGGCAGGCTATGATCTGCAACTGACCAATCAGGGGCGGGATCTGGCGCAAGAGTGGGGGGCTTATCTGGCTGATCAAACCGATCGCGTGATTCATCACTGTATTTCGAGTCCGATTCAGCGTTGTATTGATACCGCTGCATTGATGATTGAAGGGGCAGATGCGGTTACCCCTGAGCAGAATACCCATCGTATTGAAATTATTGAACAGGGACTTCTGGTGGAGCCTGGTAGCTTTGTACTGGATATTCAAAAAGCTGGACCTTATTTCGCCAAGCAGGGTGCGCTCGGTTTCATTAACAGTTTTGTCAATAATGCCTTGCCGGGGATGAAACAGCCGATTCATGGCGTGGTGGATGTACTGGAACTGATTTACAACACCCATCCGCAAAATAAATATGGGCTGAGTTTGGCTGTCAGCCACGATACTATTCTCGCAGCCATGATTGCAGTGATGTCTGGGCGTCAGGACGTCAGTCGAGAAGACTGGCCAAAAATGATGGAAGGTCTGTTTGTCTGGTTTGAAGGTGATGTGTTTTTGGAGTCCAAACTGAAATGGATCTGGCGCGGTCAGGTACATGAACTGGATATTGCCGATTTTAAACGTTCCCAACTTCCTTAGATCAAATTGATCTATTCAAAACTCAATTGTTCGCAGCAGTTGAGTTTTTTTATTTATGACCAGAAATTTCATAAAGAGGAGGTGGCGTTTCATATTGATCATTCAATAAAGTTCAGGCTAAAACGATAAAAATAAATTTTGAACTGCATCTTTTACATTTATAGGGCGAAAATTCAATAATGTAAGTATAAAAATTATCTATGCTTAATAAATATAAAATTATTCATCTTGAGGAAAAACCATGAAAATTATCACAATTCTTAGCCTGATCGCGATTCTGGGTTTAACCGCATGCCAAAAACGGGACACTGACAATACCAAACAGGATAAAACCACTTCGCCATCTTCTATGGATAAAGATCAATAATCTAAAAAGGGAGGTGCGACTCAGTTTTTATCTCATCATATCGGCTAGATGAGGGGCGTCTAAACGGATTGTTTTTCTGATTTCTTTAAATTTCAGACACAAAAAAAGCCCTAAAAAGGGCTTTTTTTATTTGCGATTAGTTAGAAGCTAGTGCTTTAACTTGCGCGTTCAAGCGGCTCTTATGACGAGCTGCTTTGTTTTTATGGATGATGCCTTTGTCAGCCATACGGTCGATTACTGGAACAAGCGATTTGTACGCTTCAGTAGCAACAGCATAGTCATTAGTGCTGATAGCAGCTAATGTACGTTTAAGATAGGTACGAACCATAGAACGCAAGCTTGCGTTGTGTTTGCGTGCTTTAACGTTTTGACGAGCACGTTTTTTAGCTTGAGCAGAGTTTGCCACTCGTGCACTCCTTGAAATAGATTGGTCTGGGCGGGCTGAAACTCAACTGAAAACCAACATCAGAGGAATTATCACCAGCCCGTAAACAAGTGCCATATTTTGATTAAACTAAGCACCGAAGTCAAGTCTTGACATGCTTTGACAACATTTTAGATGCAGAAAAATTCTAAAGAAAACGTTAGATTAGTATTCCACCTAGGAGATCGTATAAAAAATGACTAAATCACTGACTCATCCCATCGTGATAGGTGCCACCGGCTTGGTGGGAAAACAACTGATAAAACGTTTGCAAGCTGAGCCGACTTGCCAGCAGATTACTGCAGTGGTCAGAAAACATCAAAATGATCTGGATGCTTTGGATAAAGTTCAACAACTGGTACTGGAAGATTTCCTGATGTTGAATGATCAGGATGTCAGCAAGCATAGCCATGGTTTTAGCTGCCTGGGCAGCACCATGAAAAAAGCCGGATCCAAACAGGCATTTTATAGTATTGACTATACCATAAATGCTCACTTTGCAGAGCTATTACAGCAAACCTCAGTCCATTATCTTTTGCTAAGCGCAATGGGTGCCGATTCCCAATCACATTTTTACTATAATCGGGTTAAAGGTGAACTGGAGGAATATGTACAAACATTGACTCTGGACAGAATCAGCCTGATCCGACCTTCATTGCTCATTGGTGAACGTCCGGAGCAGCGTTTTTTGGAAGATATCGCGCAGCAAGTTTACCACAAAGTATCGCGTTTTATTCCAGATAGTTTTGCCTATAAGCCAGTGACAGCCGATCAGGTGGCTCATACTATGGTCGAGGCCGCGCTGACTCAGACGGTAAAATTTGAAATTTATGATAATTTACGCATACAAAAAATGAAATGAGGGGAAAACACCGTGTCTACAGCAGCATTTGTCACCTGTGACTTGTTAGATGATCATCCAGAATTAGAGCTTCAGGTAGTGACACCTTGCCTGGACGGTAAATTTTTCAAGAGTTATGGGGCGCGCAAAACCTTTGGCGGTCAGATTGTGACAGTAAAATGTTTTGAAGATAACTCACGGGTGAAAGAGTTATTGGCCACAGATGGAACAGGCAAGGTCCTGGTGGTGGATGGTGGTGCCTCCATGCGCTGTGCCTTGATGGGTGACCTGATTGCCGAATCAGCGGTAAAAAATCACTGGAATGGCGTCATTATTTACGGTTGTGTCCGTGATGTGGATGCGATTGCTGAACTTGATCTTGGTGTGCATGCATTGGCGGCTATTCCGCAAAAGAGCAACCGCAAGGGTGTGGGTGAAGTTGATATCTCTCTCTGTTTTGGTGGTGTCACGTTTAATGCAGGCGAGTATGTTTATGCAGACAATAATGGTATTGTGGTGTCTAAAACAGCATTAGTGGCTTAATCGGCTGAAATCCGCATTTCTGCATGCAAGAATAACAACAAAACTCATCTGTACCCTGAAAGACAGGATGTTTACTTTCTGTCTTTCAGTTTAATAAAACAAAAAACAGGAAAATAGTATGTTGGGTCATCAAATTAAAGTTGTACAAGCTTTGGCCTCTTCAATCGCTGAAGGTGGACGTGGGATGGTGGGTACACCGTTTCCAAATCAGCCTGAAAAAGCCTTGAAGCTCTATGAATACGAGGGTTCACCATTTTGTCGTCGGGTGCGTGAAGTCATGACCTTGCTAAATCTGGATTATGAAGTTTATCCATGTCCACGAGGGGGTACTCATTTCCGTCCTGAGGTGCAGCAATTGGGTGGAAAACTGCAATTTCCTTTTTTAGTTGATGAAAATACCGGTGATCGACTCTATGAGTCTCAGGATATTATCGATCATCTGTTCAAGCATTATGGCAAAACCGGCAAAACTCCCAAGAAATATGCTCACTATCCTAAAATTCCAGTGGCTGCAATTGCGGGAACCGTCCTCAATGGTTTACGCGGCGGAATGGTGAATCCCAAGATTAAGGATCGGCCAACACCTGAACTGTTATTAGAATTATGGGGCTTTGAGGCCAGTCCTTATACCCGAATTGTACGCGCCGTTTTGAGTGAACTGGAAGTGCCGTTTGTTTTTCATAATGTCGCTAAAGAGCGCTGGCAAGATTATGGACCGGCCAAATTGCGTTTAAAACCGGGAAAATATGAACCACTACCAGGCGGTAAGCGTGAACATTTGTTTGAAATGATGGGAAATAATATTCAGCTTCCCTATCTGGTCGATCCAAATACAGATACCAAAATGTTTGAATCGGCTGAGATTGTGAAATATTTAAAACAGCAATACGGTACTGCTTAAAGTAGACAGCTCGTATAACTTCAAAAGATTTTCTATCTTGAACTGCCATCTGCTAAACAGATGGCATTTTTTATGTCTATGATATGGAAAACGGGCGTAAGCGTTTCTCGCTGCTTAAAACTTCAGATAATAAAAAATAAATAAATCATGATTTTTAGTGTGATTTTGTTTATATTTTAATCTTCAATGGGGCATAACAATAAATATAAGGGGCGTGCTTATGACAGCACCAGAGGCAGTCTTGCCAGTACCTGTATTAATCGTTGAAGATGAATATGTCATTCAGCGCCGTTTAAAAATTATATTAACCAATCTGGGTTATAACGAAGACGTTCTGCTATTTGCCAATACGGTTAAAGAAGCATATTCCATAGTTCAGCAACAGCCGATTGCACTGGCCTTAGTAGATCTGGGGTTGCCAGATGGAAGTGGGATTTCAATTATTGAAAAAATCCGCGAACAGGACGCACAAGCATTGATTCTGGTGGTGTCTGCCTGGAGTACCCAAGATAGTCTGTTTAGCGCAATTCAGGCCGGTGCAACCGGTTATGTGCTGAAAGAACGGGATGATGTTGAAGTCGCCTTGGCTATTCGCAGTATTTTGCGTGGCGGTGCACCAATTGATCCCTTTGTTGCCCGTGAAATTTTAAAACAGATTTCTATTCCTGCCATTTCAGCAACAGTAGAGCAGAACAGGTCAGCTGCGGATCATGAAACGCTCACACACCGGGAGCAGGAAATTCTGTCCTTGGTTGCGCAAGGTCTGAGTAATCGTGAAATTGCCGAGCAGCTCTGTGTGTCACGCTATACCGTCGAAAGTCATATCAAGCATATTTACCGCAAACTCTCGGTCAGTAAACGTACTAAGGCGGTCAGTACCGCACGGCACTTGGGAATTCTGTAATGTCATCTGCCTGTTCCAGAAGCAGCGAACGGCAGCGACTGAAATGGATCTGCATTTTTGTCCTGTGCAGCTGGCTTTGCTTGTTCTGTAGGATGAGTCAGGCACAAAGCCATTTTCAGATTAATGATCTTTGTCAGGTGAAGATCGACTATATTCAGAAGGTTCAGGCTCAGGGTCCTACCGAGATGCCGAAATCGGGCTGGCAAAGCGTACGTTTGCCGGATAACTGGCAGAACAACTGGAAGAATTATCATGGAGGTGCCTGGTACAAGATTGTCTGGCGCTGGTCATGCCAAGACAACATCCGCCTTGCAGAACCAGTTGCCTTTTCTATTGATTATATTAATTCGGCAGGTGCCGTATTCCTGAATGGTGACTTGCTTTGGTCTGACCGGAACTTGCAAGAACCCTTGTCGAAAAGCTGGAATATGCCGCGTTACTGGGTTTTCCCGATTAGCGGTTTGCGTAAAGACAGTAATGAAATCCTGATTTATGTAAATGGCTACAGTTTCCAAAGCGCGGGCCTGGGCAACATTCAATTTAATAATGTGCTGGTGAATAGCCAGCAGTATCTAGGCAAAATCTGGGATCGCCGTACTGTATTCCAGATTAATATGATTTTCTCTGCCACGATTGGGCTGATCTGTTTCATTATCTGGTTATTCCGGCGTTCAGAAACCACTTTTGGCTGGCTGGCACTCAGTTCACTGTTGTGGATTCTGTTTATTTCCAATGTCTTGACTACAGAAAATTTTCCATTTCGCTCCACGATTTCGGCAGCTAAAGCCAATATGCTTTTTTTTATTGCTTATATCCATTGTTTCTGTCTGTATCTGATCCGCTTTGTAAAACAGAAATTTAAGCAGTTGGAGCGAGGATTTATTCTGGTCAGCGTTCTGTCCAGCCTACTGGTGATGATCAGTCCCTTGAATTATCTGGAGCAGGTACTGGGCGGAGTGTTTATCTTCTATGTATTGCTCTTTGTCACTTGTACTGTGTATATCAGCTATCAGGCCATCAGAACCCGAAATGGAGAATATCTCTTCCTGACGCTGTGTCTTTGGGGGATTTTGCTTTGTGTAGTCATCGACCTGATCATGTTGAACCAAACCAAGGTCAATGAGTTTTCACCTTTATCTCCCTATACCTCACCAATTATTACCTTGTTTGTCGTGCTCATTATGGGTACACGCTTGAATCGTAATGTCAGGAAAATCGAAAAATTTAATAGCCAGTTAGAACGTAAAGTCCAGCAGGTCAGTGCTGACCTGAATAAAAGCCTGAGCGATAAACATCAATTGGAGCTGACCAATGTTCGTCTGCAAGAGCGGATTAATCTGTCACATGAACTGCATGACGGGTTGGGAGGGTCTATTGTGCGTTCCATGATTCTGGTGGATCAAAGTAGCGAAACAGTTTCTAAACAGCAGTTTCTATCCATGCTGAAACTGCTCAGAGATGATCTCAGGCAAATCATTGACAGTGGTTCATCTATTGAAAATAAAGTCCCACAAACGCCGGTACTCTGGATCGCACCGGTACGTTATCGTTTTACCCAGCTGATGGAAGAAATGGGGATTGTAGTTGAATGGTCATTTCCAAAAGTCTGGCAGCGTGAACCGACGGCATTACAATGTTTGACCTTGATCCGAGTAGTCGAAGAAAGTCTGACCAATATCATTAAGCATAGTCAGGCCAGTCAGGTAAAAGTCAGTCTGGAATATTCCCAGCCACATCAGCTTACTTTAAGCATTCAGGATAATGGCATCGGTTTCGATGCTGACATGGTGCAAAAAAATGGTCTGAGTATTGGAATGCGCAGCATGAAAATGCGGGTTGAGCGCATGGGAGGATTGTTCCAGATTGAATCTGAACAAGGAGATACGCTGATTCGTGTTGTATTAGAGCTGTATCAGCCTTAATTAGTTAGAATTCTAGACTCTAAAAATAAAAAAGAGGATCATGTGATCCTCTTAAAATTATTGCCTAAATAGAACCGTGGAAAGATTACTCGTCTTCTGGCGGTGGAACCAGCATCAACACGGCTTCATTTAATAATGCAGCAACATCTTCCAGAATTTCTTCATCAGCGAAGTCTTCACCGAATAACAGCGCTTCACCATCTGCAAGCTGTTTGAGTTTTGCGGTAAATGTCTCAGAGATGCACACACCCTCACCATTTGCCCAGAACAGAACGTCGCCGTCCGTTTCAGTATAAAGCAGGCGTGACGCAGGTTCGAGCATCAGGCTATAGCCCTGATCGAGTGCTTCTTCCAGATCACCTGTACCGATTTCTTCTGCTTCAGGCAGGTTTTCAGGATATTTAGGTTCGGACATCAAGCTCATGATGGCATCTTCGAGAACATTGGAATTATGCAGTTGCTGCATGATGTGTTCTTTCAGATATTCCAGCTCATTGCTGCTCACTTCACCGATAGCACCGACTTGATCACGGATGATATCCAGCAATGGGTTACGCAGCGTTTCATTTTCAGAGAATTTATCCCCGACACGATCCATCATGTCACTGATATTTGGCATGCGGAAACCGAATGAATAAGTCAGGCAGTCATCTTCAGCCACGCCGTAATGAGCCAGACCAGGCGGCACATAGAGCAAGTCGCCAGGTGCCAGCACTTCATCAAAGTTCACTTCTATTTCAGGCAATAATTTAAGCGGTTGACCCGGAACAAATGGAGTTTCGGTATCACACATTTGCCCAAGCTGCCAGCGACGATGGCCATAGCCTTGTACCAGAAACACATCATAGAAATCGAAATGCTTGCCGACTGAACCGCCTTGCGGTGCATAAGACACCATGATGTCATCGCGACGCCATTGTGGAATAAATGGGAATTTTTTCCAAAGTGCCGACAGGTCAAATGAATAGTGATCTACAGCCTGAACCAAAAGCGTCCAGAGCTTGGGCATTTTCTGGAAATCTGCTTTGAGCAAAGGTGAAGATTTCACGCTCCATTGATTCGGATCACGATCTTTCTGCTTGATGAGACGGGCAGTGACATGTTCTTCAAGCGCAAGTTCCATCACATCATTGGGTTCAAGCAAACTGGCGATTTCAGGCATTGCATTACGCACCAGTAAAGGTTTCTTTTGCCAGTATTCGCTAAGGAATTGTTCAGCGGTAATACCGCCTAGTACGTCTAAAGGTTGAGACATAGAGTAAAGCCTGAATTTAAAGGGAGAGATTAAGGAACCAAAATTTTTAATTCACGAAGAATATGACAGAGCTTGATCATTGGCATGCCCATCAGCGTGGTCTGATCTTGTCCGATCATTTCTTCAAACAAGCTGATACCGAGGCTTTCACATTTGAAACTGCCTGCACAATGCAAAGGTTGTTCAATTTCGACATAACGCTCGATTTCGACCTGAGACAGTTTGCGGAACTTGACTTTATAGTGTTCAACCAGACTTTGTTCAAAACCGGTCGATAGCTGCTGCACACTGAGCGCAGTACTAAAATAGACAATCTTGTCCGAGTTGGCTTGTAGCTGGCGAATGGCCTTTTCAGTCGTTAACGGTTTGCCAATAAAAATATCCGGCGCACCTTCACGCCATGCCACCTGATCTGAGCCGATCACAATCGCTTCTGGATTTTGTTCAGCAATATATCTGGCTTTCTCAAAAGCCAGTCGTTGTGCCAGATCATCTGCGTGATTTTCCCCGCGAGGAGATTCATCAATATCCGGTACCATGGAAATATAATTAATATGCAGACGATCCATCAGCGCTTTGCGGGTTTGACTGGACGATGCCAAGATAATCTGTGCAGAATTCATTAGACAGCATATTCCTCAAGAATATTTAACGGTACATACGCCAGAACAGCTTTGTGACAGGCTTGTAGCTTGATGGGTGGAGCTTGACCCGCTTCATAGGCTTCGACCCAGCGCGTTACGCAGATACACCAGAAATCGCCCGGTTGCAGGCCCGGGAAGTCCAGTTCGGGCAAAGGCGTAATCAGGTCATTACCGACTTTTTGAGAAAAATTCAGAAATTCTGAAGTCATTTGTGCGCATACCGTGTGCTGGCCCAGATCGGTGGTCGCAGTATGGCAAAAGCCATTGCGGAAATATCCGGTAATCGGATCGAAGCAACAGCTGGACAAAGGCTCACCTAACACGTTCAAACGGTTAAGATTTGGATCAGGATGTATCGACATAGGGACTGAATCTAAAAGAGGCTTTTTTCTATCATAACAAAACTTTGGCATTCATAATGTTTTCTGCAAAAGATGCTAACCTTTTTCTGCATAATCATTTAAAATCGCCTGGTTTTAATATCTATAAAGTGAGCTCTACATGAACTTTCAGCGTATGACTGACCTCGATTTAGCAGGTAAACGTGTTCTGATCCGTGAAGATTTAAACGTTCCTGTTAAAAATGGTGTGATCACCAGCGATGCGCGTCTTCGTGCAGCATTGCCAACGATTAAAGCAGCACTAGAAAAAGGCGCTGCAGTCATGGTGTATTCTCATCTGGGTCGTCCGGTTGAAGGTGAGCCTAAAGCTGAACAGTCACTTGCTCCTGTAGCGGCTTACTTGACTGAAGCTTTGGGCCAAGAAGTGAAACTGTTTACTGACTATTTAGATAGCGTTGATGTTCAGCCAGGTCAGGTAGTTCTACTGGAAAATTGCCGTTTTAACGTCGGCGAGAAGAAAAACAATCCTGAACTTGCAGCAAAATATGCAGCATTGTGTGATGTATTCGTGATGGATGCCTTTGGTACAGCACACCGTGCAGAAGCATCTACTGAAGGCGTAGCGCGTCTGGCTAAAGTTGCAGCTGCAGGTCCTTTACTGGCAGCTGAACTTGATGCGCTTGGTCGTGCACTGCAAACCCCTGAAAAGCCAATGGTGGCGATTGTTGCAGGTTCTAAAGTCTCTACCAAGCTAGATGTTTTAACCTCACTTTCTGACATTTGTGATCAATTGATCGTCGGTGGTGGTATTGCCAACACGTTCCTTGCTGCGGCCGGTTATAACGTGGGCAAATCATTGTGTGAAAAGGATCTGATCGATACGGCAAAAGCCATTGCTGCAAAAGTAGCAGTTCCACTTCCTACTGACGTTGTGGTTGCAGATGCCTCTGAAATTAACTTTGAAGACTTCTTGGGTTCATTGGCTGCTGCAAAAGCAACGGTGAAAAACGTTGCAGATGTTGCTGATAACGACATGATTCTGGATGTAGGCCCGGAAACTGCGAAAGCATTTGCAGAAATCCTGAAAACCTCTAAAACCATTCTTTGGAATGGTCCGGTCGGCGTATTTGAAGTAGATCAATTCGGTGAAGGTACTAAAACTTTATCTTTAGCAATTGCTGAATCGGAAGGTTTCTCGATCGCGGGTGGTGGTGACACTCTGGCTGCGATTGACAAGTATGAAGTGGCTGACAAGATTGGCTATATCTCGACTGGTGGTGGTGCATTCCTTGAATTCGTTGAAGGTAAAACCCTGCCTGCTGTTGCGGTACTGTTAGAACGTGCTTAATTGCATGTTCTAAGCTAAAAAGCTGGCCAAGTGCCAGCTTTTTTTATGTCATTTTTTTGACAGTGAAAACTTACCCTTCATGGCTTCGTCATTAAAATGCAATAAATCTGTCATAAGATGCAGTCATTAAATCACCAAATGACGAGAATACGTGATGAAAAAACAGTTAACTACGGCAGTATTATTAGCCGCATCTCTGGCATTGACTGCGTGTGCAAAACAGGACAGTGCACCAGAAGCTGAAGCAGAAAGCTCGGCAGCAGTGGCGGATCAGGCGGTGACTCCAGAACAGCAAGCTGCCATTGATGCCATTGACCAGCCAATTTTAGATGAAAAAAATACCGATATTCCAGCTGAAGTTGCCAATGCGCCAGCCGATGAAGCGACTGCAGACGAGTCGGTTGCTGCGACTTCAGAGCCTGTAGCGCCTTAATCCGGTTAATGTGACACAAAATCCCTGCAAATGCAGGGATTTTTTTTAAATAGTGTTATTTGTTGCTGAATTGAAACCTTTGAACATGTAGAATATGTGGCATTCACTGGGAGGATATTATGGCTCTTATTTCATTGCGCCAGCTCTTGGATCACGCCGGCGAACATGCTTACGGCGTACCAGCATTTAACGTAAACAACTTAGAACAAATGCGTGCAATTATGCTTGCAGCAGATGCAACCAATTCACCTGTTATCGTACAAGCATCTGCGGGTGCGCGTAAATATGCAGGCGCTCCGTTCTTGCGTCACCTGATTTTGGCTGCAATTGAAGAATGGCCACATATTCCAGTGGTAATGCATCAAGACCACGGTACGAGCCCTGACATTTGCCAACGTTCAATCCAGTTAGGCTTTTCATCAGTGATGATGGACGGTTCACTCGGTGAAGACGGTAAAACACCAACTTCATATGAATATAACGTTGATGTGACTCGCCGTACAGTTCAAATGGCACATGCGTGTGGCGTATCTGTTGAAGGTGAAATCGGTTGTTTGGGTAGCCTTGAAACAGGTATGGCGGGTGAAGAAGATGGCGTAGGCGCAGAAGGCGTACTGGATCATTCTCAACTCCTGACTTCAGTTGAAGAAGCACGTAGCTTCGTTGCTGATACCAATGTTGATGCGCTTGCAATTGCAGTAGGCACTTCACACGGTGCGTACAAGTTCACGCGTCCACCTACAGGTGATATTCTTGCGATTGACCGCATTAAAGAAATTCACGCAGCACTTCCAAACACGCATCTTGTCATGCACGGTTCAAGCTCTGTGCCACAAGAATGGTTGGCAGTGATCAATCAGTATGGCGGCGACATTAAGGAAACTTACGGTGTTCCGGTTGAGCAGCTGGTTGAAGCAATCAAACACGGTGTGCGCAAAATCAACATCGATACTGACTTGCGTTTGGCATCTACCGGTGCAATGCGTCGTATGATGGCAGAAAAACCAAGCGAATTCGATCCTCGTAAATTCTTCAGCGCAACTGTAGACGCAATGAAGCAAATCTGTATCGATCGTTACGAAGCTTTTGGTACTGCAGGCAATGCAGACAAGATTCGCCCAATCTCTTTAGAGAAAATGGTGTCACACTATAAATAATTCCCAGTGAATCATTTATAAAAAAAGCCCACTGCAAATGTGGGCTTTTTTGTAGACTCATAAATATCAAGAATAAGAGCAGCATATGGAACTGATTTTCGCAGCAGCGCTATGCAGCGTTGCGGTCTCAATATTATTAAAAGTCGCCAAAAATAAGGGCTTGAGTCCGATACACATGATTAGCTGGAACTATATGACAGCTAGTCTCTTGTGTTTTTTCTGGTTTAAGCCTGATATTCAGCATATTTCAATGTCTCAGACGCCTTGGTTGCTTATTCTGGCTCTGGGTATTTTGCTTCCGAGCGTATTTCTGTTTTTGGCCAAGGCTTTGCAAACGGCTGGAATTTTAAAAACCGAAATTGCCCAGCGACTTTCTGTAGTTTTGTCACTGGCTGCAGCCTATTTCATTTTTCAGGAACAGTTTAATCAGCTGAAAATACTTGGGATCGCTTTAGGTATTGGAGCAGTGCTGTGCATCCTGTTTTCACATCGACAAAGTACAGGACAGGGCAGTCAGGGAATGTTGTATCTGGGCTTGGTCTGGGTCGGTTATGCACTGATTGATGTATTGTTGAAATATACAACCAGTCTGGGCTTCCAATTCGCGGTGGCGCTGAATCTAATGTTTGTTTGTGCCCTGATCATTTCGATGGGCTATCTGTTAATCAAATATAAAAGCTTGGGCTCGATGCAGAATATCGGCGCTGGTCTGTTATTGGGTTTCCTGAATTTTGCCAATATTGCTTTCTATGTCAAAGCCCATATGCTGCTTAAGGATTCACCTGCGATCGTCTTTGCTGGCATGAATATTCTGGTGGTGGTATTTGGTGTGATAGCAGGTCTGGTATTCTTTAAAGAACGGCTCAAACCTGCAAGTACTCTAGGATTACTGCTAGGCTTGACTAGTGTGATTTGCCTAGCTTATGCAATGTCTGCTTGACATAAGAGGATGCAAATTCAATCGGATGTCGGAGCAGGTCACCTGCTTCGGCCAGTCCAAGCAATAAACCGCACTGTTGGCAGTCTGGACAGTGCGGATAACGATGCTGTTGCTCTTTATAGTGCTGGAGATAAATTTTATCGCAATGATGGCATTCAAATTTCAGGGATTTGGATGTAAGGAGCGACATAGATGACCTCTATTGTTATTCTATTAGATGTAAATTAAATAAAGCAAAAAATAGGCCCGAATTGACATGGAAAGGGGCGCTTGACCCCTTTTATAGCATAAATTCCTTACAGTTTGGTGAAAATATCTTCAGCGGCAAGACGTGATTTAGGCAGTTTGGCATTGAAATCATTTTCACTGCGATAGCCTAAAGTCAGCAATACAGAAGGGATCAAACCCTGTTCTGCAAGTTGTAATTCTTCACTAATCATCTCTTCGTCAAAGCCGCCAATTGGTGTGGCATCAACCCCTTCAATTCCGGCAGCCAAGAGCATTTGACCGAGTGCAATGAAGGTCTGGTTTTCAGCCCAACGCTGAATATCACCTTTTTCATTACGATAATAATGAATATAACCTGCACGGGTATTTTTCTGACCTTCTTTGGCTGATTCATCTTTAAAACGGCCACTGAGATCATCGCGGTTCAATAAGTTTTCTAGATGCAACTCATTAATATCGGCTTTGGTGCAGAATAAAATGGTATGGGATGAATCCAGAACTTTGGGTGCATTGTAGGCATAAGTACCGACCAAGGCTTTGGCAATGCGCTGTTTGGCTGCCTCATGATCGGCAATAAAAAAATGCCAAGGCTGAATATTGATTGAAGAGGGTGCCAGACGCAAAATTTCTAATAAGCGTTCAAACTGTTCTGCCGGGATTTTCTTGCTAGGATCATAGGCTTTAGTGGTATAGCGGGTCTGTGTGATCTTGAGTAAATCCATCAATGGACTCCAATCTTTTTAAATAAACAGCGAGTAGAAGTTTTAAATATATATATTTTTCACATCCTCCGATTATTACAATAAAAAAGCATCAGGCAAAGCCTGTTTTGAGATGATCTTGAGCTGGATTCAAGCAAAACTTAGAGTTAAATCAGATTAAAACCCAGTTTTTGTCTATTGGCACTTTTAAGCGAGAAGCGTTTAATAAGAGACATCGTCGGCAACATGCAAATAGGTTAGCGGATGCAAGTCACCAATTATTTTAAACACAAACTGAAAACCCAGCAGCAAATCGGCTTATGGATTGGACTGGCGGATGCCTATGGAACCGAGATTGCGGCAAATGCAGGTTATGACTGGCTGCTGATTGATGGTGAGCATGCGCCCAGTGATTTGAGAACCACCTTGTCGCAACTGCAAAGTATTGCTGCTTATCCCTCGCAAGCAGTGGTACGACCGCCCATTGGCAGCGTACAACTGATCAAGCAACTCCTCGATATCGGCGCGCAAACGCTGTTGATTCCGATGGTAGAAACCGTGGAACAGGCCGAACTCATGGTCAGGGCAGTCCGTTATCCGCCTGAAGGAATTCGTGGCGTTGGTGCTGCACTGGCACGTGCCACCCGCTGGAACAGCATTCCAAATTATTATCAGACGGCACATGAGGAAATCTGTTTATTAATCCAGATTGAATCGGTCACAGGACTTGAAAATCTGGATGCTATTCTTCAGATCGACGGGATTGATGGCGTGTTTATTGGCGCCGTTGATCTATCTGCCACTATGGGTTATCAAGGTGATCCGAATCATCCTGAAGTACAAAAAGCTGTAATTGATGCAATCCAGCGGATTCGTTCTGCAGGCAAAGCTGCAGGAATTCTGTCAACCCAGCATGAAGTGACGCAAAAATATATCGAACTTGGCACTGAGTTTGTAGCAGTGGGCGTAGATACCAGTGTTTTGATGAATTCCTTGCGTGATCTATTGGGGAAATATAAAAAGGATATCAATGTGATTAATCCGACTAGCGGTTATTAATCAACAAGAGATTCTGAATGAATAGCTTGCTTAGATTTTTAGTTTATTTTTAACCGGAAATTCTTTAGATGAGCTATTCATTCAGCCATAAGAAAATCATAATGAACCTTCAAGATGCAGAAAAATTTTTACAAGAACAGCAGAACATCTTAGAGAACCAACGTCAGCAAAAAACTAGACGAGTGCAACAAGCCTTTTTTTATGATTCACGTACTGTTTGTAGCCTTAAATGCTATTCTCTTGATCCTAAATTATCAAAAGACGGGAGAGTGGAACTTGCTGTACCTCGGCTGAGTTTCATGTCTCTAATATTGATTTTAAGGTATTTAAAGACAGGTTTTGTTTATCAACGGAAATGAAGTAACGTTAAAATGAATTTTAGATCATAAAAATCAAAAGCCTAATAATTAACAAAGCATGAAAAAAGTTCTTAAAAATCCCATTCTATTGTCATTACAATGTAATTTTGCTTTTGCTGGATAAATAGCTTACACTGGTTGCACTTCAAGCAAGTACTGTTCTTGCTTCTATTATTATTTTAAGCTGATTGTGATGTACTTTTTAGTTCAAGTATTTGAACTCAAATAAGATCTACTAACCATAGAACTATTATGTAAACTAGGTTGTTATTAATCTCTCTCCATATAGTCACAAAAAGCTCATATCGTGTGAGTAAATATTTTGATCAAAATCAATGAATGGCATATTGCCACTGCCGCTGATGGCAATGAAATTAACGTGAAACTGGTTCCATTAAAGCGCAAGCAAAATACAATGGACGGTTTTATCTGGGTTGAGGTCGGTAAAATGATTCAATTGCCAACGGGTGAGGAATTTCAGTTCAATCTCGATGGTAAAAGTTTCTATACTGGGGTAAACCAGCTTTATCGTCTGTGTTAAGCAGATCAATATCGTAAAAAGTGGCTGATTAATATCGCCACTTTTTTAGTTTCAGGGTATCAAAACTTTGATCTTCCTGAATTTCCAGAATCTCTGCACTGTCTTCTTTCCAGTCGCCTAGTACAATTCTTCTTTTCTGGGCTAACTGATGAATGGCTGCGCGATGCGTATGACCATGGATCAGTACATCTACATCCTGTAATGCCAGCTCAACTGCATGTGGGTTGACGTCCATCACTTCATAGCTTTTAAACTGTTGTGCCTGATGGCTTTGTTGACGAAAGCGGTTGGCTAGTCTGGTTCGAAATGAGAGAGGGGTTTTTCTTAAGAAGCCAAGTAGCCAGGGATGACGAATAATCTTTTTAAAACGCTGATAGGAGACGTCATCGGTACATAGGGCATCGCCATGTTCCAGGCGAAAATGTGTTCCGGCAATGATTAGCTGATCGATTTCGGGAAGAAGCTGCCCGCCAAATCGAGCTAAAAATTTACTTCCTAAGACAAAATCCCGGTTGCCGGCCTGAAAATAGACTTGATTCCCAGCCTGAGTAAACTGTTTTAATGCAGTGACAATCTCGTCCAGCCACGGAGACGTATAATCATCACCAATCCAGGCATTGAACCAGTCACCCAAAATATACAGTTGGGTATTTTGATCTTGATACTCAGTTAATAAATCTAAAAACCCCCGAACAAGTCGAGGGTGATCAGGTGACAAATGTAAATCTGAGATAAACAGATAGATCACGAATCTTTTCCTTTTATTCCTCTCTAGATCCCTTATTCATATGAGGAACTTGCCATTACACCGTTTTAAAGCATCGCTTTAAAACTTATAAAGAACGGAGAGGACGTTTTTTATTCAGAAATGATTTTTGCAGATTCGATCACTACATTTTCTAGAGGAACGTCAGCGTGGTAGCCACGGTTGCCAGTACGTACGTTTTTGATTTCGTTCACAACGTCCATACCTTCAACCACTTTACCAAATACGGCATAACCCCAACCTTGAGCAGTTTTGCCAGAGTGGTTAAGGAATGAGTTGTTTTTCACGTTAATGAAGAATTGAGCAGAAGCAGAGTGCGGTGCCTGAGTACGCGCCATTGCAATCGTACCTTCGTCATTGGTCAAGCCGTTGTCTGCTTCGTTTTCGATTGCATCACGTGTTGCTTTTTCTTTGAAGTTTTCATCCATGCCGCCGCCTTGGATCATGAAACCATCAATAACACGGTGGAAAATTACGCCGTCATAAAAACCGTCACGTACGTATTCTAAAAAGTTAGCTACGGTTTTAGGTGCTTTTTCAGCATTGAGTTCTAGAACAATACGACCTTTATTGGTGTTTAATTCGACTTGAGGAAAACTCATTGTGTAATCTCCTGATCATGGACGAGTGCCATGGTTTTTTCTGAATGAGTGAAGCATAAGCAAACTACATTCGACAAGGCAAGTAAAAACATTATTTTCTTTGTTAAAAGCATAAAAATAATACCTTATTTATACGTTGATTTATCAAGGCATTTCAAATGCAGCCAGACAGGGCGTTATATTTCGGACAGGCACGAATTGAATCATTTTCCAGTTTCGTAAAGTGTTGATATTTTAGTTTTGGGCAGCTTGCTGTATTTTCACTTTTTAAAATGAGTGAATTGAAATCAAATACCGTAGTTAGCGGTTGAGAGATTAATCACCTATAGTTAAACTAAGGAACTTTGATAATGAATATACGTACAACTTGTACGATGAAATATTCGTTAATCCCTTTTTAACTTTAGAAGTGAATGATTGATCATGAAGCCAAATGATGTTGTGACATCTCTGCCCGAGAACCCGACCCAAAAGAACAATGCAGTCGATTCAGTGCAGCAGCAAGAACAACAACCAGGCTTGGACTTTGTACGTCAGGTCATTACTGATGATTTAGCCGCTGGTCGTACTCAACAGGTGGTGACGCGTTTTCCGCCTGAGCCGAATGGCTATTTACATATTGGCCATGTGAAAGCAATTTGCTTGAACTTTGGTATTGCTGAAGAATTTAAAGGTGTGTGTAACCTGCGTTTTGATGATACCAACCCAGATGCCGAAGAGCAGGAGTATGTGGATGGTATTGCCAATGATGTGAAATGGCTGGGTTTCCAGTGGGAAGGTGAGCCGCGTTATGCATCAAGCTATTTCGATCAACTTTATACCTGGGCAGTTCAGCTGATTGAGCAGGGCGATGCCTATGTGGATTTGCAAAGTCCGGAAGAGATTCGTTTAAACCGTGGTAATTTCGTTGAGCCAGGTAAAAACTCGCCACAACGCGATGCAACGGTTGCAGAAAACCTGGAGCGTTTTGAGAAAATGCGCAGCGGTGAATATGCAGAAGGTCAGGCTGTATTACGTGCCAAGATTGATATGACTTCACCGAACGTGCATATGCGTGATCCGATTCTGTATCGTATCCTGCATTCTGAACACCATCAGACTGGCGATAAATGGAAAATTTATCCAATGTATGACTATGCGCATCCATTGTCTGATGCGATTGAAGGCATTACGCATTCACTCTGTACCCTGGAATTCCAGGATCATCGTCCGTTCTATGATTGGGTAGTGGCAAAAGTTAAATCACCATCCGTGCCACGTCAGTATGAATCGAGCCGTTTGAATGTGGACTATACCATCACCTCAAAACGCAAATTGCGTAAGCTGGTTGAAGGTGGTCATGTAAATGGTTGGGATGATCCACGTATGCCAACTGTAGTGGGTATGCGTCGTCGTGGTTTCACACCTGAAGGTCTACGTGATTTCTGTCAACGTGTCGGTGTGTCGAAGGTTGATGGCAGTATCGTCGATGTAGCCATGCTGGAATACTGTATTCGCCAGTCTCTGGAAAATACCGCAGCTCGTGGTATGGCGGTGTTAAATCCATTAAAAGTGACTTTAACCAACTTGCCAGCCGATATGGACCTGACCCATTCACGTCATCCGAATATCGATATGGGCGAGCGCGTTATTCCATTGACGACTGAGCTGTATATTGACCGTAAAGACTTTGAAGAAGAACCACCAAAAGGCTTTAAACGTCTGATTCCAGGCGGTGAAGTCCGTTTACGTCATGCCTATGTCATCAAATGTGACGAAGTCATTAAAGATGAAAATGGTGAAGTGGTTGAACTGAAATGTTCGATTGATCCTGAAACTTTAGGTAAAAATCCTGAAGGTCGTAAGGTCAAAGGTGTGATTCACTGGGTATCTGCGACTAAAGGCGTTCCTGCGGAAGTGCGTATTTACGACCGTCTGTTTACTGAATCTGATCCTGAGGTGGGCGATGACTTCTTGGCAAACCTGAACCCTGAATCATTGAAGGTAGTTCAGGCCGTGATTGAGCCTGCTTTGGCACAAGCACAACCAGAAGACCGTTTCCAGTTTGAGCGTGAAGGCTATTTTGTGGCTGATCAATATGATCATTCCAGCGAAAAACCGGTATTCAACCGTATTCTGGATCTTAAGGATAGCTTTAAACCAGGCAAATAAGCTGGTTTAAGTCAGAATGTAAAAAGCCCAACTCTGGTTGGGCTTTTTCAATACAGCAGGGAAAATTGCATGATTGTGCGTGATAAGAATAATAGTTTGGGTTTACTGTTTGCCTGGCAGGGAACGATTCTGCCCAAGGTACTGCCAGCATTAATCTTGGTGGTTTTTATTTCAGCTTTGCTGGTGTATTTGAGTCAGGCGCATTTCGTGAGCCTTCCTGCTGTTCCGGCAATTGGCTTTACCATTTTTGGTGTCATTCTCTCGATTTTTTTAAGTTTTAGAAATACAGCCTGCTATGATCGCTGGTGGGAAGGGCGCAAACTTTGGGGCGCGCTGATTGCCACCACGCGTCATTTATGCCGTGATAGCCACGTTCTGGACGATCAAACCCGTGAAGTCTTATTGTACCGCATGATGTTGTTTACCCATCTATTACGTGACCGGTTGAGACAGCAAACGCCCAGTATTCAGACTTATCAAGCCACTACCGGTTTTGAACCCAAGTCATTCGAGCAATTGCCGATGCAAATCAATCCATCACAATGGGTGCTAGAACAGATGCAAATAGAGCTGGTACAACAGTATCAGCAGGGCAAGATCAGCGATATTATTTATAACAACCTGAATCAGCACACTGTGGCTTTGGGAGATATTCAGGCCGGTTGTGACCGGATTTTGTCAACGCCATTACCATTTTCTTATTCGGTATTGTTACATCGTGCGGTTTATTCTTTTTGCTTTATCCTGCCTTTCAGTTTGCAGGCGAATTTAGGCCTGTGGACGCCGATTCTGGTCGGGTTGATTGCTTATATGCTACTCGGGCTCGATGAGCTCAGTGCGGAGCTGGAAGAACCCTTTGGCTTGCAGGATAACGATCTACCGCTAGATTCAATTGTACGGCTGGTAGAGCGGGAAACCCTAAGCTCTTTAGGTAAAGCACTACCTGAGGCAATTCAAGCCAGAAAAGGCTATTTGACTTGATTCCTTATCAACATCATCAAAATGTAAAACACGAACTTAAAATTTCTTGCTCACAAAAAATCATCGGCAGGCTGAGCTTTAAATTAACGATGTTTAAGATTGGTCAGGTCTGACACTTTGGTTTTAGCCTGATCTTGCAATTCACGGTATTGTTGCAAACGCAGATTGGCTTTATCTCTGAGTTTTTTCTTGATGTACAGCGCCAATGCGAAACTGGTCGTGGTCAGGGTCAGGAACATGCTGTTCATAAAACTCATCATCGAGCTGATATAACCAATCGTGGTCAGGCGATTCATCATATAAATTACTTGCGGGCTACTTTCCACACCGGTAATCGCCCAGGTACACAAATGTTCGCAATTATTAATAATCAAATGATAGTTATTTTCATGCATTCTGGACCGCATGCGGCGCACCACTTTACGACCTTTATATTTGGCTGAGTCATAATGCTGCATATGAATCGGTTTGCCATGACTGAATTTTTCAATCGAGGTGATTTCAATGGGGCGTTTCTTGAATAAATGCGCAAAGCCGGAATAATGAATGACACGACCACGTCCGGCGTAAATCCCATGATGGGTATAACCGAAATGTTTAACCATAAGGTGTGCGCCTATGGGAAACCGTTTAGTCTGTTGCATATCAGAATTAAGCCATTTAAAAAGCATTGTCGTTTAATAGGAAGTGTACTGTGTTTTGCTAAATTAATCGATGCCTTGCCTGAGTTTCAGATCAGAATTGAAGAGTTATTAAGCCAAATTTAAAGGGATTTAAAGAAAGCAGAATTTAGAACATATTCTTCTGATAAAGGTTTTAAATAGCCTAAGCAAGCCTTAACATTTCTTCAAATCAAAGGGGATCAAATGAGTTGTTTAGAGTTTTCCTGCCTGATCTCTGAAGTTTTAAAGTTGGAGTTAATAAACTATGCTGAAATAGAGAAGACCAAACCCTTCAACTATAAACTTTCAAGCATAAAAAAAGCACCTGACTACGCAAGTGCTTTCTTTATACGGCTGTAACCTTGGCCGATTACTGCAATGGCAAGTGCTGAAGTTCATTCAGTTCTTTACGGCTATAGCCGCGAGATACCAGAACCTTTTTAATTCCGATGATGATTTCTTCATCAGTGGCTTTAGAAAGTGCTTCAAGAAGCTGTTCATTCGTCTTGCAAGAGCAATCATTTTCAACACAAGCAATTTGATTCTTGTGTTCATTGTGTTGTTCATTAGAAAACAACTTTTGCCAAAAACTCATAGAGCCTTCATACAACAACCTAACATAGAGTGAAATATAGCCAATTAAATAAATAAAGCAATAGGACCTATGTGATAAAAGCAGCAGTTAGTCTTGAAAATTTCCGATGGAAGCCCGAAGGTCTAACGATATTTCTTGCTGTACAAGTCAATATTTATTATTAAATATATGATTTTTAATATAAAAAATGGAGCTTCAAAAAGCTCCATTTTTGTAACAATATAATAAATTGAAACAAATTCTTTATACTTTTTCCAACAAGACACCCGTCTCAACATGGTGCGTATACGGGAACTGGTCAAACATTGCGAACTTGCTGATTTTATGCGTTTGAGACAACTGTTTCAGATTGTCATATAAGGTATCTGGATTGCAAGAAATGTAAATAATACGCTGGAAACGCTGTAACAGTTTCAGCGTTTCATCATCAATACCGGCACGTGGTGGATCGACAAATACTGTATCGAAATCATAAGTCGAAATGTCAATTTGTGCTTCCTGCAAACGACGGAAAACACGTTCGCCATTATAAGCTTGAGTGAATTCTTCTGCAGACAGACGCGCAACCTGAATATTTTCAATCTGGTTCTGCTCAATATTCCACTCAGCTGCATAAACTGAAGATTTGGCTAATTCAGTGGCTAAAACACGGCGGAATTTGGTCGAAAGCGGTAGAGTGAAGTTGCCATTACCACAGTAGAGTTCCAGCAAATCTTTATCTGATTGCTCTGCTGCATCACATGCCCATTCCAGCATTTTTTGACAAACTTGTGCATTGGGCTGGGTGAAGCTGCTTTCGATCTGCTTATATTTATAGCGACGATCAAAAACAGACAGTTCTTCCACCACATATTCATCAGTCAGGACGAATTTCTGACCACGGCTACGGCCAATCAGTTTGATATTCAGCTTTTCCGCCAGTACTTTTGCGGCAGGTTCCCAGCTTTCATCCAGCTTGCGGTGATAAATCAGAGATACCAGAACTTGACCACTTAAAGTTGCCAGAAAATGGACTTCAAACAGGCGATGACCCAGATTGGCATCTGCCTTGAATGCTTCAAGTAATTGTGGCATCAAGTCATTAATGCTGCGGTCTGCAATTGGAAATTCATCAATACGAATGACTTTTTTATTGTTGTTTTCGTCACGTTCGAACATGGCATAAAACAGATCATCTTCAGTATGCCAGATCCGGAATTCAGCACGCATGCGGAAATATTTTTCAGGAGACTGGAATACTTCTAAAGCAGGTGGTTGATATTCGGCAAACTGAGCGCTGATGCGTTCAATTTTGGCTTCAAGTTGTTGCTGATAAGATGAAGTCATATGCAGTAAGAAATCGCAAATATTTTAAAGCGCAAATGGTAGCAAAAAATTGCCGATCTGCCTAAGCCTATTGTAGTCGAGCCGCTTGAAAAGCTGCATAAAAAAGACCAAACCTTCTGAGGAGAGAGGTTTGGCCATAAAGAGGAAAGATCTAAGCTAAAAATGCTGAGATGATTGGACTGATTTAGAGATTATCCATCGTCATCAAGCTGGCATTGCCGCCTGCCGCCGCCGTATTGATACTGATCGCGCGTTCAATCACAAATCGCTCGACCGGAATATCATAGTTGCCCGAACTTAAATGGGTGATACCAATAATTGCACCTTTTCGGCCTGCAATGCGTTTTTGCAAATCAATCAGTTCAGAAGAATCACCATGATGCAGGACGGCATCAAACGCGCCTGTTTCAATATCCCGGACCACTTTAAATTGCTTGCTGATCGCGGCTGGCATGGTTGGTAAATATTTCAGAATAAAAGTATTGTCAGCTAGGAATGCAGGACGACTGCCGACCGATAAAATTGCCAGAATTTGCTGAATCTGGTCTTGCTCGGTATTTGCTAAGGATAAAACGCTTTCTCGTGGCAAGATCATGTACTGATTTTCTTCACCGGTTGGACCTTGCAGGCTAAAGCTTTGACCAGTGGCAATCTCAATAGGTGCTTTTAAAGATAAAGTCGGAAAAGTTTTAGCTCCCCAGGCTTTAAATTCCTGAACAAGGTTATTTTCAACAAGTGCTGGACCCGCTTGAACTGCATAAGGTGAGCTCAGTTTTTTCTCGGATACTTGATGCATTAAACGATAGATATACAACGGGCCACCCGCTTTCGGACCGGTGCCGGACAGACCTTCACCACCAAAAGGCTGGACGCCCACGACCGCACCAACGATATTGCGGTTGATATACAGGTTGCCGACTTCTGCTCGCGCAATCACGGTTTGCATGGTTTCATCAATACGCGTGTGCAAGCCCATGGTCAGACCATAGCCCTTACTGTTGATCTGATCTAATAACTGTTCCAGTTCGCCATATTTATAACTGATCAGATGCAGGACCGGACCAAATACTTCACGTTCCAGATCGTCCAGATTTGGCAGTTCAATCAGGGTTGGTGCAATGAATGTTCCATAAGTTAATTCAGTCTGGTCTTGATTAAACATCAATTGATGAACTTTATGGCCTTTGCTGCGCATTTGCTCAATATGCTTTTGGATATTTTGCTGGGCTTCTGCATCAATTACCGGACCAATATCAGTTTTAAGCAAGACCGGATTGCCAACGCGCAACTGTTGCATCGCACCTTTGAGCATGCTGCGTACGGCCTCCAGATTATCTTCCTGAACACAGAGGACACGCAGGGCAGAACAGCGCTGACCGGCACTGTCATAGGCAGAGCTCACCACATCAAGCACCACCTGTTCAGTGAGTGCAGATGAATCCACAATCATGGCGTTTTGACCACCAGTTTCAGCAATCAGGGTGACACTTTCTCCAAACTGGTTTATTCGTTCTGCGACGGTTTTTTGCAGAATTTGTGCGACCTCGGTGGAACCGGTAAACATGATGCCTTGAATACGCGAATCTGCACTGAGCTGTGCACCAATAGTTTCACCACGGCCCGGCAACAGCTGTAATACATCCTGCGGAATGCCGGCTTCCCATAAAATCTGCACGGCTTGTGCTGCAATCAGCGGTGTTTGTTCAGCCGGTTTGGCAATCACAGTATTGCCAGCCACCAGTGCCGCTGAAATCTGACCGGTAAAAATCGCCAGCGGGAAGTTCCATGGACTGATACACAGCACGGTGCCTAAAGGCTGGATCTGTACATTGTCACTGAGATCCAAAACTTGAGCTGCATAGTAACGCAAGAAATCTACCGCCTCACGTACTTCGGCAATCGCATTGGCATAGGTTTTACCTGCTTCGCGAGAAAGAAGAACCATGAGCGGAAGCAAACGCTGTTCCATCAGTTCTGCGGCTTTATTCAGGCAGGCAGCACGCTCATTTTTTGGCAGATTGGCCCAGAAACTTTGTGCATTAACTGCTTGAGTGAGTGCAATTTCGGCCTGTTCAGAAGTTGCTTCATAGATTGTGCCGACCACATCCTGATGCTGTGCCGGATTGATGATTTGCACTACGTTGCTTGTATCGATAACTGTAAACGCCGTTCCCATGGCTGCTGCCTGGAATTGGGTTGGCGCCAGACTAGATGCAACCTCATTTAAAACAATGAGTTCAGCATCATTGGCCAAATCGAGTCCTGAAGAGTTCAATCGTGCATCGGTATAAAGATCTTGCGGATAGGGAATCTGGGGATGCTTGGCACCCATCACGCCTTCTTGTTTTGATGCCTTTAAAATGGTTTGCTGTGGATTTTCAATCAAATCTTCAATTTTCAAGGTTTTGTCAGCAATACGATTGACGAAGGAGGTATTGGCACCATTTTCCAGTAAGCGGCGCACCAGATAAGCCAGCAAGGTTTCATGATTGCCGACTGGCGCATAGATCCGGCATGGTACACCGAGTTTATTTTTCGATGGATCGCCCACGACATTTTCATACAGTGGTTCGCCCATGCCATGCAGACATTGGAACTCATATTGGCCGGCATAATACTGCTCAGGTTGTGCCAGCTGATAGATCGTCGCTACCGTTTGTGCATTGTGAGTGGCAAATTGTGGGTAGATATAATCCGGTTCAGCCAACAGCTTACGCGCACAAGCAATATAAGACAGATCCGTATGCACCTTACGAGTAAATACCGGATAATCTGACATTCCATCAATTTGGGCTTTCTTGATTTCGCTGTCCCAATATGCGCCTTTGACCAGACGAATCATCAAGCGTTTCTGGCTGCGCTTCGCCAGATCAATGATGTAATCCACTACATAGAAGCAGCGTTTCTGATAGGCCTGAATCACAAAGCCAATGCCTTTCCAGTCCTGTAATTGTGGTTCAAAACACAGGCGTTCTAACAGTTCAAGTGAAATCTCAAGGCGATCACTTTCTTCAGCATCGATATTTAAACCAATATTGTATTGCTTGGCCAAGACCGCGAGTTTCAGTACTTTTGCATAGAGCTCATCATGCACGCGATCCATTTGCGAACGCTGATAACGGGGGTGCAGCGCAGAGAGTTTGATAGAAATGCCAGGCCCGTCATAAACATCCTTATCCTGCGAAGATTGACCAATGGCATGAATGGCTTGCTGATAATCTTGATAATAACGTTCAGCATCCGGATCGGTCAGTGCAGCTTCACCCAGCATGTCATAGGAATAGCGAAAGCCTTTTTCTTCCAGCGGCTCCGCATTTTTCAGTGCTTCATCAATGGTTTCACCCGTAACAAACTGCTCGCCCATCATGCGCATGGCAACATCGACGGCCTTACGGATAATCCCGCGGCCACTGCGTGCCAAAAGACCGGTCAATAAGCTAGACAGGCTTTTTTGCTGTGGGGTTTCCATCAGCTTGCCGGTCAGCATCAGTCCCCAGGCTGCTGCATTCACAAACATCAATTGGCTCTGGCCCAAATGTTCTTTCCAGTTACCTTGATTGATTTTGTCACGGATCAGCAAGTCACGTGTGGCTTTGTCCGGAATCCGCAGTAAGGCTTCTGCCAGACACATCAGGGCAATGCCTTCCTGAGAAGATAAAGAAAATTCCTGCAATAAGCCTTGGACAATACCGGCTTTCCCAGTGGAACTTTTGCGTTCACGTAAGGAATGTGCGAGATCAAAGGCAAGCGCCTGAATCTTGTCACTCATCTCGGAAGAAATTTCACTATGGGCCAATAACTCTTCGACGCATTCAGTTTCTGCACGACGCCATGCCGTATTAATACGTTCTTCGTATTGGTTTTTGTGTTTAAATTCAGCAATATAATTTGAGTGCTGGGCTGAATCTAAAATTGAATCTGGGCGGAGAGTGGTTGGCATAGTGACTTCCTGTACTGCGTCAATCAGTTCTTTGAGGTGAATGAGTTTTAATCTATAATCACAGAATATTTGACGAATATCTCACTATAGTTTTCGCTTTTTTTAGAGAATAATTCTAATGCCAAGTCCTTATTTGAACCTTGACCGTATAGATATTCGTATACTGGGTTTATTGCAATCCGATGCCAAGCTATCCAATATCAAACTGGCTGAACTGGTCAATTTGTCGCCTACAGCAGCCTTGGCGCGTGTACAAAAGCTGACCCGGGAAGGTTTTATTGTGGGCTATGAAGCGCGCCTCAATCCAGTCATGTTGAATAATGGTTTTGTGGTCTTTGTTGAAATTTTATTGGATAAAACCACGCCGAATGTTTTAGATGAATTTTCCCATGCTGTGCGGCAGATTCCTGAAATTATCGAGTGTCATATGATCAGTGGCGGGTTTGATTTCGTGGTAAAAATCCGCTGTGCCAATATGGATGAGTTCCGGAAAATCTCTGGTCAGATCTTGTGGCAATTGCCCGGAATTAAAGAAACGCGCAGTTATCCGGTGATGGAAGTGATTAAAGAAAGTCAGCAGATCCATCTGAAAATGCCGGGAAAAGCCAAGTAATTTTCAAGAACTTCATTTGTGAATCTAAGAAACATAAAAGGGACGATTAAGTCCCTTTTATGTGCAAGAAAAAAGGTGATTATTTTTTCATTTCTGCCATTTCTTTTTGATACTCGGCTTTAGCCATTTCAAAGCGTTTGACCACATCAGCACTCGGTGCTTTATCCAGCAGGCTGACGATGATAATGCTGAGGGTGGCCAGAATAAAGCCTGGAATGATCTCATACAGACCGGTATCACCCATATAATTTTTCCAGACAATTACAGTCATGGCACCAACCACCATACCCACAATTGCGCCGTTGAGGGTCATTCGTTTCCAGAATAGCGACAAGATAATCAGCGGGCCAAATGCAGCACCAAAGCCCGCCCAGGCATAAGCCACCAGACCCAAAACCTTACTGTTCGGATTAATCGCCAGTGAAATGGCAATTAGGGCAATCACCAAGACCATGCCGCGACCGACCCAGATCAGTTCTTTTTGTGAAGCATTTTTACGCAGAAAACTCTTGTATAAATCTTCGGTCAGGGTGGTTGAACAGACCAGAAGCTGACAGCTTAAGGTACTCATGATTGCTGCCAGAATCGCAGCCAGAATGATTCCGGCAATCCAAGGATTAAACAGAATTTTGGTCAACTCCATAAATACCGTTTCAGGGTTTTGATTCACCACCGAAGCCAGTGTCGGATTGACACTGAAGTAGGCAATACCGATATAACCGGCAGCCACTGCACCGCCTAGGCATAGAATCATCCAGGTCATGCCAATACGGCGTGCAGCAGGAATGGTTTTGACCGAATCTGCCGCCATAAAACGCACCAGTATGTGTGGCTGGCCAAAATAACCCAAGCCCCAGGCCAGACTGGAAATAATCGCGACGGTGCTTAAACCTTCAAGCATGCTGGAGGCATGTGGGCGAGCCGATTCAAGGATGACACTCACTTGCTGGCTGTTGTCGCCCAGAGCCAAGAAGGTAATGATCGGAGTCAGTAATAAGGCAAAAATCATCAAACCGGCCTGGAATGTATCTGTCCAGCTGATCGCCAAAAAGCCACCAATACAGACATAGAGAATCGTCGCCATCGCACCAATCACAAGCGCTGTGGTGTAATCCCAGCCAAACAGGCTTTCAAACAGTCGTGCACCTGCGACCATGCCTGAGGCACAATAAATCGCAAAGAACACTAGAATCACCAGGGCAGACAAGACCCGTAAAATGCGTTTACGGTCGGAAAAACGGCTAGTGAAATAATCCGGCAAGGTTAGAGCATTGTTCTGATATTCAGTATGGGCGCGCAGTCGACCTGCCACGAGTAACCAGTTCAGCCATGCACCGATAATCAAACCGATCGCAATCCAGACTTCTGACAGGCCAGACAGGTAAATGGCTCCTGGAAGACCCATCAACAGCCAGCCACTCATATCCGATGCGCCCGCCGAAAGTGCAGTGACGACACTGCCCAGACTCCGTCCACCTAGAATATATTCGTCAAAATTGGAGGTGGCACGATAAGCATATAAACCGATTGCAATCATGGCGATAATATAAAACATGAAGGTAATCAGGGTGGGGTTTAAATAAGTCATAGGCAGGTCATCCTGTAAATATGGAAATCATCGTCCAAGATGATTTTTTGTACTGAGATCGCAAGGAGGTGATTCAAGCATGGTTTAAAAATTACACTCTGTAACAATTACACAGATTTTATGTATGTCTATTGTAAACATCGTAGTAATTCTCTGAAATTAAATCAGGAATAACTTGAGCGGATAAAAGGCAATACGACGTCGAATTCAGGGGGGAAGTGAAAATTTTGAATAAATAATTAAAATATTTAAATTTTAGCCAGTTGTTTACACAATATTACAAAATTCACATCCTTAGCGTATTGGTAATAAATCGTAGCAAATCTAGGTTAAAGTCTTCCTATTAGGCCTGTATTTGTTTGCTCATATTAATGTCACACCAAATACGGTGCATCGCCAAGAGTATTTTTTAGTGGACAATATGCTTCAAATCGAACCGACCCGCATTGAACGTGATTTATTGGGGGAAAAACAAATCCCGTTGCATAGCTATTATGGGATTCATACCTTACGTGCCATCGAAAATTTTAAGATTTCTGGATTGGCGGTGGGGCAACAAACGCACTTTATTCGTGCTTTGGCCCAAGTGAAAAAAGCTTCGGCACAAGCCAATCTGCACTTTCAAAAATTGTCCGAGCAGACCAGTACTGCCATTCAGAAAGCTTGTGATGAATTGATTCAGCATCCGGAAGCGTGGCAAACGGCATTTCCACTCGATCCTTATCAGGGCGGTGCCGGAACTTCCATCAATATGAATGCCAATGAGGTAATTGCCAATATTGCACTTGAAATGTCAGGTTATCAGAAAGGCGATTATCACATTCTGCATCCGAATGATCACGTCAATACCTCGCAATCGACCAATGATGTCTATCCAACGGCTTTGCGTCTGGCGACCTATAGCAGTCTGGATGAATTGTTGAGCGTGCTTAAAGCATTGATTGACTGTATCGACCATAAAGCTGCCGAATTTGAATATGTCATCAAGATGGGACGTACCCAGTTACAAGATGCAGTTCCGATGACCATGGAACAGGAATTTCGGGCATTTGCCACCTTATTAAAAGAAGACCTGAAGCTGATTGGACAGATGCGACAGTTGTTGCTGGAAGTCAATTTAGGTGCCACTGCGATTGGGACCGGGGTCAATACACCACCGGGCTATGCCAAGCGGGTGGTGGAAATCTTGGCGCACCTAACGGGTCTGCCTTTAAAAGGTGCGGCAGATTACGTCGAGGCGACCAGCGATTGTGGCGTCTTTATTATTTTGTCGAGCAGTTTAAAACGTCTGGCAGTGAAATTGTCCAAAATCTGTAATGATTTGCGCCTGCTCAGTTCGGGACCGCGTACAGGTCTGGCTGAAATTCGCTTACCCGAATTACAGGCAGGTTCTTCGATCATGCCGGCAAAAATCAATCCTGTGATTCCGGAAGTGGTCAATCAGATTGCCTTTCGGGTGATTGGTAATGATTTAACTATTACTATGGCTGCGGAAGCCGGGCAGCTACAATTGAATGTCATGGAACCTGTGATTGCCGTGGCGATGAATGAATCGATTCAATTATTGACCCAAGGCATGCAAACCCTGAATCAGAAATGTATTGCTGGTATTCAGGCCAACGAGCAGATTTGCTTAAGTTCCGTTATGCGCAGTGTCGGGATTGTGACCTTGCTTGAACCGATATTGGGACATGCCAAGTGCGATGAAATCGGCAAACAATGTATGCGCGAAAATAAAACTGTGCCGCAAGTGGTGTTGGAGCTGGGCTTATTAAGTGCAACGCAATTAGAAGAAATCTTTGCGTTTGAAAATCTGGTGTCTGAAATTCCTTCAGCAGAGAATCAGCTCGAACAGGTTTCTTAACAGAACCGGAGCTGTTAAATCATCTGAAACAGCGAATCGCTGCTATTTTGATAATTTGCCTCAAGTTCAGGATGTGGATTTGAGGCATTTTCATCTAGACTAGAGCAAGAACTATATTTGGCTAGGTAAATGGCAATGTTTGATAAAATCAGTGCATTATTTAAAAGTAATAAACCGACTGCTGCACAGCTATATCTAGAAGAGCAGAATATTCAGTATGTAGAAGGTACAGGTTATATTGTCGATGATATTCAACTCAATCAGGAGTGGGGTGCACGATTAGAGTATTTGTCGAATCGGCGTTTAAAACAGTTTGATGATTTAAAAGCGTTATATGATACCGCGATGCTGATCAATGAAAAAATTGATCTGGAAATTGCCCATCAGCGTTTTAATGCGACTTTAGGCAATACTGAAGAGAATCTGCTGCAATTTAAAATGATCCTTAAGAAGTTAAATGATTATTATCGTAACTTTCTGCGCGATCAAAAATAAGCTGCAAAAGTGGCTTAAAATCGAAGTATATGGATGTGGCAAGACTGCATAAAAATAACAAAATATCCTGAGATCATCGTGCTAGTATAAGCCTCAGGTTATTTAGACTTTAAAGCTATATCCATGTTCCAACAAGAAATTTCCCAACTCAATTTACCACAGCTCAAAGCAGGCGAGAAACGCTGGTTAGGCAATCTGCAAGGTTCCTCAACTGCATTATTGCTTAAAGAAATCGTGCAGCAGCAATCGCGTTTATTTATCGTGATTGCACGTAATAATCAGCATTTGGGTCAACTGGAAAGTGAACTGGAATTTTATGGGATTAAACCCACGATTTTTCCGGATTGGGAAATCTTGCCTTATGATCGTCTCTCCCCACATCAGGATATTGTCTCGGAACGTCTGGCAATCTTATCCAATATGCCCAAAACTGGTGTACTGTTGTTGTCCGCCTCAACTTTGGCACAACGTGTGGCGCCAACCTCATGGATTCTGGGTGAGCATTTCGATATTCATGTCGGTCAGAAATTTGATCTGGAACAACAAAAGAAAAAGTTGATTCAGGCCGGTTATCATCTGGTCGATACCGTCTATGATCCAGGTGAATTCGCGGTACGCGGCAGTATCATGGATATCTACGCATCGGGACAGGAAGCACCGATTCGGATTGACCTGTTTGATGATGAAATTGAAAGCCTGAAATTTTTCGATGCCGAAACTCAGCGCACCACGCAAAGTTTGCAGCAGTTTACCGTATTGCCGGCACAGGAATTTCCGCTCAAGGAAGGTCGTGCCACTTTCCGTGACCGCTATGCCGAATTTTTCCCGACCGCGAATCCAAAGAAAAACCCCATCTATCAGGATGTGATGGATGGCATAGTCTCTCCTGGAATCGAGTTTTATTTGCCCTTGTTTTTCAGCGCGGAAGCCATGCAAGGCCAAAGTTCGCTGATTTCGTACTTACCTAAGAATGGTATTGTCATTACAGATAAGGCTTTGGACGAAAGTCTGAGCCAGTTTTGGCAGGATGTGGTGCGTCGTTATGAAGATCGCCGCCACAATGTCGATCAGCCGATTATGCCGCCTGAAAGCCTGTTTTTTCAGACCAATCAGGTGCTGGAGCACTTGAACCAGTTTGCACGCATCATTGCCGCACAAACACCTTTTGATCAAAAAGCTGGGGTATTGAATCTTGATACCCAGTTGCCACCGCGTCTACCCGTAGACCCGAAACGTGAAAAACCGTTTCATGAAGTCAAAAAATATATTGATCAGGCCAATCATCCGGTACTGCTGGTGGCTGAAAGTGCTGGACGCCGTGAAAGTCTTAAAGATGCATTAAGACCAAGTCTGGGTGATATCCCCACGGTTGAAAATTTCGATAGTTTTATTCAATCTCTGTATGCAATTGCCATTACCAATGCGCCTTTGGAGCGTGGTCTGGTATTGACCGATCGTGTCAGCGTAATTTCTGAAAATCAGCTCTATGAACATCGGGTGGTACAGCGCCGTCGCAAACGTCAACAGGAAGTTTCAGAAGAGTTTCTGATCCGAAGTCTAACTGAGCTGACCATGGGCGCACCTGTGGTGCATATCGATTATGGGGTCGGACGTTATGCCGGTCTGGTCGCCTTAAGTATTGATGATCAGGATCACGAATTCCTGCAACTGGATTACGCAGATGCCGCCAAAGTCTATGTGCCGGTGACCAATCTGCACTTAATCAGCCGGTATAGTGGTGGTGATCCGGATCTGGCACCGTTGCATAAACTGGGTACGGATGCATGGAATAAAGCCAAACGTAAAGCGCTGGAACAGATTCACGATGTCGCGGCCGAATTGCTGCATATTCAGGCACGGCGTTCTTCCAAACCTGGAATCAGTTTTGAAGTCGATCAAAGCCTGTATATGCAATTTTCTAGTGGCTTTGCCTATGAAGAAACACTGGATCAGGCCAATGCGATTGAAGCCACACTGCATGACATGCAGCAGGCCAAGCCGATGGATCGACTGGTGTGTGGTGATGTGGGTTTCGGCAAGACAGAAGTCGCGATGCGTGCCGCATTTGTTGCAGTGCAGAATAATCGGCAGGTGGCGATTCTGGTACCAACCACCTTGCTGGCACAGCAGCATTATGATTCATTCAAAGACCGCTTTGCCGACTGGCCGGTCCGGATTGAAGTGCTGTCACGTTTCGGTTCTTCCAAAGCACATACTAAGACCATTGACGACCTCATTGAAGGTAAAGTCGATATTGTGATTGGTACACATAAGATTTTGCAGGAAAATGTCCAGTTTAAGAATCTCGGTCTGATGATTGTCGATGAAGAGCATCGTTTCGGTGTGCGCGACAAGGAGCGAATCAAGGCCATGCGTGCCGATGTTGATATGCTGACACTGACTGCGACTCCAATTCCACGTACGCTGAATATGGCCTTTAGTGGCATGCGTGATCTGTCGATTATCGCCACACCGCCGGCACGCCGTCTTGCGGTGAAAACCTTTGTGCAGGAACATACCGATGACACCATTAAAGAAGCGATTCTGCGTGAATTGCTGCGCGGTGGTCAGGTTTATTTTCTGCATAATGAAGTTGATACAATCGATCGTGCCGCCGAGCATATCCGTAAACTGGTGCCGGAAGCGCGGGTGATTGTGGCCCACGGACAGATGCGTGAACGTGAACTGGAGCAGGTGATGCAGCAGTTTTATCACAAGGAATATAATGTTCTGGTATGTTCGACCATTATTGAAACCGGGATTGATGTTCCGAATGCCAACACCATTCTGATTGAACGTGCCGACAAACTGGGCCTGGCGCAATTACATCAGCTACGCGGACGTGTAGGGCGCTCACATCATCAGGCTTATGCATATTTGATGGTACCGTCATTAAAGGCCTTAAAAGGTGATGCAGAAAAACGTCTGGATGCCATTCAGCGTGCTTCAACTTTGGGTGCCGGTTTTATGCTGGCAACTGAAGATCTGGAAATTCGCGGCGCAGGTGAATTACTCGGTGAACAGCAGAGTGGTTCGATGCAGGCGATTGGTTATAGCCTGTATATGGAAATGCTGGAAAAAGCCACCAAAGCCATTCAAAAAGGTAAAACGCCAAACTTCGACGCACCATTGTCATTGACTGCCGAAATTACCCTGCATATGCCAGCACTGATTCCGGATGAATATCTGGGTGATGTGCATCAACGTCTGTTGTTCTATAAACGCATCAGTAATACCGATACCCAGGAAAAGCTGGATAATATCCGGATGGAATTGATTGATCGTTTTGGTATACCGCCGCAACCGGTCAAACAGCTCTTTGCTGTACATCAGATTCGATTGAAAGCCGAGCAGCTTGGTATTACTAAAATTGATATCAGCAGTCAGGGTGGGCATATTGAATTTGCACCGGATACTCCGGTTCAAGCCATGACGATTATCCAGATGATGCAGAAACATCCGACCTATTTCCGGATGGATGGCGGTCAACGTCTAAAAGTCATGGTCATGCTGGAAGACTATCAAAAGCGGATTCAGTTTATACAGGATTTACTGGACAGTCTGCTTAAAGAATTGCACTGATTTTATTCGATTAAATCAGCCTGAAAATTCAGTTTGGGTTTCATTTTCCAATGAAGTTTGCAGGAACAACAGGCTTGATTTTTTAATGAATTGTTTACAGTAATTGTTGTGATGTGCTTCGCAACAAATCATGAGAATTTGTCTTTAAACACATTGCTTTCAATATTCAGCTTCAGTTGGATATGTTAGTATTAGCCATCATTCTAATTTTGCATCATTTATAAAGATATGTTTAGTTTGCATCCACAACTTGCTCAAGATACGTTTTTTGTAGGCGACTTTCCTTTGTCAACATGTCGTTTGATGAATGATATGCAATTTCCCTGGCTCATTCTGATTCCACGTGTGCCGGGTGTCTCTGAATTATATGAATTGAGTCAAGCTGACCAAGAGCAGTTTTTAAGAGAGTCAAGCTGGTTATCAAGCCAGCTGGCACGTGTTTTCCGTGCAGATAAAATGAATGTAGCAGCGCTGGGTAATATGGTGCCGCAATTGCATTTTCATCATGTAGTTCGTTATCAGAACGACGTTGCATGGCCGAAGCCTGTTTGGGGTACACCTGCTGTTCCTTATAGCAGTGAAGTATTGGCACATATGCGTCAAACCTTAATGCTGGCTTTACGTGGTCAGGGCGACATGCCATTTGACTGGCGCATGGACTAATCAGCCAAGGCATTCCGAGAACCATGAACAGTTGCGGACTTCAGGGAGTGAGTGAGTGCAATTAGACGACTGGATTCAAAAAGAACCCCATCAGTTTGAGTATTTCCATCGCATGATGGGATACATCATGCTGTCTGTGGTTCTGGTCGTCTTTCATTACACTGAACCAGATACCCAGTATCAGCTTTTTGTTCCATTTTTTTTGTTTCTGGTTTTGCTAATTACACCGAAACTATCTCGCTGGCTGATCTATCGTCATGATTATCACATCCGGCGTAATATTCTTTTCCTGATTGATGTCATTGTCATTTCGGTGGTTTTGGCGGCCGTGCATCTGGACTTGGTCTTGTCCTTGCTGGGTCTGGTCGCAGTGCTCTATACCGCGATCAGCAATAAAATTTCATTTATGATGGCATCTCTAGCCAGCCTGATCGGGATTACGCTTTTTTATCTGGCCAATATTCTGGTCTTTGGGTTTAATAATTATTTCGAACCGACCAGCAGTGAGTTGACCGTTTTAGGCTTTATCTGTCTGATTACCTATTTTGGTGTCGGAAGTTTTTATCAAAGTGGTCGTGTGCAATACATGACCCAGAAAAAAGACCATTATTTCGAACAGATGAACCGTTATATGGAATTTGCCAATCAGCTGAGTCGCTATGCGCCCGTGCAGTTATGGCAATCCATTATGAAAGGTGAATCTGAAGCCAAAATTGAATATAAACGTAAAAAGTTGACGATCTTTTTCTCTGATATTCAAGGCTTTACAGAGCTATCTGAAACTCTGATTCCAGATGATTTAGCATTCCTGTTGAATGACTATCTTCGGCATATGACCGAAATCGCTAAAAATTATGAAGCGACTGTCGATAAATTCATGGGTGATGCGATCCTGATTTTCTTTGGTGATCCGAACTCCGAAGGTGTGGAACAGGATGCTAAGAACTGTATGGAAATGGCATTGGCGATGCGTCAGCAAATGAAATTGCTGCGGGAACGCTGGATTAAAATGGGTTATCCGCCACTGCATATCCGCATGGGGATTTCAACCGGTTATTGCCACGTAGGGAATTATGGGGCTACGCATCGTATGGCTTATACCATTGTAGGACGTGATGCCAATCTGGCAGCGCGTTTGCAAAGTGCAGCGGAAGTCGATGAAATCCTGATTTCGGAAGATACTCATAATCTGATCAAAGATGATTATCTTTGTGCACCGAAAAAGCCGATATTCTTGAAAGGCATTAAAGCACCTGTAAGAACCTGGCAGGTCATGGAAAAATATGCGTCTCAGAAAGTCGAGTATCAGCGCTGGTTCGATTATGAATATAAGGGCTTTCATTTATTGCTGAATCTGGATGAAGTGCAAAACTTTGAATATCCTGAGCTGATTCATGTACTAGAAAAAATGATTAAACGCATTGAAACTCAGCAGAAAATGACCAATTCACAAGGTATTGTCAAATTGAAGCTTGAGGATGAAGTAATTGAACACATTTAAAGTTCATGTAAATTTACTTTAATTGTTTCTTATAAAGAGAAAAAACCACGCCTGAGCGTGGTTTTTTATTTTAGCCTGCAACGAAAATCTTAGTGATTTTCTGACGCATGGTTAATGGTGTATTTTGGAATTTCAATTTCCAGATCTTCATCGTCCAGTTTAACCTGACAAGAAAGACGTGAATCAGGTTCTAAACCCCAGGCACGATCGAGTAAGTCAGCTTCAACATCATCCATTTCTTCCAGGCTGTCAAAACCTTTGCGTACCACTACATGGCAGGTGGTACACGCTGCTGACATATCGCAAGCATGTTCGATTTTAATGCCATTTTTTAGCAGGCTTTCGCAAAGATTGGCATTTTGTTCGACTTCAAACTCAGCACCTTCGGGGCAAATCTGCGCATGTGGAAGAACTTTAATACGTGGCATAGTCGTTACCTTAAATTAGTTTGAGTTTGACCAGTCGTCGAGTTTAGTGCCCTTAAGAGCTGCATCAATATGTTGATTCATACGTGCTGCTGCAAAAGCATCACTATGTATTTTAAGCTGTTCAACGGCAGATTCAATCGCTTTGATATCTGAACCCTGAAGCTGAGTTTCAAGTTGTGCTTGCGCAGTTTGCAGTGCTGCAAGTTGATCTTCAGTCAACAGACCGGCATCCGCTTTGAGTGCCTGAACCAGTGCTTCCAGCTCACGCTGTGCTTCCACTTTGGTTTCATTCAAATGACGAAGATTCTTATCTTCTTCAGCGAACTTATAACCGTCTAGCAACAGACGTTCAGTATCTTCACCCGATAAACCATAAGATGGTTTGATATCGATTTGAGCCGTCACGCCAGAGGTGGTTTCTTTGGCAGATACAGTCAGCAAGCCATCTGCATCGACCTGGAACGTCACTTCAATACGTGCCTGACCGGCAGTCATTGGTGGAATGCCATGCAGGACAAAACGCCCTAAACTACGGCAATGCTCAACCAGATCACGTTCACCTTGAACCACATGAATCAACATGGCAGTCTGGCCATCTTGATAAGTCGTAAATTCCTGACGACGAGCGACTGGAATCGCAGTATTACGCGAAATTAATCGTTCAACCAGTCCGCCCATGGTTTCAAGACCAAGAGACAGAGGCGTCACGTCTAATAGTAATGAGCCATCAGTTGAGTTGCCAATCAATTGGTTCGCAGTAATTGATGCGCCAATCGCAACCACTTCATCCGGATTAATAGTGCATAGTGGTTCTTGATTGAATACTTCACGCACGGCTTTTTGTACTGCATAAGAACGGGTTGAGCCACCGACCAAAACGACATTTTGAATGTCATCCAGTTCAAGCTTGGCATCACGCATCACACGCTTACATACGCTGATGGTCTTATCCAAAGCAACTTTAATGATCTCTTCAAATGTCGGACGGTCAAGCGTCAATACCTGATCAAGCAATTTGAGTTGAACTGAATCTGCATCAGACAAAGCTTCTTTGGCTTTACGTGCTGCAACCACAAAATGTGCATATTCTGCATCATTCAAGGTGTCAATATTCAGTTGTTTCTTGGCCCATTTCAGGATCAAACGATCCAGGTCATCACCACCGAGGGCAGTGTGGCCACCGGTTGCCAGAACTTCAAACACACCTTGACTAAACCGCAGAATCGAAACGTCAAAGGTACCACCACCCAAGTCGTAGATCACATAGTTGCGATCTGTACTTAAGTTGCTTTCCTGATCGAGACCATAAGCAACAGCAGCAGCGGTTGGCTCATTCAACAAACGTAAAACATTCAAGCCAGCAAGTTGAGCAGCATCACGGGTTGCCTGACGCTGTGCTTCATCAAAGTAGGCCGGAACAGTAATAACGGCACCATTGACCGGATTTTGCAGACTGGCTTCAGCGCGGTCTTTCAACTGCTTTAAAATTTCTGCAGAAATCTCAACCGGAGTCTTACGGCCTTGTGCAGTTTCAAAAGCCGGCATTTCATTTGCTTCACCAACCAACGCATAAGGATGCTGGAATTTAATGTCAGCTTTCGAACGACCCATAAATCGTTTCACAGAAACGATGGTGTTTTTGGGGTCAGTAGTAATGAAAGGCGCAGCTTCATTGCCGTATTGAGTCTGTTGTTCTGCATAATGCACGATAGAAGGAAGTAGCACACGACCTTGTTCGTCATTAAGTACTTTGGCTTTACCTGAAAGAACCGTGGCAACCAAAGAGTGGGTGGTGCCTAAATCGATACCAATCGCAATGCGGTGTTCATGTGGTGCACTTGATTGACCTGGTTCTGCAATTTGCAAGAGAGCCATAGTGTTACATCCTTTGCACGTTAAATATTAAAAATTAGAAATCATCATCAAGATCAAAGCTGTCATCGTCCAGGAAGCGGTCTTCCGCTTTGTCGATATCGGCCATGACTTTAACGAAGAAGCGTAGTTTGCGCACTGTATCGCGTGCTTCGGCCCAGTCTTCATCCGCATAATCAATTTTGAACTCGCGAACCAAGCCTTCAATCCATTGCTGGACTTCGACTTTCAGTGAAGTTAAATCTTCAGCAGAGGTTGCATCGTCAAGTTGTTCACGAATTTCCAGAGCGTCCTGCAAGAATTCAAAATCACTGATCGACTGATCTAAGTGATAATCCTGTTTCTTGAGAGACAGTAAATAAGCTGCACGGCTATCGACCGCTGACAAGGCTTTAAATGCCTGATTGATATCACTTGATTTAATCAGAGCCTGATCTTTGTCTTCAGCTTTATCTGGGTGATATTGTTGCTGCAACTTTAAAAATTCAGTCTTTAAAGCCGCCAAATCAATATCGAGTGCTACAGGAAGGTTGAACAACTCAAAATGATTCATGGGAGATGGGATCCGCGATTAATGAGCAAAAATAACTGTATAAATGCAATTAAAACAGTGTGAAACACACTGTTTTAATGTCAAAAGAGAATAACTGCCGGGTTTATACAGTGAAGGATTCACCACAACCGCATTCGCCTTTTTTGTTGGGGTTGTTAAATTCGAAGCCTTCGTTCAAGCCGTTTTTAACATAGTCCATCTCCATACCTTCAAGATAAACCAGACTTTTCGGGTCAACAAATACTTTAACCCCAAACTGCTCAAAGGCTTGGTCATGTGCATCGACTTCATCAACGAATTCGAGCACATAGGCCAGACCAGAACAGCCTGAAGTTTTCACACCAACGCGAATGCCTTCACCCTTACCGCGATTTTTTAAATAATTGCTGATATGAGTTGCAGCATTTTCAGTTAAATGGATCATGAAAACTCCGTTAAAATTTCAAAACGTGGAACAATTAAGCTTTAACTTTCTTGCTACGGTAGTCTTCTACAGCTGCTTTGATTGCATCTTCAGCAAGAACAGAGCAGTGTACTTTTACTGGGGGAAGTGCAAGTTCAGTTGCAATATCAATGTTCTTGATCGCTTGAGCTTGATCTAAAGTTTTGCCTTTGAGCCATTCGGTCACAAGTGAACTTGATGCAATGGCAGAACCACAACCATAAGTTTTGAAACGTGCTTCTTCAATCACACCTTCGTCGTTTACCTGAATCTGTAAACGCATCACGTCACCACATGCTGGCGCACCAACCATACCAGTACCAACGTTTTCAGCATTTTTATCTAAAACGCCAACATTACGAGGGTTTTCGTAATGATCAATTACTTTTTCGCTATAAGCCATGTTGCTTCTCCAAACCTCGGGGTCAGCCTTAGTATTAAATATGGGGGTAAAAAAACTTTTCTCAATGAGATAGCAACGGATTTGTCACTATCTCAGAATGAAAATTAGTGCTCAGCCCACTCAACTTTAGAAAGGTCAATACCTTCCTTATACATATCCCAAAGCGGAGAAAGTTCACGTAACTTCTCAACAGCAGCTTTAGTGATAGTCAATACGTGATCGATATCTTCTTCAGTGGTGTATTTACCGAAGCTGAAGCGGATCGAACTGTGTGCAAGTTCGTCTGAAAGACCCAATGCACGAAGTACATAAGATGGTTCAAGTGTTGCAGATGTACATGCCGAACCTGAAGATACCGCAGCATCTTTCAATGCCATCATCAATGATTCGCCTTCAACGAAGTTGAAGCTAATATTCAGGTAGTTCGCTACGTTTTGTGTTGGATGGCCGTTCAGGAACACTTGTTCAAGACCTTGTAAACCATTCCACAGCTTGTCGCGAAGTACACGTAAACGAGTCTGTTCAGCTTCCAGGTTTTTGCCTGCAAGTTCAAAGGCTTCACCCATACCTACAATCTGGTGAGTCGCAAGGGTACCTGAACGCATACCACGTTCGTGGCCGCCACCATGCATTTCAGCTTTAAGGCGTACACGTGGGCTACGACGTACAAACAGTGCGCCAATACCTTTAGGGCCATAGATCTTGTGCGCAGAGAAACTCATCAAGTCTACTTTTAAAGTTGAAAGATCAATTTCAACTTTACCTGCCGCCTGAGCTGCATCTACATGGAAGAAAATCTTGTTGGCGCGAGTGATTTCACCAATCGCTGCAACATCAGTCACAGTACCGATTTCATTGTTCACCATCATCAGGGAAACAAGAATCGTATCTGGACGGATCGCTGCCTGTACCATTTCTGGAGTAATTAAACCGGTTTGAGGTTGAGGCTCAATATAGGTAATTTCAAAACCTTCAGACTCAAGCTCACGACAGGTATCTAAAACTGCCTTATGTTCGATTTTAGAGGTAACGATATGTTTACCTTTAGATGCATAGAAATGAGCTACACCTTTAAGCGCAAGGTTGTCTGACTCGGTCGCACCCGAAGTCCATACGATTTCACGTGGATCAGCTTTAATTAAATTCGCAACTTGTTCACGTGCATATTCAACTTTTTCTTCTGCTTGCCAACCATACGCGTGTGAACGAGATGCCGCATTACCAAAGGTACCATCGAATGTTAAGCATTCCATCATACGTTCAGCAACCTGAGGATCTACAGGAGTTGTAGCTGCATAATCAAGATAAATCGGACGTTTCATGTCAAATACCTGTAACCGATAAAAGGGCTGAATCTAAAGGTGCTGATTTTTGGCGTAATGACACAGTCTGGACGTTGTCACGTGCAACCAGATCAGCAAGCGAGATTTTTTCTAAATAATCGGCGATGTGATGGGAGAGTTCCTGCCATAAATCATGAGTCAAGCACATCGCACCATTCTGGCAGTTGCCTTTATGGTCACAGCGAGTCGCATCAACTGTTTCGTTTACAGCTTCAATAATTGCTAACACAGTAATTTCATCTGCATTACGTGCTAAATGGTAACCACCATTTGCGCCACGAACACTAGAAACTAAACCATGACGCTTGAGCTTCGCAAATAACTGCTCAAGATAAGCAACAGAAATAGTTTGACGTGCTGCAATTTCAGCGAGCGTTATCGTTTTTTCAGAAGGCTGCAAAGCTAGATCAAGTAGAGCAGTCACAGCGTAGCGACCGCGAGTGGTTAGGCGCATGATTCGATACACATGGTTAGACTAGATGTGTAGATTTTATGAATCCCGACTAAATTAGTCAAGTTATTTTTAGTAGACCTTAGTGGGATTTAATTTTTGGAGAATGAAAGATTTACATGCTCAGCCAATTATACACTAATAACGTAATCAAAAGTACGCTGCTCAAGCCAAAAATGATGTTAATGCGCTTTTGACGGCGTTCAATCCGTTTCAGGCGGTTTTTATACTGTTTGACTTCCACTTGCAGGGTATTGATCTTGGAACGCTGCTCTTCAATTTTCTTTAGAAGCGGCGCAATACGCTTTTTAGAGGCAATAATTTCCGCTTCATCCGTCGGCGCATCAGACAGCCAGTGTTTCCAGTCGGCTAATACTTTAGGCAAACTGAATACGGTTAACAGATCACGAAACTCATCTTTTAAAACCTGATGACCATCAATACGCATGCTACGAATGCTACGACGATTACCAAAAATGAAAATTTTAATCAGATCGGGAAGTGTAGTGCGCACATCCAGGTCGACAATGCGGCCCGGTGCTTTATGGTCAAACAATAGTCCATTGGGGGTGAATTGCACATAAAAGTCGAAATACGGAATATAGCTATTGATTTTAATCGAGATGTTTTTATCTACAAACTTTTTGGCCTGTAATGCAACGACACGATCATGCTTGAGAATGAAGGTAAATATTGTCTCTAAAACAATTAACGTCATCGTAAGCAACAAATGCGGTTGATTTTGACTTTGTTGCGATTCGCTCATATACAACCAATCCTTACCTGAAATATAAAGTGAAAAAGCTTCCTGCTTGTGAAGAGATTTCAGGGTTAAATCAAATTAGACTTGAAATAAATTGCTTTGTAGAACAGTTTATCAAATCTATCAAGTACTAAATTTGCTATTATGCAGTGGTTTTGTAGAATAATTTATAATAATTGCGCAGAAAACAAACAGGAGCCGTGCACATGGACAAGTCAAAAACAGCACAAGACTCAGCTGAAGCTTCGAATGAGAAAACGCTGACAACCAAGTCTAAATCTGCCTCAGAGCGCAAATCGGTTCTTGATTTTCGTAAATACACCAAACAGATCTGGTTGGCTGGACTAGGAGCTTTTTCACGTGCAGAAGAAGAAGGCAATAAACTGTTTGACTCGCTGGTCAAGGTCGGGGAAGAGCTTGAATCTAAAACTGCAGATATTGCCGATCAAACTGTAGAGAAGGTTTCGGAAAAGGCCAAAGAGTCGGTCACAGACACCAAAGACAAAGTGGAAAAATTAATCGACAACTCTGTTCATCACTCATTGAATCGTATAGGATTAGTCACACTGAAGGATGTACAGTATTTGGAACGTTTAATTCTTCAGTTGCATGCCAAGGTTGATCAGTTGACTGCGGAACAAGAAAAAATGAAAGAAGAATTGTCGAAAAAACTTAAATAAAATGACTTTATTTATTATTCAATGTTTTTTTCGCATATTTTTTGAAAAAAAAGAGGTTCTTAAGTATTGCGTTTATACCTAAAGCATTGCTATAAAGGCGTTATGGCATGTTAAATCAATTCTTGAACCTTAAATAAACGATATTAAGAGGACGTAATCTTCATGAATAAATCAGAATTAATTGATGCAATTGCAGAAAAAGGGGGATTATCTAAGGCTGACGCAGGTAAAGCTTTAGATGCTACAATTGCTTCTGTTACTGAAGCTTTAAAATCGGGTGATACAGTAACTTTAGTGGGTTTTGGTACTTTCGGTGTGAAAGAACGCGCTGCACGTACTGGCCGTAACCCACAAACTGGTGCTACTCTTGAGATCAAAGCAAGCAAAGTACCTAGCTTCAAAGCAGGTAAAGGCTTAAAAGACGCTGTAGCTTAAGCTTACCCAGCGACGAAACGCGCCTTCTTTGGCGCGTTTTTTATTGATAAATTTAATTGTGATGATTAACACATTCATTCAATGGGTATTTTCGGTTAAAATCCTTTGCAAATAAAATATTGGAATACTTATGGAAGCTTTTCGTAAAGTTATTAAGGGTTGGTTGGGCAAAGTCTTGCTCGTTCTGTTTTTGACCCCGTTAGCACTTGTAGGTATTGAAGGATATTTTAGCAGCGGAAACTCTGATGCGGCAAAATCAGTGAACGGGACTGAAATATCTCAAAAAGAATTAGAGTCACTGACCAAATCATTTAAAGAACAATATCTCAGTTATGCCAATGGGGATGAAACTTTACTGAATCAAAGCTTCATTGACCAGAAAGCCATGGATACTCTGGTTGCACGTACTTTATTGCTGCAACAGGCTGAAGAATTAGGGATCAGTCTGAGTGACCAGCAAATTGAACAGATGATTGCTCAGCAGCCTACTTTCCAGCAAGATGGCAAGTTCTCGAATGCTTTATATGAAAATTATCTAAAATCAATTGGCATGACCAATCGCGCTTTGATTGAAAGTTTACGTAAAGATCATGCGCTGAAGATGCTGTCATCGACTTTCCTGGATTATCCACTGGTGAGCCCAGTCGAAATGCAGCAGATTGCCGATTTACAAACTGAACAACGTCATATTCATATTTCCAGCATTAATCTGGACAGCTATAAAAAAGATGTCAAAGTGACGGATGCAGATATTGCTGCTTATTATGAAAAACACAAAACGCTATTTAAACAGCCGACCAGTGTAGATGTCGACTATGTGGTGTTAAAGCCAAGCGATATTCAGGTGCAGAGCTTAGCGGTTACAGATGCTGAGCTTCAGGAAGCGTACACGGCTTTTGTCGCGACACAAAAACAGGCAGTTAAACCAGATGTGAAGCATATTTTAATTACGGCGGACAGTCGTAGTGATGCTGAAGCGAAAAAACTGGCGACCGAGATTGCAGCCAAAATTAAAGCCGGTACCACTTTTGCTCAAGCTGCAGCACAATATTCTGAAGATCCTGAATCTAAGTCTAAAGGTGGTGCGCTTGCTGTCTATGAAGAAGGTGTATTTGGCACTGCATTTGACCAGACGGTTAATTCTTTAAAATCAGGTCAGGTTTCTGCACCGGTGAAAACAGATTATGGATACCACATTATTTCTGTGCAAACGCCAGATGTTGCGGTTCCTTCTTTTGAGTCACAAAAAGCACGTTTGTCTGAAGAAGCCTTGGCTGCTAAAAAATCCAATGCATTCTCTGATACGGTCAATACGCTAAATGATATGGTAGTAGGAAGTGATTCTCTGGATGTCGTTACTCAAGAAGTGAAAGGTGTGCAAGTCCAGAAAGCCCAAGGGATAACACTTTCGACCCGTGATCCTGTGCTGAGCGATGCTAACCTCAAGGTTAAACTGTTTAATGACGATGTTAAAAATGGTGATCGTAATGCTTCATCAAGCATTCAGTTGGCCAATGGTGATGTAGCTTGGATCAAGGTGCGTAATTATCATGCAGCTGGTGAACAAACATTGGCAGAAGCAAAACCCCGTGTTAAGGCTCAGTTGATTGAAGACAAGGCAGCTGCTTTGGCAAAAGCAAAAATTCAGAAAGCTTTGGATGAGTTCAAAACCAAACCGGCTGCAGCAGTGGCGAAAGGTGATTTGATCTTTGAAGATGCTGGCGTTTACACACGTGCTGAAGGTTTACTAAAACGTGATGTACAGCGTGCGGCCTTTAGTCTGCCGACACCAAAAGCAGGCCATTGGTCAGTGACCACAGCGAAAATGCCGAATGAACTGGTTGTGGTTGCGGTATCAGAAGTGAAGAAAAATCCGGTGGATGTATTAAGTGCAGAACAGCGTAGTGAGTTGGTGAAGTTATATCAGCAACTTCGTGGTCAGCAGGAATTTGATGACTATACGCGTTACCTGAAATCTCAGGCAAAAATCAAATAAAATTGTTGTATAAAAAAACCAGCCTGCGGGCTGGTTTTTTGTTTTCTAGGCAAATAATGGTTTAAGCACGAATAATCAGTTGATAACCGGTATATTTGCGCATATTAATCACGCCAGTATCCAGAATTAAATACTGGCCCTTGATGCCTTGTAATTTGCCACGAATCACAGGAGTTTTATCCAGATTATGCGATTTAATCTTTTCCGGATATTGTTCTACCGGATAAATAAACTCTCGTGCGAATTCATCTTCCAATACTTCAATATTTTCATTAAATTCTAGATTCTGATTAAATTCTTCGCGAATGCTTTGAATTTTAGGCGCAAATTCTTCCAGCAGTTGTTCACGCACTTCAATCAGGTTCAATGGTTCTGCTTCACCTTTCAGTAGCTTGCGCCAGTCAGTTTTATCAGCAACCTGCGTACCAAACATGACCTCAAGCTTTCCGGAAAGACGACGTGAGCCCACTTTCATAATCGGCAGGGCTTGGGTGGCACCCTGATCAAGCCAGCGAGTCGGCATTTGGCTGGTACGGGTAATGCCGACCTTTAATGCACTGGAATTGGCCAGATAGACAATATGTGGTTGGAAGCAGACATTCTGTGCAAATTCATCTTCGCGGCAAGTGCCCAAATGATAATGGCACGTCTCTGGCTTCATGATGCACATATCACATGAAGCATTGGTTTTAAAACATTTAAAACAGTGACCTTGCGAAAATGATTTGGAAGTTTTGTTGCCACAGGACACGCAGTAAATATTACCGGTCCATTCAATCTCGATTTCCTGGCCTAAATTAAACGGAAGATCAATTTCTGCACGATCTAAAATTAATTTATATTCAACATTTGCCCGCTGTATCTGTTGATCAGTTACACTAAGGTCCTTGAGGCCGACGTGCATTTTATGACAAATGCCCTGAAGTTCCATAAAAATTACTCACTTAAATCATAAGGATGCAGTTATGGCTGAGCAGAATGTCATTACCTCGATGCTAGACGATTTCGCACAGGAACAGCCAATTCATACTGCTATTTGTATTGGGCAGGACTTGAGCCAAGTCCAGTTTCAGCCAGCTATTCAATGGTCCTATTTTAGCGTATCTGACTTTTTAAATCTGCCTTTTCAGCAACGTTATGACTTGGCTGTGGTGATGTTGGATACTGCAGAAACAGAAAATTTGTCGGAGCAGATCATGAGTCAAATTCTGGTGAAATTACGTGATTTGTTTGCCAAACGATTGGTGGTAATCAGCCGGCTGCAAAATGAAAAGTTATTGAGAGCTTTAGGATTTACCCAGCTGATTGACAAGACCACACATGAGGCCGATTTTGCGCTGTGGCAGTTTAATATTTTAACCTATAAGCACGTGCCAGACTGGTTTAACTCCAAATTTTGGGCTAATCCGGAAAACTGGGATAAATTTCGCTGGTAAGCCGAAAACCTGCTTAACTAAGATTGCAAATATTAACACAATCTTGCCTAGACAATATGAGGGCAGGCCGTATTCTGTAATTAAGATGCACATAGGATATAGGACATGACAAACCTGAGTAGTATTGTGGAAATATTAGCAAAGCAGGCATTGGGTGGTGGACAGTTGCAGCAAAAGTCCTCACAACAAGGTGGCTTGGCAGATATCCTGGGGTCTGTGCTAGGGCATTTAAACCAGTCAAATTCTCAGCAAAATCAAAATACTCAAAACCAGCAAAATCAAACCGGCCAGCAGACTCGACAAAATGGTCTGGGGGCAATTTTAGGTTCAGTACTAAGTCAGTTCGGTGGTAGTGGTACTCAAGGTACTGCTCAGCCTCGTTCAGGATTGGGTGGTTCTACTGGTAAAACCTTATTGATTGCAGTACTGCCTTTAGTGCTGGCCTGGATTCAAAAACAGGGCGGTTTACAGGGTGCATTAGACAAGCTCAAAGGACAGGGGCTCAATAGCCAGGTCGATGATTGGGTGTCGACCGGCCCCGGTGAAAATGCCAATGTCGATCCGCAGCAGGTGCAAAACCTGTTTGATGATCAGGAAGTTGAAGCAGTTGCACAACAAACCCATGCACCGAAACAGGATGTTTATAGTGCGATTTCACAGGTCTTGCCGCAGATTATTGATTCGCTTACTCCACAAGGTGAGCAGACCAGTAAGCAAGAAGCCAATAATGATATTCAAAATGTATTGAATATGGTTTCAGGACTTCTTAAAAAATAAATCTAAACATTAAAAAATCCCGATATCTGTCGGGATTTTTTAATAACTATTAAATGATTTAGAATTTAATCTAGATTCATGCTGAACAGCTGATTAGATTTACAAATTTTCTTAGCAACATAATGAGATTTTCTCATGCGAATCAGGATAATCTGCGACTGAAAACCGAGTTCACCAAACTCAGGTTCTACCTGTACATAATGCAGTTGCCCATACTCATCTCGCACCCGCGCTTGAGCAGAAAAACCGGGTCGGGCATTGCCACTGGAAATTGTCGCCAAACGGCCAAGTAAATTGACATTGTTCTTTTTATATTTAGGTGGAATGACCTGATCCAGACAGTGAATCATAAAAATAGTAAAAAAAGTCGCAATGATTAAAGCCGGAATAATCAGGTAATAAGCAGGCAGAAATTTAAATTCCTGAGAATAGATCAGGAACTGTAAAACATAGCCGGCAAAACTAAAATTCATCAGGAAGAAAAACACAATCAAGGTTTTGGAGAATTTGACGTTTAGTAGATCCATCTGCTGAAAGTCATAAGGTGAAATTTTTTGCAGAAACTTGCTGGGTCTGAGTCCAAAATAGAAACCAATGGTTTTCACCACACCGAACAGAATAATCGCCAATAAACTCAGATGAAAAGGCATCAGGTTATAGTCTAGAAAAAATGCAGGCATGGTGAAGTCCGTTTTAGTCTTATTCTGAGAGGTAAATTCCACCATCAGAATGCACGGTAATCTCTACTTTTTCAAGTGCTTGACCTTGGCAAGGCCCAGAAATGCATTCACCGCTTTCTACCAGAAACAAGGCGCCATGCGTGGAGCATTCAATAAATTCCTGATCGCGATCCAGAAACTGGTTTTCCAGAAATTCCAGTTCGACCTGCAAATGCGGACACAGGTTTTGATAAGCATAGAAGGCACCGTCACGCTGTGTGATAAAGATATTATCTCCATCGGGAAGCTCAAAAGAGCGTGCTTCGCGTTCTGGAACGTCTTCGGTCATGCAAATTTTAAACATTAAGCACATTCCTTTTGAAAGTCTTGTAATAATGCCGCATAGTCTTCAACTGCCAGGCGTGGACCAAATTGTGAAACCACCTGGCTCGAAATGAGAATCGCCAGTTCAGCCGCAGCTTGAAGACCCAAATTAGCATTCAATCCGTACAGGAAAGCCCCGGCAAAAGCATCACCGGCACCGTTGGCATCTACTGCAGGCACTTTACGGCCAGGAACAGTAAATGTATTTTGATAATTCGAAATCAGTGCGCCTTCAGCTGACAATGTAATGACAACGTGCTGACTGATTGTTTTTAATTTAAGCAGGGCTGCCTCAAGATTATCTGTTTCTGTATACATCAGCGCTTCTTGCTGGTTACATAACAGCAAGTCTACACCATCTGCAATCATTTCATCCAAACCGGCACGCGCGTATTGCACCATGGCAGGATCAGATAAAGTTAGGGCAATTTTAACGCCATTGGCACGGGCAATATCACGTGCTTGTTGTACCGCATGACGTGCTGTGTCAGAAGTTGATAAATAACCTTCGAGATATAGCCATTTCGCGCTATTTAGTGCGCTGAAATCAATTTGTTGATCAGTCAGTTCGGCCGTAATACCCAGATAGGTATGCATGGTACGTTCAGAATCAGGGCTGACCAGAACCATACATGTCCCTGTTACGCCTTCACTGATCGATTGGGTGGTGGTCTTAATACCTGCATCATTCAAACCCTTCAGGTAGATGTGCCCCAGTTCGTCATTTCCGACACGACAGCCATAAAATGCAGAACCACCGAGCGCAGAAAATGCCACGGTAGTGTTGGCTGCTGAACCGCCTGAAGCCTGACCCTTATACACTTGAGTCGCTTGAAGATTTTGATAAAGAGTGGCCTGAGTCTCACCATCTGCAAGTTGCATGGTGCCTTTTTGCAAGTGATGTGCAGTTAAAAAGTCATCAGAAACTTTAAATTCTTGGTCAATCAGCGCATTACCAATCGCAAAAAGATCAACAGTTGCCATGTTCAAATATCACATTAAAAATGAAAGTCCTAAGTTTACACGATTGCTTGGGATTGCTGTAGTTTGCTGAATCATTTTCAAATATTTTTCAAAAATGCTGTATTTTGTTCAGCAGCTATCTTTGGTCTAAAAACTGACTTATTTTTGTGCACTGGTGTGCTGCAGCATTGATTTAAGGATCACATTTTATTTATAAAGAGATATCGCTCCTGGCATGATACTTTAAGTCGCTTGGCAACAGTCATTCTTCACAACAATTTCAAATAGTGTGCGTATATGAATATTAAAATTGTAACAGCCGAACAACTCCCGGATCAGATCGAAACACTGGCAACTCTGGCACGTAAAGAAGGCTATAATTTGGTAGATAAGTTAATAGAAGAATATCGCACCGGGAAAAACTGCTTTAGCCACGCCAATGAATATCTGGTGGTGGCGCATGATGGCAAGAAACTGGTTGCCTGTGGTGGCTTGAACCAGCAATGGGGAGATAATGGCATTGAAGACCGCATTGGTCGGGTACGCCGTTTCTATGTGCATCCGAAATATCGTCAGCATGGCGTCGGCAAACAGCTTTTGGCTTACCTGGAGCAATTGGCACGTCCGCATTATTCAGCTTTGTGCCTGCAAACAGATACCCGACTGGCCGCCAGTTTTTATCAAAAGCAGAATTATGTATTTGTAGAAAATAATCCAAGCTATAACTATTTTAAATATCTGATTTCTTAAGCTTGTAAATACTCATCTAGATGCAGGAAGTAAATTTGATGATTTAATTTTCAAATGATCAAGTTTACTTAATTCGATCAAAATCCTCGGTTTTCAACGTGAATAATTCAGATAACTAAAGCTATAATGCGCTTAGTTATTTTAATTAAAGCATTAGGAGATCGCATGACTGTAGATGTCACTGAAACCATTTCTCAAACTGTACATCCTGCGTTTCAGTTGGTACGTCAACAACATGTTGAAGCTTTAGACATTTTCGTGTCTGAATATAAACATAAAGTGACTGGCGCCACGCATTATCATTTGGCGACCAATCATGACGAAAATGTCTTTCTGGTGGCGTTTCGTACCCAGCCGATGGATTCTAAAGGCGAAGCACATATTCTGGAACATACTGCGCTGTGTGGTTCAGAAAAATTCCCGGTGCGTGATCCATTCTTCCTGATGATTCGCCGTTCATTGAATACTTTCATGAATGCCTTTACTGCGGCGGACTGGACTGCATATCCATTTGCGACCCAAAACAGCAAGGATTTCCAGAACCTGCTTGAAGTGTATATGGATGCAGCATTTGCTGCGAACCTGAATCCACTAGATTTTGCCCAGGAAGGCATTCGCATTGAGCTGGAAAATGGCGAGCCTGTCTATAAAGGCGTGGTCTTTAATGAAATGAAAGGGGCGATGAGTTCGCCTTCGGATCAGCTTTATCACACGTTGGCGTATCATTTATTCCCGAATACGACTTATCACTATAATTCGGGTGGTGATCCCAAAGATATTCCCGATCTGACTTACCAAGAGTTAGTAGATTTCTATAAGTCACATTACCATCCAAGTAATGCAGTATTCATGACCTTTGGCAATAAAACAGCATTTGAATTGCAAGAGCAGTTTGAACATCTGGCATTGTCTAAATTTGAAAAAGGTCAGACGCTGTATCCAACACCTGAAACCCGCCTAACTGCACCATTGACGGTTACTGACAGCTATGCGGTCGACGCCGAAGATCTACAGGACAAGACCTATCATGTGCTGTCATGGTTATTGCCAGAAGCTAGTGACATTAAACTGCGTTTAGGTATGCGTTTAGTTGAAGGGATTCTGCTTGAAGATTCAGCATCACCACTGCGTCATTATCTGGAAACTTGTGGTTATGCAGATGCAACAGGTCCATTCATGGGTGTGGATGATTCTAACTTTGAAATGACTTTTTACTGTGCGGTGCAAGGTTCAAATCCTGAACATGCAGAAGAATTTAAAAATGGTGTGTTTAAGGTTCTGGAAGAAGTTGCCTCTAAACCGGTTGATCAGAACATGGTCGATGCGATTCTGCATCAAATTGAATTGCATCAGCGTGAAATTAATGGTGATGGTACACCGTATGGTTTAAGCCTGATTCTGAGCGGTCTGGGTAGTGCCATTCATCACCGTGATCCGGTCGAAGTCTGGGATGTGGATTCTGCGATTGCGGCAGTTAAAGAAGAGCTGCAAGATCCGATGTGGTTATCCAATCTGATCAAAGAGCATCTGCTGGATAATCCACATCGTGTCCAACTGACGCTGGTTCCGGATGCGACCAAATCTGCCAAAGAAGCAGCGGATGAAAAAGCGCGTCTGGCTGAAATTGGCAAGAATCTGACTGAAGAACAGAAAGCTGAAATTATTGCGCAGACTGAAGCATTGAATGTGCGTCAGGACACGCCGGATGACTTGAATTTATTGCCGAAAGTCGGTCTGGAAGATGTCCCTGCGGAATTGCAAATTGTTCAAGGCCAGTTGCGTGAGATTATCTGTAACCGTGTTGATACGCCGTTGAACCTGTATCATGCCGGCACCAATGGGATTTATTATCAACAGGTTCTGGTCAATATTCCGGATGAAGTGGTGCAGTCGCCTTACTTTAACCTGCTGTCGATCCTGATGGGTGAAGTTGGTGCGGGTGAGTATGATTATCTTGAGTTCCAGCAACTGCAAACAGCGGTAAGTGGCGGTCTGGGCATGGGCGCATCTTTGCGTTCTAAAGTCGATGACAAAAACAAAATTACTGCCTGGTTGACGTTGACTACCAAATCTTTGGTGAATCATCTGGATGCAATTCGTCTGTTAAAGATCGGTTTTGAACAGCTTCGTTTTGATGAGAAAGATCGTATTGTTGAACTGTTACAACAGCGTAAAACGCGCTGGCAGTCACGTATTTCTGGTTCTGGACATAGCTATGCAATGCAAACGGCTTCACGTCAGCATAGTGCATTGGCTTTGCGTGATTATCACAATACCGGTTTGGGTGCATTGAACTGGCTGATCGAGCTGGTGTCTAAGATCGAAAAAGATCCGGCTGAATATGATCTGCTGATTGATGAATTAAAACGGATTCATCGGGTCTTGTTGCAAGCACCAAAGCAATTCCTGTTAGTCTGTGAAGAGCCGCAGTCTGAGCATCTGATCGAAGAAATTCAGAATGTCTGGGATAAACTTGAAGTTGATTCTGCACCAGTTTCATTAACTCAAGTCGAAAAAGTAACCCATGACCAGCACGAAGCCTGGTTGATTCAAGCCAATGTCCAGTTCTGTGCGGCTGCTTATCCAGCTGTTGAAGTTTCACATCCTGATGCTGCTGCATTGATGGTACTGGCGGGTTATTTGCGTAATGGCTTCCTGCACAGTGCCATCCGTGAAAAAGGCGGTGCCTATGGTGGTGGTGCCAGCTATGACGGGAATGCCTGTTCATTCCGTTTCTACAGCTATCGTGACCCACGTCTGGCAGAAACTTTCCAGGATTTTGATGCGAGTATTCAGTGGTTACTTAATGTACCACAACAGCCACACCAGTTGGAAGAAGCCATTCTGGGTCTGATTGCCAGTATGGATAAACCAGGTTCACCGGCAGGCGAAGCCATTACTGCATGTTATTCTTACTTGCATCAACGTACGCCAGCGTTCCGTAAAAAATTACGTGAACGTTTATTGAATGTCACACTGGATGATTTGCAGCGTGTTGCACAGACCTATCTGGTCGAGCAGCAGGCGACGAAAGCCATTGTAGCGCCAGTGGCAAAACGTGAAATGCTGGAACAGCTTGGTTTTGTAATTCAACAAGTTCTATAAATAAAAAAAAGAGGATAAAGGATGGCGCTTAATTCGTTTAAGCGCTCAACTCTACAGCTGAGCGTTTTGCTGGGCTGTGCAGTTGGGACGCAAGTGAATGCGGAAGAAACAGTAGTCAACAGTCCCACGCCGGCAACGGCTGAAGCCTGTGCTGCACTGGAAATTAGTGCAGAGCGTCTGGCCTGTTATGATACTTTATTTAAAATTCCGGTCACTGATAAGCCTGCAATCGTTTCTGAGCGTCGTGCAGCAGCAGAAATTGCGCCTGAACCCGATAATTTAAAAGCGAAAATTGGTCAAACCGTTTCCAATATTTATGCTTCTGAAGGATCAAAGCTGACGCCGAATCTGTCTTTGCTGGATAGCCGCTGGGAACTCTCTCCAGAAAGTAAATTAGGCACCTGGAACATTCGTTCTTATCAGCCGGTGTATTTGATGCCAGGTTTCTGGACATCAAACAAGAATGAATTACCCGAGAGTGAAAATCCCAACAATATAGAGACAGAGAAACAGAATCTCACCTCAACTGAAGCTAAGTTTCAACTGTCTTTAAAGACCAAGGCGGTTGAAAATATCTTGGGAGATAATGGCGATCTCTGGCTTGGTTATACTCAGTCTTCGCGTTGGCAGGTGTATAACTCGGAAGAATCACGTCCGTTTCGTGAGACCAACTATGAACCCGAAGCCAGTTTGATTTTCCGTACCAATTATGATCTTTTGGGTCTGAATTGGCGTATGTTGGGATTGACCATCAATCATCAGTCCAATGGTCGTTCTGATCCGTTATCACGTAGCTGGAATCGGGTGATGCTGAATCTTGGTTTTGAAAAAGACAATTTTGCCTTGATGGTTCGTCCTTGGTATCGCTTTGAAGAGAAGCGAGAAGACGATAACAATCCAGAGATCAAGAACTATATTGGCCGTGGAGACATGACCGCATTTTATCGTTATAAGGAGCATGATTTTTCATTGATGCTACGACATACCTTAAAAGGTGGAGATGAAAACCGTGGAGCGGTACAGTTCGACTGGTCATTCCCGATCAGTGGGCGTTTGCGTGGCCAATTCCAGCTTTTTGATGGTTACGGAGAAAGCCTGATTGATTATAACCATCGTGCCACGTATGTCGGTTTAGGTGTTTCCTTGATGAACTGGTTCTAGGATTCCAACTTTAAACATCTTGGAATGAAAATAAAAAACCATGCCGCTGCATGGTTTTTTTATAGATAGATTAGCCAATCTGGATTTCTGAAGGCGGATGTTTGAGACGACTCTTTTTCGGAGTCGCAATAAAATAAGCAAGCGTCAGTGGCCCTAGACGCCCTGCGAACATTAACAGCATTAGAATAATCAAACTGGCAGGTTGTAGTTCCTCTGTTACCCCTCGGGACAAACCGACGGTACAAGCTGCAGACACGGCTTCAAACAACAGATCCAGAAAATCCTGCTCAGGTTCCAGGATTAATAAGCTCATAAAACCCATCATGATCAACGCTGCAGTAATACACACGACGGCCAATGCTTTAAACGTAGTTTTTTCAGGAATAGAGTGATTAAACAACCGGATCTCATCTTCGCGTCTTAAAAAACTGATTACGCTGATCACCACAATAATAAATGTTCCGACTTTGATGCCGCCCGCCGTACTTAAGGAGCCGCCCCCGATAAACATGAGCAGCATGGTAATGAGACTGGATGCATCGCTCATTTGTTCCATTGGCAAGCTATTAAAACCTGAAGAGCGGGGAACGGTGGCATGGAACCAGGCATTCACGGCCTGATCGCCTATACTCATGAGACCCAAGGTGTGTGGATTCGAAGCCTCTAATAGCCAAAGTACGATAAAAGCACTTAGGTTCAGACCCAGAATCGTTGAGAGGATTAGCTTGCTGTTGGTACTCAACTTACGCCAGCGCTTATGTTCTTTGACATCCATCAGCACCAAGAAACCGATACCGCCAATGATATACAGCATACTGATGGTAAAGGTAATCAGATACTGTCCTGAAAAACTCATCAGACTGTTTGGAAAAAGCGAAAATCCACCATTATTAAAAGCGGAGACGCTATAAAAGGCTGCATAAAATAGTGCATCGCTAAACTGGTATTCTTTGAGCCAGGACACGGTCAGAATCAGTGTACCGATCGCTTCAAAAAACAGGGAGTATAAAAACACAGCTTTAATGGTAAAACTGACTTTTTTCAGACTAGTTTGTCCAATGGACTCCTGTGCCATGACTTGTTGTTTTAGCCCCAGTTGCGGTGCCAGACTCATCACTGCCAGAATGGCAAAGGTCATAAAACCCAAGCCGCCGCATTGCAACAAAAACATAATCACGATTTGACCAAATACGGTATAGGCTTCACCGACATTCACCACCGATAGCCCGGTAATGGTCACAGCAGAAGTTGCTGTAAAAATCGCCTCCAGCCAGCTGATTTCTCCATGATGTGCAATAGGCAGCATCAATAGCAGTGAGCCGATCAGAATTAATCCGAGAAAACCCAAAGCCAGTAAGCTTGGAGGACTGAGGTTAATCGTCCTGTGTTGCTTTAAATCAGAACTTTTCATAGATGTTTAAAATATTTAGCAAGACGGCGCAAAGGTTCCAGCAATCCTTCAACCAGTAAAATATCGCCTTCCTGAAGAATCTGATTGGCATCTACGTGATATTGCAATGTAGATCCGCGTTTATGTAATAAGGTCGTGATTTCAGGAGCATGCTTCATCAACTGATTCAGTGGCGTACCATGATGATCCGCATGAATTTCAATTTTGACAATATAATGATCATCCTCAAGCGCCATATAACGACTGACCATCGGATAGCTTAATGACTGTGCCACCCGAACGCCCATATCTTCTTCAGGATGAATGATTTTTTCAACATTGAGATGGGTCAGAATCATGTGATGGGATTTGGATTTGGCCTTCACCCAGATTTTCTTCACGCCCATATTTTTTAAGTGCAATACACATAGAATGCTGGCCTCAATATCCTCTCCAATCGCAACGACAACGGCATCACAGCGCTGAATGTTCAGCTCATCGAGTACATGTTCATCGGTTGCATCGGCAATCACGGCATGGGTCAGCTGATCAGAAATGTTTTCAACATATTTTTTATTCAGATCGATTCCGATCACTTCATGCTTCAGGCTGATGAGCTGTGTGGCCACGGTCGCACCGAAACTGCCAAGCCCGATGACTGCAAATAATGCCATGGATTGTCCTTCGTTATCTTTATGTCATTCGTTATATCCGCTATGGTAATGAGAAGGCGATTCTTCAGCTATAGTTTTTAGGTAAAAATAGTACAGATCTTTGAAGTATTTACGCTTCTTTCATCTGAAGTACAGATTGAAAATTTGGACAGTCAGACATAACCTGACGATGTGCATATAAGGTTCCATAGCTGTTTTGGATGATGTATTCGAATTCATGATGATCATCCTTCATGATATTGAGTGTGGCTTGGCGTTTGAGTTGAGGATAAGTTTTTAAATTATCGATTGAGGCACAAGAAAAGCTTTTTACAAAAGCTGAAATTTTAGGATCTAATTTCACTTCTTTATAATGATTTAGAAAAATATAAACAAATTTGGGATACTGGTTGAGTATTTCTGAATGTGCCTCTATACCAGCGATGTTGCTGAGGTTATTTGCGGTTGCATTACTGGGAATATTTTTCATACTTGTTCGAACGCGATCTTCTTTTTGATTTAATTTGTATGCTGGATAGCCGTATAAATAGACAAATAAAGTGGTGAGCAAAATAATAATAAAAGTGATATTCATATCTTAAGGTTCTATTTTTGTAATTATTTTTAATTTTAACAAGATTGGAAATTAATGGATAATTGGTGTTTTCATTCATGATACATTTTTAAATCTGCCTAGAATATCATCCTAAAAAAACCGCCTCGAAAGGCGGTTTATGTTTGAAAGAATTACTTCAAGAAACGTTGATAACCCAGATTATTGGTAATTTCCTGATATGGATAGGTAATGGTTTCGAGAGTTTCGATCAAACCGTCCGGATTCTGTTGTGCATCGGTTGCTTCAAGACCCACCAGAACACGTCCTTCAGCAGCGCCGTGGTTCCGGTAGTGGAACAGGGTGATATTATGGGTTGGGCCAAGACGTTCCAGGAACATCAGTAAAGCGCCAGGACGCTCCGGGAATTCCACGCGGAACAGGCGCTCATTTTCAATATCGGCATGACCACCGATCAGGTAACGGATATGCAGTTTGGCCACTTCGTCATCAGACAGATCGTCAACGTCATACTGGAACTTTAAGGTTTCATAAATTTCCTGACGTTCTTTCTCGCCATTTTTCAGACTGATGCCGACAAAGACTTGCGCAGCAGAAGCATCGCTGGCACGGTAGTTAAATTCAGTAATATTACGGCCTTGTAATGCACGGCAGAAACTCAGGAATGAACCTTTCTGTTCCGGAATGGTCACGGCAAAAATCGCTTCTTTGCGTTCACCCAATTCGGTACGTTCAGCGATATAGCGTAAACGGTCGAAGTTCATGTTGGCGCCGCAGACAATCGACACCATGTTTTTCCCTTCGATGCCATGTTCAGCCACGTATTTTTTGATGCCAGCCAGTGCCATTGCACCAGATGGTTCGACAATGCTACGGCATTCGTCATAAGTGTCTTTAATCGCTGCACAGACTTCATCCGTATTCACCAGCACTACATTCGGTTCCACGATCGGGCCTGAATTGTCCGACTTTTGCAGACGAATCACATCAAATGGTTTTTCACCAATTTGGGCTACGGCTGTACCATCAGCAAATAAACCTACAGATGGAAGAATCACACGTTCATTTGCTTCTAAAGCAGCTTTTAAACAGGCAGATTCGTCGTATTCCACTGGAATGACTTTAACGTGTGGTGCGACATCACCTAAATAGGCTGCAACACCTGCGATCAGGCCGCCACCGCCAACTGCGACAAACACATAGTCGAGATCACGCCATTGACGTAGAATTTCATTGGCAATGGTGCCTTGGCCAGCAATCACCAATTCATCATCATAAGGTGGAATGAAAGTCATGCCATCTTCCTGGGCACGTTGAATCGCATATTTATTTGCAACATCAAATGAATCACCATGTAAAACCACTTCGCCACCCAGACGTTTAACCGCCTGCACCTTGATATCAGGCGTGGTTTTAGGCATCACAATAATCGCGCGAATACCCAGCTTTTTCCCTGAGAGTGCCACGCCCTGTGCATGGTTACCCGCTGAAGCAGTAATAACGCCACGTTCCATTTGTGATTTCGGTAATTGACTAATACGGTTATAGGCACCGCGTAGCTTGAATGAAAAAACCGGTTGTAAATCTTCACGTTTAAAGCGGATATTATTATTGAGTCGTTCGCTAATTCGTGGCGCTGCTTCGAGTGGAGTTTCGATTGCAACATCGTAGACCGTTGCTTGTAAAATTTGTCGAACCAAACGAGACAGCATGTTAATTTTCCATCTAACAGTTTAAAATAGGGGCTTATTGTAACAAACCACACGGCTTTGCGGTTTAAAAAAGCTGCAAAAGTCCAAAATAGTTGAGTGAAGCCATGAGTCTATATGCAACCCAAGATGAGAAAAAACAAGCAGCAGCCAAAGCCGCTTTAAAACACTTGCCAAAAGGGGGCATTTTAGGCGTAGGTACAGGCAGTACTGTAAACTTTTTAATTGACTTATTGCCTGAGCTGCAATTGGAAGCTGCGGTAGCCAGTTCAGAAGCAACTGCACAGCGCTTAAAAAAGCTCGGTATTGAAGTAGTGGATATGAACTCTGTCAGTGGTTTAGATGCCTATGTCGATGGCGCAGACGAAATTGATCGTCATATGCATATGATCAAAGGTGGCGGCGCAGCATTGACACGTGAAAAAATTGTTGCCTCTATTGCGAAAAAATTTGTGTGTATCGTGGATGATTCAAAATGGGTTGGACAATTGGGTCGTGAGTTTCCGCTTCCTGTAGAAGTGATTCCAATGGCACGTTCTGCGGTTGCGCGTAAAATTGTATCTTTGGGTGGCGATCCTGCTTATCGTGAAGGTGTGGTAACTGACAACGGTAACGTGATTCTAGACGTGTACAACCTGAATATTCTAAATGCGCTTGAACTGGAAAAAACCTTAAACGATATTCCGGGCGTGGTGTGTAACGGGATCTTTGCGATTAATAAAGCAGATATCGCCATTGTCGCGACGGATAACGGAATTGAAGAGCGTACTGCGGTTTAATTAAACTTTCTAGAAAAAATCCCTCTAAATCTCCCTGAGCGAAGTTTTAAAACACTGCTTTAAAAACAAGTGCAAGAAGGGAGACTTTTAAAAGCCCCTCTTTGAAAAAAAAGGGGTTTGGGGAGATTAAAAAAAACTATAATGACCTTATCCGACCTACCCGAAATTCAAATCACCCGAAATGTCCGTTCAACACGGTTACGTTTGCGTGTCGATGCGACCCAGATTCGTCTGACAGCACCGGTTTTTTGCAGCAAAAAACAGATACAGCATTTTATTGAACAATCTGAAAGCTGGCTGATTAAAACCTGGCAATCCCAGCAGGAAAAAATCGAAAATATTGACCGGACGCTACCGAGTGAGCTGCGGCTATTCAATCTAAAAGCAGCAGTAAAAATTTCTTATCACAGCCAGAAAAACAACTTTATTTTTGATCATGAAGATCTACAGCTTTGGATCAGTGACCGACATCCTGAAGAATATTTAAAAACTTTCGTGATTGCCTACGCAAAAGAACAGCTTCCTTCATATTTAAATCTTGTCTCACAGCAATGTCGGTTGCCTTTTAAAAACTGCAGTATTCGACAACCTAAAACCCGTTGGGGCAGTTGTTCTGCCAAGCATGACATTATGTTGAACAGCGCGCTGGTATTATTTCCTGAAGAGGTCACGCATTATGTCGCTGTCCATGAACTGGTACACACAAAGCATTTTGATCATAGTCCACGCTTTTGGGCAGAAGTTGCTAAGCATGATCAGCATTTCCAGCAGCATCGTATAACGCTGAAAAATACGCCGTTGCCATATTGGTGGGGTGCCTAAAACCATAATTAATAAGTCCATATAACTCTATTGAAATAGCCTAAGCAAATTAAAAGTTTCATGATCAAAATCGGACTTATCCTACTGATCAATTAAAAAACCAGCAAACCCCAGTGAAATGGTTTAGAAAACCTCAACTTCCTGTCATACTAGGCTGTATAAAGGAAACATTTATTTGAGGTAATCATCGTGATTTCAGTGGGTATTGTGGGTGGTACGGGTTATACAGGCGTTGAACTTTTGCGTCTTTTGCTACGACATCCAGATGTAAATGTAACAGCACTGACATCACGTACTGAAGCAGGTCGTCGTGTAGATGACATGTTCCCAAGCTTGCGCGGGCATACCAATCTTAAATTTTCTGATTTGAGTCTGGGTTTATTAAAATCATGCGATGTGGTGTTCTTTGCAACACCGCATGGTGTCGCAATGAAACATGCCGAAGAGCTGGTTGCTGCAAATACCAAAGTGATCGACTTGGCGGCAGATTTTCGTTTACAAGATCTTGAACAGTTTGAAAAATGGTATGGCATGCAACATGCATGTCCAGAACTGTTAAAAGATTCTGTTTATGGTTTATCTGAGCTAAATCGTGAAGAAATTAAAAAGGCCAGTGTGATCGGGAATCCGGGGTGTTATCCAACTACAGTTCAGTTGGGTCTGGCGCCAGTCTTAAAAGCGGCTGAAGCATTGGTGAAACCTGAAAGCATTATTATCGATGCCAAATCTGGTGTATCAGGTGCAGGTCGTAAAGCCAGTCTGGGCATGATTTATTCTGAAAATTCCGATAATTTTAAGGCCTATGGTGTAGCGGGTCATCGTCATCACCCTGAAATTGTCGAAGCATTGGAAAAAATTTCAGGTCAAAAAAATGTGTTTGATCATATTTTATTTGTACCGCATTTGGTGCCGATGATTCGTGGTATGTTGTCGACCATCTATATCGATTTAACTGAAGCAGGCCAATCAGCAGATTTACAAGCGCTATATGAGCAGTTCTATGCCAATGAAGCATTTGTCGATGTTATGCCGGCGGGTAGCTCACCCGAAACCCGTTCAGTGCGTGGAGCGAATCAGTTGCGTATTGCCTTGTATAAGCCACAACCAACAAAACTGGTGATCCTGGTTGCACAAGACAATCTGGTGAAAGGTGCAGCAGGACAGGCTGTGCAAAACATGAACTTGATGTTTGGTTTTGCTGAAGACGCTGGCTTAAATAATATTGGTTTATTACCATAAAAAACGTATTAGAACTTCACACACATTTAGATTTGCATTTAAATGTGTGTCTTGATTAAAGCAAACAAGAGATCAAAATGCCGAATAACGAGTCAAATACGACGCTTCCTCAGGAACCCGGTACTAAGAAACCATTCATGAAAGGCAATACGCCCTTAGCCATTGGTGCGGCTGTATTGATCTTAAGCAGTGGCGTACTCGGATATACCGTAGGACATCGTCAGGGTTTGACTGCGGCGGGTTATGATGCGGATGCAGAGCAACTGGTCGATGTAGTACAGACTCAAAAAGCCAGTCTGGAAACACTGAACAAGACGCTGAATACTGCGGTTCAGGAGCGTGATCTGGCGGTTAGCAATGCCAATGATCTGTATCTGGCCATGACCAAGGCACGTGATGAACAGGTGCAGGCCGAAAGTGTAGGAACCATTTATCGCGAGATCTTGCGTCAGCGTGGTGGTCTGGCATTGGCGGTTCAAAACCTGTCGATTAAACCATTACCCGAAAATGCCTTTGAATACCAGATTGATCTGGTTCAGGTCAGTCCAGGCAAAAGCCGTGCCTCAGGTAGTGTGGAATTGCGCCTGATTAAAGGTGCGGAAATTCTGGTGGTGCCACTGGAAGATAAAAACTTTAATTTTGAAAATTATGAGCGACTCACTGGCCGCTGGACCATGCCGAAAGGCTTTAAACCAGAATTTATTGAAGTGCGTCTCACCGGTGCCAAGCCTGTGATTCGTCGTTTTAGTTGGGAACAGGGCAAAGCAGTCGAAAATCAGTCTGCCACCTTGTCAGAAATTCCGAAAACCGAAGCAAATGCAAATTAAGTGTGAAATATAAATCTTATGCCAAGCAATAAACGTCAAATGTGTTTAAGTGATATTAAAAACTCTTTTAATGAGTCTGGAATTGTTGATTGGCATATCAGCCCACGTTTAGCAAATGAACCCTCTGAAGACGGTGATTCTGACCTAGCTGTACAAACTGCACCGCCAGAACTGAAACGTCCACCGTTGTATGCCGTTGTTTTATTAAATGACGACTATACGCCGATGGAGTTTGTAATTGAAATTTTACAACAATACTTTGCAATGAATCTTGACCAAGCTACACAAGTAATGCTAACTGTACATTATGAAGGAAAGGGTGTAGCTGGGGTCTATCCTCGAGACATTGCGGAGACCAAAGCGAACCAAGTCAATAATTATGCTCGATCACAAGGTCATCCGTTACTTTGCCAAATAGAGCCTAAAGATTAAGGGGGTTACATGCTCAGTCGTCAATTAGAAGTATCACTACGTTTGGCTGTCAGCATGGCTCGTCAAAAGAGACATGAGTTCCTGACCGTAGAACATTTATTGTTAGCCTTACTCGACAATGATTCTGCCGTAAATGCTCTCAAAGCATGTGGTGCCGACATCATCGTGTTGCGTAAGGAATTAGAAGAGTACGTAGAACAACATACCCCTAAACTTGGTGAAAATAGTGATCAGGCACCACACCCGACAGAAAGCTTCGACCGGATCTTGCAACGCGCGATTTTTCACGTGCAATCAAGCGGTGGTGATCGTACTGTAGAAGGTGCTGATATTCTGGTTGCCATGTATTCTGAGCGTGACTCATTTGCAGTCTATCTGCTTAAACGTCATCAAATTAACCGTCTGACCCTGACTCAATATCTGTCTCATGGTACGCGTAAAGAAGATGTACAGTCTGAAGAGGAAATCGAAGACCTAGATGGCGAATCAGCATCTTCAGCGAGTTCAGGTCCACTTGAGCTTTATACCACTAACCTGAATGTTGAAGCACAAAAGGGCAAGACCGATCCACTGATTGGTCGTGAAAAAGAAATCGAGCGTGCCGCACAAATTCTTTGCCGCCGTCGTAAAAACAACCCGCTGCTTGTCGGTGATCCGGGAGTTGGTAAAACCTCGATTGCTGAAGGTCTGGCCTGGTTGATCGTGAATGGTAAAGCGCCAAAACCGCTGGAAAATGCTGAAATTTTCAGTCTGGACATTGGTGCTTTGGTGGCAGGAACCAAATACCGCGGTGATTTTGAAAAACGCTTGAAACAGCTTTTAAATGCGCTGAAAAAGAAACCTGAAGCAGTGCTGTTTATTGATGAAATTCACATGATTATTGGTGCAGGCTCGAGTATGGGCAGCACCATGGATGCATCGAATCTGATCAAACCGGCGCTGGCAAATGGTTCTTTACGTTGCATTGGCTCAACCACTTTCCAGGAATACCGTCAGGTCTTTGAGAAAGATCATGCTTTATCGCGCCGTTTCCAGAAAATTGATGTGAATGAACCCTCTATTTCAGAAACCATTGATATTCTACGTGGTCTGAAATCGAAATTTGAAGATTTCCATCATGTAGAATATGACGATCAAGCCTTGGTGTCTGCGGTAGAACTTTCTGCAAAATTTATCAACGACCGTTTCTTGCCAGATAAGGCGATTGACGTCATTGATGAAGCCGGTGCTCAGCGCCGTCTGAAAGCTGAACAAGATGACAGTTTGATCACCGTAGAAAATATTGAAGATATCGTCTCTAAAATTGCGCGTATTCCACCAAAAACTGTCTCGAAAGATGACAAGAGCGTGCTGGAAAATCTTGAGCGCGATCTGAAACGTGTGGTCTTTGGTCAGGATGAAGCCATTGAAGCTTTGGCATCTGCAATTAAACTATCACGTGCCGGTTTGAAATCTCCAGATAAGCCTGTTGGTAGCTTTGTTTTTGCAGGTCCAACAGGGGTCGGTAAAACCGAAGTGACCAAGCAGCTCGCAAAACAGATGGGTGTGGAACTGGTTCGCTTTGATATGTCGGAATATATGGAACGCCATGCGGTGTCTCGCTTAATCGGTGCACCTCCGGGCTATGTCGGTTTTGATCAAGGTGGCTTGCTCACCGATGCGATTCATAAAAATCCGCATTGTGTACTGTTGCTAGACGAGATCGAAAAAGCGCATCCAGATGTGTTTAACCTGTTATTACAGATTATGGATCATGGTTCATTGACTGATAACAACGGGCGTAAATCTGATTTCCGTAACGTGGTCTTGGTACTCACCACCAATATTGGTGCTGAGAGTATTTCTCGTGCCAGCATCGGTTTCATGGAACAAGACAATAGTAACGATAATCAGGAAGCGATGAAGAAAGCCTTCTCGCCAGAATTCCGTAACCGTCTCGACGGAGTGATTCAGTTCAAGGCATTACCAAGCAGCATTATTGAAAATGTCGTGGATAAATTCCTGACTGAACTTCAAGCACAACTGGATGACAAAAAAGTCATGCTGGAAGTGGATCAAAGCGCACGTGAATGGATGTCAGAACATGGCTATGACCGTTTAATGGGCGCACGTCCAATGCAACGTCTGATTCAGGAGCACCTGAAAAAACCGCTTGCTGAGATGATCCTGTTTGGTGAACTGGCTGAAAATGGCGGCAATGTTGCAGTATCGGTTAAAAAAGAAAATGGTAAAGCGGTTGGCTTAAAACTTGAGGTTTTTGAAGATCAGACTGCTGAACCGGCCTAATGAACAAGAAAGATCAAACCCGTGCTTGCACGGGTTTTTTCATGCATTCATATTTTAAAGCATTAAACTCATTCATCTAGTTCAAAAGATAAATTATGGATATTCAAATTACCAAGTTGTTCACGACATTTTTCCTGTTTTTGGTCACAGCACTGATGGAAATTTTAGGCTGTTATTTTCCTTATCTAATTTTAAATCAGGGAAAAAGCCATTGGTTGTGGATTCCGACAGCTCTGGCTTTGGCGGCTTTTGTCTGGCTGTTAACCTTGCATCCAGCTGCTTCAGGACGGATCTATGCCGCTTATGGCGGTATCTATATTTTTTCAGCGCTAATGTGGTTGCGCTTCGTTGATCAAGTCACACTGTCACGTTGGGATCTGCTTGGTGGTATGGTGGTAATACTGGGTGCACTGGTTATTATTTTGCAACCACAAGGCTTGATACGTTAATTGAGGTACACCTTGATAAAAAAGTTCATCAAAAAAAGGTAGCCATAGCTACCTTTTGTTTTCAGGATTCAAGAATCCTGAATTGAAATAAATGTCTTATGGGTTTAGATTATTTTAATTTGCAATCTTTTTGGGAAATATCAGTTTTATAGGTTTGTGTCTGCGAGTTCAGGCTGAGTTCAACCTTGTAAGGGTTCGCAATCTGATAACGATGCTCAAAGAAAATTTCACAATTATTCAGCAGATTGTTGCGAATGACTTTCATCACTTCTTTGCGCCCTAGGTCTTTTTCAAACTGGCTAAAATCGGGCGTGATGATCATGCCTTTCAGTGTGGTTTTGTTGGCACTTAACTGCAATTGTTCAATAATCGTATTTTGATCAATCTGCAACGGTAAAGTTCTGGAATCCTCTGCACTGAGCACTGCGAGTAATTCATTCAGTTCAGCTTTTTTCTGAATTTTAAATTTGCTGTCAATAATATTTTTTTCTTGAAGATATTGGTCAAATTCAGAAGCATGCACCGGTAAGACAGCACTGCTAAAACCTGCCAAGAGTGCCAAAATCCAATATTTTTTTTGCATTGTATAAAATCACTTTTTATTCCATTTCAACAACGATTATAAGAGCTGAGACAAAAAAAGCACCAGAGATTGGTGCTTAATTTGTGAAAATTCATCTTAAAAAATTAGTCTTTTTTCAGATTTTCATTAATCAGGAATTCAACCAAGGCTTTTTGCGCGTGCAAACGATTTTCTGCTTCATCCCAAACTACAGCATTTTTATGGTCAAGCAGATTTTCTGAAATCTCTTCGCCACGATGCGCAGGCAAGCAGTGCATAAACAAGCAATCCGGATGTGCAAGATCCATCAGGCGTTCATTCACCTGATAATCTGCAAAGGCTTTTTCACGGATCTTCTGCTCTTCTTCCTGACCCATGCTTGCCCAAACATCAGTCACGATCAGGTCAGCATTCACCGCTGCATCTTCAGCAGAAGGAACCAGTTCCACACAATGCGCGAATTCAGACAGGAATTTTTCTTGTGGCTCATAGCCTTTTGGCGCTGCAATTTTCAGATTAAAGCCCCACATATGTGCAGCTTCAATATAAGAGTTACACATATTGTTGCCATCACCAATCCAGGCAACAGTTTTACCTTCAATTGAGCCACGTTGCTCTACATAAGTCTGCATGTCAGCAAGTAGCTGGCAAGGATGGTGGTCATCTGTCAACGCATTAATCACTGGAACTTTTGAATAAGATGCAAAACGCTCCACGATATCATGGCCGAAAGTACGGATCATCACGATATCCAGCATGCTTGAAATCACACGTGCTGAATCTTCAATCGGTTCACCACGACCTAACTGGGTATCGCGTGAAGACAGGAAAATCGCGCTACCACCAAATTGGCTCATGCCAGCTTCAAACGAAACACGCGTACGGGTACTCGATTTCTCAAAAATCATGCCCATCACTTTACCAACAAATGGTTGGAACACTTCATTGTTATGCTGTTTGCGCTTAAGCTCAATTGCGCGTTGCAAAATCTGGTTAAGTTCTAAAGTTGATAAATCGCGTAAGGTGAGAAAGTGACGGAGAGCCATTCGTTACTCCACAATAATTGCCGAAAAACTCGATCAACAATCAGTTGTTGGTTAGTTTAAGAAAAAAATACGGAATCGGCTAATATACTATAAGCAATGAAAAATGCAAAAAAACTAGACTTTTTGATGACCGTCTAAAAAGCGATCCACACAATAACTGATGTATTTGTCGATTTCCTGATCATCTTCCTGTACCGGAATTCCCATCAGAATACGCCATTCCAGATTGCGCAAAATACCAAAATACAACTGTGCCGAATATTGTGGATTTTCGCAATGCAATAAACCTTGCGCATCTGCCTGTTCTAAAGCCGTGGCAATGGCACTTTGCACATGCACCGGGCCTCGCTCATGAATATGTTGAGCAAGTTCTGGATTGCGCTGACTCTGTTCCAGCACCAGACGCATAAAGGCCGAGTTTTCAGGTTGCATGATCTGGTGATAAAAATTGAGTAGCGTGTGTACTAAATAACTACGAAAATCCAGTGCCATCAATTCGATCGGAATACTGATATCTTCAAAAAACTTGATACGACGATAATCGCAGATGGCTTTAAACAAGCCTTCTTTATTGCCAAAGTATTTATAGATCGAAGCTTTGGAGCCTCCGGCATGCTGGACGATATCATCCAGAGAGACAGCGTCATAACCCCGTTCCAGAAATAGCTCGGTTGCACTGATCAGCAGCGCAATACAACGCTCATGACCACGTTTGGTCTGTGGCAGATCTTTGGCGAGCGGTTCTAGGGCAAGGTCTTGCATAGGAGATCGTACATCAACATGACAATAAAGATTGAAACGCCATCATAGCAAATATATGCACATATTTCATAATTGCGCCAGATAAGTGCGCTATTTGCTAATTAGGTAAAGCAAAACTTAAAAATTTGACTAAAGTTTTAGAGTATTTGTTCTATCGGGTTATGGAATGAGCAAGCCAAATGAGTATACTCGAATTTCAATAATTATAGCCAAGACTGTGGAAAAGGAAGATGACAGAACAAATGTCTGCAGGTTTAAGATTTAGACAAGCGCTTGAAGTCGAGAAACCATTGCAAATTATGGGCACGGTAAATGCCTATGCTGCCATGATGGCCAAACAGGTCGGTTATAAAGCCATTTATTTATCAGGTGCGGGTGTCGCGAATTATTCTTATGGTTTGCCTGATCTGGGCATGACCAGCCTGGATAATGTTCTTGAAGATGTACGCCGGATCACTGAGCGTGTGGATACACCTTTACTGGTTGATATTGATACCGGTTGGGGCGGTGCATTAAATATTGCCCGCACGATCAAGCAGATGATTGCAGCAGGAGCCGCTGCGGTTCATATTGAAGATCAGGTGGCACAGAAGCGTTGTGGTCATCGTCCAAATAAAGAAATCGTATCGCAACAGGAAATGGTCGATCGTATCAAAGCTGCTGTAGATGCGAAAACCGATTCAAACTTCGTGGTGATGGCGCGTACCGATGCGCTACAAAAAGAAGGCCTGCAAGCCGTGATTGACCGTGCTTCTGCCTGTGTTGAAGCGGGCGCAGATGCGATCTTTGCTGAAGCGATGACTGATATCACCATGTACCGTACAGTGTGTGATGCGGTCGGTGTTCCAGTCTTGGCAAATATTACCGAATTTGGTGATACACCCTATTATACGGTAGATGAACTGGCTGAGCAGGGCATTGGCATGGTGCTGTATCCATTGTCAGCGACACGTGCCATGCAAAAAGCCGCACTTGAAGTGATGCGTTCGGTGCGCGAACATGGTACTCAGGTAAATGTTCTGGATATCATGCAACAACGAAAAGAACTCTACGAATTTTTAGATTATCACAGCTTCGAAGACACATTAGATAAACTGTTTAAACAGGAGAATTAAAAAAATGGCTGAAGGAAAAGTACTCACTGGCGCAGGATTGCGCGGACAAGTGGCAGGTAAAACCTCACTCTCAACAGTAGGGAAAAGTAGCGCAGGTCTGACCTATCGTGGTTATGACGTGCAGGATCTGGCTGAACATTGCCAGTTTGAAGAAGTCGCTTATCTGATTTTCTTCGGAGAATTGCCGACAGCAGAGCAATTGGCAGCCTACAAAGCCAAACTGAAATCCTTGCGCACTTTACCTCAGGCATTAAAAGAAGTCCTTGAGCGTATTCCTGCGGATTCGCATCCAATGGATGTGATGCGTACTGGCGTTTCCATGCTGGGCAATCTTGAAACTGAGCAGTCTTTTGAGCAGCAACAGGATATCGCAGACCGCATTTTGGCAACTTTGCCGGCAATCATTTGTTACTGGTATCGTTATAGTCATGACGGCGTACGTATTGAAGAAAATACTGACGATGATTCGATTGGTGCACAGTTCCTGCATCTTCTGCATGGTGAAAAACCAAATGAGCTACATGAACAGGTAATGAATGTTTCCTTGATTCTGTATGCAGAGCATGAATTCAATGCTTCGACTTTTACCGCTCGTGTGTGTGCATCAACGCTGTCAGATATGCATTCCTGTATTACCGGTGCAATCGGTTCCTTGCGTGGCCCTCTACATGGCGGTGCCAACGAAGCTGCGATGGACATGATCGAAAACTGGAAGTCGCCTGAAGAAGCTGAACGTGAAATGCTGGGCATGCTGGAACGTAAAGAAAAAATCATGGGCTTCGGTCATGCGATCTATAAGGACAATGATCCGCGTAATGGCATTATTAAAGTCTGGTCGGAGCGTTTAGCCAAAGATGTCGGTGATACCGTACTTTATCCAGTGTCAGTGCGCTGCGAAGAAGTCATGTGGCGTGAGAAGAAATTATTCTGTAATGCGGATTTCTTCCATGCTTCGGCTTATCATTTCATGGGCATTCCAACCAAGTTGTTTACCCCGATCTTTGTTATGTCACGTGTGACAGGTTGGGCAGCGCATGTGATGGAACAGCGTGCAGATAACCGTATTATCCGTCCAAGCGCGGACTATACCGGTCCAGAACTACGTAAAGTAGTGCCAATCGCTGAGCGTTCTACAGCGGCTTGATCCGTAAATGTCCTAGAATAAAAATAAGGTCTCAATTGAGACCTTATTTTTTTTAGTGAATTCTGTTATCGACTTAACAGTGCCGGATCTTCAATGCTATAACCTGTTTCAAAAGGAATACCCAGATACTTTACTATTACCAGGGTTTTATTCTGTTTCGGAACTTTATAGGCCTGGCTAATTTTCAAGCCTTGCTGATAACTGACTGCTTGCTGAACCGGACTTTTTTGTAAGCTGGATTTTACTTGATATTGATAGGTCCATTTTGGCACTTTTTCCTGAGGATCATGCCAGGCAGGCGCGCTACCTTTCGTTGTCTTTAACACCTTAAGCTGTGGCTTTGATTTTTGAATTGGATTTAATGGAACTAAACGTTTTTTGATTTTGGCAATGTCCTGATCAAACTTGCGACTGTCTTGATCATAATCGATGCGCTTGGTTTTAGGATTGATATATAAGGAATTGACCTGAACCAGTTGATTTGGTTTTTGGGATTTAAAATTATAATAATACAGTTGAGGCAAGCGTCCACGACCATCAAGATAATGACGCATGATATAAAGCTTCTGTTCTTTGACTTCATAGCCTAGAACTTCAATATTTTGTGGGCCGCCTACAGTAGCGAAAGCCAGACTGGGCAAGCTCAGAGGGAGCAGAAGCAGTGCGGTTTTAATATTCATGGTCATTCCACCCTCAAAAAAATAGATTGGCATTTGATCATGCCAATCTATCTTAAAATACGGTAGAAATAATGAAGCTTATTCAGGCTACATAGTAACTTTGAAAGCTTAGCTGTTATTCAATAGATTGATCATGTCATGTGCAACCACAGCGGACAGTTTGTTGAGGCGTTCAAGTGGCGAGCCTTTCAGATAATACTGGAACTGATGGATTTGCGTGCCATCATTAATGGCCACAAAAAAAGTCCCTTCCGGTTTTTCTGGCGTCGCACTACCGCCTGGTTTAAGCAGCCCTGTACAGGCAATAATCCAGTCCGCATCACGGAACATTTTTTTACCTGCTTCCGCCAGAGCAACAGTCACCGGCATGGATTCCGCAGTATGACTATTGATTAGAGTCTTGGAAATGCCCAATACTGAAGTCTTGACACTTACATCGTAGCAGATCAAACCACCAATCAAAATTTCGGCACCTTCTCCTTTACAGATGGAGAACTGGCTACTGAGATATCCAGAACTTGCGCTTTCGATAAAGGCAATTTTTATGTTTTTCTCTTCGAGTAAGCCGCAACAGGTTTTTATCATAGTCTCTATATTTTCTTTGTGGGAGTGATTTTAGATCAATCTGGACAGATTTTTTCTGTCGATCAACTCCAAGTATATTTATATTTTTATGAAAGTTAAAATTTTTTTCATAGATTAGTGTAATTTCATGTTGACCTGATCACAAAATCTGAGTGGTTAAAGCTTGGGCTATTTTCAAAAATATAGGTTTATTCTCAGGCTGAACAATGGTAAAAATAAAAATAAAGTGCTTAGTGAAAGTAGGGTGTTGGAATGAAAACCACAGTAAAATATGTAGTCTTAAAAAGTCTTGACTATCAATTGGGTACACCATTATTTCAGGAAGAAATTGACGCTGATGGTCAATATTTTGATCAGATACCAAGCACAATTTCTTATCAGAACTTACAGTTCAAAGTAAAAAGCAAAGAGCTTAAACGTTTGCATCTGGCCGAAGAGCAGGAAGATACTCAAACGATTATCGTCAAAGTAGTCAATATCTAATAAAAACTGAATAGAATAAGCCTCTTTTAAAGAGGCTTATTTATTATAAATAGATTAATAAATATAATTACAAACAATGATTTGATCTAAGTTTATACTAAAATAATAAGTAAAAATATTTGAATTAAAGTCAACGTAAATTCGAAACAGCTTAAGTTTTATTGGTGAGGTCATGTTAAGTATCGTATTTCTTCACAGTTAATAATATTCAAAAAGAATTGTATTTTTAATGTTTTATTTAATTTTTTAAAAATATAGAAGGTTTAGATTTATTTTTATATATTTATAAATATCAATAGCATAGTTATTAAGTGGTTCTGTTTAATAACGCTTTTTAAATTTTATTAAAAATTTTCCTATATATGAAATAGGACTTAAGTTATTCCTTTTATTGGATAATAAATTTTTGACCTATAAAGTCTTTCATTATGTTTCTGTTGCATTATATCAGGTAATTTATGTTGCGCATTAATCTCCACTTCAAGTACTTATCTTACTATTTTTTACATTGAATTAATCTGTAACAGGTTAAAGGTTGGCGAAATCTGAAAAATGCGTAGAGTAGATATTAAGTCGAAACCTATCGGCTTTTAATTTAAAGCAAATAGTAAGGAATACCACCATGGCTAATAATCAACAGCAAGACCAACAGAAACAACAGCAACAGCAACAGCAACAACAAAATCAAGATCAGCAGCGTCAACAAAACAACCAGCAAAACCCAAATCAGCAACAAAATAACCAGCAACAACAACAGCCGCAGGGTGGTCAACACAACCAGCAGCAACAAAACCAGCAAGGCCAACAGCAACAACAGCCACAGCAAAACAGTAACCAGCAACAACAACGTTCACGTAATCAACAAGATCAGTGAAAGCCACAGCGTTAATCTTTTTTAAGATATATGCTCTTCATAAAAAAACCGCCTGATTCAGGCGGTTTTTTTTATATTTCATTGCACGATTAGACTAAGTATTTATTAACACTGAATATTGGCTTTTAGCTTGTAGAAATTCAAGGCATTGTCTAGGTCGGTGAGCAACTCTTTTTCTGTATATTCCTTGGGTGCAAGTTTTAGCAAGGCAGGCATATAGTTATTTTTATATTCTTTAGGATATTGTTCACACAGGATACGTGTTCTTTCTTCCAGACTAATTGTTGAAGAGTCAAGTTTGTCCAGATAAGCACTCAGTTGATTATCTGATTGTTCAAACTGCACTTTAATGTTTGCATCAGCTTCTGCTGCACTCTCTGCTTGCTGTTTTTGGCAGCCGCTTATTGCCAGACTCATCAATAAAGTAATTAGTATGCGATTTTTCATGCTGCCAAAATATTGTTATTGCTCATATGAAAAATTATAGAGAGAAATGACTAAAAAGAAAGCAATGATCTATAAACTTTATGAGACATTGAACATTCATAACATCCGATATTGACTGAAATAAGGAATTTTCTCCTACAAATCTGAATTAACCTATTCTCATTTATAGGTTTAGCAATTCTTTTTGGGTTTTGGTTATTTAATCGTCTTATTTGCCCATTAAAAAGATTTTTGGATAAATTACAGTCATTTAATTAACAAAAGTAATGGTTTTTTCATATTTTGAAACATTGCATCTATATATCCTACACAGATTGGCTGCATGGCTAGTGATATCTTGGCGTCATTCTAAGAACTTAATGAAAATAATTAAAAATCAGCACATTATAGGGCCTGTTTAATTTAGGAGAGTTAAACAGGCTTTTTCTTTTCCGTCTTAAATCTGGTTTTTTCTTTGCTGATTGTATTTTTTGCTCATTCTCTTTCACATAAGTTTTCATACACAACATAAAGCCTGAAAATTCCCTCAGGAGAGATACATGAATAGATGTTATTTATATATCTCTTTTCACGAAAAGACAGGACAAAGCTATGATGAGATGTATATGCGCATTTGGCATGGGCGTAATGGTTGGCTGTTGTTTTAAATCTTGCAAAGAGAAAATGTGTCAGATGATGAGCAGCAAGCATTGTAAAAGTGATCATTGTAAAAAAGATCAGGCGACTCAAGCTGAAGAGCCTGTACAAACTTAGCCCAAAAGCTTCAATTTTACTGAAAGGCTAAACAGAGCTGAGTACTGAAGTTGTTCTAGATCGCTGATCCAATCATTTTATATTGAATCATTCTATATTTAAAGCAATAAAGCTTGATCCTAGATTGAGCTTTTTACACTTAGGAGAAAAACATGATGCAATTTATATTTTGTTTATTTGGTCTTCATGGTGCGACTGAAATTAACTACACGTGTGACCATGATGAGGTCAAACAGTGTCGTGATTGCTTGAAAAATATTGAATAATGTGCCAAATCATCAGACATCTTAATGAAGATCAATCCCCGTTCAATTATCAGTTGGCGGGGTTTTTCTTTACTGATAAAATTTTTGGATCTAAACATAATTTCTCACAAGGAATACTTTATAAAAGAATCATTTCAATAGGATTACGTTTTGATAAATTCTTAGCTGCTTAGAACTGGAATACAATAAAATTTATGCGTGTGATCACCCATGCTCGAATTCTTGAAGCAATTCAAAAGAGGCCACAGGCTGAAACTGCATTAGCTGGTTGGCATCGAATGATTAAGGCCAATCATCCTAAAGATTTTACTGAAATGAAAAGACTTTTTCCGGCAGTGGATAAGCTTAGAAAATTTCATGTATTCGATATCGGCTCGCACGCGAATTCATATTCTTTGCTGTACCATCTACGATCAGGCTGAACAGCTTATTTGCTCAGATGGACTTTAGGGTTTGTGAAATGTAAAAGAATACTTCAAGGAAAATTTGTCTTTTTAGAAAACTGAATGTGCAACATAAATAACATTGATGTTTAGCAGTAGATGTCATATTTATCTCTTAATAGATATATGAAGGAGATGCATATGACAAATAAGCCAGAGCAAGAGCAAGAATCAAATCCGCATAAAGAATCGAATGACGACAAGGGTAATCAGGCATCTTATAAGCATGTCAAACCAGAGAAAAAACCCAATGCAGAACCCGAAAATCCATTGAGAGAGCAAAAATAGCTTTTTCACATGGACGAAGCCCTAACTTGGTTTAGGGCTTTTTAATTTCCCGATAAACGTTGATCTCTCGGCTTTGCAATAAACTCATCTTTCATTTCAAAGAAAAATTCATGGGCTTGTTCATGATCGCAGTGCAACCAGTCATGTCGTGATTCTTCCGGAATCACAATAATCGAGCGTTTTTCGTCATTCGGGTCATGAAACTGTTTCATAAAGGGATGTTGATCTGAATTTATGGTTAGCATCGAAAATGATCTGATTTTTTCACCATCAATGAGCGCATCATCATAAATTGCCGCCACGGTAAAAGGATTGCCATCTTCACGTGAAATACCAAACCAGCGCGGTTTACCATCTATATATTTAGGTTCATAGAATATATCAACCGGTACTAAAGCAAACTGGTTGTTTTTCCAGGCATGTCGAAAACTCGGTTTGGATGCCACTGTTTCTGTCCGTGCATTATAGGTATGCCGGCCATATTTCAATTCTTTCGCCCAAGCTGGAATCAGTCCGAAACGTGCGATATCCAGCTCAAACTCGTCAGCACCGCGCATCATGATTGGGGCTGGCGCTAAAGGATAAACATGCCTTTTCATTTCCAGTTCGAGTTGATCTTCATGAATATCTAATAAGGAAAGACGTTTTTTTGAGGGGAATTCATAGTTCGAGCACATAAATAACCTCTTTCATTCTAATTATTGTTTGCTAAAGAATTAAGGTATAAAAATGATGGGCTCAAAACAATTCAAAATCGTAAGTGTAGTTTTAACAGAAAGTAAGAATACGGATTAATATCAGTTTATCCTCTTTATAGAATAGCGCTCCTTTAAAGGACTATTCTATAAATATGAAGATTAAAATATTTGCGTTTTTAATGATTAAATATAAAAGCTCGCCGGGTTATTTTGTAGGGCAGGTGCTCAAAGCTTTTCCTTGTTCAACTGAATGGATAAAGTTTTCAATCAGAAATTCACTCTGTTTTAAGGAATCACGATGATCTCCATTTTTGACGAGATGGAAAACGATAGATTTTTGCTTTGTACATACCTGCTGGTAGTAAGCATAAGTACCACGATAATCGACCAGTTGATCTTTCTCACCTTGTACCAGCAGAACCGGCACAGTCGGTGTCATATTCTCAATAGACTGTTCTTTTAAATAATTTGTCAAAGGTGCCAGATTTATATTTGATTTAAAGACAGTCTTAGGTGCTTGTTTTAGGTCAGATTGTAATTCTGACAAACAGCGACTGCGTGCATGATTAAGAATTCCTCCCATTTCTGGGCTAACTAAATTTGCTGGAGCAAGCATCGGGTCTGCAGCTTCTGCTCCTAAAAGCACAATTGGAAAAAATGCGGCGACATCAGTCGTGATTTGCGAATTGCTGGCAACATATTCAGCGATTCCTTCATATTGGTAACCGCCCGGTGCTAGTGCAATTGCCCCGCGAAGATCAAATTCAGGTGCATCTTTTTGACCGGCCGCAGCAATTTTAAGAGATGCTGCACCTCCTTGACTATGACCCATAACATACCAATTTTTACTAAAGCTATAAGGCTTTAAATGGTGGATCGCTCGTACAGCATCCACGACAGTATGCAACTGACTTCGCGCATTCATATAAGGATGACCGCCCGGAGTGCCTAAACCTTGATAATCAGGTGCAATGACTGCATAGCCGCGAGCGAGCCAGGCATTCAATGCTTTAGCAGCGATTTGCTGATAGACATGGACTGGCCCGCCCACATAATCCCCAGAGGGTGCACATGTATCAGCAACGCCAGTTGTACCATGCGCCCAAGCCAGAACAGGCCAGCCATCTTTAGGGAATTTGCCTTTAGGTAACAAGATATAGCCTGAAGTGACAATGGGTTCGGATTTTGTGCCACGACTGCGATAATTGATTAAGAAACGTTGTGAGGCATTCGTAAACAGATCAGTATTTTGTTCTTGTATAGATAATATTGTACCCGGTATTTTTTCCGAAATATGAGATGCTTGGATTTTGCTGTTATCGGGAAGTGGAGGAGAGGCTATTGCATATGTTGAACCTGAACATAAACAGCTCATGATTAATTTAATAATAGGAGATTTAATTTTCATCGCTGAAACCATTTTCCTTTTTATAATGTCATTTTTAATGTAGCAGCTTTATTTATGTTTCTAAATTAACTCTGCACAGAGTTTGTAAACTAAAGCTTTTAAGTTAAGGCGAATGAGCAGTACAACAGGTTATTTTAGTCTAGCTGATAGCTTCATATAAGCACTTATATTTTAATGTGCTTCTGATCTGTGAGTAGAATTCATATCATGTCTAACTTTACTAATACGATCATAAATCACTTTTCGCATTCGGTTTATTACTCCCAGAGGTTTGTGCTCCGGTAGTGTATGCCATGGTGTAAAAGAGAGATTTTCACAAAACTTGTTTTGTTCAGGTGTATCAAAAACTTGTTGAGGAATGCGGATAGTTGCGACCTTGTAAAAAGGCGCCTCACTTTCTTGCCATTCAGTCATGGAATCTTCGACTGACATGGTGTTTGATGTTCTAGGCTGTATCAGAAACTCCATACATGCTTCACTTTTTTGCAAATGTTTGCGCAATTTTTCTCTTAGAAAATTATGATGCGGAGCATGTGGAAGAGGATCTGTCACTGTCGAACATGCTTGAGCTGAATACTTTATAGCTTGACGATCAGTGCCTATTCCTAATTGATAGGGCACCATAGACCAATATCTAGTTTGCAAAGGATTAGAAATTTTATTTCTCGTATTTAAGGCAATCCAGGTTCCTTTAGCTCCTAATGCAAAAGGAATATGGAGCTTATTGAAAAATCTATCGCTATTTATATCTTGCATAAATGACATATATCGGACTGGATCATTTACAAAAAAGACAGGATGATTGATCATAATGAAATCTTGAGTAGAGGTTTCATCATCTAAAAGCTTTTCTCCCGGTACTCCCAAAAGTTTTATCGCCATGCCACGGGCATCTTTTTTAATATCTGCTTGTTGGGCATTTTTAGACCCATTAGAGAAACGAATCCAGGCTTGATATGTTTTTCCCGGAAGAAAAACACCTTGAGCCAAGTTTTTAGGAAGAGCTTCATCTACTTTGAATTCTGCGCGTACACAACCGTGTGCTTTGGGATGGGCATCACGTAGCGCGATACCTGTGGAATATTCTTTCCGAATCGATATCTCAATTATATCTGCGATTTTTTCAGTTATATTTGCTTCATCAGGATAAAGACTTTCACTTAAATGATGATCTATATTGGGATGAATATTATCTTTTGAAGAGTTAGATGCTATAGGGGAAGCGTTAGCATATGCAGCACTACAAATACTTATTGCCATTAAAGAGAAAACTAGACCCGAGCATATAGGTCTTATAAAGTTAGGCATTGATTTTCTCCTTGCTATAAAGCTAGAGTTAGTTTTAATTTTTTAGCCTATGAACTGAAAATTCTTTGGACATACTTTAGCCATAAAATAATGAGAATGTCTGTGTAATTATTGATCTTCAGATTTAAAGTCCACCCATACTCCTTTCTAAAATATTTCCACTCTTTATCGTGTGCTCAATATAGAAGCCGATTTATGTTCTTACTTTAATTTAACTCCACACAGAGTTTTTTACTTTAGCAAAATTTATCCATAAACTTATGAAAATTTATTTTTAGACTAATGCGAGATGCTCGTAGCAAAATCAAGAGTCGTCGAATACAGTGCTATAGAAATCTATTTAGTTTAACATTCTGAAAATATTAGGATATATAAATCAATGCCAGTTCTAGCAATCCAGCATAGACTCAGTGGATTTTACTTTTTTTACTATGCGATTGTTGGGGCGTTCATGCCTTTTTGGAGTCTGTATCTAGAAGATCAGGGCTTCAATTATCAGGAAATTGGCATTTTATCTTCTATTGCAATCGTCACCCGCTTTTTTGCTCCCTTAATTTGGGGCTGGATTGCAGACAAGTCTGGTAAACGCATGCTGCTGGTACGTATTGCCACCTGGATGGAAGCCTGTATCTGGTTCATGATTTTTATCATTCCCAATAGCTTTCAGTCCGTAGCTTTACTGATGCTGATTTTCAGTTTCTTTCAGAATGCTATTTTGGCACAGTTTGAAGGCGTGACTTTGTTTTGGCTCGGGGAAAAAAGAGCAGAACTTTATGGCAAAGTACGAAAATGGGGATCTGTCGGTTTTATTATTGGTGTATTCGGCTTGGGCGCCGTCTTTGAAATTATGAGCATCAGTATGTTGCCAGTGTTGTTGCTGTGTATTTCATTTCTGGCCTTTCTCTGGTCATTTACCATTAAAGAGCCCACGATGGCGCCTACCGCCCAGAAACAGCTCGAACCCTTATGGCCGATATTTAAACGCCCAGTGGTGTATAGTTTTTTCCTGATTGAATTGATTCTGCTATTTTCACACGCGCCGTTTTATAGTTTTTATAGCAATTATCTCAGTCAGGCGGGATTTAGCACCAGTCAGATCGGGCTGCTCTGGTCAGTCGGGGTCATTGCGGAAATCATCATGTTTGCCTATGCGACGTTCTTTCTGACACGGTGGTCATGGCGTCATCTGGTCACGCTATGCTTGTTAATGACAGGATTAAGATGGTTCATCGTCGGAGTCTTTCCTGCTTCATTTATGGCACAGTTTTTTGCTCAAACGATTCATGCTTTAAGTTTCGGTTTATTTCATATGATTGCAATGCGGGTGATATTCCAGAACTTCTCTGCAGGGCAGCAAGGACGTGGACAAGCGCTCTATAGCACCATGTGGGGCATTGGCGTGGCGAGTGGCAGTATTCTGGCTGGGCATTATTGGGATCAAGTCGGCGGCACATCTATCTTTATCGCTGCTGCAGCATCGACCTTGCTTGGCTTGTTACTGATTTTCGGATTGCCGAATAAAGTCGAACTGCAAAAACAGGCTTGAAAATATCATCTCAACATTAAATACGGATCTTGGAATATTGCCCAAACCACGGTTGAGCTTGTTCCAATTGAGCTGCCAATTGTAGCAGGAGATCTTCACGGGCAAACGGCGCAATAAACTGTGAACCGAGCGGCAGGTTTTGTTCATTCCAGTACAGCGGTACAGACATCGCTGGGAGTCCGGTAATATTGGCCAACTGGGTAAAAGGCACCCATTTTAGATTTTCTTTCACAATCTGGTTTACTAGTTTCCCTTGCGCCAGTAAATGCGCTTTATTCAGTTTCAATAAACCTTTAAGAATCGGTTTCTGCCAGTTTGGTGTTTTGACCTCACCATTTTTCGGCGCCACTGTCGCCGTTGCAGGCGTTAGATAGAGGTCATAATTATCAAAGAAATGATTCATCTGGGTCACATACTGGCCCCAGTTATTCAGGTTCTGGATATAATCAATCGCGCTGGTTTTGGCCCCAAAAGCCGCCAGTGCTAAAGAGTCCAATTCAAAATCATTTGTTTTAGACGGATAGCCTTTCTGGATTTCATCCAGCATAAATGAAAATTGGCTAAACCAGGTGGTAATAAAATCCTTGGCCAGTTGCATTCCATCAATGGCTGGGCGGTCTTCGACCACCTCATGGCCCAAAGATTCTAGCAATTTGGCTGTTTTTTCAATGGCTTTAATGGCATCCTGGGAAACAGGTGTGCCAATCGTAGAATAAGTGCTAAACGCAATTTTCAGTTTTTTTGGCGGTTGCTGAATCACATCCAGATAATGATGCTGTGGACGCTGAATCTTAAACAGTGAACTATGATCTTCACCATGGGTGGCATCCAGCATTGCAGCACTATCCCGTACCGTTTTGGTCAGTACATGCTGAATCGCGGCGCCATGCATGGCTTCACTCATTTGTGGTCCCCAAGGCGTGCGGCCACGACTCGGTTTCAGGCCAAACAGGCCGCAATAGGAAGCGGGGATACGTATCGAGCCGCCACCATCACCAGCACCCGCAATTGGTACAATTCCGGCAGCCACGGCAGAAGCGGAACCACCGGACGAGCCGCCGCTATTATGCTGTAAATTCCACGGATTTTTACAGCTGCCCCAAGCATCTGGTTCAGTAATACCTTTAATCCCAAATTCAGGAGTATTGGTACGTCCAAAAGTCACAATCCCGGCTTTTTCCCAGCGATTGACAATCTCGGCATTGGTCTCGGCGATATAACCAATCCGTTTTAAGCCCTGACAACCATAAGAAGTTGGATAACCGGCATATTCCTGAAACAGGTCTTTAACCAGAAAAGGCACACCGGCAAAAGGTCCGGACAGATTTTGCTGGCTCCGTTTCAATGCATGCTCATGCATCGGAATAATAATTGCATTTAGCTCGGGATTGGCAATTGAGCTACGCTCTAGTGCAGCAGATAAAAGTTCACTTGAATGTACTTGTTTATTGGCGACCAGATCAGCCAGTCCTAAACCGTCATATTGCAGATATTCTTCAAATTTCATTGCCATTCCCTAGTGTTGTTGCTTCAAGGTTGTAGATCATTTAGGCTCAAGATGCAAGCACCACCTGATTTCGCCCACGATGTTTGGCCTGATACAAGGCTTGATCTGCAATATTGATCAGGTTTTGCAGGTCTTGGGCCTGCGGTTCATTTTGATGAGTGATGCCCACACTCACGGTAATATACAGGGGCGAGCCATCTGATTGATAAATCGGGGTTTTTTCCACCATATCACGAATCCGTTCTGCAATAAGACGTGCTTCTGATGGTTCGGTATTCCAGAGTAACAGCACAAATTCTTCCCCACCAATTCGTGCAAACAGATCTTCAGCACGTAAATTGCAGCGAATGATTTCCGCAAAATGTTGCAGCACCTTGTCACCGACATGATGGCCAAAATCATCGTTCAGACGTTTGAAATGATCAATATCCAGCATGATGACCGAAAATTCCATTCTGTTGGCATATTGCAGTAAATATTCACCTTTCTGAAAGAAAAAATGACGGTTCATGGTGCGGGTCAGACTGTCATGATTGGCCAGATAGAGAACCCGTTTAAACAGCTCATTGCGGTTTTGACTAATAATACAAAGAATAAGCGGCGATAAGGCCAGCATAAACAGCCCGATCCGGAGCGAAATATAAATCGTAGAATCTGTCAAGGTGTCATGCGTTGTGGCATAAAACCGCGTCAGGCTGTAATAGGTTAAAATAGTCACAAACGCATTAATCAGTGTCATGCTAAACAGGCGATAGGTTAATGCGGCCCAGATCAGCGCAGCCAAAGGATAGAGCAGGGTGCCCGGACCTGAAAAAATATTGGTGATGATGACACAGAGTACGACTGTAGCTGCGGGCAGAAAATAACTGAAATGATGACGCTTTTGACGACGGTTTTTAAATAGATACTGCATGTCTTTTATTCTTGGGAATGCCAAGATTAAAGGGAGAAACACAATATAATTCACCATTTCACCGGTCCACCACAGACCAAAATCAATCCATAAATTCTCTTTGGTCATGAATGAATTGGGTAGATTTGGCAAGGTGAGAACTGCAAAAGCCGCACTGGCCAGACAGCCTGCAAAAGCGAAGATGCCAAATAAATGAACGAATGTATAACCAGTATTATAGTATTTGTAATTAATCTTGAAATATCGAATAAAAAATATCGAGACAATAGTGCTGATCAGATTAGACAAGGTAAGAAACAGGCTTTGTAATAGGCTGTTCCCGGTGATCAGATCTGCAAACATAAAAGCGCTGAATGCACCAAGCCAACCTCCCATATTATTTAAATGTGGAAAGCGTAAGAACAGGGCTAACAAGGCAGCATTGGCCGGCCACAATAAGGCCAGATACTCAATTGGTCTGGTTGCGATCCCAATAAAACAACAGACTAAAACAGCGAAAACAATGACAAAATAAGCATAGGTTTCATGATTTAATTGTTGTTCTGTTATTCGAGCTAATTGCAAATTTAAAATCCTATTCAAATTTTTAAGTGTGAATGATCACTTTGTTCAGCAACTAAGTTTGACCCAAAATATAATTTTATTGTTTGATTAATCTGTTATTAATGCGAACTATTAAGATTCTTATATACGAAATATATACAAAAAAAGTCAGAAAGGAAATCCATGTTTTTAAACAATGTGATAAATAATTTCTGACTCTGTATTGAAATTGCGTTAGAGCGGGACACGATCCCAAAAAATATGATAATTTAGAATCAATTGTTAACAAGATGCCGGTAAATATGAAAAAAATATGTCTTAGCCTTATCTTACTCATGAGCTCACCTTGGCTAATGGCGACAGAAAATAAAAAACCAGCGAATGCTCCTGCTAAAGCTGCTGAAATCCCAAATACATTTACTGTGAAAACCCGTCCGGAAATTGTCGGATTGTGGGGAATGGAAATCCCGAATAATAAAAAATGTATCGAATATTATAATTTTAAAGGCAATAATAATGTGGTGATTAAAAGTGGCGATGAGTGGACGTCGGGGCTATATGACTATCAGCCGGCACAGGATCCTTCGCAGCAGATTCCAGCGCTGATTCTGCAAGTAAAATATGACAATAATGAAAAAGACTGTTCAGGCAATCAGGTGGATCAGTCTGGTGAAATTTCGCAATATTTTGTGAAATGGCAAAACCCTTATACCATTAACTTCTGCGCCAATGAAAAAGCCGAACAATGTTTTGCTGTGCTCAGACGCGTATTGCCTTAAATTGCAAACAATAAAAAAACCGCTGAATGACAGCGGTTTTTTTTATGAGCTTTGATTTAAGCTTTGTCTTCAGCACCTTCAAGCTGCTTTAACAAATGCTTCTCTAGGTAATGAATATCCATTGCCTGTTTGCAGAAGTTTTTATCCTGAAGGATTAAATCTTTATGCAAAGGAATATTGGTTTTAACGCCAGTCAAAATCATTTCTTCCAAAGCATTTCTCATTCGAGAAATAGACGTCTCACGATCCTTACCATGCGAAATCAGTTTGGCAATCATCGAATCATAATACGGTGGAATGCTGTAACCTGGATAAACATGCGAATCTAAACGGATACCTGCGCCGCCTGGTGCATAGAAGTTGTCAATCTTGCCTGGTGAAGGCAGGAAGGTCGATGGATCTTCTGCGTTAATACGGCATTCAATCGCATGTCCTAAAACCTTGACGTCTTCTTGCTGAATATCGAGGCCTAAGCCGCCAGCAATACGCAATTGCTGTTCGATAATATCGATCCCCGTGACCATTTCAGTCACCGGATGCTCAACCTGAACACGCGTATTCATTTCAATGAAGAAGAACTCATCATCTTCAAACAGGAATTCGAATGTACCTGCACCACGATATTGCATCAGCTTACATGCATTCACACAGGCTTCTAGAATATCAGCACGTGCTTGCTCTGGTAAGTTCGGTGCTGGCGCTTCTTCCAGTACTTTTTGATGGCGACGCTGTAGTGAACAATCACGATCATACAGATGAATCGCATGGCCATTACCATCAGCCAGTACTTGCACTTCGACATGACGTGGCTTTTGCAGGAAACGTTCCATATACACCGTATCATCACCAAACCACATTTCCGCATCACGCTGTGCAGCCTGAACAGATTCAAGCAGGGTATCGACATTTTCTACGATACGCATACCACGACCACCACCACCAGAAGCAGCTTTTACAATCAGTGGAAAACCGATCTCTTTCGCTTCAGCCATGGCATTGTGAATCGTTACGGCATGGTCGCAGCCTGGTACTGTTGGTACACCAGCTTTTTTCATGGCAATAATGGCAGAAACCTTGTTCCCCATTAAACGAATATGTTCCGGACGTGGGCCAATAAAGATAAAACCAGAATTTTCTACGATTTCGGCAAATTCTGCATTTTCAGCGAGGAATCCATAACCAGGATGGATTGCATCTGCGCCGGTAATTTCAGCAGCTGTAATAATCGCAGGAATATTCAGGTAGCTGTCACTGCTCGCACCAGGGCCGATACATACTGCTTCATCACAGAAACGTAAATGCATCAGGTCCTTGTCTGCGTCAGAATAGACACCTACAGTTTTGATCCCTAAAGTTCTGCAAGCCCGGGTGATGCGTAACGCAATTTCACCACGGTTTGCAATTAAAACTTTTTGCAACATTATAAATCCCCGGGGTGATTAAGCGCGGTAGCGGAAAAGTGGTTGACCGAATTGAATCACTTCACCATTTTTCACCAGAATTTCTTCAATCACACCGCTTTGAGTTGCTTCAATCGGGTTCATGATTTTCATTGCTTCGATAATACCCAGCGTATCGCCTGCAGAAACGGTCTGGCCAACTTTAACAAAGGTCGGCTCACCCGGGCTTGGTGCTGCATAGAACACGCCGACCATTGGTGAAGTTTCAACTGCGCCGCGAGGAGATTTTGCTGCTGGCGCTTCGGCTGCTGGTGCAGGCATCGCAGGAACAGCTGCTGCAACCACTGGATTACGACGAGTTAATGCAATCGATTGATCGCCTTCTTTAACTTCGATCGCCTGTAAGTCAGATTCAATCATCAAGTCGATGAGTTTCTTGATTTTACGGATATCCATGAGACAGTATTCCTAATTAAGATTGTGTAGAAGGTTGTATTTTTTCAATGATATAGTCGAGGGCAGCAGCATAGCCTTTTGCACCTAGACCACAAATCACGCCGATGGCTTTATCGGACAAGTACGAATGATGTCGGAATGCCTCACGTGCATGCACATTAGACAGATGGACTTCAATGAAAGGAATGGCAACGCCAAGAAGGGCATCGCGAACCGCAACAGAGGTATGAGTCAATGCTGCCGGATTAATAATGATATATTGAACGCCGTCTTGCTGAGCTTGATGAATTCGGTCAACAATGGCACCTTCCCAGTTGCTCTGGAAAGTTTCAAGTTGTAATGTAGCCTGTTGAGCCTGAGTAATCAGTTGCTGGTTAATATCGTCAAGACTAAGGTGACCATAAACTTCCGGTTCGCGCTTCCCAAGCAAGTTTAAATTCGGTCCATGAATAACCAAAATGGTCGAACTCATCCAGCATGCTCCAATTAAAAAGTATCGGGGTTTGTTTGCAAGATGTCTGCAAACTCTGCTTATTATTGCATGATTTTCTACATTACTATTTATAATTTCTTTTAATTAACGTAGAAAGCATATAGCAAACAGTGGCGCTATAATGAAAACTTTGCAGAGATTTGGCAATGTTAAAAAATTACAATTCGCTGGGTATTCAGATTATTTTCATTGTAAACCCAATTGGCAAAAACAGTTAATATCCTTTATGTAACTGTATCTTCATGTTAACGCTAAATTCTTCCTTTTAGTGATATTTTTAGTTTTGAGCAGGAGTTGTCTGGCTGATTTTACTACAATGTTCGATTTCTAGAGCATAGAAAACTCTTTACATTCTGACTTTAGAGTTGTGCTGATTATCCTCTTTATCTATAAGCTATCGATCGATTCTCAAAATATGATGAAATTTAAAAAAATAAGATAAGACAATATGTTAATGATATTTTTTCTTATTTTACTTGGATTTTTCTGAGCCTATTCTTCTAATAGATTGGAATGAGTTACATCATTTTCAATTCAAGTATTCATGACAGACACTGTATAAGAATGTATTTTCTCTGCCTGAGATAAGGGTTGAATCTCAGCAGGTTTAAGATAAAACCCTTGGACTATATGCCTCGTATTTATAGACGCATGAAGTGACGAATGTGTTCATCTTCAAGTCTTCTACATAGTGAAGCTATTAAGCGCTTAACGCTTGGATAGTGGCAAAAACGCATACATTTGATGCAATTTTGCGCATCATCATCTTTGCAGAAAAGTTTAAAAGTATTGAAGAGCGTAACGATTCAACCAAATAGGTCTGATTGAGGCGGAATACGGGCTTAAAGCAAAATTTGCTCTATAGTTGCCTCCTCTAAATTAACTTCTTGAGCTAATCTTTATATAATCATGCGATTCATCTCAAACAAGACTTTCTATGACACCTGCATGCAAACTATTAAAAGCCAATAAAATTGAATACAGCATTCATGAATATGAACATGATGCCAATGCCAAAAGTTTCGGGCTAGAAGCTGCTGAGAAATTGGGGCTTTCGGTGGAAGAAGTCTTTAAAACTTTATTGGTTACGGATGATAAACAGTATTTTGTTGCCATATTGCCGGTACATCATCAACTCAATCTGAAAAAAGTAGCGCAGGCCGTAGGATGCAAAAAACTTCAGATGGCAGATCCTAAACATGCAGAACGCTTGACCGGTTATCTGGTTGGCGGAATAAGTCCCATTGGGCAAAAGAAACGATTAAAAACGGTGATCGATGCCAGCGCAGAACAGTTCGATAAGATCTATGTGAGTGGCGGTAAAAGAGGTTTGGATATCGGATTAAAGCCGGCTGATCTTGCCAAAGTGCTCAATGCACAGTTCGTCGATGTGCTGGATACATAAGATCGAAGTAAGGTGATCACCTAATTCATAGAACCTGAAGTAATAGATTTAAAATAGCTGCATATTTTTTGGTCGGAAATAACAGTAAATCATTTTATACGTTTGTATATTAGATACGTTAAAACACAGCCTGACTGTGTACACAACAAGGAATGAAAACAAAAATATAAATTATTATGCGGAGCATAATGGATGAAAATTCAAAATAAAAAATGGCCACGGTTCTGTCTGACACTATCTGCAATGGCGATGCTATCTGCATTGCCTAGTGTACAGGCCGCTTCTGCACCTTCAGCTGCACCTGCCAATTCACAGCAGGTTTTCTTTGTCGGAAATAACTGGGATGGCACGGTAACCGTGATTCGTCCATCGGGTGATTTTGGCAAGATTGGCGTTATTAACATGATTCCTGACCGGAAAGAGCGCCTTAAAGAAATCCACCTGAATCCAATCAAACTGATTGCTTATACTTACATTCAGGCTACAGCCGGTGAAGGCAATGACCAGCTGGTGGATGATATGTACTCGACACCAGATGGACAGTCAGTCGTTGCATCACGACCAAGTTTCGCTGATGTGGTATCAATTAATATCAAAACCGGCAAGATTAACTGGCGGACGCCTGTAGAAGGCTTCCGTGCTGACCATATGGCGGTATCACCAGATGGGCAACGGGTCGCCGTATCTGCATCTTCAGGAAATGTGGTGCATGTACTGGATATCCATACCGGTAAAGAGTTGGGCCGTTTCAGCACTGGCGATAAACCGCATGAAAACATTTACTTCGATGGTGGTAACAAGATCCTGAACTCTGCCATCGGCAATGTGGAAACGTCGATGGATGCACAGTGGCAAGACTTTACTAAAGGTAAGCGTTTTATCACTATTGCAGATGCCAATACACATCAGGTGCTAAGAAAAATCGATTTCAGACCTGCACTGGATGCATTTGGCCGCAAAGATTTATCCAACTCAGTACGACCAATGGTATTTAGCAAGGATGAAACCAAACTGTATGCCCAGGTTTCATTTTTTAATGGTCTGATTGAGTACGATCTGAATCAGAACAAGATTAGCCGGATCGGACAGCTGCCTGGTAGTGACAGTATTCCGAAAGACCGGACAAAATGGGTCAATGATTCACGTCATCATGGCCTATCAATCAGTGCTGATGGTGAAAAGCTCTGTGTCGCCGGTACGATGGATAACTACGCTACGATTGTAGATCGCAAAACACTGACAGCCGGGAAACTGATTTCTGCAGGTAAACCTTATTGGGCAACGCGAAGCCCGGATGGTCGTAGCTGTGTGATTTCAGAAAGTGAAACCGATGTGGTCACAGTGATTGATTTTGCCACAGGCAATAAAGTGCTCAGTGTGCCGGTAGGGAATCATCCACAACGCGTCCGGATTGGTTATGCACCAGCAGACTGGTCAACGCCGTAGTCGATGAGCGAAAAAGACAGCTTTTTGATAAAGGCTGTCTTTCTTTAGCTGAGGACATAAAAATGAATGATAAAACAATTCTGTTCTATGTAATACTCGGATTGCTATTGTTTGGGACTTTAGTCGGTATTGGCTATCAGGTACGACAAGAAATCTATCGGACGAATTTTACTGATCAGACCCATTCTGATCCGGTCCTGCCAGCTGAAAAATCGGCAAGCTATATATCTGTTAACTCTCCTGAGAATAGTCAAACTACGAATAAGGAACAGAATGATACGGTTGCAAAGCAAAGCGAATTATCAAAGCAACAAGAACAGTTATATCTGGACTTTACTCAGATCATTAACGCTTTAAGTGAGGGACAACGACCAAATCCTCAACAAGTCAGTTTGTTGATCAGTCAGCAGCAAAAACTGGTAGAGGCCCAACTGGTGAGCAAGGCCGAAGCGAAAGCACAAATTGAGTTTCTGATTAAAGTTCTGCCTGAAATGGATCATGAATTGCATCGGGCGTTGCGAGTATTAGAACAAACTCGAACTTGACGAATTAGATCCAGCTGTATCTTTCATTATTCTAAGCCTAAAAATTGTTCTCATGAAAAAAGGCCCAAAAAATGATTCGGGCCTTTAAACACATGCTTTAAAAAGCTAAGTATCTTTATAAACAGTTCGCAGGCTTGGGTACACCAGCCAAACGGCTTAAGTGACGGGCCACCAGACCAGTATTAAACTTTTCCTGAAGCATGGCATTATTGATATCGGCACTGACAGTTTTCATTAAAAATTTAATCAGTGGGCGTGTTGCTGGTGAATGACCAAACTGCTGATAGAACTGACGTACCGCTTGCAGAATTTCAAAATGCCAAGGAGTTAAGCTCAGTTCCAGACTATCGGCCAGCACTTGAGCAACGTCTTCATTCCAGATGGTATAGTCAACTAGATGGCCATCTTGATCCAATTCTAAATTCATATCTAACTCATTCATTATTTCATTGAAATGCAGCGATTAAACTCGAGGCAAAGATCTGCAAAATCTGCATAATTCAAAAGCTTTATTTGTGTAGGCAAAGGTTGTACTAATAACTCCGCATCATTTTCCAGCATGTGAATTTTCGGCAAGCTTTGAAGAAATGAATGCTCTAGCAGCAAAACCGCTTCACCCATCAGCACGACCTGATCACCCGTTGCATAAATTTGAGCCAGTTGTTCTAGGATCTGCGCTGTTGCCGAATAGCTGGATTGGATCAGGTAAAGTGTATGATTTGACATTTGTATATCCTTATTCCTTACCAATACAACACATGATCAAAGCTTTGAATAAATTCAGGATTAAGCTCAATAAATTCGATTTCTTGTTCGCTCTGCGTCACAAATGGGGAATTCTGGTTTTTCTGCTCAATCAGAACTGGAGTGAGATCATAAAACTCAAAACTGTCGACCATATTTGATGCCAGTTTAAATGCATGTTGCAACTGGTCAAATTGCAGCTCTGAACGCAGCAGACTAAGGGCGGCCCCTTGTAGCAGGACTTTAACTTCTGCGCCAAAAGTTGCCAAGACCATGGTAGCCGACAGACTTTCATGTACCTGCAGGCTGGTCAGATTGGCTTGGGTTAATATAACAAGTACAGATTTCACACAAGATTCCTTGGAAAAGCAACACATTCTAAAAAATGAAACATCTAGAATTGAATGAGACGTTGTGAGGACTGAACAGCATCGGCAAGTTCACCTAAACCGACCAATTCAAAGGCATCTGCCAGATTATGCTGCTGAATATTGTGACGTCGAGCATTGTCCAGATCTGTAATTCCACGTGCCAATGCTGCACTTACACAGACCGGGAGGCGAATCTGTAGCGCTTGCCATGCATGTGTAAGATGACGTTGATCGTCGGGTACCCATTGCAGTGCATTTGCGACCGATACGCCGTCCTGATAGAAGAATACACGGAATGCTTCCTGTTTATCTTGCAAGGCCTGAGCCAAACCCAGGGCATGCCAGGCATAAATGGAAGTCGGTGCGGAGGTAACAAGAATTAAGGTGCTCATCGAAATTCACTACAGGCTTGATCAATAGCAACAGATTGATCTTGGCTTCATCAGAAAGTAGGTAGTATAAATGATTTTAGTGACGGGTGGATTAGGCTTTTTAGGCTCACATATTGCTTTAAGTCTGTTAGCACAAGGACTAGAGGTCATTGTGGTCGATAATTTGGCCAATGCTAACTTACAGACTCTGGAGCGCCTCGAATTTATTTCTGGTATGTATGTACCTTTTATCAAAATTGATATTCGCAATACGCCAGCATTGAACAAAGTCTTTGAGCAGCATTCGATTCAGGCTGTGGTACATACCGCAAGTTTTAAGTCACTGGAAGAATCAGTATTAAAACCACTTGAATATTATAATGATAATGTCAGCTGTATTATGAGTCTCATGCGTGCCATGCAACGTACCGGAGTGCGTCATCTGGTACATTTATCCAGTCTGGCGGTATATGGACAATCTGGCACAGATTTAAGCGAAGATCTGCCTTTTAACTATACCTATCCGAATCCCTATATCAAATCGCAACAGATGGTTGAGGAAATTATCCGCGATACTGCCAAAACTGACAATGAATGGCGGATTGCAATCCTACGTCTGTCCAATATCGCCGGCGCCTTTGAACACGGTGTGCTGGGGGAAGCGGTGCCACCTTTACCGAAAAATATTTTGCCTTTGGCGATGCAGGTCGCTGCACAGCAACGTGAATATCTGGAATTACGCCGTCAGGCCCATACTGCGGATGGCACAGTAGAACGCAGTTTTCTGCATGTCGCAGACTGTTGTGATGCCGTGATCAAGTCCTTGCAATGGCTATCACAACAGCAGGAATTAAAATGTGAAGCCTTTAATATTGCCGGTGAATTGATTTCCATACAGGATTTGCTAGATCAACTGGCTGAAGTGACTCAGTCTGCAATCAAAACCATGGATGCTCTGCCATACCCACATGCGGAAATCGATCAATTGGGGGCGAACATTGGAAAAGCGCGAAATATCCTACATTGGCAACCTCAGCGATCACTCAGAAAGATGCTTGAGGATGAATGGTTGTTTTATCAGAATACGCTCAGAGGGCAGTAAGTAAGAGAACTTAGCTTGTATTTGATAATAATTATCATTTACATTAATACTGTAATCGATTACTTTAAATAAATAGATTAAATCATTGATATAGAAATTCCTAAGATCCGTAACAGGCAAGAAGAATTGAGGTTGAACATGCAAACACGTATTGAACATGACACGATGGGAGAAGTGGCTGTACCGAGCGAGGCTTTATGGGGCGCTCAGACTCAGCGTAGCTTGCAAAATTTCAAAATTGGAAATGAGCGTTTGCCACGGCCAATGATTCGTGCCATGGGACTCGTCAAAAAAGCTGCGGCCTTAACCAATGCCGAGCTGAACCAGATTTCCCAAGAACTGTCACGCTACATTGTAGATGCGGCAGATGAAGTCATCAGCGGGAAATGGGACAGTCAATTTCCATTGGTGGTCTGGCAAACCGGTTCAGGTACGCAAAGTAATATGAACTGTAATGAGGTGATTGCCAATATTGCCAACCAGAAATTGGGCAATCATTTAGGGGCACAAAAACCGGTTCATCCAAATGATCATGTCAACCGTGCCCAATCTACCAATGATTCATTTCCAACTGCGATTCATGTGGCTGCGAGCTTGCAGATCAATGAACTGTTAATTCCGGCAGTCACACGCTTGCGCGATACTTTATATGCCAAATCTCAGGATTTTGCCGATATTGTAAAAATTGGCCGGACTCATCTACAAGATGCTACGCCTTTAACCTTGGGGCAGGAATTCAGCGGTTATGTCTCTCAGCTGGATCATGGGCTTCTTCGTCTAGAACAGGCCTTAGTTGGTTTATATGAATTGCCATTAGGCGGGACAGCGGTCGGTACCGGTCTGAATGCTCATCCCGATTATGCCGTTCAGTCTGCTAAAACCCTGGGACAGTTAACTGGCTTGCCATTTGTAACTGCGCCAAACAAGTTTGAGGCTTTGGCAGGCCGTGATGCTGCGGTATTTGCTTCTGGTGCATTAAAGACTTTAGCAGTGAGCCTAAATAAGATTGCCAATGATATTCGTTGGCTGGCCAGTGGGCCTCGTTGTGGTTTTGGTGAATTGCGTATACCTGAAAATGAACCGGGTTCTAGCATCATGCCGGGTAAGGTGAATCCGACGCAAAGTGAAGCGATGACGATGGTAGTCGCACAAGTTCTCGGCAATGACACCACCATTAATATGGCAGGTGCATCAGGTAACTTTGAACTGAATGTGTTTATGCCGGTCATTGCCTATAACCTGCTGCAATCCATCCAGCTTTTAGGCGATGCGTGTAACAGTTTTAATGATCATTGCGCCGTAGGAATTGAGCCGAATCATGAGAAAATTGAACATTTCCTGCATGATTCTTTAATGCTGGTCACGGCATTGAATCCGGTCATTGGTTATGAGAATGCAGCCAAGGTTGCCAAAACAGCTTATAAGGAAGGAAAAACCTTAAAACAGGTGGCTGTTGAACTGGGTTTAGTCACCGCTGAACAGTTTGATGAGGTGGTGCGTCCTGAACAGATGGTTTCACCGAATGCCAAATAAGGGCTGTAGCGCTTTTATTTTCAATCTTTCCGCCTGTTTTATCATGGAATAGTCAGCAGTGGTTTTTATCTCAGGCAGAGTTGCGTACAATAGTGCTAGATGAGATTAACCACTGATGATTGTTTTATGCTTGATATTTATTTAACAGATGTTCAAAGAAAGGTGCAATTCAAGGATTATCCAGGTGAGCATCCTGTTAAATTTATTCTGAATTTCAAAAAGATTTTCCCAAGTGTGATGGAACTTCTTTTACCTGTGCTTCCCGATAATGAAAATCTGGAAGAAATGTCTTGGGAATCGACCAGCGATGATTTTGAAACCTTCCAGATATTCTTAACTGGATGGGGTATTATCGAACTGCGATTAAAAGCAATTACCCAGTTTAAAGATAAAGCATTTGCGGATCGTCTGGTTAAACAAGCCCAACAGAAACGCAAAGACTATCAAAAACAGCAGACTAAACTAACCACAGTTGAACTGGATTATTTGTTTATGCACGAGATGCATGCCTTGATTGATGCAGAGCTGGTTGAACTCGGTGAGAAATTCTATTTACCGATTTTACGTGAGCTCTGGAAAACTAAAGTATCTGCTCAGGTGTTGAACGCGAAGTTTTAAACTGGGTTTTTAGCTTTTATTTATAAAATTAATCCTCCAATTTTGGGGGATTATTTTTTATCTGCAATATGAGATTTATTTCATGATGTGCTATTCTTTAGAATAGCCTAAGCAAGATTAAATTTGGTGATTGAACGTCTTTTATTCTTAAAATTTTGCTCAGTAATAGCGCATGTTGAACCATTGTTTAGCATCAGGCTCTATCATAGGGCAGCAGTTTTAACGAATGTTCAAAAAATAGATGAAAATGATCATTTTTAGCTAAAAAATATATAAAAATATCAATTAAATAGCCTAGTAATTCAGTCTATTATTTTTTAAGGTATATAAGCTTTATCTCACGTTAAAGCAAAAGCTTCATTGATTAGCTATCCTTCACAAAAATAACTGAAGGTTCAAATTTTCCCGAAGATATATCCCAGGATTTTCAAAAATGTCGAATCAGTTTTTAGATTTAATTACTAAACGCCGTACTATTTATGCCATTGCCAAAAATGTTGAACAATCTCCTGAACGTCTAACTGATTTGATTCAGACTGCAATTAAGCAAAGCCCATCTTCTTTCAATTCTCAGTCGTCGCGCGCCGTCATTTTATTCAATTCAGAACATGAAAAGTTCTGGGGCTTCGTCGCAGATAAATTAAAAAGCTATGCCAAAGATGAAGAAAGCGCTGCAAAAACCACAGCAAAAATGGCAAGTTTTGCGGCAGGGGTAGGCACTGTTTTATTTTTTGAAGATCACACAGTCGTAGAAGGCTTACAGGCACAATTCCCATCTTATGCTGATAACTTCCCAATCTGGGCAGAGCATTCGACTGCGATCGCACAATTTGCAACCTGGACAGCATTGCATACAGAAGGATTGGGCGCATCATTGCAGCACTACAATCCGATCGTGGATGAGCAAGTTCATGCGGAATGGGACATTCCATCGAACTGGAAGTTGCGTGCACAGTTGGTGTTTGGTTCGATAGAAGGCGAGCCGCGAGCTAAAGATTATCTGGCGGATGAAGAGCGCTTTAAAGTCTTCCAATAAGTTGAGATCCATATCTGCGCTTAACACGGTTTAAGGGCAGATATTTTTTAGATCTCGATGAAATCCCAATCAGCTTCATTAAAATTAAGTTAAAATAGCGCGCTAATGAAAATTGATGAGTAAGACCGAATGTCGAAAAACACGCAAAACCTGTCACCTTTACAAGAACTGATCGCGGAACAAAAACTGCTCTGTGAAGAAGTAGGTTCGGCTTATGTTGAAGTGAGTGGTGATGATGTGGTTGCCGTGGCCGTACATACCTTGAAACAAGATCCGATTGTCGGCATTCGTAAAAAGCCCGAGCCGGCTGAAAATATCAGCTGGTATATTTACGGCGGAGAACCTTCAAGTGAAGATGCTTTTGAAACCATGACCGTACGTGAATTACAGGACATCGCACCAGAAGTTTTACCGTATCTGGCTCTGGAAACAGGTTTTCGTTTCATGATTGATGCCGATGATTATGAAGATGTCTGGAAAGAAGAAATTTAAATGCTAAAAAAATCATCTTTCATTTGTGCTGGATTATTATTAGGACTGAGTAGTGTGGTCTTCGCACAGCGGCTTTCACAAAGTGCCTATGACGAGTTTATTTCAGCTCAGACTAAAATCGTTAATGAAACCAAGCATATTTTAGATGAAGATGATCAAAAGGTAGATGCCCAAACTCAACGTCAGGCTTTCTGCAAACGACTGAAAGCCTATCAGGATATTCAAAAGGTGTCCGAAGAAAACAGCAGTCTGGATATGGCGCCCACGATGGTCATGGTCGCCAAAAGTTTTCTTAAGAGGCAGGATCAAAGTTTGACTCAATCTGGAATGACCACAAGCGTATTTTGTAAAAATAGGAATGTAGAATAAATTATAAAATACTTTTCTATCTTGAAAGTTTTTCGCAGTAGAATAAAAATTAAGTAGGTAAGTCTATTTCACAACCAGATTTTATAGATATTAAAACCTGAAAGACCATTTCCTGAATATCATGTAATAAAAAATCTGTTAAGTTAATTTAAATTTATCTTGGTGTGAATATCTAATATCTCGGGTATATATCCACTGTTTTTAATACATTGATAAGAATAAATGAATAATCGTAGTTTTGTAATTTCTTGAACAGGACGATTTAAGTAGGATAGCGTGATTGTACGCTGATATTTAAGCTAATAACTTGAATATCTTAAGATGCTAAAAATAGCCTAAGCAACACATAAGTTTAACAACTTTCTCAAGAAAGGGAGAAGGGGGAATTGATAATACTGATATTTACTGCCTGTAACTCATTTGGTCTTAAAACGTATTATTTTTAAACAGAATTAAGTCGATTAATAAGCTACTTATGAATGGTCGATCTTTAATAAATTATGAGCAGTAAATATTAAGGCAGATTATTTAAATTACCTCAGTCTATTTGGATAATCACAGCGAGTTAATTTAAGAAACACTCCGACCTAAAAGTGCTTTACATGTTATTAAATCCCAGTTTTAAGGTTTTCATTAATTTTATTTGGTCTGCATCACAATTTAACCATCTTCGTTCATATTTATAGCCAGATATCCATCCAGATCTTAAATCGTAATTTTAAAAACTTATGAATCGATTAAGTTTTTTTAGCCTAAGCAAAATATACTTCCATAAAATAGCCTAAGCAAAATTTTATATTTAAAAATTTTACAATTGATTAATTCCTAATATAAACCCACTATTAACAGTTAAATACAGAAATCACGGAATTCTCAAATGATCCTAAATTATCAACTCCAACACCACGAAACGTCAGTGCTATCTCCAATGGTCTTTATTCATGGTTTATTCGGTAGTTTAAGTAATTTAGGAGTACTAGCTCGATATTTTTCTGAGCAAAGAACCGTGCTTCAAATTGATGTACGCAATCATGGTCTTTCTGCTCATAGCTCAGACTTAAATTATCAACTTATGGCTGAAGATGTCCTAGAAACTTTATCGAGTTTAAATATTCAAAAGTTCGTAGTAGTAGGGCATTCTATGGGCGGAAAAATTGCCATGAAATTGGCTGATTTAGCCCGCGTACAAACTGAAAAGTTGATCGTCCTGGATATCACACCGATCCAATATCATGAAAGTCATCATACTGAAATTTTTAAAGCTTTATTCGCAGTACAGCAAGCAAATGTTGCTTCACGACTTGAGGCAGCAAAAATTATGCGTGAATACATTCATGAAGAAATGGTAATTCAGTTTTTATTAAAATCCTTTAATAAAGGACAATGGCTCTTTAATGTTCAGGCTTTATTTGATCATTATTCAGATATTATGGATTGGGAAAAGCTCGAAAAAATGAATCAGCCAGCTTTATTCCTGCGTGGTGGAAATTCTTTTTATATTTCAAAACCGGAACACTTCGCAGCAATTGATGAGCAATTTTCTCAAGCAAAAATTGAAATGATCGAAAATACAGGACATTGGCTGCATGGCGAAAAACCAGAAGAAGTGATCCAGCACATAAAAACCTTTTTGAATTAAGCTGATATGAACGTTTCAAGCGTTACTTCTCATGCACCAATGTAGGACCAAAGCTAAGCAAATGTTCAGAAATAATGGCAAGGTATTCTGATTTTAATAGATCGTCATGGCGACAATGACCCTGTTGACCACAGCTGGCATGCATCAGACCTGAAGTACCATCTCGGATGTTGATGCGCATCATAAACTAGACATTTTTATTGGTGAGAATATAGACATTTTGAATGGGTTCTAACAGATTGATTTCGTATAATGTATATTATGTTAAATGGAATCTCTGTGACAGCACTCTTTCAAAGTTATTATCCATAAAAGTTAATTTTGGAGTTTTCCTTGTGTGTATACCTTTAACTGTTAAAAAAACATATTTGGATCAGCATATCTATAAATAGTATCCAGATCTTTTTCAATCGAACCAGAAACTATATTGGGTAAAACCTGATTTACCTTCACAAAGATCTTTTCAGGATAACCGACCTGATACGACTGACAATCTTTCTGTAAGAAATGATAAAACTCTTGTGCGACAAAATCAGGATCATCCATTTTAGTTCCCAGTGCCTGATTCATTTCTGTGACATTTGCATCATTCATTTCCGTGATCGTTGCCCTTGGTGAAAAATAACGAAATTGAATTGAGGTCTTAGCATACTCACGTGCAAGCGCTTCGGTGGCACCGCGCAAGGCGAATTTACTGGCACAATAACTGACATAACCCGGATAGCCAATGCTACCGAAAGTAGAACCGATATGAATGATCTGGCTTGGCTGAGTTTTTGACATCAATGGAATCATGCCTTGCACCAGTTGCAAGGGATAGACCACATTAATCAGCATCATCTGTTCCATCATTTCCTGTGACTGCTGCGAGAACAGACTGAAATCATTGATACCGGCATTATTGATGTAATAGTGAATGGGGGTATTCAGTTCGGCCAGCGCACCTAGCAAATCGTTACGGCTGTGCTGCTCGGCCAGGTCACAGCAGATCCCTTGCAGTTGTATATCCGGATAACACTGCGCCAGTTTTTCACCTAATTTTTGTAAAGTCCGTTCATTACGTCCGACCAGAACCAGATTCAGGCCATTTTTCCCAAGAATATCGGCAATGGCCTGTCCGATGCCACCGGTCGCACCTAGAAGAACTGCTGTTAAATTGGACATAGATCATTTCTCTTATCGTTGAATTTTTTAAGATGTCTCTTTCTGCTTTGCTTAAAAGTCAGGATTCAAGCCCAGTCCCATACAGATGTATAGCTTGCGCTGTTCAAGTGGTACCAAGATTTCACGTCGGCCATGCATAAAGCGTTTGTTATCAATGATCACCAGATCACCATCCTGCCAGTCAATTTCTGAGGTCTGGGTTTCACAACGCTCTGCCAGTTCTGCGAGTAAGTCTGAACTGATCTCTGAACCATCAGCAAAATAAAAACGGGGTTTTTCATAATTGAAAGATGGCCCTAGCAAGGTATTGGCAAATGCTGGAACACCCTTGAGATTGTCATGGCGGACCATCGGCATATTTAAATGGTAGTGCACTCCCCCGTCATGTGCCGGGCTAATCCGCTGGCCGGGTATTATCTGGATAAACTGTTGTAGCTCCTGCTGGCCGACCTGCTCTGCATTTTCAATATTCAAGGCAGTGGCCACATATTTCTGCCAGATCGGTTTGGGTAAATAACGGCTAATGGTCATCGGTTCGGCAAATTTCTGCTTGAGAGCATCCGGCATATTTTTCCAGACTTCATGCCCATCACATAAGGTAGTCTGCGAACCGCGCGAAGCACTTTTCTCACTGAAAAAGGCGATGATATCGGGCGGTAAAGGCGTCGTGCCATTTTCAATATGCAGTCCCATGGCCTGGCTACCTGCATCAACTTTCTGAGACTGGCGAGTGATGTTTTCGCGTGCAGGATCATAAGTCAGCCGCTGGCATAGCCTATTCATGAGCTCACTAAACGATGTCACGTCATAGTGTTCATGTCTTAACAAAACCCAGCCCTGTTCTACCAATTGCGTTTTAATCTGATTAGGTGTGGTGTGCAAAGCTTGCTGTGCAATATTCATGTGTTCGCTCTCATTCGATAGATCTATGGGTCTGTGAACTATGCAAAAATAGATTGGGACTCGTCCGGTATCAGTTCAGCCTGAAACTTTTGCTGGATCTGCTGTCTGCGCAGTTTGCCGTTGTCGGTCAACATCTGGTTGTTCAGGGAAAATGGCTCTGGAGATCTACACCAGTGTTTGATCTGAGCATAGTCTGGCATCCGGCTATTGGCCCGTTGAATCGCTGCTACCAGTTGCTGGTCTGAGGTGTCATTAGGGGCATAAATCACAGCCGACAGATAGGGCTGGGCTTCGCCAAAAATGGCAATCTGCTGGATTTCCGGCTCGGTCAGACTGTTGGACTCAACCCATTCCGGGGAAATATTGCGTCCAAAACTGCTGATAATCATCTGCTTGATGCGTCCGGTAATGTACAAATAGCCTTCCTCATCAAAATAGCCGGCATCACCCGTATGAATATACGGTGTCGCGGCCTGATCATTGACATAACCCAGCATGGCATTACCTTTCACCACCACTTCGCTGTTGGCTGCAATCTCAACTTCGACATGCGGTAAAACCCGACCCACACTGCCAATGCGGCGTGCACCCGGCAGATTCAGACTGACTACTGATGCACATTCGGACAGGCCATACCCCTCATAAACCGGAAGGTTAAGTTGCTGGCACTGTTTGAGTAAATCAGCAGAGACTTTCCCTCCACCGACCGCAATAAATTTCAGCATCTTGAACCCTGCAGCACCGTGTTCAGCGCTATATTCCACAATCGCTTTCAGCATCTGCGGTAATAAAATCACACTTTCGATTTGATAGCTCTGCACTGCATTTACAAACCGCTCTGTCTCAAAAGTATGATTAGATGTCAGGCCAAACTGGCTCACCTCGCCAACAATTACGGCGCGTCCCATGCTCAGTGCGACATAAATGCCGGCAATATTTTCCAGCAAGGTAGCAAATGGAATCAGGCACAAATGCCGTCCAAGCTGACTGCTGGCCAGTGCCTGACTCAGTGAATGAGTAATTGATTCTATGGTGTCTTCAGCCAGACACACGCCTTTCGGTGTCCCCGTACTGCCAGAGGTATAGGTGATTTTTGCCGGCTGCTGGGTTTGTAAAGAAAGTGAATACTGTACTGCCTGCTCTAGCTGAAAAAAGCGTGCATGTAGTTGGCCAGTAATAAATATCTCATCTCTACTCATGTCTTGGGCTAGATTCAGCAACCATTCTGGTGCAGAGAAAGATTCATCTAGAGTACATAGCAGCTCGGTTTGGCTGTCGGAAAGCAGATGCCGTACTTGGGTTGCAGTAAAAAACAGAGGTACCGGAATCACGGTCATGCCGGCTTTTTGTGCGGCAAGATCGACCACAATCCAGTCGATGCTGTTCACGCCCCATAAGGCCAGACGTCGTAGATTAAGCTGCTTGAAACCGGCACTCAATAATTCTACCCGCTGCTGTAGTTCCGCATAGCTCAGTGTTGCCTGTGCGGTAACCACAGCTTCTCGCTGCGGATACTGGTGTGCTTGTAGGTTGATACGTTCAAATAAAGCAGTCATCATTTAAATTCTGTGCCTCGCTAATCAAGCAAAATGCTTTAATGACTAAATTGATAAAGTTGACGAGCGACTTGTAGGGCTTCTGCCACATCAATCGCCAGCACATAAGGTTTCTGCTGGTAATAACTGCCCCACAGGCGTTGTGCCTCTCCAAGGACTTGCGGATCAGCCTTTTCAAGCACATGAAAACGTAATCCCATCTGTTGCAACACATAACGTACTGCAGTTGTTCCGGTACATACTGCCCATTCGATGTGTTGCTGCGAGAGATGAAAAACCAGAAAGGCCACCATCAGTTTGGCTTTGTCCATATCTAGTGCTGCCAGATTGCCAATTTCTACTACTTTGTCTCGGCTGACCCTGGTCTGGCTCAGTTTGCTTAATATGTTTTCAACGGGTTCATCGAGATACTGTTCCAGAAAGGCATTAAATTGATTTAAATGCTGCATACCAATCACCACCTGCATCTCGGCTCCGTGATAACCGGCAAACAGGGTCGAAGAGAAGCTCGATACAGTGGCCTGATGGACTTGCTGATATTTTTCCTGAATAAAATTTTCCAGGCTACGGCGTTCAGGTGTCTCGCTTTGTTCTACAGTTTTGACCGTCAAATGTAGCGATTGATCCTGTGCTGAAATTACCGGATACGCCGGAGGTACTTGTAGTAAAAATTTATTGTGATGGGTTTGTTTTTTATATTCAGGCTGCTTGAAATATGTATTTAGAAAGTGAATCTGACTAGATAAATAAGGATCAAAACTAAACTTGATCATTTGGCTCACACCACGAAATTAACTTGCTACTCAAGATAGAAGTCCAAACTTAAAAAATTCTTAATTTTGTGCAAAAGAATGTAAAAGCTGTGTGTATAAAAAATCCAGAGATCGGCCGGTTTTTTTAAGAGCATTTTAAGATTGAAAATTTAAGTTAATCCTATCTCTTGTTAACTGAAACTGTTCTATGTCTTCCTACCGCTCACCTTATAAAGGCACCTCAGGAACGCAGCGTATTTTTAATGCGACCCGTTATTCCCTGGCTGGTTTTAAAACCGCCTTTCAAAATGAGGCTGCCTTCCGGCAAATTCTGCTGATCAACCTTATTTTGATTCCTCTAAGTTTTTGGATGCCGGTTAGTCCAGCTGAGCAAGCGCTGATGGTCGCCGTGTGCCTATTGGCGTTGATCATTGAACTGATTAACTCAGCGATAGAGGCAGTGGTAGATCGTATTTCCATGGAACGGCATGAACTGTCTAAAAATGCCAAGGATATGGGCAGTGCGGCTCAGTTTGTAGCACTTAGTTTAATTGCCCTGACCTGGGGCATCATTTTGGCTGGTCATTTGATTTGACCTCTGCTCTTGCTACTGCCTGAAATGGACAACTTAAAAATGATCACTGACCGTTCCCGGTTTTTACTGACCCAAACCTTACTTTTGATCTTCAGTTTTTTGATTCTTCTCAACTTCTTTGATATTGGAGGAGTGCTGGACTTGCAGCTCATCTATCCCTTTATCGATGATCATGGTCAATTTCCCCTTCGAAAACAATGGGCACTGGCAGAACTCAATCATCGCTATGTGAAAGACCTGCTGATTCTGGTGTATATCACATTATTACTGGCCTGGTTGGCATCACTAAAATGGCAGAACTGGCATACGCGGCGCTGGGAATTTGGCTATTTCTTTAGCATGGTGGTGCTGACCACGGCCTCGATCGGAATTTTAAAATCTCAGTCGGCCCATGCCTGTCCCTGGGATATGACCATACCTACCCATAATGGGATTTTGTGGGATTTTAGTGCCACTGCAGGCCACTGTTTTCCTGGAGGGCATGCATCTAGTGGTTTTGCGTTAATGGCCGGCTATTTTGTTTATCGCATTTATAACCGCAAGCGTGCTTATTTTCTTCTGATCGCTGCAGTAATTTTAGGGTTGGCCATGGGCTGGGCACAAATGATGCGCGGTGCACATTTCCTGAGTCATAACCTTTGGACTGGCTGGATTATCTGGTGCATCAATGTCATTGGCTATACGCTGTTTAGCCACAAACTCCCCCAATAGAAAAGACCACTCCTATACGCTCTAGTATCAGGCAACCTTAACTCCAAAAACTAGAAGCCTATTTGCTTAGGCTTTGGCCAAAGGAAACTTGACCTGTACACAAAGGCCACTCAGATTGACACTTCGCGAAAATTCTAGTGTTCCACCCAAGCGCTCGGTGGCTTTATCTACAATGGATAAACCCAAACCGCTGCCAATTTCTGCATGGTTATGTATCCGGTAGAAGCGTTGCCGGATCTGATTGAATTGAGCGGGATCTATACCTGCACCACTGTCTTCAATCTGTAAAACTGCCTGATGGCCTTGCTGGAAAATCGACACATTAATCACGCCATCCTTCGGACTATATTTAATCGCATTATCAATTAAATTATAAATAATCGAGTGCAAGGCCGAAGCTTGGCCCTGAATCAAGAGTTCCTGCTGCTGCTCTACCCCTAAATCAATGTCTTTCTGTAGCGCCAGTTGAATCAGCTCTTCGATACAGGTGACTGTCATTTGATTCAGTGATAGCAATTGAACAGGTTCGCTTAAACCTTCGGTCACATCCTGTTTGGCCAGACTTAATAACTGGTTGACCAGATGCTGCATGCGCAAAATGCCTTGACTCAAATTATGGATAGACTCGCTCTGAGGGAACTGCTGTAGCAAAATTTGTAGCTGTAAATTCAAGGCCGTCAGTGGCGTGCGTAATTCATGTGCAGAATCCGCTACAAATTGACGTTGTTCCTGTTGGGCTAGAGAGATGCGGCCAAACAGATAATTCATTTCCTGAATGGTCGGTTCCAGCTCCAGGGGATAATCTTTCATTGCAATTGGCTTTAAGTCTTGTGCCTTGCGGCTGGCCAATTCAGTTTTAAAGTCATTGAGTGGCTGAAAATTTTTCCGGATCATCCAGCCTAAGCCAAACACTGCAAAAGGTAAAAAAAGTACGTAAGGAAGAAACATATTGGCTGCCAGTTCCAGCGCCAGTTCCTGCCGGACATTTTGCTGCTGGCTCACCTGAATCTGTAATTGCTTAGCAGGAATAATATAAGTTAACCAGGTTCCATATGGCGTTTGATGCTTGTAGAAACCTGCTTTCCTGACCGGTGCCACCAGAACATCCTGCGGATGCAAGGAAGTGGCTGTATCTGTATAGGACCAGATATCTACAAATAAATCTTCTTCACTGTATTGTTTTGCCAGATCTATTTGGCTTTGCAGGGGTTGCGGATGATTTTCTGCAATGCGCTCTGCCAGACTTTGCATCTGTTTATCCAGTACTTCATTAATTTCTTCGAGCGCAATCCGGTATGCCGAAAAGATCAGCACACAGCCCAGTACTACGCTAAATAATGAAATATAAATAACCAGACGTTTTTGCAAGGAATAACGTTTCTGCATGGCGCTCATCCTAAGCGATATCCTAGCCCACGTATGGTACGGATGAAGTCTTTTCCTAATTTTGCCCGCAGATGATGGATATAGACTTCTACCGTATTACTACTGACATCACTATCAAAGTCATAAAGCTTGTCTTCCAGATCATTCTTGGAAAAAATTTTATTCGGATGATTTAACATGGCCATTAAGATGGACCATTCCCGATTGGATAATTCTATAGCCTGTCCATTAAACAGAGCGATATGCTGCTCCAGATCTAGTTCCAAACCACTGTGTGATAATTTCTTATTCGTATCTATCCCGGTATTTTTTAAACCACTACGGCGTATTAAGGCATGAATACGGGCCAGTAACTCGTCAAATTCATAAGGCTTGATTAAATAGTCATCTGCTCCCTGATTCAGCCCATCCACCCGGTTTTGTAATTGATCCCGGGCAGAAATAATCAGCACCGGTAAATTCGGAAACTTCTGCCGGATATTTTTTAGCACCAGCATGCCATCCATCATCGGCAAGCCTAAATCGAGCAGGACAATATCGTAGACCTGCTGCTGTAACTGTTTTAAACCCTCAATCCCATTATTGACCCAGTACACCTCAAACTGATGCAACTTGAGCAATGTTTCAGTCGACTCGGCAATCATAAAGTCATCTTCAATAATTAGTATTTTATGCATTTCAAGCTCTGTTCTTTAAGGATGGTGAGCATTGTGCAAGCATATCATTTTTAGCTTCAATCACTTGCGTTTTTATATCCAGCAAGCGTAATAAGCTGGGGAAAAGATGATCCTGACTACGGGCTTGGTTGGTCTGTCCTTTGAGACAGCTGATCTGCTGGATATTCTGCTGCTTCCAGGCATCGGAGAACCACATCAGCATCGGGACATGGGTTTGCTGAGTGGGCGCCATGCTATAAGGAGCACCATGCAGGTATAAACCATGCTCTCCGGTGGATTCTCCATGATCAGACAGGTACCAGAAACCGGTCTGATATTGAGTCTGCTGCTTTAAAGTTTCAATGATTTGGGCAAGAACATGGTCTGTATATACAATCGAATTATCATAGCTATTTTTTAATTCTTCTGTACTACAGCCCTGAATGGCATTGCTATTACAGGTCGGCTGAAATGGCTGATACGGCGCTTTGGAACGCTTGAAATATGCGGGGCCATGACTGCCCATCTGATGCAGTACAATTAATTGCGGTTGCGGGTTGTTTTTATCCAGATGCGCCAGATAATCTTTCAGGCTATCCACCAGAATTTCATCAAAACATTCACCACCAGCATCACACCACTTCTGTTTCAGTTGAGCCGGAATCTGATATTGCTGTACCCGGTCACAGGCACCTTTACAGCCTGAGTTATTATCAATCCAGGTCACCTGATAACCTGCGCGCTGAACAATATCCAGCAAACCTTCACGGTGGCTGGCTAGCTGTTCATCATAGGTTTCACGTGACATGCCCGAAAACATACAAGGCACTGAAACGGCTGTTGCAGTTCCGCAAGAGCTCACCTGATTGAAATTAATCACCGCTAACTTGCTCAGTTCAGGATTAGTATTACGCGCATAGCCATTTAAGGCAAAACTCTCGGCACGTGCAGTTTCTCCCACTACCAGCACCATTAATTTGGGATGCTCCTGCATTTGAGCCTGCTGTAGCAGATGTGCATCTTCGCCAAAAGTCACCAAAGGCAAATTTGCTTTAGGTGCTTTCTTTTTATAATAGGACAAGGTAGACGCGATGCTGTTTTGTGGAGAAAGCATACCCTTCAGATCGCGGTGCTCGCGGAAGATGGCAGCATAATCGACATAGAAACAGAACAATAAACCTAGAATCAGTCCGAGTGAGACTACACTGCTCAGGCTTTTATGCACCAGCTGATGCCCAGTCGATGCAGGCTGTATTTTGAGCATCCAGACGATGCAGAGTGGAAAAGTTACAAACACCAGTGTCCAGATCACCAGTCGCATTGACCAGAGATCTCGAACTTCACGGGCATCGGTTTGCAGCATATTCTGGATCTGGTCAGGCGTAATAACGACCCCCAGACTATTGACAAAATAAGCACTAAAGCCACCCAGAATGATCAAGACACTGGCCAGTATTTTGGCGTTCCATTTCCAGTTCAGCCACTGTAATACCAGGTTGTAAAACGCAATAATGATCAGTGCCGTAGCGACCAGTAACAGGCCTGCTTTTAGATTGGCATAAGGCGTAAATTCATGAATTTTCTGATAGAAAGCAAAGTTTAGGATCAGTCCTAGCCACATAGCCAGCAACATATTGAAGCCTGAAAGACTAATCGACTTTTTAGGTCGCTGACTAAAAGAAGACGAATGGGAAAACAGCTTCAGCATGATCCATGGCTCAAAGACTTTAAGATGCTTTAGCCTAGAATCTGAATCTTAAAAATGACTTAAAATGATTGGATCATTTCATAATATATGCAAACCAGCCCTTCTTTATTTCAAACTCAGAAGAATAAAGATAAGTCCTAACATATGTAGAATCTGGCTAGGTGCAAAATACAGAAAAAATTTCCATCCCCCAGTCACAAAAGAATTGATACTTTTAGACACCGCATGTGCCGCAAGTCCAATCATAACAGCATAAATTAAAGTCAGGTTGTGAGGATTTCCCTGTATCACTACACCTGCTACAGCAGCATGCACTTCAAATAAAGAGGCTAAAAAAGTGCCTAAAATTAAGCCGCTATCCCCCAGTAGAAGATTCGCGCCGTAAATCCCAGCCTGGATTAAGGTCAAACTGACCGCAATAATTACCGCTTCTTTGATACTGAACATCCGGCTATCAATTTCTTGTATTTCATTAATGCTCATACTGTTATCCGCTTGGGGAGTTCGATAAATCAAGAATCCGGCAGCAATACATAAAATTCCGATGCCCACCAAACTCGGAATTAGCAGAAACTTGAACCATTCTACGCTCACTCCCAGAACAATCAGCAAGAGCTGTAATAAGGTGGCAATACAGGAGATTAATCCCGCACCTGCATTTAATTTAGCACTGGCCTGTCCGGATCGAACTTGCATGCCCAAACTGGCAATTGTGGCCGTACTGGAGACAAATCCCGAGGCTAAGGCAGATAAAATAAGCGCCTTATCATTGGACAGGATTCGTTTTGCCACATGTGCCATGGACTGCACAATCAAGATTAAAATTAGTAGTTTCAGGATGATATAGGGATTCAGTACGGCGCCCCACAAGGGCTTATTGGGCATGACCGGCAACGCAATCAATATCAAAGCCAATAAAAGTAGCCCATCTCTTAACTCATAGCTTTGGATCGTTTTTCCGGCAAATTGATGCAGTGTCTGTTTGCCCATCAGGATGATCGTAAGTAGAACCGCCATCCCTGCAGCAAGTGGGATATTCCAAACACAAACAGCGCCAATGATATAGGTCATCAAAAAAGCCAGTTCAGTGGTAGAGCCGATATCCTGCTTCTGTTGAAACAGGCTATACACACAGAACAGGCTGACCGCTACGGCTCCTATCACCCCAATATAGAGATGCAAAGGGGTAAATTCAAAGAATGGTTTTATAGCTTATTAGATGCAATTTAGAAGTGAATGAATGAAACTCATCTAAAGATTAGAAAATATCAGTCTATTCACTCTGTTTAATTTCATTTAAATCATTCGTTAGAAAGGCGTCTGAGGTCACCCCACTATCAATGAATAACCTCAACATCCACGTAAATCTTAAAATTCTTCCCGCTGTAATTCATTCACCGTTTGCCCCTGCTTTGCAAACCACTGATCACGACGTTCAAACAAGCGTGGCGCCGCCTGATTCACTTGATCAATTAGAGCCTGTAAATCGGCATTGATCAAACGGCCATTTTTAACCACAGTCTGTCCCGCCACCATCGTCATCACGACATCTTGGCCTTGAACTGCATGGACTAAATTGGTATGCAAATTAAATAATTTTCTATGATCAATCAACGGCGTCATCCGCGGTGTATCCAGTTTCACCGCAATCAGGTCGGCCTGTTTGCCGACTTCCAATGAACCAATTTCATCTTGCATACCCAAGGCTTTAGCTCCTGTAATCGTAGCCATTTGACAGACTGACCAGGTATCCAGGGCAGCCGCATCTAAATTCGAAAACTTGGCCAATAATGATGCCGTTTTCATTTCTTCAAATAGATCCAGGTTATTGTTTTCTTTTTCTCCATCAGTACCCAGACCCACCGCAATGCCTTGGCGTAGCATTTCAACCACAGGGGCTGCACCGGAGGCCAATTTCATATTGGAAATCGGGTTATGGGCGACACCGACCGCATGTTGCCTTAAAATCTGAATTTCATTTGCATCTGCCCAAACGGCGCAGGTTTTCCTGTACATCAAATTGGCTTTCATTGCTGTGGGTATGAAAACCGGTTTGATAATCCTGACAAAGTTTTTCAATACGGCTTAATGCTGAAGCTTCCGCATAAAATAGATGCTCTAAACCCACCCAAACCTGAATACGTCCATTCGCCTGCTGATGCCAACGATTGATTAAGGCCTCATTACTTTTTAAGGTTTCAAAATAATTGTGATCCGGATGCTCTGCGACATAGGGCACTAGAACAGCACGAATCCCTAAGGCTTTTGCTGCCTCCGCACTACCCTCCATATAGCGCCACATATCAACGATAGTAGTCGTTCCCGACAAAAGCGCCTCCGCATAACACAAATAAGAGGCAATTTTTGCATCCTCTGGTGTCAACACCCGGTGCATCGGGTCAATGAACTGCTGTAACCAATCCCGAACCGGTAATCCTTCTGCCGTGCCACGCAATAAACCGGAATGGCAATGGGTATTGATCAAGCCCGGCATCAGGATCGTTTGTGGATAATCTTCAATGAGCACTTCTGGATAGCATTGGGTTAACTGTGCCAATGTACCCACTGCTTTTATTTGGTTGCCATCAATCAGTATCGCGCCATTTTTAATACATTCATTTTGCACATTCATGGTGAGGACATAGGAAGCTGTTAAAATTTTCATGATTTATACTCAAATCTATTCTGTTTTTGATGAATGGCTGCGGTTATGGCACGAAGGTTTTACCTAAAAAAGATGGCAAATTCATTTTTAACACTTTTTTATTCCGCGATATCATGACCAGTACCACAATCGTGGCTATATAGGGCAATGCGGCAAGCAACTCGTTCGGAACCTTTATTCCAAGCGCCTGGGCGTGAAATTGTAAAATGGTTACGCCACCAAACAGGTAAGCGCCGAGCATTAAACGTGTTGGTTTCCAAACCGCAAATACCACCAGTGCAATCGCAATCCAGCCGCGACCTGCCACCATATTTTCAATCCACATCGGGGTATATACGGTTGATAAAAATGCTCCGCCAACCCCTGCCATCAAACCGCCAAATAGCACTGCGCCATAACGAATCGCCAACACGTGATAACCCATGGCATGGGCACTTTCTGGTGATTCACCCACAGCTTTAAGCAATAAGCCCAAACGGGTTTTCGCCAAGACAAACCACACCAGAAAGAAGACCAAGATTGACAAATACACCACATAGTTTTGCTGGAACAAAATTGGACCCAATACTGGAATATCCGCTAATAGTGGAATATTAAAATTAGCCAGACCCGGTAAAGCCATACTGACGTAGTTCTGTCCCAAAAATGCAGAGATACCGAGTCCAAAAATGGTTAAAGCCAAACCGCACGCGGATTGATTGGTACTTAAAGACAAGGTAAAAAAGGCAAAAATCAGGGCCATCAGCATGCCTGCCAGACCACCCATCAATAAGGCACTTAATACACTGGCATCATATTGCGCAGCAAAAGCAAAACCTGCAATTGCACCGACCAGCATCATCCCTTCTACTCCAAGATTAATCACACCTGTCCGCTGTGTGACCAATTCCCCCAGACCTGCGAAAATCAGTGGTGTTGCTGCTGCAACAGTACCTGCAAGAATTGCAGTTATTTCTAAAGCCATATCATGCTTCCTTTTGCTGTAGACAACATTGGGTTAAAGGGTAGTTGCTGTGGGCTGAGGGACCGGTGACGCCATTTTTTTGCTAAACCGGTAACGGTTTTCAATTAATGCATCGGAAGCCAGCAGGAAAAACAACAGCAGCCCCTGGAAAATACCGGTAATCGCGACCGGAAGCTGTAGCTGCATTTGTGCCATTTCACCGCCCAGATAAATCAGCGCCATAAAACAGCCTGACAGCACAATACCGATTGGGTTTAAACGCCCTAGATAGGCCACGATAATCGCTGCATAGCCATAACCTGGGGACAGGTTCGGATTCAGCTGACCAATAGGTCCAGCCACTTCACAGATTCCGGCAATACCTGCCATCATTCCGGAAATCACCAGACTCATCCAGATGGCTTTAGAGGAAGAAAAACCTGCGTATTTGGCAGCTAAAGGTGCCTGACCGCTGACTTCCAGTTTATAGGCCGTCAGACTTTTACGCATAAAAACCCAAAACAGAAGGACTGCAAAAAAAGTGATAAAAATAGAGGCATTAATGCGTGTGCCTTCTACAATGAATGGCAGCGTCGCACTCTCACTAAAAACCACCGATTGTGGGAAGTTCATCCCTTCCGGATCACGCCAAGGACCATTGACCAGGTATAGCAACACACATACTGCGACATAATTCATCATCAGGGTGGTCAGGGTTTCTTCGGCATTAAAATGGGTTTTCAGTAAGGCAGGAATTGCGCCCCAGAGTGCCCCACCAAGTGCGCCCATGACAATCATTAACGGGAGAATCCACCAGCCAATTTGGTCGTGAAATAAAATCGCAATACCACCGCCAAAAATCGCGCCCATGGTGAGCTGACCTTCAGCACCGATATTGAATAATTTGGCTCGAAATCCCACCGCCAGCCCCAAGGCAATCAGAATCAGAGGCCCGGCTTTCACTGCCAGTTCACTCCAGCCATAAGAAGATGTCAGCGGTTCAATAAAGAAGATGTACATGGCTTGCGCGGGATTAATCCCCAGCATTAAAAACAGAATACTCCCGACAATCAGCATGGCCAGCAGCGCAATGAGTGGTGAAAGCCACTTCATGATTTGAGATGGATGTTCACGCGGTTCCAGTAAATGCATGTCGCTTTCCTCTCAACCTATATATTTGTTTTTTGGCTATATTAAGCATGAGCTTGCTGCTCCTCTACTATGATCGCAGTGTCATGACTTGAAATACCTGACATCAAGACCCCAACATTTTCAGTATTGGTTTCATGAGTAGGTATCGCTGGAGATAGTTCACCATTGGCCAACACGCAGAGACGATCACTGATTTCAAACAGCTCTTCTAATTCTTCTGAAATCACCAAAATGGCAACACCTTGTCGAGAGAGGTCGATCAGGGTCTGCCGAATAAACATGGACGCGCCGACATCTACGCCCCAGGTCGGTTGAGCCACAATCAGAAATTTGGGGGTTTGCAGAATTTCCCGGCCTACAATAAATTTTTGTAGATTTCCACCGGACAAGGAACGTGCTTCTGCCTCTGGGCCACTGGCTTTCACCCCGAATTTTTCAATACAGTGCTCGGCAAAAAGCTTACATTGTGCAAACTTGATTAATCCCCATTGCGTCAGGTTCTGCCGAAATGCGGTCAGCAAGGCATTCTGGGACAGTGTCATGTTCGGGACTGCTCCTCGGCCCAGACGTTCTTCAGGGACAAAGCCCAGGCCCAAATCACGCCGTTGTCCAGAACTGAATCGGGAAATATCGATTTGATCCAGAACCATCCGGCCATGTTTCAGGCTATTTTCACCCGACAATAAAGACAGTAATTCTGCTTGCCCATTGCCAGAAATCCCGGCAATTCCTACAATTTCACCGGCAAAAATATTTAAATTGATATTTTTCAGCGACACACCAAATGGGTCGTCGGACTGGTAATTGAGATTCTCAACCTGGAATAATATCTGTTTTTCACCTGTATATTCAGGGCGTACATAAGTCGGTAAATCACGGCCAATCATTAAGCGTGCTAAATCACTGGTACTGTTGTCTTTGGGATTAACATTTCCGGTGACACGGCCATTGCGTAAGATGGTCGCTTCATCACAGAGTTCTTTGATCTCGTGTAATTTATGACTGATATATAAAATTGAAACGCCTTGGGAGGCCAATAACCGTAAAGTTTTAAACAGTTGCCGTACCGCTTGTGGTGTCAATACTGAAGTCGGTTCATCTAAAATGATTAAAGCGGGATTTTGCAAAAGGCAGCGAATAATTTCGACACGTTGCCGCTCACCTACCGATAAAGAATGTACTTCGCGGCGTGGATCAATGGGTAAACCATATTGTTCTGAGACTGCAATGATTTTTTGACTTAGAGCTTTTAAAGGAATCTTTTCATCCAGTCCCAGTGAAATATTCTCCGCCACGGTCAAGGTTTCAAACAAAGAAAAATGCTGATAGACCATGCCAATCCCGAGTTTTCTTGCCATCGACGGGTTATCAATATGAACTTCTTTACCGTTCCAGAGGATTTGTCCCTGATTGGCCTTGGTTGCTCCATAAATGATTTTCATCAGCGTACTTTTGCCAGCACCATTTTCACCCAAAATGGCATGAATCTGCCCAGGTTGAACGGTTAAATGTATCTGGTCATTCGCTTTCAATGAATTGTAACTTTTACAGATATTGATGAGCTGTAAACGCGGTACACCTGAAGAAGAACGTGCGTTCAACTCTTGCGTATGAACAGATCTATCGTGTTGAGAGGTCATCATCAGTGCCCTATTCAATGCTGTGACAGTGCGGCATCCATCTGAAGCGTGCAGGCATTCAGATGGATGCGGGAAAGTACATCTAGATATTTAATGGCGAAATTGAAATGCTTTATTTCGGTAATGAACCCTCGACGCCCTTCACGTAGTAATTCATTTTGCTTAAGGCCGCATCATCTAGGCGCTTGCCTTTTGCCAAGACCAATGTGCCATCCTGTTTGTGAATCGGACCGGTAAATGGATGCAGTGTGCCTTTTAAAATGCCATCACGTACACTGAGTGCTTTTGCTTTAGAGGCTGCCGACACGGAAGGACCAAAGCTTTCAATATCGACTGCTTTTTGTTTCACGCCATACCACATTGCACTGGGTTTCCAGGTTTTATTGCTGACTTGCGTCATTACTGGAGTGTAGATTTTTTCCCAATGTAAAACCGATGCAGCAAGATGCGCTTTAGGGCCAAATTTGCTCATGTCAGAATCCCAGCCAAAAGCAAAGACACCTTTTTGTTCAGCCGCCTGTACCACTGCTGGAGAATCGGTATTTTGCATGAGTACATCTGCGCCTTGAGCAATCAAGGCCAAGGCTGCGTCACGTTCTTTACCCGGGTTAAACCATGAATTCACCCAAATGACTTTGGTTTTAATTTTTGGATTTACACTTTGTGCGCCGAGGGTATAGGCATTGATATTACGGATAACTTCAGGAATTGGAAAAGACGCAACTACGCCCAAAACATTATTTTTGGTTTTTTGCCCTGCGACCACACCTAGCATATAAGCGCCTTCATAGGTGCGGACATCATATACCCCTAAATTTTTGCCCTGCTTATAACCGGTTGCATGCATAAATACGGTATTTGGAAATTGCTTGGATACTTTCTCCATCGCATTCATATAACCGAATGAAGTCGCAAAAATGACTTTATTGCCTTGTTGTGCCAGGTTACGGATCACACGTTCGGCATCTGCCGTTTCCGGGACATTTTCGATATAAGAGGTTTTGTATTTTCCTGCGAGGGTTTTTTCAGCCTTAATCCGGCCCTGATCATGAGAATAAGTCCAGCCATGGTCGCTGGTTGGGCCAATATAAACAAATGCGGCTTTATCTTGGGCCTGAACATTGGCGACAGCGGCCATGCTCATTACACCACTTGCCATTAATACCCCTACCCATTTTTTCAATCCGGTTTTCAAGCTATTTTTTTCTTTCATTCTATTCTGCTCTTGGTTGTTCTGTGTCATGCAACACATGCTTTAAAATGACTTCACTTAAATGTGCTCAGTCTGTTCAATATATAATTAGCAATAAGTATTCCAGTTTTTATCAAAAATAATAAAAAGATGGTTTTAAAATAAGATGTTTTTGTTTTTATGATTTAATTAAAGCGTGATGATATTAAATTTATAAAAGCTTATTTTGTGATTGATAGGGAATTTAATTTATAAAATGGATTTATTTTTTATTTTTGCTTATAAGTGGTGCGATAAAATAAAATGCCTTAAATTTGCGCATTCCTTTTTTAATCCAAGCTTCATATTTTTCATGAGCAAAGATAAATTAAAATGATAGAACCATGTATTGAGCTTCATTGATGGATTGGAATTTTTTTATATAAGTTACTAATATTAAAAAATTAATTTTTTTTGATAATTCGATTTAGCTTGTAATATACCAAAAGGGTGATGTTCTACAGATCTTATTCTTTTCTCTCCTCATTGAACGAAGTTGTAACTCGCTAATCGCAGCTTGCCTAGATTGATTTATTTTAATTTCTAAATTTTAACAATATTAATTAGTTTTAATCAAAGAATAAGGGAGTATAAATAATATTTTAATTATTTAAAAATAATATAAATAAAAACTACTATATTAAAATATAGGGTTTTTATTTAAAATTTAATCTATATTTTTTAATTTTAAAATATATTAGACCACATAACGTTTACTTAATCCCCACTCGGCTAAGATTCGACGATAGGTCGTTGAAGAACGATCCGCTTCAAAATGTGCTTCCATGGAAATATCGAGCGGTAATTCTTCAGGTTTCTGGCTTTCCACCATGTCCTGATCTTCGGCAAAAATTTGTGCATTGAAGTCATATACCGCCTGTAAATCTCCTGTGGTATCGAAGTTGCGTGTCAGCGGCACAAATAACCGAGTTTTATTGTGTGAAACCGGACAACAGGCATTGAGAATTTTTAATTGTCCCTGTTCTGGGAAATGTACGGTTAGCACCGCAGAAAACGGTGGATAAACATCAAATACACGTTTCCACAAAAAGCCTTCCGGTGCCAGATCTTGCATACCATGTGGATAGTTGCTGACACTGCTGACATATTCGGTATGCAGGCCGTAATCTGTACGTTCTGTCGTGTATTTGGGTACAACCTGATTTTCAGGATCTGCGAAAGACCCCTGATGAACCCAGGCAAAATGTGCAACATCAATAAAGCCTTCCAATTGACGGCCACTTGAACCGGCAATATCCACAAACGGCGGTAAAATTGCCTGATGATCTGGCATCTCCCAGGTATCTAAAACAGGAAAATTGGCTTTTGCTTCGTCACGGCCAAAAATACTGGTCCAGATCAAGCCATATTTTTGCACTACTGGAAATTTGGTCAGAGAAAAGCGCTCAGAAATGTTGGTCAGCTCGGGTTGTGCAGGAATTTTGATACATTTTCCCTGGCCATTGTAGTGTAAGCCATGATAAGGACAGACCAGATTTTCACCCGAAACCCAGCCTTTGGTTAAGGGTACACCCCGGTGTGGACAGAGATCACGGACCAGATGAATATCGCCACTTTCTGTTTTGTACAATGCCAGTTTGACATCAAGCAGGGTCACTTGTTGCGGTTGGGTAGAAACGTCCTGAATCCGTGCCACCGGATACCAGTGACGAGCCAGAATGTCCCAGTCCTGATCATCAAACTGGCTATAGCAGGGTTTGTTGAATAAATTGATGACTGGAATTGCGTTCATATCAAACCTATATTCTTACTATGGATGGTCTCTTTTTACAGGCCTTGAACAGTGCAGAACTGTGCAATTTTGGCTTTGCTTCTAATTGAAATTACTGAATTTATTGTTATTCTGTCTATTAGAATGATTCGTACTATTCATTCTTAAAATTAGAACACATCAACCATGTACAAATGTACTTGCCGATTAAAGCTACCTTCTTTGGCATAAAACTCGCATAAACACGTTTATCTCAAATATTGATATAAATAAACGGTGGTACTTGCTTGACTAAATTGATGAATACGCCTTTTTCCCGATTTTCAGAATATTTTATCGCGGTGGCGAAAACGGGAAGTTTACGCAAGGCCGCAGATCAATTATTCATTTCCGTGTCTGCAGTACATCGGCAAATTGCTCTGGCTGAAGAAGAACTGGGAATTATGTTATTTGAGCGCTTGCCCAATGGTTTAAAACTGACACTGGCGGGCGAATTACTCTATGCCGATGTTATAAAATGGCAAAAAGAATTCCAGCAAACCCGGATTCGCTTTGATGAAATTCAGGGGCTTACGCGTGGGACCATCGAATTTGGTTTAATTTCTGCCTTGAATGATGGTTTTGTCATGCAGTCCGTGCAATATATGTATGAACATTATCCCTGGATTAATTTTAATATCCGGGTTGCAGACAGTGAAATTGTAGCCAAAAAAGTGATTGAGGCAGATCTGGATTTTGGCCTGATCCTGAATCCGAAATCCCATCAACATATTGAAGTCCTCCATTTTCTGGAACTACCTTTAGGTTTTGTGATGGGTACATCACACCCTCTTGCTCAAGCAGAAAAGATTTATTTTTCAGATACCTTGAACGACAACCATTTTATTCCGGCCGACCCCCTGATTATTCATGATTATGTACAGGCATTGTATAAACATCATCAATTTATACCTGCACGTAAAACGGAATCGAATGATATACGCCTGATGAATACTCTCATTAAGGCGAATTCCGGGATTGGAATTTTTAGTTATCTCGATGTTTTACCGTATGTCGAGCGAGATGAAGTGGTCTTTAAACCTGTCTCTGAAAAAGGGCTGCATCCGCTGACCATTGCCTTGTGTGTGGCGCCTAAACGCCAAATTTCACGCGTTTCCCAGTTGATGATTAAACATATGATTGAACAAATGGAAACCTTAAAAAGCAAGGTGCAGCAACTGTAGTATTTTCATACTTAAATAACAAAAACCGCGATGGCTAAAATCGCGGTTTCTCGATATGTGATGCTATTAATTAGACTTAATCCAATGGATTACCCACAATATTGCTAATAATGCCTTTCATAATATGTGGGCCTTGTTCTTTCCGTAGGTCTGCATACCAGTCTTTGGTAATTTGCTCATATTTCATATGCGTGACATCACAACGCTTACGTGCACGTAGCAGCAATTCATTGGCGCGTTCATTGCGTTTATTCTGATAACGTTTCAGGGCATCTTCCAGACCTAGCGTATTAATTTGTAAGGCACGTGCCAGATAGACCGCATCTTCCATTGCCTGGCAACCTCCCTGCCCGATATCCGGTGTGGTGCTATGTGCCGCATCCCCTAAAATTACCACACGGCCCTTATAAAACTGGTTAAAAGGCTCAATATCATGGATTTCGACACGATTGGTTTTCTGCTCATCAATACTGTCAATCAGGCATTGAACCTGGGAGCACCAGCCAGAGAAATATTGCTTTAATAAGATCTTATATTCCGAACGTTGATTCTCCAGACCTGCGGGCAATGGCACATCAAAGAAGAAATAAAAGCGATGCTCTGCCACAGGCATCAGTGAAGCGCGTTTGCCTTCACCGACAAAAGTGGTCCACTGCTGTGCGGGCGCTAAATCTTCAGAGATCTCAACCAGTCCGTTCCAGTTCACATAGCCAGCATAACGGCGTTCAACCTGTTTGCCCAATACATACTGACGCGTCATGGAATGGGTACCATCTGCGCCAATCAATAATGCGGCAGAAACAGTGCTGCCATCCTGAAAACCGATTTCAACGTGTTGCCCCTTATCCTCAATAGACACCATTCTTTTACCGAGCTGAATATCCTGCCGGCCAAACGCATCCATTAACATATTTTGTAATTCAGCACGCGATACCGGATATGGACGTTGACCGACTTCTTCAATTAACGGCGCCAAACTAAACTGCGTCATGACCTCGCCATTCAAACCATCGATATAGGCTAAGTCATTCATCTGGCCACCTAACTTTGCTACCTGTTCAGTTAAGCCCAGATAGTTCAAACACTTCACCCCGTTTGACCACAAGGAAATTGCAGCACCGACAGGTAAAATCTGTTCTGTCTGCTCATAGATGGTGACCCGATGTCCGAACTTTTTTAGTGCAATTCCTGTGGTTAATCCGCCCATGCCTGCCCCAATAATTGCAATCTCCATCTATTCCTCCTGGCTATTTCATCTTCATTGCCAGCTAAAATGCTAAAAACGTGCCATCCTGAAAAAAATGCACTAAAAAAATAGCAAGAGTTGGCACACGCTGTGCTTTTAAATTCCTTCAATGTCCTGTTTTTATAAAGGCAGAAGACCTAAATTTGTATTTATAAAAGTGCATATTCATGTGACGTATACCAATGATGGAAATTTAAGATGGCGACCTTATTAGCTCCAATTTTTGATCTGCCTGCTCCAGTACAGCAGTTAACTAACCTTGCAGATGCCCGAATTGGCGCAGAAATTCTTGAATGTTCAGATGAGTTTTTTGCTGAAGCAAAACGCATGTTGCAATTTGAGGCACCGGTCTTTATCGAAGACAAGTTTGATGAGCATGGCAAATGGATGGATGGCTGGGAAACCCGTCGCAAGCGCCACACGGGCTATGATTGGGCCATCATTAAACTTGCTGTTGCAGGTCAAATACAGGCACTAGATATTGATACGACTTTTTTTAGCGGTAATTATCCGGCCTCTGCTGCTGTGCAAGCATGTTATGCGCCAGATGGAAATCTTGATCAGGCAGAATGGATCAGCATTATAGAAAATAATGTCTTGGGCCCCAGCCAGCATCATATTGTTCAGATTTCAGCAAAGCAGATATTTACCCATGTCCGTTTGAATATTTATCCTGACGGTGGGATTGCACGTTTTAAGGTCTATGGTCAGGTAAAAATCAATCTGCAAGATAGTGATCAAATGCTAGATGTTTTGGCACTAGAACATGGTGGCCGTGTCGTTGCCTATAGCGATGCGCATTTTGGACATCCACGCAATCTGATTAATCCGGGACGTGGCATTAACATGGGCGATGGCTGGGAAACCAAACGGCGTCGTGCTCCAGGATTTGACTGGTGCATTTTGGCTTTAGGCGCCAGTGCCCGAATCGAGAAAATTGAAATTGATACCGCCCATTTTAAGGGAAATTTCCCTGCAGAGGTTTCTATTCAAGCCATCTATGTTGAGGATGCAACCGATGAGCAATTCATTCCACAAAGCATGTTCTGGCCTTTTTTGTTAGCAGCCCAACCTATGCAAATGGATCATATTCATCATTACATCAATGAAATTTTACAACACGAAAAAATTTCCCATATTCGTGTCAACATGATTCCGGACGGTGGCATCAGCCGGATTCGTCTCTGGGGAAAATTGGCTTGAGTGATCAATGATATGTCTATGCAAAGTATAAAAATACAGCCTTTAAGCACTGAAAGTTTTCTGCCTTTTGGAGAAGTCATTGCCTGTCAGGGTAATCATTATTTTCATATCAATGAGCAGCAGACTGAGCGTTATCATGCCCTGGCTGAAGTAGAAAGTGACACCAAGGTCGGACTGAGTATTTTTAGAAATATGCAAGCTACGGCAATTCCTTTTCAAATCTCAATGCTGGAAAGGCATCCTCTAGGATCACAGGCTTTTATTCCGATGCACGGCCAGCAATTTTTAATCGTTGTAGCGCCTGAACTTGATTATACACAGCCCGATATTAGTCAGATTCAGGTATTTATCAGTGATGGTTCTCAAGGGATAAATTATCGTGCCGGAACCTGGCATCATCCATTATTGACCCTTGAAGCACCCAGCGAGTTTGTCGTAGTGGATCGTATAGGTAGCGGATCAAATTGTGATGTTCATCCTTTTCCTGAAAACATCCAGATCGTATTTTAAACGCATTAAAAAAAGCCCTTTTATCAGGGCTTTTAACTTATTTCTTCATCACTTTGCCTAGAAGTGATATTTCACTAAAGCACTGACATTATTTTCATCGGCATTTGGGATACCGAATTTGTTGTTCCAGATAGAATGTTCAATCCCCAGATATAAATTGGTGTCTGGAGAAATGTGTTTACCGACATTCCATTTCCATTGGGTGGTCCAGTTCATCTCGCTGTCATGAGTATCTTCTTCTGTAGACCAGTCCAAGAAGCCATCCACCAGAAATTCTTCAGTTCCCAGTTTAATTGGCACGCCATAGGTCAGTGTCAACTGGTAATCATCATCAATATTCTCATTATTCACGCGATAAAGGTTAATGCTGGCATAACGGAAATAGGGAATATCCAGATCGAAACCTACGCCGTACAGGAAGTTATCAAAACCCTCTCCACCTTCCCAGGTCGTTGAAACCAGTACATCTTTAACCGGACCAAAGGCAAGCTTCTGACCCGACACTTCACCCAAGCTCAAACGTGGTGAAAATTCAAAATAACTTGATTTAAAGTCATCTGCACCGCGCATACGGTCAATGAAGAAGAAGACATCTGCATATTTTACTTTTGCCGTATATTCAAAGGTCGCAGTCGCCTGTTTCTCATCGACCACCTCATAGTTTTCTCCATAAAGTCCGGTGACACTGAAGTCTTGCCAGATCGGTTTTGCCTGTGCGGATGCCGCACCCAATACAAGTAATGTTGCAGCAGTAAGTTGAGTGAATTTCATAAATAAGGGTCCCCAATGGAATGAAAGAATCACATTCTGAATTAAGCAAAAACAAAGCCAACATTTTTAATTTTTGATAAAAAAACAGCCCATTTTCTGGACTGTTTTCATCCTGGTTTAAATTTTCTAATGTGGAATCTTTGCCACAATTTCTGTAGTCGCTGTGCTTTTATTTTTAAATAGGTTCAGATGATTGAACAACAGGTTGAGTAAAATGGCCATTAAGCAGGTTGAGCTAATCCCCGAATGAAACAAGGTTTGCACCCATTTTGGAAAGTTGGCATAAAAGGAATGATCAATAATGGGAATCATGCCGGCTGCAATAGCCGTCGCAACAATGATAAGATTTTTTTGCTCGTTATAATCAATTTTAGCCAAGGTACGAATCCCGCTTGCAGCGACTGTTCCAAAAAGTACCAGACCTGCACCACCTAATACCGGTACAGGAATGGCAGCAATCAAACGTCCCATAATTGGCAGTAAACCCAACACGACTAAAATCATGCCCCCAGCTGCGACCACAAAGCGGCTTTTAATTCCGGTAATCGCCACCAAGCCGACATTTTGCGCAAAAGCACTTTGCATGAATGACCCAAAAACAGGCGCCATCGCACTCGATAACATATCGGCACGCAAGCCATTCGAGATACGATCCGCATCCACTTTTGTACCTACAATCTCACCCACTGCAATGATATCTGCTGTGGTTTCGGTCATAATCACGAGAGAGTAACGATGAGCATGGAAATAATGGCTGTGAGCTCAAAAGTCGGTAGTCCAAAGGCGAAGAAGCTGGGTACCTGAATCCATGTTCCATTCGCAACTTTAGAGAAATCACCAAAACCGAATAAATAAGCCAGTACTGAACCTAAAACAATTGCCAGTAAAATAGACAAGCGACGAATAGCAGCCTGTCGGCTCAAATTCAGGCAGACGACTAAAGCTAAAGTCATGAGTGCCAGACCAATATTTTCGACACTTCCCCATTCTGGTGCCTTGGGATTGCCGCCCATCATCCAGCGGACTGCCACCGGCAATAAAGACAAACCAATGATAGTAATGACGCAACCGGTCACGACTGGTGGAAAGAAACGGATAATTTTGGAAAAATAAGGTGCGAGGAAAAAACCGATCAATGATGCGACAACGACTGCACCGTAGACGGCTTGCAAACCACCGCCTGTAGTCACAATCGCCACCATCGTTGCGACACCGGCAAAAGAAACCCCTTGCACCAAAGGTAGTTTTGCACCGATATATTTCCCCCCAACGGTTTGCAAAATTGTGGCTAAACCACCGACAAATAGCGCCGCCGCAATCAATAATCCAATTTGATAAGCTTCTAGGCCGGCTGCTGTTCCCACGATTAAAGGTGGTGCAATAATTCCACCATACATGGTCAGTACGTGTTGCAAACCATAAGCTGCACTTTTCCCCGCACCTAAATATTCATGTTCAGGTGATATTGTTTTACTTTGTTCTGTCATTTTTCTCACCCTCAAAGTCTAAATATAAAATCAGCTTCCGCGATATGTGGAGTACGCGAATGGGCTGATCAGTAAAGGAATATGAAAATGCTGGAATGCATCTTTCACATAAAAATGAATAACTGCTTTAGGAAAAAAAGTTTCTAAACCCAAACCTTCAAAATAAGCAGATGTAAAAAACTCAAGACTATAGATACCTGTTTTTAAATCGACTATGCCAAAATCACTGACGCGACCGTCTGTATTGGTTTTTGTCTCAGCAAGCAAGCGACCGTCTTCAGCAAAAAGTCGTACCACCACGTCTGTCGCAGGTTTTCCCAGATGTGTATCTAAAATATGCGTGCTAATCATGCATGAAGCTCCTGAGCCAGTCGTGACAAGGCAATTTCTGCCAGTTGATGATGGACAATACGTTTCTCAATCTCTGGATCATTTAGCAAACGATAGTTCAGGGCTTGAAGGACGTCTTCACTGCTCAATCCAGCAGCTTTGATCAGAAAGATAAACCCATATTTTTTTTCATAGGCAAGATTGCCTTTAAGCAGCGCGAGCTGGGTATCGTCATCTGCTGTAATGCCGGATTGCTCACGATGGGAAAAGTCTTTTTCTATTTCACTTAATTCAGCCTGTGCCTGTTTTTCACCTATACGGGGATGATTATCCAGTGCAGTTTTAATCTCATCCCAACTCCAGGTCGCCGCTTGTTGTTTCGCTGCATTCAAAATATCCTCAAGCGATGCATAAGGACGTTTTGCTGCAAGTTCGGTCGACCAGCTGGGTATTTGCACACAGTGCTTTAAAAAGATCATCGCATCTTCTGCTGATGCTTGATTAAATTCAACAAGTTGCACTATTCAATCGCCTGATTATATTGCTTGGTTATTTAAAACTGGTTTTGCAATAACAGTGCCAAAGCTGATGTGTTTGTTATTTTTATAAAGTACATGACTCAAAAAAGAGCATTAAACTGATCTTTTCCAATATATTTTATGTCTATGGCGCATGATGGTTATACCAGTGCTCGGCAATATCCCCACGGCGGCAAATCCACACTTTGTCATGATTTTGAATGTAGTCCAGAAACTTTTGCAGGGCTTTAAAACGTCCCGGCCGTCCTAAAATACGGCAGTGCATGCCAATCGACAGCATTTTTGGCGCAGTTTCACCTTCGGCATAGAGCACATCAAAAGCATCTTTGAGATATTGATAAAACTGTTCCCCACTATTAAAACCGCCAGGTGAACTGAATTTCATGTCATTGCTATCCAGGCTATAAGGAATAATCAAATGTGGACGTGTTTCCCCTGCCTGATTGGTCAAGGTGCTCCAAAATGGCAAGTCATCCCCATAGTAATCAGCGTCATATTTGATTTGAGGAAAATCAGCCAGAAGTTGACGGGTATTCGGACTGTCCCGACCGGTATACCAGCCGATCGGTGCTTCACCAAACAGGCTTTCCAGAACGCTGACCGCCTGATCCATATATTGGCGTTCCATTTCAATCGGCATGTTCTGATAATGTAGCCAGCGCTGACCATGTGAAACGACATCATAATCGGCTGCTTTAATCGCCTCTACCACATAAGGATTACGTACCAATGCCATGCCGACCCCAAAGATAGTCATCGGCAAACCACGTTTCTGGAACTCCTGATGAATCCGCCAGAAGCCAGCACGTGAACCATATTCGTACATCGAATCCATCGACATATGTTTGTCTGGAAAGCTGGCAGCACCAATAATTTCAGATAAAAACTGTTCTGATCCCGTATCACCATGTTCAATGTGGTTTTCACCACCTTCTTCATAATTCAGCACAAACTGTACCGCGACACGCGCGCCGTTTGGCCATTGCACTTTTGGTAGTTCGCCATGATAACCAATCAGGTCACGCGAATAAGGTGCACTGCGAATGCTCTCGATAAGTTCTTGTCCGCGTAAGTAGCTAGTCGTCACATCAATTCCTTGTCGATTCTAGTAAATGATCAATGGTCTATACGCGTGATAAGCAATTTATGCGCCAAAGTAGAGCATTGAAATTGAGAGCACGCTTTTTAAAAAATATTTTCAGCGAGATTTAAGCTTAGAAATATCCCATCTCAATATTTGCGTAGTTGAACATAAAAAACCTGGAAAGTTGCTTATTTTGTTTTTAATCGCTGGTCAGTGTTCTGATTTACGCAATCCTATATCCTGTTAATTGAAATTTCATAGAACACCTTGCTGTTTTATAGTCCAGCTAAAGGTCACGACACAGAATCCATTATGAATACAAATATCGCCACGTTTAGTCCCGACTTACCCGTCCATATGACATTCGAGGAACATGACTGGCATCTTTTGGCTCAGTACTGGTATCCGATTGCACTTGCGCGTGATATTACAGATCAGCCAACAAGTAGTATGCTGCTTGATATGCCGCTGGTGATTTATAAAATGAACGATGAACTGGTGGTGGCGAAAGATGCATGTCCGCATCGCGGTGTACCTTTAAGCTTGGGAAAAAATGACGGCCAAGGCGTGGTGTGTCGTTATCACGGTTTACGCTTTGGCAGTGAAGGTAAATGTAACCGTATTCCTGCACATCCTCAGCATAAAATATCGGAGCGCTTCCATCTAAAAACTTATGCTGCGGTAGAAAAATATGGTCTGATCTGGTGTTCATTAAGCGCTACAAAAGATGCAGAACCTCATATTCCTCATATGCCTTTTTGGGATGATGCTGAGTATCAGCAACTGGTCTGCCCTCAGATAGACATTCAATGTTTTGCAGGAAGACAGCTCGAAGGTTTTATTGATGTGGCACATTTTGCCTGGGTGCATCCCGATACTTTTGGTGATCCGGAGGATGTAGAAGTTCCTGATTACAGTACGACAGAAACGGATGTTGGTTTTAATGCAGATTATATCAGTAGTGTGGGACGTTATCCGATCGGAACAGAGCAGCGTGGCCAGGAAGATTTTAAATGGTTACGTCATTTTGAAGTGAGCCTACCCTTTACTGCAACCCTTACGATTCATTTTCCGAATGATGCCAAGCAGGTCATCATGAATGCGGCTTCACCCATGACTGCGCGTTCAACACGACTTTTTGCACCTATTTGCCGCAATTATGATAAAGATTTACCGGTTGAAGATGCCTATGCCTTTAATATGAAAATTTTCGAGGAAGATCGTGTGATTGTAGAAAATCAGAAACCTGAATATTTACCTCTGGACTTATCTTTAGAAGCGCATTTTCCGGCAGATCGAAGCTCGAGTATGTACCGAAAATTACTACGCAAACGGGGATTTAGTCCTTTATTTGCTGCTTAAAAGTTCATTCAAGTGAAAAAGCGATTATAGGTAGTAAGGGTTAGAGATGCTCTGATATTTAAAAATCAATTGGGTTATATCGTGATTTCTAACAGGATACATCTTGTTATATATCCTCATAAGCCTTGTATTCTGGTGAAGATAAGGACTTTTAGAACGATAAAAAACTTTAAGAAGATAAAATTAGTTTTTTATTAAAATAGGTATATAATAAATAAAATCACTTTATTTTACTATTTTAATAAAATTATGGATCAGTATTGCACACTGCAGATTTATCAGGAAGATGAATGGCTGGATTGCGCTATTGTTGAAATTGTCGGCCAACAACAGACTGGATGGCAAGCAGCCACGCGCACCTCATATCTGTTTGAATATGCTATTTCTTATATGGATCTAAACGATGGGCATGCACTTGCCTATCATTTACCAGTAAATGTGCAAAATACATTGCAATCTACCTGGCCGGCCTTCCTGATGGATTTGTTACCTCAAGGATATGGTCGTAAAGAATTACTCCGTCAGCTTAATTTTTCTGAAAATACTCAGGAACAAGCAGACTGGGCGCTTTTAAAAGCGGGTGCAGGCAATCCGATTGGCAACTTACGGATTAAAGAGGCTTATGAATGGCTACAGGGGCAGTTCCCTGTTCAGCAGAACCATGGCTTTAGTCTAGACCAAGTCGTAGAACGTCAAGAAAAATTTATTGAATCCTTAGCCTCTTATGGACTTTTTATTGCTGGCTCTTCTGGTATTCAGGGCGAGTGGCCAAAATTACTGCTGACCCAAGGTCATGATGACCTGTTCTATCTGGATCACACGCTTAGAGATCATCAGGTCAAACAGCATTGGCTAGTGAAATTCAGCCGTGGCAGCGATCAGAATTTAGATAAAATTTTGATGCACGAAGCCTTATATATGAAAGTTGCCCAGTATCTCGGACTTCGTGTTCATCAGGAACTGGAACTGCATGGCAAGACTTTATTTATTCCCCGATTCGACCGTAAAGTTATTGAGGGGAAGGTTGAAAGAATCGCTCAGGAAAGTATTGCTTCTCTGGGAGGAAAAGCAGGTTTTGGGGTAAGAATGACCCATAACCAGATCTGTAGCCTGTTGATGCAATGCTGTACTGAACCAAAACAGGAAATCTTTGAATATTTGAAGCGTGATCTTGCCAATGTCGCTTTAGGTAATAAGGATAATCATACCCGTAATACAGCGATTCAACGTTTCAATAAAGGAATCATTCAACTAACCCCATTATTTGACTTTGCGCCGATGTGGCTCCATCCAGATGGTATTGCCCGGACTACGCGTTGGGAGCGAGATGATCATGGTGGTATGCCAATTTGGCATTCAGTCATTGAACAGATCGCCGAAAGCACGATGATTGATCCAAAAGAAATCAAAGCGGTGTTAATCGAACAATTACCACTTTATCAGGGATTACTCGAGCACATGCAGTATCTGCAATTGGCACCTGAAATTCTGGAAAATAGCCAGTATCGAATTGATAATATTTGCCAACAATTGGAGGAGCTGAATTATGGATAAACGCTTCAAGCCACTGACTCCGATTCAACAGATGCAAAAGAGATTGTCTGTACTTGAAACCGTCAGTAACAATCCTGACTGGCCTTTTCATCAGGTTGCTCGCTTCATTCGTACCGAGTTGCACCTCACACTCAACGATATGGCTAAAATTACCAAGATTGCTCCCCAGACTCTACAGAAAATGGAACAACCTGAAGGCAATCCAACACTCAAGTCTATGCAGAAATTACTGGATGCTTTTGGTTTAAAGTTAGAAATCAGGGTTAAATCCTGATGATAATCTGATGCTTTAATTGATATTTAGGGGAATTTTAGAGAAGAAGAATGACTTAACAACTGAAAATATGCCCTCCTCCAATCTGTTTATTGAGTCCTTGCTCCATCGCAGGAATCCCGGTTTAAATTAAACGCGGGATTCACTGGAGACTGATATTTTCTCATCAGTTTTTAATGAATACGTTTATTTTCTAAACGTCATTATGAAGAAATATCAACACAGAGATATTTCATTTCAAGGTATTCATCCATACCGAATTTAGACCCTTCACGGCCTAATCCCGATTGCTTGACTCCACCAAATGGCGCAACCTCATTAGAGATAGCTCCGGTATTGATTCCCACCATACCGTATTCTAAGGCTTCACCTACACGCCACTGACGTGCTGTACTTTGGGTAAATACATAGGTAGCCAGACCGAATTCTGTATCGTTCGCCATCTGAATTGCTTCTTCTTCAGTCTTGAAACGGAATAACGGCGCCAACGGTCCAAAAGTTTCTTCTTTTGCCACACGCATCTGCTGAGTAACTTCAGTCAGAAGCGTTGGCTCGAAGAATGTACCGCCCAGATTTGAGCGCTGTCCACCGGTTTTCACCTGTGCACCTTTGCTCACTGCGTCGGCAATATGTGACTGCACTTTTTCGATCGCAGCCTCATCAATTAATGGACCTTGGGTAGAAGCTTCATCACGGCCATCACCGACTTTTAGTTTGGCAACGGCAGCCACCAGTTTTTCTACCAGCGCATCATAAATGCCATCTTGTACATAAATCCGGTTCGCACACACACAGGTCTGTCCACTGTTCCGGAATTTACTCGCCATGATGCCCTGTACCGCCTGTTCGAGATTGGCATCATCAAAGACCAGAACTGGCGCATTGCCACCAAGTTCTAAGGAGAGTTTTTTGATGGTCGGCGCACATTGCTGCATCAGGATACGACCGACTTGAGTTGAGCCGGTAAAGCTTAACTTTTTCACGGTTTCGCTTTCACATAAGACCTGACCCACTGCAACCGCATCACCACTGACATACAGCAATACATCTTGTGGCAAACCTGCGCGCAAGGCCAAAACTTCAAGCGCATAGGCGGTTAAAGGCGTTTGTTCAGCCGGTTTAACCAGCATGGAACAGCCAGCAGCCAGAGCTGGCGCGGCTTTACGGGTAATCATCGCCGCCGGAAAATTCCACGGTGTAATGGCCGCTGTCACCCCAATCGCCTGCTTAATGACCAATAACCGTTGATGGGCAAGCGTTGGAGTCAACACGTCACCATCAATACGGCGTGCCTGCTCAGCAAACCAGCGGATAAAGGAAGCAGCATAACCGATTTCACCCCGTGCCTCAGCCAGTGGCTTGCCCTGTTCAGCAGTCAGGATCTGAGCCAGGGACTCTTTATGTTCCTGCATCAGATTGAACCAGGCCCAAAGCACATCCGCACGTTCAAGTGCTGTCTTGGCTTTCCATGTTTTCTGTGCTTGCTGAGAACGAGCAATTAGCTGTTCTACAGATGCACGGTCATGGGATTTTACCCAGGCCAAAGTGGCTTGGGTTGATGCATCGTTGACTTCAATATATTCACCCGTGGCAGGCTGATCGAAGCTGATATCAGGATGCTGTAATAAATCTCTATATTGCGCTTGAAGCATGATCATTACTCTTTCATTAGGCTGCGACAGACAGTGCAAACCCTTGTTTCAAGATGGCCAATCCCGCACGGAACTGTTCTGCCGGAATCGTGAGTGGGTATAGGAAACGGATTACATTACCATAACGACCACAGGTCAGGATTAACAGACCATTTTGCATGGCATGGTTTTGTACAGCTTTTGCCTGTTCCGCAGTTTCCAGCTCAACCGCCACCATTGAACCCAGTGCACGAATATCTTTAACCATGCTAGAAGACATTTTCAGTTCATGTAAAACATCAACCAGTTCTGCGCCTAGATCATTTGCTCTCTCACAAAGACCTTCTTCTTCAATGATATCCAGTACCGCATGGGCAGCCGCGACAGCAACCGGGTTACCTGCATAAGTGCCGCCCAATCCACCTGGATTTGGTGCATCCATGACTTCAGCACGACCTACAACGCCTGAGATCGGGAAACCGCCGCCCAGACTCTTGGCCATCGTGATCAGGTCTGGCTTGGTCTCATAATAATCCATCGCAAACAGTTTACCTGTACGTGCGAAACCAGACTGTACTTCATCAGCAATCAGTAAAATGCCGTTTTGATCGCATAGTACACGCAAGCGTTTCAGGAATTCTGCAGGCACCACATTAAATCCGCCTTCGCCTTGTACAGGCTCAAGCACAATCGCTGCTACGTCATGCGCAGCAATATCTTCTGCGAAAATGTCTTCGATGCTTTGAATTGCATCATCAACACTAATGCCTTTGGATTCCACCGGATAACGGGCATGGAAAACACCACCAGGCATCACCCCAAAGTCGCGTTTATAAGGTGCAGTTTTACCGGTCATGGCCATCGTCATGAATGAGCGGCCATGAAAACCATTGCCAAAAGTCACGATGCCATGACGGCCAGTATGGGCACGGGCAATTTTAACTGCATTTTCGACAGCTTCAGCACCCGTTGAAAAGAAGGAGGTTTTTGCAGCACCCTGGATAGGAGCACGTGCATTGATACGTTCTGCCAGAGCAACGTAGCTCTCGTATGGTACAACCTGATAAGCCGTATGGGTAAATTTGGTTAATTGTTCAGTGACCGCAGCAATAATTTTAGGGTGGCGATGGCCAGTATTCAGTACGGCGATTCCGCCCGCAAAGTCGATATATTGATTGCCTTCTGCATCCCAGATGGTCGAATTTTCTGCTTTCTCTGCGTACCATTGACACATGACCCCAACACCACGTGGTGTCGCCTGCTGTTTACGTGCATTCAGTGCTGAGTGTTTACTGTCCATTTTGTATCCTCATTCTTGATTCATACGTTGTAAATTTTGCTATCCGGATCTTGGGATAGAAATTTGCCAAAGACTGGCTGATATGGTTCATTTTGCGCTTTTATACGTATGAGACGAGAGCCACTTTGCAGCAGATAGAAGGAGCCAATTGATCTATTTAAAACGAGTAAAATAGTCAAAATATAAAATTATTTTATTTATAAACAATTATTTATATTTGCACTAAAAATTGGCTCCTTTTTAAATAAAGAAGCCAATTTAAAAATCCATTGCAAAAATTTAGGATGGGTAATAATCAACTAAATCCAGTCGGTTTAATCAATTAATCTATGGTGCAAAAACTTCGATTAACCCGGATAGATCCCGCGTTCCTGACGTGCCATTAAAATACGTTCACAAGCCAGAATATAAGCGGCTGTACGCAAAGAACATCCGGCCTGAACTGCTTTTTGCCATACATCCTGTACCGCATTTTTCATGCTGGCATCCATACGCTGGTTAATCTCTTCCTCAGTCCAGAAGTAGCTGGCCAAATCCTGAACCCATTCAAAATAGCTGACCGTCACGCCACCCGCATTGCAGATTACGTCTGGCACCACGGTAATATGACGTTCACTCAGAATTTCATCGGCCTCAGTCAATGTTGGACCATTGGCACCTTCTAGAATCATTTTGGTCTGAATATTTTGCGCGACCTGAATATTAATCACACCTTCCAGCGCTGCCGGAATAAAGACTTCGGCGGGAATGGTCCAGAAAGCTGATGCAGAAATTTCATCGTTGGTAGAAAATCCCTGAATTTTATGGTGGGTATTTGAGTATTCAAGCAGCTTTTTAATATTAATCCCCTCTTCTTGATACAGGGTGGCAGAATGGTCCTGAACACAGATCACTTTGCTGCCATTTTCCTGGAAAAGCAGCGCAGCTTCACTCCCGACATTACCGAAACCCTGTACACAGACCCGGGCATCTTTTAAATCCATACCAATTTGCTGGGCAACTTCACGACCGCTAATAAACACACCACGGCCTGTGGCTTTACTGCGGCCTAAAGACCCCCCTAAATGAACCGGCTTTCCGGTCACTACACCAGTAATCGTAGAACCCGCATTCATGGAAAACGTATCCATCATCCAGGCCATGATTTGCGGATTGGTTCCAACATCCGGCGCCGGAATATCTTTTTGCGGTCCAATAATTAAATTGATTTCTGCCGTATAACGTCGGGTCAAGCGTTCCAGTTCGCGTTTGGAAAGCTGGCTCGGATCGACTCGCACACCGCCTTTGGCTCCACCAAAAGGTAAATTTAGAGCAGCACATTTGATTGTCATCCAGGCTGACAGAGCCATCACCTCATCCAAATTGACATCTGGATGAAAACGCACGCCGCCTTTGCCTGGACCGCGAGTTAAATTGTGCTGAACACGATAGCCTTCAAAATGCTGAACCGTACCATCATCCATGATGACCGGAACATCGACAATCAAACTGCGCTTTGGGCGTCGCAGCATGTCCAGTCGTTCACTCAGCTCACCCAGATAAGGCGCTACTTTATCCAGTTGCTTAAGATAATTGTTCCAGGCCGTTGTACCTTGCTCGGTATAGGTCAATCCTTTCATCATCATGTTCATTCTATGATCCTTTTGTTATATGCAGTCGTATGTCCTGGCGGCTGCAACACATCTCTATTCGGCTGTTATGGCAATCATTGCTTGATTCAGGTCTTAGTTCAGCGAGCTCCAAACAAAATCAGTGTCTAGATTTTCCGCTTTAGTTTTAATCGGTATCTGTGTATATTGCCTGCCCGCCTGTATGCTCGCATTCAAGCCGCAGGTACATGATCAAAACGCATACAAGACACTTTACAATGACTGCCTGATCAGACTATTTTGCACCTAGCAATACCGCTCTCACGAGAGCCATTTCAAATTTGTAGGAGAGAGCCAATTGCGTAGCTTGCTTGGAGATTATTTACTGCAGCGATTGCAGCAAGATGTCACAGGAACATTACAGATGCGCCTGTTCCGCTGCTTGCGTAACGCGATTATTGATAGCGTATTGGCTCCCAAAACCCGCTTGCCTGCATCACGTGATCTGGCTAAAGAGATTCAGGTATCGCGTAATACGGTGTTAAATGCCTATGAACAATTACAGGCACAGGGTTATGTTGATGCCCGTACCGGTCAAGGTACCTGGGTAGTAGAGAAATTACCCGAATCCTTTTTGGTGAAGGCAGAACAGAATTCTCCTGCCGTTGCAGAAAAAAAAGCACAGCAAAATTATAATCTGTCGCAACGCGGTTCTTACTTGCTCGGCTATTCCGCGGCTTCGCCTTATCAATGGGGAGCCTTTGTACCGGGCGCACCCGATGTAACCGAATTTCCGCATCATATTTTCAGCAAAATCCAAACGCGTTTGAGCCGTGAACCTCAAGTTAACAACCTGATTTACAGCAATGCCGGTGGCTCCCTAGAACTGCGTCAGGAGCTGGCAGAATATCTGAAAATTGCCCGTTCAGTGCAGTGCGATGCTGATCAGATCATTATTACCGAAGGCACCCATCAGGCGATTGATTTGGTCTCGCGTACTTTAAGCGACATAGGCGATGAGGTCTGGATCGAAGATCCAGCCTATTGGGGCGCGCGTAATATTTTACGAATTAATGGCGTCAATCTACGTTCCTTACCGGTGGATCAGGAAGGGATTATTCCCGATCTGCATCCCAAGAAACCACCTAAACTGATTTTTGTGACGCCGTCGCATCAGTATCCTTTGGGCTCACATTTAAGTTTGGAACGGCGCAAACAGTTAATTGCACTCGCACGCCAACACAATAGCTGGATTGTTGAAGATGATTATGACAGTGAGTTCAGGTTCTCGGGCCAGCCCTATCCTTCTTTACAAGGTTTGGAGCCAGATTCTCCGGTGATTTATATGGGGACGTTTAGTAAGACCATTTATCCGGCTCTGCGCATTGGCTATTTAGTGGTACCAAAACAGCTGTTTTCTTCATTGCGAATTGTGGCCTCGGAACTTTATCGTGGTGGTCACTTAATCGATCAGCAAACACTGGCTGAATTTATCCGTGAAGGACATTATGAGGCGCATATCCGACGGATGCGTTTATTGTATGGCAAACGCCACGCTTTTTTAATTGACCTGATTCGCCGACATTTAGGTGAAGATTTTCTGCATGAATACAATACCGCCGCCGGTTTGCATCTGATTTTAAAATTGCCGAGCAGCAGTGATGATGTCTTGATTGCATCCAAAGCGCTTGAACTGGGAATCAAGGTCAGAGCCTTATCGCAATACTATACCAAACATTATTCCACCCGGCAGAAAGGATTATTACTGGGCTTTGCCTGTGTGAGTGAACAGGAAATTCTGGTGGCTTTCGGGATGTTGTTAAAGTGCTTGCGTGAGCATGGAATTCGCACTTTAACTTAGTAAAAAGTTAAGGATCAATACAATTATATTTTTATAATCAAAAAGCTTTTATTTATTTTTAAGAGAAAAGTAAAAGCTGCTGTTAGCCTGATATTTTAGGTAGGCTTTATTTTTCTGTAAATATGGCCTGCTTATATTTTTTATCTCTTAAGCCAATTGGCTCCTTTGAATTGCTCAAAAATGGCTCTCGTCACTTTATAACAAAAAAGAGAAATTAACCGCATACATGAACAGCATGTAACCGTACTTTAATCAAAGTGTGATCCTGTCTATAGGGCTACAAGGATTTATTTTGTTAAGATTAACTTAATATTGGTCAAGCACTGATGAATTCGGTTACAGTTTCAAAGGATAAGATAGCGTAAGCCAAATAAGGAATTTTATTGCCGCTACGCTATTGATATTAAGGGAAATTATATGGCAGAACATCAACATTTCTCCAATTCCGAATCATCAAACGGCTTAAAAAACGGACTTAAATCACGCCATCTCACCATGATTTCAATTGCCGGTGTCATTGGTGGAGCACTCTTTGTCGGCTCCGGTAATGTCATCTATTCTGCAGGACCGGCTGCACTCATTGCCTATACTCTAGGTGGAATATTAGTTTTACTCATCATGCGTATGCTGGGAGAAATGGCGGTACTGAATCCCGACAGTGGTTCATTTTCAACCTATGCGGATCGTGGAATCGGGCGCTGGGCTGGATTTTCTATCGGCTGGTTATACTGGTCTTTCTGGACGTTGCTCATGGGCTGGGAAGCCTTTGTTGCCGGGAAAATCCTAAATAGCTGGTTTCCATTTATCCCGATCTGGGGCTATATGCTTCTGGTCACTGTAGCACTGGTCTGGATTAATCTCCGTGACGTAAAAAACTTTGGTGAATTCGAGTTCTGGTTTGCCCTGATCAAAGTTATTGCCATTGTACTGTTTCTGGTGTTTGGTAGTTTGGCCGTGATGCACCTGTGGCCTTGGGGCGATGCCTCTATGCTCGGTGGTACAACTCATCTAACCGCTCAAGGCTTTATGCCTAATGGGTTTTCATCGGTGATCACGGCCTTATTGGGTGTAATGTTTGCTTATATGGGAGCAGAGATTGTCACCGTAGCAGCAGCTGAAACCAAAGATCCAGCCAAGGAAATTCGTAAGGCCGCTAATTCAATTGTATGGCGTATCATTTTATTCTATGTCGGTTCAATGTTGATTACGGTTTGCCTGATTCCACACAATAATCCTTTATTGAAAGATCCGACCTGGGGTACGTATAGCGTAGCGCTTACTGCACTCGGTATTCCAGAAGCACGCCATATTGTTAATTTTGTCGTGCTCACCTCGGTATGTAGCTGCTTTAACTCCGCACTTTATACCTGTTCACGCATGGTCTATTCCCTCTCGAAACGTGGAGATGCACCAAAGAGTTTCGGTTTAACCAACCGCAATAACAGCCCATGGGTAGGTGTCATCTTTTCAAGCCTGTTTTCTTTCGTGGCGATTTATCTGACTGCCACCGAAAGTATGAATATTTATGATGTCTTGATGTTAGCGACTGGTACCGTATCTTTATATGTCTATCTTGCTATTGCCATTTCTCAGCTTAAGTTACGTAAAAAACTGGAAGCTGAAGGACAAAATATTCCATTCAAGATGTGGTTATTCCCATGGCTCACTTATCTGGTCATTATCTTTATTGTCGGCGCTTTAATTACCATGATTATTGAAGGAACCTATTTTAAAGAAGTGGTTTATACCAGTGTGCTTGCATTATTTATTGTGGGCTTAGGCATCTGTGCACAAAAGTTTAACTGGGGTAAAGCCTCAGCCAAAAAGGAAAAGGCAGCACAGGCCAGAATTAATTTAAGTGATAATCTTTAATTTATTTCTATAGAAATTTTTTAAACACATCAGAATGAATAAATAAATGGAGAGTTAAAAAACTCTCCATTTATTTTATATACAAGCCCAGTAAAAAAGGCCTATGTATGTCTAGATTTTAAATCTCCGTTGATACCTCACCTTTCCTAATCAAATTTCACCTTTCAAGACCACCTCAGCTATCAAAGTGTAGCCAGAAGCTGTTTCATCAGCTTTTTCTGTTCTGGTTGCTCAACCTGATCCGTTTCAACGAATAATTGATAAATCTCGAATACATTCTGTTATGAAATGTTGAGTCCAGCCTCATTTTGCCTAAAAGCTTCTAATATATTTTTTCTTATATGGCCACAATCATTGGAATTGGAAAAGATATGAATCATTATCCTGAAACCCCAGCTTCAACTGAAACACAAGACCATCAACCGGGTGTGCAAACCAAAATGGACCCTGCACCGGAAATTATTAAACCGCATTATAAAGGCAGTGAAAAATTAAAAGGCAAAGTTGCCTTGATTACTGGTGGTGATAGCGGAATTGGCCGTTCTGTATCGGTCTTATTTGCTCGCGAAGGTGCCGATATTGCCATTTGCTATTTGGATGAAGATCAGGATGCACGGGACACCAAAAAAATGGTGGAAGATGAAGGCCGCCGTTGTCTGCTGATTCAATGTGATTTACAAGATCAAGATGAAATCAAGAAAATGGTGGAAAAGACCCTTCAGGAATTTAAAACGATTAATATTCTGGTCAATAATGCCGGGGTTCAATACCCTCAAGAAAGTATTGCCGATATCTCGCCCGAGCAATTACTTAAAACATTTAATGTTAATATTCTGTCGATGTTCCACCTGACTCAGGCGGTGATTCCGCATATGCAAGCAGGTGACAGCATTATCAATACCACCAGTATTACCAGTTATCACGGACATGACCAGTTGATTGACTATGCAAGTACCAAAGGTGCCATCACCACATTTACCCGAAGCCTTTCCACCAATTTATTGAAAAATAAAACCGGCATTCGTGTCAATGGAGTCGCGCCAGGTCCAATCTGGACACCATTGATTCCGAGCAGTTTTGATTCCGATCAGCTTAAAGATTTTGGTAAAAGTACCCCAATGGGCCGCATGGGCCAGCCAAGTGAAGTAGCACCGGCGTATTTATTTCTGGCCAGTGAAGAAGCCAGCTATATTTCAGGTCAGGTGATTCATGTGAATGGCGGCAGTATTATTAACGGCTAATCAAGCAAAGAAGATGATGGTTCTAGATGACCGTTATCTTCATCTCCCTGATTTCAGGCCCATATATTTTTAAGAAATATTTTTAAAAATCAATGTATAAAACATTTTCTAGATTCTATTTTTCTTTTATAAAATAAGTCAAACAAATACTTACCTGCATAGAAACCAGCCCTTGTTATAGTAATTTAAGCCAAACCTGATGAGGATATTAAGATGCCTAGAGGTGACAAATCAGCCTATACCGATAAGCAAAAACGGCAGGCCGAACATATTGAAGAAAGCGAAAAAAAACGTGGTCATTCTGAGGAAGAAGCCGAACGTATTGCCTGGTCGACGGTCAATAAACAAGATGGTGGCGGCAAGAAAAAGAAAACGTCCCACTAAATAGAATTCATGTCGATGAAAGTATGGGACAGATACAAAGACCCTCTATAATGTAATTATAGAGGGTCTTTGACCATCAGGCTCAAGTAATATTTTCGATACGCTGCTGAGTCCATGCTGGCCAGATCTTTCGCAAGGTCTTTTCAAATTTTGCATTCTCAGTTCGCCATTGTGGATTTTTGTCTTTATCAATAATCAGCGCACGAACCCCTTCAATAAAGTCGCCCTGCTCTAACCAGACATCCTGCAAGTCCCGTTCCAGTTGCATACATTTTTCTAGCGACAAATTCTGTCCGGCTTGCTGTAACTTCAGGCTGGTTTGCTTGGCCATAACCGGACGTTGCTGCAAAATTGCCAGCATTTTACTAGCCCATTCCTGATCGGTTGAATTACTTGTATGAGCAAGGCTCTGTTCAATCTCCTTGAGGTTTGGATAGCCAAAATGCTGATTAATCAGATCTGCACGTTTTTGCAGCTCGCTTTCTACCGGATGCGTAATATAGCCACTAATGATTTTCTGGATTTCAATCGAATTTAACACAGGCGCAGTAATCAACGCTGCTTCCAATTCAGCAAAACGCTCACTCGGCACATGATAATCCACCAGATCGAGATACAAGGCATCACTGCTACTGATCTGCTCCCCGGTCAAAGCCATATAGACACCGACTTCATCCAGTCGGGACAGGAAATGGGTGGCTCCAACATCTGGGAAAAAACCAATTGCGGTTTCGGGCATGGCAAAACGTGATTTTTCACTCGTAACTTTGATATGACAGGCTTGAGCGAGGCCAAAGCCTCCGCCCAGTACATAGCCATCCATCATCACGATCACGGCCTTTGGAAAATTACGCAAGGTGCTCAGCATCTTATATTCAGTGGCAAAAAAATCCTGATATTGGGTATTGCCGGCCTGATAGCTGTCATACAGATAGCGGATGTCGCCTCCAGCACAGAACGCCTTGGGACTGTTGGAATTTATCAGGATGGCTTGCACTTCTGGATCATGGCACCACTGATCGAGTTGCGCCTGAATGCCTTGGATCATTGGCAGGGTTAAGGCATTTAAATGGCTGGTGCGGTCCAGGCTGATAATGCCCAGACCCCCTGCGACCCGTATCGCTAAATTATTTTCATCACTCATTTTATTTTCCTATTTTTGTTTTATTGATGGGTAAATTTGGCTGGGCGTTTTTCTACAAAGGCCTGCATGCCTTCTTTTTGATCGGAACCGGCAAAAATCGAATGGAAAACCCGGCGTTCAAAGCGCAGGCCTTCAGCCAGGCTCACTTCAAAGGCCCGATTAATTGATTCTTTAATCATCATCACGGCAGTAAGCGACTTTTCAGCAATTTTCTCGGCAGCTTGCAGGGTTTGTTCCAGCAATTCTTCCTTGGCAAAAACCCGAGCGACCAAACCACTTTGTTCCGCTTCCTGCGCCCCCATCTGCCGTGCAGTCAGGCACATTTCCATGGCTTTGGCCTTACCAATCGCCAAGGTTAAACGCTGGGTCCCGCCAATGCCGGGCAACACGCCTAAGGTAACTTCGGGCAAACCAAATTTTGCATTATCAGCGCAGTAAATAAAGTCGCACATTAAAGCCAGTTCGCAACCACCACCCAAAGCATAACCACTCACTGCGGCAATTAAAGGTTTACGACGCTGCGCAATTCGATCGGCCAGACTGAAAAAATCATCCAGATAAATTTGCGGAAAATTCAGATCTGCCATTTCTTTAATATCGGCACCAGCGGCAAAGGCTTTTTCCGAACCGGTAATCACAATACAGCCAATTGCCGGATCTTTTTCCAGCTGATCCAGTGCCTGATTGACTTCAACAATCAGCTGGTTATTCAGTGCATTTAACGCTTGTGGGCGGTTTAAAGTAATTAGGCCGACCCCGTTACGCTGTTCGAGTAAAATCGTTTGCCATTGCATGAGATAAATCCTTTTAAAATTAGAGGCTGCGTGCAATCACCAAGCGCTGAATATCGCTGGTGCCTTCATAAATCTGACAAATCCGCGCATCCCGATAAATCCGCTCAATCGGGAAATCTTTGAGATAACCGTAGCCGCCAAAAATCTGCAGCGCTTTGGAGCAGACACGTTCTGCCATTTCTGAAGCAAATAGCTTGGCCATGGAGGCTTCGGTTAAACAGGCTTCACCGGCTTCTTTTTTGCGTGCTGCAAAATGTACCAGTTGCCGTGCCGCTTCAATTTCAGTCGCCATACTGGCCAACCTGAAAGAAATCGCCTGCTGTTCAAAAATAGGTTTGCCAAAAGCCACGCGGTCGTGCGCATAAACAGTGGCTTCTTCCAATGCGGCACGTGCCAAGCCAACCGCCTGTGCGGCAATACCGATCCGCCCGCCTTCCAGATTGGCCAAGGCGATTTTTAAACCTTCGCCTTCGGCACCGAGTCTTAAACTTTCATGAATGCGGACATCGGTTAAGGCAATCTGACAGGTATCCGAAGCATGCAGGCCGAGTTTTTCTTCCACCCGAATCACTTCATAGCCAGGTGTGTCGCGCGGCACTAAAAATGCACTCATGCCTTTTTTGCCCGCGCCTGGATCAGTCACGGCAAACACAATAATCATCCCGGCATTGTGGCCAGAAGTAATAAACTGTTTGGCGCCATTGATGATGTAATGATCGCCGTCCTTGACCGCCCGGGTTTTAATCGCGGCAGCATCCGATCCGGTATGTGGTTCGGTTAAGGCAAAGGCACCAATCATTTCACCTTGGGCCAAAGGCTTTAGAAATTGCTGCTTTTGCTGTTCCGTGCCGAACTTGAAAATCGGCACACAACCCACCGAGTTATGTACGCTCATAATCGCGGATGTTGCACCATCAGCCGCAGCGACTTCTTCTAAGGCCAAGACATAAGCCAGCGTGCCTGTGCCCGAACCGCCCCATTCCTCGGGAATCAGCATCCCCAGAAAACCCAGCTCTCCCATTTGAGCCAAGGCATCTTTGGGAAAGATGCCTTTTTGATCCCACTCGCCGGCAAAGGGTTTAATCTGTTCCTGGGCGAAGCTTTTGGCCATATCCTGAATCAGGTGTTGTTCTTCCGTTAATTGCATCGATGCTTCCTTCAATCTCTTTATTTAATCTTCTTATTCAATCTGTTGGCTTTATGAGCTTATGCAGTTTTGGATTGCTGCTTGTTGATTTCCTGATTGCGCAGTAAAAAGCGTTGAATTTTACCGCTTGGGGTTTTCGGCAATTCGGTCACAAATTCAATCAGACGCGGATAGGCATGCGCAGATAAACGCTTTTTCACAAATTGACCCAGCTCTTCCTGCAGCTCGGCAGTTGCAGGAGAATGACCAGCCAGAATCACAAAGGCTTTAATGATTTCGGTCCGCTCGGGATCCGGTACGCCAATCACCGCCGCTTCAATCACGGCATCGTGTTCCAGCAAGGCACTTTCCACATCAAACGGCCCCACCCGATAGCCCGAGGTAGTAATGACATCATCACTACGTCCCACAAAACTCATACTGCCATCGGCATGAATTTCCGCGGTATCTCCGGTTAAATAGTAGTGGCCGACAAAGGGAGATTTACGGCTTTCTTCATAGCCAGAGAACCACATCATCGGAGATTGGCTGATATCAACCGCTAAGATTCCCGGGACGTCAGCTGCTAATTCATGCCCCTGTTCATCGACAACGGCAATTCGGTAACCCGGGCTGGCAAAGCCTGCCGAACCTGAACGGACCGGATGTTCCAAAGCATGATGATTACACACCACCATCCCGACTTCGGTCTGGCCATAATGGTCATAAATCGGCACATCTAGCACCTCTTTAAACCAGCGGATCACTTCCGGATTTAACGGTTCTCCCGCACTGCTGACAACACGTAACTTACCGCGTAGTTTTGCCATTTGAGCAGGATCGGCCGCCATCATCATGCGATAAGCAGTCGGTGCACCAGCCAGATTGGTAATGCCATATTCCTTAACAATTTCGCAGACACTTTCGGCATTAAAACCGCCTTCATAAAACAAGGTCGAGTGTCCAAGCATTAAGGGACCAATAATCGCGTAATATAAACCGTAGGCCCAGCCAGGATCAGCAATATTCCAGAAAGCATCTTCAGGAGTCAGACCAATGGCATTTTGCATATAGCTTGCAAAAGCAATCAGCGCTTTCAACGGGACTTTAAGTGGTTTCGCTGGTCCAGTAGTACCGGAGGTAAACATCAACAAAAAAGGATCATTAACATTCAGGATTTCCAGCTCACAAGCTTCAGCCTGACGGTTTAATACCGTCCAGAAGCTGAGGTCGTGCGGATAGCGATCTGCCTCAGTTTCGGCATGTACCGTCACAATCGCCGGGCAGTTGCTGATCTCGGATAATTTCTCTCGATTCGCCAGATCAGTCATCACCAGCTTGCTTTGCGCCAGCTGAATGCGATGTTCAATAGCTTTAGGCCCAAAGGCCGTAAATAAGGGTTGATAGACAGCACCAATCCGCCAGGTCGCTAAAATGGTAATGATCAGCTCTGGGGTACGTGGTAATAGTCCGGAAACACGATCACCTTTACCAATGCCTTGAGACTTTAGAAAGTTGGCAAACTGGCTGGAATATTTTTTGAGCTCGGCAAAGCTATATTGTTCTTTACGGCCATCTTTACCATGCCAGTACAAGGCAATGGCATCGGAATTGGCATGACGGTCACAGCATTCATAACAGGCATTTACTGCCTGCATTGAACCGGAGAGATACTGACTTGCAACCGTGTTTAAATCAAAGTCTTGAACCGTTGTTTGATAATCTAACATGTTAAACCTCAGCCTGAATTTATCGTTATTAATGACAAGGTGTGTAGTTATTGAAGCGAATCCTTGCTCCATCTGAATATTTTAGGTTTTAAGCAGGTGGCATGGTGTATTGATGCATGATGCTGGAGAAGTCCAGATGGGCATCGCCTTCCTGACAGAGCTGTTGATAGAGTTTCTGTACCATGCTGCCGAGTACCACCGGCTGATCCACCTGTTGTGCTGCATCGACAGCCAGACCCAAATCCTTGAGCATCAGTTGTGCAGCAAAACCGTCGGTATAACCCCGCGATGACGGCGCATTGGCACAAATATCGGGCCATGGATTATAAATTTCAGAACTCCAGCAGCGTCCGGTGGAACTGTTGATCACGCCAGCCAGAGCCTTTGGATCAATACCCAGTTTGGCTCCTAGCGCCATTCCTTCTGCAACGGCAGTCATGGAAATGCCCAGAATCAGATTATTACAGATTTTTGCCACCTGTCCGGTTCCCACCGCACCACAGTGCACCAGATTTTTACCCATACAATCAAGAACCGGTTTGACAGCTTCGAAAGTAGCCTCATCTGCACCGACCATAAAGGTCAGGGTTCCATCTTTAGCACCTAAAGTACCGCCAGATACAGGTGCATCACAGACGCGAATCTGTTTGGCTTGCGCTGCTGCGGCAACCTCCTGAATGGTTTGCGGATCAATGGTGCTGCTGTCGATACACAAACTGCCCGATTGAAGTACCTCTAAAATACCATTTTCACCTAAATAGACTTCACGCACATGCTTGGCTGCGGGCAACATACTGACCACGATCTCCGCCTGCTTCGCGGCAGCTTGTGGACTGTCGCAGACGATACCGCCCACTTCTGCAAAATGCTGTAAAGCCACTGCACTTAAGTCATAACCAAAAACTTGATGACCCGACTTGAGCAGGTTTTGCGCCATGGAACCGCCCATGTTGCCTAAACCGATAAATGCAATCTTCATGCTGATGCTCCTTAACGCAGACTGATTGTGGTATTGACACCAGTGGTTTCCTGGTCATCTTCAAACCAGCGGCTGGTAATGGTTTTGGTCTGGGTATAGAACTGCACCGCCTGTTTGCCATAAGGACCGAGATCACCCAGTTTTGAACCGCGTGAACCGGTAAAACTGAAGAAAGGTACAGGTACAGGAATTGGAATGTTAATGCCCACCTGACCGATATCAATCTGGTTCTGGAAGGTACGTGCCGTATTGCCATTTTGGGTAAACAGTCCAACGCCATTACCAAACGGATTGGCATTAATCAGTGCAATCGCCTGTTCCAAAGTATCGACATGCATGATCGCCAGTACCGGACCAAATACTTCTTCTTTATAAATGCGCATATCGGTCGTGACCTGATTAAAAATCGTTGGTCCGACAAAATTACCCTGTTCATAGCCTGGAACCTGCACATCACGGCCATCCAGCAGCATTTCAGCACCCTGTTCAACACCACTGTTAATTAAATCGATGACACGCGATTTGGCACGGGTTGAAATCACTGGTCCAACATCGGTATTCGGTTCATGCCCGGCATTTACCTTTAAGGTTTTGGTTTTATTGACCAGTTCATCGACCCAGTGCTTGGTCTCACCGACCATTACCGCCACGGAAAGTGCCATACAACGTTGACCTGCTGCGCCAAAAGCTGCACCGACCAAGGCATTTAAGGTCTGTTCTTTATTCGCATCTGGCATCACCACCACATGGTTTTTGGCGCCCATCATCGATTGCACACGCTTGCCGTGTTGGCCTGCAAGGTTATAGACATGCGTGCCGACTGCAGTCGAACCGACAAAAGAAATCGCCTTGATATCACGATGGGTACACAGTAGATCGACCACTTCTTTGCCGCCATGTACCACATTCAGTACGCCTGCCGGCACACCTGCCTGAATCGCTAACTCAACCAGCATCATGGTCGATAGTGGATCCTGTTCAGAAGGCTTTAAGACAAAAGTATTGCCGCAGACAATCGCCATCGGGAACATCCACAGTGGAATCATCGCCGGAAAGTTAAACGGGGTAATTCCTGCACAGACACCCAAGGGTTGCTGCAAAGTATAGGTATCGACACCGCGTGCCACACCTTCAATATACTCGCCCATTTGTAGGGAACCGATCGAACAGGCATGCTCCACCACTTCTAAACCACGCTGGATATCACCTTCGGCATCGGCCAGGGTTTTGCCCTGTTCCGCCGTTAAGACTCGGGCGATACTTTTTAGGTTTGTACGAATCAGATCCTGCAGTTTCAGCATGATTCGCATACGTGCCTGGATCGGGGTCTGGCGCCAGCTGGCAAATGCATTTTGTGCAGCAGCAATGGCGGCATTAACTTCTTCTGCGGTAGCAAAAGGCACTTGGCCCAAGATTTCCTGAGTGGCAGGATTAACAATATCTTGCCAATGGCTGGTTCTTGATTCGACAAATTCACCATTAATGAGGAGTTTTGCGGTGGTGAATCCGGTACTTTGCTGTGGATGAGAAATGGCGTTCATGGTCGCTCCGTGCTGGTTTGTTATTGTCGTTGTATCTGCCTTTACTGGCTTTTATTTAACGTATAATTTTTACGCTGTTTCAGCAGACTAACAAAGAACACTTTGACCACCAATAGAAATTGGTGCACGATGGTTGTGCAAATATGCACAGGAATTTAACAGGATGTTAAATAAAAAATGAAAGTAGATTGGGATCATTTACGCTTTTTTTTAGTTTTGGCGCGTGCTAAAACACTCACCAACGCAGCACGCTTAATCGGGGTTGAACATAGCACCGTAGCGCGGCGGATTCAGGCCCTGGAAAGTACTTTAGGTACGCAACTGTTTAAGCGCGAAGCCACCGGTTATGAACTAACCTCGGAAGGTCTGGCACTGGTGCCGCGTGTGGAACAGATGGAACAGTCCTTTATCCAGATTGACAAGCGCCATGATCCCTTGCAAGGTCGGGTCCGGATTGGTGCGCCAGAAGGTTTTGGCACGGCATTTTTAGCTCGTCTTTTGGCAGAATTTTCCCAGCATTATCCTTTGCTGACCATTGACCTGATTCCGGTACCGAAAGCGATCAAACTTTCACATCGAGAAGCCGATATTGTGATCGCGATTGACCGGCCCAAATCTGGTCCGTATATCATTACTCGTTTGTCTAATTACTGTTTAAAGCTATATGGCAGCCAGCATTATTTACAGCAAAATCCGGAAATTAAAAAACTGGAAGACCTCCAGCAGCACCGTTTTGTCGATTATATTGATGATCTGGTCTATAGCACTGCACTATATTCGCTAGAGCGTCTTCCCTTGCAGGTCAGTGCCTGTTTTCGCAGTAACAGCATTCTGGCGCAGGAAATTGCGGTTCGTGCAGGCGCTGGACTGGCCATTTTGCCGAAATTTCTGGTCAATGATAAAAATGAACTGAAAGAGGTGCTGGGTCAGCAGCTCAGTTTTACCCACACTTTCTGGATGCTGACGCTAGTCGATCTTCAACATGAACCAAAAATAAAACTGGTCTGGGATTTCTTGCGTAAACAAGCTGATCTTCAGCAAGACCTGTTAATGGGCAGATGAGTATTGAACATACTGTTCACTTTGCAAGGCTATGCACCTTAGTTAAATCAACTGAAACAACAACGTATCGATACAGCAAATGAACGTATCACAACACTTCTGAAGTCCGTGACTTGTTAAATTAACAGTCGATCATTCGCAATGTTTAACGAGCTACAGGAAAATAATATGAAAATCTTGATGGTACTGACTTCACATGACCAGCTGGGTGATACTGGCAAAAAAACCGGCTTCTGGCTGGAAGAACTGGCTGCACCCTATTACACCTTTGTTGATGCAGGCGCAGAGGTAGTTTTGGCATCTCCTGCAGGTGGTCAGCCACCACTAGATCCGAAAAGTAATGAGCCGGATGCGCAAACCGAAACCACCAAACGCTTTGAAGCAGATGAAGTGGCCATGCAGGCACTTGCCAATACGCATAAACTGAGTGAAGTCTTAAATCAGGATTTTGATGCTGTATTCTATCCGGGTGGTCATGGACCACTATGGGATTTGGCCAAAGACCAGAATTCCATTTCTTTAATTGAGCAAACCTTGCAGGCAGATAAACCTGTTGCGCTGGTCTGTCATGCTCCGGGTGTCCTGCGTGATGTAAAAGATGCCAAAGGCCATTCGATTGTAGAGGGCAAGACAGTCACCGGTTTCAGTAATACCGAAGAAGACGGTGTGGGTTTGACAGACATCGTTCCGTTTTTAGTTGAAGACATGCTGAAAGAAAAAGGTGGGAAATATTCTAAAACTGAGGACTGGCAGGTATACGTGCAACAAGATGGTCTGCTCATTACTGGACAAAACCCCGCCTCTTCTGCTGCAACGGCTGAAGCTTTATTAAAATTATTAAAGTAGAAGTTAATCTAAAATTCGTATTAACCCTTTAGATCGCTTCTTTTTGAATAAGAAAAACCCTGAATGATGCAAGATTATTCAGGGTTTAATTTGTATATATTCAGAGATTTAGTTTACTTCAACTGCCATTGAGGCAATATGCTGTGCCAGTAATTCTCTGAGTTTGAATTTCTGGATTTTTCCGGATGGCGTCATCGGAATATCCTCCCAGATCTCCAGGCGTTCCGGCAGATACTGCATGGCCAGATTATGAGTTTTCAGGAAATCTACCAGCTCGTTAAAACTTAACGGCTTTGTCTGATCTTTCAGTTTGATGATTGCACAGGCACGCTCGCCCATTCGTTCATCTGCATAAGCCACTAAAGCCACTGTTGCAATATTCGGATGCTTATAAAGTAGTGATTCAATTTCCGCGACCGGAATATTTTCCCCGCCCCGAATAATCACATCCTTCTTACGTCCGCAAATCCGGATGTAACCCTGCTCATCCTGATAGGCAATATCGCCAGTATCAAACCAGCCTTCAGTATCTGTATCGTTCAAATGTGGACGTTTTAAATAACCGCCAAAATTTGAACAGGTGTGGATCATCAAACGACCGGATTCATTCACGGCTTTGGTCTGACCTTTTTTATCCACGATCTTGATTTCCACGCCTGGCAAAGCGATGCCATCAGTATTGAAAGAGCGCTCATCTTCATCTTCAGGTCGGGTCAGTGTCACCGCACCACATTCGGTCATACCCCAAGCGGATATGACTTTAACACCCAGAATTTCCCGGGCTTTTTGTACCAATGGTCCCGGAATTGGCGCACCAGCACAAAGGAAAATTTTCAGTGAATCGACTTTGTCATGCTGTTCAGCCACAGTATTGGACAGGTCGTTCAAAAATGGCGTTGAAGCCATGGTGAAATTCACCTGATGCTGATGAATCAAGTCTACTGCTTTGGAGACATCCCAGACATCCTGTAATACCACTTTGGTATTGAGCTGAATCGGCATCATCAGGCCATACATAAATCCGGTCTGATGCGCCATCGGTGACGCCATCAATACCACATCATTTTCAGTTAAATGCAAACGCTCTGCATAAGGCACAATATTGGAAAACAAGGTATTAGCGGTATGCATCACGCCTTTCGGTTCACCTGTAGTGCCCGAGGTAAAGATCAGTTGGGTAATATCATCCGGGCCAGATTCCAGCCCATCTAGTGCAACAACGGCTGCAGCATTCTGTTCCAGACCATGGTTGAGTAACAGGCGATCAAAATTATTCTCGCCTTCACCATTTACTACGACGACATGTTGCAGGGTGTCCAGCTTGCTTTGTAGCTGATTGGCCAACTGTTCATGGCTAAAATTGCGGAAAGTTTTAGGCACTACAAAAACTTTAGATTCACCATGTTTCAGCATGAATTCCAGTTCACGCTCACGGAATATCGGCATGAGTGGATTCAATACGGCGCCAATACGGCTACAAGCCAGGTAAAGCAAGGTAAATTCCCACCAGTTCGGTAACTGGCAAGACACCACATCATTTTTTTCAACACCCAGCTGTTTCAGACCCAAGGCAATTTTATTGGTCATGTCCCAAAGTTGCTGATAGCTGAAAGTCTGTTCAGTTTGATTCTCGACCTTAACGCTTACTAAAGCTATTTTATCCGGATTCTTTTCTACGGCGCTACGTAAAAAATCAAGAATCATTTGATTTAACCAGTATCCCTGTTTGAGCATGGCCTCTTTTCTGGCCGGGATCAGAACCGCATCGAAATCCATTCGCTTACTCCTCATTATAATTTTAGTTCAGGCCTGTGCTTATTTTCCTTAAGCTGGTACAGCCTTACGTCCTGCCTTATGCCGCGCAATAATCGTTTTCATGATTTGTGCTGTTCCATCACCGATCTGGAAACCGAGTACATCCCGCATACGCTGTTCCATCACACCACGGTCATAACCAGCATGGCCAAAAGTCAACAGACATTGATGAATCACATCATAGGCCAGTTTTGGCCCCCACCATTTACACATGCCTGCTTCAGAGGTATGTGGCAGATGATTGTCCTTGAGCCATAAGGTTTGCAGGCAAAGTAAGCGTGCAGCCTCAACCTGAGTTTCGTATTCCGCGAGAGGATGTGAAACTCCCTGAAAAGCAGTCAATGGCTGACCAAAAGCTTCGCGTTGCGCGGCATATTCCCAGGCTTCATCCAGACTCACCCGTGCAACGGCCAAGACCTGCAGGCCAATCAGTGCGCGTGAAAAATCAAAGCCCTGCATCACCTGCACAAAACCTTTGTTTTCATCCCCTAGACGGTGATTGACTGGCACGCGAACATTGTCAAAAAAGATTGAACCGCGACCAATGGCGCGCTGACCATGACAGTCAAAACGTGTGGTACTAATGCCCGGTAAATTCATCGGAACCAAGAGCGCTGTCACGCCATGCGCACCATCTTCATTGGCACTAGTACGGCCAAAAACAACAGATGCATCTGCCTGATCGGCCGCAGAAATTGAGGTCTTTTCGCCGTTAATCACATATTCGTCGCCATCACGTTCAATCTTTAAACGCAAGTTGGCTGCATCAGAACCGCCTCGCGGCTCGGTCAAGGCAATTGAAAAGATAGCTTCGCCTGCAGTAAGTTTTTTCAGCCAAGGCTCAACTACTTCAGGCTGACCATGTTCGGCTAGAATTTGGCCATTTAAAGAAGCCAACAAGTTGATATAGGAAAAACTTAAATCCGCTTTGGCAATGGCTTCATGGATAATTCCAGCCGCCAGTCTACCCATGCCCTGACCGCCGTATTGTTCCGGTAGTTCAGGTGCAATAAAACCCATTTCACCCATCTTTTTGACCAGATCACGGTCAAAGACTCGGCTTTGGTCGCGTTCCAGAAAGCCGGGAGCAATATATTTCAGGGCAAATTTTTCTGCTGTTTCTGCCAAAAACTCGAGTTCTTCAGTGATATAAGGATTCTTTTTCATGGAGCAGTCTCCTTATTTAGCATATTTACGGAATTCAGGCTGACGTTTTTCTTTCAGTGCATTGACTCCCTCACGAGACTCCTCAGTATCGTAATAAAGTTTCAGCGCATACATGCCCATGCAAGCAATACCCGCCTGATGTGCGGTATCCATATTGAAACTGCGTTTGGCAATTGCAATGGCAGTCGGACTACGCTGACAGATTTCTTCAGCCCAGGCCTGCACTTCGGCATCCAGTTGATCGGCCGGTACGCATTTATTCGCCAGACCCATTTCCACAGCTTCCTGACCAGAATAACGGCGGCACATATACCAGATTTCACGGGCCTTCTTCTCACCTACCACACGCGCTAAAAATGCCGTGCCATAGCCCGGATCAACCGATCCCATTTTCGGACCAACCTGGCCAAAAATGGCTTTGTCTGAACAGATGGTCAGGTCACAAATGGTTGCCAACACATTGCCACCGCCAATAGCATAGCCCTGTACGCGTGCAATTACCGGTTTAGGTACATCGCGGATGGCGGTATGCAACTCTTCCATCGGTAAGCCGATCGTTCCACGGCCATCATAATTGCCATCGTGTGCAGACTGGTCACCACCGGTACAGAAAGCTTTCTCACCCGCGCCTGCCAATACAATTGCACCCACGTTACGGTCATAACCTGCTTTATTCAATGCCTTGATCAGTTCGTCACAGGTGGTGCCACGGAAGGCATTCATTTTTTCCGGACGGTTAATTGTGATCCAGGCAACACCTTTTTTAACTTCATATAAGATATCTTCAAAATTCATTTTCTTTACATCCTGTACTGTTTTTATCTATCTGATTGAACTGTGTTTATTATGAGATTTAATGATGATGTCCGTTTAACCGTTCATGGTTAAACCGCCAGAAACACTGAGTACCTGCCCGGTAATAAAGCTGGCGTCATCACTCAAGAAAAAGGCAATGGCAGAAGCTAAATCATCCGGCTGACCCAAGCGACCCAGCGGAATGGCACGAATAAAGGCTTCACGTAATTTTTCCGGATTTGATGCACCTTCAGTCACGCCTGCAAGCAAAGCCGTATCGGTGGGTCCCGGGCAAATCACGTTTATTTTGATGTTGTGACGTGAGTGTTCACGTGCCAGCGTTTTAGAGAAAGATAACAAGCCGCCTTTACAGGCCGCATAGACTGCTTCACCTGAAGAACCGACCCGAGCTGCGTCAGAAGCAATATTGACAATACTGCCGGAATTGCGTTCAACCATGCCTTTCAGCACTACAAAATGCATATTCAGCATACCGACCAGATTAATCTGGATCAGTTTTTCCCATTCCTGCGGATTGGTTTTAACAAAAGGTTTAAAAATATCCCAGCCGGCATTGTTGACCAGTCCATCAATTGGACCGAGTTCAGTTTTGGTTTTTTGAACCGCCTGCTCAACCACGTCCATTTGGGTAATATCACACTGAATTGCCAGTGCCTGACCATATTGATTGATTTCATTTGCCAGCTTTTCAGCCGCTTCCAGATTCATATCGAAAATGGCAACTTTGGCGCCTTCCTCTGCCAGACGTCGGCAGGTGGCTGAACCAATTCCGCCTGCTCCGCCTGTCACAATCACAACCTTGTCTTTTAGTCCTTTCATTGCTCATCCCTACGCTATTTTGTTGTCGAATTTAATTGGCTGTTGTTTTAATTCGGTGTGTTTTATCTAAAATAGAAAGAGATTGAATTTATGTCAATGCATTTACATAAAATAATAATTATAAATTATTATTTATATATTTATCATTAACTTAATATTTTTAATTATTCAATGTATTGACCTATATTGTTTTTTGGCTTTAGATTAATTTGAATCCGACTTCACTCTAGGGCCAAATTATGTCTTTTGCATGACAGATAATTTATTCCTTTAAAATTAGGAAGAAAACCTTAGATATTTGACGAGTGAGCGCAATGGAAGTGAGGAGAAAAAGAGAGATTTCCAAACCATAAAACTGATTGACTCAGAATTTAAATAGGAAAATTTCTGCAAAAACACTATGATTTTTAAATCAAATTATAATAGAAACTGGTTTGTGCGAAAAAGCGATAGGTTATACTCTGCGCGGCTCGGCTATTTCAGTTTTGAGGATGTCCAATATTGTGAGTGATACGTTGTCAAAAAAATATGATCAATCCTTATATTCTGCTCATAACCGGCTTTTTTTCCGGCTGTTTCAGGTGGGCAACAGCCTGGACCGCAAGTGCCTCAATGAGCTAAAAATATCTCCAGTACATTGGGCCGTGCTGGGTGCTTTGTCCCGTCCAAAAGTTAAATCAGGAATGTCTTTTTCTGATCTGACCGAATATCTTGGGGTAAGCCGGCAAAACCTGGACGCAGTATTAAAGCGTCTGGAACGTGATGGTCTGGTGGAGCGGGTCATTAGTGAACAGGACCGGCGCGCTAAAATTGTTGCGCTGACGGCTGAAGGCTTGGAAACATGGGACAACTTGCAAGCTGATTTCTTTGATTTTTATGGTCAGGCCTTAAATAAACTGGCCTTTGATGATGTGGTTACCCTGATTCATCTGCTCAATAAAGTAAATGATGGTTTGAAAAGTATTCATCTGCATAAAGAAGCAGATCAGGAATAAACAAATAGAAATTCAGCTTTAATTGAAGAGTATAAAAAAGAGCCTGTATTCAGGCTCTTTTTTTGAAGTTGAAATTATGCTTTTTGTGGATCGTATTGACGGTCTTTGATGAAAATCCCGGACACTGCCCCACATAAGAAATAAGCACCGCCCATAATCAGGAAGCCTAGACCAATTGAACCACCGCTGGCTGCCGCGCCAATAATCGCAGGTGCAAACATGGCGCCAATACGACCTGCATTATAAGCACCCCCTACTGCAGTACCACGAATCGAAGTGGCAAAGCTTTCCGTCATATAAGTGGCATTAATCGCATATGGAATACCATACAGGAATCCAAAGAAAATCAGCAGATAGGCAATGTTATCTGGCGTATTGAATAGCACAATCACGGGCAGGAAAATCGCCGTTCCAATTGCTCCAAACGAAAAGACAGCGCGTCTACCCAGACGGTCTGCAGCAAAGCCCGCCAGAATTTTTCCGAAAATCATGGCTACATAGGTACCAATCATATAGCCTGCCATGGATTTAAAATTCATGTGCAATTCAGATTCCAGATATGCCGGCATCCAGTTGTTTACGCCATAGTAGCCAAATTGCAGAAAACCGGCCGTAAAGATCCACAAAATAAACATTCTGCGATTCGCAGGATCCGCGAAAATCTCTTTGACTGTGCTTTTTTTGGCTGGTTGCTGTGCTGTGATTTCAGCTGGGGCATATAGACGCTGCAAACGTGCACGCTGCCAGGATTCTGGCTCAGGAACCAGTTTCTGGATAAAAATCGCCATAATCGAGGGAATAATGGCAATAAAAAATAGGGTTCGCCAGCCATATTCTGGAATGATCCAGCCTGCCAGTACAGTGGCCACAATATAACCAACGGTCCATCCTGCCTGTAAGGTACCTAAAACCGTGGTGCGATATTCAGTTGGAACATATTCAGCCATGAGCGTATTGGCTGCAATATATAAAGAGCCTATGCCAAAGGCAGAAAGGAAGCGTAAAACAGCGAACTGTTCAAAGTTTTGTGCAAAGCCTAAGGCTGCGGTCAATATAGAAAATACCAGAATCGAAATGACCACGGTACGTACACGACCTAGACGGTCACAGGCCCAGCCACCTATAAAGCCACCAATCGCCATACCTGCTAAGGTAAAACTGCCCAGTGCACCGGCCTGCAGATTACTGAGACCAAACTCTGCTTTCAGGCTATTTAAACTGAAAGACAGCAGCAACATGTCCGCGCCATCCACCAGTAAAGCCAGAAAGGCGAAAATAAAAGCAATTTGCTGGGTTCGTTTGGTTGTGGGTTTAATCTTTTCTAATTCTCTCGCTAAATCCGTCATATTTAAATCTCTGTTTTCCTATCCTTAGGTTTTCATGATCTTTTTATATTTAAAGCTATTCCGCTAATGAATATGCTTTAAGGCTAATCCGTTTTTAATTCACCTGATTGACTCCTTTTTTAATCCTGTCCGGGAGATCGTTTTTTCCTTTTTATCAGTTACCTCTTGTTCCTCATTCATGCTTATATTTGCATCAGGCTAAAGAAAATAAGATGAATATTCAATCATTTTGGATATTTTATTTTGTTATGCGAAATTTATTATCATAAAGTTGATTGTTCTTTCATTTTCATATAGCTTTAAAAAGAGGGATTAGAACGATATGTCATTTGAATAAGATCGAACAGGGAGCGTAATAATGGGTGCCTTAACAGGATTTCGTGTACTGGATTTAAGCCGGATTTTGGCTGGGCCCTGGTGTAGCCAGATTCTGGCTGATCTGGGTGCAGAAGTGATCAAGATTGAAAAACCGGATCATGGGGATGATACCCGTATCTGGGGACCACCCTGGCTTAAAAATAATCAGCAGCAAGATACCCATGAATCGGCTTATTACCTGTCAGCCAACCGTGGCAAGCATTCGGTTGCAATCGATTTATCTACACCTGAAGGTCAAAGTATTATCAAAAAGCTTGCTGAACAAAGCGATGTAGTCATTGAAAACTATAAAGCCGGTTCGTTGAAACGATATGGGCTGGATTATGAAAGTCTGAGTCAGCTAAATCCGCGACTGGTATATTGTTCTATTACCGGTTTTGGCCAGAACGGTCCGCGTGCGCAAGAGCCGGGCTATGATTTTATCGTTCAGGGAATGGGCGGCATGATGAGTGTCACTGGCGAACGTGATGACCTGCCCGGTGGTGGCCCGCAAAAAGCAGGTCTGGCCTTTGCCGATTTGACCACCGGCTTATATGCCGCAATTGCCATTCAGGCGGCTTTGTTGTCCCGTGAGAAAACCGGTGAAGGTCAGTATATTGATATGGCGCTGTTAGATACCCAAGTTGCTTCCCTCTCTGTTCTGGCCATGAATTATCTCACCTCAGGCAAAGTACCCGGTCGCTTCGGAAATGCGCATGCCAATATTGTGCCTTATCAGGTGTTCAAAGCCCAGGAAGGTGAATTTATTATTGCCTGCGGCAACGATCTGCAATTCCAAGCTTTGTGTCAGGCCGTTGGTTTGGCTAAGGTGGCAGAAGATCCTCGCTTCTTGAAAAATTCAGGACGTGTTACACATCGTGAAGAACTGACCACAGTTCTACAGGCTCATTTCTATACTCGACCGGCAAAAACCTGGGTAGATTTAATCCATGCGGTTAAAGTGCCGGTCGGAATGATCAATGACCTGAAACAGACTTTGCAAGAAGAACAGGTATTGGCACGCGATATGGTGATTCAGATGCCGCATACTTTACGTGAAGATTACACCTCAATCGGTTCACCGATCAAACTCTCCAAGACACCGGTAGAATATAAAAAGGCCCCACCTTGTCTGGGTGAAGATACCGATGCCATTTTGAGTCAATATTTAAGTTCTGCTGAAATGGAAGAACTGAAAAGCAAAAAAGTTATCCAGCAGCGATAAGCCTGCAAGCAGTAAAAAAGGAATCTTGCGATTCCTTTTTTATTTTAAAGATAATGGATTAGATCATTCCTTAACAGACCTTAGCGCTGGGCTGAACAGTACGAGGCAGTTCACGACGCAGAATTTTGCCTACTGCAGACTTTGGTAGTTCGGACACAAATTCAATGTATTTCGGCAATTTATAACTGGTCAGTTGCTGCTTCAGATAAGTCATGATTTCATCTTGGGTTAGAGTTTCATCCTGTTTCACAATAAATGCCTTGGGTACCTGTCCAGATTTTTCATCATCAATACCAATCACTGCACATTCCAGTATCTTAGGGTGTTTGGACAGTACGCCTTCCAGCTCATTGGGATAAACATTAAATCCGGAGACCAGAATCATGTCTTTTTTGCGGTCCAGAATGGTGATATAGCCTTGTTCGTCCATACAACCGATATCACCTGTCAGGAAGTAACCATCTTTGGTAAATACCTGTGCTGTTGCTTCCGGTTGCTGCCAGTATCCTTTCATCACCTGTGGACCACGTATGGCGATTTCTCCAGCCTGATTAAGCTCTACAGGTTCTCCTTCATCATTCAGAATCAGAATTTCAGTCCCTGCCAATGGCAAGCCAATCGTGCCACTAAATCGCCGGCTTAAAGGCGGGTTAAAAGTTGCAGTCGGTGAAGTTTCGGAAAGCCCATAACCTTCATAAATCTGGCAGCCTGTGACCTCATGCCATAACTCTGCCGTATTTTTCAAAATAGATGCCCCTCCGCCGGTTGTGGTTTTCAGGCGTGAATGATCCAGTTCACGGAAAGGTGAATGATGCGCCAAGGCATTAAACATGGTATTCACCCCGGGGAAAACAGTGGGTGGATGTTTCTGGTATTGATCCGCCAAAGCATCCAGATTTCTCGGATTTGGAATCAGGACATTGGCGAAACCACGGCTTAAACCATAACTGAACAGGCAGATGGTAAATCCATAAATGTGATACAGCGGCAAGGCACAGAATACATATTCATTTTCAGTGGCATAGCGGTCACCAAAATGGCTGATAAATACGGTACTGTTCTGGGCGATATTAAATAAAATATTGCGATGGCTTAGTTCCGCGCCTTTAGAAACCCCTGTGGTACCTCCCGTGTATTGCAGAATGACCGTATCTTCCTGATGCTGTACAGGTGGTTCAAAATCAATAATCTCTACCTGATTTATTGCCTGTCTAAAGTCAGAAAACTGTTTATCTGGATATTGTGCTGCCTGACTATAAATAGCACTTGGCTGCTCTTGAATAAAATCTAGCGGATACGTCGAAATGACATATTTAAGTTCAGGACATTCATCTAGTGCTGTTAATTGCTCTAAAGTCTGTCCCAGGATAATCAAAGCTTTAGCACCTGAATCCTGTAGCTGATGAAAGAGCTCGCGCTGGGTATACATGGGATTGACATTGACCAGTACATAACCGGCACGAATAATCGCAAAAGTAGCAATTGGATATTGAATAATATTCGGCAACATCACCGCAATACGGCTGCCAGCAGTCAGCCCAAGACTCTGTAAATAGCTTGCCAGTTTCTGGCTATACATATCGACATCTTGATAGCTGAATTTTCGATCCAGATAGATAAATGCGGTTTTATCCTGAAATTTCACCAGATTATCAGCAATTGTCGTGCTCAGGGTCTTCTCAGGATCTGGCCGGGTAAACTCCGGATTGATATTCCACTTTTTATATTCTTCCATCCATGGCTGACTGCTCATGACTATACTCCTGTCCTGGATTTACATTTATTTTGTATTGTTGAAACTATAAGATTTTGATTTTAATTAAATATTTTTAAACTACTTTCTGCTGTCTCGATTCAACATACTGATAGTGATAACCGCTACGAATAAAATGCTGATTTTTATCCCTAAATGAATGAGCATAATCCGGCCAGACCAAAGTCAGCTTACGACTGACCGGGTCCAGATACCAGCTTTTACAGCTTTCTGATAACCAGACACTGCCTTGGGAAAGCTGCTGTAACTCCTGCATATAGCGATTTTCAGCATCTTGATCAGCTTCAAAGACCTGAATCTGTTCCTGTTCAAAAAACTGCAAGGCATCCAGTACCAGATCAAATTGGGTTTCCAGGAAATAAAGCGCTGAGTTATGCCCACTTCCGGTATTTGGACCGTTTAAGATAAACAGATTCGGAAAGTTATGGACTGTCGTAGATTGATAACCCTGCATACCACTAGACCATTGCTGCTCAAGGCTTAAGCCATGTTTACCTACCACCTTTGCCGCATAAGGTGGACGTGCTGCTTCAAATCCAGTAGCAAAGACGATGATATCTCCAGAAAACTCATTGCCGGACTTACTGATCACACTATCTTTCGTAATTTCAGCCAAAGCTGAGTCTTCAAGCGTGACATTGGGTTTTAGAAAAGTCGGATAATAATCATTGGACAGCAATAAACGCTTGCAGCCCGGTTCATAATTCGGTGTGAGTTTCTGCTGTAATTTAGGATCTGAAATCTGGTGTTTCAAGAATTGCAGGCAGTTTTTCTTGACCCGCTCGATCTGGCTTTTCAGATTACGGCGCTGGGCAAAATTATATTCATTGCCCCAGAACAAGGAATGTCTTAACTCTGCCATGCTGTCCGGATCTTTGCGGAAAAGCTGTTTTTCTGACTCAGAATAAGGTCGGTCTGGTCGCGGCAAGATATACGGTGCACTGCGCTGCAATACGGTCAGGCTTTTGGCTGTTTTGGCAATTTCTGGTACAAGCTGTATGGCAGAAGCACCTGAACCCACTACAACTACGCGCTGGTTTTCCAGATTTACTTCGTGATTCCAGCGTGCAGAATGCATCACCTGACCTTGGAATTCATCCAGTCCTAGAATTTGAGGTAAATGTTCATCTGCCAGATGTCCAGTAGCGGTGATTAGAAATTCTGCTTCATAAGAACCTTTAGATGTCTGAATATTCCAGATACGTTTTTCGGCATTCCAGCTGGCTTTTTCCAGTTGAGTCTGAAAATCGATATGTGGCCGGATATTTTCCTGATCACAGCATTGAATCAAATAGCGCTGAATTTCTGCCCCTTGCGGAAAGACACGTGACCAGTTGGGATTTTTAATAAACGAGAAAGAATATAAATGTGAGGGTACATCACAGGCGACACCGGGATAGGTATTATCACGCCATGTTCCGCCCACTTCTGCGGCACGTTCAATGATTTTAAAATCGTGAATGCCCTGCTGTTTAAGACGGATCGCCATGCCTAATCCACCAAAACCGCTGCCTACAATTAAAATCTTGCTGCGCTGTCCTTGAGCTTGCATTATTTTTCTCCTTTTTTTAAGGCATCATGGGCTGGATTTTCTGATTCGCCGGATACTGTTCTGGATGCTGGCTAAACTGGTTGATCAGTTGCACCACTTCCGCTGGCGCTTCAATATGGATTGCATGTCCTGAAGCTATTTCGATATAGCGGCTGTTCTGAATCGAAGCAAACAGTAATTTTGCTTGCGCTAAAGGCACCATCCGGTCTTCACGGCAAGCCACGATCAAAGTCTCCGCAGAGATGTTCGGCAAAATGGCGGTGATGTCAATGCGATAATTCAGTTCACGCTGTTTGGCTGCATCTTGAGAAGGCTTAACGAAGCGTGCCAGATCCAACACATGCTGTTCACTACGTGCAGACAAATAATCATCGCTATACAGGCAATAATTCACAAAATGCGGTAAAGCTGCGGATTGATCGTTAAATAGCTGTTGCCAGATCGTGGTCCGTAGTTGTTGCACCGAGCTGGTTTTTGCCCAACCGGCTAACAGAATCAAACGTGCCACGCGCTGTTTAAGACTCGCAGCTACTTGTGCAGCAATCACAGCACCAAGTGAATAACCCACCACAGTAATTGCTTCATCTTCTGCAACTGCATGCTGGATCAGTGCTTCAACTTGTTGACTAAAATCAGTCACTGCCAGATCGGCTTTATCTGGAGTATGCAAATCAAGCGATAAAACCCGCTGATGGATACCGAGCATGGGGAAAATATAGCTGAAATGTTTGTCCGTATTTCCACCCGTACCATGGATCAGAATGATGGTGGGATATGAGGATTTCTGTCCGACTTCATGAAAATTAAGCTGCAGATCAGCATAAGGACACTGTCGAGTAATCATGTCTAAATCCATATAGACTCCTGATCTTGTTGTTTTATGGTTTATTCAATATCCGAGAATAAATCTCAATATTTGAATTGGGTGAGGATGCAAAAATTATTAAAAAAGACCCACGACACGAGTATCGTGGGTCAAAAGGTTTAATCGAATTTGAACTCTTCAGGTTCAAGTAAAAACAGGCTTTCACCGCCCGCCTGAATATTGGCAAAGTGGGTTGAAGTTCTTGGCAAAATACGCGCAAAGAAGAATTGTGCAGTTTTGATCTTGGCTGCATAGAACGGATCAGTATTGCCTTCTTCAATTTTCTGCTGCGCAGTAATTGCCATTTTCAGCCACAAATAAGCGGACACGACATAACCAGAGAAATATAGGTAGTCAACTGATGCTGCCCCAATTTCATTGGCAGACTGTTGAGCCTGCTCCTGAATGGTTCTGGTTAATTTCAGCCATTGTTCAGTCAACTGGCTGACTTGTGCAACTTGCTGGCTGAACTGGACATGTTGCTGATGCTCTTTTACAAAGCCCTGAATTTCATCGGTTAATGCGGTCAGCAAACCCAATTTTGAGCCCAGCACTTTACGCGCCAGCAAGTCAATGGACTGAATTTCAGTAGTTCCTTCATAGAGGCTGGCAATACGTGCATCACGGGCAATCTGTTCCATGCCATGTTCAGCAATATAACCGTGACCACCGAAAATCTGCATACCATGTTTAGCCGCTTCTATGCCGGTTTCGGTCATTAATGCTTTGGCAATAGGGGTTAATAATGCTAGACGGTCTTCAGCTGCTTTCTTTTCTTCCGGGCTGTCAGTGGCTTCAGCGATATCGGCATAGGTCGCCAGATAATATGCAAGTGCACGTGAACCTTCTGCAAACACCTTTTGAGTCAGCAGCATGTTACGTACTGCCGGATGCACGATAATCGGATCTGCAGGTTGGCCTGGCGCTTTCGCACCTTCAAGTGAACGCATCGCCAGACGGTCTTGGGCATAAGCCAATGCCCCCTGGTAAGAAGACTCTGCTGCTGCCAAGCCTTGAATGGCTGTACCGATACGTGCCGAGTTCATAAAGGTAAACATGCAGTTTAGGCCGCGATTTTCAGGCCCAATCAGGAAACCTTTGGCATTATCAAAATTCAGCACACAGGTCGCATTGCCATGAATACCCATCTTGTGTTCAATTGCGCTACACACCACGCCATTACGGGAAGCCACATTACCAGCTTCATCCAGATTGTATTTCGGCACAATAAACAGCGAAATACCTTTGGTTCCCGCAGGTGCATCTGGCAAACGTGCCAATACGATATGCACGATATTTTCAGCCAGATCATGTTCACCGGCTGAGATAAAGATTTTCTCGCCACTGATGCTATAGCTGCCGTCTTCATTTGGCACTGCTTTGGTACGGATTAAACCTAGGTCAGAACCGGCATGAGATTCAGTCAAGCACATGGTTCCAGTCCAGCGGCCTGCAATTAAAGGTACCAGAAACTTCTGTTTCTGTTCATCGCTACCGTGGTGCTCTAAAGTACGCATGGCACCATGGGACAGGCCTGGGTACATGCCCCAAGACCAGTTCGTTGCGGTAATAATTTCAGAAATGGCAATACGGTATAAGGTCGGGAAGCCCTGACCGCCATATGCTTCGTCACCAGTTAATGAGGTAAAGCCGAGTTCTACATATTTGTCATAAGCTGCTTTAAACCCATCCGGGGTGGTTACGACGCCATCCTGCAAACGGCAACCCTGCTGGTCGCCTGTCGCATTAATCGGTAGAAGTTCGTTTTGGCAAAAGTCCGCAGCGACTTCCAGATATTGCTCCATAATATCCATAGAAACCTTGTCTGCGAATTTTGCATAGCCCTGATATTTCTGTTCAACGTTTAACAGGTCTTTCAGGACAAACTTCATGTCTTTTAATGGCGCAATATAATTTCTCATCGTAATTCCCTTGTATGAGTTCTAATTTGTATATTTATGACAATTAATTTCATAATACGAAATTATGTTTTAAATCCACTATAATATAATTTAAAGAATAAAATCTAGTCATTCGATGAAATTTCCCATTTAAAAATAAAAAATATACAGGATGAAAAAAGCCATTCATGGTGGAATGGCTTTTCTATTCAGCGACTTCACTAAAGTTGATTAACGTGGAAAAAATTGAGCTAAACGTTGCTGAACAATCTGCTCTGCCTCCTGCATGATATTTTCGATCAGCGCCTGACAAGTCGGAATGTCATGAATCAATCCCATCACTTGACCTGCAGTCAGTACACCAGCATCAATATCGCCATTTTCTAAAGCGAGCTTGCCTTTTAAACCGCTGACATAGGGACGAATCTGTTCAAATTGCAGGTTTGGATCTTCACTCATTTTCACCACAAGATCAGATACCGCATTTTTGGCAACACGGGCAGTATTCCTGAACTGTCGATACAGCAGATGTGTCGCCCTTTCATCATTATCGACATAGAACTGTTTGATGTTTGAATGGATCGGCGCTTCCTTAGTGGCACAAAAGCGTGTACCCATATTGATGCCTTCAGCACCTAAAGCCAAAGCTGCGACCAGACCACGGCCATCAGCAAAACCGCCACTGGCCACAATCGGCACAGTAAGCTGATCCGCAGCGGCAGGAATTAAAATCAGGCCAGGAATATCGTCTTCACCCGGATGGCCCGCACATTCAAAACCATCAATCGAAATGATATCCGCACCGATTCTTTGTGCTGAAAGCGCATGACGGACGGAAGTACATTTATGAATGACAATAATGCCGTGTTGCTTAAACGCCTCAATATGTTCATGTGGCTTGTTGCCTGCTGTTTCTACGATTTTGATACCACTTTCAATAATGGCCTGACGATATTCGGCATATGGCGGCGGATTCACAGCGGGCAATAAAGTCAGATTGACAGCAAAAGGCTGATCCGTCATTTCTCGGCAGCGTGCAATTTCCTTGACCAAGGCTTCAGGCGTCGGTTGAGTCAATGCCGTTAATGTTCCCAAGCCACCAGCATTAGAAACTGCACTGGCCATTTCTGCGGTACCGACCCACATCATACCGCCCTGAATAATCGGATAGCGAATGCCTAAAAGCTCGGTAATACGGGTCTGAATTTTCATAAATGCTCTCCTTAGCATCCGGTAAATTGTGCAGGGCGTTTTTCGACAAAAGCCTGGACACCTTCTTTATAGTCCTGACTGCTCAGAGCCAGATATTGCAGGTTTTGTTCCAGTTCCAGTTGCTGGTCCATGTTATTTTCAGCACTGCGTTGTAAGGCCTGTTTGGTTAAAGCCAGCGCATAAGTCGGCTGTTGAGCTAATCGCTGTGCAATGTCGTCGATATAAGCATCAAATTCTGTATCTGGAAGCATTTTCCAGATCATGCCCATTTCAGCGGCCTCTTTGGCATGCACCGGTTCCCCCAGAAAAGTCAGTGCCATGGCACGTGCATAACCGATTAAACGTGGCAACATCCAGGTGCCACCGGCATCAGGAATCAAGCCAATTTTAGAAAAGGCCTGAATAAATCGGGCACTTTCCTTGGCAATGACCAGATCACAGGCCAGCGCGATATTGGCACCTGCACCAGCAGCCACACCATTCACTGCTGCGATTACCGGTTTGGGACTCTGGCGGATCAGATTAATCAAGGGATTATAGTATTTGGCCAGCGAGCCTTGCGGTGGCAAAGGCACATTGCCGAGCTGTCCAGCACGTTCTTTTAAATCCTGTCCCGCTGAAAACGCCCGGCCTTTGCCGCGAATCACAATCACTCGAATATCCGGATCTGTATTCCAGTTTTTCAGCACCTGCTGCACTTCCTCATGCATTTGCCGGTTAAAACTGTTGAGTGAATCCGGACGGTTAAAGCTTAAGGTTGCGACGCCTTGCTGAACCTGAGTTTGAATCGTTTCCCACATCATCAATTTCCTTATTTTTTTGCCTGTATCCCTACAATTAATAGCCTTTATTGACATCTACCTGATGGCACAAATCCAGCCCGAGATTTAAGCGTCGGTCATTTTCCAGAATCTGTTCCACTACCACAGACATGGGTGCATGTGAGGCGACATGTGGCGTAACTAAGATCTTTTCATGCTGCCAGAATGGATGTTCAGCAGCTAATGGCTCCTGTTCAAATACGTCGACAATTGCACCACGTAACTGGCCGGACTCCAGTGCATTGAGTAGATCCTGCTCGATTAAATGCTGCCCACGACCCACCTGAATAAGAGCAGCCTGATCGGGTAATTTTTTAAATAGCTGTTCAGATAAGATGCCAGTATTGTCTACAGTTAAAGGCATTAAATTAATCAAAATCTGGCTGTGGGCCAGGAACTCGGAAAGCTGTTCTTGGCCTACATAGCTTTTGACCTGAGCAATCTCTTTTGGGGAATTGGACCACCCAGACACCTGATAGCCCATGTCGGCAAAATGTTTTGCCACATAACCACCCATATGGCCAAGGCCCATAATCCCGATCTGGATATGATGGCTATAACTTTGACGATACTGTTTCCATAGCTGCTGCTTTTGCTGCTGGATCATGCGGTCAAAATAACGCTGGAAATACAGCACGCCCCAGAGCAGATAATCAAACATGCCCTTTTGATGATGTGGATCCAGTACCCGGCAGACTGACTGGTCAGATCTAATCTCGTTTAAATTTAAATGTTCGACCCCTGCAGCAATCGAATGAATCAGGCCAAGTTCTGGAAGCTTTTTGAGTTTTTCCAGATCTGGAAACCACGAAGCTGCTGTGGTCGCCTGTTCAGCTTCCGGGCTGTCCAGTGTACAAAAACTACCCTCAGGCGCATATTTCTGAAAAGACTTCACCAGAATGACTTCAATATTCGGCACAGTACTGGATATTACAATCATGATGCATACTCCGTATATTGATGCTCAATCAAGGATAACGCAGCCTGCCAGGCACGCTGTAAAATCGGTTCAACCAAAGGACTGGCGAACTGCTTGGCGGTTTTAATTCGGACTTCTTCTGCTGGATAATGCAGTTCGGCACCGCCACTTAAGGCTTTCACCTGTGCCTGACAGGCACGCTCAAGGAAATAGATTTCATGAAAGGCCCGTGCAATGGTTTCGCCAGCTGTTAAAAGTCCGTGATTGCGTAAAATCATGGCGCGATGGCCGCCTAGGTCCTGAATCAGGCGTTCTTGTTCATCTGTTGAAAGTGCCACGCCTTCATATTCGTGATAGGCCACCTGCTGATAAAACTTCATGGCGTGCTGGGAAATGGGCAGAAGTCCGTGTTTCTGTGCAGAAACTGCTATGCCATCTGCGGTATGCGTATGAATAACACAGTTCAGATGAGCATGTGCTTCATGAATCGCGGCATGGATGACAAAGCCTGCCATATTCACCGGCTTATCCTGTTCATAGCTTTCTACGACCTGCCCTTCATGATTAATCTTGACCAGCGTTGAGGCACACATTTTTTCAAAAGCGACACCATACTGATTAATCAGAAAACAGTCAGGCTGATCAGGGACTCTTAAACTGATATGGGTATCAATTAAATCAGTCATCCGGTAATGCGCAATAATGCGATAAAGCGCTGCGAGTTCACAACGTGCCTGCCATTCAGCATCTGTGACGAGATTTTTTATTGTCATCGTTCCATCCTGGAAAAATATAGCATTTCGATCACTATCTGTTATATCATAATTTTAGAAAAACAGAATATTATTTCATAAAGCGAAATAAATCATTACAAGGAGTTGATATGTCAACATCACAATTAAACGGACTCGAATATCTAACCGCAATTAAGAATGGGGAAATTTCCAGTTCAGCCATGAGTGAAATTATTCCCATGCGTCTGATCTTGGTGCGCGAAAACTATGTGGAATATGAGGTGCGTCCTGATCAGCGCCATTATAATTTACAGGGTGGTATTCATGGCGGCTTTTGTGCAACGGTTCTAGATAGTGCCACTGGCGCTGCCGTGCATACGACAGTAGATGCAGGTGTCAGTTTCTCGACCATTGACCTGAATGTAAAAATGCTGAAAGCGATGAAAAGCGGCGAAACCTATACAGCTATTGGTGAAGTCATCCGGATCGGGCGTAATGTACTGACCTCAGAAGGCCGAATTATCGATAAAGAAGGTAAAGTTTATGCTTTTGGTTCAGCGACTTTATTAGTCACTGCCCGTAAGTAAATCATTACAGTGATGTAATCAATCCCTGCATGTGCAGGGATTTTTATTTTGAAAGAAAAATCCCAATAAAGAATGCCATGCATATCATAGATACATGGCATTAAGACTATGACTAAACTGTTATGCAGCTTCAGGGTTTTCAATCACCATCGCCAAGCCTTGACCCAGACCGATACACAGACTAATCACGGCATATTTTTTACCGGTACGCTGTAACTGACGTGCAACGGTTAAAGCCAAACGCGCACCCGAACAGCCCAGTGGATGACCAATGGCAATCGCACCACCATTTGGATTGACACGCGGATCATCCAAAGCGACATCCAGACCTTTCAGGCAAGATAATACCTGACTGGCAAAGGCTTCATTAATCTCGATGATATCCATATCGTCTAGCGTCAAACCAGCACGTTGTACTGCCTTTTTAATCGCTTCAATTGGGCCTGCACCCATGATGCGTGGCTCAATGCCAGCGGCTGCAGAAGACAGGATACGAGCTAAAGGTTTTAAGCCATACTGTTCCTGCACTTTTTCACTGCCGATAATCAGTGCTGCAGCGCCGTCATTGATTCCTGATGCATTACCTGCTGTTACTACACCACCTTCAAATAGCGGTTTTAACTTGGATAAAGCTTCAAATGTTGAAGATGCACGTGGATGCTCATCCTCAGTAATTTGTTTAGGCGGCAATTTGCGTCCTTGAGAAACTTCAATCGGGGTAATTTCACCTTCAAAGAAACCTGATTCTTTCGCTACCTGATATTTTGCCTGTGATGCAGCGGCAAAGGTATCAGCCTGTTCACGGCTAATACCGAATTCTTCAGCCACGTTATCACCTGTTTCAGGCATACTGTGCGCGCCAAACTGATCCGTAAATTTACGGTTCGGGAAACGGGTACCAATCGTGGTGTCATAAATTTTGGCATCACGTGAATAAGCACTTTCTGCTTTGCCCATCACAAAAGGCGCGCGGGTCATACTTTCTACGCCACCAGCAATGTACAACTCGCCTTCGCCTGCAGTGATGGCACGTGCCGAATCAATCACAGCACCGAGACCTGATGCACATAAGCGGTTTACCGTCTGCCCCGGAACTGTTACCGGCATACCCGCTAACAATGCTGCAAAACGTGCCACATTACGGCTGTCTTCACCGGCCTGGTTGGTACTACCAAAGATTACATCTTCTACGTCTTCTGCCGGGATACCGGTTTTTTCCAGCAGGTTTTTAATGACTGTAGCTGCTAGATCATCTGGACGTACACTTGCCAGACTTCCGGCATGGCGACCGATTGGTGAACGTAAACCATCATAAATATATGCATTTAACATGAGTGTTATTCCTTTAACTTTTTAATTAATGTGTTGTATGAACAAGAGGCAGACCAAGCTGAACACGGCGACGCAACCAAGGACTTGGACGGTAACGCTGGTCACGGGTAATCGCAGTCATGCTATCCAGAATTTTCAGGATTTTTTCAGCACCCAGCACATCCCCCCATTCAATTGGGCCATATGGATAACCAAGGCCTAATTTCACCGCGATATTGATATCTTCCACCGTTGCAACGCCTTGCTGGGCAATATCACAGCCGAGATTCACAATCATCGCCAAAGCACGTTGAGCCACAAAGCCGACGCTTTCCTGAATTACGCTGGCGGTCACACCATCCAGATTGAAAATTGATTGGGCTGCTTTTACCAGCTCAGGTTGGGTCACAAAAGTTGGCATCAAGGTACGGTGTTTATGCAGACCATATAGCAGATCGATGCACACCACTTGCTGAGGTGCCAGCTGATAACGGACAGCGGCTGAAGTTGCATCTTCACCATAAGTGGCAATCAGGATTAAAGCCTCTGCTGAAGGTGTCTCAGTTTGCTCAATCTGGATATTGAACTGCTGCAGATATTGCTCAAGTGCCTGACGGTCTTCGTCATATTCGGTGCCTAGCCAGACTGATGGATATTGACTTAACTTTTCAACCAATGCTGGAGCAACATCACCTTCTTTGCTACCCGAAGTGTAATCATAGAAACCTTTACCGGTTTTACGACCTAACTGCTTGGCAATAAAACGCTGACGGGTAATCACGCTTGGACGATAACGTGCTTCTCCATAATACTGATGATAAATCGATTCACTCACCGGGTGCGAGACATCCATACCGGTCAGATCACCTAATTCAAACGGCCCCATTTTGAAACCGATTCCGTCACGGTAGATCCTGTCAATATCATAAAATGGTGTGACATTTTCATTCAAAATTGCATAGGCTTCGCTACCAAAGGCACGGCCGGCATGGTTAATGATAAATCCTGGAGTATCTTTTGCTTTGACCGGACGATGCCCCATTTTAATCGAGAGCTGGGTTAATGCTTCAATAATGTCAGCACGGGTATTAAAGCCTTCAATCACTTCGACCACTTTCATGAGTGGTACCGGATTAAAGAAGTGATAACCGGCAACACGTTCTGGCTGCTCACAGTTGGCAGCGATTGCACTGATCGACAATGAAGAGGTATTGGATGCCAGAATCGCTTCTGGTTTTATCATTCCTTCCAGTTGCTGCATCAGTTTTTGCTTGATTTCCAGATTTTCAATAATCGCTTCAACAATCAAGTCACAATCTTTCAGGTCTTCTAGCTGCTGCGCAGTCGACAGATGAGCAATATCTTCAGCGGCTTTTTCATGGCTGAATTTACCTTTATCTGCTAAGGTATTTAATGTTTTGGCCAGTTTATCCTGTGCCTGTTCGGCTGCCCCTTCTTTGGCATCAAACAGTACCACATCATGACCAGACTGAATCGCGATCTGGGCAATACCTGCACCCATCGTGCCTACACCAATAATGCCGATTTTCTGAATCTGAATACTCATGCTTATCGTCCCTGATAATTCGGTTTACGTTTTTCAATAAAGGCCTGCATGCCTTCTTTTTGATCTTCGGATGAGAACAGCATCTGGAAAGACTTACGTTCCAGGGTAAGTCCGGCATTAAGCGGCACATCTTCAGCCAGTAAAGCCACTTCCTTGATTTGTTCAAGCGCAATTGGCGGCATTTTTGCCAGACCTTCAGCCATCTTGATTGCTGTTGCAAGGGTTTCGCTGTCTTCCGTTACTTGAGACACTAGGCCAATCTGATAACCTTCCGGCGCTGGTATCAGACAACCCGTCATGATGATACGCATCGCATGGAATTTACCCACGGCACGGAATAATCGCTGGGTACCACCGGCACCCGGCATGACACCCACTTTCACTTCAGGCTGACCAAACTGGGCGCTTTTCCCGGCAATAATAATATCTGCATGCATCGCCAGTTCACAGCCACCACCAAGTGCATAACCGTTTACAGCTGCAATCACCGGTTTTGAACACTGTGCAATCGCCTGCCAGTAACGTTCAGTCCGGCGCTGCATCATTTGAATGGTTTCTGCATTGGCCAGTTCTTTAAGATCGGCACCTGCTGCGAAATCTGTTTCACCACCGGTAAGAATAATGGCACGTACATTTTCATCGTCATTCAGTTGCAAAAATGCCGCCGCAAGTTTCTGGCGAACTTCTGTATTCAGGGCATTTTTCGCTTCTGGTCGATGAATTTTAACCATCGCTACATGTGCTGAAACTTGTTCTACTTGAACGACCTGTTCCATTAAAATCTCCATTTATTTTGTATAGCGAAATTTTATTTTATATAAAACTAAGGTTTCTCAAGCTATAAATCAAGGATTTTTAACTCCAGAATTCAAAAAAGTTATTTTTTACTAAAAATAGAGTAAAAACTCTTGTTTAGATGGTTATTTTGTGATTAATTGATTTCGCAATACGGAATTAAATATTTTAAATGCAATCTGATTATCCATTTAAATGAATAATCACCATAAGGCAGAACTTAAAATTAATTTACGAAATCAAATTTTCCAGCAATGAGATGATTTTGATTTAGCGTAATAAAGTGAAAAATCGAATGTAGCCTGATAATAAATACAGCGGCTGTAGCGTTCAGGAGCAAGTCTGTTAAATCAGGAAAACTATGTTTCCGTGAGGAAGAAAAATGGATTTAGCGGTAGCAGAGGAAATGCTACTTTTAATATATAGAGGATATAAGAATGACAAGCGATACCATCGTAACAGGAGACAATAAAACCGATGTCTCCTCCACGGATACCATCAAACAGGCGCCAAAACGTCTATGGATGACGGCTTTTGTCTTTGCTTTTCTGATTTTGCTCTGTGACGGTGCAGATATCGGGATTCTGGCTTTCAGCCTGACCAGTCTGAAAGCTGAATGGGGATTAACTTCTGTACAGGCTGGTGCTTTAGGAAGTTATTCTCTTTTGGGTATGGGGATAGGAGGTTTTATTGGTGGATGGGCATGCGACAAATTTGGACGTGTCCGCGTCATTGTACTGGCCACCATCGCCTTCTCGATCTTGTCAGCCTACTCAGGTTTTGCTCAGTCTTATACTGAATTTGCAATTTTACGTACTCTTTCTTGCTTGGGTTTAGGCTGTTTATATATTGCCTGTAATACCCTGATGTCAGAATACGTACCGACCAAATACCGTACTACTGTACTGGCAACATTGATGACTGGTTTCACTTTAGGTTCATTGGTGATTACCATGATTTCAGGCTGGATTATTCCTGAGTTCGGCTGGCGTATGCTGTACTGGATCACAATTGCTCCATTAGCTTTGGGTATCCTGATGCACTTTATGGTGCCAGAGCCAGAATCATGGAAACGTGTCCGTGAAATGAAAAGAACTGGTCAGATTGTGGATAACGATACCAAAAAAGGTAATCCATACATCACCATTCTTAAAGATAAAACCCATGGCAAGATGTTTATCTTGTGGTCTTTCAGCTCCGGTTTCCTGTTATTTGGTTACTTCGGTGTAAGTAACTGGTTGCCAAGTTATCTTGAAGCTGAATTAGGCATTAAGTTTAAAGAAATGGCACTGTATATGGTGGGTACATTCATCACCATGATTTTTGCCAAAATCATTGCAGGTTATGTTGCTGATAAAATTGGTCGCCGTATTGTGTTTGCTTTCGGCACCATGGGAACAGCGCTATTTATCCCTGTCGTGGTGTATATGCATAATGCCGATAACATTGGCGTACTGATGCTAATCTTCGGCTTCCTGTACGGTATTCCATATGCCATCAATGCAACCTATCTAACCGAAAGTTTCCCGACTGGTGTTCGTGGTACAGCGGTGGGCGGTGCATTCAATATTGGTCGTATCGGTGCAATCTTCGCGCCAATTACGATTGGTTATCTTGCGATGCATGGTTCGATCGGTACAGGTCTGTTGGTAATGGGTGCAGCATATTTCCTATGCGGTTTGATTCCTGCCCTGTTTATTAAAGACCGTTTATACGATCCGCAAAAAGCAGAATAAACCCTACTTCGGAAGGCAGGTCAAATCGCTGCCTTCCTCACTTCAAATATTTACAACACGTCAGTATAGAAAGGTTTCCTTTCATTCAGAATTAAAAGTTTCTTCAGGGATTAAGAAATGAAAAAATTAGTTTTAGCGACACTATGTGGTATTGCTTCAGCACAGGCATTTTCAGCAGAAGCATCTGAAGACCGGATGCAGTTTTTAGAATCACAGTTAAAGCAAATCCAGGCTGAACTGGAACAACAAAAAGCAGCGCAACTCGCGCTAAAGACCCAGCAGGAAGAAGCCAAAGCCCAAGACTCTAAAACCCTGAGTTCAATGGTTGACAATGTCGATGTTTATGGTTTGATCCGCTTTGATGGTGCAGTCGATTTCAAAAGTACGACTGAAGCCCGTGGCCGAACTATTAACCAGATCAATAAAGTGCCTTTTACTGAACCGGATTCTGTACGTTCCGATTTTACTGCGGCTGCCAGCCGCATAGGTTTCCTTGCCAAAGATCTGGGAGGCAATCCAAATGTTTCTGCTCGTTTAGAAGCCGACTTCTGGACCAACAATGGTAAAGGCGATGGTGGATTACGTATCCGTCATGCACATTTAAAATATTATAACTGGACATTTGGTCAGGCTTGGTCATTGATGTCTACACCAGAAATTAGCACTGAAGCTGTCGATTACAGCTTGTTCCTGGGTGGATCAGTCTTACGTACACCTCAGATGAGCTATGCTTTCAAACTTGATCCAGAAAATACCTGGAATGTCGGTCTGGAATATATGGCCGGTGGCGATCGTTCTTCTGCTTTGCCTGCATTAACCACTAAGTATGTTCATCAATCAGGCCCTCTTCATTTATTAGCTCAAGGCTTTGTCAATCAAAAGCAGGCGCAAACAGATACAGGTGATATCGAGAAAGTTGGCTGGGGTGTGGGCGTTGGTGGACGTTACCGTTTAGATGATCAAAACTCGATTCAAGGTAACTATTTCCATATGGTCGGTGATCAGCGTATTGCAGCTTTCTTGACTCAAGGTTCAACAACCGATGGTGCTGCCTGGGGTGGCGATTATTCAGTCGATCCAATCAATAATGAACTTTTATTGAATGAGTTCAATAGTATAAATATTGGCTTCACGCATAAATTTACGCCGAAACTACGTAGTAGTATTAATGCCAGCGTGGTTGATTTTGATGATTCTAGCGATTATGCCAAAGCCAATCCGGAAACCAATAAGCGCTTAACCGACTATGTGGCTAACGTGATCTATTCTCCTGTTCCAAAGATTAATTTGGGTGCAGAATATCATCATGGCAAGCGTGAAACCTTTGACAATAAGGAAGCAGATATTTCGCGTATCAACCTCTCTGCCAACTATAGTTTTTAAAGCCTCAGGAGACAAGGATGTCAGCCCAAGGGCAAATTTCACGCCGTTTCATGTTCATGATGGCAATGACCTGCGCACTCTGCGCAGGTTGTAACTATTTTAACCAGCCCCTGATTTATTCTATTGCAGAGGATCTGCAAATCAGTGTGGCTCAGTCTGGTTGGACTGTAGTACTGACCCAGATTGGCTATGCCACCGGATTATTTTTGTTTGTCCCTCTGGGTGATTTGTTTGAAAAACGGCTGTATATCTGTAGTTTGATGTTGTGTACCGGACTGGCGCTTATTGGGCTTTCAGCCAGTACCAATCTGCATATGTTGTATGGCTTTACCCTGCTCGCCTCTTTTTGTTCGATCACCACCCAGATTCTGATTCCCTTTGCTGCCAACCTGTCTCAGCGAGAAAAAAGTGCTGAAGTGGTCGGTCTGCTGATGAGTGGTGTATTGGTCGGCATCCTGTTTGCCCGAACTGTATCAGGATTAATTTCTACCTTATGGTCTTGGCATGCCGTATACCTATTAAGTGGCTGCTCTATCCTGTTGCTCAGTATCGCCATGTGGTATCAGTTACCCAAAGCGAAAAGCCAGTTGCAGATGAATATATTGCAAATTTATCGCTCACTATTTACCTTTGCCCGAACAGAACCCATGCTGATCCGGCGTAGTATGATCGGAGGTTTGGGCTTTGGCATGCTGAGTATTATCTTTACTACCATGACTTTTATTCTGGCTGAAGCACCTTATCATTTTAACGATTTTCAGATTGGCCTTATGGGCATTGTGGGGGTGGTCGGCATCTGGTCCTCTCAGTGGACCGGTAAAATGATTGGCAGACATCGGGAAAAATGGATTGCGCATCTGGCCACCTGCGGACTGATTCTGGCCTGGATTCCCTTATTCTTTGCCCAGAATTATTTATGGATTTATATCCTGGGCCTAATTCTGGCTTATTTCGGAATTTCCTGTTTGCATGTCTTGAACCAGAATCTGGTCTATCGAATTTCAATGCAGGCTCGCTCGCGGATTAATGCCATCTATATGACCTGTTATTTTTCTGGTGCCGGTCTGGGGGCATTTTTATCGCTGCATTTATGGAAAAGCTATGGCTGGTCTGCCTGTGTCATTTTAGGTTTTATTTTTGCCGTGTTGATTTTTGCGATTAACTATTATGATCTGAACCAAGAAAGAAATTTAGCCAATATTCAGCCTGAACCTTAGATACTGTTAAAAACCTTTGGGGTTAAAAGCTTATTTTTTATCCCGCTTTCTATACCAAATGCAAATTATTAAGATGATACGCTCATAAAATAGGAAAATTCTTTAGGCCTGTTTATCATTGTCTTTCTACATGAAGAACGGTTGAAAATATTGATATCTTAACTTTTTAGAGTTAATTCAATTTACTATTTTCCATTGCGAGATAAATAGGTTTCAATTCAGTTAAAGGTGCAGGTTTTGCATAAAAGAAGCCTTGTAGCAGATCACAGCCCTGTTGATAGAGCAAGCTGGCCTGACTTAAGGTTTCGACCCCTTCCGCGACAACTTCCAAATCCAGCTGATGGGCCAGATGAATAATGGATTGCACAATCGCAGCATCCTGACCATCGAGGGTCAACTCTTCAATAAAACTACGGTCTAACTTGATTTGATTGATCGGCAAGCGACGCAGATAACTGAGACTCGAATAACCTGTGCCAAAGTCATCAATGGCAACCTGTACACCTAAAGCACGCACCGCTTTCAAAATTTCTATGGTTCGATCTGCGCCATTAATGATGACACCTTCCGTAATTTCAATTTTAAGTAATTCCGGTGGTAATTGACTGAGTTCAAGAGCATGTTCAAGTACTTGCAAAAAGCCTGCTCTACGGAATTGCAAAGGAGAAATATTCACCGATACTGTGATCTGGCTATTGTGCGTCTTGTTCCACTCCGCAATATCTAGACAGGCCTTTTCCAATACCCATTGACCTACGCTAATAATTTGCCCGGTTCTTTCTGCAAGTGGAATAAAAATCGCTGGGGAAATATAACCCTGCTGTGGATGGCACCAACGGATTAAAGCTTCTACACCTGTTACCAGTCCAGTTTCAGGATGAATCAACGGCTGATAGAACAGGTCAAAATTTTCCTGATTGATCGCTTCCATGAGTTCCAGACGCAGATTCGTATAGTCTATTTCTGCGACAGGCTGCATTCTGGTTTTTTCATACCACTGCCACATATTACGACCTTGTCTTTTGGCTTCCTGCATCGCCAAAACAGACTGATAAATCAATTCAGAAGAATGATGAATTGAACTGTCATCTGCCACGATACCAATACTGGCACTTAAATGTATTTTGTACTGATCGACAATAAACAGCATGGAAAGAAGATCAAGAATTTCTCCGGCGATCGCCTCGACTTCAGTGTGCTCATCTGTCCCTGAGAGCAGTAAAATAAATTCATCTTCAGCAAAGCGGCATAGCACATTATTGCCTTGAACAAATTTTTGCAGCCGCTCGCCCACACTTTTGAGAATCTGGTCCCCCACCAGATGACCTAAGCTGTCGTTGATATTTTTAAAGTCGTCCAGATCTATATACAGCAAGACTAAAGGTTGTGAGCTCTCGTGCTGTACTTCAAAAATATCTTCCAGAATCTGTTTGAATGCATGCTGGTTCGGTAAACCGGTTAAATGATCATGAGTATGCTGATGCTGAATATATTCTTCGTGAATACGTTGCTGGGTAATATCTTCCTGAATCCCCAAAAAATGGGTGCAGGTTCCTGTCTGGTCAAAAATAGGACCTATGGTTAAACGATTCCAGAACCAGCTGCCATCTTTACAGTAACTTTTTATAGTCACCTGAATTTCTTTTTGTTCTTTGACCGCTTGCTTGAGTAATGCAATCTGATCCGGATCAGTATCTGGACCCTGTAAGAAAAAACAGCTTTGTCCTAATACTTCTGCTGCTGTATAACCGGTGAGCTTTAGAAAAGCCGGATTTACATACACCATTAGCCTTTCTTCAGAGACATCGGTAATAAAAAGACTATTCGGACTGGCCTCTACCCCCCGTTTTAATAATCGTAGAGACTCCTTGTTTTCACGCGATACAGTAATATCTCGGGCAATGCCAATAATACCGGTGACTTTCTGATTTTGAATAATCGGTAAATTGGTCAGATCCAGCCATAAGATATCGCCTGCAACATTATAAATTGGAAGTTCATAATGTTGAGATTTACCTTGCGCCGCTTCTGAAAATGAAACGTTAGCAAGTTCATGGAATTCGGGCGGTATGAAGGCACAATAGTGCTGACCATGAATTTGCGCTTTAGAAAAACCTGTAATTTCTTCGCAAGCAATATTGGTATTAAGCACATGTCCCTGTAGGTCAAGTTCAAAAATAATATCTGGATGATAGGTATAAAATGAGCTGTATTTTTCATTAAGCTCATGTCTTTTTTGACGTTCCTGATCAAGCTCAATTGCGAGGGCAACTAATTTTGCCGCTTGCTGTAAAAGCTGAATATGAGGTTCAGTCGGTATTTTGGGTGTTCGATAATAGGTGGCAAACGTTCCGTATAGAATATCTGAAGCATTAATAATCGGCATAGACCAGCAGCTAGACAATTTTTCTGCGTTTACCAAAGCACGGTAAGGCTGCCAGTTTGGGTCTTTCATTAGATTTGGACTAATGACCAACTGACGCAGGAAAGCAGCTACACCACACGATCCTTGATTTGGCCCAATTTTCAAATCTTGAATAGCATTACAGTACTCTTTTGAAAAGTGCTGTTTGCCGCTTATAACGTTTAAAGTTTGGGTGTCATCCTTATAGAGCATAATAGTGACAAGCGCATCTGGTATACGCGCTTCAAGCCACTGGCTAATAACATCGAGGATAGGTTTAAGTTCAGTATGGCGACCAATCAGATTAAAAATATGAAAAATTTCTTGATCATCACAATTATTATTCATTCAGACTATCACCTTCCTTAGCTTGTTAACATTTTAGACTTATTATTAAAATAATCATTAGCAAAAGTTTGTATTTATATCTTTAAAATGCGGAAATATGGTCAATATTACGTGTATTTGATAATAATTCTAAAATTTAAAAATCACAGCCGAAGCTGTGATCTAAAACTATACTTTTACTCAATCAGAATATTGCGGACTTATTTTTAGGCTGCTTGTTGACGACTGTCCACTAATTTACAGCCAGTCTGCCGTTGCAATTCTTCAAAACTTAAGCCATCCACTATTTCAATAACCTGAGCTTGGCGGTCTTTTAATTCAATCACACAGAGATCAGTATAAATACGGTTGACACAATGTTTACCTGTTAGAGGATAACTCAGTTCTTCAACAATTTTTGCTTCACCGTTTTTGGTCACATGTTCCATGCAAACATAGACACATCGAGCACCCACTGCCAGATCCATTGCACCGCCTACAGCAGGTACAGCATCAGCATTACCGGTATGCCAGTTCGCCAGATCACCATTAATAGCCACCTGAAAAGCACCCATGATACAGATATCCAGATGCCCGCCTCGCATGATATCGAAAGAGTCCGCAGAATTCATAAAACTGCCACCTTGCAACATGCTTACGAGTTCTTTACCGGCGTTAATCAGGTCATCATCTGCCTGTTCGGGATCACTCAATGCAGCAAAACCTAAAACGCCATTTTCCGAGTGCAGAATTACTCCTTGTTCAGGTTTTAAATAACCAGCTACGCGTGTCGGCAAACCAATACCCAAATTTACAAAAGAGCCAGTTGGAATGTCTTGTGCAACTTTGGCCACAATCTGTTCACGTGTACGTTTTTGAATATTCATTATTTAATATCTCCAACTTTGACCACATGCTGTACAAAAATCCCTGGCGTTACGATGATCTCTGGATCAAGCTCCCCCAGTTCCACAACTTGATGGACTTGTGCAATGGTGGTTTTTGCTGCTTTGGCCATGATTGGACCAAAATTCCGTGCTGCCTTACGGTAGGTTAAGTTGCCCCACTGATCTGCCTGATTGGCATAAACCAAGGCATAATCAGCATGTATCGGATATTCCAGCACATAATCTTTTCCATTGATATTACGGGTTTCTTTACCCTCAGCTATTTTGGTACCAAAACCGGTTGGAGTAAAAACAGCTCCTAAGCCTGCACCGGCTGCCTGAATACGGCAGGCCAGATTGCCTTGTGGCACCAGTTCCAGCTCAACTTTTCCGGCTTTATACAGATCTTCAAAGACGGTTGAGTTATTGGCTCGTGGAAATGAACAGATCATTTTTTTAACCAGTCCAGACAACAGCAGATTGGTTAGACCACGATCTCCAGAAGCTGCATTGTTGTTAATAATGGTTAAGTCTCTAGGACCAAAGTCAATTAATGCTTCGATTAATTCTACCGGCTGACCTGCCAGACCAAAACCACTGGTCATAATGTGTGCACCATCAGGAATTTGCTTAAGTACCGTCTCGATATCCTGCGTGATTTTATTCATCATATTGCTTCCTAGCATGTTCTATCTATATTACGAGTGCAGATTAATCTGCCTTTTGCGGATCAAATAAGCGGTCTTTAATAAAGAAAGCGGGTATCAGGCCGCAAAGAAAATAGGCAATGCCCATAATCAGTAAGCCGGTACCAATCGAGCCTCCTTGAGCAAAATAGCCAATGGTAAGAGGTGCAAACACCGCACCCAGTCGGCCTACGTTATATGCCCCACCCACTGCTGTTCCACGCACTTTGGTGGAGAAGCTTTCTGTCATGTAAGTCGCATTAATACCGTATGGAATACCATAGAGAAAACCGAAAAATAACATCAGCCAGAGGATATTATCCGGCGTATTACCAAAGACAATCACAGGGATAAAAATTGCAGTACCCATAGTGCCGAAAGCAAATACCGCACGACGGCCAATCCGGTCAGCGATAAAACCAGCAATGACTTTGGTACACATCATGATCAGGAAGGTCCCGATCATATACATGGTCATTTCTTTAAACTTGATTCCGAGATCAGTCTCTAAATAGGCCGGTAGCCAGTTGCTGACTCCATAATAGCCAAACTGTAAAAATGCGGTACTGAAGGACCAGAGGATAAACATGCGACGGCTGAGTGCATCTTCAAAAATCATTTTGAAAGTGTTCTTGGGCTTTTCCTGCACAATGCCACTGGCTTTTGCATCCAGGCGGGCCTGACGTGCTTCTAACCAGGCTTTCGGTTCAGGCACTAAAAAGTACATCGCGAAAGCCAGTACAATTGGAATAATGGCAATATAATAGAGGTATCGCCAGCCAAACTCAGGCAACAGCCATCCAGCCAGAACAGTTGCGACCACCGAGCCTAAAGTCCAGCCAGTCATGAGCGTTGCCAATACTGTAGAGCGATATTTGGTGGGTACATACTCTGCCATGAGTGTGTTACAGGCAATATATAAGGCGCCTAGTCCAATCGCAGACGTAAAGCGCAGCCATTTGAACTGATCATAACTTTCTACGAATCCCAACCAGAAGGTTAATGAAGAAAATAATGCAATGGCAATGACGATCACACGAACCCGGCCAAAACGGTCACAAGCCCACCCGCCAAAAAAACCGCCGATAGCCATCCCTGCAAGTGTCCAGCTTCCTAAAGCACCGGCCTGCATATTACTTAATGAAAACTCTTGTTTCAGACTGGTCAGACTGTAGGCTAATAATGCAATATCAGCACCATCAACCAGTAATGCCAAAAATGAGAAGATAAAGGCCAGAATCCAGACTTTTTGCTTGGGTTCGTTTCCATCTTTCACTGGGTGTTGTTGTGAACTGATCGTATCCATAATGCTCTTTCTACTTTTCGGCACTCCTGTGCCTTTTTAAAACGCATATTTCACTTAATTTTTTAGGTGAAATATAGAATATTTACTGATCATTACCACGCTTGAACAAGGTGGTATGAAAATGATTTTCAAAGTTCTTGATAAATTTTCTCTGCAGAAATCACATAGCAATACATTAAATGATGTGATTAAGCACAATTCTTAAACCCGTAAAACAATCTAGCCAGCAATGCTGGCTAGGTTAAACTCAGGTTTAGTTGCAAAAGGCTGCAATTCCGGTTTGTGCACGACCTAAAATCAGGGCATGTACATCATGGGTACCTTCATAGGTATTTACCACTTCCAGATTAACCAGATGACGGGCCACACCGAATTCATCAGAAATCCCGTTACCGCCCATCATGTCACGGGCCAAACGGGCAATATCCAGTGCCTTGCCACAGTTATTACGCTTAATTAAAGACGTACCTTCAACTGAAGCAATGCCCTCATCTTTCATGCGGCCAAAACGTAAAGCCACCTGCAAACCGAGTGCAATTTCAGTTTGCATGTCTGCCAGTTTTTTCTGAATCAGCTGATTCGCAGCAAGTGGTCGGCCAAACTGTTTACGGTCCATGGTGTACTGATGCGCGGTATGCCAGCAGAATTCTGCTGCACCCATGGCACCCCATGCAATCCCGTAACGCGCACTATTCAAGCAAGTAAAAGGCCCTTTTAAACCACGAACTTCCGGAAATGCATTTTCTTCTGGAACAAAGACGTTATCCATTACAATTTCACCGGTGATCGAGGCACGTAGACCCACTTTACCGTGAATCGCTGGAGCAGAAAGCCCTTCCCAGCCTTTTTCTAGAATAAAGCCACGAATGTCACTGACATTACCTTCGGCAGAAACTTCTTTAGCCCAAACTACAAATACATCAGCAATCGGGCTGTTGGTAATCCACATTTTTGCGCCAGTTAAACGGTAACCACCCTCGACTTTTTTGGCACGGGTAATCATGCTGCCCGGATCCGAACCATGATCCGGCTCGGTCAGGCCGAAGCAACCAATATACTCACCGGTTGCTAATTTTGGTAAATACTTCTGCTTTTGCTCTTCAGAACCAAATTCATTAATTGGCACCATCACCAGAGAGCTTTGTACGCTGGCCATTGAGCGATAACCTGAATCGACACGTTCAACTTCACGGGCAATCAGACCATAACTGACATAATTTAAACCTGCACCACCGTACTGTTCAGGAATAGTTGGGCCTAGCAGACCAAGTTCACCCATCTCACGGAAAATAGCCGGATCGGTTTTTTCATGGCGGAACTGTTCCAGTACACGCGGCATCAGTTTGTCTTGACAGTACGCTGCCGCTGCATCGCGGATCATACGCTCTTCTGACGTCAGTTGCTGTTCGATTAAAAACGGGTCTTGCCAATCAAATCTAATTTTTGTCGTCATTTTAATATTTCCTTATTTTAAAATTATGAGATTAGGCGGTTGCTTGTTTAATCATTTCACGCGCAATAATAATTTGCTGGATTTGTGTGGTTCCTTCATATAAACGGAACAGACGCACATCACGGTAGAAACGTTCAATTGAATATTCACTGATATAACCCGCTCCACCATGAATCTGCAAACAGCGATCAGCTACTCGACCACACATTTCAGTTGCAAACATTTTGGCACAAGAGGCTTCAGTCGTAACATTTTGGCCAGCATCACGTAGACGCGCAGCATCCAGCACCATACATTTGGCTGCATAAATCTCGGCTTTGGAGTCTGCCAACATACCTTGGATTAGCTGGAAATTCGCAATGGGCTGGCCAAACTGTTTGCGTTCCACTGCATAGTTAAGTGCATCTTCCAGCATACGCTCTGCCATGCCGACGCTATAACCGGCAATGTGCAGACGGCCCTTATCTAGAACGCGCATTGCTGTTTTGAAGCCAATCCCTTCTACACCGCCAATCAGCTGATCTTTATGCACTTTACAGTTATCAAAAATTACATCACAGGTATAGGAACCATGTTGGCCCATTTTCTTATCAATTTTACCTAGGCTTAAACCAAGTGTGCCTGCTTCGACTAGAAATGCTGAAATACCGCTCGCACCTTTAATCTCTTGATTGGTACGTGCCATCACGGTAAATGTCGTGGCACGTGGTGCATTGGTGATAAAGCGTTTAGTTCCGTTTAAAATATAATAATCGCCGTCTTTGACTGCACTGGTTTTTAAAGCAGCAGCGTCTGAGCCGGAATCCGGTTCGGTCAAACAGAATGAACCAATAATTTCGCCCGTTGCATAACGCGGTAAATATTTCTGTTTTTGTTCTTCTGTACCGTCGATAATGATGCCACTTGAGCCAATGCCGTTGTTAGTACCAATTAAAGAGCGGAATGCAGCTGATGTATGACCTAACTCCATCGCGACCAGAATTTCTTCTTCCATGGTAATGCCTAAACCGCCATATTCTTCAGGAATCGTCAGGCCAAACAAGCCCAGCTCTTTCATCTGTTCCACAATATGTTCAGGAATGGCGTTGTTCTCTTCTACTTCATGCTCAAGAGGCACCAGTTCATTTTTTACAAAATCGCGAATCGTTGACAGAAGTTGGTCTAGCATTTCCGGATCACGAATCATATGAATCTCCATGGATATAATTTAGGTAAATTCCTTTACCCTTATTTTTGTTTCGTATTACGAAATAAATAATCATATAAAATCATTTTGAGCAAGTGAAATTATTAAAAATTTTATATTTTAACTAAAAAATGAAATTTTTCTGGTATTCCAGTTGATTTGTGTTTAATATTTAATTTCACGATACGAAATATTTTGATGAGTGATTATTCTATTTATCAGTTTTTTTGAATAGATAATTAAACCTTTTTTCTTGCTGTAATATTTATCGATCACTGACTCTTTCGGAGAAATCGAAACTTTTTAAATATATTGGCTACGTGTTAAACCTAAAAAACTAGATGATTTTATATTGTCTTCAAAGTTGGGTAACAGGATTCTTTTCGACCACAAATAATTTCGGCACTTTTTCCTATATTTTATCTTTTGTAGAAGTGTTTTATTTTGTATCGTGAAATTATGTTGCTATCATATTCATTAATTTAACTTTAATTGCCCTGACCATGACAAAAAATAAAACTGGTGAAATTCCCAACTTTGATGAAATCCGTTTAGATCCGATTTCACATATTCATAGAGAAAATAATCCTCAATTTATTGCGTCTATTGCGCGTGGATTGGAAATCTTACGTTGCTTTTCAGCGACCAATCAATTGCTTGGCAATCAGGAAATTGCACAATTAACCAACTTACCCAAGCCAACTGTGGCCCGTATTACCAGCACCCTGGTTTCTTTAGGTTATTTAAAACAACTACCGAATACCACGAAATATCTGTTGGATGTTGGCGTATTGGCTTTGGGTTATGCAGCTTTGAGTAATATTTCTGCGCGGACTCAGGCTTATCCGTTTATGGAAGAAATGTCCCGTTATTCCCAAGCCCCTGTGGCAATGGCTACCCGTGACCGTTTGAGCATGATTTATCTGGAAGTGGTACATACAGAATCGACGCTAACCATGCGCCGCCCTGTCGGTTCGACTTTACCGATTCATAGCAGTGCCATGGGACGGGCCTGTCTGGCAGCGATGGATGTGAAGGAACGCGAATATTTATTTGATGCCATCAAGAAAAGAAACGAAGATCAGTGGCCAACCATCAAGCGTAATCTGGAACGTGCAATCCGTGATTATCAGGATTATGGCTACTGTCTGTCTTTAGGTGACTGGGCTAAGGATGTGAATTCCGTGGCAGTTCCGTTGGTTCACCCCAAACATGGGATATTAACGTTTAACTGTGGTGCCCCAAGTTATCTGTTAAATCAGGAAAAACTGGAAAATGAAATTGGACCGCGTCTGATTCACATGGTGAATAATATTGCAATGAATCTCAATAACATATAAAAAATTAATTATCAGAGCGACATTAAGTCGCTCTTTTATTGAATACCCAATCTACACATCTTCTTCCTTTATCCAGAATTCTCAGCAAACCTTTTTAATGCTGCGAAATAGATAAGCTTTAAAAAAGATAAATTCCTATTCCAAATAAAAAGATCAAAAATAAGCTTCATAACCGATTTAGATAATGCTATAAATATCGTATAGCGAAATTGGATTTTATATTATGGAAGATATAACAAGAGAATCGATGGAGTTTGACGTCGTCATCGTAGGCGCAGGCCCTGCGGGTCTTTCTGCTGCGATCAAAATCCGTCAACTTGCAATTGAAAACAACTTAAACGATTTGTCCGTTTGTGTCGTAGAAAAAGGCTCCGAAGTCGGTGCACATATTCTGTCTGGTGCGGTACTTGAACCGCGTGCCATGAACGAGCTGTTCCCGGACTGGAAAGAACAGGGTGCCCCGCTAAATGTCCCAGTGACTGAAGATAAAACCTTCTTCCTGCTGTCAGATGAAAAATCACAGGAAGCACCACACTGGATGGTACCTAAAACCATGCATAACGATGGCAACTATGTCATCTCGCTCGGCAACGTGGTGCGCTGGTTAGGCCAGAAAGCCGAAGAACTGGAAGTGTCGATCTTCCCAGGCTTTGCAGCCTCGGAAATTCTGTATCATGCCGATGGCACAGTCAAAGGCATCCAGACCGGTGACATGGGCATTGGTAAAGATGGCGAACCGACGCATAACTTTACCCCGGGTTATGAACTGCATGCCAAATACACGTTATTTGCTGAAGGTTGCCGCGGTCACTTAGGTAAGCGTTTAATCCAGAAGTTCAACCTGGACAAGGACGCTGATCCGCAACACTACGGTATCGGCATTAAAGAGTTGTGGGAAATCGATCCTGCCAAGCACAAACCGGGTCTGGTGATGCATGGTGCCGGTTGGCCACTTTCTGAAACCGGTTCTTCAGGTGGCTGGTGGTTGTACCATGCCGATAACAACCAGGTGACCTTGGGCATGATCGTGGATCTGTCTTACACCAACCCGCATATGTATCCATTCATGGAAATGCAGCGCTGGAAAACCCATCCGCTGATCAAGCAGTATCTGGAAGGCGGTAAGCGTATTTCTTATGGTGCCCGTGCTGTGACCAAAGGTGGTTTTAACTCACTACCAAAATTCACCTTCCCGGGTGGCTCTTTAATTGGTGATGATGCAGGCTTCCTGAACTTTGCCAAGATCAAAGGCTCACATACGGCGATGAAATCCGGCATGCTCTGCGGTGAAGCGGTGTTTGAAGCGATTGCTGCCGGTGTAGAAAAAGGCGGTGATCTGGCGGTGGCACGTGTTGTGGAAGGCGAAGATTTCTTTGTTAAGGAACTGACTGCTTATACCGACAAGTTTAACAACAGCTGGCTCAAAGAAGAGTTATACAACTCACGTAACTTCGGCCCGGCGATGCACAAGTTCGGCCAATGGATCGGTGGTGCCTTTAACTTTATCGACCAGAACGTGTTTAAAGTGCCTTTTACCTTGCATGATCTGGTTCAGGACCATGCTGCGCTAAAAACCCAGGCAGCTGAAAGCTTCAAGCCGACCTATCCAAAACCGGATGGCAAGCTGACCTTTGACCGTCTGTCTTCAGTATTTGTCTCGAATACGGTCCATGAAGAGAACCAGCCAGCGCACTTGAAACTGACCGATGCTTCGATTCCGGTGGAAGTAAATCTACCGAAATGGGATGAGCCTGCGCAGCGTTACTGCCCGGCGGGTGTCTATGAAATTATGGAAAATAATGACGGTTCCAAGCGTTTCCAGATCAATGCAGCCAACTGTGTACACTGCAAGACCTGTGACATTAAGGATCCGTCCCAGAACATCACCTGGGTAACACCGGAAGGTGGTGGTGGTCCGAATTACCCGAATATGTAAGGTAATTCCTGTGAATGAGAAAAATACATCTATTTCTCACATTCACATACCCAATCTTGAAGCAGTTAATATTAACACTTCACTTTAATTTTTTAGGTAATCCCAGTTCCCGAGGGAGCTGGGATTAATAAATTTTCAAATAGAAAAATAGAAAAGATTGCATATAGGGTCAGAGATAAAAATGGCCTACTCGAAACCGAGTAAGCCATCTTTAATATTTAAAACAAATGACGAAAACTTTTAGTCATTCATCTATGGATTATTGCTGAGCCACAAACTTTGCACGCGCCGCATGCAGTTTCTTGTAACTGTCAATCAGGCGCAAATGACGATCCAGCCCTTCTAGCTGCATGTTGGTTTCGGTCAAACCATAGAAACGAACTGTTCCTTCGATTGAACCTAGAACGACATCCATACGGGCATCACCAAACATACGACGGAAGTTGTGTTCATAATCTTCCAGTTCCATTTCATTATCCAGAATGACTTCCAGAACGACATTCATGCACTGGTAGAACAGGCCACGTTCAACGGTATTGGTATTGAACTGCAGGAACTGCTCAACCAGATCTTTAGCTTCTTCAAATTGCTGTAAAGCTACATAAATCAGAAGTTTCAGTTCCAGAATCGTCAGTTGGCCCCATTCAGTATTTTCATCGAACTCGATACCGATCAAGGTTTTGATTTCGGTATAGTCATCCTCATCTGCTTCTTCCAGACGCTCAACCAATGCTTCCAATTGTTCATCATCCAGACGGTGCAGATTCAGGATATCTTCACGATATAACAAAGCCTTGTTGGTATTGTCCCAAACCAGATCTTCTACCAGATAAATTTCCGAATAGCCCGGTACCAGAATACGGCAAGCTGTTGCACCTAGATGCTGATACACCGCCATATAAACTTCATGGCCCATGTCTTCCAGAATCGTGAATAATTCCTGAGCTTCGTCCGCATTCGAATTTTGACCGTTATTAGTGAAATCCCACTCGACAAAATCATAATCTGATTTCGCGCTGAAGAAACGCCAAGACACTACACCGCTCGAGTCGATGAAATGCTCGACGAAGTTATTTGGTTCAGTCACGGCATTACTGCTAAAGGTTGGTTTTGGCAGATCATTCAGACCTTCAAAACTACGGCCTTGCAATAACTCAGTCAGACTGCGTTCTAATGCTACTTCAAAGTTAGGATGGGCACCGAATGAGGCAAATACACCGCCGGTACGCGGGTTCATCAAGGTAACGCACATGACCGGGAACTGACCGCCTAGTGAAGCATCTTTGACCAGAACCGGGAAGCCCTGTTCTTCCAGACCTTTAATGCCTTCAACAATTTTTGGATATTTTGCCAGAACATGTTCAGGCACATCCGGTAGTGCCAGTTCACCTTCCAGAATTTCGCGTTTTACCCCACGTTCGAAAATTTCAGACAGACATTGTACTTGCGCTTCAGCCAAGGTATTGCCGGCACTCATCCCGTTACTTAAGTAAAGGTTTTCGATCAGATTCGACGGGAAATAAACGGTTTCACCATCAGACTGACGTACAAATGGCAATGAACAGATGCCACGTGCTTTATTACCAGAGTTGGTGTCGTAAAGATGGATACCCAATAATTCATCTTCAGGATCATAAATTTCACGGGTATGTTCATCTAAAATTTCTGCAGGTAGTTCGCCATTTGGACCTGGCTGGAACCATTTTTCATCTGGATAATGCACAAATTCGGCATTGGCAATATCCTCACCCCAGAACTGGTCGTTATAGAAAAAGTTGCAATTCAGACGCTCAATAAATTCGCCCAAGGCAGATGCCAGCGCACTTTCTTTGGTCGAACCCTTACCATTGGTAAAGCACATTGGTGACTGCGCATCACGGATATGTAGCGACCACACATTCGGCACGATATTACGCCAAGACGCGATTTCAATCTTCATGCCAAGGCCTGCCAGAATGGCAGACATATTGGCAATCGTTTCTTCCAGCGGAAGGTCCTTACCCGGAATGAAAGTCGTATGGTCAGAAGCCAGACTTGGCATTAACAAGGCCTGAGCATCTGCATCGATACTTTCTACTTCTTCAATGACAAATTCAGGACCGGTTTGAATTACTTTTTTGACGGTACAACGGTCGATCGAACGTAAAATTCCCTGGCGGTCTTTTTCAGAAATATCAGCCGGTAGTTCCACCTGAATTTTAAAAATCTGTTTATATCGGTTTTCAGGATCAACGATATTGTTTTGAGATAGGCGGATATTGTCGGTCGGAATATCACGTGCCGCGCAATAGACTTTGACAAAATAAGCCGCACATAAAGCTGAAGATGCCAGAAAATAATCGAATGGGCCGGGTGCCGAACCATCGCCTTTATAGCGGATCGGCTGATCGGCGATTACCGTGAAGTCATCGAACTTGGCTTCCTGACGAAGATTATCGAGATAATTGACCTTAATTTCCATGTGGATACCTAAATATTCTTATGTGCCGTCACGGACAGATAAGATGCTGAATCTGAATATACAAGCCGGTTCACGGAGGAGAACTTGAATGAAAAATAGAAAATGGTCAGGTTATACCATTTGACGAAGTGTCTGGATAACGCTGCCGAGAATGGGCGCTATTATAGAATTATTTTATGAAATTGATAATATTTGTCTGAAATTCTGGCAGATTAAACCAGATCCTCAGTCTTTCCTGAGCTGCCGGAGCATGAATCAACTTCAAGTCATGGCTTATACTATTAATCAAAGTTGCAGATAAGGCAGATTTTCACCCGCCTAGTCTGAATGATTTCATAATTTTAAAAATCATAACTCAGTGCAAATACTGCAAGATTACGCTGCTTGTCATCATAGCGGTCATAACCGCCAAAGATATATTCACCTGACACACTCAACTGCGGTAAAAGCGCATAACTGAGTCCGGCAGAAGCATAACGAAAGGCAAACTGCTTTTCGGTATCGCCCAGTTCACCGCCCTCATATTTGCCTTCATCGTTAAAATAGCTTCCCGCTGCCGTAACGCTGGCATTCAGGCGATCATTCAACTGATGATTCAGGTTAAGCGTATAAAAAGTATCGCCCTGATTGGCATAAGCCACATCATACAGATAGGTCGATACACTGGCGCCAATACTGATCTGATCATTCAATGCACGACTTATATTTAAACCCAGCTCATTTCCGGTAGTATGCTTGCCGCCCGGATAATAATAGGTTGCGTTCCATAGATCCCAATCATAATTTTCGCCGCTATGGGTATAACCCAGCAGAAAGTTATGCTCGAATTTGTCTGAACGATGTCCCTGACGCCCCTGCACTTCTGCATAAGAGTATCCAAGCGTAGATCCCCAATATCCGACATAAAAATTACCATAAGCCAGATTCAATGCAGCCTGTACAGCAACATCATCATTTTCAGGCGCATTGGTCAAACCGCGGGAGACGTATTTGGAGACCACACTCAAGTTTCCGCTTGCTTCTATTTGTTTTACTTCCGCATCATCGGCATAACAGTAAAAACTTGAAACAGCAGCACAGCCAAACAGCACTGTTTGATTGAATATTTTCATAAAATATAAATGTATTAGGGTGTGTCCTCATTTGGCTTTGCACCAAATAAATATACAGGCTATACGAATCATAGATTTATAATTGCGTGCCAGTTTATCAAATCGAGTTGCAATAGCACGGAAATGTTTTAATCTCGAAAATGCATTTTCAACTAAGTGTCTTAATTTATATAGATATTTATCAAATTCCTTATTCGATCTCTTACTGTTTGATCTCAATGGAATAATGGGAATCATATTCTTGTTCTTGGCATATATTCTAATGTACTCAGCATCATACCCCTTATCAGCAATGAGATAAGTTGCCTCGTCTACCGTATCAATCAGTTGTTTTGCAACTTGACTGTCGTGGACGTCACCCCCAGTGATTTTAAAATCAATCGGTAATCCATTCGCGTCGGTTGCAAGATGTATTTTTGTTGTTCGTCCACCACGTGATTGTCCAATTGCTCTTTCGAAACCATGCCGAGCTCCACTTGCATGTTGATGCACGCGTATGTAACTTCCGTCAATGAATACCCATTCTTGATCCAAGACGCCTCGTAATCTAAAAAAAATTTATCCCACAATCCCTTGCTTGCCCAACGATTAAAGCGATTGTAAGCAGTTTGCCAAGGACAAAATTCTTGGGGAATATCACGCCATGTGGCGCCTGTACGCAGTTTCCATAAGATCGCTTCCATGATATTTCTACTATTCTTTGAACAGTAACAACCGTGTAATCGCATAGTATCTTGAATTTGCTGCCAGATATCATCGGTGAGAAGAGTACGTGCCATTGAAAAAATATAGAAATCAAAAGAGCTTAAAGGAGGATTTTAAGTATTTAAAACCAATTTTTCAAATGAGGACACGCCCTAAGTAAAGCGGAGATAAAACCGAAAGCAGTCGAGGTTTTATCTCCGCTTTGGGACAAAATTGAAATTCGCTTTACTCCTGCTTTGCTAGGCGGCAGGAATAAAACCATAATTTAAGCGCGAGGCGCCTTGTAAAAAGGTGCAGATGAAGGCGCAAGAGCAGGTTTGCCACGAATATGGTCTGCCAGTTTTTCAGCGATCATAATCGTAGTTGCATTGAGGTTACCGGTAATGATCAAAGGCATAATCGAGGCGTCAATCACACGCAACCCCTGCATTTCATGTACGCGTCCATAACCATCGACAACCGCCATGTCATCCTCACCCATTTTACAGCTACATGATGGATGATACGCGGTTTCTGCATGATTACGAACAAACTCATCAATTTCAGCATCTGTTTGTAGATGTTTTCCCGGACTGATTTCTTCACCACGATAGGGATCCAATGCCGGCTGATGCATAATTTCCCGGGTAATCCGGATGGCATCGCGGAATTCACGCCAGTCCTGCTCGGTACTCATATAGTTGAACAGAATACTTGGATGCTCAAAGGGGTCTTTGGATTTCAGACGGACACGGCCACGTGACGGTGAACGCATAGAGCCCACATGTGCCTGAAAACCATGTTCATGAATGGCATTGGTGCCATTATAATTAATCGCTACAGGCAGGAAATGATACTGGATATTGGGCCAGTCAAATTCGTCTGAGGAGCGGATAAAACCACCGGCTTCAAACTGGTTACTGGCCCCAATACCTTTACCTAAAAACAGCCACTCCGCACCAATCATGGGCTGGTTATACCACTTGAGTGCCGGATATAAGCTAACCGGTCTTTTGCACTTATATTGCAGGTACATTTCCAGATGGTCCTGCAGATTTTCACCAACGCCTGGCAAATCCTGAACCACAGGAATATCCAGACTTTTTAACAGTTCGGCTGGACCTACACCGGAGCGTTGCAGGATTTGCGGTGAGGCAATCGCACCACCACATAATAAAACTTCACGATCCACAAAGACCTGAATCGGCTGTAAGGTATTTTGTCCTTCAAAATATTCCACACCAATTGCCTGATTACGATTAAACAGAATCCGGTTGGTCATAGCGTGGGTAATAATCGTGAGATTATCCCGGTCTTTGGCCATATCCAGATAACCACGTGCTGTACTGGAACGACGGCCTTGCGGCGTTACGGTACGGTCCATCGGTCCAAAACCTTCCTGCTGATAGCCATTCAGGTCATCAGTACGTGGATAGCCGGCCTGTACACCTGCCTCGACCATGGCATGGAACAGTTCATTATTGCCATTTTTAGGTGTTGCCACCGAAACCGGTCCAGAGTCACCATGATAATCATTGCCGCCAATATCGCGCGTTTCAGCTTTTTTATAATATGGCAGACATTCAGCATAGCTCCAGTGTTCTAGTCCCTTAAGGCTGGCCCACTGTTCAAGATCCATAGCATTACCACGAATGTAACACATGCCGTTAATTAACGAAGAACCGCCCAGACCTTTTCCGCGCCCGCACTCCATACGACGATTATTCATATGAGGTTCGGGGTCGGTCAGATAGGCCCAGTTATAGCGTCGTCCTTGTAATGGATAAGCCAATGCAGCCGGCATTTGTGTTCTGAAGTCTAGACGATAATCCGGCCCACCCGCTTCCAGCAACAGAACTTTCACATCCGGATCTTCAGTTAAACGCGCTGCGAGCACATTTCCTGCCGAACCTGCGCCGATAATAATATAATCGTACTTCATCCAATCCTCCCTTATGCGCTAAATACAGACTGGAAAGGACTAAGTTCGACCTGAACTGACTTGGTCTGGGTATATTGCTGTAGTGTGACAATACCGTTTTCGCGACCGACACCTGAATGTTTATAGCCACCAACTGGCATTTCTGCCGGTGATTCGCCCCAAGTATTAATCCAGCAAATGCCGGCTTCGATTTGATGAATAATACGATGCGCACGTGCCAGATTCGGTGTCACGACACCAGCTGCCAGACCATACTCGGTGTCATTGGCTCGACGAATCGCCTCTTCTTCTGAGTCATAACTTAGAATACTCATGACCGGACCAAATATTTCGTCACGGACAATCGTCATGTCGTCACGGCAATCGGTAAATACCGTTGGTAGCACATAAGCGCCTTGGGCAAATTGCTCATCTTCGGCACGGCCACCACCACACAATAAGCGTGCACCTTCGATCTTGCCCTTTTCAATATAGCCCAGCACTTTTTCCATATGAGAGAAGCTGGATACTGGACCAAAATTGGTCTCAGGATCGAGTGGGTCCCCCATACGAATATAAGGAATACGCTGCAGAATCTTTTCTTCGAATTCGGCTTTCAAGGCTAAAGGTATAAATACTCGAGTACCATTGGTACAGACCTGACCGGAACTATAGAAGTTGGCCATCATGGCAATATCTGCCGCCAGATCCAGATCGGCATCTTCACAGATAATCAGCGGGGATTTTCCGCCCAGCTCCATAGTTACTTCTTTCAGACTGGAATGCGCAGCTTGGGCCATGACTTTTTTGCCGGTCGCGACACCACCGGTAAATGAAACTTTGGCTATGTCCGAATGTGAAGTCAGATAGCCACCAATTTCACCACTGCCGGTCACCACATTGAATACGCCATGCGGCACACCTGCTTCAGTATAAATTTCTGCCAGTTTTAACGCACTTAAAGGCGTTATTTCACTGGCTTTAAAGATCATGGCATTGCCTGCTGCCAGTGCAGGTGAAGATTTCCATAAGGCGATTTGAATCGGGTAATTCCATGCACCAATCCCGGCAACCACACCCAAAGGTTCACGGCGAGTATAAACAAACGAACTACTTCTGAGCGGGATTTGCTGGCCTTCTAATGCTGGCAAAATACCTGCATAGTATTCAAGTACATCTGCACCTGTCGCAATATCGACGGTGGATGTTTCACTGAAAGCTTTACCACTGTCGAGACTTTCTAAACGTGCCAGCTCGTCATTACGTTCACGGAGGATGGTAACCGCCTTGTTCAAAATACGGGAACGTTGAATCGCCGTCATTTCTGCCCAGACTTTTTGTCCTTGCTGTGCCGATTCAACAGCGCGATCGATATCTTTTCGCGTACACACTTGCACGTCTGCCAGAACTTCGCCTGTTGCAGGATTAATCGTTTGAAACGTGCTATTGGACGTTGCATCGACATATTGTCCATGAATATAAGGACGTTGCAGTTTGAATGTTGTCAATGGAATTTCCTCGCAGGTGGGTTATTTGAGTTGTTGCCGGATATATTCACTACACAGTTCAATCGGCAGTTCTGGGTCAATTTCGCCATTTACCAAAGCACCTCTTAACCAGAATCCATCAATCAATGCTGCCAAACCTTGAGCGGCTTTCTCTGCCTGGTCTTTATTCAACTTTTTCATGAATTCATATTTAAGGTTGGAATGTAAGCGGTAATGATTGATCTGCTGTAACCGATGTAACTCAGGTTGATGCAAACTGCTAGCCCAGAACGCCAACCAGACTTTCATGGCCGCCTTGTCGGTTTGTGGAGCAGCAAAATTACCACGTACGATCGCCAGTAAGCGCTGCTCCGGTAAGTCATCAACCTGTATCTTTATCTGTGCAACAGATTTACCCAATTGCTGCAATAAGTAACGCATTGTGGCTTCAATCAAGCCATTTTTACCTCGAAAGTAATGACTTATGATGCCGGTTGAGACACCTGCTCTCTGGGCAATCTGACTAATTGAAGCTTCTGCAAAACCTAGCTCATTCACTGCAGCTAAGGTGGCATCGATCAGTTGCTGACGACGGATCGGTTGCATACCAACTTTGGGCATAGGACTAACCTGAATAACGGATGTAACAATAAAAAATCACTCTGCTAAAGCAAATAGCTGAATGATGTAACAATTCATAAACGCTTTTTTAATTGAACGTTCAATTAATAAAAATTATAGTGCCAGCTCACCCTTGATGTACAGCGCAGTTTGTTTTGGATTTGCAAAAGTTTGTAATTCACGAAAACAAGGAAGCTTTACCGCAGGCTTTTGCTTTTAAATCACACTGCACTGTAGATCATCCGGCAACAACACGATGGTCATGGATTTATGCAAAAGAAAAATGAAGAGATGCAAGATGGTCTGAATAAAGTAGTTTTTTATTTTTCGGCGACACTTATTCTGCTGTTTTCTATCATTACCATTTTATTTAATGAACAAGCCAATCAAGTCATTATCAATATTTTAAACTGGGTCAGTCGTACCTTTAGCTGGTATTACCTGCTAGCGGCAACGCTGTATCTGGTTTTTATCGTCTTTATCGCCTGTTCCCGTTATGGCGAGATTAAATTAGGCCCCAAACATTCCAAGCCAGAATTTAGCCTGTTGAGTTGGTCGGCGATGCTATTTTCTGCCGGAATCGGGATTGACCTGATGTTTTTCTCAGTGGCGGAACCGCTTTCGCATTATATAAATCCGCCTGTAGGCGAAGGTGAAACCTTCGAAGCTGCGCGCCAGTCCATGGTATGGACCCTGTTTCACTACGGTTTAACCGGCTGGAGTATGTATGCACTGATTGGGGTCGCGCTAGGTTATTTCAGCTATCGCTATAATTTACCGCTCACCATCCGATCAGCACTCTATCCTATTTTTGGAAAAAAAATTAATGGTCCAATTGGCCATACTGTGGATACGGCTGCAGTACTCGGCACGATTTTCGGGATTGCCACCACCTGCGGGATTGGCGTTGTGCAATTAAATTACGGCCTGCATGTATTGTTTGATTTACCAGAAAATATCTGGATTCAAACTGCACTCATCGCCGTTGCCGTGATTATTACTATTATTTCAGTCACTGCCGGTGTCAATAAAGGCATCCGGATCCTGTCTGAAATTAATATCTATGTATCAATTGGGCTGCTGCTATTCATTCTGTTTGTAGGAAATACCGAGTTTTTATTAGCCGCCTTGATTCAAAATTTTGGTGACTATATCAGCCAGTTCCCGAAACTTTCTTTAACCAGTTTTCCTTTTGAACAACCGAAAGAGTGGATGAATAGCTGGACCCTGTTCTTCTGGGCATGGTGGATCGCCTGGTCACCTTTTGTTGGTCTGTTCCTGGCCCGTATTTCCCGTGGTCGTACCATTCGCGAATTTGTCACCGGGACTTTGGTTATTCCTCTGTTATTTACCCTGACCTGGTTGTCTATTTTCGGTAACAGTGCTTTATACAGCGTGATTTTTGATGGTAATACTCAACTTGCTACGACAGTTTTAGAAAATCCGGCACATGGTTTTTATGATCTGCTGGCGCAGTATCCAGGCTTTATGTTTACTGCAGGTGTCGCCACCATTACCGGCTTACTGTTCTATGTGACCTCAGCGGACTCGGGGGCATTGGTATTGGGAAATTTCACGACCAAATTCACTAATATTGAACATGATTCACCGCGCTGGCTGAGTGTGTTCTGGGCCATTGCCATCGGTTTGCTGACTTTGGCAATGCTCATGGCGAATGGCGTAACAGCATTACAGAACACCACGATTATTATGGGCCTGCCTTTTAGTTTCGTGATTTTCTTTGTGATGGCCGGACTGTATAAGTCCTTGCGTCTGGAGGATTTTCGGCAGGCCAGTACCAGTCTGAATGCTGCGCCTGTGGTCGGTAATGTGGATATCCTGAACTGGAAGAAGCGTCTGAGCCGGGTCATGCTGCATCCAAGCCTGTCCCAGACCCGGACCATGCTGGATAATGTTTGCAAACCAGCCATTGAGGCCGTTGCAACCGAGTTAATTGACAAAGGCATTCAAGTCAATATTCAGGAAAAATCGCTTGAGGAAGAACCTGAACTGTATCACCTGGATCTGACCATTCAGCTCGATGAAGAAGAAAACTTTGTCTATGAAATATGGCCGGTACGCTATGACACGCCAAATTTCAGTTCACGTGGTAAACGAACCAAACGTTATTACTATCGTCTGGAAAGTTATCTGTTTGAAGGCTCTCAGGGCAACGATCTGGTCGGTTATAGTAAGGAACAGGTGATCAATGACATCCTGGATAAATATGAACGCCATATGATGTATCTGCATATTAACCGGATCAGCCCAGGTAAACGTCCGCTGTTCCCGGACCGTGAAATCTAGGATATCTCAACTACGGAAGGACTGAATGATGTCAGAAAGTTTGAATGCATTTGCCCTGTTTTTCTCCCTGCTCAACCCTTTTCTGATGAGTATTTATATGCTCGGAATTATCCGTAATTCCGACGCAAAAGTATTCAACATGGCATTGATTCAGGGCAGTCTGATCAGCTTTATTGTGTTCATCATTTTTGCAAAAACCGGTGAAGCCTTCTTTAATGAAGTCTTGCATGTACGGTTTGAGTCCTTCCAGATTTTTGGCGGTATTATTTTTCTGGTGATTGGCTATCGTTATGTCTTTGAAGGTGCTGATACGATTGGTGTGATGCGTGGAGCGCCCAGTCATCTGGCGGGTACGATTGCCATGCCGTTTATGATCGGTCCCGGCACCATTTCGGCTTCCGTGATTACCGGGATTCAGCTCAGTTTAATGCAAACCATTCTGGTGATTTTCTTTACCCTGTTTCTGACCTGTAGCTTGCTAATTCTGATGAAATACCTGCATGATCATTTACAGCATAAATATTCCAACTACATTGACCTGTATGTCGATATTGTCGGTCGTGTTGCAGCGCTTCTGATTGGTACGATTGCCATTGATATGATTGTCACAGGCGTTACCGGAATTTTGGAAACCTGATAAATCCTTTCTATCAATAAATAAAAAGAGCGGTTTTTACCGCTCTTTTTTTGATTTTAAATAGGGTCTGTTGACATTTACTGTTCATAATTAACCCTATAAAGGTAGCCACAAAAATATACAGGCTAAAGCAACAGAACTTTGATAATTTCTTTTGAGCTTGTCATATCGAGTAGCTATTCCTCTAAATTGCTTTAATCTACAAAACATATTTTCAACTAAATGCCTGATTTTATATAAACACCAGTCCATATGGTCATTGTTCGATTGGCTATTTGTTTTCTTTGGTATATTCGCTTTAGTCCCTGTTTTCCTGATCTGTTCACGCAGTGGTTCTGAATCATAGCCTTTATCTGCACATACCACTTTTGTCTCTTTTAAATCTAATGTTGATATTAAATCAGGTGCAACTTTAACATCATGTGTGGTTCCATCGGTAATCATGAAATCAATAGGATTGCCATGTGCATCAACAATCAAATGTATTTTTGAGGAGTTTCCTCCTACACTTTTAGAAATAGATTGATTCGCTATGCCGGCAGAATGTTGATGAGCACGTACATGAGAGCCATCAATAAAAATCCACTCCATATCGGGGCATGAGGCTAGTAATTTGAATAATCTAAGTAACTTACCGCTGCTTGACCAACGATTAAAACGTTTGAAAATAGAGTTTGAATGACCAAAACAACAAGGAATATCTCGCCACGGACAGCCTGTTCTAATTCTATAGAGAATAGCTTCAATAAAATTGCGTAAATTTGAGTTGTGGTGAATGGATAAATTACGCAGAATAACTTTCAACTTTTGCCAGTGTTGATCTGTCAGCATGGTACGAGGCATAGCGAATAGTAAAATTGGGTTTGGCGATTTGATTTTACTACTTCGCTATTTTTTTAAGCTAAAAGTGTCAACACACCCTAATTAAAATTTAAATGACACACCGGCATAAGTAGAAAAACCTTCACCTGGCGAAGATCGCGCTACATCAGCGCCTTGATCATTTAAACCAGGAATCACGACCGCAGCATATTTTTCATCGGTGATATTTTTAAAGTTGATCCAAGTTTTCCATGATTGATGTTCTGGTGCATAACCCAAGTCAATGCCCCAGATCTGATAGTCGTCACTGAATCGGCTATTGGCATAATCATGTGCCATTTTGGATGCATATTCGGTATTCAAACCAATATAGAGGCCATTATTCAAGGCATAACTTAGTTGAGCCTGATACAGATGTTTAGGGATTCCTGGCAACTGGTTCTTGCCAAACAATGGATCATTTTTGTACTGGAAATCGCTAAGGGTATAAGCCTGTTGCAGACGCAGTTCGCCATATTGGGATTCATGCAATGGCGTATCTAGACTTAGCTCCACCCCTTGATGAATCGTTGGCGTGGCATTCGATTCAACAGCAATTGGCTCTGAAGGTCGATTCGATCCATCTTCATAGGTTTTAATCATTTCAGAGGTTAACAATTCATTTTTCACTTTGGAATAATAATAACTCAGTGCCCAATCTCCAAAGCCTGATTGTCCACGTCCACCCAGTTCAAAGCTATTGGCGGTTTGCGTGTCCAAATAGATTGGCGCGCGCACCCGGCCAGAAGCGACACCACTGTCAAAATAATACGGTGAAGACCAAGCCATCGCCCAAGGATGTGCTGGCTCAATGCTGCGGCTTAAATTGGCAAACCATTGCACAGACTCATTCGGCTGATAGGTCAAACCAAGTCGTGGTGCAAAATTCCATTCATAACGGCTGACTTCAGGACTCGCCACAGGATAAGTTACTTCACTTTCCCGATGGGTATACACCGCTGCCAGTCCCAAATTTAATTTGAACTGATCATTTAATGTGGTTTCCTGATCAAATTGCAGGACGTTGTCTGAACCGCGATAGGTATAACGGCGGGTAACGGTATCTGCCGGATACAAAGTTCCATCAATAGTCGTATCACGTCGGATGGTTTCCGTTACACCACTGTCCGGACGATGAGTCGTGCTGCGCAAGGCAATACGCCCCTGATGCTCCAGACCTAGAAACTGGTAAGGTTTTTCATACTGGAAGCGCGCTGTAATATCTTCATAATCGACATTGGTACGATAACTGCTTTCACGTAAATCCAGCGGATAATGATGATAAGCCAGACTGCCAGTCAGTTTTGCATCATCCTGTAAATTCCAGGTCGTGGTATTGGCCAGCCAAGTACTGCCCGGCTGAATCCGTTTGGCATCTACCGCTAAATTAAAGCTATTCGCTGCTTCAGGATCATTTTTGAGCTGTTCTTGTGTAATCCGTCCTGGAGTTAAATGCTTGCTCTCACGGTAACGAGCATAAAAACGGGTTTCGATATCCGGACTGATCTGATAGCCCAAATTAAAAGCCAGACCCTTACCATCGCCTTCAGCATGATCCTGAATTCCATCAAACTGGGTACTCGTCAGCGCCAGATAATAATCCATCTGATCCAGCTTTCGGCCGGTACTAAACTGATATTTTTGATAACCATGGCTGCCCATTTCATATTTGAGTTCAGAGCCATCCTGATCTGCGCCGGTCTTGGTTCTATAGTTGATTGTTCCACCTAAGGCCAGTCCGCCTTGCTTAAAGCCATTGGCTCCGCGATAAACCCCGACATGATTAATCCACCAGGGTTCTAGCAGTTCATACGCTGTACCGCCCGGCCCGGTAAATGGAATATCGTCAATCAGGACGTGCGTACCGGATGCGTGTGCACCTGAAGTCCGGTTGATTCCTGAGCCACGGATCGATATTTTTGCACCTTCATTCCCTGCAGACTGGGCATAAATTCCTGGCTGTAAACGGAACACATCGGCTGTGGTTGCAAGTCGCTGCTGTTCTAATTGCGGCTCACCAATGAAATTCGTTCCTCCTGAAACCTGAGCCAGCTCTTTCTGATATTGCTGCTGCGGATTGGCATTTTGCTCAGCGCTGATCACAATAGTATTCAGCTGTTGAACATTGTCCGGTTCTACGGCAGTTTCAGCATAAAGATGACCTGAGACAATCGACAGAATCATGAGGCTCAGCGAGCTTTTCTTAAGAGGAATTTTTGTCATGTGCATGGCGAGTTTATACAGTCCTGTATAAGTGATTCCGTTTTATGAAAGGAAATCAGTTTAAAATTTATGCTGTAGCATAGATCAACATTGTTATTTTCAGGAGTTATTTTCTGCCAAAAAATTGACTGATCAGCGTATGTTTTTTCATTTTATTTAATCTTTTTATTAAAAATCAACTTGCAAGATCAAAACCACATCCTCACAAGTTCCAAGAACTTAATTTTTAAGTAACTGATATTTAATAATATGTAATTTAATTCTGCACAGATGTATTTCCACCTGGCAAAATGTGATAAGTAGAAAAATTTATAATCGACCAAACCAGTTCTTTAATTTCGAAAGTTGGCCGAAGTTGTATATTTTCTGATTTAAAGTAGACAAGATTAACCTCATCACCTTATAGAAAAATTGAAATCCTTGAGAGAAAAACAATCAATTTTTAAAAATCCTGACGATGCAGGATTTTTAAAAATAACGGACTAAATATATTTAACTATTCGCAAATTAGCTGTAATAGACCTGTCTTTTCTTGGAAAACCGATCCAGCTGTTTCAAGAAGCCTTCAAAATAATCTTTCTGTTTTTCTTCTGTGCGATAGCCGGCGTATAAAGTTCGACGTAAGCCTTCAGGCGCCACACAGTCGAGGCGGCGTGAAGTGACCCAACCTTTCTGCTCATATTCATTTACCACCCAATCAGGTAATGCACCAATCCCGCGACCACTTGCCACCAGCTGAATCAGCATTTGGGTCAAGTCGGTGGTACGAATGGCTTTTGGTAGAATATTAGCGGGAATAAACAAACGCGACATGATGTCCAAACGGTGTTTATCCACCGGATAAGTCACCAGCGTTTCTTCAGCAAGTTCCTGAACAGTAATCTCTTTCACACGTACCAGTGGATGAGTGTTGGATAAAACCAAGCGTGATTCGTATTCAAAAATCGAAAAATATTCAATGCCTTTAAGCGCAATCGGATCAGCCGTAATCAGCAGATCAAACTCTCCAGTTTGCAATAATTCATGCGGATTCGATTCAAAACCTGAGGCAAAATCCAGGTCTACATCCGGATATTGCATCCGGTATTGATTGAGTAGTGGCATCAACCAGTCAAAACAGCTATGACATTCAGAGGAGAAAACTATTCGCCCGGTCTGGCCATGCACAATACGGCTGATATCGCTCTGTGCAATTTGAACTTGCGGTAATATTTCATCTGCCAGTTTTAACAACCGCTCCCCAACATTTGAAAAACTTACGGGACGACTACGCCGATTCACTACTTCAACCCCGAACCATTGGTCGAGTTCACGTAGCTGATGTGATAAGGCTGATGGGGTTAAACATAAATCACTTGCTGCTGCAACCAGAGAACCATGCTCCCGCAGAGCAGTTAAAGTTCTTAAATGGCGGAGTTCTATCATGGAAAATACCGGAAATTTCAAAAGAAGGATGACACTTAATTTGTCTTAAGCATAACCCATTTCTCTTATTTTATTTAGTTTTTCTCATTTTTAAATCATAATAATGAGATATATTCACCTATTGGGTTTATAGGTTCGAATTGCTATTCCCTTAATTTTTATTAATTTTATTTTATTGATTAGGGTCTGTTGACATTTACTGTTCATAATTAACCCTATAAAGGTAGCCATAAAAATATACAGGCTAAAGCAACAGAACTTTGATAATTTCTTTTGAGCTTGTCATATCGAGTAGCTATTCCTCTAAATTGCTTTAATCTACAAAACATATTTTCAACTAAATGCCTGATTTTATATAAATACCAGTCCATATGGTCATTGTTCGATTGGCTATTTGTTTTCTTTGGTATATTCGCTTTAGTCCCTGTTTTCCTGATCTGTTCACGCAGTGGTTCTGAATCATAGCCTTTATCTGCACATACCACTTTTGTCTCTTTTAAATCTAATGTTGATATTAAATCAGGTGCAACTTTAACATCATGTGTGGTTCCATCGGTAATCACGAAATCAATAGGATTGCCATGTGCATCAACAATCAAATGTATTTTTGAGGAGTTTCCTCCTACACTTTTAGAAATAGATTGATTCGCTATGCCGGCAGAATGTTGATGAGCACGTACATGAGAGCCATCAATAAAAATCCACTCCATATCGGGGCATGAGGCTAGTAATTTGAATAATCTAAGTAACTTACCGCTGCTTGACCAACGATTAAAACGTTTGAAAATAGAGTTTGAATGACCAAAACAACAAGGAATATCTCGCCACGGACAGCCTGTTCTAATTCTATAGAGAATAGCTTCAATAAAATTGCGTAAATTTGAGTTGTGGTGAATGGATAAATTACGCAGAATAACTTTCAACTTTTGCCAGTGTTGATCTGTCAGCATGGTACGAGGCATAGCGAATAGTAAAATTGGGTTTGGCGATTTGATTTTACTACTTCGCTATTTTTTTAAGCTAAAAGTGTCAACACACCCTAAATTAATTTTATTAAATTGGTCTATAAAATAGCGCTTAAATTTACAGCAGCAACAAGATAGAAAACTAACTCCGGTATAAAAGTCACAGAATAATTTTGCTGCATTCATACAATAAAAATTAGAAAGTATTTTAGAGGATGAAAGACTATGTCCAATCCAACCGACCGAAATGATGATGAACTCACTGAAGAGCAACTTGATCCGCAAGAAAAACAGGATCGCGAGATCCAGCGAGGTCAATTAGGTCTTCATGATCCACAGCGACAACGTGATCAACTGCGTCAGGAAAGACAGGACGAAGAACAGAATCAATAAATTTTTCAAGGATTCAAAAATACAAAAACTCCCCGTTCTTAAAAATGGATGGGGAGTTTTTTTTCAGTATTAAAAAGTTAGGGACTAGTTTTCGCATCACAACATCTTATACATCTGATCTAACCTGAACAGCTCACCTTCTTGGATGAGTGCTGTTTTACTATTTCGCTTCTGTAGAGGCTTTTGCTTGTAGTGGCTGCGCCTGTGTTTCTGCCGTTTTTTTCTTGGCCTGAATTTGTGCCGCTATTTCCTGATTTTTCTCAGCAAAACGCAAGCCACCATCTCCGGCGAGACTTGTTTGGCTCATCACCATGCTGCTGCCCAAGATTAAAATCAGCTTAAAAAATTGAATTTTCATGTCTCATCTGCCTTTTTATTCTAATGGTATTAAAAATAAGCAATTATTATTCCAATGTTTTTATGCTTATTTAGATTTTAACTGCACTTGCTATTTTATAGGGATAATCTTCAAAAATACAAAGTCAATCATCGTAAAAATATAAAAATCTGCAATAAGAATAAATAGATATTTTGACTACATCTCAACTTAAATCACTATTGATTTTTTATTTAAATCAAAAAAATCGTTCAACAGCTTATTTGGATTATTTTCATTGGCTAAAATACAGTGCAAATACCCAGAGCAATAACAAAAACAGAATCGCTGTGCAGGATTTCCAGAAAGTGACTGGATGCTTTTCAAGCATAGGGCGTGAAACTGATTTTTTAAATTTGAGATCTGGGTGTTTCAGATCATATATAAAGGCTGAAAGTGCTTCATAGCGCTGCTCCGAGCGAATGGAAAGCGCTTTTTTAAAGATGGCGTCCAAGCCATGCGGCAGATCCGGTCGATACTCATAGAGTGGATGATATCGAACCTGCTTTAAGGCCTTTTCGGTCTTGCAGCGCGCGAGGTCCGTCCCATAAGGCAACTGTCGGGTTAATAAATAATAACTCATCACCGCCAGCGAGAACTGATCTGATTTTACTGAGGGTGAACGTCCAATAAAATACTCAGGTGCCATAAAGGCCAAGGTTCCCAAAGGAACATCTGCGTGTTTGGGATTCAGTTCAACCAGACCTCTGACCGCAGTCGATCCATAATCAATCAGTTTCACTTTCAAGGTATCGGCTGGTTCGAGCAGCATGACATTTTCTGGTCGTACATCCTGGTGCAGCATTTCAAGACGGTGCATGGCATTCAATGCTTTGGCCACCTGCTCAATGATCGGAAGCAACTGCTGTAAAGTTAAAGCAGTTTTATGACGGTGCAGCCATCGGTTTAGGCTTTCCCCTTGTAAATATTCATAACTTTGAAATAAAAACTTCTTGCTGCCCTTATGTGGATAGCATTGCAGCAGATTTTCATGTTTTAAGCGTTTCGATACCCAGTCTTCCAGCTGAAATTGTTCCATCGCTTGCAGGTCATCCTGCACATCGACAGACAAGGTTTTAATGACCAGCTGATTTTGTGTTGCTTCATCATGCGCCAAATAGAGGCTGCTGCGATGATTTTGGTGCAGGATTTTATCAATTCGATAACCTTCAAACAGGTCGCCATGACTCAGCTGTTGCGGAAATAAAACATGACTCTTGATATGAAAGGATTCCTCATCAGGCAACTGTTCCACTTTAATGATTTGAATGGTGAGATTATCATCACTACCCCGCTTTAAGGCCAGTTCGACTATAGACTTGGCAATGATATCCAGATGTTGTTGCTGTTGCAGCATCTCCGATATGAGCTGCATATCAATAAACTCATAGACACCATCCGTCATCAAGATAAAGAAATCATCTTCACATAATTCAAGCTGCTGATAATCGACATCGATACGATGGTCGGCACCCAGTGCACGACTTAAATAATGTTCTGTTGATGACAGGCAAACGCGGTGATCAGCCGTCAACTGTTCAATGGCTTGTGTCTGAATGCGATAAATCCGGCTATCGCCTGCATGAAAGATATGTGCCCTATTTTGTTTCAAAATCAGTACACTAAAGGTGCAGATATAACCCCGGTCTTTATCAAAACGTCCGCGGCTTTGCTGGGTTTGTGCATACAACCAGGAATTGGTCGCACGAATGACCCGTGCTGCCGAAGTTTGGGTGCTCCATGCTTCCGAAGTCGAGTAATAATCCGATAAAAAACTGCTGACTGCAGTTTCTGCTGCAATATGACTGACATTGCTGCTGCTGATCCCGTCTGCTATTGCACAGGCAATGCCCTTACTGCTAAGCGCGTGACCTTCAGGAATATAGACCCCATGGAAATCCTGATTCTGTGCTTTGATTCCAGTGGAAGAATATTGCCCGACACTGATCTTTAATTTTTTATTCATTTTAAATACTCAAAAAGGGATCGAATTGATCCCTTTAATCTCAAGACATAAATCATCATGCTCAGATTAGAATTCTTTTTTATCGCCAGTACGTACATGCGTGGTATAGAGCGCCAGACCTGTCAGTGCCAAACCGCCCACCAGATTCCCCAGTGCCACTGGTAATTCATTCCACAAGAAATAGTCTGTAATCGAGAAATCACCGCCCATCATCATGGCAAATGGGAAGAGGAACATATTTACTACTGAATGCTCAAAGCCCATGGCGAAAAACAGCATGATTGGCATCCACATCGCGATGAATTTGCCACTGACCGTGGTTGACATCATGGCACCAATTACACCGAGTGATACCATCCAGTTACATAGCATGCCGCGGATAAAAATTGTCATCCAGCCAGCAAAACCATATTCGGCATAGCCCAAAGTCCGGTCTTCCCCAATATGGGCAATTTTCACCCCAACCGCATTCGGTTCAGCGGCGAAACCCATGGTATAGACCGCGGCCATCAACACGGCCACGGTTAAACATCCGGCAAAGTTACCTAAAAAAACCAGTCCCCAGTTTTTTAAAATACGGGTCCACGTTACCCCAGGACGTTTGTCTAACCAGGCTAATGGAGTCAATACAAATACCCCGGTCAGCAGGTCATAGCCCAATAGATACAACATGCAGAAACCGACTGGAAATAGCAGCGCACCGATCAGCGGCACCCCTGTTTGTACCGCAATCGTCACGGCAAATACTGCTGCCAGCGCCAGAATTGCGCCTGCCATAAACGCACGGATTAAAACATCGCGCGTTGCCATATGAAGTTTTGCCTCACCGGCATCGACCACTTTTTTTGCAAACTCTGCAGGAGCAAGATAAGCCATATTTTTATCCCCTTTATATAAATTACTTACCTGTTTGCAAATAAAAAACGCCTAAGGTCTATTTCAACCTTAGGCGTCTTTGCCTTGTATTATTCAAACAGATCAATCGTGTCATGGCGCCGTTGCCATATTTAATATAGATTAAAGCAAATAGCATGCCATATATTTTAAATGTCTAATGAAAATCATATAAATTATTTTAAAATTTCATCCTTATAATTATATTGGCACAATCTCTGCATTATCTATAGCGGTCATTTTTTAAATATAGCTATTGGAGAAGATTATGATTAGCCATCGTCAACAAGTGACAGACATGATTATTTCAGCGAAAGTTTTAAAGTCTATCAAATGGGCAGATGTCGCTGAAACAATAGGCCTTTCTAAAGAATGGGTGACAGCCGCATGTTTGGGTCAGATGGCTTTTAATAAAGAACAGGCAGAAAAAATTGGTGAAATATTTGGATTGACTGATGAAGCCATCGCCTGGCTGCAAATCGTACCCTATAAAGGTTCTCTGCCAACTAGCGTGCCGACAGATCCGCTGATTTATCGCTGGTATGAGGTTGTCAACGTCTATGGTATGACTATTAAAGAACTGATCCATGAAGAATTTGGTGATGGAATTATGAGTGCAATTGATTTCAATATGGATATTCAACGTGAGAATAATCCAAACGGAGATCGGGTGAACGTCGTATTATCCGGAAAGTTTTTACCTTACAAAACCTATTAATTTATCATTCTAAAAATAAAAGCCATTTTGAAAATGGCTTTTATTTTATCTGCACTTATTAAATTCATTTATTTTTTTAAAAATCATTATTAAAATATATATAATTTTTTCATCTCAAATTAAACATATAAACTATAAATGATTTTACTTTTATTCGATAAATTCAACCATTCTGTACTTTTTAAATAATATTTTCCTATCCTGAATATATAGCTCATCATTTTATTATTGCGTTAGCAAAAACAACAAAAAGGATATTGCTATCCTTTTTGTCAATTCATTTTATATCAGGGCGTGTTGTGTTATTGCTGTACTTCCGCCAGATGACGTTCAGTCACGGCCTGTTCATATAAACGCTGTTCTTTTTCTTTATGCTCGACAGAGAAACGGATCATCAACACACAACTTGCAGCAATCACCACCAAGCCACCCAGTACCATCAAAGTGGTTTGAATATCCAGCATGCCTTTTAACAGGAAACCCGCAGCCACCGCGCCGACATTGCCACCTGCTCCAATAATACCGGCCACACCACCCAAGGCATCACGGTCGATAAAAGGCACTAGTGCATAGGTAGCCCCACATGCCATATGAGTAAACAAGGCAAAGATGGTCATTGCCATGATCGCCAAGGTTGCGCTGTTCATTTGCGAGAATAGAATAAGAAACAGACCTTCCAGCATGATCAAGGCAAATAGGACTTTGGTTCGGCCATCTAGACCTTTTTGAATCGCAACTTTGTCTGAAACAATACCGCCTAAGGCGCGGGCAAACAATGCCAGTAAACCAAAAATCCCGGCAGCCATCCCCGCTTCTTTTAGACCGAACTGGAAATTGTCGACAAAGTACAAGGCAATAATATTATGGATGAAAATTTCAATACCAAAACAGGCTGCATAAGCGCCAAACAGAATCCACACACGGTAGTTACGTGCGGCATGCATTAAGATGGCAAGGCCGCCTTTTTTATCGCTACCGACAGAAATACCTTGAGCACGGAGTTCTTTAAAATTACCTTGTGGACAGTCTTGGGTGAATTTCCAGTACAGTACACCGACAATGATCATCAGAATACCTGGAACCAGAAGCGCAATTCTCCAACCCATTGCCTGTTCTACACCGAACATCACCAAAGCAGCCAGCATTAACGGCATCAGGGCTTGAGTCGCACCGCCACCGGCATTACCCCAGCCTGCTGTAGTCGCATTTGCCGTTCCCACCACATTTGGCGCAAACATAATACTGGTATGATATTGGGTAATGACAAAACTGGCACCAATTGCGCCAATCAATAAACGGAAAAACAAGAAAAATTCATAGCTGTTGGCCGAGGCCACACCAAACACCGGAATACTGCCAATAATCAGTAAGGCAGTATAGGTTTTACGCGGACCGTATTTATCACACAATGGCCCCACGATCAGACGCACCAGAATTGTAATAGCGACTGCGGCAATATTGATATTGGCGATCTGCTCTTTGGTCAGGCTGAATTCACCGGCAATCACTGGCATTAACGGTGCACAGGCAAACCACGCAAAGAAACAGACAAAAAAAGCGAGCCAACTCATATGGAAGGCCCGCATCGCTGAACTACTGAAGTTAAATAGACTTATTTTTGTTGCTTTATTGAGACTTGTATTTGAAGACATAGCCATTTCCTTACCAGAACTGAACGTATTTAAGTCACTGTGATGCCGAGGCATATCAGTAACGATCAGAACGGACGTCATTGGCCGTCATACAAATGTAGAGTCTTCTTTGACTTTAATCAGATATATGCACAGGTCATGCCAGATTAATTTTAAAATAAAATAAGATATTGTTTTATATTAACTAATTTATATTCAAGCTCTTAAATTAGATGTTTCTTTCTTAAAAATAGAGAAAAAATAGATATCTTCTGAGGCATTATGAGCAAAACAGCGAGAGGATGACCTGCTCGGAGTCATGGCTGGTTTAAATCGGTGCAGTGCTGGATCAAATAATTTTTCCCTTTTCAAAATGCAGCAGCTGCGCCTGTAAATACGCCACTTCATCTACATGATGGGTCACATAGATCATGGGTAAATCTGTTTGATGAAGCACAATTTTCAGAAAGGGTAAAATCTGGTTTTTCAGCTTTTGATCCAGTCCATTTAAAGGCTCATCCAAAAGTAATAGGTCGGGAGAAGATAAAAGTGCACGACCGATAGAAACGCGCTGTGCCTGTCCACCAGAAAGCTGATGCGCCCGATACCGAAGCAGTGGCTTTAATTCAAGTAGCTCAACGATATCTTCGAAAAGAAATTTTTGCTTACCTTTATTTTTTATGTTTAGCTGTTCTGCATATTTTAAATTCTGCATGACATTCAGATGCGGAAACAGTAGGGCTTGCTGAAAAATCAGGGCAATTTTTCTCTGATGAACAGGAATATTCAGTTTCTGCTGATGATCAAATAATATTTTTTGCTGAAAATGAATAAAGCCTTGTGATGGTTTTAATAGCCCTGCAATGTTTTTTAAAAAAGTGCTTTTTCCACTTCCCGAGGCCCCCACAATACCAATCAATTGTGTCTGCATATCCAGATTGGCCTGTAGCTGGAAATTTGCGTAATTAAACTGAAAATCACACTTCAGCATCTTAAGCCTCCAATTTACGTTGATACTTCTGCATGATCCAGTAATTTGCAATCAAGGCTGAAAAAGCCAGAATCAGAGATAAAATGACCAGACGCATGGCCATGCTTTCTCCATCAGGCTGCTGTAACAGGCTATAAATGGCGATAGGAATCGTGCGGGTTTCCTCGGGAATATTACCGACAAAGGTAATGGTGGCACCAAATTCTCCCAGACTGCGGCTGAAACATAAAATGCTGCCGATTAAAATTCCAGGCAAAGCCAGAGGCAGGCTAATGCTACAGAACACCCGCCATGGTGCAGCGCCCAGAGATCCTGCCACCTGTTCTAACTGCCGGTTGATCATTTGAAAAGACAAGCGAATGGGTTGAACCATTAAAGGAAATGCCACAATCATTGCTGCCAGTACCGCACCTTTCCAGTTAAATATCAGCTGAATTCCCCATGCATGCAGATATTGCCCTAACATCCCCTGATGACCAAACAGCAGGAGCAGAAGATACCCCAGTACCACCGGCGGTAGCACCATGGGCATCTGCAATATCGCCTCTACAAGAAATTTGGCCCTGAATTCATAACGCGCCAGTAACCATGCTACGGCGATAGCAAATGGCAGACACACCGCTGTGGCAAAGCCCGCTACTTTGGCTGAAAGCGCTAAGGCACTCAGTTCTTCTGGTGTAAGCATGAGCAGTTAGCCTACCTTAAGCTTAAAGCCATATTTCTGGAAAATCTGTCTGGCCTGTGCGCTCGTCTGGATAAATTCAGAAAATTGGACTGCTGCCTGATTTTTCTGGCCTTGCCGGGTTAAAGCAATCGGATACACAATCGGACGATGTGTACTGGCTGGAAACACTCCCGAAATTTTAACTTTTTTACTCATCAAGGCATCAGTTCTATATACAATGCCGACCTGACATTCGCCACGTTCTACAAATGCGAGAGTTGAACGGACGCTATCCGTCCCAACTACTCTGCCCCGAAGCGGTTTCAACCAGCCCAGCCGGGTTAAGCTTTGCTGGGCATATTTTCCAGCAGGTACCGATTCCATTTGTCCGGTACATAGATAGCCTTGAAAGGCTTTAGCAAAATTAAAGTCGGCTGACATTTTAAAATTATTTTTTTGCTGGATAGGACTAATCAATACCAGCTCATTAAACAGAACAGGTTTACTCTGCCCCACCTGGATTTTTTGTTTCTCGATCAGATCATTCATCCAGTCCAGGTCTGCAGAGAAAAATAGATCACTGCTGGCTCCCGCCGCAATTTGTTTCGCCAATACCGAAGACGCAGCAAAAACCGGAACGATCTGGATGTCCCGATGCTGTTGCTCATATAATCTGGAAATATCAGTAAGCGCATTGGTCAGGCTGGCCGCAGCATAGACTTTGACTGTCTCGGCATGCAGCATTGTGCTGCTCAGCAGCATAGAGGTCAGTAGAATTTTAGATACATTCATCTGTCTACTTCTGCGTAGTTCGAATATTGAAAATTGCGACAGGCATTTCAAATCAGCAAACCCTGTACCACTTGCCCGGCTTGGATTTCTGTTCCGGCCGGAATACGCACCAGACAGTTGGCCTGCATCAGATTACTCAACATATGCGACTGCTGTTTTGCCAGGCTTTTGAGCTTTAAAGTGCCCTGATCAAATTCGGCAGTCATTCTTAAAAATCGTTCGCGTGCATCTGCTTTCAAATCATGCGTCATCACCGCACTGAGCCATGCAGGTGACTGCTTTTGCCCTTGTAAGGCATTCAGTAAAGTTGCCGTATAGATTTGCATCCCGACATAAACGGCAGCCGGATTCCCCGGTAAGCCCAAGAGATAACAGTAATCTTGATCATCTCGACGATACTTGGCAAATAACATCGGTTTTCCAGGCTTCTGCTTCACTTTCCAGAAAATCTGCTCAAAACCCTGCTCCAGGGCAACAGGACGAATGAAATCATAATCACCCACCGAAACCCCGCCTGTGGTCAAGATGACATCATATTGGTGTTTGAGTCGGTTCAGTAATAATTGCAGTTCGGACTCACAATCGGGCACATACAGAATATCTACGTTTTGACCCTGTGACTGAAACCAGGCCTGAATCAGCGGAGCATTGGCGTCAAAGATTTTTCCGGAATTCAGGTCTTCAATGCTGGAAGCCACTTCATCTCCAGTAATCACAACGGCAATTTTAGGATAACGATAGACTGAAACCTGCTTTACGCCTGCCATACTTAAAGCTGCAATTGCACCTACATGCAGTTTTTGTCCTACATCTGCCAGACGTTGTCCTTGTGCGATTTCCTCGCCTGCGTCACGTATATCCGTATGAGGTTTTAGGTCTGTTGTGATGATGATTTGATTGGCATGGCATTCGACAATTTCCTGACGGGCGACTGTTGTAGTTCCTGCCGGAATCCTGGCACCGGTAAAAATCCGAACCGCCTGACCTGGACGCAGTTCAATTTCAGTACTTTGCCCTGCCCGAATCTCTCCAATGAGTTCAAAAGTGCTGTGAGCACTAACATTTTCTGCACTACAAAGCGCATAGCCATCTAAAGCACTTTGTGAAAACAGCGGCAATGGAATGGCCGAATCAATCGCTTTTGCCAGATAGCGATTCAGAGTCTGAGCAAGCGGCAGGCTTTCAGTTGCCAGAATATGCGTCTGCTCAAGTATCATCTGCAGTGCCTGATCAACAGAAATCAGTCCCGGCTCAGCACCGCAGGCTGAATACGATAGTGCCTGATTCATTGATAACCTCCCGCATGTGGGATATTTTTTTGCACATCAAACAAGTGCACCAAAGCCGGAAGTACCGCGATCAGAGATTCTTTCGCACCCTGACGACTTCCCGGCAGGGTCATCACCAAACTGTTCTCAATATAGCCAGCCACGCCACGGCTTAATGCCGCATAAGGGGTACGTTTCTGTCCAAAACTACGTGAAGCTTCCATCAAGCCGGGAATTTCCCGTTGCAGCAAAGGTTGCAGGGTTTCGACTGTCAGGTCTTTAGGACCCAAGCCAGTGCCCCCCACAGTTAGAATCAGCGGATACTGATTTTTCTGCTGTTCAATCAGGGTCAAGAGCTGTTCTGGGCTATCGGGAATGACCTGATAACTAATAGAATCAAAATTGGCTTCTTTTAAAATTTCCAGTACGTTTTGTCCGGCAGTGTCCGGCTTTTTGCCGGCTGCAACCGTATCGGACAGTACAATAACTGAAGCGGACAGACTCTCTTTAAGTACGCGGGTAAAATGTGATTTTCCACCTTTTTTCTGCTGCAACCTGCATTGATCCAGCGACAAATCTTCCGGTTCACAATGCGGCTTCAGCATGTCATATAAGGTCAGACCTGCCAGACTGACCGCTGTCAAAGCTTCCATTTCCACACCGGTGGGTCCAATGGTTTCAACGGTAGCAATAATTTCGACATGCGCATCACACAGTTCATATTCCACATCGGCACGATAAATCGGCAATGGATGGCATAAGGGAATCAGCTCATCGGTCCGTTTGGCACCCAGAATGCCGGCAATGCGTGCTGTCTTCAGGGCATCCCCTTTTTCAGTATTGCCATTACGCAGCAACTCAACGCAATGTGGCGGTGCATGCAGGATTCCAGTGGCAATTGCTGTACGATAACTTTCTGCTTTCATCCCTACATTTTTCATGATTCATCCCAGGCTAATTTTAAAATCTGTTTTAAAGTGATTCATCTTATGCATCCTCATTAGACGCATTTAATTAGATGGTGATTGGCAAGCGTGTGGTGCTACATGGTGATGGTGACAATGCGCATCTTCTGCATGATGAGAGTGATCCGTTTCAGGTCTATGATCTTTTCGGATACAACAGCCCTCTACATACTGGCTGCTACCATCCATATAAAACTCTTCTTTCCAGACCGGAACCTCATGCTTCACCCTTTCCACAGCTTCCTCACAGGCCGCAAAAGCCTCACGACGATGGGCGGCATAAGCCATAGCAATAATGGCTGTTTCTCCAATCCCCAACTCACCAATCCGATGCACCACCCGCACATAAGACACCTCGTATTTGGTCTGAATCTGCTGTTCAATTTCACGAATCATTTTTTCAGCCACAGGTGCATAGGCGGTATATTTCAGGGCACGCACAGCTTTCCCCTGATGATGATTACGTACTGTTCCGACAAAGATGCCGATTCCACCACATTCCGGAAAGTGCTGAATACCATCAAAATCCTCCAGCCTAAAAGCAGTCTGCTGGATTCGGGCAAATTGTTTTAATGGTTTGAGTTGCATCTCAGCCTCCTGTTACCGGCGCTAACAGCACTAGCGTACTGTCCCGATTTAAAATGTTCTGTCTGGAAATAATGTCTTCACCGATTGCACAGGCGCAGCGTTCCAGCATGGGCTGTATATCAGGATAGATTGATAGCAACTGGTTCAGGACTTCAGAAACCTGAATTTCAGACTCGCATTGCAGACTCAAATCTGCGGGGATTTGTCGTTCAATCGCACCGAAGGCTTCTATTTTGATATGAATTAATTTTTGCTGAGTGAGAGACATATTTATCCTCCAATGCGGTGCATACTGATTTTTCGGATCGGCTTTTGTATTGGTGATTGCTGGATCGCATGAAAACCGGCCTCTTTATGCCAGATATAAGCGCGTAGCTTGTGCTGAAGTGTCTGTGTGGCGAAATGATCCAGCGCCAGTTGTTCGATATCTGCCTTAAGGTTGAGGCCTTGTCTGGCAAATAAACAGTTATAAAATTCACCTTGGGCATTTAAACGCAGACGGTCGCAATCGCCACAAAATGAATGGGTAATCGTGGAAATAATCCCCAAAGGCTGCCCATTGACCAGATAACAGCGTGCCGGATTAGCACCTTGACCTTGAGATACCCGGACATCAAATTCGGTTTTCAGTTGATCCAAGATATCTTGCTCACTGATGACATCAGACGGATTCCATTTCTGATCGCCATCGAGGGGCATAAACTCAATAAAACGCAGTTCTACGGCCTGATGCTGTGCCCATTTCACGAGAGGAATAATCTGATTGTCATTGTTGCCTTTGATGAGCACACTATTGATCTTGACGGACAACCCTGCCTGCTGCGCGGCGGCAATGCCTTGAAGTACAGGCTGTAACTGTTTTTGGGTCAGTTGCTGAAACTGCTTTGGATCAAGACTGTCCAGACTGATATTCAGATCGTCTAGTCCTGCCTGTTTAAGCGGCTGGGCATAATCTTTTAAATAATGGCCATTGCTGGTCATGGAAATACGTTTCAGGCCAATAGCTTTCAGCGTCTGTAAGCGGGCAATAAAATGAACAATACCTTGACGCATCAACGGTTCGCCCCCCGTCACCCGGATCTGCTCAATCCCGTGTCGCACCATAAACTCGCAAAAAGCATACAGGGCCTCAAAACTAAGCAAATCTTTTTTGTTCATCCATTCCGGATGTTCAGGCATGCAATAACTGCATTTGAAATTACAACGGTCAGTTACTGATATCCGCAACTTACGTTTCTGGCGTCCAAACTGATCCTGAAAGATACTGCGAGATGCTAAAGCTGTCATGCTGTTCATTGCTGTGGTCCATGATGAGATCTGCATGGTTATTTAACAGTCTTGATTTACTGCCCCATTTCTTCACAATGAATGAGCAATAAGTGTTCCAACTTTGCACAAATTTATTTTTAATGAATGTTAATGGATAATATTTGTTCTTTTTTAGTCCGAAAGTTTGCTCGTAAAATAAAAAAAGCAATATTTTGGTGAGCCAGAATAAAGTGATTCGGCTTTTAGCATTTTAAATGCTAGAGAAAGTTAAGCTGTTGATGCTGCTGTAGCTCATCAAATGAATTAATGCTGTGGAAAAACAGGGCACGATTTTTAAAACTTGCCCGCTGCATGTGCATGTCAGCAAAACAGATTTTTAAACTGTGCTGATCCTGTTCAAGGTGTTGGATAAGAGTGGGTAAGCTGCTGCGTTTCATCAGACAGAATGGAAACAATGCCTTTTCATTGATTTCAACCACCGCCACTTCAGATAAAGGATGTCGTTGCAGGGCCTGATGTAAACGTGAAATGACCTTTTTGGGAATATAGGTCACATCACAGGGTACGAACAGCACATAATCAGATTGTACATGTGACCAGGCACTCTTCATGCCCATCAATGGTCCCTGAAAACCGGGTTCATCGTCCTGATAAAAGTCGATTGAAGGAATCATCCGTTTATAAATGGAGTGATCCCGATGGCTATTGACCCAGACTTTGCTTGCTCGGGACTTCAACTGCTGATGGATTTTAATGAGCTGGATTTCATCATCAAATTTGTGCAGCAATTTATTGATGCCATTCATGCGCCGCGCTAAACCACCGGCCAGAATTACCACATCAGTTTCCGGATAAGATACCGTTTTCATCACTCTTCTTTTCATTCTATGCACTCCGTCTGGCAGGCTTTAATCAGGCCTCTAATTTCTGGCAAACATGAACCGCAATTTCCTCCGGCTTTTAGACATGCAGTCACCTGTTTTTCATGCGTGATATTTTTATCTTTAATGGTTTGAATAATTCGGTTCTTGCCGACTTTAAAACAGCTACAGACCAATGGCCCTTCACTATTTCCCATCGACATGGCCTGACCTGCCAGCAATGCTTTACGATGCAATGCACTCAGACGTTCACGTCTAAACAGGCCTGCCACCCAGTCACGATCTGGCAATAGTGCTGCCGGTGCGATATAAAAACTGGCAATTAACTGGCCATCCTGAAGCACCACACTATGACTGATATGCGCCGTTTGATCTTCAAGATTCAGCCATTCAAAGCTTTCATCATCAAAGGCTAACAGGCTCTTGATCTCCCCGGTGATGTCAGAAAACCTGCGCCGGTCTGCCAGTTCATAACGGATGGCCTGAGTGGTTTGAATTTTGCTCCACCACACCGTCTTTTTAATCATGGTCTGGATCTGCTGTTCAAAGCCTTCCCGTACATACAGCACGCCCCACCACTGAGTATAAAATGGCTGGATCATGACCGGAGTATGCTTAAATTCTGGCTCACCAGAAATCGGATCAACTACCGGATTCACTACTTTGCCAATCCGCGCATCGGACGCAAACTGGTCGTTCCAGTGAATCGGTGCAAAAATCTGGCCACGTCGCATATTTTGTGAAAATTGCACACGGAGTACACAACTTCCCCAAGCAGATTTCACCTCGACCAGCTCGGCATCTTTCAGGCCATATTTCAACGCATCTTGCGGATGCAGCTCACAATAAGGCTCGGCACGATGCTGGGATAAACTGGCAGATAATCCGGTACGGCTCATGGTGTGCCATTGGTCGCGAATGCGTCCGGTATTCAGGATCAGGGGATATTCAGCAAAAATAGCATGTACCGGATCGGCTGCAACTGTCGGCACCAATCTGGCTTTGCCATCTGCATGGCTAAACTGGCCTTGACTAAATAGTTGACTCACCTGATGAACTTCTTGCTTATCCCAGACCGGCCACTGGATCGGTGCCAGATTCTGATATTCAGCAAAACTGAGATGAGTAAAACCTTGCAGGTTGAAATAGCGGAAATTTGGCGTATCTTCACGTTGCGAAAGTGAATTATTCTGATAGGCAGATAAACGGGCATGTTCCAGAAAAATGTCATGGCTAGTGTTAAAGTCAAAACCGCGAAAACCTAAAGCTTTAGCCACCCGGGAAATGGCCCACCAGTCTGCTTTGGCTTTACCCGGAGTCGGCAAAAAAGCCTTTTGCCGGGAAATACGACGCTCCGAATTGGTGACTGTGCCATCTTTTTCGCCCCAACCTAGGGCCGGTAATAGTACATCGGCATATTGCGTGGTATCGGTGTCGAGACAAATATCGGAAACCACCACAAATTCACACTTTTCCAGAGCACGTTTGACCTGATCTGCATCGGGCAAACTCACGATCGGATTGGTGGCCATAATCCAGATGGCCTTGATTTTCCCGCTTTCCACCGCTTGAAATAAATCTACTGCTTTTAATCCGGGCTGCCGCGCGATGACCGGGCTTTGCCAGAAATCCTGCACCAGTTGCTGATGCTGCGGGTTATCCAAATCCAGATGACTGGCCAGCATATTGGCCAGCCCACCGACTTCCCGTCCGCCCATCGCATTCGGTTGTCCGGTCATAGAAAAAGGTGCCGAACCGGGTTTGCCTATTTTTCCTGTCAATAAATGACAGTTGATAATGCTATTGGCCTTGTCTACTCCTTGAGAGGATTGGTTTACACCCATGGAAAACAGGCTCATAATTTTTTCGGTCTGGGCAAATTTCTGAAAAAATAAGGTTAATTTTTCAATAGCAATACCAGTACGCTTTGCCACGCTTTCAAGTGATGACTCTGTCGAGCTGCTGGCAAGTGCCTGCTCCAGACCTTGGGTATGTTGTGTAACAAAATCCAGATCAGTATAGCCATTTTGCTGAAGATACTGTAACAGGCCATTAAACAGCGCGACATCCTGACCCGGTAAAATCGGCAAGTGTAAATCTGCCGCTTCACAGGTTGCGGTAAAGCGGGGATCAATCACCACCACAAATAAATCCCGCTCTTCTTTAGCTTTCATGATGCGCTGATAAAGCACCGGATGGCACCAGGCGGTATTGGAACCGACCAGAACCACCATTTCTGTCTGCTCAAAATCTGTGTAGCTGGCCGGTACCAGGTCTTCGCCGAAAGCCCGTTTATGTGCTGCCACAGCAGATGACATGCACAGCCTTGAATTGGTATCAATATTGGCAGTACCGAGATAGCCTTTTACAAACTTATTCACCACATAATAGTCTTCAGTCAAAAGCTGGCCGGAGACGTAAAAGGCGATGCTGTCACGTCCATACTGATCAATACATTGCTGAAATTTATTGGCAATACTTGAAATGGCATGATCCCAAGTGCTTATTTGCCGCTGCTCTTTTCGCCCTGTCATCGGATGCAGAAGCCGGGTTTTTAAGCCAAGTGTATCGGCAAGATGACTGCCTTTAATACACAACTTGCCCAAGTTCGCCGGATGCTGAACATCGCCTTCAATCTGAACCTTTTCACCCATCGAGGTTTGGCTTACGTGCGCGATGACACCACAGCCTACTCCACAATAAGGACAGGTCGTCTGAGTGGTTTTTATTTGGGATTCAGTAGAGCTATGTAGTTCCATAACCGGAATACTATTCATTGCTGCTGCGCTCCTTAATCATCCAAATTCACTTGTTTCACCAAATCTCTGATATCTAGCTTTTACAGGTTTGATTTAAATTTTTTCTATGTCTCAAAAGCTTTAATCCTCCCCAACCCTCCTTTAATAAAGGAGTGAGGGTCCCCTTTTTTCCAAAGAGGGGTTGAGGGAGATTGATCCGATTACCCTGCCTTTTTTAATGCAAAATCCCGACCAAAAAGCAGTTTGCTGCGGATATTACTAATCGGTGTCTGATCTGCAATCAGTTCTGCATACCAAGCTCCATCTTCGGTATCGCCAAATAGCACCGCACCAATGACCTTGTCCTGCTGGATAATGATCCGTTTATAGATTTGACGTTTTTCATCATTCAGCACGATATCTTCAAAATCATCCTGAGGTTCAAAATTGCCGGCAGAGAAGACATCACATCCGCTAACCTTGAGCTGGGTCGGAACAGTCGGTGCCTTAAAGGTCAGTCGGCCATGTTCAGCCAGATGCGTCGCACAGATAAAGGCCTGTCCCCATAATGGCTCAACCAGTCCAAAGGTCTGACCACGATGCTCAATACATTCACCCACTGCATAAATACTCGGGTCATAGGTTTGCATGGTGTCATTCACCAGCACCCCACGATTGCAGCGCAAGCCAGCCTGTTCAGCCAGAGTTTTATTTGGTCGAATCCCGACGGCAAAGACCACCAAATCGGCATCCAGCACTGTCCCGTCTTTTAAACGCAGTTGAGTCACGTGACCATCCATACCGAGCAGCTCTTCGGTATTGGCTTCGGTGATGATCCGGATACCTTTATCTTCTATTGATTTTTTCAGCATTTGACTGGCTTTCATATCCAGCTGACGATCCATAATACGGTCCATCAGGTGCAGCACAGTCACATTCATTCCCTGCTGCTTCAGTCCATAAGCTGCTTCCAGTCCCAGCAGACCGCCCCCAATCACGACGGCGTTTTGCTTGGTTTTGCAGTAATCCAGCATGCGACTAACATCCTGAATATCCCGGAAGCTAATCACGCCTTCAAGTTCAGCACCTGGAATTGGCGGCATAAAGGGTTTGGAACCGGTCGCGAGGATCAGACGGTCATAAGCAACGACTTCGCCTTTTTGGGTATGAACCTGCTTACGTGAACGGTCGATAGAGCTGGCAGCATCTCCAGCGATGAATCGAATGCCTTTTTCGGCATACCAGTCGGCTGAATGCAGCATAATTTCGGCAAAACTTTTCTCACCAGACAATACCGGTGACAACATGATCCGGTTGTAATTGCCCCACGGCTCTTCCCCAATCACGGTAATGTCATAACGATCTAGTGCCATATCCAGCAAGTCTTCCAGACAGCGCATACCCGCCAGCCCATTCCCGACCAGTACCAGTTTTAAGCGCTCTGTGTTTTGACCATTACTGGAAATATAAGTCTTTTGTGCGGTTGGACTCACCAGAACTTTGCCATTTTCAATTCGGGTTGGAAATACCAGTAATTTCTGGTCTTGTTCTTCCAGACAACGACCGGTCACCAGACTGAAATGCTGCTTGTAAATTGGGGATGCGACTACACGCTCACCTTGCAGATCACCCAGAATGCCACGTGCCATGACATTGGCCAGACTAAACGGATCCTGATTGCTGAGTGCATAAACCCGCTGTTCCTGACCCACGCGAAAAATTGCAATCTGCTGACCTTCAATCAAGGCTGCAACACCGGTATTCGGAGTGATCTCATCCAGATTGCAGACTTCGTACCAGTTCAGTTCGTTCATGTCTTTTAAAATTGTCATTTTCATTCTCCCTGACTGTGGTATTTAGGCTTCAACCACTGGAATACGGTTTAAATCACGTTCAGCTTCTGTCTTTGGACGAATCTGGCCACGCACAGGCGCAAACTGAATATGCGGGTCATTCTGCTCGGCTGCTTTGGCATTGATAAAAGTCTTAAAGCGTTTGCGCACTTCAGGATCTTCAATCGCGCTGCGCCATTCATCCTGATAAGTGCCAATCACATGCTGCATACGACTTTCCAGTTCAGCAGCAATACCCAGTGAATCATGCACAATGACATCTTTCAGATAGTCCAGCCCACCTTCCATATTGTCACGCCACACACTGGTGCGCTGCAGACGGTCTGCTGTCTGGATATAGAACATAAAGAAGCGGTCGATATATTTGATGAGTGTGGGAGTATCCAGATCCGAGGCGAGCAGTTCAGCATGGCGCGGTTTCATGCCGCCATTTCCGCATACATATAGATTCCAGCCTTTTTCCGTGGCAATGACACCGACATCCTTGCTCTGTGCTTCTGCACATTCACGGGTACAGCCGGATACTGCCATTTTGGTTTTATGGGGTGAACGCAGGCCTTTATAACGATTTTCCAGGAAAATCGCCAAGCCGACAGAATCATCGACTCCAAAACGGCACCAGGTACTACCCACACAAGATTTCACCGTACGTAAGGATTTGCCGTAAGCATGTCCGGACTCGAAACCGGCATTGATCAGTTTTTCCCAGATTTCAGGCAGTTGATGTACCTGCGCACCAAACATGTCAATTCGTTGTCCGCCCGTGATTTTGGTATATAGACCATAATCTTTGGCGATCTGACCGATGGTAATCAGACCATCCGGGGTAATCTCGCCGCCTGCCACACGTGGCACAATCGAATAGGAACCATCTTTCTGGATATTGCCGAGGTAGTAGTCGTTGCTATCCTGCAAACCGGCATGACTTGGTTTCAGAACAAAATCATTCCAGCAGGATGCCAGAATATTGGCTACAGTCGGTTTGCAGATATCACAGCCCATGCCGTGCCCATGTTGCTGAATCAGGTCAGAGAATGTCTTGATCTCATGCACACGAACCAGGTGATACAGTTCCTGACGTGAATAGGCAAAGTGTTCGCACAGGTGATTGTTCACCGTGACACCCTGACGTTGTAATTCAGATTTGAGAACCTGCGTTACCAGTGGCGCACAGCCACCGCACGCCGTTGCAGCCTGGGTGCATTTTTTCAGTGCACCCAATGAAGTTGCACCGCCATCAATGGCTGAACAGATATCAGCTTTGGAAACGTTATTACAGGAACAGATGGTCGCACTGTCAGGCAATAAATCGATGCCACTACCACCCGATTTGGAAGTTGACTGATCAAAGCCCGGCATGATCAGGCTTTCCGGTTGCTCTGGTACAGACAGACCATTCAGCATCATTTGTAAAAGATCGCTATACTCTTTGGCACAGCCCACCAGTACCGCACCCAGCAGCCTGGTCTTATCTGCTGACACCACGATTTTTTTATAAACCTGCGCGGCTTCATCAGCATAGAAATAGCTCAAGGCACCTGGGGACATGGCATGTGCATCACCAATAGAAGCAACATCCACGCCCATCAGTTTGAGCTTGGTACTCATGTCCGCACCAGCGAATGCATGACTTTCTTGGCCTAGGACATGTTTTGCCGCGATCCGCGCCATGTCATAGCCCGGTGCAACCAGACCATAAATTTTATTGTCCCAAAGTGCACATTCACCAATGGCATAAATGTCCGGATGTGAGGTCTGGCAATAATCATTAATGATGATGCCGCCACGCTCACCAATCAGTAAACCACTTTGGCGCGCCAGTTCATCACGCGGACGAATACCGGCCGAGAACAGGATGATATCGGTTTCAAGCACCGAACCATCTCCGAACTTCATTACATGCTGAGTGCTGTCACCATCTTCAATACTTGACGTGGCCTTTTGAGTATGTACCTTGACACCAAGGTCTTCAATTTTAGAGCGCAGTACCCGGCCGCCCAGATCATCAATCTGCACCGCCATCAGACGCGGAGCAAATTCTACGACATGGGTTTCCAGATTCAGATCTCGCAGGGCTTTCGCTGCTTCCAGCCCTAGCAAGCCGCCGCCAATCACTACGCCAGTTTTTGCATTCAGGCTAGCTGCACGAATGGCATCCAGATCTTCAATGGTACGATAAACAAAGCAATTCTGACGGTCATTGCCCGGGATTGGTGGCACAAAGGCATAAGAACCGGTAGCGAGAATCAACTTGTCAAAACTCAGCACATCACCCTGGTTGGTGGTGACGGTTTTATTGAGCTGATCAATTTCAACTGCTTTGGTATTAAGACGCAAATCAATGCCATAGGCATCGGCAAAATCACTACGACACAGACTCAGATCCTTGACCGACTTGCCGCTGAAATATTCAGTCAAATGTACCCGGTCATAAGCTAAATGTGGCTCTTCTGCCAAAATGGTCAGCTCAATGTCATCACCGGCCTGTTCCAGTACAGATTCGATGAATTTATGCCCCACCATGCCATGCCCAATCATGAGAATTTTCATATCTGCACTCCAACTATTGTTTTTTTAAAGATGATAAAAAGCCGCATATCACGTCTAGGCATTGATATGTCTGCTGATTGAATATGTTGTAAATACCGCAACCCAGCGCTTTGTAATGCTGGAGGAAGGGTTGAAACGCTTGTGCGTTTTGTATTGCTGAACAACTGACCATGTCATTTATCCTGTGCTGAACGAAATACCAATCACACTCCTTGAAAGTGCAATTACGATCAGAACGGACATCGTTGGCCGTTGTTAGTATTGAAAGTCATCTTTGACGATTTAATAAATGCAGAAATCGTGCCAACTTTTCCAATAAGAAAACGCCTTATTTCAGGCAGATGATCTACCTAAACGCTTCATTTTGATCAGCCATCAGCTGAAATCCCTAAAGCTATGCACTAAATTGAACAGAAAAACGAAATTTTATGCACCAATTTAATGGCATGTTTTTTGCTTTAATCCTGCTTGAATATTCCTTAGGCCTTACTTGAAAATATTCCATGTCCAAATTACGAATTGCTCTTATTGATGATGATCTGGAGCGTGCCCAATTCATCCAGGAATCCCTGCTTTTACATGATTTTCAGGTGGTGGCCTGCTTAATCCTGAATGACCTGAATATGGTACATGTCAAAGGCATTCATGCAGATGTGATCCTGTTGAATATGGATCATCCGCATCGGGATATTATTGAAAGTTGTGTCAGCCAATATGAACTCCCGACCGTGCTGTTTACCCAGAACTCCAATAAAGACACCATCAAGAGTGCGATTGATGCCGGAATCACGGCTTATATTGTCGATGGTATTGATCCCACCAAACTAGAAAGCATTCTGGAAATTTCAATTGAACAATTCCGCAAACATAAAAAGCTGCTGAACGATTTAAAAGAAACCCAGGACAAGCTGATTGACCGTAAAGATATCGATAAAGCCAAAGCCCTGCTCATCCAGCTGCATGCCTTAACGGAAGAGCAAGCTTTTGCTTTATTGCGTAAAAATGCCATGAGTCACCGGATTACCATTGGTGAAATGGCCAGACGCTTACTGGATGCACAGAAGCTGTTATTGGGCCAATAAGGAAAAGCATATGTCCACATTAGAAAAAACTGAACTCAATATTGGCTATATTCCTTTACTTGATTGTGTCGCCATTCTCTGGGCCGAAAAACAGGGGTATTTTGCTGAGCAAGGATTAACCATCAATTTAATCCGTGAAGCCTCCTGGTCTAGTTTGCGTGACCGTCTGGCCTATGGCTTTCTGGATGCTGCACATTGCTTGTCTGCCATGCTGCCCGCTGCTGCCCTGGGTACAGACCAGTTACAGGTGGCTTTGCAAACCCCTCTAGTACTGAGCGTGAATCAGGCTTTTATTAGCCTGCGCCAGGATTTGTGCTATGAACTCGGCATCCAGCCTGGGGATGATGAACAGAATACCTCAAAGAAACTGGTACAGGCTTTACAACAGAATCATTCCATCAATCTGGCCTATGTTTATAAATATTCAATTCACCATTACTGTTTAAAAGAATGGTTGGCGCTGACTGATCCACAACTGGCCAAGAATATCCAGCTGATGACCTCTCCACCGCCTTCCATGGTAAAAGGAATTTCGGAACAAGTATTCGATGGTTTTTGTGTGGGAGAACCCTGGAATATTCAGGCCAAACTTGAAGGCTATAGCTTTATCGTTGCGGCGAGCCAGAATGTCATTCCAAAAGTTGCCGATAAAGTCTTGGCCATGACCCAGGAATGGGCAGAACAGCATCCATTTACTGTAGAGGCAGTGGTCAAGGCAGTACAAAAAGCGCAGGATGATTTAAAGCAGCGCCCTGATCTTTCCGAAGTCTGGGATATGTTAGTCGATTATCAGATTATTCAGTTTGAATGTTCCGCCCAGCGGCATGTCTATGACTTTTACAAGATCAAGAATATTATCCGGAATTTTGTTGGGGAAAGTGCCCAACCGAAAGTTGATGATTTTATCTGGCTCTTGCAGCAGATGCAGAAATGGGAAAATATTGAAATGACCGCAGCCGAGAAAAAACAGATTGCGCAGCAGTGCATCTATAGCTTGCAAAACCAGCATGCAGATATTATTGGCTAAATGATGTTACTGAAAAAAGAGGCCTGATTTTTCAGGTCTTTTTTATTGAGTCTATTTTCCAGAAAATGATTAAAAATCTCTGCATTCTGATCTAACTTCTTGAATATGATTAAAAGTTGTCTGCTAATTTTTTCTATAAAAATAAATCCTTTTAAGAGTCATTTCATGATTTTGGATGAAATGGCATCCATTTTGCTTAGTCAGTATTACGTTTTATAAAATTTGTAATATTGAGGGGCAACACTATGAGTTACGTTGCACGTGAACTCAGTCAAAGAAATAAATTGCTGTTTGGCTTGGGGTCTTTTTTAATACCAATTCTGATTTGGTGTGCAGTCAGCTATTTGCCATTTATCTGGCATCCACAAGTCCAGATTACTGATTCAGGTAGTGTTGCCTATTTACAGGTCGAGAGTCGTATTGATAAAGACCAGTTTTTTTCTGCTGCGCAATCTGCAGTAGATCAAGGTCTGGCTCCGCCGCAGGGTATTCTGGTCAACCCGATTTATCTGCCTGCACCGCATCAAGTGGCAATTGCACTGATCACAGCTTTTACCACGGAGCCGGCTCAGGCCAATGCGCCCTGGTTTCATGAAAGCCTGTGGCACAGTATCAAGCTGGTCTTTACCGCGTTCTTTATTTCTTCCTTAGTTGGTATTCCACTCGGTATTTTATGCGGGTTTTCCAATAAAATTTCCCAGCTGACCGAGCCCTTTGTCGAATTTTTTCGTTATTTGCCTGCTCCGGCCTTTGGTGCACTGGCAGTCGCAATTCTCGGAATCAATGATGCACCCAAAATTGCCATTATTGTGATTGGAACCCTGTTCCAGCAAATCCTGATTATTGCCAATACCACACGTCTGGTGGATCGCAGCCTGATTGAAGCCGGTTTTACTCTGGGCACAAATAAACTCAAAAGTCTGTTACATGTGGTGATTCCTGCCGCCCTGCCTGAAATTTACCGCAATCTGCGTGTGTTGCTGGGCTGGGCATGGACTTACCTGATCGTAGCAGAACTAATCGGCAGTACCTCCGGAATTACCTGGTTTATTACCCAGCAAGCCCGCTATCAGAACTTTGATAATGTCTTTGCCGCGATCCTGATTATCGGTGTGATTGGTCTGCTGTGTGATGTGATTTTAATGAAACTGGGACAACGCTTATTTAAATGGAAACCGGGAGCCAACTGATGCAAAACACTGAATTTAATACCCGCGAATACTTTGACAAGATTTATAGCCGTCCGGTGATTCTGGAAGCGAAGCAATTGACGCAAAAATTCAGTCATGGCAAAACCGAGCGTACGGTTTTAAATGCACTAAATTTGAAAATTCATAAGCGGGAGTTCATCTGTGTGATTGGGCCTTCCGGTTGCGGCAAGTCAACCTTTAGCCGTGTAGTCGCCGGTCTGGATCCTTATAGCAGTGGTGAGATTCTGGTGGATGGTCAGCCGATTACCGGCCCAAGTCCAGAGCGTGGCATGGTGTTCCAGGGCTATACCCTGTTTCCATGGAAAACCGTCAAGGAAAATGTCATGTTTGGCCCGCGCATGAAAGGCCAAAGTAGTGCAGCGGCCGAAGCGCAGGCACGTGAATGGATCAATATCATTGGTCTGGAAAAGTATGAAAACCAGTATCCGCATGAGCTGTCTGGCGGGATGAAACAGCGTGTCGCGATTGCCCGGGCTTTGGTCAATGAACCGAAGATCCTGTTGATGGATGAACCCTTTGGAGCACTCGATCCGCATACCCGGCAAAAAATGCAGCGTCATCTGATGGATCTTTGGCAAAACATTGATATCACCATCATTTTTGTGACTCACGATATGGATGAAGCCATTTTACTGGCCGACCGTATTGTGGCGCTGAAAGCCAATCCGGGTGAAATCAAGGAAATTATCGAAGTTGATCTACCTCGTCCACGCCATCCAGACGTCATGCTTAGTCCTGAATTTAAACAGTTAAGACAACGTGTCGATTATCTGGTGCATGCTGAAGAAGATGAACTGGATCCGGCACTGGCAGAACTGCCGGTCATTCCGCGTATGACCAAGGTCAGCAGCAATAAATAATCTTATCCAAAATGCCTTTGGGACGACCCGAAGGTTTTAATCGCTGTGTTGGACGACCAACATTAGAGGTGATTATCATGCAAGCGCAATATGTACTCCCACTGGTTGATATTTCAAAATTACAAAGTCCGGATTTAGCCGATCGTATTGAGGTTGCTCATGCTCTGGATCATGCCTGTAAAGAAGTCGGATTTCTTTATCTGCAAGGTAGCCAGTTTAATTCTGATTACGCCAAAGCCTTGATTGAAATGGCCCAGTCCTATTTTTCTCAGGATCTGGACACCAAAATGCAGCACTATATTGGCAAATCAAAAAACCATAGTGGCTATGTGCCGATTGGCGAAGAACAGTTTGCCGGCAACAGTTATGATTTAAAAGAAGCCTATGATGTCAATTATGATTATCAGGGGGTAAGAAAAGACTGTCCTTTACTTGGGCCCACCTTATGGCCAGACCATCCGGATTTCAAGTCTATTGTCAGCCAATACTATAGTCATCTGCGTGAGATCAGCCGGCAGATTTTTTCTGCCTTTGCACTGGCGTTGGGCGTTCGTGAGGACTTTTTCGAAAGAAAAATTACTGATGCACCAAGTCAGCTACGCTTGATTCATTATCCCTATAATCCGGAAGTGCAAGATGCCGAAGGCATAGGTGCACATACCGATTATGAGTGCTTTACCTTGCTGTTACACACCGCGCCCGGCTTACAGGTTTTAAATAAAGCCGGTGAATGGATCGATATTCCACTGATTGAAAATACTCTGGTGATGAATATCGGTGACATGATGGAAATTCTGTCAAATGGTAAATATCTCGCCACCAAGCACCGCGTGAAAAAGGTTTCGGAAGAACGTTATTCATTCCCGCTGTTTTGCGCCTGCAATTATGACACCGTGATTGAACCGGTTATTCACACTGAAAATTCCAAATATTCTGCCCTGATCGGGGGCGAGCATTTATTTAATCAGACCGCCCAGACCTTTCAATATTTAAAACAACGCATTGCTAGCGGTGAACTGGTCTTAAAAAATGCTGTACCACTTTCCTCTTTTGGACTTGAAGAACAGGCGGAGACAGCATCATGAATCTGTTTGAAGTAATTAAAACGTTAAAGCCCACTACCCCTCAGCCAGAGATTATTCCTGACTTTTTATATGGGGCATTTCGGCGTAAAAGCATCAGCTTTTTTAATGGTCTGACCGATGAAAATACCATTGTGTACTGGTTTCAGTCGCGCAGTTTTACCATTGATCTTCGTTTAAAAAGCCAGATAGAAACTGCTGTTCAGGAACGCCAAGGCTGGATTGGCAATACGCTTTGGGATAGCACCAACCAGTTATTGTCCTGGGAGGTGAAAGACTACGCCAATTACCAGAATCATGTGCAGTGGCCGGAACCAGCCAGATTACATGCGATTGGTAACTGCATTCTGGAATTTTCTCCAAGTAATGTCTATGTCGAAGACTGGCGCCAGCAGGTACAGCACGGTTTATTTTTAGGCTTGCGACTTCAGTCTGCACTTGATCTTCAATCTGGTCAGCATCTGGAAATGGATGGTGGCCTGATTATTTGTGATGACTATATGGCCTATGCCCTGACGCGTTTACCAGAAGTACAAAATGCAGTCGCTCAAATGGACTTTAAAGCTGTTGATCCGACCGTGTTTGCCTTGTTAGAAAGTTTTGAGGTCTCTATCGGGACTGATGGTCAAAGCAAAACTTACAGCACCCGCAGCAGTGAAACAAACAAAACCTTTAACCTGGAAAATTTTGAAGTTCTCAATGAGAGCAGTCTGGTTCAGCACGTCATTTTAGATGGTCGCGATATTGACCTGATTTTTGAGCTGGACATGTACCAGCCGGATTACCAATTTCAATATGCCACCCCCACGACTACACAAGCTGAAAGCTGGCTGAAGTCAGAACAGGATCACCTGATGCAGCATGCAGAACGGGTGTTATAGGGAGAAATATGTCTTTTTTATATCTGTCGATTGCCATTATTGCAGAAGTCATTGCAACTTCTGCATTGAAAGCTTCCAATGGTTTTAGCGTGCTCTGGCCTTCACTTGCCACCATTGCCGGTTATGCCGTTGCCCTGTTTTTCCTGTCATTGACCATGAAAACCATTCCGATGGGCATTGCTTATGCAATCTGGTCCGGTGCCGGCATTATTCTGATTTCAACGGTGGGGCTACTGGTGTTTAAACAGCAATTGGATCTTCCCGCGCTGATTGGTCTGGCGTTTATGATTATTGGCATTATTTTTATCAATGTCTTTTCTAAAAGTACGCAGCTTTAATTTTTAAATATTAGCGTTCTTTCATAAATCAAAAATGATCATTCTATTCATATTTAAATGGATATTGAAAGTTCCTTTCTCCTCTGGAATGAGAAGCATTGCTTCGTAAGAGGATGAGGGGATTTCTTAGAAAGAACCTCTCCCTAACCCTCTCCTACAAGGAGAGGGAATTTTATTTGTAGTGATTCAAAATAATTTATGAAAGAACCCTATTTATCTGACAATAAAAAATCCCCAGACCGGGGATTTTTTATGCAAGAGATCAGGCTTTATTGCAGCTCTTGTACCAGCGTTGGAACAATCACGCCATCCACGTTCATTTCAGTCGTATAAATGCCGTTAGCCACATTGAACTTGTTCACATGATAGCTAGAACCATAGATCGAGTCGAAACCATTACCTTTGGTAAAGACTTTCTTGTTGGCGGCCAGATCAAGTAAATGCGTACCATCAATGAACTGCATATAGGTTTTCGCATCGACACCAACACGTTTGGCCATGATCTGTGCGGCATCTTCACGAGTCGCCGGGTCATTGATGTATTTGACGGTTTTATCCCAAACCTGAATCACCTTTTTCCATTGCTCTTTATTGGCTTCCAGATGGGCTGGATTCACGGTCAAGGTATCGTAAATTAATCCCGGCTTGTCTTTAGAGGTGAAAATAATCTTGGAACCGGCCACCGCGGATAAAGCCTGATTCGCCACTGGCTGCCATACCGCAATCGCATCAATATCGGGAGTGGCAAACACCTGTGGCAATTCATTGGTCATGGTATTGACCAGTTTAACTTCATTCAGTTTAACCTTGGCATCATCCAGTGCAGTGGACAGTAACAAGTGATCAACGAGGCCTTTTTCAGTCGCGATTGTTTTACCGCGCAGATCCTGAATCGAATTAATGCCATTCTTGGCAATAATCACGTCATTTCCAGCTGAATAATCAGTCGCCATGATCATCACACCCTTGGTACCGCCAGAGCCAGTGACCAGATTATCACCATTAGTGACCATGACCGCATCCAGCTGGTTGGCAGCAAAAGCTGAAAGTGAGGCTGAATAGTCAAACCATTTAAAATCAGCATTGACTCCAGCTTCCTCTAACCAGCCTTTTTCAATCGCAACTTGCCACGCAACCCAACCCGGCCAGTCGCTATAACCAATCCGGATGGGTTGAGTATTTACAGTACCTTCAGCCTTGGCATTTGGTTCAGGTACTTTAGCGGTATTGTCACAACCGCTTAAAAGGATTGCAGACAGTACGGAAACTGACATCAGTGCTTTTTTGATCATTTTGCGACTTCCCCTATGCATTCACATTTAAATTTGGTATTTGAAAGTTGTTTAGATTTCATAAATTCGCGCCAGCCACCGAAATGACTAATATCTGTTGCATCCTCAAGTGCATAGCCTTCACAGATAAAGCCTTTGACCCAAGTGCCATCAATCAGCTGGACATTGCCGATCCCCAAAGGTGCCGGAACTTCTGCAACAATGTCTCCGAACAGTGCACGCGGAATGTCCCAGACCTCTACTTCAATTGAAAAACCTTTCGCGTTGTATTGCAGGCCAGGTTTTGGCGGTGTCGTATTTTTTAAAGCATAGAGTTTGTAATGCGAAGCAGTCCGGGTCTGCTTCATCAGGGTGCCACTGCGTGTGGTCAGCTGAAAATTCAGTGGCATACCGGTCAGATGTGCTCCGACGACAGCCAGTTTGACGCTGTGCCCCGATGAGATTTCAGTTGTTTTTTCATAGCTAAGTTCAGAGGTGCCTAGCTTTAACTGGCTCGATTGCTGCCATTTTTGCCCGAATTTGGCCAGTGCTTCATCCATCCAGGCTGGCGCAATAAAGGTCACACCCGTTGGAAGACCATCAGCACGAATGCTATTTGGTAGCGCCAAAGCCGAAAGATCGGCAAAATTGACAAAATTGGTATAAGCGCCCATGTGGCTGTTTTTTACCAGAGGATCGGCTTCTACTTCTGCAATGCGATAAATGGTGGGTGCAGTAGGCACCATCAAGGCATCATAATCTGCCAGTGTATTTTGAATAACACGGCTCAGGTGGGCACGTTCATATTCATCCTGCATGACATCGACCGCATTGAACCGGTCTGCCTGCGCAATAATCTGGCCAATGACCGGATGGGTCTGCTCGCGTTGCACCATTTTTTCCACGGCACTGGTACGTTCAGCCACCCAAGAGCGGTTATACAAGGCCGCTGCCAGTTGTTGAAATGGAGCAAAATCAATCGGCTCAACCGTATAACCCAAGCTTTGTACACGTGCGATCGCCAGCTGGAATGCTTTTTCAGTTTCAGCATCGCCATAAAATTCCAGTGTATCCGGAATGCCAATTTTCCCTTTTGAAAATTGGCTCGGTACATTCTGAGGATGTACTCGGGAATAATCATCACTAGCATCATAGCCTTGCATGACTTGCGCTACCTGCCAAGCATCATCCACCGTTAAGGCAAAAATCGAAATCACATCGATGGTGCGGCAAGCTGGAATCAGGCCTGTAGTCGAGAACCAGCCTTTGGTCGGTTTGAGTCCGACAATGTTATTGTGCCCTGCTGGTACACGTCCTGAACCTGCAGTATCTGTACCCAGACTGAATGGTACTTGTCCATTTGCTACAGCAACACTTGAACCGGAACTCGAACCACCACTGATATATTCAGGATTAAAGCTGTTCTTCACCGCGCCGTATGGTGAGCGCACCCCGACCAGACCCGTTGCAAACTGGTCCAGATTGGTTTTACCCACGACAATCGCGCCGGCAGCTTTTAATTTGGCTACTGCGGTTGCATCGGAAGTCGCCAGATAGGCTGCTTCTTTACATGCTGCTGTGGTATAGAACCCTGCAACATCAATATTGTCCTTGACCGCAAATGGCACCCCATAAAGTGGCAAGCTTGCACTATCTGCACCAGTCAATGCATCAATTTGTGCCTGTAATTGTGCTGCCGTCGCAATTGATATCCAGGCATGATCGTCATTATTCAACCCGGCAACATACTCAATCAGGTCACTAAGCTGGATATTGTTATTCTGGTAGGCGTGTTGCCAGTCCTGTACAGTCCATAAGTTGTGCACAGCTGTTCTCCTTAAGTGTGTTCGGTATTTTGTGGAATAGGCGGCATGACAGCATCCATCAGTTCGAGATGCCCTTTAATCACGCCTTTCAATGCAATAAATTGTTCGCTAATTTCTTTCAGGTCACTGCTCACGCCCTGCATCAGCATGACTTGCAGAATTTTTTCATCATCCAGCTGGATATGAAGCGAATTGATCACTTGTGCCAGATACTGCTGCTGCAGATCGACCAGCTGACTGCGCAGCGGTTTCAAGCTGACGTCATAGAGCAAGGTAAGCGTGCCAACCATGACTTCATCGCGAATCACCAGATCATCAATCAGGTGGCGGTTAATCATATCGACAATGGCCTGCGAGCGGCTTTCATAGTGCTGCTCGACAATTTTTTGATCCATCGCATGTAGCGTTGTTTCTGGCACGGTAATACTGATCCGTGCCAATTTTTGTTTAGGCACGATGTTGATCCTTGGGTTGATATTGGGAAGACTGTTTAATGTGAAAGCCTGCACGTACGCTGAGCAGCTCAACCAGAAAGTGAAGCCATGGATGCATTTTTTTATTTGATGTCGGATTGTTCATGTGCATCTCCTAGGGATATTACAAAACCAGAATTTCGTATTACTTAGGAAAATGCAGAAAGCGTGCCAATTTTTAGTTATTTGGATGAGGTAAATAAACTTGCTTAAAAGGGCGAAAAAAAGCCCCATAACATTGAAATGGGGCTTGTTCTAAAGCAAAAGTAAGTTTTGTATTTCACCGGTTTATTCCATTTTGATTGCTCATGTCCTTGCTATTCTTTTTATACATGAATGGTTAACCGATGTTTGTGATTATGAGTGATCAAGTGTATTGCTCTCCTCTATTTATGTTGTATATAAATAAATGCATTAAGCGTGCCACAATATAAAATAGAATAGATTTAAGCAGAATGCTTGGAAAATTAATTACATACGCAAATAGAGGCAAAACAAGAATGATTTATTTTTTAAGTATGCCTAAAAAATAGCCCATTTTGCACCATTGGGGTTCGAGGGTGCATCAAAGTGTGGCTGAAAGATGTTCAGGCAACTGTATGCCTCTGCTTTTTATATTTGAAACTAAGATTACTAAACTTGAATCAATCACTATTTCATAACTCATTTGAAAAGTAATGAATTACTGCTAAATTAGCTCCCATATTTGGGGGCTTTTTATGACAGAAAAACTATATTACTGGGCTGAAAATCTAGAAGGCTATAGTTCCGACAATGATACAGAAACTAATTATGATGAAGTCTTGGAAATAAAAAGACTTAATTTTTTTATTGGTAAAAATAATGCTGGGAAAAGTAGATTTTTACGTGAGTTATTTAGAATGTATTCTGGGCAACATCTATATAATTCATTACAATTCAGAAAATTAAAAGGTTTTAAGAAACAACTAATTATAAATCTCCAAAATATACCATTAAAAAACAACCCTAACTACAAACATTTTATTAATAGTGAATCATCTCTTGTACCTGAAAATGTAGGATCAATTATCCAAATATTTGAAAATTGTTTGAACTATTTGGGACAGTTCAATCAACTGCAAGATTTATACTCAAATAACAATATTCCACAAGCTAAGGCTAAATTTATTAAAGAAATTGAGGAAAATATAAATAAAATTTTTCATAATAAGAAATTTTATATTCCAATATTACGTGGGATGCGCCCTGTAACCGATTTAGACAAAAAATATCCTTATATTGAACGTGCCCAGAAAGACTATTTCAAAGATCCTAATAAATTTAATAAAGAAAATATCGTTACTGGTGAACGTCTATATCATGAATTAAAAATTCATCTATTAGGTAAACCACAACAGCGCGAGCTAATAAAACAATATGAAGAAAAGTTAAGTCAGTACTTTTTTGATAATGAAACCGTTACTCTAATTCCATACATTGGTAAAGATGATAACGGTCATGACAATGATGTTGTACATATTAAACTTGGTGAGGATGATCAATTTGCCATTCATAAATTAGGTGATGGTTTACAACAAGCGATCGTTTTGACATATGAAGCATTTATCAAAAAAGATGAAACACATGCTTTCTTCATAGAAGAACCTGAACTTCATATGCATGCAGGTATGGTTCGCCAGTTAATGAATTTCTACTTAAACGAAACTTCCCATTATTACTTCTTTACTACGCACTCAAATCACTTACTCGATATGGCGGATGAGTCTGATCAAGTGATAATTCAGAAATTTGTAAAGCTACCCAATATAGATAATCCAAGTAAATTTGATTTTAAAATTTATCGTTGTGACCGTGATCGTGACCTACTTGCCTCACTAGGTGTACGTCCTTCTTCTGTTTATTTAGCTAACTGTACGATCTGGGTTGAAGGTATTACAGATCGTCTGTATATCACAAAATATATGGAAAAATATTTAGCCGAATTAGAAAAATCTAATAATGAACTTTATAAAAAGTATCGTCGCTTTATGCCGAATTATCACTACACGTTTGTAGAATATGCAGGAAGCAATTTAGTCCATTGGTGCTTTAGTGATACCTATGCTGATCAGTTGGAAGATAAAGGTTTAAGTGCTAAAGCTGTCGCAAGTGAAATGTTACTCATTGCAGATGGTGATATTCAAAATAAAGCTGATCGTGTGCAAGTTTTAAAAAGTGAGTTGAAGAAAGATAATTATCTGATTTTAGAATGTAAAGAAACTGAGAATACTCTTCCAAAAGACTCTATAGTTAGAGTTGCACAGAAGAAGTTTAGCAATATGAAAGCTAAAACTAAGCAAGGGTTTACTATAGAAAATCTAGATTCAATAACTGCATCTGATTACTTTGATCATAAAGATTATGGAATAGGAAAACTATTAGACGATCAAATACGAAATACCAGAACATCAACTGATAAAACTGCATTTGCTGATGGTAAAGGTGTAGGTACAATAAAATATAAACTAGATTTCTGCCGAGAAATCATCAAAGATTTCGATGAAAAACCTGATTGGGAACTTACACCAAAAGCCAAAGCGTTATGTGAACGAATATTTAAGCATATCGAAAAATGTAATTCTTAAATCTCCCCTAACCCCTCTTTAATAAAGAGGGGAAATTCCCTCCTTTGAAAAAGGAGGGTTAGGGAGGATTCTTTAAGCCACTGGTGCTAACGTAAACAACACTTGCCCCGTTTTTACCGTTTGCCCTTTTTCAATGGTAATTGCATCAACACGCATACGCTCAGGCGCAATAATGGGAATCTCAATCTTCATCGCTTCAATCACGGCAAGCGTTGCACCTTCTTCCACAATATCACCCGAGGCACATTCAATTTTCCAAATTGAACCCGGCATATGCGATTCCACCGCACAACCACCTTCAGGTACTTCAACACCTTCACCATCATCCACAGCATCCAGACTTTCAGAGACATATTCCGCAAGACCCGCTTCATGCCAGCGACGACGTTCAGCATCAAAGTTGGCTTGTTGCACCGCTTTAAATGCAGAAATAGACTCTTGGTTTTCGGTTAAGAAGTCATTGTATTCTTTTAGGTTGAGTACACCTTCTTCAATATGAAGTTTTAAACGACCTGCTTTAAAGTCCTCACGCATCTGCATCAGTTCATTTTCAGAAACTTCATAAAACTTAATCTGGTCAAAGAAGCGCAGTAACCACGGCATACCTTGTTCAAAGTCAGGGTTCTTACGGTAGCGCGACCACATTTGCGACGTACGACCGACAAACTGATAACCGCCTGGACCTTCCATGCCATACACGCACATATATGCACCGCCGATCCCCACAGCGTTTTCAGGTGTCCATGTCCGTGCAGGGTTATATTTGGTGGTGACTAAACGCTGACGCGGATCAAGTGGCGTTGCTACAGGTGCACCCAAATACACATCACCCAAGCCCATGACCAAATAACTGGCGTTATAGACCACATCTTTCACGGCTTGTTTGTCTTTTAAGCCATTAATACGACGGATAAATTCGATATTGTCCGGACACCACGGCGCATCAGGTCGTACCGTTTGCATATAACGCTCAGTGGCAAGTTGAGTTTGTGAATCTTCCCACGCAAGCGGTAAATACACGGTACGTGATGGCACTTGCATCTCGGTGACATCAGGCAGTTGCTCTTCTGCCACTTGAAGCATCCGCAATAAATCAATCTGATCGAGTTGGGTCGAATCAAAATGAATTTGTAGTGAACGAATGCCCGGTGTCAGGTCAATAATGCCTTGAATATTTTGATCTTTGACCCATTGCATCAGCGCATGAATACGGAAACGCAGGTTTAAATCTAAAACCAACTCGCCATATTCAACGAGCATATAGTTATTGCCGGCAGGACGATACACCACATCAGGCGTACCATTTTGACCTTTTAAGGTGTCTAAAATGGCAGATTTTAAGGTGCTGATTTCAGGATAGAACGATTTATCAAAAGTAACCGCTTGTGTATCTTGGGCAGTTAATTGAACATGATATTTTTCATTCAGCAATTTCGCTTGATGGTAGCTGACAGGTACAAACTTGACTTTATCGCCTGCTTTAAGCTGACCCAATTTCCATAGTTCAGAGTTAATCACCACCGCAGGACAGACAAAACCACCTAGGCTTGGACCATCTGGACCCAAGATAATTGGCATATCACCGGTGAAATCAATCGCACCAATAGCATAGGCATTGTCATGAATATTGGATGGATGCAGACCCGCTTCACCACCGTCCTGACGTGCCCATTCAGGTTTTGGACCAATCAAACGGATACCAGTACGGCTTGAGTTAAAGTGAATTTCAAATTCGTTAGCAAAGAAAGTATCAATATCGTTTTTGGTAAAGAAATCAGGCGCGCCATGTGGACCATACATCACCGCAATTTCCCAAGTATTTGAGAATGTTGGGATTTGATCTTCATTTAATGCTTTCACTTCATCGGATGTAAATGCCGTGATTGGAAGCATATCGCCAATCAATAAATTACGCCCTGCATGACCACCAAACTGACCTAAGGTAAAAGTCGCTTGTGAGCCTAAATATTCAGGTACATTCAGACCGCCTTTAATGCCAATATAAGTACGGCAACCTGTGGCGATCTTGCCACATTTCAGCGTCTGACCTTTACGCACATTCACAGTTTGCCACATTGGGACAGCAACACCATCCAACGTCGATGGCATATCGCCACCTGCCAAGACAATTTGGCTATCGCAATGGAATTTTAAACTTGGTCCTTGGAGTGTACATTCTAGCCCTGCGGTATTCGGTGCATTGCCCAACAATTGGTTTGCGACATTCAAAGACAGCGGATCAATCGCACCTGATGGCGGAACACCAACATCCCAGTAACCTAAACGTCCTGTCACATCTTGCACTGCGGTTTGAATGCCCGCTTGTAGCACTTCAATTTTTTGAGTTTTCCACTCAAAGGTATTTAAAAAACGTGTGGTTTGCGTACCGGCTTTAAAGACATTGCAGTCGATAATGTTTTGTAGATATTCAAGGTTGGTTTCAATGCCCGCCACTTGGGTTTTAGCGAGCGTAACTGTCATGGCTTGAATTGCAGAATCACGATCATCCGCAGTCACAATAATTTTGGCAATCATTGGATCATAAAAAGATGAGACGTTTGAACCTGTTTCTACCCAAGTTTCATTACGCGCGTTGGCATCGAACTCAACATGCGTCAAAAGTCCTGCACTTGGTTGGAAGTTTTTGATTGGATCTTCGGCATAAAGACGCACTTGAATTGAATGTCCTTGTGACTCAAGTTTTGATGTTGGTGCAACCCAATCGCCACTGCCTAAAGTCACCATCCATTCAACAAGATCGACACCAAAGACTTGTTCAGTCACGCCATGTTCTACTTGTAGACGGGTATTCACTTCCAAGAAATAGAATTCTTGCGTGTCAGTATCCATCACAAATTCAACCGTACCTGCCGAACGGTAATTCACCGATTGCATTAATTGAATCGCAACATTTTGGATGTAGGCACGTTGTTCATCGTTTAAGTGTGGTGCAGGCGTTTCCTCAATGACTTTTTGGTTACGACGTTGCACCGAACAATCACGCTCGCCCAGTGCTAGAACTAAACCGTTGCCATCACCAAAGATTTGCACTTCGATATGACGAGCATTTTGTACGAATTTTTCTAAGTAAAGGCCTGCATCTTTAAAGTTGGCTTGCGCTAAATAAGACACGGTTGCATAAGCTTCTTTCAGCTCCTCCGCATTCCACACCAAACGCATGCCAATACCACCACCACCTGCGGTACTTTTCAGCATCACAGGATAGCCAATACGCTCAGCCTCAAGCAGGGCTTCAGCTTCATCAGCCAATAATTGGCTACCTGGCAATAACGGTACATTGGCTTGAATCGCCAATTCACGTGCAGTGTGTTTCAGACCAAATGCTTTCATTTGCTCGGCATTTGGGCCCAAGAACACAATGCCTTGTGCTTCACAGAGATTACAGAATTCGGCATTTTCAGACAGGAATCCATAGCCCGGATGAATCGCTTGCGCACCGGTATGTTTGGCCACTTCTAAGATTTTATCGACATTCAGATAGCTTTGGCTTGCAGGTGCATCACCAATAAAGACCGCTTCATCAGCTAAAGTCACATGCAAGGAATCACGATCTGCTTCCGAATACACCGCAACCGATTGGATGCCTAATTTTTTAAGGGTACGGATGACACGACAAGCAATTGCACCACGGTTGGCGATGAGAACTTTATTAAACCCATATTTTAAAGTCATAGTCTTATACCTCGCCTTCACGGACAATTAGTTGAATTTTTGTTGGGTTATAGGCATTACATGGGTTATTCAGTTGTGGGCAGTTTGAGATCAACACAATCAAATCCATCTCAGCTTTAATTTCCACATATTTGCCCGGTGCAGAAATCCCATCATCAAATTTCAGGTGACCATCTGAAGTTACAGGTACATTCATAAAAAAATTAATATTTGGACCGATATGGCGCACATTCAGACCATGCTTTTTCGCAATCGGATGTTGTGACAATGCAATCATGAAATTGTTACGGCAACTGTGCATTGGATATTTATCATGCGCATAACGAACCGTGTTACTTTCACATGAACATGCACCGCCTAAAGTATCGTGGCGACCGCAGTTGTCATCATGAATACTCGCAATTTTATTGCCAAAGTTGGTATATAAAGTCGTACCTTTTTCTAGATAAATTTGACGGTTCATCGCCAAAGTATCGGTTGCGCTATAACGCTCTTCAGGATTCTGTGCGGAAATAAACAAAGTATCCACCGCTTGGTTGCCTTCAAGGTCTACAATGCGGAAATATTGGCCTTTTTTGACTTCGCACATCCACGCTTCGCCAGCAGGACATACTTCACTAAGGATTGATTTTTCTAGATTTACGAGTGCAGTCATGATCATTCCCCTTAAGCAGTTAAAGCGTAGTAGCGGTTATTATTTTGAAACGCACGCTGATTTTGCGGGCATGAGTCACGGCAGACATCGGTGTCGCCTAAAGGCAGTGCTTTAAAGAGTGAGAGCTGAATATCGGCTGGTGCATATTCATTAGAATTGTCGAGTGCATGTGGTGCGCTGGATAAAAACACCAAACAATCCATTTCAAAGCGTAGTTCAATCACTTGATCGGTATTATCAGATACGACATAAGACAAGTTGCCGTTGTCATCCGGTGCAACTTTTGAAAATAGGTTTAAGCTACTACTAAGATCCGTCGCCGATAAGCCAAATTTGGTCATCTCTAAAAGCAAGCTGTCTTTACCGTTGCGGTACATGTCGTTACGCGCATCTTGGAAGCTTTGCTTGCCAAACTGTTGTTCGATTTGCTGTGCGGTACTTGGCGCACAAAAGGTATCATTCCAACCATGGTCATCTTTAACAATCGAGATCATCGCACGACCTAAATCAGACGCCAAAATGTGCCCTGTACTTAAAAATGCGCTGTGTTGACCTTTTAAGCTGTCTGGCATGTTATAGGCTTCAAGCTTATCTTCGCTATTCACACAAAACAGTGAAACATTGGCATTTGCGCCTAAAGATTTAAGTTGTAAAACTGCGCCACGCTGGATGCGTGCTGACCAGTGGTGTCCACCCGGTAAACGTTCAGTCCAGAGGACTTGATCTTCGTGATAAGTAGTTGTGCTCATATGCATCCATCCCAATCTTGTACGGTTTACCTCCCGGGCTTTTATCCCTCCGTGTAGCTTGAGCTTGAAACTTAAGCCGTGAACTCTCGGTCGCAGACCTACATGAATCTTCATGTATCGGAACCCTAGATCACTTTTCTTTGTTTTAGATAAATGCAAAGTGCGTGCCAAATGAGTAATACTATTTTTATGTTTAGTAATACTTTTTTTGAGTTGGAGCTGATCAATTCAGGTGCAAGGCTCTGAAAAAGGCATCAAGATGTACCAAAATAAAAAAATCCCGGCTTGAACCGGGAATTGTAAAATCTAGAGATGAGAACTCAATCAAACTATTTAAGCGGTAGAGCTATTTACTTAAAATCTCATGCAGCATATTACGTAACCATTGATGACTGGTTTTATGATGACAAGACATATGCCAGTACTGCTTCACAGAATAGGTCGGGAACGCAATTGGTGCATTAAAAATCTTGAGATTGCCACGCGATAGTAATACTTCGCTCAAATAATAAGGTACAGTCGCAATTGCATCGGTTTCTTGTACCACCAGCCCTACCCCCAGATAACTGGGCAGACGCATCAAAATGTCACGCTTGAGTTCCAGATTCAGCAATTCATTTTCAATATGGTAATGCCCCATCCCGGCATCAATATCAATATGGGTTTCACGTAAATACTCTTCTGTCGTGATGCTGTCACCCGTGAGCCGCGGATGGTCTTTCGCCGCGATCACCACATAATATTGCTCAAACAGTTTCTGCTGATAAAAGCCATTCTCCAGATTTGGCAAGAAGCCCAAAGCCAGATCAATCTCACCATTGGCCATTTGATAACTGGTTTCCGATGTAATCGGACGCACATTCAGACGGATATGGGATGCATGCTGCTTCAGATACTGGGAAATTTTTGGCAATAACACCAGATGTGATACATCGGTCATCGCCAGTGTAAAGCGCTGCTGTGAAGTGACCTGATCAAAATTGATAGTGAAATTATTGATTGCTTCAACTTTGCTCAGTGCTTCGCTGACCAAGGGAAAGAGCTGTTTGGACAGGTCTGTCGGCAGCATTTCATTGCCAATACGTAAAAATAAAGGATCACCATAATGCTGGCGAATTTTATTCAGCAGATTGCTCACCGCTGGCTGGCTCATATCTAAATGATCGGCTGCCTGAGATACGTTTTTAAATTTATAGACATAATAAAAAATACTGAGCAATTTACAGTCAAGTTCAAACACAGAAATACATTTCCTTTAACTTTCTCATCATTCGGACAGGTCTTTCATCCGCATAAGTCTATTGAGGGTCAGATTAAAATATAACACTTCGCAACTATTGTCAGGATTAAACTCGCTGTAATTTTCCGAAAAAAATACTTTTGCCAGATGAATAAATCCATTAAAAAGTACCTCAACGCAAAATTTCCAGCCCGGTTTGCTCAGGTCAGTTAAACATTTAAATCGTATGCGATATACTCAGCCACACCCAATAAATGGTAAAAATACAGAGAAATCTTATATGTTTCAGGATAAAAAGCTGGTCTGTTTTGATCTGGATGGTACGTTGATTGATTCTGTAGGCATCTGGAATCAGGTCGATGCAGCCCTGATTGATGAGCTCTCCAACAGAAAAGTCGATTTACATGAGATTCAGCAACAGCGCGATCTTCAACTTACCGCCTTGAGACATAGACCAGATCCTTATCTGGAATATTGTGGATTTTTAAAAGAACAATACGGTTTTGAACCAGCTAAAGAAGAAGTAAAAAATCGTCGTTATAGTATTTCCCGACATTTTCTTGATTATATCGTCGAGTTAAAACCTCAGGCAGACCTCCTGATTCAGGCTTTAAAACAGCAACAGATATCACTGGCTTTGACCACCACCACCAGTTTATTCAATGTACAGCGCTATCAGGATAACAATCGAAATATTAATTCTAAAATCAGCTTTGATGAGGACTTTTCCTTGATTCTCACCCGTGAAAATGTCCAGAACATTAAACCTCATCCCGAAGTTTATCTGAATGTTTTGCAAGCCTTTAACCTTCGACCTGAGGAATGTCTAATTATTGAAGACTCTCTAGTCGGTGTAGAAGCAGCAAATCATGCGGGCATCGAGGTAGTGGGAATTTATGACCAGCACTCCGCTCATGAAATAGATTTGATTAAAGCCAAAGCAAATTATTATGTCGAAAATTTTGCTGAATTATTAAGTTCATTCAATAACAACATCCACTAAAAAAGATGCCATGAAGCATCCTTGTTCATGACATCTTGAATACTATTTGTGGCTTAAAAATCTTGCTGACTATTTGGCTTTTTTATAGATTGAGCCTGAACCAACCAGATTTCCGGTTTTCTCATCGATTGCAAAATCGACCATACCTGCACCTGCGTTCAACTGAAGCATGCCATTTTCGTTCACTGCAGCGGGCATTGGATTCTTTTTCTCGGTTTTACCGGTTTCCTTATCTTTGATCGTATTGGTAATCAGATAATTTTCACCATTTTTTGAAATAACCAGAATATTTTCAAGTTTTGGATTTTCCACGGTGTTTTTCCAGTTGCCCTGATAATCTGGTGCGGGTGCTTCAGTGGTGTTACAAGCAGTTAAAAGTACTAATAATGGAATTGCTGAAAAATATTTAAGATGTTTCAAAACTGAGACCTTAAGTGTAACGACGCGGCCATTATAGAGAGAAGCCCTTAGGGCTGAAGCAGGTTGTTGTAGGCAAAGCGTTTCAGCAGTACTGGATCTGTTTTGCTTTCGTCATTTTTTGAAATCTGTATCCATATTTTATTCATAAACAGGAGGATTTTAATGATATTGAATCTGATAAAGGTCAAAAAAAATTCCTCAATAGACCATCCAAATCTATTGAGGAGTACCAAAATGGTGAATAAGTAAAGCTTAAAAATTATGACAATAGTTTCGCTTTAAAGTAGTTGAATACAGATTTGGCAGCATGGGTTTTTTCAACCACCTGCTCAGTCCAGTGATTCGGTAGAGAACATTTAGCCAGACCTACCCACACTGTAGAAAACTGTTTCATGAAGCTGGCTTCGTTATAGTGAATACCATATTCTGCACAGAGCGCTTTGATTTTTGGCGCAACCTGCGCATAGCGATTGGCGGGCATGTCCGGGAATAGATGATGCTCAATCTGATGACTCAAATTACCACTCAAGATATGTAGCCAAGTTGTTCCACTAAAATTGCTCGAACCGCGAATCTGGCGTAAATACCACTCGGCACGGGTTTCATTGTCGGTATTGTCCATTTCAAAGGTTTCAGCATCTTCAGTGAAATGACCGTTAAAAATAACAGCAGAAGCCCATAGACTGCGAATCACATTGGCCACCACATTTCCGGTAAATACCGGAATGGCATTTGGCCCGGCAATGATCGGGAAAAATACATAATCTTTTAACACCTGACGGCGCATTTTCTGGCGCAAAGGTGCTGCTTCTTCCCAGACTTCTTTCCAGGTCTTGGTTTTATAGGCAATCACGTCTTCCAGATGCAGGCGTTGCAGGCCAACATACCATTCGAAAAACACCATTAACTGAATGCCCAGTGGAATATTGAACAGAAAGCGTGGTTCCCACTTTTGCGATTCACTGACTCGAATCAAGCCATAACCGACATCATGATCCATCCCGACAATATTGGTATAAGTATGGTGAATATAGTTATGGGTGTATTTCCAGTCATCGCCGGTTGAAATCGTATCCCAATCATACGTCACCCCATTCAGACTCGGATCATTCATCCAGTCAAACTGGCCATGCATGACATTGTGGCCGAGTTCCATATTTTCCACGATTTTGGAAAGACCGAGCAGACCTGTCCCTGCCAGCCATACTGGTGGCAACCAGCCGGCAAACATCAGCATGCCACGTGAGGCAATTTCACTATAGCGGACAAAGTTGCGGATTTTATAAATATATTCGGCGTCTTTTTCCCCCAGATCATCCATGACCTCGCGGCGGATCGCATCGACTTTGGCACCGAATTCCTCAATCTGTTCCGGACTGAGAAATTGGCTTTTGCTATGTCGTTTAAAATCAATTTGCATATTCATGGGAGCACCTTCTTATAGTTTAATTAATGGCTTATCAATAGCTTATAAATTAATTACCACAGGACTCACTGCCTGAGAAATGCACAGTTTGATCTGGGTATTATTACCATGATCAATTTCACCAGTCAGGACATTTCGTACCGAACCACTGACCTTTGTACAGGAACAGGTATTGCAGATACCCATCCGGCAACCATGTGCTGGTCGCAAGCCAGACTTTTCGGCACTTTCCAGTAAGTTGGACTGCGCCTGAAATTCCTGCTGTGATCTTAAAAACTGTACCGGCTGTGCTTTAATTTTTTCATCGACCACAATCTGGAAATATTCTGAATGAAAATTGGATTTCAAATCCAGTTTATCGACGATGCGAAGTGCAGCTTTCATCATCCCGGCAGAGCCACAGGCGTAAATTTTTCGTTCTGCAAAGTCTGGCACCAGCTTTTGCAATAAGCTCTGCGTCAGATGCTGCTGGTGTTCCACAGTATTGAAATGGTGATATTTCAAGTTTGGATGCATGAGAGCCAAGGTTTTCAGTTCAGCATGAAAGGCATCATCTCGAGTGAAATAGATCAGGTCGATCTGTTCCAGAGACTGGATCACTGCTTTTTGCAGCAAGGAATAAATGGCCGTAATCCCACTGCCTGAAGCCAGGAATAAAATCGGCTGCGTGGATTTTTGCAATGTGAACTCGCCTTGCGGCTGTGATATTTCGATCACGGCACCAATTTGCATCAGGCTTAAGGCACGTGACACTTTGCCCTGCTGTTTAACCGCAATGATCAGATCACCATTTTTCAATACCGTCACCACAGAATAATGTCGCTGATGACGTACGCCATCCAGTCCGACAGTCACTGCAATATTCTGGCCGGCCTGAAATGACTTGGCTTTAAAATTATGATTTGGACGTAAGTGAATCTTGAAAAAGTCAGGGCTGATGGCTTGAATGCCCATAACGGCAGCCTTAACTTTTTTGATTGCCCAAGTTGGATAGATTTTTTCACCAATAAAATCAATGAAATCTTCCCGGATCCAATGCGGCTGATAGGTTGGCATGCTTGTCATTTTTATCCCCTTATCCGCAGACAGTTTCATTAATGTACAACTGTCTAATTATTATATTGCTCAGGATAAAGAATTCTCACATTCAGACCATGGCAATACAGGTCAAATTATGTGCCTAAGCCATATAATATGACTTTTTGTCGGACAATATCGTCTAAAAGTAGCGATCAAGGCGATATGGATTGAGAAAAAGCATTTTTAAACAGACAATGCTGCTTAGCCTGTACATAAAAAACTGACCTCTATTCGAGATCAGTTTTTTGACTTCATATTGGGATTTTCAGATTAAATGGCGCGTTAACCTACTGCCTGCTCCAAAAGTATTGCGCCATATAATTCACGCAGATCCTTTTTCAGCATTTTACCAGTACCACTGAGTGGAATCGCATCAACAAATACGACTCGGTCTGGAATCTGCCATTTGGCTACCTTGTCCGCATAATAATCTAGCAAATCAGTTTCACTTAGCTGGCTGTCCGGTTTTTTAATGGCAATCAATACCGGGCGCTCATCCCATTTAGGATGCTGGGCGGCAATCACGGCAGCCATCGCAATTTCCGGATGTCCCATGGCAATATTTTCCAGCTCCACCGATGAAATCCATTCTCCGCCAGACTTGATTAGATCTTTAGAACGATCACTGAGTTTCATAAAACCATCCTGATCCAGCGTAGCAATATCACCGGTATCAAACCAACCGTCAGCAGTCAAAGCTGACTCTTCCTTGCCGAAATAGTGGCTGATGACCCAATGCCCTTTGACCTGTAAATTTCCTGTGGTTTGTCCATCACGTTCAATTTCATGCGTCCCTTTTTCTGCATCAGTCAAACGTAGGTCAACCCCGAATGGCGGACGGCCTTGAGACAGACGAATCTGTAATTTTTCTTCATCAGACAGATGCAAATGTTTGGTCTTGAGCTGATTCGCTGTACCTAATGGACTGATTTCTGTCATGCCCCAGGCATGGATCGTTTCACAATTAAACTGTTCTTTGAAAGCCCTTAGCATGGCCGGTGGGCATGCAGATCCGCCAACCACATTACGTTTTAAGCTTTCCAATTTAGAACCTGACTGATTTGCGGCCGCAATCAAACCTTGCCAGATGGTCGGTACGCCAAGTGCTACCGAAACCTGATAAGTATCAATCAGGTTGACCAGACTGGTGCCATCCAGACCCGGTCCAGGAAGAACCAAAGTGCATCCGACCATTGCAGCGGCATACGGAGTGCCCCACGCATTTACATGGAACATCGGCACCACAGGCAACATAATGTCGGCAGCCGAGACATTTAAGGAATCAGGTAAAATGATGGCATAGCTATGTAATACCGTAGAGCGATGGCTAAACAGCACACCTTTGGGATTGCCCGTAGTTCCCGAGGTATAACACAGAGAGCTTGCTGAGTTTTCATCAATTATTGGCCACTCAAAATCTGCATTTTGGCCGGCAATCAGATCATCATAAAACTGAACTTCTGGAATCGCTTCTCTAACTGCCGGATCAGCCGCATCCAGACAGATAAAATGCTCGACCGAGGTCAACAGCGCTTTCACGGTTTTAATTAAAGGGACAAATGTTTTATCAAACAGCACCACGCGATCCGCAGCATCATTGATAATAAAAATCAGCTGTTCCGGAAATAAGCGCGGGTTAATCGTATGACAGACCAGGCCGCTGCCAGAAATGGCATACCAGGACTCTAAATGGCGATGATTATTCCAGGCAATAGTCGCGACCCGATCTCCCTGCGCCAAGCCGAGTTGTTGTAATGCATTGGCAAAACGTTTCGAGTTTTGGTGAATTTCTCCCCAATTGGTCACTGTAATAGTGGTATCGGTATTTTTGGAAATTACCTCGGTATCGGCATGATAGCGTCCTGCATGTTCAATCATGCTGCTGATCAGTAAAGGCTGAAACATCATATTTCCGAGCATTTTCCACTCCTTTGTGCTTGTTATTGGTCCGTATTTGCGTATCGTTTTTATAGTTACATGATGGCTCGGTCTGAAACCGTAACTTACTTTTTATCATCATGTGGATTGAATTTAGCAAGGAAATCTAACTTTGTAAGTATCGAATTGTGACAAATTAAGCCAAGTGACTGAGGCGTATAAAAATGGGAATATGATTTATGTAGAGATAAAATTTCCACAGAAAATTTGAGACCTGATTTTCACTTTAATTGTCTTGCATCAAGACTCAAGCTTAAAAATAGAATGTCAATAATCCTATTCCTCCCTTTTGTTATATTAAGCATCCTAAAATATGCTATAAATCAAAATAATTAGAACAGTTTTAGTTCAAGAAAGTATATGTATAAGTCTGAAAAACTGGCACAAAATATTCGTCAGATGATTGAAAATGGCGTATGGAAGGCACATGAAAAATTACCTTCACTTCGCGAACAGACCCAATTATCTGGTTATAGCCTGATGACGGTACTCAATGCTTATCAAGAACTTGAAGCACAAGGGCTGGTCTATGCCAAAGACAAATTAGGCTATTACGTTGCAGAACACACTCAAGCGCTGCTCAATAACAAACAGTCCGTCCAGATTGGTTTAAATCCTAAAATTCAAATCAATTCGGTGGTATTTAATTATTTAAAATCGACTCAGTCAGCCGAGATTGTGCCTTTTGGTTCTGCCTTTCCCAATGCAGAGCTGTTATATAACGCTAAATTTATGCAGATTCTGGCGCAGCAGGCCAAAAGAAAAAGCAGTTATAACAATCAGAACCATATGCCGCCTGGTAATCAGGACTTGCGGCAACTGATTGCCAACCGTTATCAATTGCAAGGGATTACCTGCAATCCAGATGACATTGTCATTACGTCCGGCGCACTAGAAGCACTGAATCTGTCTTTACAGGCCTTAACCCAACCCGGTGATTTTATTCTGTTGCAGCAAACCATATTTTATGGCGCTTGGCAGGCAGCCGAACGTCTGGGATTACAGGTGATTACGATTCCAGAACATCCACAGTTTGGCTTTGATCTGGAATCATTTGAACAGGCTTTAAAACAATATCCGATCAAGGTTTGCTGGCTGATGCTGAATGCCCATAATCCGATTGGTTTTACCGTCAGTTCTGAAATCAAACAGAGAATCGCGGAACTTTTGTATGAATATCAGGTGTATTTAATCGAAGATGATGTTTATCAGGAATTAAATTATGGTTCATCCAAACCGCTACCGGTTAAATATTTTGATCAGCATCAGATGGTGCTGCACTGTGCCTCATTTTCGAAAACGCTGGGGATGGGCGCCCGCGTCGGCTGGGTGTATGCCGGCCCATTTTCGGATGCCATTCAGCACTTACAGCTCATGAGCACTTTAACGGTCAGTCCCTTACTTCAAAATGCGCTGGTCGAGTTTATTTCACATCATCATTATGAAAAACATTTGCGGCATTTAAGGCAGCATCTGGAAAAATATAAAAAGAAATTTTATCAGGAACTTAAAGCACGTTTAGGCACCCTCTGTGAAATTTACTATTATTCCAGTGGTTATTTTCTCTGGATTGAGTTGCCTAAAGAAGTCGATGCCCAACAGCTCTATGAACAATTACTTCAACAGCATATTTCAATTGCCCCTGCACTGCTGTTTAAGCCTGAGCCTGCCAGCCAACATTATATTCGCCTGAATTGTTCGTTTGAATGGACAGCCAAGGTTGAAGATGCAGTCAATCTGCTGACAGAAACCATTCTTCAAAAGAGCAAAAGCGCGGATTAATTCATCCACGCTTCTGTTACAGCTCAGACTCTCTCATTGAAAGAAGTCTTAGAAGTTGTAAATAGCAACCGCATTAATACGGTTGTCTTCACCCTTACGACTACTAATCGCATCACCTTCAGTATTTAAGACAGGTCCATAGGCTTCACGCTCACCATAGACATATTCCAAACCAAAACTTAAAGGCTTGGTTGGGCTATAGAAAATATTGGCCCAAGCTTGCCATAAGTCTTTATTGGCTTTAGTTTGATCAACAGCAGCCAAATAACCAGTATCCTGATCAAAATTCATATAGCCATAACCCAATGTACCGCGCAATTTGTCATTAAACTGCTGCGTTAGACCGACTGAAATTGAATCAAATTCACTTTGTAATAAATCGCCATTTGCAGCGGTAATCACACCCGTATTTGCATAAGATACAAAGCTGCTATCGCCTTTGACATGGTAATAGTCAGCTTTGAGCGTTGTACCCGGCACAACATCATACTTGGCACCAAGCCCTACACCCCATGCGGTTTTTTCATCTTCATTGACACGCTTTTCATTCCCCATCGCACGGGCACTGACTGTAAGATTATCAGCAAATTTATGATTTAAACGTGCCGTTAAAGCAGGTAGACGTTGTTTAATACCAGTAATGGTTGCATCTTTAGGATCTTCTACTGCAAATACTAGATTGGTTTCAGGACTGATGGTGCTGGTATAACGAACTTGTGGCGTCCGTTTAATTGAACCGCCAGCATAAACCAATGCATCTACAGTTTCCGGAATATAATCTGGCACTGCAAAGTTCGACCAGGTTTGACCGATCAACCAGTTGGCATAGCTGATATAAGCATGACGGATACGCAAGTTATCAAAGCTTGCGCCGCCCAGAAAATCCACTTCAACTTTACCGCTTAAAGCTTTATCTCCAGCACCGACTGGTGCTTTAAAATCCATGCCTAAACGGGTTGCAGCCAGAGTAGATTTAAATTCATCACTACGCTCACCGACACCTTCTAAAGGTACAGCATTAATCTGGTTATACATACGTGCTGCTGAACCACCTTCAGCCTGATAAGAGGCATCGGCACGAATATTTCCATAAAGATTAAATTCGGCACCACTGGCAATTTTCATTACGGGTTTTGTTGCTGGAGCAGGTGTTGCTGCAACATGTGCAGTGACCACAGCCGTCTGTCTTTGCTGTTGCTCAACCAGTGCGCGTAGAGCCTGAACTTCCTGGCGCAGTTGTTCAATTTCCTGCTGATTCGACTGAGCTGAGGTTTGTGCTTGAGTCGATAAGCTGATGCCCCCTAAACTCATTGCCATCATGCTCATCAGAACTGTGCGCTTGAATGTGATTGTTGGTTGATTAAATAATTGTGTCGTGTTCATCCTAAACTCGCTTTTTATTATGCGTTTCGATTCTAGCAACAGATCACCACCCGTTACGATGGCGATCTATATCATTGGGAATATTATCTTTATTGATTGAAATCTAACTTAATGTGTCGCTTCTTTTGCCAATGGATTCGGCTTCACATCAGGTGTTGCAAGGGCTTGGCCATCTACGGAAGTTTTTAAGTTCACCAGGAAAATTGCCAGCGCAGCGATTACGCCAGGAATCGCAATTGCAAAGAAGTTCATTTGATGTGGTAAATTCATGGTTAATAAAGCACCAGTGAGTACCGGCCCAACAATTGCACCAATACGTCCAATACCTGATGCCCAACCCATACCGGTAGAACGTACCGTCGATGGATAATACTGTGCCACAAAGGTATAGAGCAGAATTTGTGAGCCAATCGTTGCAGCACCTGCCACAGCAATCAAGGTATACAGCACGAATTGCGGACTGTTAAAGCCAAGCAGAATCAATGCAATGGCACCGCATAAGAACATGATAGTCAGCACTTTTTTGATATGGAATTTATCTGCGAGATATCCACCACCAATGGCACCCACCATTCCACCAATATTCAGGGCGAACAGGAAGATCATACTTGCACCCAGCGAGTAACCTGCCTGAATCATCAGTTTTGGCAACCAGCTACCCAAGGCGTAGACCATCAACAGGCACATAAAGAATGCCAGCCAGAACATAAAGGTACTGAAGCTACGGCCTTGTTGAAAGAGTGCTTTTAATGGTGCCTCATCCCCTTTTTGTACTTCATTCAGCACAAACTGGGTATCACTGGTAATGACCTGTGTCGGAGAAATTTTCTGAATAATAATGTGTGCTTGAGCCGTCTGTTGTTTGTTGGTCAGGTACATCAGGGATTCTGGCAGATATTTCCAAAGAATCGGCAAGATGAGCAATGGAATACCGGCAAGCAGGAACATGATTTTCCAGCCAAATTGTGGCACCAACCATGCACCGAGTAGCGCAGAAGTCATCCCGCCAATGGCATAACCACTAAACATCAGGGCAACCAGCGTACTGCGGATACGTTTAGGCGCATATTCGGTCATCAAAGCGACCACGTTAGGCATGACCCCGCCAATACCCAAACCAGCCAAGAAGCGCAAGATTCCAAATTCGATTGGTGATGTGGCAAAGGCACCAATGAATGTGAAGCCGCTAAAAATAGCCACACAGATCATGATGGTTTTTTTACGGCCGAGTTTATCGGACAATGTACCGAAACTCATGGCACCAAACATCATTCCGAATAAGGCAGTACTAGCCAGCATTCCAGCTTGCACTGCACTTAACGACCATTCTTGCATCAGCAGCGGCAATGCCACCCCATAGATGACCAGGTCATAACCGTCAAAGATAATGATCAGTAAACACCAGATCAAAACACCCCAATGAAAGGGTGTGAATTTCGCTTCATCAATCAGCGTATTTATATTCACTTTATTTGTAGACATCTCCACCTCCTAATTGTGAAGTTCAACTTATGCTGCTCACAATGCAGAAAATAGGAAAAAATGTCTAAAACTGAATAGGCATGGCTTTATACCTATAAGGTTTGGGTCAAATTAAACTATTCAATTAATTAATAAATATATTATTCAATCAAGATGTTTTGTAAAACAGGTTTTTTTATAGCGTCCTCATAAGTTTTTGTGCTATATCATTCACACGATTTTTAGCGATTAAAATACCGATCGATCGTATTTTAGCGCTTCAAGATCATAGACTTGATACACAGCATCAAACAGGTAACGGATGTATTCGCTCTCATCCATATTGCGCATGGCCATAAAGACAGGACTCACTGCAAAAGCATCTGCTAGAGGTACAAAGTTGAGATGGGCTAATTTAATGTTTTGTGCACTTTCCGGCACGATGCAGACGCCTTCTCCGGCAGCGACAAAGCCCAGTGCCAGCTGTAACTCACGGACAATCCGGATATTTTTCGGTTCCAGACCATACTCGGAAAATATGCCACGAACCTGGGTCGAAAAATTTGCCTTTCCAGTATTCGGATATAAGAACAGATGCTGATCGACCAGTTCAGATAAATGTATATTTTCTCGATGGGCCAGTACATGACTTGAATGAGCCGCCACCACTAGGCGTTCTTCACGCAATAACACCCGTTTTATCGCAGGATCCGAGATTCTTAAACGGCCGAAACCGACATCAATTCTTCCCTCTTTCAGTGCCTGAATCTGTTCATAGGTATTCATTTCCATCATCTCGATTTTGAGATAAGGATGCTGCTGCTTAAATAAAAATAAAATCCGTGACAACAAACCAAACAATAAAGAGCCAACAAAACCGATGGTTATGGTGCGATCAGCAATGCCAATCCGTTTGGTCATCGATTTTATTTCTTCAGCATTAGACAAAAGTTTAACAGCGTGCTGATAGAAAAACTGACCGGCTTCAGTGGTTTTTAGCGGGCGGCTACCACGCTCAAATAGCTGAATATCGAGCTCTTGCTCTAGATTTTGAATCTGTCGGCTCAAAGGTGGTTGAGCAATAAACAGTTTTTCTGCCGCTTTGGTAAAACTTTGTTCTTCGACGACGGCAACGAAGTAACGCAAATGTCTGAGTTCCATGGCTCTGAATACCTTTAAAGTATAAAAAAATGCTAAATCGATCTTAGACCAATCAACATTATTCTTTTAAGGTATATCAAGTCAAAGCATTAAAGCAAGAATGTGAACCCGTATTATGTATAAGTCAGTTGAAACCTTGCTGGTAGAAATTCCAACCATTCGCCCTCACAAGATGGCAGTGGCGACGATGCAAACCCAGACCCTGGTATTGGTCAAAATCACCACTGAAGATGGTTACATCGGTTGGGGTGAAGCAACAACTATCGGTGGCTTAGGTTATGGTGATGAAAGCCCGGAAAGCGTAAAAGTAAATATTGAAACTTATTTTGCGCCTCTTTTAAAAACATTATCCGGTTTAAATGTTGCACAGACATTACAAGCAATCAAAAAGAATATTAATGGTAACCGTTTTGCTAAATGTGCGATTCAGACTGCACTTTTAGACATTCAGGCACAACGTTTAGGTTTGCCATTAAGCGAAGTCCTCGGTGGCCGCTTACGTGACAGTATTCCAGTTCTTTGGGTATTGGCTTCTGGCAATACCGAAAAAGATATTGCTGAAGCAGAGAAAATGGTTGCGGCAAAACGTCACAACATTTTCAAACTCAAAATCGGTTCTCGTCCGGTAGAAGAAGATGTTGAACATGTGCTGGCAATTAAGAAAGCCTTAGGCAAAGACGTTTCGATCCGTGTCGATGTGAACCGTGCCTGGTCAGAACTGGAAGCGATTAAAGGCATTCAGTTATTGCAAGATGGCGGTGTTGATCTGATTGAACAGCCATGTGCAATTGATAACCTGGACGCCATGCGCCGTCTGACCAGACGTTTTGATGTTGCCATCATGGCAGACGAATCGTTAATGGGCCCGCACTCAGCGTATGAGATTGCCAAACAAAACGGTTCTTCTGTATTTGCAGTCAAAGTTGCCCAGTCGGGTGGCCTGATTGAAGGTTGCGAAGTAGGCAAGATTGCCAAACTTGCAGGTATTGACCTGTATGGCGGCACCATGCTGGAAGGCCCGGTGGGCACAATTGCTTCGGCACATGTGTTCTCTACTTTTGAAAGTCTGGCGTTCGGTACCGAGCTGTTTGGTCCTCTACTGCTGACTGAAGATATTTTGAAAACCCCGCTCAACTATCAAAACTTTGAACTTGAGATTCCGAAAGGACCAGGTCTAGGGATTGAGTTGGATGAAAACAAGATTGACAACTTGCGTCGTCAGTAATTAGGAGAAACCCATGCTTTTCCACGTACGTATGGATGTAAACATTCCACGTGATCTGCCAGTTGAACAGGCAAACGAAATTAAGGCTGTTGAAAAGGCTTATTCACAGGAATTGCAGCGTCAAGGCAAATGGCGTCATATCTGGCGCATCACGGGCCAGTACTCAAACATCAGTATTTTTGATGTTGAAAGCAATGAAGAGTTGCACAACCTGTTACAAGGCTTGCCTCTCTATCCTTATATGAACATTGAAGTGATGGCATTAAACCGTCACCCATCTTCAGTTCGAGATGACGACAGTTGATTAAATGAGCGGATTGGGAGTCACCGGATTCCCCTTCCAAATCGAAAACAGAGGGTACCTCAACAAGGATTGTGGCCAGCCAGATTTAGCCAGCCAATGAAAGCTAAAAAAGTGCGCCACTAAAAGATGAAAGACATACTTTAGGAGCAATAGTATGAATCGCCAAGAAATTGATGCATTAGTTAAGCAAATGAACGTTGATACAGCGACAGGTCCTGTAGATGAACGTGTACAACAAGTTGTTGTGCGTTTATTGGGTGACCTTTTCCAAGCGATCGAAGATCTTGATATTTCTCAGTCAGAACTGTGGAAAGGTCTGGAATACTTTACTGATGCCGGTCAAGCGAACGAATTAGGTTTATTGGCTGCAGGTTTGGGTCTGGAGCATTACCTAGACTTACGTGCTGACGAAGCAGATGCTAAAGCAGGTATTACTGGCGGTACGCCACGTACGATTGAAGGTCCACTTTATGTAGCTGGCGCACCTGAAACAGTAAGCTTTGCACGTATGGATGATGGTTCTGAAGAAGGAAAAATCCCGACGCTGATCATTGAAGGTACAGTGACAGATACTGATGGCAACCGTGTTGAAGGTGCCAAAGTTGAAATCTGGCATGCAAACAGCCTGGGCAATTACTCATTCTTTGACAAGTCACAGTCTGACTTTAACTTGCGTCGCAGCATCATTACCGCTGCCGATGGTCAATATACTGCATTGACTACAATGCCAGTAGGTTATGGCTGCCCTCCAGAAGGCACAACTCAGTTTGTACTGGACAAGCTAGGCCGTCACGGTAACCGTCCATCGCACGTACATTACTTCGTATCTGCACCGGGTTACCGCAAGCTGACTACTCAATTCAACATTGAAGGCGACCAATACCTGTGGGATGACTTTGCATTCGCTACTCGTGAAGGTCTGGTTGCAACTGCGGTTGACGTGACTGATGAAGCTGAAATTACAAAACGTGGTCTGAACGGTCCTTTCAAACACATTCAATTTGATATTGAACTTGTGAAAGAGAAACAAGACGCGCCTTCTACTGAAGTTGATCGTCGCCGCGCTAGCGCTTAATACATTAAGAAGCGGGATATGCCTTGAGATATATCCCGCTGACTTCCCCCTTGGAAAGTCGGAGAAAGGACATGCCTCGTATTCCCGTAATTAACACCAGCCATTTAGACCGCATTGACGAATTACTGGTTGATGATTATGAATCTGGTGAATTTAAACTACACCGTTCAGTATTTACAGACCAGGCCCTGTTTGACCTTGAGATGAAATACATCTTTGAAGGCAACTGGGTTTATCTAGCACATGAAAGCCAGATTCCAAACAATAACGACTTCTATACTACCTATATGGGTCGTCAGCCGATCATCATTGCACGTAACCGTCAAGGTGAACTGAATGCCATGATCAATGCCTGTTCGCATCGCGGTGCACAATTGTGTCGTAACAAGAAAGGCAATAAAGCAACTTATACTTGCCCATTCCATGGCTGGACGTTTAATAACTCAGGTAAGTTATTAAAAGTCAAAGATCCGGCTGAAGCGGGTTATTCAGACTGCTTTAACAAAGACGGTTCACATGACCTGAAAAAGGTTGCCCGTTTTGAAAACTATAAAGGTTTCCTGTTCGGTAGCTTGAATCCGGATGTTCCTTCTCTGGAAGAATACCTGGGTGAAGCGACTAAAATCATTGACATGATCGTGGATCAGTCTGAGCAAGGTCTGGAAGTTTTACGTGGTTCTTCGACTTATACCTATGAAGGTAACTGGAAGTTGACTGCTGAAAACGGTGCTGATGGTTATCACGTGTCTGCTGTACACTGGAACTATGCTGCAACGACTCAGCAACGTAAAGAAAAAGAAGCTGGTGACAACATCCGTGCCATGAGCGCAGGTGCATGGGGCAAACAAGGCGGTGGTTCTTACGGCTTTGAACATGGTCACATGTTACTTTGGACGCAATGGGCAAACCCGGAAGACCGTCCTAACTTTGCCAAGAAAGATGAATACACTGCGCAATATGGCGAAGCTATGGCGAAGTGGATGATCGAACGTTCACGTAACCTGTGTATCTATCCAAATGTGTATTTCATGGATCAGTTTGGTTCACAAATCCGCGTCCTGCGCCCGATTTCTGTCGATAAGACTGAAGTGACGATTTACTGTATCGCACCTGTAGGCGAAGAGCCTGAAGCGCGTACCCGTCGTATCCGTCAGTATGAAGATTTCTTTAACGCTTCAGGTATGGCAACCCCAGACGATCTTGAAGAATTCCGTGCATGTCAGGCAGGTTATGCCGGTATCGCGCTGGAATGGAACGACATGTGCCGTGGTTCTAAACACTGGATCCAAGGCCCGGACGATGCTGCCAATGAAATCGGTTTAAAACCAAAACTGTCTGGTATTAAAACTGAAGATGAAGGTCTATACCTGGCTCAGCACCAGTACTGGTTAGAATTGATCAAAAAAGGCATTGCGACTGAAAAAGAAATTGCAGCATCTACTGAAGGAGAAAACGCATGAGCGACATCACTTTAGAAAATATTGCGCAGTTCCTGTATCAAGAAGCTCGCTTTTTAGATGATGAACAATGGGATGACTGGTTAACTTGTTATGCCCCTACTGCTTCTTTCTGGATGCCAGCCTGGGATGACGACGACAAACTGACTACAGATCCACAGTCTGAAATCTCCCTGATTTATTATCCAGACCGTCAAGGTTTAGAAGACCGCGTGTTCCGGATCAAGACTGAACGCTCATCTGCCACCATGCCGGATACACGTACCAGCCACAACATCAGCAATATTGAAGTTGTTGAACGTGATGGCGACAAGGTCACTGTACGTTTTAACTGGAACACCTTGAGTTTCCGTTATAAAAACAGCTACAGCTACTTCGGTATGTCACGTTATGAAATCGATTTTTCAGGCGATAAACCACAAATTTTAAGCAAATACGTGGTACTGAAAAATGATTACATCAATCAGGTTATCGACATCTATCACCTTTAAGACTGTTTTTATTACAGCCAGGTAAAACCTTTCAGCCAGATGGAAAATTGGCTGAAAGGTCCAGTTACAAAGATTTATATAGGATATTCAGCCATGTCAAACCACAATGTTGCACTTCAATTTGAAGATGGCGTTACACGTTTTATTTCTGTTGCCCAAGGCGAGACCCTGTCTGATGCAGCTTACCGTCAAAAGATCAATATTCCTTTGGACTGCCGTGATGGTGCTTGTGGAACGTGTCGTGCGTTTTGTGAATCAGGTTCATTTGACATGCCTGAAGAAACTTATATTGAAGATGCATTAACCCCAGAAGAAGCAGCTGAAGGCTATATTCTTGCTTGCCAATGTAAACCGACCTCAGACGCCGTATTTCAGATCCAAGCTTCTTCGGAAGTGTGTAAAACTGAAATTCACGCATTCCAGGGTACGCTGGCTCGTGTCGAAAACCTGTCTGATTCAACCATTACTTTTGATATCCAGTTAGATGAAGGTCAACCAGACATTCACTTCCTAGCAGGTCAATATGTCAATGTCGGAATTCCAGGCACCACAGAGACCCGTTCTTATTCATTCAGCTCAAAACCGGGTAATCGTCTGACTGGTTTCGTAGTACGTAATGTACCGAATGGTAAAATGAGTGAATTCTTAAGCGCCAACGCCCAAGCTGGCGACAAAATGACTTTTACTGGTCCATTTGGTAGTTTCTATTTACGTAATGTCGCTCGCCCTGTCTTGATGTTGGCCGGTGGTACAGGTATTGCACCATTCATGTCGATGCTGCAAGTTCTGGAAGAAAAAGGGTCAGAACATCCAGTGCGTCTGGTGTTTGGTGTGACCAATGACTTTGACTTGGTGGCGATTGAAAAACTGAACGAACTTCAAGAAAAATTCTCTTGGTTCGAATACCGCACTGTGGTTGCTAACCCGGAATCTGCTCATGAACGTAAAGGTTATGTCACCGGTCATATCGAAAACGAATGGCTGAATGGCGGTGATGTAGATGTCTACCTATGTGGCCCGGTACCAATGGTTGAAGCAGTTCGCGGCTGGCTCGATGCTGAAGGCGTTAAACCTGCAAGCTTCCTGTTTGAAAAATTCTCTGCAAACTAAGTTCAGACTGAGTCGGAGAATAGAATGAATCATGCAAAAAGATTTGAAAATAAAGTTGTCATTGTGACTGGTGCCGCCCAAGGCATCGGGCGCGGTGTCGCGCTGCAAGTGGCCAGCGAAGGTGCTCAAGTGGTCATGGCTGACCTTTCCCCTTATGTGGAAGAAGTTTTAGCTGAAATTGAAGCTGCCGATGGTGATGCGATTACCGTCAAAGCCAATCTGGAAACGTTTGCTGGTGCTCAATTAGTCGTTGAAAAAGCACTGGATACCTATGGTCGTGTCGATGTCCTGGTCAACAACGTGGGCGGTGCCATCTGGATGAAACCTTTCCAGGAGTTTTCTGAAGAGGAAATTCTTAAGGAAGTGAACCGTTCGCTGTTCCCGACCTTGTGGTGCTGCCGCGCAGTACTTCCGGAAATGATTAAAAATCAGAAAGGGACGATTGTAAACGTATCTTCTATTGCCACACGCGGCATTAACCGTGTTCCGTATTCGGCATCGAAAGGTGGTGTGAACGGTCTGACAGCTTCCCTTGCCTTTGAACATGCCAAAGATGGTATTCGTGTCAATGCAATCGCGACTGGCGGCACTGAAGCACCACCACGTAAAGTGCCACGTAATGCCGACCCACTGACCGAATCTGAAAAAGAATGGATGCAGCAAGTGGTTGATCAGACCATTGACCGTACTTTCATGGGACGCTACGGTACGATTCAGGAGCAAGTGAATGCAATTGTATTCTTGGCTTCGGATGAATCATCTTATATGACAGGTACAGTGGTACCGGTCGGTGGTGGTGATCAGGGCTAGTCCTGATCATCACGATTTTTAACAGGCTCATGGTTAGACGCAAGGAGGCACATCACCAATGAATACCCTGTTTCAGACATTAAAAAATAATTGGTCAATTTCAGCAACTGTTGCAGGATTCTTAGCAGTGCTGATTTCCTATTCAGGGCCACTGATCATTTTTTTCCAGGCGGCACAGCAAGCCCAGGTTTCCCCGGACATGATGATTTCATGGATTTGGGGAATTTCTATTGGTGCCGCACTCGCAGGTATCTTTTTATCGATTAAATACAAAATACCTGTCGTTACCGCCTGGTCTGCACCCGGAACAGCTTTATTAGTCACGCTGTTTCCCGATATTTCGCTCAATGAAGCGGTTGCTGCCTATATCACCTCTGCCGTGGTGATTTTTTTCATTGGGATCACCGGTTATTTTGATAAATTGCTGTCCTGGATTCCTCAGGAAGTCGCTGCCGGAATGATGGCAGGGATCTTATTGCAGTTTGGTTTAGGGCTGTTTACCGCGACCGATACCATGCCCTATATCGTCTTTGGCATGCTGGCGGTATTTTTGCTGGCCAAGCGTTTCAGTCCACGCTATGCCATGGTCTGGGTACTGGTTGCCGGTGTGGTTTTAAGTATGTTACTGGGCAAGATTAACCCGGTCACGGCAGATTTTAGTCTGGCAATTCCGCAATTTATTGCACCGGAATGGACCTGGAGTTCAACCCTGAATCTGGCCCTCCCCCTGATTCTGGTCAGCCTGTCTGGCCAGTTTTTACCGGGCATGGCGATTATCAAACTCAGTGGTTATGACATGCCCGCCAAGCCGATTATCAGTGCGACCAGTATTGCCTCGCTTGCAGTGGCCTGTGTGGGGGGTATTACCATCGTATTGGCATCTATCACGGCTGCTTTGTGTTTAGGCAAAGACGCGCACGAACTGAAAGAAAAGCGTTATATCGCCGGCGTGGCGAATGGGCTTTTTTATATTTTAGGCGGCTTATTTGCCGGCAGCATTGTCATGCTGTTTAGCCTGATGCCCAAAGAATTAATTGCGGCTTTGGCAGGACTGGCATTGCTCGGTGCGATTGCCACCAACATTTCCGTGGCCATGGGCAAAGAGTCACAACGTGATGCAGCGCTTATCACCTTTTTAGCGACTGCTTCCGGCATGCATTTCTTGGGACTGAGTTCAGTCTTTTGGGGAATTTGCATTGGCCTGGTAGCACATTTTCTGCTGTCACAGAAAAACCGTAACGCAGTTCCGGTTACAGCATCAGATTCAAAACGAGTTTAAAGACATCCATCAGTTTAGGATATGTAAGGACCAGATTATGATAGATAAAAGTTCATTATCATTGAAAGAAGCACTCTCCCAGATCAAGGACGGTTCTACCATTATGATCGGTGGTTTCGGTACAGCGGGTCAGCCTGCTGAACTGATTGATGGTCTAATCGAATTGGGTATTAAAGACCTGATTATTGTCAACAACAATGCCGGTAATGGCGACTATGGTCTGGCTAAATTACTCAAAGCTGGTGCAGTGCGTAAAATCATCTGCTCATTCCCGCGTCAGTCTGATTCCTGGGTATTTGACGAATTATATCGTGCTGGAAAAATTGAGCTGGAACTGGTACCGCAAGGTAATCTGGCTTGCCGTATTCAGGCAGCAGGTATGGGCTTAGGTCCAATCTACACGCCTACCGGTTTTGGTACTTTGCTGGCTGAAGGCAAACCGACCATGAACTACGAAGGTAAAGACTACGTTTTAGAAAATCCAATTAAAGCTGACTTTGCTTTAATTAAAGCTTCTAAAGGCGACCGTTGGGGCAATCTGGTCTACCGTAAATCTGCGCGTAACTTCGGCCCGATTATGGCGATGGCGGCTGATGTGACGATTGCTCAAGTTTCTGAAGTGGTTGAACTCGGTGCACTGGATCCAGAGCACATCATCACCCCGGGAATTTTTGTTCAACACGTTGTTCAAGTTAAACCTGCACAATAATTGGCATCGGAGATAAATAATGAGCTATAGCAAACTGACCCGTGACCAGATCGCTGAACGTGTGGCACAAGACATTCCTGATGGCGCTTATGTGAACCTCGGTATTGGTTTACCGACCAAGATTTCCAGCTACCTGCCAAGCGATAAAGACGTCTTCCTGCATTCTGAAAATGGTTTACTGGCTTTCGGCCCTCCTCCTGCTGAAGAAGACCGCGATCCTGAGCTGATCAATGCCGGCAAAGAATTCGTAACTTTACTTGAAGGTGGTTCTTTCTTCCATCACGGTGATTCATTCGCGATGATGCGTGGCGGTCACTTAGACATCGCTGTATTAGGTGCATTCCAGGTCGCTGAAAATGGTGACTTGGCGAATTGGCATACTGGTGCACCGGATGCGATTCCAGCAGTCGGCGGTGCAATGGATCTGGCTGTGGGTGCGAAAAAAGTCTTTATCACCACCGATCACGTGACCAAAAAAGGCGAGCCAAAAATCGTGGCTGAACTGTCTTATCCGGCTACTGGCCTGAAATGTGTTGACCGTATCTATACCGACCTCTGCGTGATTGATGTCACCCCTGAAGGGATGAAAGTGATTGAGAAAGTTGAAGGTCTGTCATTTGAAGAATTGCAGTCGTTGACTGGTGCCAAACTGATTGATGCGACTCGATGAGTATAAATAGACAGACATCGCTATTTTTAAACGACACATTGAATAGAGATTGAACGTTCCTTCTCCCTCTGGGAGAAGGTTAGGATGAGGGGAATTTCCAGACATCCTCTCCCTAACCCTCTCCTTCAAAGGAGAGGGAACTTTATAAAGAAGAGAATACTCCATGAAAAACGCATATATTATCGATGCCATCCGTACCCCATTCGGCCGTTATGCCGGTGGTCTCGCACCTGTCCGTGCAGATGACCTTGGGGCGCTGCCAATTAAAGCCTTAATGGAACGTAATCCATCGGTGAACTGGGAACAGGTCGATGACGTGATCTATGGCTGTGCCAACCAGGCCGGTGAAGATAACCGTAACGTCGGTCGCATGTCTTCGCTGCTTGCAGGCCTGCCTTATCAGGTTCCAGCAACGACCGTGAACCGTCTTTGTGGCTCATCAATGGATGCAATCGCAATGGCAGCACGGGCGATTAAAGCCGGTGAAGCCAATCTGATCATTGCCGGCGGTGTAGAAAGCATGTCGCGTGCCCCATTCGTGATGGGCAAGTCAGAAACGGCGTATGGCCGTAGCCAAAAGATTGAAGACACCACCATGGGCTGGCGTTTCATCAACCCGAAACTGAAAGAAATGTACGGTGTGGAAACCATGCCGCAAACCGCTGAAAATCTGGCGGAGCAGTTCAACATCAACCGTGCAGACCAGGATCAGTTTGCCCTGACCAGCCAGCAACGTACCGCAGCAGCGCAGGCCAATGGTTTCTTTGCCAATGAAATTATTCCTGTAGTGATTCCACAGCGTAAAGGCGATCCGGTGGTTGTGGATACTGATGAACATCCACGTGCTTCAACCACAGCAGAAGCTCTGGCAAAACTGAAACCTGTGGTGAAAGCAGACGGTACAGTAACGGCGGGTAATGCTTCAGGGATTAACGATGGTGCGGCTGCCCTATTAATTGCATCTGACGAAGCGGTTGCTCAACACGGCTTAAAACCACGTGCCAAAATTATTGGTTCAACCGTCGTTGGTGTTGAACCACGCATCATGGGCTTCGGTCCTGCACCTGCCATCAAGAAACTGTTGGCACAAACCGGTCTGACTTTAGAGCAGATGGATGTGATCGAGCTGAATGAAGCCTTTGCAGCACAAGCTTTGGCTTGTACGCGTGACTTGGGTATCGAAGACGGTTCAGAGAAAGTCAATCCAAATGGCGGTGCGATTGCCTTAGGTCATCCACTGGGTGCATCTGGCGCGCGTTTGGTGACGACTGCACTGAACCAACTGGAACAGACTGGTGGTCAATACGCTCTATGTTCAATGTGTATTGGTGTCGGTCAAGGCATCGCTTTGATTATTGAACGCGTCTAACAACCTATTAAAAAGATAAACCTCCTCCCTTTTTTAAAGGGAGGTCGGGAGGGATTTCAATGCCAACATTTACATCCAACGATGCCCAGATCAATTACCAGACCTTTGGTGATGCCAGCAAATCTGCCCTGGTTTTTTCTAATTCATTGGGTACTAAATTCAGCATGTGGCAACCACAAATTGAATTTTTCCAGCAAGACTATTTTGTCATTTGCTATGACACTCGTGGTCATGGCGCTTCCTCTGCACCACAAGGTCCGTATAGCCTGGACCAGCTAGGACAGGATGTAGTGAATCTGCTGGATCACCTGAACATCCAGAAAGCCGCTTTCTGTGGTATCTCGATGGGCGGTTTAACCGGTCAATGGTTAGCGATTAACAAGCCTGAACGTTTTAGCCACGTGATTATCTGCAATACGGCTGCCAAGATTGGTCAGGAACAAGCCTGGCTGGAACGTGCCGCGTTGGTGCGTGAACAAGGTCTGGCACCGATTGCATCAACTGCAGCATCACGCTGGTTTACCGAACCCTTTATCCAAAGCAACGCAGCGACAGTTGCAGAACTTTCAAACGACCTTGGAGCTGGCAGCCCGGAAGGTTATGCAAGTTGTTGCGAAGCTTTGGCTAAGGCGGATTTACGTGAACAGATCAAAACGATTTCAGTGCCGGTACTGATTGTGGCCGGTCAGCAAGACCCTGTAACGACTGTGGCTGATGGTCAGTATATGGTTGATCGTATTGCCAATAGCCAACTGTTTGAAATCAATACCTCGCACATTTCCAATGTGGAACAACCTGAGGCCTTTAATCAGGCAGTTCAGAAATTTATCGCAGCTTAAACAATAAATGCAAAGAAAAAGCCACTGTTGATCAGTGGCTTTTTTATACTTAGATTTAAAAAATTAGTGCTGCATCAGGCCCAGATTACTAGAATCGCCGCAATCACTACCAAGCCTAGTCCCCAATGCTCCGCACGTGCCAGTTTATCTTTAAAGAAATATGCCGAAATCAGTATACTAAACAGAATCTCAATTTGTCCTAAGGTTTTCACGACCGGCACACTCATCATGCTCATGGCAGTAAACCAGCCGAGTGATGCCATAAAACTGCACACACTCACCTTAAAAGTTAAGCCCAGACGCTGCCACATGGCCACTAAAGTCTGGCGACTGAATAGGCTGAGGTAAAGCAGCATACTCAGGCACTGAAAACTGATCACCATTAACAGCACCCAGGCCGCACGATGCAAGGTGGGTAAAGTGCTTAATTCCAGACTGGCTTCGCGTACCAGAAGCGAGGTAATGGCAAAACTTAATCCACTGCCAATCCCGATCGCCAATGTTCTCGCTGAAAACCCGCTGACCTGTTGGCCTTTACTCAATAAAAATACCGCATATCCGCCCAGCGCCACACCAATCCAGGCCAGAAATGACAAATGATCTGCTAAAAAGGTCACGCCAATAATGGCTGCAAGAATGGCTTCACTTTTCGCCAGCCCCACCCCAACGGCATAATTTTTTTGCTTGAACAGTTGTACCATCAGCGCCGTAGCTAAAATCTGACTGCAACCCGCAATCACCACATAGACCCAGAACTTGGGCGTGAAGTGAATCACACTTTCAACTGGCTTGAAATAATACAGGCTGCTCAGGTAAAGCGCAGCGAATGGCAAACCGAAAATAAAGCGTGCCAGGGTGACTCCCCACACATCGACCGTGGTGCTGAGCTGTTTTTGAAAGGCGTTGCGCCAAGCCTGCATAAATGCAGCCATTAAAGTGAAGAAAATCCAGCTGAATGCCATCTACTGATCGCTATTACCTCAAAAGTAAATTAATTCTATGCCTTAGTAAAAGCGCTGACTAATTAAAAATAGGATACTCGCCGATAGCGGAAAGTTTGGATTACTTTCTAAATTCACTCACTAATTTGGCAAGTTGCTCCATTCCATCAAAGGTGGTTGGAATCTTGTCATCAGATGAAACTAGCGGTGAAAAGATAATATTTTCAAATTTCTCAAAGCCTGCTGCATTTTTCTTATGCAGTTTTTCTGAATCTTCAGCATAGTTATGGATGAACTGACACAGTGCCATGCGAAGTTCTAGCTGCATCATTTGAGATTGGACTGCTCTTTTGTCTTGTAAAGAAATTTTTAAAAGATATAACGTAATTAAAATTAAAGTAATGAAGGGAATAGAAATAAACCACATACCAGTAGGTAGCTTTCCATCAAAATAGAAAAATGCTCCAATTAATGCACCTAATTCCACAAAAGGTATAGAAAACATTGTTGCTGCAACAAAGCTATAAGTACCTTTTGCATTATCTAACTCTATTTTTTTCTGATCATAAAGCTCTTTAAAACCTTTATTGAGCAAAACGAAATCATAAGTTTGTTTATTTTTTTCAAGACGCTTTTCTAATTCTGATACTTCACTTTTTTTAGATTCAAATGTACTAGTCCAAGCATCAATTTTTTCTATATTTCTGTGATTAGACTCTAAATATTCAATATATTTTGAAAAATGATCAGGTGTTAAAGTTTCAATTATTTTTTGAAAATTTGGATTAGAATAAACTTTACTTAACAGTTTAAATGGCAATTTATCTAGGGTGTGTTGACACTTTTAGCTTAAAAAAATAGCGAAGTAGTAAAATCAAATCGCCAAACCCAATTTTACTATTCGCTATGCCTCGTACCATGCTGACAGATCAACACTGGCAAAAGTTGAAAGTTATTCTGCGTAATTTATCCATTCACCACAACTCAAATTTACGCAATTTTATTGAAGCTATTCTCTATAGAATTAGAACAGGCTGTCCGTGGCGAGATATTCCTTGTTGTTTTGGTCATTCAAACTCTATTTTCAAACGTTTTAATCGTTGGTCAAGCAGCGGTAAGTTACTTAGATTATTCAAATTACTAGCCTCATGCCCCGATATGGAGTGGATTTTTATTGATGGCTCTCATGTACGTGCTCATCAACATTCTGCCGGCATAGCGAATCAATCTATTTCTAAAAGTGTAGGAGGAAACTCCTCAAAAATACATTTGATTGTTGATGCACATGGCAATCCTATTGATTTCGTGATTACCGATGGAACCACACATGATGTTAAAGTTGCACCTGATTTAATATCAACATTAGATTTAAAAGAGACAAAAGTGGTATGTGCAGATAAAGGCTATGATTCAGAACCACTGCGTGAACAGATCAGGAAAACAGGGACTAAAGCGAATATACCAAAGAAAACAAATAGCCAATCGAACAATGACCATATGGACTGGTATTTATATAAAATCAGGCATTTAGTTGAAAATATGTTTTGTAGATTAAAGCAATTTAGAGGAATAGCTACTCGATATGACAAGCTCAAAAGAAATTATCAAAGTTCTGTTGCTTTAGCCTGTATATTTTTATGGCTACCTTTATAGGGTTAATTATGAACAGTAAATGTCAACAGACCCTATAAAAGAAAAAATATAATTTACTTCAGGACTGAATTTATTTGCATTATTTTCAATAAAATCAAAAAAGGATTTTTGAAAAGAGTATCTATAATCTTTCCTAAACATTACTTCTTTATAATATGCATAGATTAATAAATTTATATACTCTAGCTTTATTCGATCCGAATATTCAAAATGATGCCCTAATTCCCCATACTCATTATCAAATACCAACTTTAAACTTAAATCATTTCTTTTTTTGATCTCTATACAGTGTTCTTCAAACTCATTTAGCCTTTCATTATCATAAAGATCTATAGAATCTAAATTTTTTAGTAACTCCTTTTCCCACTCATCAATATCTGTCCTTTCTTTAATTTCAGAAATATATTTTTTTAATTGAATGATAACATTGCTAAATGAATTACTAAGAAATGAAAAAGCCATACTAAACCAATTTTTATAATTAAATAATGGTAATTTTCTTATAAATCAAAAACTAAAGCAATATCAATAATCATTAAACTATCTTTGATGGGATATTCATTCACACCTTTTTTACAATTCATCCATATAGAATTTTCAATGAAATTTTTATGATGTTTCTTTATCAGGAAGAAATTTAGGTAGGCATTCTGAACCTTTCTTGGTGTTCATCGAACATAAACATTTTAGGTCGTTCGCTTCCCTACAGGGAGTTTAATGAAACATTTTGAATGTGCCGTCTGCAAGCAACAGCTGTTTTTTTACAAATCAGTTTGTGATCACTGTCTGTCACCGATCGGTTATATCGCTTCGGAAAAAGAGCTATGCGCATTCGAAAAACAGAGTGCTGAGCGATGGGTTCCAATCGCCAAGAACTACCAACATGCCAGTTATAAACCCTGTCACAATTATGTAAATTATCAGGTATGCAACTGGATGATCCCCAGCGATGAAGACGAGGAATTTTGTGAATCCTGTCAGTTGACCCATGTCATTCCTGATCTGGAAAATTCTGAGAACCTGATTTACTGGTTTCGACTGGAAGAAGCCAAACGTCGATTCCTGTATTTGGCCCAGCGCATGAACATGATGCCACGCCCTAAAAAGTCTGAAGATGATCCATTTGGTCTGCGTTTTGATTTTCTCCTGCCCCAAGAAGATAAGCCTGTTTTAATTGGTCATGCCAATGGTGTCATTACCCTCAATGCCATTGAAGCTGATGTGGTTTATCGTGAAACTACACGTGTGAATATGGGTGAAAACTACCGGACTTTATTGGGTCATTTTCGTCATGAAAGCGGCCATTATTATTTTGCGCTCATGCAACATATGCATCCGGAATTGCTAGATGAATTCCGTCAGTATTTTGGCGATGAGCGGCAAGACTACAGCAAGGCACTTGAACGCCATTATAACGAAGGCGCACCAATCAACTGGCAGGAAAAGTATATCAGTGCTTATGCCACCGCCCATCCCTGGGAAGACTGGGCAGAAACCTGGGCACATTATCTGCATATGATGGAAACACTGGAAACTGCCTACTATGGTGGTATGCGTGTCGAAGGAAATGGCAGCTATCTGGCCAGTATGGATTTTAAAGAATGCCCGATTGGTGGACAGGATTTTGAACATATTCTGGAAAACTGGGTTACCTTGACCTTTAATCTGAATGCCTTAAACCGTTGTATGGGTCTGGAAGATGCCTACCCCTTCAAGCTGAGCGAAGCAGTTAAAGACAAGTTACGATTTATTCACCGGCATGTGCTGGAAAAAGTTTTTAAATAATTTAAAAAGTAATTTTTATAGTAAAAATATAGATGGAATGGGATCAGCAAAGTCTGAAAATATGGATTTTATTGTGTATTTTAAAAATTAATATGATTTAAAGAATCCCTGCTCCTGGTAAACCAAGAGCAGAAAGTCTCCAATGAATCAGTATTGAGTTTGCTACCTGAATATACGATTTAGGATGTGCTTAAATCAGTTCCACAGCAATCGCAGTCGCTTCACCACCACCGATACATAAGGACGCAATCCCTTTCTTGCCGCCAGTACGTTTTAAGGCATGAATCAAGGTCACAATAATACGAGAGCCAGAAGAACCCAATGGATGACCAAGCGCACAAGCACCACCATTAATGTTCACTTTTGCTGGATCAAGTTTAAAGCCATCAATGGCTAACATAGTGACCATGGCGAACGCTTCGTTGATTTCCCAAAGGTCAACCTCCTGAGCATCCCAACCGGTTTTTTTCAGGACTTTTTCAATCGCACCAACAGGTGCAATAGTAAATTCTGACGGATGCTGCGAATGGCTGGCATAGGCCAGAATATTAGCTAGCGGTTTTAAGTTACGCTGTGCAGCAATTTCGCTCGAGGTGATCACCAATGCTGAAGCACCATCTGAAATTGAACTGGCATTTGCCGCAGTAATGGTGCCGTCTTTTTTGAACGCTGGACGCAGAGTTGGAATTTTATCAGCCTTGGCATTTAAAGGTTGCTCATCCTGCTCTACTATCACATCACCTTTACGGCTGCTGACAGTGACCGGCACGATTTCATCTTTAAAGAAGCCTTGCTGGACGGCGGTCACGGCTTTATTTAATGAGCCAATCGCATAGTCATCCTGCTGCTCACGCGTATAGCCTTTTTTATCCGCCATTTCCTGAGCCAAAATTCCCATCGACAGACCTGTTTCAGCATCTTCCAGACCTTCCTGGAACATGTGATCAATGACTTTTCCATGCCCCATACGGAAACCGGCACGTGCCTTGTCCATTAAATATGGCGCGTTTGACATCGATTCCATACCACCTGCAACCACAATCTCTGCTGAACCGGCCTTGATCGCATCTGCTGCCTGCATCACCGCCTTCATGCCAGAACCACAAATTTTATTGATGGTGGTCGCACCAGTTGAATCCGGTAGACCTGCCTGACGCATGGCCTGACGTGCCGGACCCTGTTTTAAACCGGCTGGCAGTACGCAGCCCATGATCACTTCATCAATATCATTGGCCGCCAATCCTGCACGTGCCACCACTTCTTTAATTGCCACAGCACCCAAATCTGGCGCGGTACAGCTTGACAATGAACCTTGAAAGCCGCCCATCGCGGTACGTACTGCATCTACAATTACGATCATTTTAGTTTCATCCTTTTTCATCATTGTTATCAACCCTACATAGCCAAAGCGCTGTAGGGCTGGTCCTTCGCAATCATTGCGGGTTAAGCCTGTGCGGTAAAATAGTCTTCAGGCAACTGCATCACCAGTTCCGCACCGGCTTGAATACGTTGGATTCGTGCACTCAAATCCGGAAGTATTTTGGCCACATAATAGTTGGCCAGTACCAGTTTGTTCTGGAAGTAGCTGTCGTCTTTGGCTGCAGCGGCTTTGCTAATCCGCGCATACATATACACGAAACTTAGTAGCCCAACCGCATGTAAATAATCGACAGCAATCGCGTTGGCAAAATCAGGGTTCAGTTTAGACTGCTCGACGATGAATTTGGTGATATCTTCAAGTTGCTGGCAGGCTTCTAATGTCGCCGTTTTAATCGTCAATGAATCATCTAAATTTTGGGCAAATTCACGGATTTCAGCAATATATTCCGCGATATAAGCCCCATTACATTTGGTGGTTTTACGCCCAATCAGGTCAATCGCCTGCACGCCATTGGTGCCTTCATAAATCTGTGAAATACGCAGGTCACGAATACACTGTTCCATGCCCCATTCACGGATATAGCCATGACCACCGAAGCACATTTGCGCTTCCAGTGCAGAATCCAGTGCCTTGTCGGTCAAATAAGCTTTGGCGATTGGCGTTAACAGCGCCACACGGTCAGTCGCTTTACGCACCGCTTCAGGGTCGGTTGAGTATTTGGTAATATCCAGTTGTTGACCTACATACACCGCAAACGCACGTGAAGCTTCATTGTTAGCACGTACATTGAGCAGCATACGGCGTACATCGCCATGGACTAGAATTGAATCGGCTGGTTTTTCTGGAGATTTTGCACCAGTTGATGCACGGCCCTGTAAACGGTCCGTCGCATATTGTGCCGCATTCTGGTAGGCAAATTCTGCTGCACCAATGCCCTGAATTCCCATAGACAAACGTTCGTAGTTCATCATCACGAACATGCCGGCCAGACCTTCATTTTCATTGCCAACCATATAGCCCTTGGCGCCGTCAAAGTTCATGACGCAGGTCGCCGAGCCTTTAATTCCCATTTTATGTTCGATTGAACCGGCAGATACTGCATTACGCTCACCCAGTGATCCATCTGCATTGACCAGGAATTTCGGCACAATAAATAATGAAATACCACGTGAACCTGCTGGTGCATACGGTGTTTTCGCCAGTACCAGATGAATGATGTTTTCACTCAGATCATGCTCACCGCTGGTAATAAAAATTTTGGTGCCGGTAATATTGTACGAACCATCTTCATTTGGTTCAGCTTTGGTCTTGATAATGCCAAGATCTGTGCCGGAATGTGGTTCAGTCAGACACATGGTGCCTGACCATTCACCCGTATAGAATTTTGGTAAATAAGTTTCTTTCTGTTCCTGTGAGGCGCGGTCATTGATCGCCATACCTGCACCCACAGTGAGTAGTGGATAAAGCATAAAAGATGGGTTGGTGCTCCAGATCATTTCATCCGCCAGAACCGTGAGCATCTTCGGCATGTTTTGTCCGCCCCATTCTTCAGGCGCACCCAAGCCTACCCAGCCACCTTCAGCAAACTGTCTGAAAGCTTCTTTAAAACCTTTGGGTGTTGTCACCACACCATTGTTAAACTGAGCACCACCTTCTTCATCAGCAGGACGATTCAGGTCAAGCATAACATTCTTCGAAAATTTGCCCATCTCTTCCAGAATTGCATTTGCCGTTGCCATATCTAAATGTGCAAGATTTTCATTACCTTGCCAAAATTGTTCAGCTTGGAATACATCATTTAAAATAAATTCCATGTCTTTTAGCGGCGCATTATAAATCGGCATTTTTAAATTCCTTAAAGGGTGATACTCAATCCTGTTGCCAAATATTTTCTAATTTTCATTAGAATCCAGGCAGGCCATTTTAAAATTGTGATATCCAATTCTTGCAGTATTAAATCTATATCTAGATTCATAAAGTTGCATTGAAAATCACGTCTTCATGTTCAGTATGAGTAACTGAATATACCAGCTTAATATTGATCTACTTTCCGTACTAAACCCTGATGAATATGGGTTTAAAACAGTCAAAGGATTTAGCTTCGTGCGCTGAAACAATAAAATAATTATACTGAAAATGGAATTTTATTTAGCAAAGTTGATCTCTAGGGTTCAGTTTTCTTGACAATATTTCTGTCTGCTCAGCATCGCTATTTTTATTTGTCACCAGTTGCTGCATAAATATACAAAATGAGATAAATATCACGACCTTAGTTTTATAGCCATCGCGTGCAAAATTTCATATTCTTGGAAGGTTCTTTTTCGAAAAGTATGGACCAAGAAGATGACGACTGTAAGACAGCAGAACTTCCTTCTTCGTAAAGAGAAGATCCTCAGCATGGCGGAAAGCCTGCTACTGGATAATAATCAGGACATTACCCTGAGTGAGCTGGCCAGTGAACTGGACATCGCAAAAGGAACCATCTACAAACATTTTAAAAGCAAGAACCAGTTATATTTAGAACTGATTATTCTGAATGAAAAAAGAATTCTAGAAATATCAAAAAAGCATAATAACGATATTAAAAATTATGTTTCACAATATATGCTCTATCACATGCTCAATTCGAACCGAACCATCCTGTTACATGTCATTGAAGAGCGTTTAACCAATAACGAAAAAAATCTGAAAGAGTTATTTCAGGAGCTTTATCGTATTCGTGAAGAACGGATTATCCGGATTAAAGACATCACCCATGATTATCTGGTGGCTTTAGAAAGTGCCATGTCGATTCGCGATTATTTATCTTATATCTGGACAGTCACCTATGGCGCTTCGCTGTTATTAAATTCGACCAATTACCAAAAAGCGATTGGATCACGCGAACGTTTGATTAAGCTGTATATTAATCAGGCGCTGATGACGCCAGATAAAATCTCATCGGTATGATCACTAGAATAAAAAATGCCTGATTCAATCAGGCATTTTTTATTTGGCTGTATGAGTGCATAAGATCACTTTCGCAATCTAACTCGACAATGATCAGGCTGCCACAGGCGGGAAACCATCTTCGGTTAAAGCTGCAACAATCTCAGATTCACTGGCTGTCGATTCAACTTCAACCAGTTTAGTGGCCACATCAATATTCACAGTGGCATTTTCATCCAGATCTTTAATCGTAGCCGTGACACTGCGCGCGCAGCCACCACAGGTCATGTTTTCAATACGGAATTTCATGTTTAGCTCCATAGGATCGGTTTAAAGTTTATCTGATTCGGCAGACTATATTTAATCTGAGCTGAACTGCAGATCAGGTCAGTGCTGCTCAGGGACGACACCCTGTTCAATCTGTTTTAAAATCTGGCAGTCAGACTGTTCATTGCCGGCACATTGTTCCACCGATTGCTGTAATATCATCAGCATATGCTGCATATCGGCAATTTTCTGTTGTAAAAACTGGATATGTTTTTGTGCCAGCTGTTTAACCTCGCTGCTCTGGCGTGAGCTGTTCAGCCACAGACCAAGTAATTCTTTCATCTGCTCTGAAGAAAAGCCGAGTTCACGTGCATGCTGGATAAAACTTAAGATTTTAATATCCGCATCACTATAAACCCGATAACCTGTATCACTGCGTTTCGGAGCCGGCAACAAACCAATGTCTTCATAATAACGAATCATTTTCGCAGAGATGCCAGAACGTTTTGCCGCCTGACCAATATTCATCATACTGACTCCTTAAACTGCACCGGTTGATAGGCTTTTAATCTCAAGGCATTGCTGACGACAAACACGGAGGACAACGCCATCGCACCTGCGGCAAACATTGGCGATAACAATATACCCCAAAATGGATAAAGCACACCCGCGGCAATCGGAATTAAGGCAATATTGTAGACAAAGGCCCAAAACAGGTTCTGTTTAATATTGCGTATGGTCGCCTGACTTAAACCAATGCCTGTAGCCACATGCTGTAAATTGCCTGACATCAACACCACATCGGCTGCTTCAATCGCGACATCGGTACCGGTTCCAATCGCCATACCGACATCGGCCTGGGCCAATGCCGGTGCATCATTGATTCCATCCCCAACAAAAGTGAGCACGCCGTATTGCTGCTGGAGTTGTCGTACTGCATCGACTTTTTCATGCGGCAAAACTTCCGCAATCACCTGATCGATTTTCAACTGTTTGGCGATCGCCTGTGCGGTATGCTGATGATCACCAGTAATCATCGCCACTTTAAGACCTTGGTCATGCAAGGCCTGAATCGCGCTATAAGTAGTTGGTTTAATCGGATCGGCTACTGCAATAATCGCAGCCAGTTTCTGATTAATCGCTACATATAAAGGACTACGACCCTGATCACCGAGCTTTTGTGCAGTGGCTCTAAACAGATCGACATTTAAGCCCAAGTCCTGCATCAGACGTTCTGCACCGATATGCAGCTGCTGACCAGCAACCTGTGCTTTTACCCCTGCACCAGTGATCGAATCAAAATCGGTCACTTTACTCAGTTCCAGTTCTTGCTCACGAGCAGCCTGAACAATGGCGTGGGCAATCGGATGTTCTGACTTGGCCTCAACTGAAGCGACGAGCTGTAATACGGTCTGCTGATTAAAATCTGCCGTAACTTCAAAGTCAGTCAACAGCGGTTTTCCTTCAGTCAAGGTTCCAGTTTTATCCAAGGCGACGACTTTGGTTTGCTGCAGTAACTGTAAAGCTTCACCCTTACGGAACAACACGCCCAGTTCTGCTGCACGGCCAGTGCCGACCATAATTGAAGTAGGAGTCGCCAGCCCCATCGCACATGGACAAGCAATAATCAGTACGGCGACTGCATTTACCAATGCGTAGGTCAGATTCGGCTCAGGCCCAAACAGGAACCAGACCATAAAGGTTAAGGCCGCCAATGCCATAACAGCCGGCACAAACCATAAGGTCACTTTATCGACCACGGCCTGAATCGGTAGCTTCGATCCTTGCGCCTGTTCCACCATCTGAATAATCTGCGCCAGTACCGAATCCTGTCCGACCGCAGTGGCCTTGATTTGCAAGGTTCCGTTCTGGTTTACTGTACCGCCAACCACCTGATCGCCAGCCTGTTTGGCCACAGGCAAAGGCTCACCGCTAATCATCGCTTCATCGATATAGCTTTGCCCGGCAACGACTTCACCATCGACGGCGACTTTTTCACCCGGACGAATTTCAATCAGCATCCCTTGTTGTACATCGGCAATTGCCAGATCAACCCAGTGATTGTTTTGTTGTACTCGGGCTGTTTTTGGCTGCAAACCGACCAGATACTGAATCGCTTCCGAAGTTTTCCCTTTGGCTTTAGCTTCCAGATAACGCCCCAGTAAAATCAGCGCGACAATAACGGCGGCCGCTTCAAAATACACATGCACAGTGGACTGCGGTAACAGCTGCGGAAAAAAGGTCGCAATACAGGAAAAGCCATATGCGGCAATGGTTCCAACGGCCACCAGCGAGTTCATATCCGGTGCCAGACGCAATAGTGCCGGAATCCCATGCTGATAAAAACGCCGTCCCGGAATAATCAGCACCAAAGTGGTCAGTACAAACTGCAGATACCAGCTGTTCTGGGTTCCCAGCGTATGGGCAATAAAATGATGAAATGCCGGAATCAGATGCGAGCCCATTTCCAGAATAAATACAGGTGCTGTCAGAATGACTGCAAGCCATAAATCTCGTTTCAGTTGTGCCGTTTCATTGGCTTTCTTTTCCTGAAAAGCATCATGGCTATCTGTCGACATATCCCTACCAGATTTTATGGTGGCCTGATAACCGGCTTTCTCCACCTCAGCAATCAAGGCCGGAATCTGGGCATGCGAGGCTTTCACCCAGGCAGTTTCGGTGGCCAGATTGACCTGTGCTTCGCTGACACCTTCTACTTTTAATAAAGCTTTTTCAACCCGTGCCACACATGAAGCGCAAGTCATGCCTTCAATAGCCAGTTCAATGCGATCGCTCTGAATATCAAAACCGGCTTTTTGCATGGCTTGAGTCAGCTTGGACAATGGCACAGAATTGATCGCACTCACATGCGCCTTTTCAGTGGCCAGATTCACTTGTGCATCCAGCACGCCCTCCACTTTTTTTAGGGCTTTTTCTACGCGAGCCACACAGGATGCACAGGTCATGCCTTCAATGTTCAAATCAAACTGTTGCGTCGGTACATCAAAACCGGATTTTTCAATTGCTTGAACCAGCGCAGCGGCAGCAATTGGCTGCTGGCTTTTAATAAAAGCTTTTTCAGTCGATAGATTGACAGATGCCTCGACCACGCCTTCAATTTTTTTCAAGGCTTTTTCCACGCGAGCGACACAGGAGGCACAGGTCATACCGCCAATCTGCACCTGCTGCTCATATAAGCGGTTGCTATCTTGTTCTGCCATGCCCATCTCCATGCCTCAACTCACTTTTGAGCTTATAGCTTAAACATTCCCATCATGGTAAGGTCAAGTCTTTCATCTGACTATTTTAAAAAATGTAGCGTCCTGCTGCGATTTAAAGTCACCCAATAAAAAAGCCCGAAGATGACTTCGGGCTTGTATGCCAGTATTTAAAATATAAAATGCATCAATGTTATTCGGCAGAAATATCTTCAAATAAGATCGAAGACAGGTAACGTTCACCACCGTCTGGCAAAATCACCACAATATTTTTACCAGCATTTTCAGGGCGAGCCGCCAATTGTGCCGCGGCTGCCATAGCCGCGCCACTTGAAATGCCGACCAGGATACCTTCCTGAGCCGCCGTTTTACGTGCCCACTCGACTGCATCTGCGCTATTAATGGCAATCACTTCATCAACGAGGTCTAAATCCAGATTACCCGGAATGAAGTTGGCACCAATCCCCTGAATTTTGTGTGGTCCAGGTGTAATGTCTTCACCGCGTTTGGCCTGACCAATAATTGCAGACTCAGCGGGTTCCACCGCCACTGAATATAAAGGCTTATTTTTTACCTTTTCAAAGTAGCGTGAAATACCGGTAATGGTTCCACCCGTTCCGACACCTGCGACCAGAATATCGACATTGCCCGCAGTCGCTTCCCAGATTTCTGGGCCCGTAGTTTCTTCATGAATTTTAGGATTGGCCGGATTTTCAAACTGTTGTGGCAGGTAGTACAGTTCAGGATTTTCATTGACTAGACGTTGTGCTTCTTCAATCGCGCCTTTCATGCCTTTGGCCGGATCAGTCAGTACCAGATTGGCACCCAATGCTTTCACCACCTTACGGCGTTCAATACTCATGCTTGAAGGCATGGTCAAAGTAATGTCATAACCTTTGGCTGCCGCAACAAAAGCCAATGCAATACCGGTATTGCCGCTGGTTGGCTCGACAATATGCATACCGGATTTGAGCTTGCCAGATTTTTCAGCATCATTAATCAACGCTGCACCAATACGACACTTGACTGAGAATGCCGGATTACGGCTTTCAATTTTCGCAAGTACCGTGGCCGGAGCGGAAATCACACGATTAATACGAACAAGCGGTGTATTTCCAATCGCGTCTGCATTATTACTATAAACCGCTATACCTAAATTATTCGGTGTTGGAAAAGCTGAATCTGTACTCATGATGATATCCCTGATGTTATTGGTTCAAGTCGCTTAAACATCATACAAGCATTTTTTTGCTTTGTAGATGTTTGATGAAACTTGCACTTCATTGCACGAATGTGAACTAAAATACTTTCTGCACTATGCAATAAATTTATCTTATCTATCAATATTTAAAATATAATTTTAATTGATAATTCAATTCATTAAAAACCATAAAACTTAACTGTTTTTAGCAAGGTATTACGGGCTAAGACCCGTATAATTAGCGGGCTGTAACTTTATAATGGACATATTGAATGAAAACCGATTTTGAAATCACGACTATGCGCGATTCAGCAGAACAGGTCGTCGGCATTTTAAAATCTCTGGCCAATACCGACCGTCTTCTCATTTTATGTCATCTGTCTCAAGCGGAACTAAATGTTTCAGAAATTGAGGAAATAACTGAGATTAAACAGCCGACTCTTTCTCAGCAGCTCATGATGCTGCGTAAAAGCGATGTGGTAGATACCCGACGCGATGGCAAACAGATTTATTATTCAATTAAAGATCAAAATTTGATTGTGGTCTTAAATACCCTTTATCAATTGTATTGCGGCAATTCAGCTAAATAAAGAATCTTTCTTTTTTCAGTCATCAAGATAAGTTTCTTTAAACTCTTATTGAGGTCGTTCTACACCACTAAGATCACGATCATAGAGTTTTTCAAATGATACGTGCCTGGCTCAGATGATTCATTTTAAACATGAATCATCAGGAATTCAGATCAGCTAAGACTTCTTAGCAGAATTTGTGCATAATATATCTATATTTGTGATTTAGACCTTTTTATGCCAAATTTCAAGTCTAAACTTCTGCATAGACTGCCTGCCTGGGCATGGTTAAGCCACTACACGCCGGTCAAATTTAAGTCTGATGTGCTGGCTGCCCTGATTGTGGTGGCGATGCTGGTGCCTCAAGGGATGGCCTATGCCATGCTGGCAGGATTGCCGCCGATCATGGGCTTATATGCCAGCATCCTGCCGATGATCATTTATGCGCTGCTCGGTGGGAGTTCGACTTTATCGATTGGCCCGGTAGCCATCATTTCCATGATGACTTTTGCTACGCTCAATCCACTTTTTGAAGTCGGCTCACCAGTCTATATTGAAGCTGCGACTTTATTGGCACTGATGGTCGGGATTATTTCCCTGCTTTTGGGATTATTCCGTTTTGGTTTTCTGATCCAGTTGATCAGTCATCCCGTGATTCAAAGCTTTATTATTGCCTCTGCCTTATTGATTGCGTTTGGGCAGTTAAAGTTTTTGGTCGATCTTCCTTTAAAAGCCAATAACCTTCCGGAGTTTGTCAGCAGTTTGCTGCAATATTTCCCGCTACTGCACGTGCCGAGCCTGATTTTCGGCCTGTTCTCTATCGGTCTGCTAATCTATTTGCCCAAGTTATTAAAATCTCAGGCTGTACAAAGCCGGATCGGCTCTACAGATTTTCTGGTACGTGCAGTGCCCCTGATTTTGGTGTGTCTCGGCATTGCGGCGATTGTCTTTCTGGATTTAAAGCTTCAGGGTATTAAAACGGTCGGTGCAATTCCTTCCGGTTTTCCACCCTTGTCTTTTCCACACTGGAACTGGGAATTGGTGATGACCTTGTTACCGGGTGCCAGCATGATCGCCATGATCAGTTTTGTGGAGTCACTATCGATTGCTCAAGCCACGGCCTTACAGCAACGCAGTCATTTAAACAGTAATCAGGAACTGATCGCGCTCGGTCTGGCCAATATCAGTGCAGGCGTGAGTTCAGCTTTTCCTGTGACCGGCAGCCTGTCGCGGACGGTGGTGAATGCCGATGCCGGTGCCAAATCACCTATGGCCGGTGTTTTATCCTCGATTCTGATTATTTTCGTGAGCCTGTTCTTTACCGGATTTTTTGAAGATCTGCCGCTGACCATTCTGGCCGCGACGATTATTGTTTCCATCTGGAAGCTGGTTAATTTTCAGCCATTTTTTGATGCCTGGCGCTATTCCAAGGCAGATGGCCTTGCCATGTGGATTACCTTTCTGGGCGTGGTTCTTATTGATATTTCGACCGGTTTGATCATTGGGATCGTATCGACATTTGTGCTGATGTTATGGCGAATCAGCCGACCGCATATTGCGGTTGTCGGTCTAGTGGAAGGAACCCAGCATTTTCGCAATATTCAGCGGCATCAGGTCAGTACCTCAAACCGGGTGCTGTCACTGCGGATTGATGAGAATCTGACATTTCTGAATGCCAATAGCTTTAAAGGTTATCTGATCAATGAGATCAGTCTAAATGACCAGCTGCAACATGTGATTATTAACTGTTCCAGCATCAGTGCGATTGATCTGAGTGCTCTGGAAATGCTGGAAGATTTAAATGCAGAATTGGCCAAACTAGATATTCGCCTGCATTTTGCCGAAGTCAAAGGTCCGGTCATGGACAAGCTGCAAGCTTCTAAATTGATGACGCATCTGAGCGGGCGCATTTATCTGACCCATTTTCAGGCGATTCAGGACCTGGCACCAGAGATCTTTGAACAGCATAAAGATTATACGATTTAGAACAGCAGATATTTGAACTTATGGCCGGAGATTCCGACCGGTCATAAGTGCAGTCTTTTCTGAATTTTCAAATATAATTTGAATTTATCTATTTAACTTTGATATTTATTTCATGAATACAATTTTAAAAGCGCTGATTTATTCATCATTTTAAGAAGTCTTTCTTCAATATAAGCGCTGTTTTAAACCAATAGATTTTATAATAAATCAATAATATCAATATCTTGGTTTTTATATGAAAATATATTTTAAGCCTTGTTTAAATTAAGTATAAAATAGCGCAACTTTTTCCCAAATTTAGCCCTCGTAATTTTCACAAGGCAACCTTATGTTTTCTGCCCTTATGCGCATGAGCTTAGTCTCTCGAATCATCATCGCCATTATTTTAGGTGTGGGTGTGGCTGTGGTATTTCCCGAAGCTACTCCCTCATTAAGCCTATTGGGCGACCTGTTTATTAAAGCCTTGAAGTCTGTTGCACCGATTCTGGTTTTCATTTTAGTTTTAGCTTCTATCGCGAATTTTAAAGTGGGCCAATCCAACGCCGCCATCAAGCCGATTATGCTGATGTATGCGGTCGGTATGTTCCTTGCTGCGCTGAGCGCTGTGGTGTCGAGCATCTTATTTCCAAGTACGCTGTTCCTGGATATTGCTGCACAAGCTGACTTGCAGCCACCGGGTAGTCTGGTGGAAATTCTGAAGAATTTGCTGCTCAGCTTTGTCGCCAACCCGGTTGTTGCAATTGCTGAAGCAAACTTTATTGGTATTCTGGCCTGGTCAGTAGCATTGGGCATTGCTTTCCGTCATGCATCGGATAGCACCAAGACGCTTTTGAATGATGCAGCCTTTGCAGTGAACTATGTGATTCGTTTAGTGATCAGCTTTGCACCTTTGGGTATTTTTGGTCTGGTTGCGGTGACTTTTGCTGAATCTGGTCTGGACACGCTGACAAGCTATGTACATTTGTTGACTGTATTGTTAGGCACAATGGTGTTTGTGGCACTGGTGATTAATCCGCTTCTGGTTGCCTTAATGACGCGTAACAACCCGTATCCACTGGTGTTCACCTGTTTGCGCGAAAGTGGCATTACCGCTTTCTTTACCCGTAGTTCAGCAGCCAACATTCCAGTCAATCTGGATCTGGCAAAACGTCTGGGCGTCAAGGAATCAACTTCAAGTATCGCAATTCCTTTGGGTGCTACGATCAACATGGCAGGTGCTTCTGTGACCATTACTGTATTGTCATTGGCGGCTGTAAATACTTTGGGGATTAGCGTCGATTTCAGCACTATGCTCATTCTTTCTGTGGTGGCAACCGTTTCGGCATGTGGCGCTTCAGGGGTTGCAGGAGGTTCATTGTTACTGATTCCAGTTGCATGTGGCCTGTTTGGGATTTCTTCGGATATTGCCATGCAAGTCGTTGCAATTGGTATGGTCATTAGCGTATTGCAGGATTCTACTGAAACCGCGCTAAACTCATCGACCGATGTTTTATTTACTACAGCAGTAGACCGCGCATCAAATTGATTTTATATTGATTAATCAATATGTTTAGCCAATGATGTTGTTATGCCATTACAGCGTTTACCTACCTGGGTACAATTAGGGGCGTTTTTTCTTGCCGTCAATGCCGGCATGATTAACGTCTTGGGTCTGGTGACGGTACTGCACCAGTCTGTTTCACATATGACCGGTAATGTCAGCATGCTGGCCATGGCCCTGCTAAACTGGCAACCAGAACAGATGTTGTATCTCTTTTTGGTCACACTCTGCTATGTCATTGGTTCATCCTATAGCGGGCTCATTCTTGGAAATAGTCACTTTCGCCTAGGGCAACTTTATGGTTACCCTTTAAGTCTGGTGGCTATTTTTATTTTGATCTGCTGGTTATTGTTGCCCTATTTCCCGCGCTACGCCTTGTTATGGGCCTGTGTTGCCATGGGGGTGCAAAATGCCATGGTCAGCCATTATAAAGGTGCCATCATTCGCACCACGCATTTATCTGGCGTACTGACCGACCTTGGCTTGGCGATGGGCTACCGGTTGCGCGGTTTAGAGGTAGAATCACGACGTGTGGTTTTGCATCTGCTTATTTTGCTCGGTTTTTTAAGCGGCGGCATTCTTGCCAGCTGGCTATATCCTTATTTAAAATTAAATGCATTCCTGATCCCGGCAGTGCTGAGTCTGGTTCTCAGTCTCACGTATTGGGTGATTTATTTACGTTATCGACATCAACACGACTAATATCTGGACATTCTCATGGTTAAAAATGCATTGCAGGCACAATTGTTAAAGGCAGGATTGGTCGATAATAAAAAAGCCAAAAAACTGTCTAAACAGGCTGTGCATGAAAAACGCACCGGTGACGGTACCGAAGCTGAAATCAAGGCCAAGATTGAACAAGACAAACAGCAAAAAATGGCCAAAGATCAGGCGATTGAGCAAGAGAAAAAAGCAGCTTTGCAGGAAAAAGAACTGAAAGCCGCAATCATGCAAATGATTAATCAGCACAAAATCCGTAATACTGACGGCGATGCGGTGTATCAGTTTATTGATGACAGCAAAGTCAAAAAGGTCTATTTAAACCAGCAGATCTATAATGCGTTGGTGGCAGGCAGTCTGGTGATTGCACGTGAAAATGACAGCTATGCTTTCTTGCCTAAAGCTCTGGCAGAGCGTATCAATGCGAAAATGCAGGGCTTTATCATTGTGAATAATTCAGAGAAAAATGAAGAAACCACCGATGAAGAAGATCCATATGCAGCTTATGTTATTCCTGATGACTTGATGTGGTAAGCATCGCGATATCATTACTGAAATATCGAAGATCAGAAACCGGCGAATTCGCCGGTTTTTTATTTGTATGTGCTGTTATTTAATAATTCACATTAACAAATATGTTTTAAAAAGTTATCCAATATTAAAAAATCTGATCCAAAACTATAAACTTGATCTAAATTTTTGATTGAAGAGAAAGATCGTTTGGAACAGTTTAATTTTATTCGGAATATTCAAGAATGGGCAAATCAGTACCCATGGCTGGAAATGCTATCTTCACTGAGTATTGTGATTTTACTGGCGATTCTTGCCAATCTATTTGCTAAACAGATTGTGGTACGCGGAATACGTCAACTGATTTCCAGAATGCCTTTTGCCAATAATCAGATTTTTGCTGAGCATAGCGTGATTCGCCGGATTGCCAATATTGTTCCCGCAGTAGTGATCATGAACGGGATTACCACAGTACCGCATTTATCTGACAAGGTTGAGTCCTTTGTGCAAATGGGGGCACAGGCTTTTATCTTCCTGACGATTGCCTTAGCTCTTGGTGAATTACTGAATATTTTTAACCTGGTCTATCAGCGTAATCCCAAGTCACGTAACAAACCGATTAAAGGTTATTTGCAGCTGGTCAAACTGATTATCTTTATTGTCTGTGGCCTGATGATTCTCGGCACTTTCCTGAAAAAGGATGTCTTTACCTTGCTGGCTGGCTTCGGTGCCATGGCCGCGGTGTTGATGCTGGTCTTTCAAAATACCATTTTGTCACTGGTGGCGTCAGTGCAGATTTCATCTTATGACATGGTGCGGATTGGCGACTGGATCGAAATGCCCTCGCTGAATGCGGACGGCGATGTCATTGATATGTCATTACATACCATTACGGTACAGAATTTTGATAAAACAGTGACTACCATTCCGACCAACAAACTGGTGACGGACACCTTTAAAAACTGGCGTGGCATGCAGGAAGCCGGTGCACGCCGGATCAAGCGCTCGATTCATATTGATCAAAGCAGCGTGCATTTTATGTCGGCTGAAGAACAGAACAAGCTGAAAAATTTTATTCTGTTGGATCAATACTTAAATACCAAGTCAGAGGAACTGGAACAATTTAATCTGCAACTGAGCCATCATTCGCAATATAACCAGCGCCGTCTCACCAATCTGGGAACTTTCCGTGCCTATGTAGAATTTTATCTGCAACAGCATTCGGGCATTAGTAAAAATCATTCCCTGATGGTGCGCCAATTGCAGCCGACCAGTGAAGGTTTACCGTTAGAGATTTATGCTTTTACCAATACTACCGCCTGGGTGGAGTATGAAAATATCCAGTCTGATATCATGGATCATCTGCTGGCGATTATTCCGGAATTTGGTTTAAAAGTGTATCAAGCGCCTTCAGGTCTTGATTTAAAGGAAGCATTTACTCAACCATCTTCGATTATTACTTAAACACAAGTCATCCAATCTCAAGCCTGAGGTGCTGCTGCATTTCAGGCTTTTTTATTTCATGAGATGTTTAAATTCTGACTGGCATAAATCTGGCTTTAGTTTAATTTTTATAATCCAAGTTTTAATTGAGTGAATCATTTTGTGGCAATTTCACCCAATTACGGGCTTAAAAAAACAGAATCCTTTATAATTCCCGAAAAGCAAAATGCATGATAAGAGTACGATAATGTTTCGATGGCTTGAAAGACTGGTTGACCCCTATCCCACCAAAAATCTGAATCAACCTTTACCGACCAAGTTTTTTCCATTTGTCTGGCAGGCGGCCTATGGCGTACGCCGTTATTTGCTGATTCTGGTGCTGTGTACCGCCGGGGCTGCCAGCTTCGAAGCTTTTCTGTATTCAAAAATTGGTGATCTGGTGAACTGGCTCAGTAAAAGCCAGCCCGATACTTTTCTGGAGCAACATGCCAGTAATTTAACCTTACTGAGTATTGTTCTGCTGGCCAATATTTTCTTCGCCAGCGCACAATCACTGATTAAGCATCAAATTCTGTATAGCAACTTCCCGATGCGTTTACGCTGGCGCTTTCATAATCTGCTGATGAAACAAAGCCTGGATTTTTTCCACAACGATTTTGCCGGACGATTATCGGCCAAAGTTATGCAAACCGCTCTGGCAGTACGCGAATTCTGGGTCATTCTGGGTGACATGCTGGCTTATGTGCTGATTTATTTCATCACCATCAATATTGTTTTGGGTGCAATTTCACCCTTGCTGATCATTCCATTGATGGTCTGGCTAGCCTTGTTTATCTGTGCAGCGTGTTATTTCATTCCACGTTTGAGCAAAATTTCCAATGCTCAGGCGGATGCCCGTGCCGTCATGACCGGGCGTATCACGGATGCCTATACCAATATTCAGACTGTCAAGCTGTTTGCTCATGCCGGTCGTGAAAGCCAGTATGCCAAGACCTCTATGCAGGAATTTATGGTAACGGTATATAAACAGATGCGTCTGGGTGCCCAATACGAAATCAGTATTTTACTGCTGAGTGTAGTGTTATATGGCGGCGTACTGGGTACTGCGATCTGGTTGTGGATGGAAGGTCAGGCCGAGCTGGGCATTATTGCTGCAACTACAGCAATGGTACTGAAACTGAACAGTATTGCCGAATTTATGATGTGGCAGACCTCTGCCCTGTTTGAAAATGTCGGTACCATTCAGGATGGTATGAAAACTTTGGGTCGTAAAATTGCCATTGAAGATAAACCGGATGCCAAAGAGCTACAGCTCAATCATGGTGAGATCAAATTCGAAAATGTCAGCTTTGCCTACAATGATAAAAATGTGATTGATCAGTTTAATCTGACCATTCGTCCGGGTGAAAAAATCGGGATTGTCGGTCGTTCAGGTGCCGGTAAATCCACCCTGATTCAACTGTTGCTGCACTTCTATCATATCAACCAGGGGCGTATCTTGATTGATGGTCAGGATATTGATGAAGTCACTCAAGACAGTTTGCGCAAGAACATTGCATTAGTGACTCAAGATACTTCACTGCTACATCGCACGGTCGCGGAAAATATTAAATATGGTCGTCCTGATGCAAGCGATGAAGAAATGTTTGAAGCCGTGCGTAAAGCCAAGGCAGAAGAGTTTATTCCCAATCTGACCGATTTACGCGGTAAAAAAGGCTATGAAGCCTATGTCGGTGAACGTGGCGTAAAACTTTCCGGCGGACAACGTCAGCGGATTGCGATTGCTCGTGTGTTCCTGAAAGATGCCCCGATTCTGATTCTGGATGAAGCGACCAGTGCACTGGATTCTGAAGTCGAAGCCGCTATTCAGAATAGCCTTGATGACTTGATGCAAGGTAAAACCGTGATTGCCATTGCACATCGCCTGTCAACCATCGCGCAGATGGATCGGCTGATTGTACTGGATCAAGGTCGGATTGCCGAGCAAGGCAGTCATGAAGAACTAGTAGCATTGAATGGCATCTATGCCCAACTTTGGCAACGTCAAACGGGTGGTATGTTGATTCAACAGCAGGTCAAAGCACCGAAGGATGATTAATACAGTATCTGGAAGATTTCAAAATTATTGATGATTTGATCATCTTCAATACTAAACAGGTCTGGGACAAAAGAAAACTTTGCCCAGACCTTTCTTTTTAAAATCTTTTATATAGATGAACCTTAAGTTGCCATCTATCTGGCATTTTAATGAAATGACCTCACTCTCTAGTGCTGAAAGCTCTCTGATGAAGTCCTGTTTAATACTTAATAAAAACTAGACCAATCATCCTGTCCTGAGCAAACAGATGCTGGGATGTGACTTGTTCAATAAAATAATTTTAATTTCATCAATAAAATTATGCGGTTTAAATTGATTTTAATGCTGAATTCAGGCTAATCTGCCAGTGGCAGAGTCACAATCGCCAAAATTTTGTCCAACAATTTTAATGAAAAATTTGGCGGCTTCATGCCAATATCTATTTATAAATAAAAAAATTTGAATGAGTGCAACGGATCGCGCATGAAAACAATTGCTCCACGCCAAGACCAAGGAATTCCAGGTGTTTACGGTCTCCTGCTTCTCGATGTCATTTCCCGCTGGGGTTATAATAATGAGTCGCTTTTCCAACCTTTTGGCCTGACCAGTGAACAGTTGGCAGATCCTGATTTTCGTATTCCAACCCCTGTCGCCAACGAACTGGTGAAATATGCCCTGAAACTGACCGGCGAACCGACCTTGGGCTATCATCTCGGCACACAGATGCGGATCTCGATTCATGGCTTTATTGGCTATGCCATTATGACGGCGAATAATATTACCGATGCGCTGGTACTGGCGAACCGATTTATTCAACTCCGTTTACCCTTCCTGCAACTATTTTTCTCGACTTTTGGTGCCAAAGCCACGGTACAGTTGCAAACCGATATTCAGCTTGAACCTCTGCGCACCGAAATTTCCATTGCCTTGATGATCGGTCTGATCAGTATGGCCAAAGCGATTACAGGCGTTACTGATGCGACAGGAGAAATCGACTTCGATTTCAAAAAGCCGGAAGATTTTGAACGCTTTATGGCGAAGTTCCCCACCCATCAGTTCCGTTTTGAACAACCGCATTTAATTCTGAGCTTTGATAAAAGCTACCTGATGAACAAGCTGGTGCATGCCGATCCGATTGCCAGCCAGATTGCGATTAACCAGTGTGAAACGGAACTTTCTGCCTTGGGTGAACGGCATCGGATTGCCATGCGTGTCCGGGATATATTAACCCATGCTGAGCAACACTATCTCAGTATTGAAAGTGTGGCGGATCGCTTGCACATGTCTGACCGCACCTTAAAACGTCAACTCGCCGCCGAAGGCACCTCCTTTTCTACCCTGGTCGATGAAGTGCGTTACCGGCATGCCACCTCGTTATTATCCCGGACAGATTTCACTCTGGAACAGATTGCCGATGAACTGGGTTATAGTGATGTCGCCAATTTTAGCAGAGCATTTAAACGCTGGAGTGGTCGCAGCCCGAGCAACTGGCGCAAAGATCCTTATTTATAAGGAAGTATAAGCCTTTTGTTTTGCTTAAAAAGAATGTATAAAACATGTCAAAAATGATCTTAAGATTTTTAAGGAGTTATCAATGAATCATCCTGCAGAATTAAAGTACGCAAGTACACATGAATGGGTGCGCATTGAGGGTGATCTTGTTGTGACCGGTATTTCCGACCATGCACAGGATGCGTTAGGCGATTTAGTCTATGTAGAAGCACCAGATCTTGATTCACATATTACTGCGGGCGAACAAGCTGGCGTGGTTGAATCAGTAAAAACAGCTTCCGATATTCATGCACCAGTGTCTGGTGTAGTGGTTGAAATCAATCCTGATCTTGAAGATGATCCAGATTTCATTAATGATGACCCATATGGCAAAGGCTGGATCTATAAAATCAAGCCAGACAATATGGCAGATGTCGAAAAGCTGCTTTCCAATACAGAATATGAAGCTGGCCTCTAAGCCATTTTAACTTTAAAAAATCAGCCTCCGGGCTGATTTTTTTATTAAAGATCAAGCGTTGCATTTCCTAGTTCAAATTAAATTTCATGCATTTATCATGAAATATCATTGTATTTTTCACTTATTTTTCTTAAAGTCTTGCTCATATCTCCTTCGCTCCTAGATAGCTCGCGCTTATTTATAACAATAATTTCCCATGCTGAGCCCAGCGTCTTACAGCATATCATTTTAGGAAAATCATGAACGCCATTGCAGCGCCACTATGGACCAAGTCATTTGTGCTTTGTTTGGCCAACAACCTATTTTTATTTATTTTCTATTTTGCACAAACCACAATTTTGCCAATATACATCTTAAAAGAATTAGGCGGCAACCTGACTCAGGCAGGTCTGGCCATGACCTTGTTTATGGTCTCTGCCATTGCAGTGCGACCTTTTAGCGGTTTAATTATCGAAAAATTCGGGGTACGTAGAACCCTGATTATTTCAGAAGTGTTTTTTAGCCTGTTTTCACTTACTTATCTGCTGGCAGATCAGCTCACGATTCTGTTTATCATCCGTTTCTTCCATGGCATCTGGTTCAGTATATTGACTACAGTTTGCGTGCCTGTGGTGAACCAATTTATTCCGGAGCAGCGTAAAGGTGAAGGCATGGGCTATTTTGTCATGTCGGTTAATCTGGGGATTGTCTTAGGTCCGTTAATAGGTCTAAGCCTGATGGAATACTGGTCTTATTTTCAGGTCAGTATGCTATTGATCGTCTTGGTTTTTATCGGATTTGCCTTCTGTTTTTTGATTCCGGTCAAAGAACCTGAAAAAATCATCAAAAATACCAATAAGAAAACCTCGCTTGAGCTGACAGATTTTGTGGAAAAGAAAGTGCTGCCTGTCGCAGTATTGGCCATGCTGATTTCTTTTTCTTATGCGAGCATCATGTCTTTTATCGCACCCTTCGCAGCCAGCAAGGATTTAATGGCCTATGCAGGTTTATTCTTTGTGGTTTTTGCGATTTCCATGATGAGCTTACGGCCGATCACCGGAAAGATTTATGATCGTAAAGGCCCGCAATATGTGATTTATCCGGCATTGCTGGCTTTTAGTTCGGGTTTATTTTTACTGAGCCAGATTCAGAGCTTATGGGGATTTATGCTGGCTGCAGTCATGGTTGGTGTGGGCTTTGGTAGTGTCCAGCCGTGTATTCAAACTTTGGCGATTCAATGTGCGCCCAAGCATCGAATTGGCTATGCAACTTCAACTTTTTATACGTTTTATGACCTGGGTATTGCCATCGGTTCACTACTGATTGGTGCCATCATTGCAGCTTACAGTTATCAGTTTGCTTTTATGCTATGCGGTATTTTAACCTTAAGCAGTATTGTTTATTTTAAGCTGGTGGTGCAACGTAAAACCGTCTAGTTTTATGGATTGAATCGAATAATAAATAAGATCAATAAAAAAACAGGCAGAAAATTCTGCCTGTGATTTTTTGAGCAAATATTTATTCTGACACCGAAGTATTCTCTGCTTGTTTCTCTTCCGCTTTTGGCTCTTGCATCATGGTGAATTGGGTTGCCTCTGTGGCTACGGTAGTGTCCTGTCGGTTACTTTTCAGCTTGATCTGCAAACGTAATTCATTGGTAGAATCAGCATTACGCAAAGCTTCTTCATAGGAAATGGCGCCTTGGTTATACAGGTCAAATAAGGCCTGGTCAAAAGTCTGCATGCCCAGTTCACGCGATTTCGCCATAATTGCTTTCAGCTCATGGAATTCACCTTTCAGAATCAAGTCTGAAATAAGTGGTGTATTCAACATGATTTCAATCGCTGCGCGACGGCCTTTACCATCTTGAGTACGAATCAGACGCTGTGAAATAATTGCCTTCATATTGGATGACAAATCCATTAATAACTGATTCCGGCGTTCTTCCGGAAAGAAGTTAATAATTCGGTCCAAAGTCTGATTGGCATTGTTGGAGTGCAGTGTTCCCAAACACAAATGACCAGTTTCCGCAAAGGCAATCGCATGTTCCATAGTTTCAGTATCGCGAATTTCCCCGATCAGAATCACATCTGGTGCCTGACGCAAGGTATTTTTCAGCGCGTTGTGCCAGGAATGGCAGTCCACTCCGACTTCACGATGAGTAATCATGGATTTTTTATGCTTGTGCACATATTCAACCGGGTCTTCTACGGTAATGATATGCCCGGCCGAATTTTCATTACGGTAGTCAATCATCGCCGCGAGTGAAGTTGATTTACCTGAACCCGTTCCACCGACCACCAGCACCAGTCCGCGTTTTTCCATAATCACATGTTTCAGCGATTCCGGTAATTTCAGTTTCTGGAAGTTTGGAATTTCTGCAGTAATGGTACGAATTACCATGCCGACATTGAGTTGTTGCTGGAACACATTGACCCGGAAACGGGAAACACCTGGCACGGTGATGGCAAAATTGCACTCGAGTTCAGTTTCAAATTCTTTACGCTGTTTATCATTCATCAAGCTGTAGGCAAACAGCTTGGTTTTTTCAGCCGTGAGTTCCTGCTGTCCAAAAGGTTTCATTAAGCCCTGATGTTTAATACTAGGTGGAAAATCAGCCGTAATAAATAAATCTGAACCGCCATATTCCACCACCTTAGTCAGCATGTGATGCATGAATTTTTTTGCTTCGTCCAACAATTCTGCCGTGAACATCTTTTCCCCCGGAAATGCACAACGGCACAAATCTCAATCTTAGATTTATGCCAAAATATTTTGATTTCATTGTGCAGCGTTTTTTTTAAAGCCTCAAACATATTTGATTTATAAAGAAAATATTTTAAATTTTTTATGTGATTTACTTCAATAAAAATGAAATTAACCTGCAATATGTACGCTTTTTTAAAGCAACTCTGCTCAAAAAGAAGATTGTCATTTAAATGGTAAAACTCTATCAGACGACTCATAATTTGTCTTTTACGACATATAGAGTGTTATTTTTTTCCTTATGATTACCAACTTCCCTATTTTTTATGTACCAATTTCGGTTCTACCACATGTAATAATGACTTATGAAAAATAGGACAATATTTATAAAAGTTGAACAAAACCGTGGAACTTTGCTCAAATAATAGGCGTGGAACTTCGTAAATTATTAAAAAAGCCTAATTCAGCTAAGTTAGGCTTTTTATTCGATTATAAAAATATGATTTATATAAAATAAAATAGATATGTTATTCCCAAGTAGAAATGTCCTACCTAATAACCAAATAGAAATGTCCTATATGGACATTTCCAAGTCAAGCACAGGATTCAGATTTCGTTGTTGAATTGCTGTTTTCTGTGCACGTCTGCTTGGCATCTTTTGAGAACGATTACGTTTGTTTTGCTGTTCCAGTTCTTCATGCTGTTGCTGAATATGTGCCAGAACTGTACCTAACCGTTTATTCTCAACAATCTCATTTTGCTGCAGCCCAGCCAATTTATTGAAGATGCTGTAGTTGAGCTTTCGCCCTTCATGCATGAGGGCCACAGTGCCATCCGGATACTCTAGAAATGAAATGTATTGCCCAATCAGCTTATGATTCAGTACTGTTGGCTCAAGCATATAAATACATTTGTCATAGGTCAGGGTCAGATTCTTGGTGACCTTACGCGGTTCCTGCCAGGTAAAAATATCATCCAGTTCAAGATCAGATTCGGTTAATGGCCGATGTAAATTCTTTGAGTTTCGCGCATATTTGGCGAACTTCTGATTGAACTGCTCGATAAAGCAGGGCAACCATGCATTGGCCTCAGCAATCGAACAGATACCTTCCAGGCGCATCTCCTTGATCAGACGGTCCTGAAGAGTTCTATTGGCACGTTCTACGCGGCCTTTGGCTTGTGGGGAGTTGGCGAAGACAATATCAATGTTTAACTCATTCAGGATCCGCCCAAATTGCGTGATCTGGCTATCTTGGCTCGATTTCTGATTCACTCGGAATACCGAGTGTTTATCGCTATAAAACGCTAAAGGCTTGCCGTATTGCTCAATGTAGGCTCGGGTTGAAAGCATATAATCAAAGGTCGTTTCAGCCTCACAAAAGCGCAGATGCAACAGCTTTCCAGTGGCGTCATCGATATAAACCAGCAAGCAGCATTTGGAAGCTCGACCTTCAAACCAGTCGTGATATGAGCCATCGATCTGGATCAGCTCACCGAAGCAATCACGGTTGTATCGAGGCTGATATGGACGTTTCAGGCGCTTGGATCGAGGAATCCAGAGGTCATTTGCAGTCATCCAGCGACGAACCGTTTCTACCGGGATATGCAGGCCAAACATGCTGCTGAGCTTCTCATGAGCCAATGTAGGACCAAAGCCCAGCAAATGTTCAGAAATAATGGAAAGACATTCTGATTTTAACAGGACGTCATGGCGACGATGACCCGGTTGACCACGACTGGCATGTGCCATACCTGAGACACCATCTTGATTGAGCTTCTGCAATAACCGGGTAATTTGACGGGTGGAAAGATTCAGGATTTCAGCAGCACGGACCTGGGTAATACGATGATCTCTAACGTCTTGCAGAACTGCAAGACGTTGAATTTCTTTATCAGACATAGTGATCAGCATCTATATTTTATATCCAGTCCATGGTGATAAAAACCATCATAAACCAGACATTTTTATTGGTGAGAATATAGACACTTTAAATGGGTTCTAACAAGATAATTTCGTATAACGTGTATTATGTTAATTTTAGGAAAACTTAAACGAAATCACCAAAAACTATGAAAAAAAAATCAGCTTTTTTATATTATTTAGATGTTACAGCACCATTTTATTATTTTTATCTTGTACCCACTGTAATCGCATTAGTCATAGTCAGTTTTGATTTCTCATTTCAGGGCTTATTTCCGACCACAATTGACTCTTCGATTTCAAGCCAACATAAGTTTCTAAATGACTATTTTGCAATATGTAATTTTTTCGTGATTGGGCTTATTGTTATTAATTATTTAAGACACCCACTACCAGCCAAATATGTAAGACAAATACGTCAGCATTATGCAACATTAAATAAGAACCAGCAGTCTATCAATGGCTGGCTTGGCATTGTATTTTTCTTTTTTACTTTAGGCCTAATGAACCTGACTTGGTTTATTATTAATGATGAGCCTCTCCCACCATATAAAGAATGGCGCAAAGGCGATACTCTTACCTACTTAAACAGTTTCGCACATCCTTATATTTCTGCTATTGCTTTTAGTTTGCAATATGCCCTCATGGTATTCTTTACATTAATATTTATGAACATATTTGATAATCGTAAATATAGACAAAATTAATATGCTTAGTGCCATTTAACATAATGGCGATTATACGAAAGGCCCTTTGTAACTCCAAAATAGAAATGTCCGGTTTCTCCAAAGTAAAAATGTCCGCTTTTAGAATATGCGCTTTTGCGATTATCGAAGCGGACGGTTTGATATGTTGGTGTCTATGTCGGATAAAGAACTTAAACGATTGTCGGTCTTGCAGGAAATCTGCGATCAACGCATAACTCAATCCCAGGCTGCTCAGCTACTTCATATCTCAGAACGTCAGATCAGACGCTTACTGCAGAAATACAAAGCTCAAGGTCCAGCTGCATTAGCCCATGCCGGTCGTGGCCAAACCAGCAATTCCAAACTTCCTGAAGAACTCAGACTCAAGTGCCTCAATATTGTTTCTGACCAACTCCATGGTTTCGGACCCACTTTAGCGCATGAAAAGCTCACCACCGTACATGGATTCGATCTTTCAGTAGAAACCCTGCGTTCTTGGATGATTGCAGCCGACTTGTGGATTCCTCGCGCCAAGCGCCTGAAACGCCCATATCAGCCTCGATATAACCGGGATTGCTATGGTGAACTGATCCAGATTGATGGCTCTCACCATGACTGGTTCGAAGGGCGTGCTGCTAAATGCTGTCTGCTGGTGTTTATTGATGATGCCACAGGCAAATTACAGCATTTACGCTTCTGTGAGTCAGAATCAACCTTTGACTATATGATTTCGACACGTTTGTATGTTGAACAGCACGGTAAGCCCTTAGCGTTTTACAGCGACAAACATTCAGTCTTTAGGGTAAATCAAAGCAGCAAGAAAGACACCAAGATTACCCAATTTGGGCGAGTACTCAGTACGCTCAATATCGATATCATCTTCGCCAATTCACCACAGGCCAAAGGACGTGTAGAACGAGCCAATAGAACGCTTCAGGATCGTCTGATTAAGGAGATGCGCTTAGAAGCTATCAGTTCGATTGCAGATGCCAATGCCTGGCTGCCCTGCTTTATTGAGCAATTTAATCGTAAATTTGCCAAGATGGCCTTTAATCCTAAGGATCTCCACCGGACTGTCACTGAAACAGCTGAAGAATTAGATGATATTTTTACTTGGCGTGAACCCCGCAGAGTCACCAATAGCCTGACCATTACTTATGATAAATGTGTATATATTCTGGATAATATCCAAGAAAATCAGAAGCTGATCGGTAAATATCTTGAGTTTCTAGAATATCCGGATGGTACTGTAGCGATCATGCATGAAGGACGGAAGATCAATTACAGCATCTTCGATAAATTAAGTCAGCTTAACCAGCGAGAGATTGTTGAGAATAAACGTTTAAGTTCTGTATTGCTGCATATTCAACAACAGCATGAAGAACTGGAACAGCAAAACAAACGTAATCGTTCTCAAAAGATGCCAAGCAGACGTGCACAGAAAACAGCAATTCAACAACGAAATCTGAATCCTGTGCTTGACTTGGAAATGTCCATATAGGACATTTCTATTTGGTTATTAGGTAGGACATTTCTACTTGGGAATAACAGTGTTTGTTAGAACCCATTTAAAGTGTCTATATTCTCACCAATAAAAATGTCTGGTTTATGATGGTTTTTATCACCATGGACTGGATATAAAATATAGATGCTGATCACTATGTCTGATAAAGAAATTCAACGTCTTGCAGTTCTGCAAGACGTTAGAGATCATCGTATTACCCAGGTCCGTGCTGCTGAAATCCTGAATCTTTCCACCCGTCAAATTACCCGGTTATTGCAGAAGCTCAATCAAGATGGTGTCTCAGGTATGGCACATGCCAGTCGTGGTCAACTGGGTCATCGTCGCCATGACGTCCTGTTAAAATCAGAATGTCTTTCCATTATTTCTGAACATTTACTTGGCTTTGGTCCTACATTGGCTCATGAGAAGCTCAGCAGCATGTTTGGCCTGCATATCCCGGTAGAAACGGTTCGTCGCTGGATGACTGCAAATGACCTCTGGATTCCTCGATCCAAGCGCCTGAAACGTCCATATCAGCCTCGATACAACCGTGATTGCTTCGGTGAGCTGATCCAGATCGATGGCTCATATCATGACTGGTTTGAAGGTCGAGCTTCCAAATGCTGCTTGCTGGTTTATATCGATGACGCCACTGGAAAGCTGTTGCATCTGCGCTTTTGTGAGGCTGAAACGACCTTTGATTATATGCTTTCAACCCGAGCCTACATTGAGCAATACGGCAAGCCTTTAGCGTTTTATAGCGATAAACACTCGGTATTCCGAGTGAATCAGAAATCGAGCCAAGATAGCCAGATCACGTAATTTGGGCGGATTCTGAATGAGTTAAATATTGATATTATCTTCGCCAACTCACCCCAGGCCAAAGGCCGTGTGGAACGTGCCAATAGAACACTCCAGGATCGCCTGATCAAGGAAATGCGCCTAGAAGGTATCTGTTCAATTGCCGAGGCAAATGCCTGGCTGCCCTGCTTTATTGAGCATTTCAATCAGAAGTTTGCCAAGTGTGCGCGAAACTCAAAGAATTTACATCGGCCATTAACCGAATCTCATCTTGAACTGGATGATATTTTTACCTGGCAGGAACCGCGTAAGGTCACCAAGAATCTGACCCTGACCTATGACAAATGTATTTATCTGCTTGAACCGACAGAGCTGAATCATAAGCTTGTTGGGCAATATATTTCATTTCTGGAGTACCCGGATGGGACTGTGGCCCTCATGCACGAGGGACGAAAGCTCAACTACAGCATTTTCAATAAATTAGCTGGGCTACAGCAGAATGAGATCGTTGAGAATAAACGGTTAGGTACAGTTCTGGCACATATTCAGCAACAGCATGAAGAGTTGGAAAAACAGAATAAACGTTCCCGTCTCAAGAAAAGTATGCCGAGTCGTAAAGCTCAGAAAGCTGTTATTGAACAAAGAAAGTTAAATCCTGTGCTTGACTCTTGTGGTTAAAAACAGGACATTTTAAATGGTTTATCGCATAAACATTTTAATTGGTGAATAACAGCCCTTGTAAGTCCAAAATAGAAATATCCGCTTTCAGACTCTGGCATTGATTATGCCACCTAACATTAAAAGTGACATTGGCCATACGTTTTTAGCCAAATTATGCGTTGCCCAGATCCTCAGTATTAATCGGTAGAAAGTGTGCGTGATCTAGACTGCTCAAGCATAGATATTTGAGTACTTTCCGCCTGCAAAACTGGGTTAAGACGATTACTTTTCAATTTGATTTGCAAGCGCAGTTCATTATTGGAGTCCGTATTACGCTTAGCATATGGTGCATAAATTTACGTGCTTCATCGAGCAATTCGGTTGTATACATATCGAGATTCCTGAGATCATGACTGGTCAGCCGTATAGAATGAGCTGGAGCAAAATCTCTAATAAATTATTGTTATTGTTTATTTTTTAATTTAATTATTTTTATTCAATTTATAAAATCGTTCTAATCATTATTTTTATTTTCAAACGCTCTGATGAGCTGATTTAAGCATCTGGGAGATGCACTGATCAGCTTCATCCGATTCTGTCTTTCCCCAATCAATTGAGGAAAGACATCATTCAGTTTTAAGCACTACGCTTCAAACCTTCAATTCGTAGTGAGTCAGTCATATTTAACAATAGTTGTTCGGTTTTTTTCCAGCCCAGACATCCATCAGTGACTGACTGACCATAAGTCATTTGCTCAGAAATTTTTTGATTCCCGTCAACAAGATGACTTTCTAGCATTACACCACGAACATTGGTCTGTAAGCGTTCTGCCACGATCTGCTCCAGTACTTCAGGCTGCAGCATCGGATTTTTTGAGCTATTGCCATGACTACAGTCAATCACCAATGCGGGTAAGTCGATCTGATGTTTGGCGCGGATTTTCTCAATTTCTGACAATTGATAATTTGGTCCGCTATTCGAGCCACGTAAAATCAAATGTGCTTTAGGATTACCTTGCGAGTGTAAAATGCATGGTAAACCAGACTGGCTCATCCCCAGGAATTGATGCGGATGAGAGGCAGACTGAATGGCATCCAGAGCAATTTGAATCGAACCGTCAGTACCATTTTTGAAACCAATGCTATATGGCATATGGCTGGAAATTTCGCGATGAATTTGCGATTCGCTAGTACGTGCGCCAATCGCCCCCCAACCTAGTAAGTCATCGAAATATGCGGTTGCCATCGGACTGAGGATTTCAGAGGCAATCGGCAGACCCATTGCAATGATTTTGAGGTATAAGTCACGGGATTTTTCCAAGCCCAATTGCATATTGGATGAACCATCCAGATTTGGATCGTAAAGGAAACCTTTCCAGCCTACGGTAGTCCGTGGTTTTTCGATATAAGCACGCATCACCAGGAAAATCTGATCAGATAGCTGTGACTGAAGCTGTTTTAATTTTTCTGCATAGTCTAGCGCGGAAGCTTCATCATGAATGGAACATGGGCCGGTGACCACCATTAAACGATGATCCTTGTCTTCTAATATATTTTGAATGGTTTGACGATGTTCAGCGACTTGGCTGGCCAATTGCGGAGACAGTGGCAATTGTTGCTTAAGCTGCTGGGGTAAAGTTAAAATGCTTTCAGCATGATGTTGTTGTGATGTATTTGAGGTATTCATGACTTTAATCCTGGGACTGACAATCAGTCCAAACTTTTATTTGAGCGTTATGGGTCTAATCGAAGGTGTTGTGAGTGTCATTAGCTGACTAAAATAAGACCAATAAAAGTTGTTAAAGTATGAATAGTTAAAGTTTGTCATGGCTGTCTCCAAATATTGTAAAAAAATGAAAGGCATAAAAAAACCTGATCAGGGTTGCCGATCAGGTATAAACTGGTGGGCAACCTTTTCATTGCCCAAACGCGTTCAGGCAATTAGCTAAACTGCCAGAAATAAAAATATGCGTTTGAAATGATAGGTTGCTTTAACATGTTATGTCTTTCATAAAATGTGATTCTGAAATTAAAATACGCGCTCTGTGATCATTTGACAAGCATTAAATATAAAAAAATATTTATTAACTTTTCTACTTTTATTTATCGATTCATCAAACCGAGAGATGTATCACTAAAAGTGGTAAAAACCCACAAACTTATCGCGGGTTTTACCATAGAAACTTCTCTTTAATCCGAAGATTAAAAATTAACGTGAAACACGATTCCAGGCATCACGCACTGCAAATTTAGCCTGTTCCCAGTTTAAACGTGATTCGCCTTTCATTTGTTCCCATTTCAGTCTCAAATCAGGTTCTACGTCTTCAAAACGGGTATGGGCATCATAGCTGCCACGGTTTTCATAACCAACTCGATAGGCCGTATCATAATCACGGTCATAATCCAGATCGCTATAAGTAGTACGGGCATCTGAATAATATGGCGTATTGATCGAATTATCACGCCAGTAAGCCTGTTCTTCTGTTGGATTTATAGCTTCGCCTACACCTTTACCTGCCAGACCGCCAACAACCGCACCAACTACACCACCGACAGCGACACCCACTGGACCGCCTGCAGCACCAATGGCTGCACCTGCCGCTGCACCACCTGCGGCACCGACACCTGTACCCACAGGATGCGCGCCAGGTTCACCAGTAATTGGATCGGCATTCAAATCATCGCGGACATCTTTAGGCGCATTCTTAATTAAATCACGATCAAAATTATCATTCGACATAGAGCTTATCCTTATTCTTTAAAATGGTTTTAGCACGTATTTTCATACGTCCTATTTAATATAAGCATCTGGCATGTAATGACATTAGCAGGCGTGTGTTGTTTCAGTGACTCTCTGTGAGGCTTTCATGCACTAATGTATCCTGAATCAGGTGAAAGCCGCATAAAAAAGACCGGTTTAATACCGGTCTTTTTTAGATTAAAACAGCTTAGTCAAAATGAATGACCGTACGGATCGACTTGCCTTCATGCATCAGGTCAAAAGCTTCATTGATCTGATCTAATGGCATGGTATGAGTCACAAAAGGTTCAAGCTGAATTTCCCCTTTCATTGACTGCTCTACCATTCCCGGTAATTGTGAACGACCTTTGACTCCACCAAAAGCTGTACCCATCCATTTACGACCTGTGACTAACTGGAATGGACGGGTTGAAATTTCTTTACCTGCACCGGCTACACCAATAATCACTGACTGGCCCCAGCCACGGTGCGCACATTCTAGTGCTGAACGCATCACATCTACATTGCCGATACATTCGAATGAATGGTCTACACCCCAACCGGTCATTTCAACGATCACTTGCTGGATCGGCTGATCATAGTCTTTTGGATTTAGGAAATCTGTCGCACCAAACTGTTTCGCCAGTTCAAACTTATCCGGATTGGTATCAATCACAATGATACGGCCGGCTTTGGCCTGACGTGCGCCTTGTACTACAGCAAGACCAATACCCCCTAAACCAAATACTGCAACACTGTCACCTTTCTGAACTTTCGCCGTGTTATGCACCGCACCAATACCAGTAGTCACACCACAGCCCAGCAGGCAAACATGCTCATGATTGGCTTCAGGATTAATTTTTGCCAGAGAAACTTCAGCAACCACGGTATATTCAGAAAAAGTCGAACAACCCATATAATGATAGATCGGCTCGCCATTATAAGAGAAACGGGTCGTACCATCTGGCATGACGCCTTTACCTTGGGTCGCACGCACAGCAACACACAGATTGGTCTTACCTGATTTACAGAACAAGCATTCGCCGCACTCAGCAGTATAAAGCGGAATCACGTGATCGCCCGGTTTCAGGCTAGTGACTCCTTCACCTACTTCAACGACCACACCCGCACCTTCATGACCCAAAATTGCAGGGAATACACCTTCAGGATCTTCACCAGACAAGGTAAATGCATCTGTATGACACACACCTGTATGGCTAATTTTTACTAATACTTCACCTGCTTTTGGTGGAGCAACATCCACTTCTACAATTTCTAATGGCTGGCCTGGACCAAACGCAACTGCTGCACGTGATTTCATGTAAAACTGTCCTTTTTTTGCTGATTTACAGATGACTAACAGTAACCTCTTTCTATTCGGAGATTCAACTATTAACATCACCAGATAAGGAATAAAAGATCCTATAATTAATGGAACATCAATGACTAAACCTTCGCCCTTTGTATGTTTGAGCATTTTTACTTTTAGCATCATGCTTTCTGGCTGTGAACTGGCTCCCAATACTGCTGAAGAAGCGAAAATCACGCCGGTTCGACCGGCGCACTGGATCGACAATCAACTTTCAAAACAGCAGATCAATAGTGGTAAAACGGCTTTCTTGCCGCTCTATGATGGTTTTATGAGTATGGCAGCACGTCTGCACCTGATTAACAAGGCCAAATATCATCTGGATCTGCAATATTACATCTGGAAGGATGATTATATTGGCAATATGATCTTGTCTCAATTACTCAAAGCTGCCGATCGCGGTGTCAAAGTGCGGGTTCAGATTGATGATCAAAATGGCACCCAGCTTGATGACAAGCTTCTTGCTCTAAGCCAACATCCAAATTTTGAAGTCCGGATTTTTAATCCCTATAAATTTCGTCATTTACGTGCGCTGGATTATGGTTTCCGGATGAAAAAGGTCAATCATCGCATGCACAATAAATTAATCATTGCGGACGGAACTGCAGCCGTGACTGGTGGCCGGAATATCAGCAGTGAATATTTTGATGCCAGTGAAGATTTTCAATTCACCGATGTTGATATATTCTTCGCGGGGCAAAGCGTAACAGATGCCAATCAGACCTTTATTAACTTCTGGAATGATGATCTGAGTTATGATGTACGACAGGTACTCAATGATACCGGCCATCCTGAAATGCTCAAAAGGCTCAGAACTGAATTTGAACGAGAAGATGTTGACGAAACTGCACTCAAACGCCGGGTGGGCATTGCCCAGAAGCAAGTCGAACAACACTTAAAAAAACAACCCATTCACTGGGCGCCGGCTTATTTTGTTGCGGATAGTCCCGCAAAAGCACGCCCCCATGCCAAAAATGGCGATTATATTTATACCCATATGCTCGAACTGATGGGTGAGCCAAAAAAACATCTGGAACTGGTGTCCTCGTATTTTATTCCCACGCAAAAAGGCGCTGACTATTTAACTCGTCGTGCGCAACAAGGCGTGAAAATCAGAATCCTGACCAATTCTTTTCAGGCCAATGATGTGGCTGCGGTGCATGCCTATTACCAGCAATATCGTCAGCAATTATTGAAAAGTGGCATCGAACTCTGGGAATTTAAACCCTACATTGTCCGTCCGGAACGGACCTGGTATGAAATTATGACCGGAGATATCATTCCGGCTAAAAACAAAAATAGCTCCAGTTTGCATGCCAAGTTTTTTGATCTGGATGGCATGGTTTTTATCGGTTCATTTAATTTTGATCCGCGTTCAGCCTATTTGAATACCGAAGTCGGGCTGGTCATTGAGTCGGAAGATTTTCAGAAGGAAATTACCAGTGCGATGGATCAGTACTTACCACGCGTGGCTTATCAGCTTAAGCTGAATGAAAAAAATGAAATGATTTGGCTAGAACATCAAAAAGATGGCCGTAGTATTCAACATTTACATGATCCGGAAACTACAAAATTCCAGCGTTTTATGATGAATCTGGTGACGAAATTTCCCGGTGAATGGTTAATGTAATGACATTGGAGTGACCTTAAAATTACATGCTATGAAAAGCCCGTATTTCGAGAATAGCCGATTAACCTAACTTAGTCCGATCATCTTTTAAAAGGTTTTACAGTCGATTGCGCTTACTTTAGAATTACACTTTTCTCGTATTTTGCGATTGTTCGCCCTCCACTCCCATGCAATTTTTTGATTTAAGCCGTCAGTTTAAGTTCAGTGATATTCTGACGCCTGTAAAAACTCTCCATGATTTATCCCAGCAAGAATGGTATTTGGCCAAAATTCGTGTGGAACATGACTGTCTGTCCGACTCCGATACGGTCGAGGGACAGGTAGTTTTGAAATCCAGTGAAAATATTCAACTTGAACTGGAATGGCTGATTCAGGATAGCGGTTATGAATTACAGGTTTTATTTAAAGGTGTAGAAACCGAAGCCACTGATGAGACCGGTATTATGTTGAAAGGTGCACAACTGGTCGATGAACTGCAGCAAGTACTCTCTGCCCAAGCATTGAGCTTATGGATTGATGGCACTCTTTTGCCGATGTTGCCCGAGATCCGTCAGGAAATTAAAGCACGTTTAAACTTATGGGATTATGTCGAATACGATGGCTAATCGCCGAGTTTTGCATTTTTTAAAGAGCCTATGGGGCTCTTTTTTATAATCTGAATAACGATTTAGATTGATCAAACTGCCGTAGCTTCAGTTTTTTCAGGCAATGCCGAGCTGGGTAACTTGTTATAAAATTTATAAAAATAATAAGAGAATCAAGGCATGATTTCTGATAATGAATGGCAACAGATTCGCCGGGTGGTCGCTGATGCACAACGGGCCGCCATGCATTGCTCTATTGCAACAGTCAACTCCAAAGGCTTTCCTAGTATTACTCCGATCGGAACCGTATTCCTCAACAAAAAGACCAGTACGGGTTTCTTTTTTGATACTTATTCCACTACTTTTTCTGAGAATTTGCAGCATCAGCCGATGGCCTGTATACAGGCTGTGAACAGTAGCAAAATGTTTTGGTTTCATGCGTTGCTTAAAGGTAAATTTAAGCGTTATCCAGGAGTACGCTTATATGCAGAAATTGAGCCTTTACGTCCGGCCTCACCTGAGGAAATACAGCAGGTGGATTCGCGTATTCGAGCTTTAAAATGGACCAAAGGTAGCCAGTTAATCTGGTCAAGCTTTCATCATGTCCGGGAGATTAAGATCAATAGCTATCGCTGGGTCGAATATCCAAATATGTGAATAAATACAACCAAAAACTTACAAATAGTAAGTTCATTTCTTATCTGCAGCCCAGAAACTTCTTTAACTATTTTTTCATCTGATTATTGGATTAAATATTAAACCAGACCCACATGCTCAAACATTGTCCGGTAACTTTCGGCTTTTTTCTCCAGAGAAACCGGATATGCTCGAGAAGATGAAGGCATGCGATATAAATACAGATCACGTCCGACAAAATGAGCCTGACTTGGCTGGCCAATACTCGGCTTGAAAGTCCCTTCAGGCATGGACAGCATCATGGTGTCTGTGGCCTTGTCGCCTGTGGTCATAATATGATTACACTGCGGCATTTGGCTGAGCAGTTGCTCAATATTGGTGGGTACTACAATTTCCAAAAATTTATCTGAAGCATTGCCCTTTAAACGCCGGATCTGATAGCCACTATCAAAAATCGCAATCCCCGTTTCAGTTAAAAAATCCCGGATTAATTGTTCCTGAAATTTTTTATTAGGTAAGTCCAAAAAGTAATCTTTATTTTCAAAAAAAATCAGTCCAAAAATCCGCCACATATCATTTTGATAGTTTGGATAATAAAAGTTCATTTTCCAGCGTGTGGCAGGTGGCGGGAAGCTGCCCAACATCAATAATTTGGCATTGGACGGTAAAAATGGCGGTAGCGGATGCGTTTCAATATCAGACATAGAATTAACTAAATTGAGAGATTTCAACTATTTTAGAAGGTCTTCCGAATCTTGCCAGCCACTTCTTGTCCCCAAAGTGTATAAACTTCCTTACTCGGATGAAAACCATCTGCAGCCATTTGTAAATTCATGGCACGATACTTCTCAATATCGTATTCAATCCATTGCATATTCACTTGCTGATTCACAAATTTTTCCAGTTGCTGGTTCATCTGTTTAGCATACTGGCCAAATAGCCAGGCTAAAGGATTCGGTAGCGCCGGAAACATATTCATTGGCGGAACACCGGCAGCAATGATCAGTTTCGGTCTAAATTTTTGCTGAATTTTACTATAAAGCTGTTCCTGTTTCTGAATCCAAATATCAGCAGGCATCAGTTTGGTCACATCATTGACGCCAACCGACGTGACGATTACATCATAGTGCTGGACTTCTATTTGGTCCAAAGCATGAATTACTTTTGAGCTGGTATCACCGGTTTTGGCCTGTAATTTCCAGTCAATTTCAAAGTCATTTTTCAGTTCATGTAGAATTGCACCCAGTAATGCATCATCCTGATGTTCTACTCCTACACCTGCTGCTGCCGAATCCCCTAAAATCAGCAGAGACAGTTTGTTGCCGGTTCCGGTTTGACCTTCACGTGCACCTTCAGGTTCCGGCAGTCTTAGGGTATTTTTCTTGACACGATTACCCTGAATGACAAGTGCAGGAATCAAGGCAATGGTGGCGGCTTTCAGCAACATAGCGGGCTAATTTATATAGGGATATACTTAATTTTACCTGAGTTTATTCTTTTGAACTATTTCCTCAACAGTCATTTTAAATGAATGTTCACCTAAATTTAACTAAGATAGGATTCTTGCAAAATACAGGCTTATACATCTTGCCATTGGGTAAAACATCAAGGATAAATATAAAAAAATCCCGCTTAAAAACGGGATTTCTTATGGAAATTAAAGCTTAGATTTTATAGTCATTCCAGCGATTCATACGCTTAAAAGTTCCCACATCATTAAAACGCACGCCCACTTCTTTCATTACTTTATGCGCCGTTTTGGACGTCAGTTGACGGATATAAAATGGCTCTTTGACCACAAAATGATGAATCGCATGGGTCGAACCAAAATTACAGCAGAATAACTGGAACGGAACCATCCACCATGGATTGAGCACTTGGGTTTGTTTGATCACATCACGTGGATCAATATCGCCATAGTAATGCATATTTGAGCTGACAAACTGCAAGCTAAAAGAACGGATAAAGTTCGGAATCACCCAGATGACTGCCAGCAGATTTACAATCGGCATCGCGTCGACAATGCCTTGCGACCAGACCATCTCATAACCGAATAGCGGTGAAACTGCATTTAAACCATGAAAGACCACAAACAGGTAGCACAATCCATAGTAAATAATGCTGAGAGGTAAAAAGCCAAATAGCTGAGAAATCATGGCAATTTTACGTTCTTTTTCAGGCTGTTTTTCCAGAAAAAGATGAATCATTTTAATCATCTGAAATGGACGCAGATACACTGACATCAACTGGTCACTAATCACCAGAATTCGGCGAATGCCCCAAGGCATACCATTACTGATGCCACGTTCTTCCAGGTCATGTTCAGTGCCTGAATATTTATGATGATGCAAATGTAAACGACGACGTGCCCACGGACTGATGGTGTTTGGACGTGCCAACCAGACCAGTGCCAGCATCAGATGATGTGCCCAAGGTGTTTTTTTGAAATACATATAATGAATCAGGTCATGTTCCAATTCATGGGTCAATGATACAAAAATCGCAATCAAGGGAATGGTAAACCATGCTGAGAGATAACCTGTTCCATATGCTACCGCGCATGCAATCATGCCTGCCCAGGCAAAGCCTAAAATACTCGCACCTATAAAGTTCTGATGTTTGAGTATGGGATAACGAGCACGCACCTCTTCCCCGGCCTGGGTAACGATACTTCTGACCTTGGAGATTCGCTGCTGGTCAGTCATATCCGCAGATGTAGACATATGGACAACCTTTAATTTCTGAACGGTTGTACATTAAAGGAAATTCTAAAAAAGAGAAGTTATCATTCCACTTTTAGAGTGAGTATGTCTAAGTTTTGGACAGTTTGGAAAAGTTCTTAAAATTGGCGAAAATTAGGAAAAGTAAAAGATGGTCTTTCTCATGAAACGAAAATTTAAAAGTAATTGATTTAATTGCAAATTCACCAATAAAATAAAAATATAATTTTTGATAATTTAAAACTTTATTTTAATAATCAATATATTAGGATTTATAAAATTTCGCTTTTTTGTAAATTCAAGCTATACATTTTTTAGAAAAAAATACTGATTCAGAAATTTTTCTCAGTTTGTCATAAAAAATAAAAAGAGAAGCGCTCTAGCTTCTCTTTTTATAGATCTAAGAGCGCTTTTAACCTAACTTGTTCACCAGTTTAAGTGGTAATACTTTCATGGCTAGACCGAGTGGCAACCAAGGCCATTTCGGCACATAAGCCTTAACTGGTGCTTTTTCAATTTCTGCTGCCAATAAACGCGAACCAGTTTTTTCATCTACTTCAAAAGGTAGCTTTTTTGCCCCTTCATTAATTTCAGTACGAATATATCCTGGGAAAATGGTGGTCACTTTTATTGGCGTATCGATCAATTCAGCTCGAATGCCTTCCGCTAAATGAGCCACGCCGGCCTTACTTGCACCATAAGCCGTTAAATGTTTTGGCATACCGCGCATTGCACTCATAGATGAAATCATCACCAGATGGCCAGAGTTTTGTGCACGGAAGATTTCAACTGCAGCTTCACATTGTGCTAATGCCGAAATAAAGTTGGTTTCAACCGTGGCTTTATTGATAGCAAAATTACCTTTACCAATCCGGCGGCCCTCACCGACACCAGCATTCACAATAACTCGGTCAATGGTGCCAAAGTCTTCTTTAAAAGCACGAAACACTTCAAACACTTGATCGTAATCGGTGACATCTAGTGTTTTGGCAATGACTTTGATGCCATATTGGCTTTCCAGTTCCTGCTTTAAGATTTCCAGACGCTCCAAACGACGTGCACAAATCGCCAGGTTATAGCCTTTTTTCGCAAATTCACGTGCCATACCGGCGCCGATCCCTGAACTTGCACCGGTAATTAAAATTGTTTTAGCCATGTATTTACCCTATTCCTTTATTTTTCTAGCGTATTAGGTTTTCAATCTCATTTTAAATCCAGGTCAATAAGTCTGGACGCTGTGCTTTAATAAAATGATGTTCATTTAAACTGAGTAGTTGCGGTTCATTACCCACCAGACGTAGTGTCGTGATACTGGTATTGGTAATCGCCCAGTTCAGAGCAAAGGTTTTCTCCGGACTAAGGCCCAAAATTTTGCCTACAGCCACAGAAATCACCCCACCTGAGGTATAAACTACTGCATAGCGTGGTCGGCTTTTGGACAACTGGTCACACAGATTTTCTAAGCCGCTTTCCACGCGTGCTTTGAAACTTGGCCAAGATTCATCATATTCATGGTGATAATCATCGCCAGTCCAGCGTGCAATTGCACCGCTAAAAATCTTGCTCAGATAATCCCGTGGATTTTCATGTTCTGATACATCCTGTTTCAGCAATTCAGGCTGATTAAAGCGCGGCTCATAACGGGCGAATACCTGCTGATGATTAAATTCATTCCAGGCACTATCGGTCAGAATCTCACTTTCCGGAAAACATTTGTCCAGTGATAATTGCGCTGTCTGTTGATGGCGTTGCATGGAACCAGCCACCACATAAGGCGCTTCTTTCAGGATTTCGTCAAAATAGCGACCCAAAAGCTTTGCCTGTAACTCGCCGTTGGGCGAAAGTTGATCGTAACTTTCTGCGCCAAAAGAGGCCTGGCCATGCCGGATCAAGTAAATGGTTGTCATTTTGGCATTATCTCTTTAAATTTAAGCACATACTTTTGTGCAATCTCATTGGCTTCCAGTTTTTGCTTGCCAATCAGTTTTAAGGCACGAATATGCAAGGCATGAATCACCACCCAAAAATCCTTGAACGCTGGATTATTAGTCTGTTTATGGTAATAACGATAATAGATCTGCTGGGCAATCACCGCGAGACGGAAAATTCCGAACACCTCATAAAACGCCCAGTTTTCCGGTTGCAGGCCGGTTTTTCCCAAGTAGTAATCCACCACTTCTTTACGGGTAAACATACCTTTTAGATTGGTCGGCTGGCGGCGTGTTGCCTTAAAGATGGCATTGTCAGTATCTTCCACCCAATAGGCTAAAGCAGAACCTAGGTCCATGAGCGGATCGCCGAGTGTCGCCATTTCCCAGTCCAGTACGCCAATCACTTCAGTCGGATTTTCCGGATTTAAGATGACATTATCAAAACGCCAGTCATTATGAATCACACAGGTTTTAGAATCTGAAGGAATATTATCTTTAAGCCAGTTGCGCACATATTTAAATGATGGAACATTTAAAGTTTTAGCCTTTTCATAACGTACATCCCAGCCTTCGACCTGACGGCGACAATAGCCTTCACCCTTACCGAGATTTTCAAGTTCAGTTCCTTGATAAGGCACCTGATGCAATTCGATCAGTTTATCAATCACATTGATACATAAAGTCCGGATATCGGATTCAGTAAGCTGCAGCTCAGCTGGCATTTTGGCGCGAGGAATAATTCCTTCAAGCCGTTTCATCACATAGAAATCACAACCAATCACTGATTCATCCTGACAAAGCGCGACCATTTCAGGCACGACGGGATAATGTTCAGCCAAGGCTTTCTGCACATGATATTCACGTGCCATATCATGGGCTGATTTGGCTTTGGTACCTTGTGGCGGACGACGTAAAATTAAATCGGCATTGGCATACTGTAAACGGTAGGTCCAGTTTGAAGCTCCGCCTGAATATTGGGTCACCTGCACAGGGCCTTCAACATTCACATTTTGCTGAATTAACCAATTGGTGATGGCTTGTACATCCAGTTCTTCACCTTGACGAACTGCTCCACCTACATCAATAACCGCCATAATTTTTCCTTAAAATTTTTTAATACGTTGCAATTTTCTAGTTAAAGCCAGCTTATTTTTTGCGACGAGTACTGTAGCCACGTTTTGCCAGTTCCAGTTTGGCAATCATGCCCTTATGCACTTCGTCCGGGCCATCAGCCAAACGCAAGGCACGTGCCTGAGCAAAAAATCCGGTTAATGGTGTATCCCGAGAAACACCGGCACCGCCGTGGATCTGGATGGCCATATCAACAACTTTTTCCAGCACACTTGGCGCAACGACTTTAATTGCAGAAATTTCAGTCAGTGCTGCCATATTCCCTAAAGTATCCATTTTATAGGCGGCATACAAGGTCAAAAGACGTGCCTGATCAATCGCAACCCGTGCTTCCGCGACACGCTCCAGGTTGCCACCGAGTTTTAAAATCTCTTTGCCAAATGCGCTACGGCTCATACCACGGTCAATCATCAACTCTAAGGATTTTTCCGCAGCACCAATACAGCGCATGCAATGATGAATACGGCCTGGTCCTAAACGACCTTGAGCAATTTCAAAACCCTGACCGGCGCCACCAATAAAATTCGCTACCGGAACGCGGACATTTTCAAAACTGACTTCGCCGTGGCCATGTGGTGCATCGTAGTCACCAAACACTGGCAGCATACGTTCAATTTTTACCCCTGCGGTATTTACCGGAACTAGAACCATCGAATGCTGATGATGACGGTCTTTTGTTTCATCTGGAGTATGTGCCATAAAAATAATGATTTTGGCGTTAGGATCGCCCAGACCTGATGACCACCATTTACGGCCATTCAAAACAATCTCATTACCTTCCACCATCGCCGTTGCCTGCATATTGGTGGCATCACTGGATGCAACTGCAGGTTCAGTCATACAAAAGACTGAACGGATTTTTCCTTCTAAAAGTGGCATCAGCCATTCTTGTTTTTGTTCTTCAGAACCATAACGCCACAATACTTCCATATTGCCGCTATCTGGCGCATTACAGTTAAATACGACTGGTGCAATCAGGCTACGACCTGAAAGTTCGGCAATATGTGCATATTCCTGAACTGATAAACCTTGGCCACGTTCAGGACAAGGGAGAAACATATTCCAGAGGCCAGCTGCCTTGGCTTTGGCTTTTAAGCTTTCCAGTTCTGCTGGCCATTGCCATTTGGTCCAGTCACCGCCTTGATTCAACTCATGAACCTGCTGCCAGAAATCAGCTTCAACTGGTTCAATTTCCTCAGCAATAAATTTTTTGGTTCTATTTAAATAATCTTGTGCACGTGCTGAAAGCTCAAACATCTCTTTTATCCCTCTAAATATTCTAATTCATACGCTTTACAACACCTTAACCCAAAACCTATTATGAATAAAATGATTTTAACCCATACAATATTATGCATAATATTCATTCCAAAACAGTCATGGACCTGCGAAATTTTCATCGTATCGACATTAACCTTTATCCGCTTTTTATGGCAATTTATGAGCAGAATAGTATTTCTAAAGCTGCACAGATTTTATCAGTTAGCCAGTCTGCTGCCAGTCATGCTCTGCAACGTTTAAGACAGCATTTACAAGATGATTTATTTGTACGTACTGGTAGCAAAATGCAGCCTACGCCGTTTGCGGAACAGATCTATCCTGAGCTGAAGAATGCACTTTTTGCGATTCAAAATATTTCAATACAGCATCAGCAGTTCAGACCAGAAATGATTCAGAGTTTGAAAATTGCCGTTCATGATGAAATTGAGCCAATGATCTTTCCCAGACTCGTTCAGCACTTTCAGCAACTCAATCTGGAAATTCAACTTAGCAGCATGAAGCTGGACCGTAAAAATATAGCAGCAGACCTCGCCTCTCAACAGATTGATTTTGTCATAGATCTGGAACAAAACATTGCTGAAAAAATCCAGTTTGAACGCCTGGTGCAAGATGAATTTGTAGTGTGTACACAATTAACAGAAATGAATGAGCAGATTTATCTTGCCTCGCCTCATATTGGCGTGTCATCACGCCGTACTGGTGTTTTGGTTGAAGATATTTATTTAAGTCGGAAACAATATTCACGACAGATTTTTTTACGCTGTCAGCATTACTCAACTGCTCTGCAAATTCTGGAGCAGCAAAAGACAGCCATGCTGACTATTCCTAAAAATGTATTGACGCATTTACAATTGGCTACCAGTCTAAATATTTTTGAAGTCCCTGTGGAACTGCCGAAAATTAATATGGGGATGTATTGGCATAAGGATTTGCAAGAGAATAAAAGACATCAATTTTTGAGAAGTGAAATTTATAAAATTTTTGCTTAGGCTATTTATAAAGGAATGCAAGTTTACTTAGGCTATTTTTATATAAGTTTAGATGGTTGCATCTTCATCTTTTCAGTAGAAAAATATACTTAGGCTATTTTAGCTGGTACAAAACTAAACACTGAGTGATTAGCTTTTAATCCGTAGATCTACTGGCTTTGCTCTAAAATGGCTCGACTTTTAGCTGTGATTTTACAGCTGGTTTTGCTGATTTGGATCTTGCCTTTGTTAAATCTCTCCATCACCTGGCAAATTGTGCTGGGCCTCGTACTGCTGTGTTTTTCTTATTATCTGCTGCATAAAATTACAGTTTATTTAAAAGATGTTTTCCGCCCTTTTAAGAAAGGCAAAAAATACTGGTGCCGTGTAAAAGCCGTAAGTGATGGTGATACCCTCACCTGCTACCGTTTTAACATTCGTCGCTCTGAAACCAAATTACGCTTTGCCTTCGTTGATGCTCCTGAATCATCGCAAGCCTATGGTAAAGAATCGCAGCGTCTGGTCAAAAGCATGGTGAATAATAAAATGGTTCGGGTCAAGATAACCGACATTGACCGTTATGGCCGCTGTGTCGGTGTGGTCTATCGCTATCGCAAAAATATCAATGAAGAGATTGTCAAACGTGGTGCAGCGTGGGTCTATGAAGAATATATCAAGGATAAAAACCATTTACGCTATATGATGGAGCTGCAAAATAAAGCCAAGAAACAGAAAAAAGGTCTTTGGAAAAGTAGCCGTCCTGTACGTCCAAGTGTTTATCGTAAGCAGGTAAAATCGTAAATTTGGTTTTATCAAAGATAAATTGCAAATAAAAAAAAGTGATCAGGACATTCAGATCACTTTTTTCATTTTTTTAGTTTTACTAATTTAATAAGCCAAATGCACCAGAAAGCGGAATGCGCCAGCAATCAGGGCTAGCGTTAAAAATCCTGCCAGCCATAATCCTACAAACCATAATGCCTGCTTGCCTTTCATGACCACTCCTTAATGATAGCCATCATCGCCGACCCTGACCTTATGCCGGAATACCCAATAGGACATACCGGTATAAATCACAATAATTGGAATCAGGATTAAGGCACCAATCAAGGCAAATAACTGACTATTTTCATGCGCTGCTGCCTGCCAGATGGTCACGCTTGGCGGAATAATATATGGCCATAGACTAATCAAGAATCCGGTATAAGCAAGGAAAACCAGAACCAGCATATAGGTAAATGGACCTAATTCACTGCGTCTTTTACAGGCACGTAAGGCCAGCCAGGTAAACAGCAGAACCAGAATTGGAACTGGCATAAAATAGGTGAATTGTGGCTGACTAAACCAGCGTTCGGCAATCTGTGGATGGGTCAACGGCGTATAAATACTGACAGCACCCAATATGATCAGCAAGGCAATAATCAGCTTAGGCATTAGTTTAAACATTCGATCCTGTAAATCATCTCCGGTTTTATAGATCAGCCAACCACAGCCTAATGCCGCATAGAGCACCACCACACTGATTCCGGTGAAAATACTGAAGGGAGTGAGCCAGTCCAGACCACCCCCAACATAGACACCATTTCGAGTTTCAATGCCCTGAATATAAGCGCCTAAAATCATGCCTTGCAGGAAACTGGTGATCGCAGAACCACCGATAAAGGCTTTATCCCACCAATGCTTGCTGCGGTTTGCCTTGAAGCGGAATTCAAAAGCCACTCCCCGGAAAATTAAGGCAATCACCATCAGAATAATTGGCATATACAGCGCGGAGAGTACGGTCGAGTAAGCAAGTGGGAAGGCTGCAAACAACCCTGCACCGCCCAAAACCATCCAGGTTTCATTGCCATCCCAGACCGGAGCCACGGTATTCATCATGACATCGCGTTCATCCTGATGCGGGAAGAAAGGAAACAAGATACCGATGCCCAGATCGAAACCATCGAGAATGGTATAAATCAATACACCCAAACCAATAATCACAATCCAGATTAATGATAAATCAATCATTTTTTATCCTCCTGATCCGCTTGTTCAGGAACTTCTTCGATACGTTCGCGAATACTACTTAATGGTCGACGCGAGGCTTGAACCACATCGCTATCTGATTCATGATCTGGTCGGGTATGAATAAAATCCGGACCTTTGTGCATCAGGCGCAACATGTAGTAAATTCCGATACCAAATACCACACAGTAGACAACTACAAAAATAATCAGGGTCAGCCCCACCTGTTCAGCGGAAACCGGAGACAATGCATCCTTGGTTCGCATGATGCCGTAGACTACCCAAGGCTGACGGCCAACTTCTGTGGTAAACCATCCCGCAAGCATGGCAATAAATCCGGAAGGTCCCATAATCAAGGCAAACCGGTGTAATGCACGGGACTCATAAAAGCGGCCTCGGGTACGTGCCCACGCTCCCCATAACGCCAGTAACAGCATCAGCACGCCCAGTCCAACCATAATCCGGAAGCTCCAGAACACCACCAGTGAATTCGGCCTGTCTTCAGGCGCAAAGTCTTTAAGCCCCGTAACCTTGCCATCCATCGAGTGGGTTAGAATCAGGCTACCCAAGTTGGGAATTCCGATTGCATATTTGGTTTCTTCGGCCTCCATATCTGGAATACCAAAGAGATATAAGGGCATGCCTTCATCATGATTGGTTTCCCAGTGCCCTTCCATTGCCGCCAGTTTTGCTGGCTGATGCTCAAGGGTATTAATACCGTGCATATCACCGACGATGACCTGCAAAGGTGCAAGTACCAGAAGCAGCCACATTGCCATGGAAAATGAAGTTTTAACCAGTGCATCGCGACGGCCTTTGATCAGATGCCATGCAGCTGTAGCAGCAACCAGTAAGGCGGAAACCAGAAAGGCAGCCATAGCCATATGGGCCAGACGATAAGGGAAAGATGGGTTAAACACGATAGCAAGCCAATCTTGCGGAACAATCAGGCCATTTTCAATCGCAAAGCCTTGTGGGGTCTGCATCCAGCTATTGGACGATAGAATCCAGAACATGGAAATACAGGTGCCTATCGCAACCATCAAGGTCGAGAAAAAGTGCGCCTTTGGTCCCACTCGCCCCCAGCCAAATAACATGATGCCCAGAAAGCCCGCTTCCAGAAAGAAAGCGGTGAGTACTTCATAGGCCAATAAAGGTCCAGTCACGCTGCCTGCCACCCGGGAAAACTCACTCCAGTTGGTTCCAAACTGGTAGCTCATGACCACACCAGAGACGACACCCATCCCGAATGCCACAGCGAAAATTTTCACCCAGAATTTGAATAGATCCTGAAAAATCGGATTTTGGGTTTTGAGCCAGCGCCATTCCAGAATGGCCAGAAAGCTGGCCAAGCCAATAGAAATTGCCGGAAAAATGATATGAAAAGATACAGTAAAGGCGAACTGTATTCGTGCTAACTCTAATGCAGTTAAACCCAGAGTCATAAGCTTCACCTATGCATTGTTATTTGGCATCTTTGCCCTTCAATTTTTAAGTCATGAATTTTTCTAGTGACATGGCTAGCTTAGGCGTGGCTGTTATAAAAAGTATGTAGTCTTTTGTTGATTATTTTTTAATCAGGTTAAACTATGTAACTCTTGCTGATAAAGAAAATATTACTCTGAATAATTTTTAAAACTTTCCTCTTGAGCTTTAGATAAAACAGGCGTAAATTAGGCCTAAATTTAGTTACCCAGGTTAACTAACCATATGTTTTCCGAATCTCCCCGACTTCGTACGCTGTTATTACGCTGCGCACGACTGATGAGCGATGAGATCAATACGATCTTGTTGTCATCTCAATTAAATTATTCCTTATGGCAGGTGTTATACGTCATCCAGTCAAAGCAACAATGCACGCTGGCAGATATTTCCAGTTATCTCAATGTATCCAAGCCCGGTATTACTAAGCGGATTCAGCAACTGGTTGAACTCGATCTGATTGCCCAACTCGAAACTGAAGACAAACGTCAAAAGCTGTTCAAGTTGAGTGAGCAAGGAATTGAGACCTTTGCGATGTGTTCCAAACAGATCGATGCATTTGAAGATCAGTTGCTTGAGCACGTTGAATCAGATGATCTTGAAGGCAGTAAAAATACCTTGATGCAACTCATTCAGCAGTTATATCCCTCATCTCAGGACAGACCTCAATGAGCCAAGAACAAGAAGCGCCTTTATGGACGCCCAATTTTATCCTGATCAGTCTGGTGAATTTCCAGCTGGTTCTGGTGTTCTACTTACTGGTGATTGTGATTGTCGGCTACTCAGTGGCTGAGCTAGGAGCTTCGACTGCACAAGCCGGTCTGGTATCAGGTCTGTTTATTGTCGGCACCCTATTCGGACGACTATTGATCGGAAAATTACTGAATCGTCTGGGCCTAAAAAATACGCTTGTCATTGGCCTGACTGGCTTTCTGCTCTTTTCCGGACTGTATATGATTCCGGCCAAGCTGGAAGTTTTATTGGGTATCCGCCTAATACACGGTTTTATGATGGGTATGGCTTCTACTGTACTGGGTACAGTGATTGCACAGACCATTCCTGCCACACGGCGTGGTGAAGGAATTGGATATTTCAGCATGAGCAGCACCCTTGGCACAGCGATTGGTCCCTTTGTCGGAATCTGGCTGATGACAAATTTTAATTATCAGGTAATTTTCATCTTTACCAGTATTGTTGCGCTCAGCTGCCTGATCTGTGGGCTATTTATCCAGCCACCACGCCTTAAGGCAGGTCATTCGTCAGCAGCCTCTACTTCGCAAAGCACCAGTAAACTGGCTCAGTATATTGAACCGAATGCGCTACCGATTGCACTGATTGTACTGCTGGTGGCAACGTGTTATTCAGGTATATTGTCGTTTATTCACTTTTATGCCAAAGAAATCAATTTGGTAGAAGCCGCATCATTCTTTTTCTTAATGTATGCCTTTGCTATTCTACTATCCCGTCCTTTTACTGGCCCTTTAATGGACCGTAAAGGTGAAAATATCATTATCTATCCTGCCATTGTGATTATGGCATTAGGGATTTTGCTTTTAAGCCAAGCACAAAACTCTGTGATGTTACTCTCTAGTGCAGCGTTACTCGGTTTTGGTTTTGGGAATATCCAGTCGGTGTGTCAAACCATTGCGGTGAAAAGTACAACATTGCAGCGTATGGGTCTAGCAACCTCAACCTTCTTTATTGCCCTGGATGCCGGTCTTGGTTTTGGCCCGTATTTCCTGGGTATGCTGCTGGACCAGATTGGTTATCGCCAGCTTTATCTGTTCTCGGCGCTGCTCACCCTAAGCTGTCTGGCCTGGTATTACATTCTGCATGGCCGTAAAGCAGGAAAAGTACAGCCTTCTCATTAAAAGCTTTTAAAAGCGCCGGCTAAACCGGCGCCGGTATTCCAACGGCGTCAGACCGGTTTTTTTATGAAATAAACGGCGGAATGAACTTGGATCCTGATAGCCGACATTTTGCATGATCACATCCACAGCTTGATCGGTTTCTTCCAGTCGTTTACGGGCAGCTTCAATTCGGATCGCTTGTAGATATTGATTGGGCGGTATGTCTAAGGCTTGTTTAAAGCGTCGAATCAGGGTTCGGCCAGTCACATTAAACTGCTCTGCCAGCTGGTTCAAACTAAAATCTTCATGAAAATGCTGCTCTAGCCAGTTCTGGATTTTTTGTACCAGTTCATCATGGTGCGGCTGGCCAATATTCAGCAATGAATAAGACAACTGGCTATCACGGCGGTAATCAATTACGAAAGATTTAGCCGATTGCATGGCCACCTCAAAGCCATACAAGCGCTCAATCAGATGCAAACCCAAGTCAAACCAGGCCAGGCCTCCACCCGCGCAATAGATATTCTGATCCCGGCTAATCATCAGATCGGCATTCAGTTTCACCTTAGGATAGCGTGAACGAAACACTTCCTGAAAACCCCAATGTGTTGTTGCAATCCGGTCATCTAAAATGCCTGCTTCTGCCAGAAAAAAATTCCCCGTACAGTTTCCTGCAATTAAAGTCGCCTCTGCATGTGCAGATTTTAAAAAATGAATCAGTTCTGGATTCTGTTGCAATACATCCTGAATCGGTGCAGCGATGGTCGGTACCACCAGAATATCTGCAGTTTGAATCTCTTGATAAGAAAAATGTGCCTGCAACTGCAGCCCATTGATACACCGAATCGGATGTCCCTCCGGACTGGCGATACTCACCTTAAACAGGCGCTGTACGTCCTGCTGCTGGATCCGGTTCCAGCTTACGCCAGCCATGGTAAATAAATCGACCACACCCGTAATGGCCGAAGCCAGAGCCCCATGAAAGCCTAAAATCACCACCTGTTGCATACTTTACTAATTGTCACTTTTCACCCGATTCATGTCATTATTGACAATCCTCCTCAATAAAAGCAACTGCTAGTCTTGATGCTATCTCAAGGATTGCACATTTAGGATAGTACCGTGACCCAACTGATTAATGATAAAGATCTGCATTTCCAGCTTTATGACGTATTCAAACTTGAAGCGCTGACTAAACTGCAACGCTATCAGGATCATGACAAAAATACTTTCGACAGTATTCTGGAAACGGCAAAAGGTATCGCGACTGATTATTTTGCGCCGCATAATGCCAAAGCTGATCAACAAGAACCGAACTTTGATGGCAAACAGGTCAAAACCATTGATGAAGTGAAGACAGCCTGGCAACAGTTTGCCGATGCCGGCCTGCTTTGCGCCCAGCATGATTATGCAGATGGTGGCATGCAACTGCCCACTTTGGTGAATATGGCCTGCAATGCTTATTTTATGTCGGCCAATCCGTCCACCGTGGCTTATTCTTTTCTAACGGCCGCTGCGGCGAACCTGATACAGGCTTTTGCCTCCCCAAAACAAAAGCAAATATTCCTACCGCATATGTTGAGTGGCCGCTTTGCTGGCACCATGGCCATGACAGAGCCGAATGTAGGTTCCTCTTTGGGCGATCTGACCACTAAAGCCATTCCTCAGGCAGATGGAATTTATAAAATTAAAGGCCAGAAAATGTTTATTTCGGGTGGCGATCAGGACATTAGCGAAAATATTGTGCATCTGGTCTTGGCGCGGATTCAGGATGCGCCGCAAGGCGTGAAAGGAATTTCCCTGTTTATCGTACCAAAATTCAAAACCAACGAGGATGGTTCACTCGGTGAAGCTAATGATGTACAGCTGGCTGGCTTACTGCACAAAATGGGCTATCGAGGTACTACATCTACAGTTTTAAGCTTTGGAGAAAATGATAATTGCTTAGGCTATTTAATTGGTGAACCCGGTCATGGCTTAAAATATATGTTCAAGATGATGAATGAAGCACGTGTGGGTGTCGGTCTGGGCGCAGCCATGATTGGTTATCGTGGCTATCTGGAATCTCTGGATTATGCTAAAAACCGTCCGCAAGGCCGGCCAGTTCATGAAAAAACACCTGACTCGAAACCAGTAAATATCATTGAACATACCGATGTCAAACGCATGCTACTGGCGCAAAAGTCATATGTAGAAGGTTCGCTGGCACTTTGCTTATTTGCAGCCCGATTAATTGATGAACTTCAGGCAGCTCAAGATGAAGATAGTGCAATTCTGCTTGATCTCATCACCCCGGTGGTCAAATCTTTCCCTTCTGCCTATGGTCCGAAAGCCAATGATCTGGCTATTCAGGTCCTGGGCGGCGCGGGTTATACTCGTGAATATCCGGTGGAGCAATGTTACCGTGATAACCGGCTCAATCCGATTCATGAAGGAACTTACGGCATTCAATCTCTGGATCTGCTGGGACGTAAACTCTGGCAGCATAATGGCAAAGGGCTCAATCTGCTCATGCAGCGCATCCAGAAGACCTTGTCAGAGATTCATGAACCTAAGATAGTGGAACTCGCAAAGATCTATAAACAGCATCTTGCCACTGTGCAAAAGACTACACAGATTTTAGGCCAGGCCTTGCATCAAGGCAAAGTCAGCGAAGCTTTGGCCAATTCAGGCCTGTATCTGGATATGATGGGTAAGACCATCCTAGCCTGGCTATGGCTGGAAATGGCGAATCAGGCTCAACTCAAGTTTGGCACATCTTCGCAGGCAGAAGATCAGACTTTTCTGGCAGGGAAAATTCAGGCAGCTCAATATTTTATTCGCTGGGAACTCCCTGAAATTGAACATCAGGCCAAATTACTGATGCATCTGGATGATACTTGCCTGAATATGCAAGCCGACTGGTTCTAGGCAGAATTAATCAAAAAATGCGCCTTTATCGGCGCATTTTTATTTTGTAATTCATTAAGCTGTAGAGTTATTTACACCAAATTTTTTAAATAGCTTGGCACGCTTGGAAGGCAAGATATTAGCCTTACTTAAATCGCCCTGATAGTGCTGATATACCCGCTGATCCATGATTTTGTACCATAAAGGTGGAATCAAGGCTGGAATCAGCATGGTTGCATAACCGCTGGGTAATTCTGGCGCTTCATCAAAATGCCGCAACGCCTGAAATGGACGGCTTGGAAAAGCATGATGATCAGAATGGCGTTGTAACTGATACAAAAACAGATTAGTTACGATATTGTTGTTATTCCAGCTATGTTCCGGCAAGGTTCGCTCATAACTGCCATCCGCTTTCTGTCCACGTTTCAGTCCGTAGTGCTCGATATAATTCACAATCTCAAACAGGCTAACGCCATAAAATGCCTGTGTCAGTGTATAAGGAATAATTTTCTTGCCATACGCCTTTAGCATCAAGGCATGATAAGCAGCACTCATGGCCCAACCATGAAACAGCTCATTTTCCTGACTAAAGAATTTCAGTCCTTTACGCTCGAGCCGTCTTTTTTCAATCTGGATTGCAGATTTTAATCCACCTATTACGGTACGTGGCCAGAAGCGGTAAAAAGATTCACCCATTTTTGAAGATGCCGGATCTTCAGGCGTGGCCACCCGTTTATGGTGTCCATAAGGATGTTCGATCCGGAAATGGTTATAGCCCAAAGGCATCAGGCTGGCATGAGACCAGTAATGGTCTTTTTTCTGGGGACGATGGCTGAGTTCATGTGCGGTATTCACCCCCACACCATTAATCGCACCCATAGAAACTCCAAGCAGTACCTGATCCAGCAAAGACACATTTGGCCGGCTTACGACATAACCAGCAAAGGCATTGGCTGCCATTTGCAAGGGAATAAATGCTTTTACAATGCGGTCATAATAAGGATCGTTAACCAGTGCCTTGATCTGCTCATCATTTGGGTTATTGGCATCATCGCCAATCAGGGCATCCAGAGTCGGAATGATTACGTGCAGTAATAATAGTCCGCCCATCGCAAAGACTTTTTGAGTGGCCTTGGGACCAAAATGATAACCGGCCAGAATTCCCATCCCGATCACAGGCAGACCAGGGCTAAGTAACCAGCCAAAACGTTTTTTATCCAGCTTTACACCTTTTAGTGCCGACGCTTCCTGCGTAAACTGCGCTTTCTGGATTTGTGCAGGGGCATTCATTGCGACCTTCCTTTTTTATGTTACTCTGCACTCATAGTTGAATATTTCAGCAGCAGCGAACAGTATTCAACGTCCAGAAAAGCTATGTCAGCGTCTTTGGCACATGCAGCCAAATTCTGGCCTAAAATCACAAAATTAAAAAATTTATAGTCAATTCAATGAAATAAAACTGAAGAATAGAGTTAGGCATGGATGCTTTAAGTAAAATTTTTGATGATATTCATCTGGAAAAATCGGAATATCTTTATCTGAATGTATTTCATCCAGGCGGCTTTGATTATCAGCATGAGCCTTTTATGCTGGCCTATATCCTGTTACAGGGACAGGCCCAATTAAAGTTCATAAATGGTGATCGACTGGAGCTGCAACAAGGTGATCTGGTGCTATTACCCGCAGGTTCCTCCCATCATGTTTCCTGCCCAGACAATGCCGATTTTTCTGAGCACCATGCGATTAATCCTTATTTTCAGAGCAATGCACAGCAATGTGTTGATCTCAATCGGGAAAATTCGGCGGAGCATAGTTTCATACTGGCTATTCGTTCTAGCTTGGATATCCAGATGGCCAAACCTCTTTTGAGTGCATTACCTAAATACCTGCATATTCAACATATTCTGGGTGATACGGCGCCAGAATGGTTACAGGTTGGCTTGCAGTTTCTGGCACTGGAAACCCAGCAGCTTCGTCCCGGACGTGACAAGATTCTGGATCATCTGGTCAGTATTTTACTGATTGAATGCGTACGTGATTATATTTTAAACCTGGAAAATGCCTCGAGCTGGCTAAATGCGCTCTCGCATCCGGAACTATCCAATGCACTGGCAGCGATTCATGGCAAACCTGAACAATTCTGGACTGTAGAAAGTCTGGCCGAACAATGTCATATGTCACGTTCCAAATTCGCCCAGTTATTTACCCAGATTGTCGGTGAACCGCCCCTTGCCTATCTGCAACAGCACCGCCTGCGTCTGGCAGCGCAATATTTGAGAAATAGTGGATTTGGTATCCAGCAGATCGCTTATCTGGTTGGTTATTCATCCGAGACGGCGTTTAGTCAAAGTTTTAAAAAACAGTTTGAACAGACGCCGACCCAATACCGGCTGAATTGTCAGAAGAATCAGTCTTTATTACCAAACTAAAATTACTGGACTAAAGCCAGTACCGTTTTGACCGGATCTTCGCTATTGCCAGAAAGCAGCTGCTTGTGCATGGTGATATGCTGCATGACCTGAGTCTGCGCCACTTCAATATCCATTAACTTTTCAATTTCAGCAGCCAGATTTTCCGGGGTAGCATCGGACTGAATCAATTCCTGAATCACTTTTTTGCCGGCAATAATATTTGGCAATGAAAAATAAGAGATTTTTACCAGTAATTTGGCAATTTGATAAGTCAGCCAGTGCAGCTTATAAAAAGTCACCATCGGACGGTGCAGCAACATCGCTTCAAGCGTTGCAGTTCCAGACGCCAGTGCAATAATATTGGATGCATTCATGACCTGACGACCAATTTTGGATTCAGCACTGGTATTTTCCATCAGGCGAATCTGGGCCTTTAGGCTCTCAGGATAAGTGGCCAGTAAATTTTCGATTTGCTGTTTACGCGCATCATTAATTGCCGGAATCAGAAAGATATAATCTGGATATTTTTGATGCAGAATATTGGCAGCATCCAGAACCAAAGGCCCTAAACGTTCAATTTCACCACGACGGCTGCCCGGCAATAAGGCAATATATTTCTGATTTGGATCAAGACCTAATTCTGTCTTGGCCGCCAGAATTGGATTTTCAAGCGGTAACTGGCTGGCTAGAGGATGTCCAACAAAAGCTGCTGGCACATCCCATTGCTTGAAAAAGGCTTTTTCAAATGGAAATAAGCACAGTACCAGATCAATACTGGCTTTAATGCCATGCACACGACCTTGACGCCATGCCCAGACTGAAGGACTGACGTATTGCACCGTTTTAATCGGTAACTGTTTTTGTTTAAGGGTTTTCGACAAACGCAGGTTAAAATCAGGCGCATCAATTCCGATAAAAATATCGACCGGATCTTTAGTCCAGGTTTCCACCAGACCGTCACGAACAGCAAACAGTTTTTTAATATCTTTTAAAACTTCGACAATGCCCATCACCGATAAAATATCCATCGGATAATAGCTTTTAAAGCCTTCCGCGATCATTTGTGGCCCACCGATACCTTCAAATTCAGCATCAATGCCTTGCTCACGAAAACGGCGAATCAATTTTGCGCCAAGCGTATCTCCAGAAACTTCACCGACCACGATTCCAATTTTAAGTTTTCGATTTAGCAAGTGGGTTTCCTCTCAAATCCGCATGGAAATTTATTGAATCGGGATTCTAACATAATCCTGTGGCTATTCCGGAAGAAGCTTAAGCATCTTCTCATTTTAAGAAACTCACCGTTTAGAATGACTTAGTCAATAAGGGAGCTTGCATAACAAGAATTAAATGGACATTTACAGGTACATTCAATTAGACAGAAATGGGTCAAATCGGACAGTTAAAATCAATCATTATATTCGCACCTTATACATAACCCAGTGAATAAACATGAAAGATCACCTAATATTCTTCACCTAGCTTTATCTTTTTTATGCATAAGTAAATCAATAATCAAGACAACGACTTATATCCAAAAGTCATAAGATATGCTCGTTTTTTGATTTTGGCATATATGCATGTTTGGTCCGATTGAATTTATTTTAGCAGGCGTTCTGGTAGGTTTTTGTGTAGGTGTCACCGGTGTCGGTGGCGGTTCATTAATGACGCCAATTCTTATCAGTTTATTCCGGATTGAACCGCATATCGCGATTGGTACTGACCTGCTCTATGCCGCGATTTCTAAATTCTGTGGCTCGTTTGTGCATGCCAAGAAAATGAATATTGTCTGGCCGATTGTGATCTGGCTGGCCGTTGGCAGTATTCCCGCATCTTTTGCAACACATTGGGTTCTTGATAACTATCTGAGCCAATCAACGCATTACAAGGCCGTCCTGACCATGGTATTGGGCTTTATGCTAACCATTACCGGCTTATCCATTCTGTTTCGTAGCCAGATCGAAAATCTTTTTAATAAATACAGAAAACAAGAACTACCGGATATGACCCAAGATCTGGAAAAAGTAAAGCTGCAAGCCAAGGAAAAGCGCGTAGCCATTATCATCATGGGCATTATCTTGGGCATATTTGTCACGCTATCTTCAGTGGGTGCCGGCGCATTTGGCATCATGGCACTTGTAGTCATGTTCCCGAATCTGCCAATGATTCGTATCATTGGCTCAGATGTTGTGCATGCAGTGTTACTGACCCTGGTTGCAGGGCTGGGTCATATGTCTTCAGGCAATGTCGATTTCATGCTGCTCATGTGGTTATTGGTGGGATCTATTCCAGCGATTATTGTCGGTACTTTACTCAGTTCACGTATGCCAGAAAAACTGATCCGCAAAATTTTAGGCATTACCCTGTTTGCGCTGGGTGTGAATTTCATGATTAATCCTGTGAAATCAAAACCGGCTCAACCTGCTGAAACAGCAATGATAATTGTGAGCCAAAATTCCCCGTCCGTTTAAGTTAACTATCCGATTCATCACTTTTTTTTCAAAGAAGTATTCATCTTTTTTATAACAAAGTGACGCATCATTCATGTTATATTCGGGCTATTAAACAACCTTTTGTATGATCGAACCAGTGACGGCAATGAATACACAACAGTCAAATCCTATTTCAGCATCAGATATTGATGACGTGAATATCCACAGCATGATTCCTCTTGTAACCCCTGCCGAGCTTAAAGCAGAGTTACCGTTGACTGAAACTGCTTATCAAACCGTACTGCATGGTCGTGAAACGATTCGTAAAATTCTGGATGGTGAAGACAAACGCCTGTTCGTTGTAATCGGCCCTTGTTCTATCCATGATCCGGCGGCGGCGCATGAATATGCTGAACGCTTAAAAGTGCTGAGCGAAAAAGTTAAAGACAGCTTATATATCGTGATGCGGGTTTATTTTGAAAAACCACGTACTACCGTAGGTTGGAAAGGTCTGATCAATGACCCAGACATGAATGATTCATTCAATATTGAAAAAGGTCTGCGTATCGGTCGCAAGCTATTACTTGAACTGAATGAAATGGGCTTGCCATGTGCCACTGAAGCACTTGATCCAAACTCGCCACAGTATTACCAAGACCTGATTTCATGGTCAGCGATTGGTGCACGTACCACAGAAAGCCAGACCCATCGTGAAATGTCTTCTGGTCTTTCTTCACCAGTCGGCTTTAAAAATGGTACTGACGGCGGTTTAACGGTCGCGACCAATGCGATGCAATCTGTGAAACATGGTCACAGCTTCCTCGGTCTGAATGATCAGGGTCAGGTGGCTGTGATTCGCACTTCAGGCAATCCTTATGCTCACGTGGTACTGCGTGGCGGTAATGGCAAACCGAACTACGATGCAGGCTCGGTTGCCGATGCAGAAGCTGCTCTAGCCAAGGCCAAAGTCAGCACCAAGATCATGATTGATGCCAGCCACGCCAACTCTAACAAAGACCCGTACCTGCAACCACTTGTACTTAAAAACATTTCAGAACAAATTCTTGATGGAAACAAGTCAATTGTTGGTATTATGGTAGAAAGTCATCTTAAGGGTGGTCGTCAGGACATTCCGGCGAACCTGAATGATATGGAATACGGTCAATCCGTTACGGATGGCTGTATCGACTGGGAAACGACTGAAAAAGTTTTACTCGACATGCATGAGGCATTGAAAGACATTTTACCTAATCGTTAAATGATCTGACAAACGCCATCGCCAAGATGGCGTTTGCATTTCTAGAACAAGGAAAATTTATCTGATGAATGATATTGAAACGGCATTAAGCCAGATTGAGAATTTTCAGTTTATACACGAACATCTGTTTAGCTCCGGTCAACCAACTACTGCCCAGCTACAGCTGATGAAAGAATACGGTGTATCTACAGTCATCAATGTAGCGCTAACCGATAGCGAACAGTATCTGCCGCATGAAGATAAAATTTGCCTTGAGCTGGGACTAAACTATATTCAGGTTCCGATTTCCTGGGAAACACCTTCAGACAATCAATGTCTGCTGATACTGGACCTAATCGATCATCTGGTAAAAGAGCAAATGGTCTGGGTACATTGTTCGCAAAACTACCATGTCAGTTGTCTGATGTACTTATATCGTCAGTACTATATGGATATGGATTTGCCTACAGCACAAGAACACTTGCATCAGATCTGGGAACCAAATGAAACCTGGACCGGTTTAATGCATGCGGTTGCCCTACAGCTACAAGGCCGTAAAGCAACTCAGGAACTGGAACTTTCCCTGATTAATCCAAATTATTTTGCCTGATTTTATTTACTGTGGCTCAATAACACGGTTGCCATCGACATAATTCCTTCCTGACGACCGGTAAAACCTAACTGTTCAGTGGTGGTAGCTTTAATACTGATTTGAGTCACATCAACATCCAAAACATCTGCAATACTTTGACGCATCGCCAGATTGTGTTTCGCCAGTTTTGGACGTTCACAGGCCACGGTAATATCGGCATTATTCAGGTGATAACCACGATCCAGAATTAGCTGATAAACATGCTTGAGTAGTACCCGGCTATCTGCACCTTTAAACTCAGGATCTGTATCTGGGAAATGCTGGCCAATATCTCCAAGCGCCAAAGCACCCAACAAAGCATCACAGAGTGCATGCAGCACCACATCACCATCCGAATGTGCTTTCAGACCGTGAGTATGCGGAATTTGAATGCCTGCCAGAGTGACAAAATCACCTTCTTCAAATGCATGCACATCCAGACCCTGGCCAATACGAATTTGTGCGATCACCTTATACATCCTTTAGAAATAGCCCATTGAAATCTTGTACACTTGCTTTCTATTTCGCTATAGTTAGACCAAGCGTAAGACAGTGAAAGTATAAGCGATCATGCTACTGAAAACTGATATAAATATGTTGAAAATAATTGGCCTGATGCTCGGTCTGGGGACGATTTCTACGGGTAGCTCAGCGATCACAATGGATTGTAGCGATGACAGCAAAAAAACGGCTGCCATGAATAAAGTCTGCTCAGCATCGCTGGCTGAATCTCGTGAAAAACTCACAGACCAATACTTTACTGCTTTTCTGATTACTGATGCACCTGTGCGTTTATTACAAGATAGCCAACAACTATGGGCGACCCGCTTACAGCAATGCAAAACGCTAGACTGTTTTAAACAGCAGTTTGAATGGCGTTTAGATGATTTAAATGTCTATATTTCACTGAATCAAAGTCTGACCCAGCATTATATTAAGTTTGAACAGGGACAAATCGCCAAGCAGCCCGTGCATCTCAAGATTCATCAACTGACCAAAGACCGGATCAAGATTGAAGGCCTGGCATATCGTAATCCAAATAACCGGACCGAGAAGCAGACCGTTCCTTTTTTAGCCTATACTACGCCTGAGACAAAAAACCAGATCACCGATAATGAAAATGACTGCCGCTATGAGTTTAACTATAGTAAAGCCATTTTAGCGGTCAGTAGCCAGCAGAAAGGCTGTGAACGCTTTACCGGTATTTATCGACTATATGATTGATTTAATTTAAAAATATTAAAATTTATTGTCATATAAAATGAGATTTTTGGCGTAAAAAATAGCCCGCAAGCGGGCTATCAATTTAAGCTGGATAGTATTGCGCAATTTCCTGACTGATCATTGCGGCCGTTGCAGCTGATAAAGTCCAGCCCAGATGACCATGTCCGGTATTGTAAAAGACCCGCTCATGTTTGCCACGGCGTACCACAGGCATCATATTTGGCATCATTGGGCGTAAGCCTGCCCAAGGCACGACATGCTCAGTACACAGATCAAAATTACGATTGGTCCAGTCAATTAAAGGTTGAATCCGGTCTGCACGAATATCCCGGTTATACCCATTAAACTCGGCTGTTCCTGCAACACGCAAACGATCCTTGCCTAAACGTGACAAGACAATTTTGGCGCTTTCATCCAGTAAACTCACCCAAGGTGCGTTGTTTTGGCTCTGCTCATCCTTCAGTTTCACAGTAATGGAATAACCTTTGACTGGATAGACATTCACTCGTTCACCAAGAATCTCAGCCAGTTGATAACTACCAACCCCTGCACAGACCACAACGGCATCTGCATTAATTTCTAGAACATCATCTGGAGAGGAATGGACATTTTCAGTACTAGGTTTGCATTTAACTCGAATATTTTGAGTCTGATGATCAACAGCGAAAACATCTTGACCAAACTCAAATTTCACGCCTTTTTGCATACAGGCTTTAGCCAGACCAGTGCTGAATTTATGAATATCCCCGGTGGCATCGCTCTGGCAGTAAAATCCTGCGTAATAATCGCCCGTTAATGCGGGTTCGATCTGCTTGATTTCTGCATTGGAAATTGCGTTGCGCTCCAGACCACCGCTACACAACAGATCATTCACTTTGATCGCAACATCATAATCCGTCTTGTTATGATAAAAATGTAAAATTCCACGTTTTTCTAAATTGAAATCAATATTTTCTATTTGGGCAATTTCAAATAAGCGCGCTCTTGCCAGTAAAGCCAACCGTACAGTTTCTCGGGTATTGGCTTCATAATGTTTGATATTGCTCAGAAATTCCATGAGCCAGCTGTATTTATGCACACTGAAAGAAGGATTGAGCAAAAGTGGTGCAGTTTTCTGTGACATCCATTTGATGCCTTTGAGTACCGTGGCTTTCTGGTTCCATACTTCGGCATTACAGGCAGAAAGCTGGCCGCCATTGGCAAAGGATGTCTCCATAGCCGGATAAAGATGCCGATCAACCACGGTCACTTGATAGCCTGATTGTGCAAGCTCATAAGCTGTGGTTACTCCGGTGATACCGGCCCCAATCACCACGACATGACGCATAGACACCTCCTTGATTATATTGATGTCTTTTCCCATCTGTCATGTGTACCTGAGAGCTTCGATAGATGCATTGCACATCAATGCGGCCACCTTCCCCTTCGGTGAGTGATTCAACACTTCTCTCCAGAGTCTTTATCCATTATCACAGTCCTTTTGCCTGAGAGTTTCCTGGGATCTTGCTCCTTCGGCGAATGCAGAAGCATTTCTCTCCTGCAATAATGTTTTATTATCATGAGCAATTTATATACCATTTTTAGGAAAAACACAGTTTTTATTTATGTTAATTCACGTGAATTTATCTGTGATTCTTTTTAATTAACAGCATAAATATGTGATGGAGGATATTGCCTAGATATCAAATTTTTAGATTTAGATTTTGCTGCTGTAAATGAAACGAGTAAGTTCTACCCTTTATAAAATTCTAAGACTTATTTAGTTTTGGCGCTTAAATAGAGTTTCATTATGGCTTAGGCTATTTTAATAATTCAAAGTATATATCATCCAAAGCAAAATTTAGACTTTTATCATTTATTCTAGAATTTTAGATAATCCAAGAAAGCATCAGTACTAAGCTTCCTGCTGCGACCACTGTTTGTACACTAATAATACTAGCCATTAACTCACTATCGCCACCATATACCCGCGTTAAAACATACGAAGCTGAGGCGGTAGGAAGTGCAAAGAACAAGACCAATACCTGAGTAGTTAATGCATCAATCTGGAAAATTTTACACACTAAAAATGCAATCAGCGGCATTCCGAACAGGCGACCAAAGGTTATCAGGCTGAGTGGCAATACATCACGCTGAAAACCCTGAAACTGTAAGGCAGCGCCCACACAGATCAAACCGAGCGGCAAACTGCACAGTGCAATCTGTTTAAGGAACTGCTCTGTTCCAGTCCAGAGTGACAAACCGGAAAGATTAAATAAACCACCCACTATACAGCCTAAAATTAATGGATTTTTAGACAAATCCAGGACGATTTTTTTCAGCTGCATATCGTGGCTACGGGTAAATGCCAGCACTGACAAGATATTCACCAAAGGAATACACAGCACCATGATCACAGCGAAAATAGTCATACCCTGCTGCTGAAATAAGGCGCTGACAGCAGCAAGGCCAATATAGGTATTAAAGCGCAGTAAACCTTGAACATAGACGCCGAAACGCGCATAGGAAATTCGGTAAATTTGGCGCAAGATATACAGCGCAATACTGACCACAGCCATGATGCTAAATACGACCAGTACTACATCCTGAATGACATTCATTTGAATCTTGGCAGTGGCCAGATTTAAAAACAGCATTACCGGAAACAATGCATAATAATTTAACTTTTCAGCGCCTCGCCAAAAATCATCACTCAACCATTGCCTACGCTTAAGCAGATAACCAAAGCTGATCAGTCCGATGAGGGGAAATAAAGAAGTTAAAATAATATGCAGCATGTGACATCCTGGTCTGTTTTCTGCCTAATCTTAAGCCGCTTAGACTGAACAGAAAACTTAGCATATTGATGAGCTTTTTCACCACTCAATTTAAGTAGCAAAAAGCTTGAATTTTCACCAACTAATCATATTGATCTGATGATTTTTTCTAAAATCAGTAAATGTAACGGAATCAACGGTTCTCCGACATTTTGACCCAGTGGATATGCTTCAATCTTTTCAGTCAGCTGATAGCCACGGCGCTGATAATATGCCAGCAGTTCAATACGGACATTTAATACTGACATCTGAATCACTTTCTTCTTAAATATTTCGAAAATATGGGATTCGGCAAAGTCCAATAATTGCTTGCCATAACCCGAGTTTTGCTCAGCAGGTGCAACAGCAAAGCTTCCAATCTCTGCTACTTGCTGTCCTAAGCTCACGCCAATACAACCAAGAAGCTTATTATCAATTTCCAACACAAAGAGCTGAAAATTTTCTAAATTGAGCAAGTCATATAACTGTTTTTCTTGAATACGATCACCTTGGATCATTCCTGCCTCAGTCGTCCATCCATCCAGAGTACGATAAGCTGTATTAATCAGTATGGTAAGTTGCTGAATATCAGCCTTGCTTGCCAATCGTATATTTTTATAGTGATTCATTTTATAAATAAAAAAGTCAGACCGAAGTCTGACTTTAAAACAATTTCACTTTAAAGTTAAAGCAAATTATTTAGGTTCAATCGGTGCAAATGGCGCAACAACATCGGCATTTTGCGCACGGTGACGCATGAAATGATCCATGAGCACAATCGCCAGCATCGCTTCAGCAATCGGGGTTGCACGCACGCCCACGCAAGGATCATGACGGCCTTTGGTCAGTACATCAGTATCTTCACGCTCAATATTGATGGTTTTACCCGGCGTGGTAATAGACGCAGTTGGCTTCAAGGCAATCGCAACACGAATGTCCTGACCGCTAGAAATACCACCTAGAATACCGCCAGCATGATTGGCCAGGAAGCCTTCTGTGGTGAGTTCATCACGGCTTTCATGACCAAACTGTTCAGCGACGCCAAAGCCATCACCGATTTCTACACCTTTAACGGCATTAATCGACATCATGGCATGGGCAATATCTGCATCTAAACGGTCAAATACAGGCTCGCCCCAACCCACAGGTACTTTAGATGCAATGATCTCGAGTTTAGCGCCACAACTGGTGCCTTGCTCACGCAAAGACGTCACCAGCGCTTCAAAACGTGGTACTGCATCCACATCGCCACAGAAAAACGGATTATTTGGAACTTCATTCCAGTCCAGTTTCTCTGCTTTTTCAGTACCAATTTGAGTCACATGGCCACGAATCTCAATACCAAATTTCTCAAAAAGGAATTTCTTAGCAATTGCACCCGCTGCGACACGCATTGCCGTTTCACGGGCACTTGAACGGCCACCACCGCGGTAATCACGGAAACCATACTTTTGGGTATAGGTATAGTCGGCATGACCCGGACGGAAAGTCTGCGCGATATTGCCGTAGTCTTTCGATTTTTGATCCGTATTACGAATTAACAAACCAATTGAAGTACCAGTCGTTTTACCCTCAAACACACCGGAAATAATTTCTACTTCATCGGGTTCTTTACGCTGGGTTGCAAATTTCGATGTACCCGGCTTACGGCGGTCCAGATCTTTTTGCAAATCAGCTTCAGTCAGCTCAATGCCGGGTGGAACCCCATCGATGATGGCCATCAAGCCAACACCGTGAGATTCACCACAAGTCGTTACACGGAACAGTTGCCCTATACTATTACCTGCCATGTCAAACGACTCCTTATGCTTGAATAGACTGAATGAATAAATCACGGTAGGTACGGCATTGCTCTGCAGTCAATGCAAAGATACCAGTGCCACCTTTCTGGAATTGTAACCAGTAGAAATCAACCGAATTGAAGTTTTGGCGCATCGCCCATTCTGAATTACCCACTTCAATCACGATCAGGCCATTTTCAGTCAGGTAATCTGCTGCTTGAGCCAGCATTTTACGCACCAGATCCAGACCGTCCTGACCTGCAGCAAGCGCAAGTTCAGGCTCATGATGGAATTCTTCAGGCAAATCAGCCATATCTTCCGCATCGACATACGGCGGATTAGATACGATTAAATCGTACTGATTTTCGGCTGGAATTTTTTCAAACAGATCTGATTCAAGCAATGCGATCTGATATTGCTTGTCATGATGCTCAGTATTGATTTGCGCAACTTCCAATGCTTCTTTCGAAATATCGGTGGCATCTACTTCAGCTTCAGGGAAAGCATAAGCCAAGGCAATTGCGATACAGCCAGAACCGGTACACATATCTAGAATGCGTTGTGGTGTTTTTGGATTCGGGTTTTCCGGCAAGTTATTAACCGCTTCACCCATTTGACCATGTTCACCCAGGCAATACGGGGCGAAACGGTTTTGAATCAGTTCAGCAATCGGTGAACGAGGAATCAGCACGCGTTCATCAACGTAGTAAGGTTTGCCATCAAAGTAAGCCAGGTTCAATAAATATGAAGTCGGTACTTTTTCATTAATACGGCGTTCCAGCAGACTTAAAAATTCGGCTTTTTCACTTGGTAATAATTTGGCATCTAAAATTTCAGCGTCCGCTTTCCATTCTAATGACAGGGTTTGCAGCACTAGCGCTGAACTTTCAGCAAAATAATCTTCTGTGCCTTGGCCCAAATGTGCATCGTATTGACGTAATGCTGTCACACCAAAACGAATAAAATCACGAATGGTGGTTAAATTTTCAGCGGCTTCCTGCATATGTTCAGGGCTAATAGTCGGTCGATCCACTTAAGGCGTCTCCAAGGTCATTTTTTTAAACGCCTTATGATACCTTGTTTTGCCTGCTTTTATAATGCTAAAAGCATGAAAAACACGAATTCTCTATGCCCACAAAAATTATAAAATTCTTGTTTTTGTGAGCGATTATGATTATAAATTTTGACTTTATTCAGAGATGTTTCTGTTAAATGCCGAGGCTAATACTATGATGATTTATCGGAACCCGGACGCATAAGAGCGGGATTGATAAAGATTGGCCTGATCCATAATCAAAGCCAGCATACATTGACCTTGCTGCTGCTTGGCATATTTTCCTGACATTCTAAAATTACATTGCTGGGCCAGTTTACGCTCCCACAATACATGCTGACTGCGAATGGCGGCGGTCTGGTTCGGATTCAATTTTAAATAAGTTTTATAGTTTTTCTTCAGGCGTTTATTGTGAACTTTCAGCTCTTTTTCCAGGCATTTTTCCGCTTTGGGTGTATTACCATAACTAAAATTCATGCACTGTGTATATTCCTTGGAATACCCAACAGCAGCTTGTGTCTGAACCGCAGTACCCGCAAAAACTGCAACTAAAAACCATGCAAGACGCATAACTTCCCCTTGACCGAAACCGGTACAATCCCAATAAATGTTTAACAATCAATATTGTTTAAATTATCCACTGATATTAACGTAGTCCGGACAAAAATCCTATGCATTTCTCGGACTGAAAGATTAAACAGTTGCACAATTGAAAATTGGCACGTGACCCACATATAATCCGCATTCAATCTTCAAATGAGCCCAGATCTATGAGCTATAAGCACAATAATCTTATGGCGATGCGCCAGAATTACTGGAATGATCAAGCCTCCAGTCAGGTGCAGCAAGAAAAGGTATTTTTGCAGTCGACCTTAATGCAGCATGGCGTATTTACCGATGCGACACTGGAAGATGCCAAATATCTGTTTTTTGGCTTGCCTAGTATTGTGATTGTAAAAGGCTATGCTTTGGGCTTTATGCATGACAGCGTACAGCGCCTGATTCATCAACATATTCAAACAAATAAACAACAGTTACAACAACGATCTGAATTAAAAATCCAATTTCAAATGGCATAATGCCCTGTCTAAACTGATACAAGTTGGTGAATAAATGAAAGCTTGCCTAGCTTTTACTATGAATTCAGCGGCTTAAACTTTTTTAATACGTGCAGAAACGCTACTATCCCTTACAATGATTTATTCTGCTTCATGCTGATGATGAAAGGATCGAGTTTACATGTCAGATCAGAACGATAAGCTTAAACAACTGAAAACCTCCTCTATGGATCGACGCTTATCGATCGCAAAGGCATCCTTGCTGGCAGGCACGCGTTGGGCAGCTTCTAGTGCAAGCTCCATATTCTCAAGCGAAGAAGAAAAAGAAAAGAAACGTAAAAAAGCCATGAAAGAACAGGCCGATTATCTGGTAGCAGAAATTGGCAAGCTGAAAGGGTCTATCGTTAAAATTGGCCAGATGATGGCGCTGTACGGTGAGCATTTTCTGCCAGAAGAAGTCACTCAGGCTCTAAATACCCTGAACAATCAGACGGTAGCATTGGCATGGCCAGCCATCAAGACCCAGTTACAGCAACAACTCGGTTCAAAACTCGACGATCTCACCATTGATCATGAACCTTTGGGTACAGCTTCTTTGGCACAGGTACATCGTGCTACCCGAAAATCTGACGGAATGGAACTGGTGTTAAAAATTCAGTATCCGGGTGTTGCAGAAGCGATTGATTCGGATATGAGCCTGTTTAAAAACATGTTGAAATTGACCCGCATCGTGCCACAGACCCGTGAATTCGACCAATGGTTCGATGAAGTCCGTGAAATGATGCATCGTGAAGTAAATTATCAGATTGAAGCAGATACCACACGTCGTTTTGCTGCACGTTTAAAAGATGATCCGCGCTATATCGTCCCAACCATTATTAATGAATATTGCTCTGATCGTGTGCTGTGCATGACCTTCGAACGCGGTGTGCCGATCAACAGCCCGGTGATGTTGTCCCTACCTCAAGAACGCCGCAACCAGTTAGGTGAAGCCTCTCTGGAAATTGCAGTGCGTGAAATCTTCGAATGGGGCGAGATGCAAACCGATCCGAACTTTGGTAACTATCTGGTTCGTCTGGGCAATGGCGCAGATGTGCACGACAAGATCATTTTGCTCGACTTTGGCGCGATCCGCCAGTTTGACCAACATCTGCTCAGTGTTGCGCGTAACCTGATTCAGGCAGGCTATCATCATGACTCGGATATGATGGTCAAGGCGATGACCGGTTATGAGTTTTTTGATTCGATCCCGCAAAGCATCAAACCGGATATGGCTAAGGTCTTCTTATTAGCTACTGAAGCATTTAGCTCACCGCTAAATAATCAAGAATTGCCAGCTGGCATCATGGATGAACATAATCGCTATGACTGGAAAAAAAGCCAGCTGCATAGCCGTGTGATGCAACAGGCGTCGAGATCTATGGCTTCACGTTATTTCAGTGTTCCACCGAAGGAATTTATGTTTATTAGCCGTAAATTTATTGGTGCTTACACCTTTATGACCGTGATTGATGCCAAAACCAATGTGCGTGCCATGATTAAACATCATCTCTCTTAAAATAAAACCTGCATCAAAAAGACCCGGATGATTTTGTCATTCGGGTCAATTTTTATCCAAAATGGATTTTTTGTATTTTTATCTTTCTTTTAATTTTCATTGATTTATTCGCCCCTTTCTTCAATCCCAAAAACCTAAAAATTGTCAATCATTCATGTCAGGGATGACATAGTTTTATCTCTGAGTGCATGTCAGTATTAAAAAAATAACGTGACAACACCTTTAGGATAATCAGAATGAATAATATGGTGAATAAAGCCCAAGGATTTGGCTTGTCCATACTGACCAAAATCGCGGGTAGCGAAGTATTAGATCAATTAAAACTGCGTAAATTTGTAGAAAAATCACTTTATCAAAGTTCAAAAGCAGGATTCAAAACCTTAAGTCAAACCCAGAAAATCCTGAAATCTGGCCAGAAGATTCAAAAACAGCGTCTGCCGCATCAGTCCAAATCCTTATTTGATCTGAATCTGACTGAAGAACAGCAAATGACCTGTAATGCCATGCAGCAATTTGCTAAAGAGGTGCTATATCCATTGGCACATGATGCAGATCAGCATGAATTATTTCCCCATGAACTCTGGCAATACAGCACTGATTTAGGTTTGAATTTCTATGCCCTGCCTGAAGCATTGGGGGGCGTTGCATCGGAACAGAATATAGTTAGCAATATTTTAATCGCTCAACATTTGGCTCAGGGTGATTTCAGTCTGACGGCTGGCTTACTTTCGACTTTTAGTGTCATTAATGCCATTACCCGCTGGGGCTCAGAGCAGATTCAGTCAGAATATCTGGGCGCTTTCGCAGAAAATCCTGAGTTAAAGGCCACCTTTGCAGTGCAGGAAGAAACAGCAGCGTTTAACCCGGAGCAACTTAGAACCAAGGCTGTTGCACATCAGGGACATTATCTGATTCGAGGTCAAAAGACCTTGGTGCTCTTGGGAGAAAGTGCCGATCTATACCTGGTCAGTGCTAATCTAGATGGCAGAGCTGAGGTCTTTGTGGTGCAACGCGACAGTACCGTCACTGCGAAAAAATCGCCGGCTATGGGATTAAAAGCTACTGAAACCGTTACGCTCAAATTTGAAAATACTCCGGCATATCGTCTGGGTGATGAAGATTTTGATTATCGTACATTCGTAGATTTGGGCAATTTAATGTGGTGTGCGATGGCGGTGGGCACCTGTGAAGCAGTCAAAAAATACTGTGTGCAATATGCCAATGAACGTATTGCCTTTGGTGAACCGATTTCTCATCGTCAGAGTGTCGCCTTTATGATTGCCGATATGGCCATTGAAATTGATGCAATGCGAATGCTGATCCTGAATGCCGCGAGTCTGGCTGAATCTGGTCAAACTTTCCATCGTGAAGCCTATTTGGCACGCTTACTCTGTGCAGAAAAATCCATGAAAATAGGCACCGATGGTGTACAGATTTTGGGTGGTCATGGTTTTACCAAAGAGCATCCGGTCGAACGCTGGTATAGAGATCTTAGATCTACTGCCATTCTCCATTCTGGCTTGCATGCCTGATCAAAACATAAAGAAGAATAATGATGAATCTACAAACTCCAAAAAAATTTAAGCTTTTGATTGATCAAGCACATGAAGTTGCCCTCAATGTTTTGCGTCCGATTTCACGTAAATATGATAAGGCTGAACATGCTTATCCGATAGAGCTAGACATGCTCGCTTCAGTCGTGGATGGTATGAACCAAGGTAGCGAAGGCATGAATGCTGGTGCAGCGGTCAATAAACGTGGCGATGCAGACAGCAGCAATAAAAATGGCATCAATATGTCTACCGCCCTGAGTATTATTGAAATGTGTTATGGCGATACTGGCTTATTACTCTCGATGCCACGCCAAGGATTAGGAAATTCAGCCATTGCAGCTGTTGCCAATGATGAGCAATTGCACCGTTTTCATGGAACTTGGGCAGCCATGGCGATTACCGAGCCAGGTTGCGGTTCAGATTCCGCTGCAATTCGTACCACTGCGACTAAAGACGGTGATGACTATATTCTGAATGGTGAGAAGATTTTTGTAACCTCCGGAGATCGTGCTGATGCAGTGGTCGTTTGGGCAACTTTGGATAAAAAACAGGGACGATCGGCAATTAAATCATTTGTGGTGACCAAAGGTACTCCAGGAATGAAGATTGAACGACTGGAACATTAATTAGGGATTAAATCATCCGATACTGCCACGATTAGCTTTATCAACTGTCGAGTACCTGCAGCAAACTTGCTCGGTCATGCAGAAATCGATGTTGCTAAAGGCTTTGCTGGCGTGATGGAAACCTTTGATAATACTCGCCCGCTGGTTGCAGCCATGGCGATTGGTTGTGCGAAAGCCTCGCTGGAACGCATCAAGGAGATTTTTAAGGATCAGCTGGACTCCACTTATGCCACACCGTATTTACAAAGCTCTAATATCGCAGCACAAATCTATCGTATGGAAGCTGAATGGGAAGCAGCACGCTTACTGATGCTGAAAGCTGCCTGGATGGCCGATAATCGCAAACCCAATTCACGTGAAGCCTCTATTGCCAAAGCCAAGGCCGGTCGGATCGGTAATGAAATCACCTTAAAATGTGTCGAACTGGCAGCAGCCATTGGTTATAACGAAACTGAACTTTTGGAAAAATGGGCGCGTGATTCCAAGATTTTGGATATCTTTGAAGGCACCCAGCAAATTCAGCAACTCATTATTGCCCGTCGGGAGTTGGGAAAATCATCAAGCGAATTAAAATAGTGATTGCTCATCAAATAGTGAATTAAACTTATCTAAATTGAATAAACGATGGCTTTTTTAAGGATTTAAGGTTATAAAAATTCATCGTTTTTTCAAAATAAAATCAGTTCTATATGTACTCTATTCGTCCTATTCAGCCTGAAGATAATGCCCAAATTGCAAGCATTATTCGTCGTGTTTCCCAAGAGTTTGGGCTGGCAGCAGAATCTGGTTTCGCAGTAGGCGATTCTATTCTAGATGAACTGTATCAAGTTTATCAGCAACCGAAATCAGCTTACTGGGTTGTTGTGGATCAACAAAATAAAATTTACGGTGGTGGTGGAATTGCGCCATTAAAAGGTGATGCAACTATTTTAGAAATTCAGAAAATGTACTTTTTACCTGAAATTCGTCAGCAAGGTTTTGCCAAGAAAATTTTAGAATTATCCTGTGAATTTGCACAGACTCATCAGATTAATTCAGTCTATCTAGAAACAACTAAAGCGCTTTGGCAAGCGGTGAAACTCTATGAAAAATTAGGTTTTCAGCATCTTGATTATCCTGAAGGCAATACCGGACATAGTGATGCCTGTGAAATCTGGATGCTAAAGACCCTTTCAATTTAGAGATTTTTTAGTAGATAGATAAAATTTGTATAGTAATAAAGTGCTTTCATCAGCAGCAAGCTTGACTCTTGTATATAGGCTGCCTAACATCGAAATACGTTTATTCAGGCATGGAATCCACAGTTTGTTTTTTTCTTATTTATTCAATCCAATTAAATCTAAACGTTCACTATTTCATTCTCATTCTTTTAAATTTTCTTCTATTTTATTGAGCACTTTTCTTTTTGCGGGTTGCTCATCCTTGGGCGGAGGCTCGGTAGAAAAACGCGCAGCTAAGCTGTCTAAAGGCATTCAAACTGCTTATTCCACCCCATCCAGTACAGCTAATCGTGTTTCACCTTTAATTGTTCAACATGCACAAAATCAGGGTGTAGATCCACTTCTAGTGGCGGCTGTGATTCGTCAGGAATCTACTTATCGTAGCCAAGCAACTTCGCCAGCAGGTGCGGTAGGCTTGATGCAAGTGATTCCGAGATATTGGCAACAAACTTGTCCAGGTGATTTATACAATGAAAGCAGTAATATCCAATGTGGTACATATATTCTTTCTAAATATAATCAATCATCCGGTGACTGGAAGAAAGCGCTTGCCTATTATAATGTAGGTCCATCGGGTTATGAAAATAATCGTAAAATGCGTAAACAAGGTAAACGTTATGCCAAACAAGTAAAACAGCATAAAAAAATGCTGAAAGACTCTCTATAATTACTGATTTAAGCTAATTAAATTAATAATGCTTAGGCTATTTTATGTAAAGCTTTGATAATTAGTAGTTATTAAATAATACCTATTGAAATTTCTGCTATGAAAACATATTTAGAAAATATTAACTACAGTTGTGATATGCGTGTTCGGTAAAAATACCCTGCCATAAAAAACCAGCGATTCGCTGGTTTTTTATTTTTTAAGATTTATAAGATAGGACTGTAAAATCTTTTAGATCAAACTATATCGATCGGATAACACTAGTCATATTAACGTGAATCATCCTTCTAAGAAGACTTTAATAAGATTTCAGATAAATACTTCTATACACTTAAATTAATAAGTTCGTGGAGCTCGATAGGAAGTGAATGCATATAGAAATCAGAATCAGAAATAAAAGACTTATTTCTAAAATCCCGCGCATAAAAAAACACCCCCTTCGCTTGAAGGGGGTGTTTCGAATAATGAGCTGGCGATGACTTACTCTCACATGGGTAACCCCACACTACCATCAGCGCTAAGAGGTTTCACTTCTGAGTTCGGGAAGGGATCAGGTGGTTCACTCTTGCTATGGTCGCCAGCACAACTGGTATGATTACTTACTGAGGTCTTATGGTTGCCTTAGCTTTCTTCAAATCTTGCACTCTGTTCAAAGCAGTGCTTTGAACATCGTTCATTAACAGATATATCTGAGTTGCAGTAGTTTGTTCGTTTAGCGTAACTAAATCAAGTCACTTTGTTTAATATCGAATCAATCGAGCTTTTATACAACAACTGTTTGGGTGTTGTATAGTCAAGCCTCACGAGCAATTAGTATTGGTCAGCTTCACATATCACTATGCTTCCACATCCAACCTATCAACGTCGTAGTCTTCAACGGCTCTTTAGGAGACATAAAGTCTCGGGGAAATCTTATCTTGAGGTAGGCTTCCCGCTTAGATGCTTTCAGCGGTTATCCCTTCCGAACATAGCTACCCGGCGATGCCACTGGCGTGACAACCGGTACACCAGAGGTTCGTCCACTCTGGTCCTCTCGTACTAGGAGCAGATCCTCTCAAATTTCCAACGCCCACGGTAGATAGGGACCGAACTGTCTCACGACGTTCTAAACCCAGCTCGCGTACCTCTTTAAATGGCGAACAGCCATACCCTTGGGACCTGCTTCAGCCCCAGGATGAGATGAGCCGACATCGAGGTGCCAAACACCGCCGTCGATATGAACTCTTGGGCGGTATCAGCCTGTTATCCCCAGAGTACCTTTTATCCGTTGAGCGATGGCCCTTCCATACAGAACCACCGGATCACTAAGACCTACTTTCGTACCTGCTCGACTTGTGGGTCTCGCAGTTAAGCGCGCTTTTGCCTTTATACTCTACGCGTGATTTCCGACCACGCTGAGCGCACCTTCGTACTCCTCCGTTACTCTTTAGGAGGAGACCGCCCCAGTCAAACTACCCACCAGACATGGTCCTCGTCCCGGATAACGGGACAGAGTTAGAACCTCAATATTACCAGGGTGGTATTTCAAGGACGGCTCCATCGCAACTAGCGTCGCGACTTCAAAGCCTCCCACCTATCCTACACAAGTAAGATCAAAGTTCAATGTCAAGCTGCAGTAAAGGTTCACGGGGTCTTTCCGTCTAGCCGCGGGTACACCGCATCTTCACGGCGAATTCGATTTCACTGAGTCTCTGCTGGAGACAGCGCCCCCATCATTATGCCATTCGTGCAGGTCGGAACTTACCCGACAAGGAATTTCGCTACCTTAGGACCGTTATAGTTACGGCCGCCGTTTACTGGGGCTTCGATCAAGAGCTTCGCTTACGCTAACCCCATCAATTAACCTTCCAGCACCGGGCAGGCATCACACCCTATACGTCCACTTTCGTGTTTGCAGAGTGCTATGTTTTTAATAAACAGTTGCAGGGGCCTGGTTTCTGAGGCTGTCGCCCGCTCAAGGAGCAAGTCCTATCACCGACAACAGCGTACCTTCTCCCGAAGTTACGGTACCATTTTGCCTAGTTCCTTCAGCAGAGTTCTCTCAAGCGCTTTGGTCTACTCGACCTGACCACCTGTGTCGGTTTCGGGTACGATTCCTGTGTAACTGAAGCTTAGAGACTTTTCCTGGAAGCATGGTATCAGCCACTTCACTGTACAAGTACAGCTTGCTATCAGTTCTCAGCATAGAGTACCCCGGATTTGCCTAAGATACATGCCTACAACCTTCCACCTGGACAACCAACGCCAGGCTGACTTAACCTTCTCCGTCCTCTCATCGCATTACACAGAAGTATTGGAATATTAACCAATTTCCCATCGACTACGCCTCTCGGCCTCGCCTTAGGGGTCGACTCACCCAGCCCCGATTAACGTTGGACTGGAACCCTTGGTCTTTCAGCGTGCGAGTTTTTCACTCGCATTGTCGTTACTCACGTCAGCATTCGCACTTCTGATACCTCCAGCAGACTTCTCAATCCACCTTCATCGGCTTACAGAACGCTCCCCTACCACGCATAATAAATTATGCATCCGCAGCTTCGGCATATAGTTTTAGCCCCGTTACATCTTCCGCGCAGGCCGACTCGACTAGTGAGCTATTACGCTTTCTTTAAAGGGTGGCTGCTTCTAAGCCAACCTCCTAGCTGTCTATGCCTTCCCACATCGTTTCCCACTTAACTATAATTTTGGGGCCTTAGCTGGCGGTCTGGATTGTTTTCCTCTTGACTACGGACGTTAGCACCCGCAGTCTGTCTCCCGGATAGTACTCATTGGTATTCGGAGTTTGCATCGGTTTGGTAAGTCGGGATGACCCCCTAGCCGAAACAGTGCTCTACCCCCAATGGTATTCGTCCGAGGCGCTACCTAAATAGCTTTCGGGGAGAACCAGCTATCACCAAGTTTGATTAGCCTTTCACCCCTATCCACAAGTCATCCCCTGGCTTTTCAACGACAGTGGGTTCGGTCCTCCAGTTAGTGTTACCCAACCTTCAACCTGCTCATGGATAGATCACCTGGTTTCGGGTCTATACCCAGCAACTAAACGCCCTATTAAGACTCGGTTTCCCTACGGCTCCCCTATTCGGTTAACCTCGCTACTGAATATAAGTCGCTGACCCATTATACAAAAGGTACGCAGTCACCGAACAAGTCGGCTCCCACTGCTTGTATGCATGCGGTTTCAGGATCTATTTCACTCCCCTCACAGGGGTTCTTTTCGCCTTTCCCTCACGGTACTGGTTCACTATCGGTCAGTCAGGAGTATTTAGCCTTGGAGGATGGTCCCCCCATATTCAGACAAGGTTTCACGTGCCTCGCCCTACTCGACATCATCATATAAGCCCTTTCGTGTACAGGACTATCACCGTCTACGGTCGCACTTCCCAGAGCGTTCCACTAGAACTTATATGACTTAATGGGCTCTTCCCCTTTCGCTCGCCGCTACTGAGGGAATCTCAATTGATTTCTTTTCCTAAGGGTACTGAGATGTTTCACTTCCCCTCGTTCGCCTTGCAACACTATGTATTCATGTTGCAATACCTACCTTATGGTAAGTGGGTTTCCCCATTCAGACATCTCCGGATCACAGGATATTTGCCGCCTCCCCGGAGCTTTTCGCAGGCTATCACGTCTTTCTTCGCCTCTGACTGCCAAGGCATCCACCACATGCACTTAATTACTTGACTATACAACCCCAAACAGTCGTTTATCCTTACAAGTAGGATAAGCAACAGATCGTGTCTTTCAACACTCTCATACAGTTGGCGTTTCGTAGATTTAACTACTGTACAGCTTCAATTAGATTCATATACCAAAACGCTTGATTCAGTTAATTTCGCTAGAACTCATTTCTTGTAGTTGCCTACTTGAAACGAGTTTGAACAAATTATTTCAACTCAAATATATTCTGTTAATGATTTTTCCAGCCTTCGTCAGGTCAGGAAACTGTGATAAATCACAGAGATTATCAAGTGCGCGTATCATAACGCTTGTACTTGCTAATCTCTAGGATCTAAACACTTGATCGCTTAAGGACTAAACTAACAATCAACTGATTGTCTATTTATTAGCTTTTGTCTTTATACATTCCGTAGGAATGTATGGTGGAGACTAGGAGAGTCGAACTCCTGACCTCCTGCGTGCAAAGCAGGCGCTCTACCAACTAAGCTAAGTCCCCAGCTTATCAATAAGTCAATGTTTCTGATTTTCCGTACTTCGTCAGTAGTGGTGGGTCTGACAAGACTTGAACTTGTGACCCCACGCTTATCAAGCGTGTGCTCTAACCAACTGAGCTACAGACCCTCAGATACATCGTATGAAGAACAACTTGTTGTGGATTCTTACCAATCGTCAATCTTTCGTTAAGGAGGTGATCCAGCCGCAGGTTCCCCTACGGCTACCTTGTTACGACTTCACCCCAGTCATCTGCCACACCGTGGTAAGCGTCCCCCCTAAGGTTAGACTACCTACTTCTGGTGCAACAAACTCCCATGGTGTGACGGGCGGTGTGTACAAGGCCCGGGAACGTATTCACCGCGGCATTCTGATCCGCGATTACTAGCGATTCCGACTTCATGGAGTCGAGTTGCAGACTCCAATCCGGACTACGATCGGCTTTTTGAGATTAGCATCCACTCGCGTGGTAGCAACCCTTTGTACCGACCATTGTAGCACGTGTGTAGCCCTGGTCGTAAGGGCCATGATGACTTGACGTCGTCCCCGCCTTCCTCCAGTTTGTCACTGGCAGTATCCTTAAAGTTCCCGGCTTAACCCGCTGGCAAATAAGGAAAAGGGTTGCGCTCGTTGCGGGACTTAACCCAACATCTCACGACACGAGCTGACGACAGCCATGCAGCACCTGTATGTAAGTTCCCGAAGGCACCAATCCATCTCTGGAAAGTTCTTACTATGTCAAGACCAGGTAAGGTTCTTCGCGTTGCATCGAATTAAACCACATGCTCCACCGCTTGTGCGGGCCCCCGTCAATTCATTTGAGTTTTAGTCTTGCGACCGTACTCCCCAGGCGGTCTACTTATCGCGTTAGCTGCGCCACTAAAGTCTCAAAGACCCCAACGGCTAGTAGACATCGTTTACGGCATGGACTACCAGGGTATCTAATCCTGTTTGCTCCCCATGCTTTCGCACCTCAGTGTCAGTATTAGGCCAGATGGCTGCCTTCGCCATCGGTATTCCTCCAGATCTCTACGCATTTCACCGCTACACCTGGAATTCTACCATCCTCTCCCATACTCTAGCCAACCAGTATCGAATGCAATTCCCAAGTTAAGCTCGGGGATTTCACATTTGACTTAATTGGCCACCTACGCGCGCTTTACGCCCAGTAAATCCGATTAACGCTTGCACCCTCTGTATTACCGCGGCTGCTGGCACAGAGTTAGCCGGTGCTTATTCTGCGAGTAACGTCCACTATCCAAGAGTATTAATCTCGGTAGCCTCCTCCTCGCTTAAAGTGCTTTACAACCAAAAGGCCTTCTTCACACACGCGGCATGGCTGGATCAGGGTTCCCCCCATTGTCCAATATTCCCCACTGCTGCCTCCCGTAGGAGTCTGGGCCGTGTCTCAGTCCCAGTGTGGCGGATCATCCTCTCAGACCCGCTACAGATCGTCGCCTTGGTAGGCCTTTACCCCACCAACTAGCTAATCCGACTTAGGCTCATCTATTAGCGCAAGGCCCGAAGGTCCCCTGCTTTCTCCCGTAGGACGTATGCGGTATTAGCATCCCTTTCGAGATGTTGTCCCCCACTAATAGGCAGATTCCTAAGCATTACTCACCCGTCCGCCGCTAGGTTAAGTAGCAAGCTACCTTTCCCCGCTCGACTTGCATGTGTTAAGCCTGCCGCCAGCGTTCAATCTGAGCCATGATCAAACTCTTCAGTTTAATACTATGTAGTGCCTTAAAGGGCACCAATCTTGGCTCATCAATTTTCTGACAAATATTTCTCAAATAAACTTCGAGTAATTTCTACCATCAATCAATGAAAATAATTTCGATCAATCAATCAGTAAAAATCCACACAAGTTGTTCTTCATAATCTCTTAATGATCTTCTTAAAACCTCGTCAGTTTCAAGCTCCAACCCAATCACTTAACGTTTCGTTTCATGCATTGCGTTGGTGTGCTGCGTATTCTATACAGTTTCAAAACGAGCGCAAGGGCTTTTCTTAAAAATATTCAAAAAAACCAATCATGCGTTTATTTTTTAATCTAAAAGGCTATTTTTAACACTTTTTTGCGTTTTTCTAGCTAATTCCGCATGAAAAGTTTAAGCAAATGTTAATTTTCTAGCCTTCATCTCATAAAAAAAGATCACCTCAATGGTGATCTTTTTGATTCTTCATCAAAATATTTTAATTTGTCTGCTCAGCGAGCCAAGTCATGAATTTTTGACGTTCAGCTTTAGAAGCTTTCTGCCATAATTGAATCAGCTGCTGATCATTCTGTTCTACTGACTGAGTATATATAGCTGCCGGTTGATGAACTGGTGTCGCGGCTTGAGTTGTCATATCTACTTTTTTAGTCAATACGCGATTTCCAAACCATGGTTTCGCTGAATCTTTAGCGCCCGTCTGCTGGACTAAGAGCTGATTTTTCGCATCATATAGGCCAATAATGGGCTGATCTTTATATTTTTGCGCTGCATCAAAATCTTTAGGCGCCTGAATAAGTGCTAAACGGTAAGTTTCACCATCTTTAAGGCTTGGTGTTTTTACCGTAACCACACCTGACTTTAAAATGTCATGTGAATTGTCTGAATGCTGGAAAAATTCGTTATAGCGTACGCTGATCGCATTTACACCTGCATCCAAGCTATAAGTCTGATTAGAACGTAATAGACCCGAGTTCACCTCTTGATCATTTACGGCAACAATTTTTATTTCTTCAGGTACTGTGACGGTCACTGCCGAAAAAACTGGTGTGCTAAACAGAAACACTGCTGCAGTTGCCGCAATACGTAAACCCATATCCTATACTCATTTTTGGTTGTTTATTAAAAATTAGCTGCACTATGCCGCGTCTAAATGACAATCTTATGACAAAAGCTGGAGCGATACAGCCTGTGTTTTTAGCATTTATTTAGCTAGACATATCACATCATATCTAAATACAACTCTAAGACATAAAAAAGAAGCATCAAAGTGCTTCTTTTTTATAACCTAAAATCGTTTACGCAAAGGTCTTAAAGCGTTCTGCATCATCCATAAAGGTTTTTTCACCTGCAGGAGCTTCAATCGAACCAAATACCAGTTGAGCGCGAAGTTTCCAGTGAGATGGAATCTCGAAAGTTTGTGCAACTTCTTCATCAATAATTGGATTGTAGTGCTGCAATGAAGCACCGATATTTTTTTCTGCCAAAGCGGTCCAGGTTGCAAACTGTGCAATAGCGGAAGAATGCTCAGACCAGACTGGGAAGTTATCTGCATAGAGTGCAAACTGCTCTTGCATCGACTTCACCACATTCTGATCTTCATAAAACAGAGCGGTTCCATAACCTGCTGCAAAAGCATTGATCTTGCTATTGGTTGATTCAAATGCATCTGCTGAAACAAGGTCACGTAAAGTTTCACGTACAATATGCCAGAAGGTATCATGTGATTGACCAAATAAAATCACCACACGCGAGGTTTGCGAGTTAAAAGATGACGGACTGTGCTTCACCGCATCTTTAATGATTTTCTCAATTTCTGCTTGATCCAGATCTACATTTTTTCCAATTGAATAAATGCTACGGCGTTGTTTGATTTGATCTAAAAATGCCATGAACCCACCTCTGTATATTTTGGTTATTTGAAAATCGATAAAGTTATATTACGTGCTTTAAGCACCCAAGACAGGTGCATTTCGATAACAATGTGTTTTATTTATAGAACAATCAGATTTAGATCTGAGTAGCGTATTTGTATCTGATTTTATCCGCAGCTTCCATGCTGTCACATATAAAGTGTTCTATAAACTTTTAATTAAATACTTTGAAACGATGCTGATCCGGTTTTTGTAATTTTTCTTCTACTGTTTGTTCAATTGATCCAAAGCAAAGTTGGGCTCGCAACAACCAGTTCTTTTCAATTTCAAAATGCTCAGCGACCCTTTCATCAATCAGTGGATTGTAGTGCTGTAAGGATGCCCCTAAGCCAGAATCTGCCAGCGTCGTCCACACAGCAAATTGCGCCATACCGGAAGTTTGTTCCGACCATGCTGGAAAATCTTCACTATTTAATGGCATTTTCTTTTGTAATTGTTGAATCACGGCTTGATCTTCATAAAACAAAACCGTGCCATAGGCAGCAGCATATTGATTCAACTTGATTTCCATTCCTTCGTAAATAGATGCCGGCATATGCTGACGCTGTACCTGTTTCACAATTTCCCAGAATTGATGATGAGAATCTGCAAATAACACCACAATGCGCGTAGTTTGAGAATCATAAGCCGAAGGGCAACTGCGCACTGCTTCCTGAATGATTTCGCCAAGATAAGTCTGACTATAATGTACCCGCTTACCGAGTTGATCGATACTACGGCGCTTTTTCAATTGATCGACAAAAGTCAGTTCTAAATCACCATTCAGTTTATTTTTTCTTGAAAATTTAAAATCCTTGGTTATATCGCTTGTTAATACCTGACCAATCTTATTTAGCAATGCCATTTTCTACCCCACAAAAAACAAGCCAAATAAGCTTAGAAAATCCCCTACAATTATAAGGCCTTTATCAAGATGGGCAGATTTAGTGGTGGTTTTACTGTCGGTTTTTACAACACTCAAACCAGCCAAAAACAACAAACTCCGCACTTGGCGGAGTTTATGTGAAGCATTGCACATTATTTATTTTTCAGTTTCAAATAATGCAGCAACAAAAGATTTGGCAGAGAATGGACGCAGGTCATCAATTTTTTCACCCACACCAATAAAGCGAATCGGCACATGAGTACGACTGGCGATATTAAACAGTACCCCACCTTTGGCAGTACCATCAAGTTTGGTAATAGTTAAGCCCGTCAAGCCTACCGCCTCATCAAACATCTCGACCTGATTAATAGCATTCTGACCAGTACCGGCATCGACCACCAACATCACTTCATGAGGTGCAGTGGCATCAATTTTCTGCATTACACGTTTTACTTTAGTCAATTCCTGCATCAAATGACCTTTGTTATGCAAACGGCCCGCTGTGTCTGCAATCAATACATCCACACCTTTGGCACGCGCACTTTCAAAAGCATCGAAAATCACTGAAGCTGAGTCAGCACCATGACCCTGAGCAACAACCGCAATATTATTACGCTCACCCCAGATCTGGAGCTGTTCAGTTGCAGCCGCACGGAAAGTATCGCCTGCTGCCAACATGACGGTCTTGCCTTCACCTTGCAGGCGCTTTGCCAACTTGCCAATGGTAGTCGTTTTACCGACACCATTCACACCAACTACCAGAATCACATAAGGCGATTTATTCGGATCAATATGCAGCGGTTTTACCCGTGGTGCCAATAAAGCCACCAGTTCTTCCTGAAGCGCTTTATAGAGTGAATGCGAATAGATCAAATCACCACGTGCCGTACGTTCAGTCAGGTTAGCAATAATGGTCTTGGTTGCTTCCACGCCAATATCTGCTACCAGAAGCTGCTCTTCGACTTCTTCTAATAATTCATCATCAATTTCTTTACCGCCGATCAGGATATTCACCATCCCATCGGCAAGGTTTTTACGGGTTTTGGTTAAACCCACTTTCATACGGCTAAAGAAGCCAGCTTTCGCAGCAGAATCTTCATTTTCAGTTTCTGTTTCGACAGGTGCAGAAACCACAGCTGTTTCGCTTGGCGTTTCTATGATAGGCACATTAACCGCAGGTAAGCTCGGTAATGTGACATCATCATCTCCGATATCAGCATCAATCAAAAATTTGTTTTGCCCATTAGATTGCTGTTGCATGCCGAATCCTTGAAAAGCATTGCGTTAAAAACCCAGATTCTACCATAACTTGCCAGCTTTGCAGCTAGCAATGCAAATGCTGGACAAACATACCAAAAAGCTACAGCTCTCGGTTGCTTTCAAGCACACATTTATTAAAAATAACTCTAAATACAACTGCCTATTTCAGGAGATCTAGTGTTCATCACCTTTTTGACTATCTCCTCTTTCTCGCAAATGATCAAACAGATGCTTTATCCACTCGGTGCAGCAGTCTTGCTTAGCCTGAGTTTTAGCTCGGTTCAGGCACAAACCCGAAGCGAATTGTCACGGACTACTTTTGAAACCACTTTAAGTAACGGTTTAAAAGTCATTATTCGGGAAGACCATCGTGCGCCCATGGTAATGACACAAATTTGGTACAAAGTCGGCAGTAGTGATGAATCCGGAAATATTCTGGGGGTATCCCATGCACTTGAACATATGATGTTCAAAGGCACTCATAAAGTCCCAAATGATGAATTTACCCGTCTTAGCCGGATTTATGGCGGCAGTATCAATGCAGCCACCTTTACCAATTACACCAATTATTATCAGCTCTATCCTAAGGCTTATTTCCCTATGGCCTTGGAACTCGAGTCTGATCGTATGAGCAATTTATTATTGCGGCAGCAGGACTTCGAGCCAGAAATTAAAGTCGTCATGGAAGAACGGCGCCAGCGTACCGATGACAATCCGCGGGCGCAAGCATTTGAACGGTTTAAATGGGTCAGTTATCCGACCAGTCATTATCGCCAGCCGGTGATTGGACACATGAAAACTCTGAATAATATTCAGTTGAATGATGTCAAAAAATGGTACCGGGATTGGTACAGTCCGAATAATGCCATTCTGGTGATTGTGGGGAATGTAGAATCTGAAGCTGCTTTGGCTCAGGTACAAAAATATTTTGCTGACATTCCCGCACGTCCAACACCGGCGCGCAATGACGTACTGGAGTTTGAGCGTTTGGGTTATCGCCATATGGAAATCAATAGCAATATTCAGGTGCCCAATCTGTACATGACCTGGAATGTAAAATCCCTTGGCACTGCCAAAAACCCCCAAGATGCTTATGCCTTGACCATTATTCGCAGTCTTTTGGACAGTGGCATTTCTTCGCGCCTGCAAGACCGATTGGTACGTGATCGTAAAATTCTGACCTCTGTCAGCGTTTCTTATGATCCCTATAATCGCGGCGACAGCCTGTTTGGTATTTCTGCCTTACCTGCGCCGGGCATCTCTTTGCAAGAAGCACAACAAGCAATTCAGGATGAAGTGGATTTACTTAAAACTACAGCGATGACCCAACAGGAAGTGGATCGTATCAGTACCCGCTTTATTTCCAATTTGATCTATAGCCAGGATGATATTGCCGGACAAGCCAAAATGATTGGAAATCTAGAGGTCAATGGCTTGAGTTATCGCCTGATGGATGAATTACCGAAACACTTTGAAAGTGTCAGCGTTCAGGATATCCAGCGTGTCGCAAACGCCTATTTTGTACGTGAAAATCTCAGCACGCTTTATCTCTCTCCTGAACAAAACACCCAGCAACGGGGATTATAATGCTTCAACTTCGTTCATTTTTGCTTATTTCAATTTTAAGTCTTAGCTCGGCTACCCATGCAGAAAACTATCTGGATCCCCAGCCTAACCAAAATGATAATCCGAGTCAGTTACAGTCTATCCCTTTGCTGCAAAGCTTAAAAAATATTAATCAGCAACGGGATTTTCAGGCGCCTTATATTCATGATCTAAATAATCGCTACAAAGTACGCACGCTGTTTGTTGAAACGCAAGATCTTCCCATGGTAGATATCCAGCTGACCTTTAATGCCGGTTCGGCCCGTGATCAGGAAATTGCCAAAGGCCTATATGGTCTATCCAATATGGCAGCCAAGTTGATGCGTGAAGGAACCGACAAATATAGCGCCAATCAGGTGGCGGAAGTTTTTGACCAAACCGGAGCACAATTCAGCGTACAAGCCTATCGGGATATGTTTGTGGTTCGTCTGCGTACGCTTTCAGACCCGGAAAAACTGGAACCCGCATTGGGCATGCTGATGGAGGTTCTCAAGAATGCATCATTTAAACCATCCAGCATTAATCTGGCTTTAAGCAATACCCAAGTGGGACAAAAACAGCTACAGGAAAATCCAAGCCGATTGATGGATATCCGGTTTTATCGTGCCCTTTATGGTCAACATCCTTATGCAGAACCAATCAGCGGCACCCAAGGCAGCACCAAGAAAATTAACGCAGAATTATTAAAAAAATTCCGTGATCAGTTTTTGGTGGCGCAAAATATGAATATTGCTATTACCGGTAAACTCAGCCCTAAACAGGCACTGGAACTGTCTGAACGAATTGCCGGCAATTTACCTCAAGGGCAAAAAGCAGAAGCATTGCCACAGCCTGAAATTCAATCTGGTTTTGAAGTGGTACATCTACCCTATAACTCGTCTCAGGCGCATGTCACCTTTGGGCATTTAGGCCCAACCCGCTTTACTGAAGATAAACTGGCTTTAGAAGTCGCCAATCGCATGTTTGGCGGTAGCGGATTTAATGCAGTATTGATGCAGGAACTACGGGTGAAACGTGGTTTTACTTATGGCGCTTATAGTTCATTGAGCTTTAGTCAGGCACCCGGCGTATTCAGCTTTAAGTATTCCACGCGTCAGGATCAACTGCTAGACAGCATTCAGGTTGCACATCAAGCATTTATCCACTTTGTCAGCCAACCTATTGATACTCAGCGTCTGGAAGAAACCAAAGCAGGCATGTTACGTGCTTTTCCTAATAATTACAGCAGTAATGCCACCATTAATGCCCAGCTAGGCAATATGGGTTTTTATAGTGAGCAAACTGATTATTTATCCAGTTATCCAGAACGCTTGGCTAAAATCACAGCAGCAGATGTACAAAATGCAGTGCGCAAGCATTTTCATCCTGATCACTTAACCCTAGTCGTCGTCAACAAAGAACTGGATCAAAATGCCTTGAAAATGCGTTTGGAGCGAAATTTAATGGATGCCAATTATTACTTACCAACAAACCCTATGCCTAAGGCATCTCCACAGAGACCGGCGGAAGCTGACGTGCCCGAAGTGATTCCTGCTGATAAGCCTGCATCAATTTAAGATATTGCCCACGACGGATATGCTGCTGCTCTAATAAAGCGAGTGCCATATCCTGAGTTTGGGGAAGGTTTTGCTGTTTAGACAGTTGCTGAATCTGGGTGACTTGAGCAATGCTCAACGGACGATATAGAGCAAATGCGGCTAAAAGTAGAATGATCGCAATAATAAAAATAACCACACTGTTATAAATCTGTTCCAGTTTGATTCTGCTGAAAAATTGGCTTAGTTTTTCTGTATCTATAGACATACACTACCTCAGGTTAGAGGTAGTGTATGGTCGCAGTTACATAAGTTCAAGTCAGCGCACTGAATATTCATAAGAGCTGAATCCTGCTATTTCGAGGACTAATTCATGATTCTGGTAATAATTGTTGAATACAGCACCAATGCAACAACAAGCAATACCAGTGCAATTGCAAATTTACTTAAACCCGCTTCTGCTTCAGGCGGATGCAGACGATCCTCATCTGCAATGCGGACCAGCTCACCATTATAAAGCTTATAAAACTGCTCACGCTGGTTTTCATCCAGCGCACGGGTAAAGTCGTAGACTTCTTTACGTTGTGCCAGTCCATAATCACCCAGATGGGTATGTTTACTGAATATAGCTTGATCGAGTTTTTTACGATGCAAATCGGCAAGTTCCATAATTTGACCTGCAGTCGGAGGCATATCAAATTTCACACCATCTAAAGTTCTTGTCATCATGGCCTTCTCCTTATTGTTTGCTATCCATTTACAATGTAGCTTAATAATATTTATAGTTGTGTATAGTTTAATCAGTTAAACTATAACTTAAGTAAACAAATAAAATCGAATAGTTGACTTTTCCATTATTTTGTAATATTAGTTTAACAATACTAATTTATATTTGTATTTAGACTAAATAGTCTATCCTGTAATCATAATTAAAATTAAGGAGTTTTTATATGATACAACAACTCTCTCAACACGATCTGGAACATCTGTACGCAGATGCCGTGAATACCATTCAATCTCAAATGAACTTTGCTGATGCAGTAAAACAGCTTGAAGAAGCCGCTCGTGCTGGCCATGGTAAAGCAGCGCTTTTTTTAGCAGAACTTTATTATCAAGGTTTCCGTGTAGAACGAGATTCACTCAAAGCCCAGTACTGGCAGAACATGGCCACCATGCAAGCATAAAGAAACGTCACCTAGGTGGCGTTTTTTTATGCCCTTTTTTCAATAAGTAGCAATCAATACATATTTTCTTACGAATCCTTGCAAAGCTGAAACAGTAATTTCATATAAAGTTTCTAGAATAGAGCCTGAACTCCAATAGCACTTTATTCTAATGAAACCACGAAAAATTATTCAATTTGATCCGATCTGCAAAAACTTTCTGTTAAAGATCACGATGCTTAAATCTTTGATGAATTGTGGCGAGCTATGGGGCGCATATCACCAAGGCTGGGCGATGATGCGTGACCAGGAAGACTGCATCTTCCCATTCTGGCTCAATCCGCTGGATGCTAAAAATTATGCCCAGCAGCATTGGCCGGATTACATCCCGCGTAAAATCAATTCTGAAGATTTTGAAAATGCATTATTGCCGACCCTGTCGCGACTGAATGTTACGCCAGCCCTGTTCAACACCAATGGAACCAAACTCAAACTGACTGCTGCACAGATGCGTCATCTGTTTTTTTCGCAACAAAGACTGCACATTGCTTAAATAACATGCTATTTATAAAGACTAAAACCTAAACACTTAGAGATGTTCAGGTTGAATACATACTCTAGGATTAATAATAAATTAACCAATAAGGATGATTAAGCATGACCAATGTGGCACAGGTGCTCAGTGAAAAAATGCATCAAGCTATTTATACCATCCGTCCAGATTCTACTGTTTTAGAAGCCATCACCTTGATGGCGGATAAAGGAATCGGGGCGCTTGTGGTAACCCATGAAGACAATGTGGTGGGGATTTTGTCAGAGCGGGATTACACGCGTAAGATCGCCCTGATGCAAAGAACCTCATTCGACACCACTGTTAATGAGATCATGACCTCTAAAGTGATTACCGTAAATACAGCTACTAGCGTAGAAGACTGTTTATCTTTGATGACTGAACGCCACCTACGCCACTTACCCGTGGTCGAACATGAAAAACTGATCGGTCTGATTTCAATTGGGGATTTGGTCAAAGCGGCCATGGATGACCAACGCAAATTGATTGAACAGTTACAGCAATATATCTCAGGTTAAAACATCATCTAGCTTTCTCTAAGGCATTTGAAGATCACTTAAGTGACACCAAGATAAAGTTTTATATCTGATCCATAAAAAATCCCGGTATGTGTACCGGGATTTTTTATATGAACATTCTGAATAAAATCAGTTTAGACCTAATTTTTCTGCGACGTAATCTGAGTCTTTATCACCACGACCAGAAAGATTGACCACGATCTTGACTTCTTTTGGCAATTTGCCTGCTTCACGAATTGCCCAGGCCACTGCATGTGAACTTTCTAAAGCCGGCACAATACCTTCTACACGCGACAAGGTCATGAAAGCATCCAGACATTCCTGATCGGTGGCGGTGGTGTACTCGACCCGGCCCAAATCCTTAAGCAGACTATGTTGCGGCCCCACACCAGGATAATCCAGGCCAGAAGCAATCGAATGTACCGGTAAAGGTTCACCCTGCTCATCTTCCAGCACATAGCAGGCCATACCATGCAATTGACTTGGTTTACCCAGTGTTAAGGTCGCCGAATGCATATCGGTGTCCAGGCCATGACCTCCCGGCTCTACGCCCACCAGCTTTACTTCCGGTTCATTTAAAAACGCGGTAAATGCACCCACTGCATTGGAACCACCGCCAACACAGGCCACCACATAGTCCGGGTTTGCACCAAAACGGTCATTACTTTGCACTTTGATTTCATCACCGATAATGGACTGGAAATCACGTACCATCATTGGAAATGGATGCGGCCCCACCACCGAACCAATGGCATAGATATAATTTTTCGGGTCTTTCAAGTATTCTTCAAATGCACTATCAACTGCATCTTTCAGGGTTGCTGTACCACGCGTCACAGAGATCAGGCGCGCACCCAGAATCTTCATTTTTACGACGTTTGGATGCTCTTTTTCAATATCCACCTGACCCATGTGAATTTCACATGGAATCCCAACCAAGGCACAGGCAGTTGCCAATGCGACGCCGTGCTGACCCGCACCAGTTTCTGCAATGACTTTGGTCTTGCCCATGTATTTGGCCAGCAAAGCTTCACCTAGGCAATGATTAATCTTGTGCGCGCCGGTATGGTTCAGGTCTTCACGTTTCAGATAAATCTGCGCCCCGCCAAGCTGTTCAGAAAGACGTTTGGCATGAAATAAAGGACTTGGGCGACCGACATAATGGGCAAACAGATCTTTCAATTCATTCTGAAACTCTTCAGTCTGACGAATTTCCTGATAGGCCACATTAATATCATCCATAGCCTGTTTCAGATCGGGTGGAATAAACTGACCGCCATACTGACCAAAAAAACCCTCTTCATTCGGTAACGCAATACCATTAATTTGATGAGCCATAATCATGCCTGAAATTTTAAATAAGAGATAATGAGTGACTTTATACTAGAATAATTTTTTTTAAATCACTAATAACTCTAACTAAAGTCACTTATAGATAAATGGAATTAACGCGCCAGATATTTAGTCATGTCTTCAATGCCTTTCAGCGTCATTGGAAACATATGATTTTCAAATATTTGCTGGATCAGACCAATAGTATGGGTGTAATGCCAGTATTTTTCTTCTTCAGGATTCAGCCAAGCGGTTTTATCAAAATGCTGACGTAGACGCTGCAACCAGACTTGCCCAGCCTCATCATTCATATATTCAACCGAACCACCGACAGAATTCAGCTCATAGGGTGCCATGCTGGCATCACCGACTACAATCACGCGATAATCGCGCCCATAGGTATTGAACAAATCCCAGGTATTCATACGTGAACTGGAACGACGGACATTGTCTTTCCAGACATAGTCATACAGACAGTTATGGAAATAAAAATATTCCAGGGTTTTGAATTCGGTTTTCGCAGCACTGAACAACTTTTCACACTGGGCAATATGCGCATCCATCGAACCACCGACATCGAACAGCATTAAAACTTTGATGCGGTTACGACGCTCCGGCACCAGTTGTACATCCAGAATACCCTGCTTGGCCGTTTCACGAATCGTTCCATCAATATCCAGCTCTTCGGCTGCACCCTGACGGGCAAATTTTCGTAGACGGCGCAATGCCATCTGCATCTGACGGCTACCTAAAATCTGTTCATCATCCAGATTGCGGTATTGACGCTGTTCCCAGACTTTTACTGCGGAACGTTTACGCCCCGGCCCGCCAATACGCACACCTTCAGGATGATCACCATAAGCCCCAAAAGGTGAAGTCCCGCCAGTACCAATCATCTTGTTACCGCCCTGATGTTTTTTATGCTGTTCGCGCAGACGCTCTTCTAGCATTTTCATCAGCTCTTCCAGCGATCCGGCTTTTTTCAGCTCTTCGCGCTGCTCTGGGGTCAAATGCTTTTCCAGCAACTCCAGATCAAACCAGTCTTTGGGCAGCTTATGCACCTGATTTAGCAGTTCATCCAGATCAAAGGTCGCGATACCATCAAAATAGTCTTTCATGGCGCGATCGAACTTATCGAAATAGCGCTCGTCCTTGACCATGACGGTTTTGGCCAGCTGATAGAATTCATCCTGATCGGCAAAAACCAGACCTGCAGCAACCGCCTGATTCAGGTCAATCAGCTCACGAGTCGATACCGGCACGCCGTATTTGCGTAAGGTATAAAACAGTCGCACAAACATGCGTGTTTCTCCCTTAACGACGTGACATAAATGCTAGACGTTCGAGCAACTGCACATCTTGCTCATTCTTGATTAATGCACCGTACAAAGGTGGAATTGCTTTAGATTTATCAGTATTGCGCAGAATATCTTCCGGCATGTCGTCAGCCATGAGTAGACTGAGCCAGTCGATCAGTTCAGACGTTGAAGGTGGTTTTTTTAAACCCGGAATCTGGCGCAATTTAAAGAAAACCTGTAAGGCTTCATTCACCAGTGTGGTCGAGATATTGGCAAAATGCACATCAATGATTTCACGCATGGTGGCTTCATCTGGGAATTCGATGTAATGGAAGAAGCAACGACGCAGGAAAGCATCTGGCAATTCTTTTTCATTATTTGAGGTAATGATCACGATTGGGCGCTGAGTTGCGGTAATGGTCTCGCCTGTCTCGTACACATAGAACGACATTTTATCGAGTTCATGCAGCAAGTCATTTGGAAACTCGATGTCTGCCTTGTCAATTTCATCAATCAGCAGAACACAGCGTTCTTCACTGGTAAATGCTTCCCACAATTTGCCCGGCTTGATGTAGTTCTTGATGTCATAGACACGGTCATCACCCAACTGGCTATCGCGCAAGCGCGATACTGCATCATATTCATACAGACCTTGCTGTGCTTTGGTAGTAGACTTGATGTGCCAGGTGATCAGTTCCAAACCCAGACTTTCTGCAACTTGCTCGGCCAGTAAAGTCTTACCTGTACCCGGCTCACCTTTGACCAGCAACGGTTTTTGCAAACTGCGTGCAGCTTTCACCGCAAGTTTTAAACTGTCAGTCGCGATGTACTGATCGGTACCTGAAAATTGTTGAATATCAGCAGACATGATTGAACCTTATTTTTTACTTACAGCGGTGAACTTTTCTCGTGAACACGAATATTGCTTTTGTTCGACACATAGATCGACCAGCAATAGCCAATCACAGATCCAATCCCAATGACAAATAAAATAAGTGACGCATTAATCCAAACCAGGGATTGCTCTTTGGTCAGCATCCCAAATAACAGACCGAAAATCGCAGGTGCAATGGACGCATTCGACCCCTCAGATACCGTCGGTGTTAGCAGAATGGCAAAGGCCACAATCCACAAAAAACCGCCCGCAGGTTTAGGCAGGTGCTTGGTTACGCCATACCAGCACCATAAAGCAATCAGGCTGCCGAGCAGATAAACTGCTACGGCAATGCTCTGTTCAGGAATTGAGTCTAATACAGCCACATAACCATTCATTTCACAACTCCTGAATTAACATTAAGCACCGCGTAAACCTTCTGGTGCCACAGCGTTTGGATCAATCAAGCCTTCTGGCGGCATTTGCAGGAAGAACCCGCGGGTTTCAATAGAATCCATGACATGCAAGACATTGGCACGTGCCAGTTTACGTGATTCGCTTAATTCAAGATGCATGACAAAAGTCGCACGTCCAAATGCTGCCTGTACTGCTTCAGTTAATACACTTAAAGGCTCGAATGTTTCAGCTTCGCTTTCATTCGCAGGACGCGCCACATACAGATACATTTCACTTTTTTTGCTGGATTTGTAGATAGACACTTGCATATTTCAAACGACTTTTCTGGAAAAACAACCGCAAGGATACATCAAAAAAAAGACAGAAACATTAGCCACGTCTCATGCATCAGTCGTGATTTTGTATAATTGCTTTTTCTTTAACCAATCCTGCAACCAATCACTCGCTGACTTTCATCTGGGTAGACAGATAAGATTCATCCTGATGCAATACCTGAATCAGTGGCTGAGTTAATAACTCATAGCGCCAGCCAAGTAGATAATCCGGCAGATCCTGCTCGTCCTTATGAAAGACTACATGCTGATACAAGGCATTCAGCCATTTCTTACGCATCAGGACTTCTTTCGGAATTGAGGTTTCATTGACGACATTCTGAATAATTGAATCAATTTTTTCGCCGATATCTTTAGAAGAATGGCGAATTGGACGTGCCAGACGTAAAGGCCAGTTTGCCGGCTCCGGCAGGAATTTCAGTAAATCTAAAATGGTTTTGCCATGCTCACGAACCACATTCGAACGAATGTCTTTCACATGACTCAGCTGGAAATTATTGCGCGGGAATTTTTCCACCAGATCAATCATGCTGGCATTTTTCAAAATGAAACTGCGTGGCTGATTCAGTGCTTTGGCAATCTGATCACGCCAAACCATTAATTGCTGCAATTGCATCAGCTGACGGCGTGAATGCCGGTAATTGCCGACATCCTGATACAACAAGGCAGTTGGGGTATCTTCGCCAATTTCCTGAGTCAGAAAACGGCAATCTTGCAAGGCAAAATCCAGCAGATCTTTCGAATCCAGATCCTGTTTAATTTTCTCTGACAGTTGCACCAGATAATGCACATCATTGGCAGCATAGAGCAACTGTTCGGAACTGAGTGGACGCGCCAACCAGTCAGAACGGGTCTGGTCTTTTTCGATATCGACTTCCAGCATCTGCTTCAATGCATTTTGATAGCTGACTTGCAGACCATGCCCAAGAAAAGACATGCCAACCTGAGTGTCAAATACATTACTCAGCGATTTCTTCTGGGTATAGTGATAAATCAGATCGATATCTTCACTACAAGCATGAAAAATATTCTGCTGTGCGTTAAAAATTTTATTAAGGAACTCAGTCAGATCCAGCGTGGTTCCATCCAACAAATAGACCTTGTTGTCTACGTTAATCTGAAAAACACCCAGCTTAGGCCATAAGGTATCAACCTTGATAAACTCGGTATCCAGCCCATACACTGAATTCTGATCCATCAGCTTCAGTACATGAGTTAAGTCGTTTTGATGTTGAATAAATTGAAACATAGAACTGAGTCTAAGATTAGATTCTCGATAGATCCATATTAACTGATCTATAGAATTTTTGTATAAAAAATAAGGTCAATTCTGCCCTATTTCCCAAAAAATGGCGCTTACTTATCAGGTTTTATATTCTAATTAATATCTTTTTTATATTAAAACTAACAAGATATTTAAGCTCAGCTTACTTCATGCGCATCCGGTTATGTACTGCCTGACTCAAGGTATGGCTATCGACATATTCCAGCTCACCACCTTGAGGTACGCCTTGGGCAATTCGGGTCATCTGGATCGGTAAATGCTTACTGGCCTCAACCAGATAATGTGCCGTGGCTTGACCTTCTACAGTAGCATTGGTTGCCAGAATCACCTCTTTTACCTGACCATTGGCCAAACGATGTAACAAGTACGGAATACCGATTTCTTCTGGTCCAATACCATCCAGTGGCGATAAATGTCCGCCCAATACATGATATTTACCTCTGAAACTACCACTTTGCTCAATCGCCATGACATCTGCAGGTGATTCCACTACACAGAGCAGTTCATCATCACGATCCAGAGAGCTGCAAATATTGCAGACTTCGTCTTCGGTCAGAGAATGACAGACTGAACATTCATGAATGTGATTGGTTGCCTCAGTCAGCGCATGTGCCAGACCAATAGCACCCTCACGATTTTTCATGATCATATGCAATGCCATACGTTGAGCCGATTTTGGCCCAACGCTTGGCAAAATGCGTAATGCTTGAACGAGTTGATCAAAACGATCACTAAACATTGCGCATTCTTCCTTAGAACATACCTGCAAGACCAGGCGGTAAACCCATGCCTGAGTTCGCTGCTTTCATTCTTTCGTCAGATACCACTTCTGCCTGACGTGCTGCATCATTCATTGCAGCTGCAATCAGGTCCTCGATCATGTCTGGATCATCCTGAAGTAATTCAGGATTGATTTCGATACGCTTCACTACGTTACGGCAAGTCATGGTTACTTTCACCAGACCGCCACCCGCCTCGGCATGCACTTCAGTTTGCGCAAGCTCTTCTTTGGCTTTTTTTACGTTGTTTTCAACTTCTTTCTGCATGCGCTGAGCTTGCTGCATCAACATGTTAATGTTCATAAATATCTCCGAACATAAATTTATAAAATTAAATCAGGTCTAAACCGCGACGAATATCCTGGATAATATCACCAATCTCTTCCAAACCAACAGATACGCGAATTAAACCTTCACGAATACCAGCGGCTTCTTTGGCTTCAGGCGACAATTTACCGTGTGTCGTGGTCGCCGGATGGGTAATAGTCGATTTTACATCGCCCAGATTGCCGGTAATCGAAATAAACTGGGTATTGTCAATGACAGTCCACGCTTCCTCACGGCCACCTTTGACTTCAAAAGACACAATACCGCCAAAACCGCTCTGCTGTTTTGCTGCCAGTTCATGACCGACATGCTCAGGCAGGCCCGCATAATATACTTTTTCTACTTTTGGATGCTGATTCAAAAATTCAGCCAGTTGCTGAGCACTTGCTGAATGTTCACGCATACGCAAACGTAGTGTCTCCAAGCCTTTCAGGAAGACCCAAGCATTGAATGGGCTCATTGACGGGCCTGTGGTACGCACGTAGCCGAAGATTTCTTCTAGTAACTTGTGATTACCTACGACAGCACCACCCAAGGCGCGGCCCTGACCATCCAGATATTTAGTCGCAGAATACACTACCAGGTCTGCACCAAATTTGATTGGTTGTTGTAACACCGGTGTACAGAAGCTGTTATCAATCGCCAGTAAAGCATCATTGGCATGCGCAATATCAGCGAGTCCCTGTATATCGGCTACTTCCGCTAAAGGATTCGATGGAGATTCAACAAAGAGAATTTTTGTTTCAGGCTTGATGGCATTTTTCCATGCATCAAGATCGGTCAAATCAACGAAATCAACGCTGACGCCAAATTTTGCGACATATTTTTCAAACATGGAAACCGTAGAGCCGAAGACAGCACGTGAACAGATCACATGATCACCCGCTTTTAAAAAAGCCATCATCACTGCCATAATGGCTGCCATACCCGAACTGGTGGCGACGGCGCGCTCTGCACCTTCAAGTGCAGCTAGACGCTTTTCAAACATGGCAACGGTCGGATTGGTAAAGCGAGAATAGATATTGCCCGGTTCCTGGCCTGAGAATTTAGCTGCGGCTTCTGCAGCATTTTCATACACAAAAGACGATGTTAGAAAAATCGGTTCGCCATGCTCACCTTCAAAAGTGCGGGTATGACCGGTACGAATGGCTAAAGTTTCTAATTGGTAAGAAATATCGTCTTGCTGGCTCATCGCTTTACCTCAGCCCTCAGGCTGCCTTTTGTAAAAATTTGCCAACATTTTGAGCGCCTAAGCTATTTCAGGTCAAGGCATAATAAGCGATTATTGCTTAGACTTCGATCAATCCTCCCGCGGATACGGATATTTTATTTACATGATTCAGTTAAAACAAAACTTTCAGCGCCAGCAAAAAAAATTGAAACACCTCAGCACCCGGGTGTTTAATGCCTCCTCACTGATCCTGTCGCAAAAAACCCCTTTTGAATATATTGCCGGCACCGAGTTTTGCAAGATTCGCTATTACGCTTCACCCAAGAAAAAATATAAGGAGCCTCTGGTCTTCATCGCACCCTTGGCGATTAAGATGGATATCTATGATCTGTATCCTTATCGCTCTCTGGTCAAGCATTTTCAGCATAGCGGTTTTGATGTCTATCTGGTGGAATGGAAACGTTTTAACTTTAAACATCGCCACCTGAACTTTTTATCTTTTATTGATGCAGCCATTCCTCAATCCATTGAAACCATCTGCAAGCATTCGGGCAGTCAGTTCATTTCCCTGCATGGCTGGAGTATGGCTGGCGTGTTTGTCACGCTCTATACCGCCCTGCATTCGCCTGAACATGTCAAGAATCTGATCGTGGTGGGCAGTCCTATCGACAGTTATGCGTCAGGACGTGTCGGCAAACTTTTTTCTACGACAAACAAACTAATTTCTAAAAACAAAAATCTGCAACAAGCCATTCATCAAGGACTGATTCCAAAGCAATATATTCATACGCCGGGTATTGTAAATGCCTTGGGCTTTAAATTACTCGATCCGATTGGCTGGCTCAAAAGCCAGAAACAGTTTCTGTTAAATCTAGATCATGTCGAAGATGTCTATGAACACGCCACCATGGGAAATTTCCTGAACAAGATGATTGATTATCCAGGTGGGATTAATCAGGACATGGTGCTGCATTTATGGCTGCAAAATCCTTTAAAACAGGGTTCTATCACTTTGGATGGCCGTGTCGTTGATCTTAAAAATATCAGCTGCTCCCTGTTGGTAGGTGCAGGTCAAACCGATCAGATTGTCACAGAACAGTCAGCTAAGCCTTTGATGGAATTGACAAGTAGCCAAGATAAGACGTTTACTCTTATACCGGGTGGTCATCTTGGACTAATGTCGAACCAGAAAACGGCAAATACATTCTGGCCCAAAATGACGACCTGGCTGGTGCAGCGCTCTACACGTCTTGATGTTTAGTGTAGATTCCCCGCACCAGAAAAAAATATTAAATAGCTTTAAACATATTCAGAGGGTACAGCATGATTCAGTCAGTGGCATTTATCGGCCTAGGTGCAATGGGTTTTCGTATGGCAGCACACTTACCCAAGCATTTTGATACGGTCTATGTCTGGAACCGCAGCTTTAACAAAGCAGAGCAACATGCGGCTGAATATGGCACCCAAGCCGTCACACTGGAACAGGCCGTACAGGCAGATGTAATTTTTTCTTGCCTGCCCACCAGCGCTGACGTTGAACGACTTCTGGAAAATCTGTCGCTTAAATCCGGTTCAGTCTGGGTCGACTGCACCAGTGGTGTACCGGATTCTGCCCAAAAACTGGCAGTACAACTGGCTGAACATGGGGTAATCTTTCTGGATGCACCGGTCAGCGGTCAAACCATTGGTGCTGAAAATGGTACATTAACCGTGATGGTGGGCGGTAATGCAGAGGGCTATGAAAAAGCCCTTCCTGCGATGCAGGCATTTGGCAAGCTGATCAAGCATGTCGGTGAATCTGGCGCGGGTTTTGCAGTGAAGGCCGTAAATAATATGTTAATGGCTGTAAACCTGTGTGCCGTTGCTGAGGGCTTTACTACCTTGAAAGCGCATGGGGTAAACCTGCATGAAGCACTGGATTGTATTAATGCTTCAAGTGGTAAAAGTATGGTGACTGAAACCGTATTGCCACAGCGTATTTTAAACCGCAGTTTTCCTGTAACCTTTGCCCTGCCACTCTTGGCCAAAGATACAGGCATTGCAATCGACCTTGCACGTGAAGCCAAACTTTCTGCGCCTGTGCTCTCGTTGACCCAGAATCTGATTCAGGCGGCCAGCGATCTGTCGGATAAAAACAGTGATTTTTCCAGTGCTGTGAAAATGTATGAATCATGGAGTAATATTACCATCGAGTAATATCTCGCCATTGAATAATGATAACGAAACCTCATATTGTGACTAGTAGGCAGGCACATATAGTGGATAACCCAGAGGAAACTCTCATGAAGAAATTTTCTGTTGCAGCATTGATTGGCTTTGCAACTTTGTTCGGGGCTTCAACATCGGTTCTTGCATCTGAACAAGAGTGCAAAAAATTAAAAAATGATCATGACGTGATTTATGCGTCTAAAGGTTTCTGTTTCAAAGATCCTGAAGCAAAAGCCAAGTTTGGTAATGACAATTGCTATACAACCAAGCCAAAATTCTCGGAAAAAGAGCAACAACGTCTTGACGCGATCAAAGATCGTCAGAAAGAATTGAACTGTAAATAATTCAGTTTAATGACGCTCAAGGAATATACTTATGACTTATGATGATCAGAATATTTTTGCACGAATTCTACGCGGTGAACTTCCTGCGATAAAAGTGTATGAAGATGACCAGGTTCTTGCATTTATGGACATCATGCCTCAGGCAGAAGGTCATACTCTCGTGGTTCCGAAAACTCCGGCGATCACTTTACTGGATCTACCCCCTGAAGCTGCAGCCTATACGATTCAGATCGTACAGAAAGTTGCAAAAGCCATTGAAAAAGGTTTAGGTGTGGACGGTATCGTGCTGATGCAATTATCAGGGGCCGCAGCGGGTCAGACCGTACCACACGTACATTTCCATCTGGTTCCTACCTCTTTGCATAATCTGGGCAAACATGCTGCACAGATGGGCGACCAGGAAAAAATTAAAGCGCTGGCTGAGAAAATTAAAGCTGCCCTTTAAGCTATTCTTAATATCTAAAAATGGAGCCTCGGCTCCATTTTTTATGTCTAATGTATTTCACTCTTGATTAAGCCAATAAAATATCAGTAAAAGTCACCTAGCCTATTTTTTAGGTTTTGCAGCAATCCTGCTTACCCAACTCATAATCTTACAAAAAATAAGACAATGATTGTCTTTAATATTTCTGAAATATTTCCTTAATCATATTGACTTATTTGTAATGAATACTTGGCACCAATAGAGCAGTAGATGTTTCAAAACAATACTGAAACTTGTTTTTAAGACGATGAATAAAAAAGTCTTTATTGGAGCAACACATGAAAAAAACGTTATCTGCATTAGCAATCGGGGCAACAATTTTAACACCAGTGATGGCAGCTGCTGCTGATGTTAAAGTGTATGGTCGTGCACACGTTTCTTTAGATTATCTGGATGATGGCCAGGATTATAACGAAGTAGGTCTTTCTTCAAATTCTTCACGCTTGGGTTTTAAAGCTGAACAAAAATTAGAAAATGGTATGACCGTATTTGGTCAAATCGAACAGGAAATTAACTTTGCAAGTGGTTCTGCAAACGATGATGTTGAATTTGCAACTCGCGATACTTTTGTTGGTTTAAAGGGTGATTTCGGTCAAGCGCGTATCGGCCGTTTTGACAGCCCATTCAAAGTAGCACGTGGCCCGGTCAACTTCTTTGGTGATATGGTCGGTGATGTTCGTAACGTCACACGTGCTGGCAACTTGCGTTTTGATGAACGTAATAACAATACCATTGAATATAAATCACCTAAGTTTGGCGGCGGCTTTAATGTTTTAGCAGCACTTTCTTTACACGAAGGTAATAGCCCTGATAGCGTGTCAACGTCTTCACCAAAAACTACTGTAATTGAAACTGTGAATGGTCCAGTAACAGTAGTCGTACCGGGAACCACAACTACTACCAATAAAGATAATCGCGATGATAAAGCATACGATCTCGCTTTAACCTATAAAGAAGGTAAAGTTGATTTTGCTGCTACCTATGAACATTATGAAGAAGATGCAGGTCGTGGCGAACGCGATGGTTTCCGTATTGCTGGTGCTTACAAAATCACCCCTGAATTCAATCTGGGCGGTTTATACCAATTCCTTCAACATGATAATTCTGAAGCAAACCCAGATGCACAAGTATTTGGTGTAGCCGGTGAATATAAATTTGCACCAAAAACCTCATTCCGTGGTGAAGTATTCCACCGCGATGTCGATGCCGATGATGCGAATGCAACTTTACTGGCAATCGGACTTGAACACCGTTTAGATCCAACAGTCCGCATTTATGGCAACATAGCAACTGTACTAAATGATGAAAACTCAAACCTTACCCCTTGGGCACAAGGTCGTACCAATGCTGTAGGTGGCGCACGCGGTGAAGACAGCCTAGGTCTTTCTCTAGGCATGCGTTACGACTTCTAAGTCCAGTCTCCCTCACAAAGCTTAAAAAGAACATGCCTCCAGCATGTTCTTTTTTTGGTGTGTTTTTTATCAATATAAATATGGTGAGAAAGATTGTGACACTGATATTCAACTCTTATAAAACCAACCAATTTAGTTTGATTAATTTTATTCTTTATTTTAAAACCAAGCATTTTAATCAGATTAAAAAATATTAATCCAACTAAAACAATCTACATTCGAATATATAAATATAAGCATTTTAGTCGGATTTAAAAACCAATAAAATTACATAAAATAATAAAAAATATTTAGAATAAATTTTAACTCATATAAATATATATTTTTTATTTTCAGATACTTGTAAATATATATTTATTTAAACTGTATCGTCTATTTATTTTTTAGTTACAATAGATTAATAATATACAACAAGTCATATAACAGGCTTAGTCGAATGAGCTTAGTTCCCAAAAATCTAAACCAGAGAGTGGTTAGAGAAATAACTGCTATTTTAATTATCAAGGTTATTTTACTCATGATAATTAAAAATATCTGGTTTGATGCGCCTACGATTCCTAAAAATTTTGACAACCAAGTCGCCGAGCGTATCGCCGGCAATCCTTCCCAAATCCAGGAGACACGTTGATGATTTCTGAAAGCGTGGTCGATCTCTCGCGGTTCCAGTTCGCCATGACCGCGATGTATCACTTTATTTTTGTTCCACTGACTTTAGGCCTGGCTTTTCTACTTGCCATTATGGAAACCACCTATGTGATTTCCGGCAAAGAAATCTATAAAGACATGACCAAGTTCTGGGGAAAACTGTTTGGTATTAACTTTGCCTTAGGGGTAACCACCGGCCTGACCATGGAGTTCCAGTTCGGAACCAACTGGGCTTATTACTCGCATTATGTCGGTGATATTTTCGGTGCACCGCTGGCGATTGAAGGTTTGATGGCCTTCTTCCTTGAATCGACGTTTATTGGCTTGTTCTTCTTTGGTTGGGATCGCCTGTCCAAAGTGCAACATCTGGCAGTAACCTGGCTGGTGGCTTTGGGTTCAAACATGTCCGCACTCTGGATTCTGGTCGCCAATGGCTGGATGCAAAACCCGGTCGGTTCGGCATTTAACTATGAAACCATGCGTATGGAAATGGTGGACTTTGCTGCATTGATCTTTAACCCGGTCGCTCAAGTTAAATTTGTGCATACCGTATCTGCCGGTTATGTCACAGGTGCCATATTCGTCCTGGCTATTTCAAGTTACTACATGCTGAAAAAACGTGACCTGCCTTTTGCACGCCGTTCTTTTGCCATTGCAGCCATCTTCGGGCTTGCTTCTACACTTTCGGTGATTTTACTGGGTGATGAATCAGGTTATGAGCTGGGCGATGTACAGAAAACCAAACTGGCAGCAATTGAAGCAGAATGGGATACTCACCCTGCACCTGCGCCATTTACTTTGTTCGGTATCCCGAATAAGGAAACCATGACTACAGATTATGCAGTGAAAATTCCTTATGTAATGGGTCTGATTGCTACACGTTCTACGACTGAACAAGTTACAGGTATTAAGGACCTGCTGGTTCAGCATGAAGCGCGTATCCGTAATGGTATGGTGGCCTATTCACAACTGGAAAAATTACGTGCTGGTGATCAGTCTCCAGAACTGAAAACCGCTTTTGAAGAAAGCCAAAAAGACTTAGGTTACGGTCTACTTCTGAAAAAATACACACCAAATGTCGTTGATGCTTCTGAAGAGCAAATCAAAGCAGCTGCTAAAGACACTATTCCACACGTACCAAGCCTGTTCTGGGCATTCCGTGCCATGGTAGCTTCCGGCTTCCTGATGCTACTTCTATTTGCACTGGCAACTTTTGCGGTAGCAAAACGTAATGCTGAAAACAAACCATGGTTATTGAAATTTGCATTATTTGCACTGCCTTTACCTTGGGTTGCTGCGCAAACTGGCTGGTATGTAGCAGAAGTAGGTCGTCAACCATGGACTATTGGTGAGGTATTACCGACGCATCTTTCAGCATCAAGCTTAAGCACAGGTGATGTCTGGGGTTCAATCCTCGCATTGGCAGCATTCTATACCGTGTTACTGATTATCGAGATGTATCTGATGATCAAGTTCTCACGTCTTGGCCCAAGCTCACTGCATACTGGTAAATACCATTTTGAAAAGCTTGCAGCTGCAGAAAAGTCAAATGGGGAGACTCAAGCATGATCGAATATGAATTATTAAAAATCATTTGGTGGGTGCTGGTAGGCGTATTGCTGATTGGCTTTGCCCTCACCGACGGCTTCGATATGGGCTCCATGGCGATCATGCCATTTGTGGGCAAAAATGATAGCGAGCGCCGTGCAGCGATCAATACCATTGCGCCGCACTGGGACGGTAACCAAGTCTGGTTTATTACTGCCGGCGGTGCTTTGTTCGCTGCCTGGCCAATGGTCTATGCAACCGCCTTCTCTGGCATGTACTGGGCACTGTTGCTGGTACTGTTTGCCCTATTCCTGCGTCCGGTCGGTTTTGACTATCGCTCAAAACTGGAAAATACCAAATGGCGCAATTCATGGGACTGGGGTCTAGCCATTGGTGGTGCAGTGCCTGCATTGGTCTTCGGTGTGGCATTCGGCAACATGTTCCTGGGTGTACCATTTACTTTAGATGAAACTGTACGTTCTACTTATACTGGTAGCTTCTTTGCCCTGCTCAATCCGTTTGCAATTGTCTGTGGTCTGGTCAGTTTATCGATGCTGTGTGCACATGGTGGTGCATGGTTAATGCTGCGTACTGATGGTGACCTACGCCAACGTTCTGCCAAAGCAACACAAATCATGGGACTAGTGTATTTAGCAACTTTCCTGGCAGCCGGTGCATGGTTGTATTTTGGTGGCATTCAGGGCTATACCTTAGTTACACCTTTTGATACCAATGGTGTTGCCAATCCGCTGGCCAAAGAAGTATTGACCAATGCCAATCCAGGCTGGATGAATAACTATTCGACTTATCCAATCACGATGGCAGCGCCTATTGCCGGCATTTTGGGTGGCTTGATCATTGTACTAGCAGGAGGTAAAAACAAAGCAGGCTTGAGCTTCCTGGGTTCATCTCTGGCAGTTATCGGTGCAATCCTGACTGCAGGTTTTGCCCTGTTCCCTTTCCTGATGCCTTCAAGTGTTAACCCGGTTGCAAGTCTGACCATGTGGGATGCGGTATCCAGTAAAAATACCTTAACCGTGATGACCGTTGCTGCCTGTATCTTTGTTCCATTGATCCTCATCTATACTACTTGGTGTTATTACAAGATGTGGGGCGTGATCACCAACAAACACATTGAAGATAATTCACATAGCCTGTACTAAGGGCTGTGTCTTAAGGAGAGACAACTATGTGGTATTTTGCTTGGATTCTGGGTGTACTGATGGCCTGTTTTGCCAGTGTGATTGCTGCCATTTACATGGAACAACACCAAGACCTGGATGAGGAATAAAACATGACCGAAGCTGCGCTTGAGAAAACCGTTGTAGACAAGAAACCAAACAAATTTGCGATGATGATTTCCTGCCTCCTGGCTTTTCCTCTCGCAGCCGTGTTATTGGTTCATCCTTCTGCAATGCTGGATGCCAATGGTGAATATAGCCACAGTGCCATGATGTATATCATGATTGGTATTTCTGGAGGCTTTGTCCATGGTGTCGGATTTATGCCACACCACTGGTTCTGGAAATGGCTGTTTAGTCCATTTTTAGCTTGGCCTTTAATGATCTGGGGCTATTACACCTGGTTCCTCAGTTAAAGTATGAAATTAAAAAAGCCCTCACGTGAGGGCTTTTTTAATTTCATACGAATTCTAAAATATTCTTCTTTTTTCTTCTGGCCCAACAGGATTTTTAAAACAACTTATTTTAAGTCTATAAGAAAGCCGGAACCAGTCCGACTTTTAGAATGATTTATCGATGAGTATGGATCGACATCACAATGCCCATCCCGGCCAGCATGGAAATTACCGCTGTTCCACCATAACTCATCAGCGGCAATGGATCTCCGGTCACAGGTAAAATCCCGCTCACCATGCCTGAGTTTAAGAATACAAAGAAGAAAAAAGTCAGTCCCATGGCTCCAGCATATAAACGGCCAAAGTTATGAAAGCTGTTTAAACCAATCATCAGACAGCGAATAATAATGGCAGTGAATAAACTAAACAGCAGAAAAACACCGATAAAACCAAATTCTTCGGCATAAGTCGACATAATAAAGTCAGTATGATGTTCAGGGAGATAACCCAAATGCGATTGCGTACCTTCGGTATAGCCTTTGCCTGTGGAACCGCCTGAACCAATGGCAATTTTGGACTGGATAATATTCCAGCCCGCGCCCAAGGCGTCTGACTCCGGATCAAACAACGTGGTAATACGTTTTTTTTGATACTCTTGTAGAACGAACATCCATGCAGCCGGAGCTGCCACAGCTACCGCCGCTGCTGCACCACCAATCAGACGCCAAGACATCCCACTTAAAAACAGAACAAAAATACCGGGAATCACCAAACCAATATTCAAGTCAGGCTGAAGTGCCACCAAAACAAATGGTACACCCAATAAAATCAAAGCCCCGACAATATGCAAAAATTTGGGAGGAAATGGCTTACGTGCAAAATACCAGGCCATCATCAAAGGCATGGCAAATTTCATCACCTCACTCGGTTGCATGCTTCCCACCCCCGGCAAGGTAATCCAGCGGGTTGCACCTAAACGTTTTTCACCAATCACAAAGACCAACAACAACATGAATATGCCAAAGGCATACAGGTATGGACTAATCGCCTGATAGACTTTCGGTGGAATCTGCGCACAGATAAACAGCAGCACAAAGCCAATCCCGAAACTGATCGCCTGACGCACCACCATGCCAGAGTCTTCGGAGGTCGCGCTATACACCACCATTAAACCCAGAATTGCATTGAGAACCAGAAAGCACAATAACCATGGATCAAGGTGCAACTTGGTCCATCGAGATGAATCTTGCGGATTAATACTACGTCCATCACGCAAAGAGTGACGTAAAAACCGATACTGCTGTGAAGGTATCATTGGCCAAAAGGTGAAAAAGAATGATGGCAAAATTATAAGTGAAAGCTATAGCGAATAGATCGCTATAGCCAGATTTATTCTGCTTTTATTTAAATATTATTTGAATATATTTTTAAGCCTGAGCCTGTAAAATCAGCCTGGCCAGTTCCAGATCATCCGGATAGGTAATTTTAATATTATCGGAACGACCTTGTACTACACTCACCGGCTCACCGATATGTTCCAGCGCACTGGCTTCATCAGTAATCGTAGCACCATCTTTCAATGCTTGTTGAATAGCACGATTTAAGACTCCCAGTTTCGCCATTTGTGGTGTTTGTGCCTGCCAGAGCATTGAACGATCCACTGTTTCCTCAATATCAAAATTGGTTACTACACGCTTAAGTGTATCTCTTACTGGAATCGCCAGAATCGCAGCCTGATCCTGTAAAATTGCCGTATTGACCAGTTGTTGCAGACAATCCTGACTAACACAGGGACGCGCCGCGTCATGTACCAGCACCCACTCATCTTCAGAAGCGATTTGAGATAAATAGTTCAGTGCATTTAACACGGAATTCACCCGCTCGGCACCACCCAAAGAAAAATGGGCTTTCTCCAGACTGGAAAATGGTAGCGTTTTTGCGACGTTGTCCTGTTCACCAATCGCCAGAACATAACCTGTCAAAGGTAGTTGATTCAGACGAGCCACCGTATGTTCAAGAACAGTTCGCTCTTGAATCATCTGATATTGTTTCAGTTCTGTTTTGGAGAAACGGCTACCGGAACCTGCAGCTGGAAGAATGGCCCAAAGTTTAGGGTGTGGTTGGTGCTTCAGCTGACTCATTGGTTCGCAGGTCTACTTTAGAATTAGGATTAAGATAGATCGGTTTATATTGAGTACTGATCGTGCTCATTTGAATAAAAGTTTCGCGTGGCTTAATCAGGCCAAGATCTAAACGCGCATGTTCTTCGATGGCTTCAATACCATTCTTCAAATCATAAACTTCTGCCGCCAGAACGCGATTACGCTCTTTTAGTTCATCATTCAATTCCATTTGTTGCTGGATTTTCTGGGTCAGTTGCTGATGATCATGATAACCACCTTCACCAAACCAGTATAAATATTGAAACCCTGCGATCAAAATGATCGCAAGGCCCAACAGTACTTTACTCGCAGTCGAGTCGAATACATTTAACATTGACATAAGTCGCTTAGTTCAAACCTTTGAACTCAGCTTTACCGCGATATGCAGCATTAGTCAATTCTTCAATACGAAGTAATTGATTATATTTCGCTACACGGTCAGAACGGCAAAGTGAACCAGTCTTGATTTGACCCGCCGCTGTACCTACTGCAAGATCAGCAATCGTTGAATCTTCAGTTTCGCCTGAACGGTGTGAAATTACAGTAGAGTAACCATTTTCTTTTGCAAGATAGATGGCATCTAAAGTTTCAGTCAAGGTACCGATTTGGTTATATTTGATTAAGATCGAGTTACCAACTTTCTCATTAATACCACGTTGTAAAATCTTAGGATTCGTTACGAATAAATCGTCACCAACCAACTGGATCTTGTCACCAAGAATAGAAGTCAGGTAAGACCAGCCTTCCCAGTCAGATTCATCCAGACCATCTTCAATCGAGATAATTGGGTATTGGTTTACAAGACCTGCTAAATAGTCAGAGAACTGGTTGCTTGTGAACGCTTTGTTGCCTTCACCTGCAAGAATGTACTGACCATTTTTGTAGAATTCTGAAGATGCACAATCCAGCGCAAGCATTATGTCAGAACCTGCTTTGTAGCCAGTTTGACCAATTGCTTCAAGAATAACTGTGATTGCTTCTTCGTTTGAACGTAAGTTCGGTGCAAAACCACCTTCATCACCTACCGCAGTGTTTAAACCTTTTTTGTTTAATACTGATTTAAGTGAATGGAAGATTTCAGCACCGGCACGTAGCGCTTCAGAGAATGAAGTGAAGCCTACTGGCTCAATCATGAATTCTTGAATATCGACGTTGTTGTCTGCATGTGAACCACCATTGATGATGTTCATCATTGGTACAGGCATAGTTAGAATCGTTTGACCGCGAAGATCTGCGATGTATTGGAAAAGAGGAATTTTCTTTTCTTCAGCAGCAGCGCGAGCAGCAGCCAAAGACACTGCCAAAGTTGCGTTTGCACCTAGTTTTTCTTTGTTTTCAGTACCGTCAAGCGCGATCATCGTGTTATCGATGTCTTTTTGTTCGAATACTGATTTACCGACCAAAGCGTCACGGATTAACGTATTTACGTTATTTACCGCAGTTTTAACGCCTTTACCTAAGTAACGCGCTTTATCGCCATCACGAAGTTCTAAAGCTTCACGAGAACCAGTTGAAGCACCAGATGGTGCACATGCACGGCCAACTACGCCAGATGCTAAGATTACGTCTGCTTCGATGGTAGGGTTACCACGAGAGTCCAAAATTTCACGTGCACGAATGTCAACGATTTGGCTCATGAACTATTCCTCAGTTGATTAATATGAGCTGCCTATACGGCAGCGCAAGAGTGATAAACTCAGTGTGTATCTAACTTTTCGAAACCTTTGACCAAGGTATCCAATTCTTTTAGCTGTGCCAGGAAAGGCTCAAGCTGAGACATGCGCAGCGCACATGGACCATCACACTTGGCTTTTTCCGGATCTGGGTGTGCCTCTAAGAACAAACCAGCAAGACCCGTTGCCATACCCGCACGCGCAAGCGTTGTAATTTGCGCACGACGACCACCGGCAGAATCTGCACGGCCGCCTGGGGTTTGTAAGGCATGGGTCACATCAAAGAACACCGGCACATTCATCTCTTTCATGATGTCGAAGCCCAGCATATCTACAACCAGATTGTTATAGCCAAATGCCGAACCACGCTCACAAATAATCAGCTTGTCATTTCCAGCTTCCAGACACTTATGCAGAATATGGCGCATTTCGTGCGGAGCCAGGAACTGAGCTTTTTTGATGTTGATGATCGCATCCGTTTTTGCCATGGCTTCCACAAGATCCGTCTGACGGCTTAAGAAAGCTGGCAATTGAATAATGTCTGCCACTTCTGCAACAGGAGCCGCTTGATACGGCTCATGCACATCGGTGATGATCGGCACATTAAAGTGTTTTTTAATGTCAGCTAACCACTCGAGACCTTTTTCCAGGCCTGGGCCACGGAAAGAGTTCAGGCTTGAACGGTTGGCTTTATCAAAGCTGGCTTTGAACACATAAGGAATGCCCAAACGTGTACAGATATCGACATAAGTCTCTGCGATTTCAAAAGCCAGGTCTTTAGATTCAAGTACATTCATTCCGCCGAATAATACAAATGGCAAATGATTTGCCATTTGTATATCGCCCAAACGTACAATTTCTTGTGGTTTTAATTGCGACATTTAAACTTCCCTAGTTGTGTCCTACGCACCGATTATTTGGTTTTTTGGTACTGCTTTTTCGCAGCATCAATGAAACCTGCAAATAATGGGTGACCATCACGTGGCGAGCTGGTAAATTCCGGGTGGAATTGTACTGCAATAAACCAAGGATGTGCAGGAATTTCAACAGTTTCTACCAGATGCTGTACCGGAGAATAACCAGAAATCTTCATGCCTTTTTCTTCCAGCACTGGGATATAACGGTTGTTCATCTCGTAACGGTGACGGTGACGCTCGATGATTTCTTCAGAACCATAAACTTCTGCAGTTTTAGTCCCTGCAACCAGTTCAGATTTTTGCGCGCCTAAACGCATCGTGCCACCCAGATCAGAATCAGCAGAACGTTGCTGAACTTCACCACGCTCATCTAACCATTCAGTAATTAAACCAATCAATGGAGATTTGGTTGAACGGTTAAATTCAGTCGAGGTCGCGTCTGCAATACCAGCAACATTACGTGCGTATTCGATCACAGCCAACTGCATACCCAAGCAAATACCGAGGAACGGCACACCGTTCTCACGTGCGAACTGAATCGCCTTCATTTTGCCTTCAGTACCGCGCTCACCGAAACCACCAGGAACTAGAATCGCATCAGCATCTTTCAATACTTCTGCTACATCTTGGCCTTCAAGCTCTTCAGCGTTTACGTAGTCAATCTGAACTTTCACACGGTTTTGAATACCCGCATGTAAAAGTGCTTCGTTGACAGATTTGTAAGCATCTGGAAGTTCAACGTATTTACCGACCATTGCAACACGTACGGTGTATTCAGGGTTCAGTAATGCTTCTACAACGTTATCCCAATCTGTTAAATCAGCTTCAGGAAGATCGTTATAACCAAAACGTTCACAGATTAAATCATCAACATTTTGTTCGTAGAATGTACGTGGAATCTGGTAGATCGAACGTGCGTCTTTACATACCACAACGGCACGTGCTTCAACGTTGGTAAATAATGCAATCTTACGCGTAGTATCTGCATCTACATCGTACTCTGTACGACAGATGAGAATGTCTGGCTGAATACCAATCGACAGGAGTTCTTTAACAGAGTGCTGTGTTGGTTTGGTTTTTAATTCTGCTGCAGACTTAATGTATGGGAGTAACGTTAAGTGCATTAACATGGTACGTTTATGACCAAGTTCAACCATTAACTGACGTACAGATTCCATGAATGGGAGAGATTCAATGTCACCTACAGTACCGCCGATCTCTACGATCGCAACGTCATAACCTTCGCCTGCACGAAGTACACGCTCTTTGATATTGTCAGTAATGTGTGGAATAACTTGAACAGTACCGCCTAGATAGTCACCACGGCGTTCTTTGTTTAGAACATCCTGGTAAACACGGCCTGATGTGAAGTTATTTAGTTTGGTCATTTTCGCACGACGCAAGAAACGTTCGTAGTAACCCAAGTCTAAGTCTGTTTCAGCACCATCTTCTGTAACAAAAACTTCACCATGCTGGAATGGGCTCATTGTCCCTGGATCGACATTAATGTATGGATCCATTTTTACCATGGTCACTTTTAAACCACGAGCTTCTAAAAGTGCAGCAACAGAAGCAGCTGAAATACCTTTACCTAGTGATGAAACTACACCACCAGTAACGAAAATAAAATGGGTCATTGGGTTTCTCGTACAATCGAGCCTAAATCGGCCTGCAATGTTGCGCAATTTTACTTTACCTTGTACCTAGAAAGCAAAGTCAATCCGCATCAATTCAAAGAACAATAAACAATTGACTATTCTAACAGCAATTCCTATAAAAAATTACAGTAAGTTCATATGATTTCTATCTTGCATTTTGCTGCTATAATAGTGTATCCACTCCACACTTTTATGTTTGATGCAATGATGATGAAGAAACTTTTAATCTCCACCCTAATCCTGACTGGCCTGACATTAACTGCGTGTGTAAAAAAAGAAGCACCAAAAGAAGAAGAGCAAGTAGAAGTTACTCCAGCATCTGAAATCTCGACTCCAGAACCAACGCAATTTGAACCGCTTGAACCTGTAGAGCCAGCGGCAATTGAAGAGGAAGTAGCGCCAACGGTTGAAATTCAACGTGAGCAAACTGAAAACACCACGACTGAAATCCGTCGTGAAATCAAAAAACCAGAAACTACTGAGCCGGCACCAGTGCCTGAAACCCGCGAAGAACCTGCGTCAAAGCCTGCTGAGACCACACCTAAAACCAATTCAAATCCAGAAAACAAGTCTGAGGATGATGCGGTTGCTGACGCGATTGCCGCAGCGATGCCAGCACTTGACTAATTACAGGATCATTCATCAAAAAACCCAGCAGATGCTGGGTTTTTTATTGGAACTTTTTAAGCAGATACTGTTGCCGGTGCACGAGATAAGTGAATCAAATAGTCTGCCATTAGTCGGGTAGCCCAAGATTCGGTTTGCATCAAGCCCTGATAAAAGCCGCAATGACTGCCTTTTTTGGTGGTAATCACCATAATATTGGACATCGCCCGAATTTTTTCTTTATAAGGTTCTAAATTTCGGATGTGACAAACCGGATCATCCTCCGCATTTAAAATCATCAGCGGAATTTTGATACTTTCAAATACATAAATCGGATTGGTTGCCTGGGTATAACTGGCATAATCCGTAAATCCGGCCAGTTCAAAATAGAGTTTTTCAAATTCGGACAGATCTTTAACTTCTAATAACTGTTTCCAGCTTGGGCAGACCTGCCAGGTTTCCTGATAAGGATGAATAAAGCGCTTAATCAGTTTTTTGGCCATAACTTTACTGTAAAACGGATGCACATTGGCAAAACCAGTTTCAGTGTTATAGCCAGGACATAAAGCAAAAGCTGCTTTTAATGGGGTTTGTTCACCCTCTTCGCCCAGATAACGCACTAACAATCCCGTACCCGCAGAAGAGCCAACCCCATAGAGATCGGACTGAGGAAATCTGTCCTGTATATACAAGAGTTGTTCACGCAAATCCTGAGTTGAACCAAACAGGTTCATTTTAGGCACAGGCATGGGTAAGTCTGCATGACCACGGCGTAAACACAATGCAACACGCCAACCCGTATATTTATGCAGATCACGAACCAGTTCACGCATTGATTCAGGAGAACCGGTTATCGTATGCAATAAAACAATGGTAGGGGTATTTGCAGGAAGATCCAGTCCATACCAGGCAATACCGGTAATTCCGCCATCTGACATTTTCAGCTGTTCAAGCGCGTCATATTTCAGCTTAATGGTACGTTTTTTAATTAAATCGAAATACAGAATATGTGCGTGTGCATTGGCTAACCAAGGTGTAGGACGATATTTTTGTTGCAGCTGCGGTAAGCGCTCAATGAGTCCTGAAAATACACCATTCGGATTGTAATACAGGGTCGGCTCGTCTGCTCCACTGAAACGATCCAGATACTCACTGGAAAGCTGACCCAATTTTTTAAGCAACATTTTCATCTGTCATCCCCCTCTAGTTGTACTAGCTGTGATTTACAAATTTCATGCCGACTTGAATCAATAGTTCGAATTAAGTTTTAGCTTGGAATGATTGCATCCGCTGGCCCATCTGTACAGCCAAGGCTTCAAGTCCGGACTTAGGTCGAATCATGACTTCAAAATCAATCATCTGCCCCTCTTCATTAAACTGAATCATGTCAACTCCCTTTAGTTTTTTATCGCCCACATTGGCAGAAAACTCAAGTACGACATTGTTACCATCTTCACTTATAAATTCACGGTGATAAGTGAAGTTTTCAAAGACTTGAATGACATTGGTCAAAATAAAAAATACCAACTGTTTTCCAGGATAAGGCTGAAAAGCCACAGGCGAACGAAATACCACTTCTTCAGCAAGCAGCTCATTCAAGATCGACATATCACGGCTTTCTAGCATCTCATGCCAGCGTGCAATGGATTTTTTGGTATTTTCGATGGTCATTTTGAATTCCTTTTTTGTTATTAAAAAATTAATCTCCCTCACCCCAGCCCTCTCTTGCACTTCGTTTAAAGCAGTACTTTAAACTCGTTCAGGGAGAGGAAGATAACACTTTTTATACCGATTTATCCCTCTCCTTTTAGGAAAGGGTCAGGGAGAGGTTAATAAAGTTTGGCTTTTTAAATTAAATCACCGCCGCCAATTCAGCACCCTGACGGATGGCACGCTTGGCATCCAGCTCACCCGCTTCTTTCGCTCCACCAATCAGATGCACATTTTTACCCGCCGCTTTTAGCTCATCAAACATGGCGGTATAAGATTCCTGACCGGCACAAATAATCACGTGATCGACTTCCAACACAGCAGGCTTGTCATTCACGACAATATGTAAGCCCTGATCATCAATTTTTTCATAATTGGCGCCCGCAATCATTTTTACGTCACGGTGTTTTAAACCGGTACGATGAATCCAGCCTGTGGTTTTACCCAAACTCGCGCCGACTGAAGCAGCTTTACGTTGCAATAAATAAATTTCACGTTGCGGTTTTTCTACATTTGCAGCTTTTAAGCCACCGACATTTTCATAGTCAGTATCAATACCCCATTCATCATAGAATTTTTCCGGATTGATACTGCCACTTTCTCCTTCATGGCTCAGGAATTCGGCTGTATCAAAACCAATACCGCCTGCACCAATAATGGCAACTCGCTGACCCACTGGCTTACGTTCTTTCAAAACGTCCAGATAAGACAGTACTTTTGCATGAGCAATGCCCGGAATCTCAAGCTGACGCGGTGTCACGCCTGTTGCCACCACAATATCATCAAAGCTTGACTGAGCCAGCTCTTCCAGACTCGCCTTATGATTCAGTTGCAATTTGATACGTGGTTGTAATTCAATCTGACGCTTGAAGTAGCGCAAGGTTTCATAAAACTCTTCCTTGCCCGGAATGGTCTTGGCAATATTAAACTGCCCGCCAATCTGAGCAGCGGCTTCAAATACCGTCACCTGATGACCGCGATTTGCTGCATATACAGCAAAGCTTAAACCTGCAGGACCCGCACCAATCACGGCAATATTTTTTGCTACATTGGTTTCTTTAAAAATGAGCTCTGTTTCATAGCAGGCACGTGGATTGACCAGACAGGTGGCAATTTTCATTGAGAAAATATGATCCAGACAGGCCTGATTACAACCGATACAGGTATTGATCTCATCGCTACGACCCTGCTCCGCTTTCAGGACAAACTCAGAGTCTGCCAACATTGGGCGGGCCATGGAAATCATATCAGCATCACCAGATGCCAATACATATTCAGCCATTTCCGGAGTATTGATACGATTTGAAGTGATTAAAGGAATCTTCACCTGACCTTTCAGTTTACGGGTGACCCAAGTGAAGGCTGCACGTGGCACTTTGGTGGCAATGGTCGGAATACGCGCTTCATGCCAGCCAATGCCAGTATTGATAATGGTCGCACCAGCTTTTTCAATTTCTTTGGCCAACTGGATGACTTCTTCCAGAGTTGAACCGCCTTCGACCAGATCCAGCATAGACAAGCGATAAATAATGATAAAGTTCTCACCGACCATTTCACGGGTACGGCGTACGATTTCAATCGGGAAACGGATACGGTTTGCATAGCTTCCGCCCCACTCATCATCACGATGGTTGGTACGTGCTGCAATAAACTCGTTAATCAGATAGCCTTCCGAGCCCATGATTTCTACACCGTCATAACCGGCATATTGAGCCAGCTTGGCACAATTGGCAAAATCATCAATGGTTTGCTGCACTTCAGCCGAAGTTAAAGCATGCGGTTTGACTGGATTGATCGGTGCCTGAATTGGGGATGGCGCGACATTTTCAGCCTGATAAGAATAACGCCCGGTATGCAGAATCTGCATGGCAATTTTCCCGCCCGCCTCATGTACGGCCTGAGTAATCACTTTATGCTTTTCAGCTTCTTCAAGAGTGTCAAGTTTGGAACCACCATGAAACGTTACGCCATGATCATTTGGAGAAATCCCGCCGGTGACGATTAAAGCGACTCCACCTTTGGCACGCTCTGCATAGAAAGCTGCCATCCGATCATATCCGCCTGCTGCTTCTTCCAGACCAACGTGCATGGAACCCATTAACACGCGGTTTTTAAGCGTGGTAAAACCCAAGTTCAAGGGGGCAAGTAAATTCGGATATTTAGACATTTCAACTCCTGAGCGTGCGTTTAGGCTGGCTATTGTTTTAGCAACTGGCAGTTTGATCCCTCAACCCATCCAGTTTAATGCAACTTGTTGCACTAATTTATATGCCAGAATTGATTTTTATGCAACATGTTGCATAATAATCCCGAGTCACTTTTTTGAGACGTTTATGTCTTTAGCGCATGTTTTATTGACCAGCCTGATTGAAAAACCCAGCACCGGAATCGAACTGGCCCGCCGCTTTGACCGTTCCATGGGCTTCTTCTGGAATGCAACTCATCAGCAGATTTATCGCGAGCTGAATGCCATGCTACAAAAAGGCTGGATTTCCACGCTAGAAGAGGAAGATTCCAATAGCCGCAAAAAGACTTATCAGGTGGAACGTCGGGGCCGGGAAGAACTGGCTAACTGGATGCTGCAACAAAGCCCACCAGCACAACTACGTGAAGAGCTGATGGTACGTTTACGTGCCGAAGCCCAGCTTGGTGGCAATAACACCTTGGCAGAGCTGGAACGCCATCTGGAACTGCATAAAGAAAAACTGAAAACCTATCAGCAGATTTTTGCCAAAGACTTTGCTCAAGCGGACGAAACTGACCGTACCTTGTATATTCATAAAATGATTTTGCAACTGGGGATTGATCAGGAACTGGGCTGGATTTCCTGGCTGGAACAGGTCATTCCGCGACTCAAACAATTTGATGCATAACAATTATAAATACGGAGATACACATGCCTTTTTATCGCATGCCCGATGGTGAACAGCTGTTTATACGGGAATACGGTCAGGGACAGCCGGTACTGGTACTCTCGGGACTTGGCATGCTGAGCTGGCAATGGAAAGCTTTTCTCTATCCGCATCAGAAAAATTTCCGTTTCATTATTCCGGAATGGCGCGGCTTTGGGGCTTCCAGTCGCTGTAAAATTCCGCAAGATCTCGATGCAATTTCCAGTCATTGGCTGGATATTCAATCGGTAATTCAACAGCTCAATTTAGATAAATTCATTGTGATTGCTTACTCTATGGGCGCGACGACAACCATGCATGGGCTGCACTATGGGGACTTTACCAAACACATAACAGCTTATTTGCACATTGATCAGACTCCCAAAATACCAGTCGATGATGCCTGGGCTTTTGGTCTTTTTGGCCCACGTCATCAGGAATTTATCGACATTCTGCAGCAGCTCTCTGCCCTACTTGCACAATATCAGCAAGTTGAATTGATTCGCGATCTTGACGTTTCGGTCCGTAAACAAATTGCCGCCCTATGGCTAAAGTTTATTCAGCTACAAAATGAACAAAAATATAGCCTGAAAGCTTTCGAATTCATTTTGAATCAACCACGACTGCAAAGTCTGTTATTGCCTTCCAGTCGGGTGGATTATATGACGTGGTATATCAACAATTATTTATATCATCGTGAAGATTACCGAGAAGCATTGGCCCAGCTCAGCTGTCCGGTGACTTTCTTTAGCGGTGTACAATCCAAGTTGTATCCTTTTGAAGGTCAGCGCCTGATTGCAGAAAGCCTGCCTCAGGCCAAACAGGTACTTTTCAGCAAATCCGGCCATACACCTTTACTGACTGAACCGCTAAAATTTACCCGGGAACTTGGTATCTTCTTAAAAGAAAATTCACAATCTAGCACTTCAGCTGCCTAAAGATTCAGGAGATAGCACAATGAAAAAGCTGGTGGTTTTTTCCGGTGCAGGCATGAGCGCCGAAAGTGGCATTCATACTTTTCGCGACAGTGATGGACTTTGGGAACAATACCGGATTGAAGAGGTTGCCACACCTGAATCCTGGGCTAAAAATCCAGAACTGGTGTAACGCTTTTATAATGCCCGCCGTAAAAATATTCTGGAAGTACAGCCGAATGCAGCCCATCAAGTGATTGCGGATCTTGAAGATAACTTTGATGTGCATGTAATCACCCAGAATATTGATGACTTGCATGAACGTGCCGGCAGCTCCAAGGTGATTCATCTGCATGGCAATATTCGCCTGGCCAAAAGCTCAGGCCCCGATGCACAAAGCACGACCGAGTTTTATCCCATTGAAGGTGCTGAATTAGATTTAAATCAACACTTTTGTAAAGCTGGTTATCCTCTGCGTCCACATGTGGTCTGGTTTGGCGAAGCCGTGCCCGCGTATGAAGAAGCCCAAGACTGTGTACAGGACGCCGATATTTTCGTGGTCATTGGCACAAGCTTGCAGGTTTATCCGGTCGCCGGGTTAATTCATGAGATTCCTGCGAGCTGTCAGGCCTATTACATCGACCCGAAAGCTGAGCAGCAGCATTTGCCTGCACAGTTTTACAAAATTCCCCAAAACGCGACCGACGGCATGCAAACATTGCTAGGTTTACTTAAATCCGGGAATTAAAAATTTTTTATATGCTGCATTCTCTGATTGACAGTATGCAACAATCAATTTTTAATCAGCTTATCGTTGCAAGAATGGAATTAAACTATGCTGTCTGATCTGGATGACTTTTACTGTTTCGCTCAGGTGGTGGAACATGGCGGCTTTAGTGCAGCCGAACGTGCAACCGATATTCCCAAATCCAAACTCAGCCGTCGGGTGTTTAATCTGGAAGAGCGCCTGGGTGTGCGTCTGATTCAGCGCAGTTCTCGTCATTTTGCCGTCACCGATATTGGCATGAATATTTACCGGCATGCCCAAGTTATGCTGAATGCTGCACAGGCGGCGCATGATCTGGTGGACCATCTGAGTACCGAACCGCGTGGAACCATTAAAGTCAGTCTGCCAGTGTCCATTGCCCAGAATGAACTGGCAAAAATTCTGCCAGATTTTTTGAAAAAATATCCTGAAATTAAAGTTCAGATGATGATCACCAACCGCCGGGTCGATATTATCAATGAAGGCTTTGATCTGGCCTTACGCGTCCGTTCCAGCCTGGATGATGACCCAAATCTGGTGATCCGCCAGTTTGAAAAAATTGAGCAGCATCTATTTGCCAGTCAGGGTTATTTAAATGAATTTGGTGAACTAAAAACCCCTGAGCAACTGGCTGAACATAAAATCCTGAGTATGGCCAAAGACCATACCGAACAGTTTCTGACCTTACAAAATGAACAGCAGGAACAGAAAAAAATCCGTGTCAGTCCAACGGTTATGGGGTCTGACCTAAATATGCTGGCACAACTGGCCGCATCAGGCTCAGGTATCACTTTGTTGCCAGATAACGTGGTCGAGCAATATGTAGCAAGTGGCGAACTGGTTCGAGTGCTTCCTGACTGGAAAGCACCGCATGGTATTTTCCATGTGGTTTATCCTTCACGTCGCGGCTTATTACCTGCAGTAAGGGTCTTTATTGATTATCTGGTCGCTGAATTAAATCGGCGCTAAATGAAGTACTTTTGAGAAAAACTAGACAAAAAAATAGCTCATTCTTGGGGAAAAATGAGCTAGAGAAACTTTCACTACAGCATAGTGAGCGAAAAAAAGGGAACCTATGTATCTGACTCTTAGTTTAATCAGATATAAAATCCTAAACCACTGTTTAATGTAGTGTTTTGTATGTTTTCGTCAGCAAGAATGAGTGAGTTGTAATTTATGTAAGTGGATTATCTGAATAAAGATCATTCAATCAATATTTTAAATTTCCGAATACTCACCTGTGCCTTCAGGCCAAGGCGACAAGACTTCAAACCCGGTTTCAGTCACATAGACCATATGTTCCCATTGGGCAGACCAGGATTTATCTGTAGTAACCACGGTCCAGCCATCTTTCAATTCTTTGACGCGGGCTTTACCCATATTCACCATCGGCTCAATGGTAAACACCATACCTGGAACCAGTTTAATGCCCTGACCCGGCTGGCCGTAATGCAAAATGTTTGGCTGTTCGTGATAGACCTTGCCGATGCCATGACCGCAATATTCGCGCACGATGGAATAGCCTTCACGCTGTGCGACCGTTTGAATCGCATAACCAATATCACCCAGGGTCGCGCCCGGCTTCACCGCATGAATCCCGGCCACCATGGCTTCATAGGTGGTATTGACCAGTCGCTTGGCTTCTGGAGAAGGAGTTCCAACATAGTACATCCGGCTGGTATCACCAAAATAACCGTCTTTAATAATGGCAACATCAATATTGATAATATCGCCATCCTGCAGAACGACTTTCGATGATGGAATGCCGTGACAAACCACTTCATTCGGTGAAATACAGGTGGTTTTGGTATAGCCATAATAGCCAATATTGGCGGGCGTCACTTTTAAGGTATTTACAATAAAATCATGACAGAGATCATCCAGATATTCAGTCGTGACACCTGGCTTGACATGCTCCCCGATCATCGCTAAAACTTCTGCAGCCAAACGCCCAGATATCCGCAATTTTTCAACATCTTGCTCAGTTTTAAGACTAATCGCTGGAGCGCGCATATACCTATCCTCACTATGAATCCCTGAATTATAATCCCTTTTTTGCGAAATATGTCGCAGTTGTTGAGTTTCGGCACAGCAATTTTCCTTGAAATAGGAATTTTCACTGCTGTTTATTTGTACAAACAATAACTGACATATTTTGATATCAAGTGCAGATATTTTTTGAGCTTGTAAGGAAAAATATATTTTTCAGCGAATTATCAAACATATATTTCTACCAAGATTTGAATGACCGGTTATGTGATCCGCAAACTCACTAGAATCAAGGCTTCCAGCCTTAAAATAAACTCCAAAAAATTGGACATATACACTAAAATCGCTTTCTTTTGTTCTATTGATCTCCCTTTATGACAAGTCTGCGTACTCGGGATATTGTCGCCCTAGGTTTTATGACCTTTGCACTGTTTATTGGTGCGGGCAACATTATCTTCCCACCGATTGTGGCTCAACAAGCCGGTGAACACGTATGGCTCGCTGCTTTAGGTTTCCTTATTACAGCAGTCGGCTTACCCGTGATTACCATTATTGCGTTGTCTCGCGTTGAAGGCTCCATTCAGGCACTAAGCTCGCCTCTGGGCAAAGCAGCCAGTATTTTGCTGACTGTGATATGTTACTTAGCTGTTGGCCCTTTATTTGCGACACCACGTACCGCAACCGTTTCTTATGAAATCGGTTTTTCATCTTACTTTGGCAATGAATCTGGCAGCCTGCTCATTTACAGTATCATCTATTTTGCTGTAGTGACCATCGTGTCTTTATATCCAAACAAGATTCTGGATACTGTCGGCTATTTCCTGTCGCCACTTAAAATTATTTCTTTGATCATTTTGGGTGTAGCAGCCGTGATGATTCCTGCCAGCAATCCGCCTGCAGCGATTGATAATTACGTTACCAGTCCAGTGACTGAAGGCTTCGTAAATGGTTATTTAACCATGGATACTTTGGGCGCTTTAGTTTTCGGTATTGTGATTGTTAAAGCCATTACTTCACGTGGTGTAACCGATAAAAAACTGATTACCAAATATGCAGTGAATGCCGGCATTATTTCTGGTATTGGTTTAACTCTGGTGTATTTAAGTCTGTTTAAACTTGGACTAGGTAGCCATGAGATTGCACCAAATGCAGCCAATGGTGCCATTATCCTGCATGCATATGTACAACATGCTTTTGGCGATATGGGTGCTTACTTCCTGTCTGGCATGATTTTTATTGCCTGTATGGTGACTGCAATTGGTCTGACTTGTGCCTGTGCTGAGTATTTCTCCAACTTGACCAAGATTCCATACAAGATCTTTGTATTTGTTCTGGTGGGCTTCTCACTGGTGATTTCAAACCTGGGTTTAACCAAACTGATTGCTGTTTCGGTTCCAGTCTTGAGCGCTATTTATCCGCCTGCCATTAGCGTCATTATGCTGAGCTTCTGTGCGAGCTTCTTCAACAAACCATCTCATGTGATTGCACCAGTGACCCTGGTAGCCTTTATCTTTGGTATTTTTGATGGATTAAAAGTCGCTGGTTTTGAATTGCCTGCATTACTGCAAAATTTACCTCTATCAGATCAGAATCTGGCCTGGTTTATCCCGTCCATGATTGTATTGCTGATTACAGCTGTGATTGACCGTATTAGAAACTAAAATTTCTAGGATGTCTGAAAAATCGTATTTTTACCCAAAATCCGGTTTGAGCGTGATCAATAATTGTCAGGTTTTACCCAAACGGACATTTATTGTTTCTTAATAATGACATCAAATCACCGCTGTAAATCTTGATACTAAGATTTTCTATAAAATATGATGTATAGAATTGCACTTTAATTATTTTATTTTTTATATAAATATAAACAAAACTTTAATTTCCTGATTTTAGATACCTATTGTTGCCAACTTAAACCAAGTCCCCCTCCGAGTCATACGCAGGCTTACAAAGTATTGATTAACACTACATGTCTTTGGCGTAGAATTTGCATTTTCTATCTGGTCGCATTAATCAAATGATGACTACATCTTATTTCCAAAATTAGCTGGAGGTGAAATCTAAAAATATAATTCTTGCCTAATCAAGTGATTATGTAGTTATACGACTAAAGATGGCCATTTTGACTGTAAAAGCCTGCCACAGAAGTTGCAAAGGTCCAAATTAAACAGTACAACTATATATTCAATTCTGACTGATTAAATCTGCTTTAATCTTCAATAACATAAATAAATGGGAGGGATGGAGATGTTATCATTACATTTCAACAAGCAAGTCTTCATTGACGCTCTTAAAGCCAACAACACCAATCTGGTGACATTTATATGCACCACTTTTGCACTCATGCTGACTTTAACCGTCCATTGCTTAATTCAAGGTAATTTAAAACTTGAATACTTTGGCTATGCACTGATTGTCTCAGCTGCATTTTTCCTATGGGCTGCCATAGACCAGAAATACCGATAAACAAATTTTAAATTAGCCCAGATGGATGATTTGGCCAGTCATCCATCTGGTGAAAAAAGTGTTTTAACTTTCCAACATTCCAGCATCCTTTCAGAATAACTATAAAAATAAGATTAAAATAATCCGATAAATGCTCCATAGAGCAAAATCCCTGTCCCGCCCAATTCTGCGACAATTAAACCCAGCATGGCGAAAGTCATCAAACTTCCTGGCAAATAAAACTTACCCAGCTGATGCGGCTGTTTAAACTGATTCGTCGTGTCTTGCAGGAAACCATGCAACATATAAGCCCCAATAGAAAAACTGAAAAACAGAATATTGATCAGTACGCAAACCAGATTCACCATACTCGGCAACACTGAACAATAGGCTAATACTGCCAGAATTAAGGTCGCAGGTGCATAAAGTAGGCTGCTACGATGGGCAATATCGACATAATAATGTGCGCGTGACTGAGGTGATTGACGAATCTGCCAATATTTCCAGACACCGGTCAACATCCCGATCCACAAGAATATTCCACTAAAAATAACGGCTATTTTAACGGCCAGCTCAAGTTCCATTAGCTGCATAAGTTTATTCCATCTCTATTATTTTACTGACTTTTAAGTCATGTTTTCCCCAAGCTACCCTGCTAAAAATCTATACAGTAAAAGCTTCATGGGATTATAAAAATCATAGTGTATCGTATGTCTGAATTTGAAACATTGACTCTCCAGTGTCAGGATGGCTATCGCTTAAGTGCACGTTTTTATGCAGCTATTTCTGAAACTAAAAAACTTCCGGTATTAGTTTGTCCGGCAACAGGCATTACCAAACAGTTTTATCATCAGTTTTGTGTCTGGTTACAAGCTCAAGGCTATGCCGTTATGGTCTTTGATTTTCGGGGGATTGGTGATTCACTACACGGTCCTTTGAGAAAGTCAAAAGCCAGTATTGTGCAATGGGGTCAACTGGATATTCCGGCCGCGATTGATGCTTTATCAACGCGTACCAATGCAGAAAAAGTGATCCTACTTGGACATAGTGCCGGTAGTCAGCTTTTAGGTATTGTGCCAAATTACGATAAAGTCGCAAAAGTGGTGGCTGTCTCTGGCTCTACTGGACATGTGAAAGGACTCAAAGGTAAAACCAAGTTACTTGCGCCAGTGATGTTTAATGTTATTTTCCCACTGGCACGCATCACTAAAGGCTATGGCCCGACTCAAGCGATTGGTATGGGTGAAAACCTGCCGAAAGATGTAGCTCGCGAATGGGCGCAGTTCTGTAGTAAACCGGGTTATGTAATCAACGCGATTGGTAAAAAGATTGCACCATCCCATGATTATCATGCGCAAATCACCTGCCCGATTACCTCAATCTGGTCATCGGATGATGAGATTGCCACGGAAGCCAATGTGAAAGATTTACTGCGTTTATATCCAAACGCAAAAACCCAGATAATTAAACTTAGCCCTAAAAGTTATGCCTATAAAGCCATTGGTCATATGCTGATGTTTAAAAAATCGCATCAGAATTTATGGCCGGTGATTGAACAGCAATTGACTGTTTAAATCAGATTTAGATGGTTATTTGCAGACTGCTGTGTTCTAATACACGCAGTTTGAGATGAGCCTCTTACAGTATATGGGCTTGACCTATATACGACTAGCCCCTAACCATGGGGCTTTTTATTGTTTGAATATTTTAAAACGGATATAAAATGGACTGATGATAACGTCAACCCATGTTTTTCTTTATCGAATTAAATATTATTTTGACTCAATGTCATAGACCCAATTTCGTGCCTGTTTGTCTGTGGTCGTTTCACAAACGTAGTAGTCGTGATCCCATGAATCAGGATGGAATATTTCCTTTTTGGTATAGGTGACATTTTTGCCTTTTTCGACGCAGACAAAGCTGTCACCTTGGTCTTTGACCTGCGTTCCGTTGAGGAAGCCACCAATACAGAGGAATCGGGATTGTTTTGCCATTTGGTTAGATCAACTTCTTTGAACTTTTAAATCATCAGGTAAATTATTATAAATTTTTCTAGGGCGTGTCCTCATTTGAAAAATTGGTTTTAAATACTTAAAATCCTCCTTTAAGCTCTTTTGATTTCTATATTTTTTCAATGGCACGTACTCTTCTCACCGATGATATCTGGCAGCAAATTCAAGATACTATGCGATTACACGGTTGTTACTGTTCAAAGAATAGTAGAAATATCATGGAAGCGATCTTATGGAAACTGCGTACAGGCGCCACATGGCGTGATATTCCCCAAGAATTTTGTCCTTGGCAAACTGCTTACAATCGCTTTAATCGTTGGGCAAGCAAGGGATTGTGGGATAAATTTTTTTTAGATTACGAGGCGTCTTGGATCAAGAATGGGTATTCATTGACGGAAGTTACATACGCGTGCATCAACATGCAAGTGGAGCTCGGCATGGTTTCGAAAGAGCAATTGGACAATCACGTGGTGGACGAACAACAAAAATACATCTTGCAACCGACGCGAATGGATTACCGATTGATTTTAAAATCACTGGGGGTGACGTCCACGACAGTCAAGTTGCAAAACAACTGATTGATACGGTAGACGAGGCAACTTATCTCATTGCTGATAAGGGGTATGATGCTGAGTACATTAGAATATATGCCAAGAACAAGAATATGATTCCCATTATTCCATTGAGATCAAACAGTAAGAGATCGAATAAGGAATTTGATAAATATCTATATAAATTAAGACACTTAGTTGAAAATGCATTTTCGAGATTAAAACATTTCCGTGCTATTGCAACTCGATTTGATAAACTGGCACGCAATTATAAATCTATGATTCGTATAGCCTGTATATTTATTTGGTGCAAAGCCAAATGAGGACACACCCTAGTTGTCATTGTTATTTTTTGAATATTGACGATATCATCATTGATTTTTTCACCACTAACAAAACTGCGTAATGAGATTAAAGTTTTCTCATAAAAATAATCGTGCCAAATAAACATATACTCGTCACCATATTTCTCAAATGAACTTTTAGTACTTGGTAAGTATTTAATTATTAGTTCAACAAGCTCTTTATCTTCTTTTTTTAAAAATTCTGTGGTTTTATCTTTAAAAGCCGCTATTAATGTTATTGCAGTAACTGTTATTCCCTGAAAAATACGCAAACTATTTAAACTTTCATGATCTAAATAAAGATCTATAAAATCACTATTTAAGTCTTTAATTTCTTTTAAAATATTTTCAATGTTGCAGTCACGGTATAGCTGCTCACCAACCCCTTGTAATTCTAATTCTCTTTTTTCAGCATATACTTTTTTAAAATTAATTCTTATTAGTATTTGAATCAGGAAGTTTGTTTTATTAAATACTTTTATTAATTTTGAACAATCTTCCGCAGCAATTAATTGCTTATCATTTCTTACTTTTGAACGATTTTTTTCTAAATCAGTTAAATAATTATTTATTAACGCTATATGACTGTCTTTTTCTCTTATTTTTTGTCGAAATTCTTCCATTTCTTTTTCAAATTTAATATTAATTTTCTTTTCATAATACTTAAAAATAATATCTTTAAAAAAATATGCAATACCAACAAGAAAACTTGTAGATCCTAATGTACTAAACAACAACACTGATAAATCTGATAATTCCATTAATAATTCTTCTCAAAAAAATAAGGGCTGATAAATCAGCCCTTATTTTAAACTACTTTTTAATCAACAATTAAGTTAACTGAGCAGCAGCAATTTTCTTCGTATCAACGTCTTTAGCAGCGTCAGTATATTCGCTCATCTTGTCGAAGCTTAAGTATTGATAGATGTCAGCTGACATGCTGTCAATTTGAGCTGCGTACTGTTGGTATTCTTCTGGAGAAGGTAATTTACCCAATACAGCAGCAACAGAAGCAAGTTCAGCAGAAGCCAAGTAAACGTTAGCACCTTGACCTAAACGGTTCGGGAAGTTACGAGTAGAAGTCGATACACAAGTTGTGTTCGGAGCTACACGTGCTTGGTTACCCATACACAATGAACAACCTGGCATTTCAGTACGCGCGCCAGCTTTACCATAAATGTTATAGAAACCTTCTTCCATCAACTGATGTTCGTCCATACGCGTAGGTGGAGCAATCCACAAACGAGTTGACAACGCACCACCAGGAACTTTTTCTAACAACTTACCAGTCGCACGGAAGTGACCGATGTTAGTCATACAAGAACCAACGAATACTTCGTCAATTTTCGCGCCTTGAACGTCAGAAAGAAGTTTCGCATCATCTGGATCGTTCGGGCAGCAAAGAATAGGTTCTTTGATGTCTGCAAGATCGATTTCATACACTTTCGTGTATTCAGCATCAGCATCAGCTTTGATCAGGCTTGGGTTAGCCAACCATTTTTCCATGTTCTCAACACGACGAGCCATCGTACGCGCATCGCCATAACCTTCAGAAATCATCCACTTCAACATGGTGATGTTTGAACGAAGGTATTCAGCAACTTTCTCTTCAGAAAGCGTGATAGAACAACCAGCAGCTGAACGTTCAGCAGAAGCATCAGAAAGTTCGAATGCTTGCTCAACGGTCAGGTCAGTTTCCATTTCTGTTAAGTCGATCTCAAGGATACGACCAGAGAAGATGTTTTTCTTACCTTTCTTCTCTACAGTTAGGTCACCTTCCTTAATTGCGTAGTAAGGAATTGCATGCACAAGGTCACGTAGCGTGATACCAGGCTGCATTTTACCCTTGAACTTCACAAGTACAGATTCAGGCATATCAAGTGGCATAACACCAGTTGCTGCAGCGAACGCTACAAGACCAGAACCCGCCGGGAATGAAATACCGATTGGGAAACGAGTATGTGAGTCACCACCAGTACCAACAGTATCTGGAAGAAGCATACGGTTTAACCAAGAGTGAATAATACCGTCACCTGGGCGTAAAGACACACCACCACGGTTCATGATGAAATCAGGAAGCGAGTGTTGCATTTGAACGTCAACTGGTTTTGGATACGCAGCTGTATGACAGAAAGATTGCATAACAAGGTCAGCAGAGAAGCCTAGGCAAGCCAAGTCTTTCAATTCGTCACGAGTCATTGGACCAGTTGTATCTTGCGAACCAACAGTAGTCATCTTAGGCTCACAGTAAGTACCTGGAAGTACACCTTGACCTTCAGGAAGACCACAAGCGCGACCAACCATCTTCTGAGCTTGAGTGAAACCTTTACCAGTTGCAGCAGGCTGAACCGGAGTACGGAACATTGTAGATACTGGAAGACCTAAAGCTTCACGAGCCTTAGTCGTCAAACCACGACCTACGATCAGGTTAATACGACCACCAGCACGAACTTCGTCAAGAAGTACTGGAGTTTTAAGTTCAGCTTCAGCGATTTGCGCGCCGTCTTTGAACGCAGTTACTTTAGCAGCAGCGTGATCGATCTTAAGAACGATTTCGTCGCCCATGTTCATGTTGGCAACATCGATCTCGATCGGTAATGCACCCGCATCTTCCATGGTGTTGAAGAAAATCGGAGCGATTTTAGAACCTAGGCAGTAACCACCGTCTTTTTTGTTCGGGATGTGCGGGATGTCGTCACCGAAGAACCAAAGTACAGAGTTAGTTGCAGATTTACGAGATGAACCTGTACCAACAACGTCACCCACGTAAGCAACCTGGTTGCCTTTCGCGATCAGTTCTTTAATCTGGTTAAGTGGACCCACTTCACCAGGAACTTCTGGATTGATTCCGTCACGTACGTTTTTCAACATTGCATTTGCGTGCAATGGAATGTCTGGACGGCTCCAAGCGTCTTGTGCAGGTGACAAGTCGTCAGTGTTGGTTTCGCCAGTTACTTTGAAAACAGTCAGTTTGATTTCTTCAGGAACGTCTTTACGGCTAGTGAACCATTCAGCGTCAGCCCAAGACTGCATAACTGCTTGAGCATTTGCGTTACCAGCTTTTGCTTTATCAGCAACGTCATGGAATGCATCAAATACAAGAAGCGTTTTTTTCAATGCTTCAGCTGCAAGTTCAGCAAGCTCAGCATTGTCTAAAAGTTCAACTAAAGGCGCTACGTTGTAACCACCAAGCATAGTACCTAGTAAATAAACAGCACGTTCTTTAGAAACGAGTGGAGAGGTTGCTTCGCCTTTTGCCAATGCAGCTAAGAACGCAGCTTTTACATATGCAGCTTGGTCAACACCTGCTGGTACACGGTTTTCAAGCAAATCTACCAAGTATGCTTCTTCACCAGCTGGCGGGTTTTTTAGTAGTTCAACTAATGCAGCTGTTTGGGCATCGTCAAGTGGCTTCGGTGGGACTCCGAGTGCGGCACGTTCTTCAACGTGTTGGCGGTAAGCTTCTAGCACAGTGTTATTCCTCTTTTTTAAAAAATTACTTATGAATTCCTGCTTATTCCAAGCTTCATAAATAATATGGACTCCGAAATTTTACTAAATTTCCAGTTAAAAGTTAATGCAACTCAAGTGTTTCTTCGTGATGCTCGTTATTTTATAACTAAATGATGCTCTTAATGATTATTCCATAATCAGTTCCAGCTTACACCACACGAAACAAGCCCATGAATAGGCCCTTTTAACTGAATTTAATGCATAAAAAAGGCAACCCTGATGTTGCCTGATTTGACGTTAAAAAGATACTCCACCTTAGTGTACAGTGGTCGAGTTTAAATACTGCTGATATGAGTCTCGGCAGCCTTGGAATTTCACCACGCATTCATCTTCACAGGTTGTACTGTGATTATTGCTGGCAAAGGAAATAACAATCTGATAAAGCTTTTTATCTTGTTCTAGCATCTTCTTTAAAACGACTTTGTCACCAACGCTGAGTACATAGCGACTGCCGCCAATAATGACCACACCTTCTTCATCTTCCAGCAGTAGATCAGAATGATGCAAATATCTTACGACTTCCATATTGTGCTACTCCTTGGTTAATTGGAGTTAAATTCATTATTCAATATAAAGATAAGTATTTCTATATTTTAGATTTAAAAATTGTCACAAAGTGTACATTTTTTGCTTAGGCTATTTCTATTTTTCAGTCTTTTGAAGATGTGTATATTTAAATACGTTTAATGGGAAATATGAGTTGAATGATTTTATGCAGATTTTAAAAACCGTTCCTTAGAACGGTTTGTAATCTGGTAATTCATCATGCGGTGTCGCAATACACTTTGCAGTAAATTCAGCACGGACTTTTTCACGGGCTGCTTTTACATCACCCTTAATCTCTTCGGCTGGAATTGCATAGACTTCATCAATAATATTCAGGATAAAACCTTTGGTGGTTTCATCATCGATCTTGTTGGCATGCTCGATTGCTTTTTCTTTCTCAATCGCATTCTGACGATCCAGCATAATGGTACGCGCCGCATTACCGACGCTTCGACAATAACCTTGCCACTGCTCTTCAGGGGTTAAGGGTTTCTTCTCGGCACAACCGGCCAGCGCCAGCATAAACGATAAAGCCAATAACTTTTTCATGAATTTCTCCTTCCGAGGGGCAATATAAAAGATCGGGGAAGATTTGTCATTTCAAAATGCGAGTTGTATGGAATTAAAAAAGCCCACTCATGGGCTTTTTCATTTTGTGTAATTAACCACATGAAGCCTGGATAATCTTTTTGCTTGTAGGATCCACCGTTACAGTCACTCGTTCTTCACGATAATCCATCGTCACCGCTTGACCCGGCTCAACCATACGTACAATTTGTGCCTTGGTTTTCTGCTTGATTTGCGCTTCAGTCAAATTGGACTGACCCACCAATGCCGCTGCCTGATCAGCAATACATTTAGGTTGATTCATGTGCAGTAATTCCCACTCCTCGACCACCTGACCATTCTTTAAATGGCAATATCCGACCTGACCATTGCTTTCAGTACGAATCTCAAGCTTGCCACCCTGATTGACACAATAAGCGCTTGCAGGATTCGCTGAACCTATTTTAGGAGCTTCCGTCTCAGATTGCGGCGTGGTGGTACATGCGCTTAGAGCGAGAGCCAGCAAACCGAACAACATTGTTTTTTTCATGAGAGCCTATTCTTCTTCAATAATTCTTCACCAATTTAGCATATTTCCTTGTCCTTGCCAGAGACAAGTCTGTGTACATTTTTAACCGTACTTTTTCATTAAAGAATGGAAATAAGACCTTTGTGCATTAAGGACTTCAACGCTATAAACTCTCTCAATGAACAAGATAAACAGAAGAGAAGAACCTCTCCATAATAAGGAAATGTCGGACGAATCGCCTAAACCAAGTGATTATGCATTTTAATAGCATTACATTGTCATTACATCATTCAAATATGACTTCGCTTTTAGATTTGTGATCTGTGCTGGATTGATTTAATATTTGATTGAATTTTAAACTTTCTATTGGCATGACAGACGATCCTCAACTCTCCCTCAAGGAATATCTTGCTACGGTTCAGGAAGTGGTCAAACTCACTTTCGATACACCAGTATGGGTCAAAGCCGAAATTCGTAATCTAAGTATTAAAGCCGGCCATTATTATCTGGAGCTGGCAGAAAAAGAAGCCGATAGCGATCAGGTGATTGCCAGTTGCCGAGCAACCATCTGGAAATTTAGTGCCCAGAAAATTGTCACGCAGTTTGAACGTGAAAGCGGGATTGAGCTGAGTCGTGATCTGAAAGTGCTGATTAAAGTCAAAGCCAACTTTGATCCGCAATATGGCTTTTCTTTAAATATTGTCGAGATTGATTCGGGCTATACCTTAGGAGATATTGCCCGGCGTTATCAGCAGATTGTTGAGCGGTTGACGACTGAAGGACTGATTCAGCGCAATAGAAACTTGCCCAGCCCTTTTGACCTGAACCGGATTCTGGTGATTGCTCCCGAAAATGCAGCAGGCCTGGGAGATTTTAAAAAAGATGCCGATGCACTGCAGCATGCGCAGGTGTGTGAGTTTATCTATCACAGTGCGACTTTTCAGGGAAATACTGCCCCGCAAAGTATTATGCAAAATCTGGCGCAAGCGCTCAAACAATGGGCACAGACTTATAATACAGCACCGGATCTGATTGTGATTATACGAGGTGGTGGCGCAGTCAATGATCTGGCTTATTTGAATGATTATGATCTGGCTGCCCTGCTCTGTAAACGTTCGGTACCTGTCTGGGTCGGCATCGGGCATGAAAAAGACCGTACTATTCTGGATGAGATTGCGCATCGCTCCTTTGATACCCCGAGTAAAGTTATTGCTGGAATCCGCAATCATGTCTTTGAACTAACCCAGGATGTCCTGAATTATCTACAGCGGATTCAGCGTTTATCTCAGCAACAGATTCAGGCTTATCAAAATCAGAATGATCAATTTTTGAAACTGATTCAAAGTCTGGCCAATAACCAGATTATGGATGCGCTGCAACGTCTGCAACAGATCAAGGCCAATACTGCCAGTCTGGCCCAACAGCATACCCTGCTCATCAATCAACAGCTCGATGCCCTGATGCGGGAAACGCTACTACAAAATCCTAAACATGTTTTATCCAAGGGTTATGCCATCGTGCGCCAGCAAGAACATATGGTTGCCTCTATTCAACAGATTCAGTCCAGCGATCTGGTTGAAGTCGAATTACATGACGGCATTTTTTCAGCACAACTTATACAGGTACTTCCTTATGAATCATGATACTTTGAGCTTCCAACAAGGCTATGACATCTTGAAAAAGAATGCGGAACTGCTCGAATCTCAGCAAGAACCGGATATTGATAACTTGATGAAAATCGTGGAAGAATCCATGACTGCCTATAAAGCTTGCAAGGCCCGGGTTGAAGCGGTTCAAACTGCTTTAAATGAGACGTTTAACGATTAATTGCACCCCATTTTAAATATCTTATTAGGCTATTTTGCTAGATTGAATTGACATAAAAGCTCTCATGAATGAGGGCTTTTTTATTAAGTGAAAAAAATCATTTCAATGACTATTTAAATTTTCTAGATGGGGATTTTGATCAATCCGCTCAATTCTAAATGGGAAATATTGTATTTTCATTCTCATCCACCAGACGATAAAAAAGCCCAATATTAAATTGGGCTTTTTATTACTCTTCAATTTCTATCGGATCACCGTCTTCAGGGCGAATATGACGCGTCCCATCATCCGCAGGATCAACACTAGAACCATCTTTGGTAATAGCATTGTACATTTCATCCTCTTTCTTATCATCGATAAATTCTTCATCTTCGAAATCTTGAGGCTCACTATCGTTGTCGAAGTTTAAAGGCTTTTCTTCATTTATCATGGCGATCCATCACTTATTTAACCAATAAAATATCATGCTTAAATATTTGAAAGATTCATTCAATAGTCAACCATGATCATTTGTGTAACTGAATAAACACAATAGTAATTGGAACTTTACTTTTCCATAGATAAAAAAATGCCTCCTTAGGGAAGGAGGCTGAAATTGGAAAGAAACTACAGCGATAGAATCTATTCATGCATTATATATAAACTTATAATTTATACATTAGCATAATATTACATTAATTTTTCAATTAAAAAGCCCACTTACTTTTTCAAATAAGCGGGCTAGTACTGTAGTCATTTTCTTCGTATTATTTGCGTTTTCTTGTTTTCGCAAAACGAATATAGCACTGTGAATTTACCAATAAAGTATAGAGAGTATTAATAAACTGTTTTCTTACATTTGCTTTAAGTTACTTTTCGTTCAATAAGCTATACATATTAAAAAATCCCATCTTTCGATGGGCCTTCCCCTTTATCACTTTTGCGCTGACTCAGGTATGTTGTCAAAGTGAGCAACGACTAGAAAATACGCAAGCTATTGGTAAAAATATATAAATACCCCATTAACATATAAAAAAACTATAGTTTTATAAAAAATAACTATACTTGTTGAAGTAATTGACGATTTTAACCTTCAACGACACCTTATAGCTGACTTAATTTGCTAGACATATAAGTTAAAAATAACGTCTTATCCTGAAAATTAGGCATTTCAAACACCCAAAAAATGTAATTTTTAGATCTCAATTTAAGTTTCACATTCACAGCCTTTACTTGAATTATTACATCCTCATGCTGCATTTCTGCGAATAATTCTAAAATCAGCGCAAAGAATCTCAGTTTGTTGACTGTGTTGTATTTTGTTGGTTTATATATTCTCAAGGCTTCAGAATATATAAGCTCGCACCATTCATTTCCATCTTCATCATCCATTAGCTCTCATTTAATTATTTAAAATAGATCAAGAGGTAGGTTTATAACATGGTGGCTATAATTAAACTGCTTTTAATCTGAATATTAAAATTATAATTTTTTAGAAAATAAAAAAGCCCATCATCCGATGAGCCTTTTTGGAAAATATATCGTGAAGAACTAAGCTGCAAATTCTTGCAGTACAAATCGTTTTACACTTTCATCAAAGTCAGGTTTTGAAAGAGCAAGCTTGCCATTTTTCATAGTTTTATAACAATAACTCGCTGCTACTCCCATACCAACCAAAGTCAACAACTTCATTGCTCACCTCTTTACTGGGAAGATTTGAATACAAAGTTATCATTCAAATTTGTAGTTTTCCAACTCAGTTTCGATTGTTTTCTGTACTACATGTTAATGAATGTATGAATAATAAATGAAAACCTGCCGTATGATGCGTTTGCTTAAAGTCTTTCAACTAGTGGTTAATTTGCGTATCTATCCAGTTAAGGAAATTTTCCTTATTACTGAATTCTGGCATAGACCCTAAATTTATAGTTTCTTTAGCCCCAAATTTTCCAGCGACAGTATTCGGTGCTTGAACTCTGAAATCCAGAGGATCACTTTCATGTAGAGTTCTAAAATATTCTACCGCTTTATCAAATTCACTTTTATCCTTAAAACCTGGTCGTTCCTTTAAAAAGTCATAAACTTGTTCTAGAGCTGGTAGATAATTATTTTTAGGCATTCTGTTTTCTCTAAAATGATGAGTTTTATGATGAAGACCTATTTTGAATGAATAATGATAAGAATATTCCCTTATTTCTTAGAGTTTATGTAAATCATGATGATTTGAGAGTTAAATCCAAATTCTGGAATAGACCTCTTTCATAAATCATTTTTTGCTCAGTTCCAAGTTGTAGATTCCAGCGATTAAATTGAATCTCAAACCAAGCCTTTTACCTCTATTTCGATAACGCTCAGCAAGGATTTTGAAGGTTTTCAGGCTGCCAAATACATGCTCAATTCCGATTCTTCTTTTATTGATTTCTTGATTATAGATTTTCAATTCAGGATCCAATTTACAGTGTCTTTTGGCTTTTAATGGCAACAGGCTATTCGGATACAACACATAAATCCCCTGATAGCCTTTATCTGCAAGGATAAAAGCCCCAAAAGGAATCTGGTTTAAATTGCGTTTGAACAACTTGAAATCATGCACTGCACCGCGACTGGTACATAAACTCAGAATTTGCTGAGTTTTGTAGTGAATCATGGCCTGTACTTTAAAGGTATGGGTCTTTTTCTTGCCGCTATAGCTTTTCTTCTGTTTTTTTAGGCCTTTGGATTGGAATTTCCGTGGCATCCACGATCACAACATTCCAGTCGATGCCTTCGCCCTCGGGTAAATCTTTGGGTAAATTAAACAGATTGGACCGAATCAGGCAGTCTTCAACATGACGGACAATTCTTGAGGCTGTGGGCTCTGAAACCCCGTAACTCGTCGCAACGTGAAATAAGGTTCGGTATTCCCGCCAATAGCTCAGACAGAGCAGAACCTGATCCTCCAGGCTTAACTTGGGCGGTCTGCCTTTGGCAGAGACATGCTTCTGCAATTGCTCAACCATCAAATAGAAAGTTGACCATGAGATGCCTGTGTATCGCTTGAACTGAGGATCAGAAAGCTTGTTTGAATCGATGTATTTCATCCGCAGATTATGCACGAATACTAAGAAATCCGGAGTGCAAATATTAACCAAAAAGAAGATCGTTTTTTGATTTATGAAAGAGATCTAATGACCTGATAAAAAAATGAGCGTAAATATACACTCACTTTTACTACATTTTCTAATGCATGCTTAACTGACTGGCATTGCTCTAAAATAAGGTCTGTTTTATCGAACAAAGTGCAAATGTCAGCTGCTCTATCAGCAAAGATCAGATGTTTTTAAATACGTCACTTTAAGGTTCAAGCCTAATTAACGCTATGAATATCAAGTTCATCATTGGTGGTCAATACAATAGAAGCCAAAATTGGAATGCCCAAAATGAAAGGTACAGCGAAAATCCATAGAACTACGGTTACATCAGATTTAAAGAAAAATTGAATGGCTAATGCAGTCAAAATAAGTACAGAAAATAGAATCGCAGCAAAACGGATGATAAATTTAGTCGACATGCGAAGATGCTCTTATGCGTGAAATCGTATTTTCAATATACACCTATTTTTATTATGGGTTTATTGATTTTCAGTCTGTTATTGCATGTTTTAATTGATTTTCTATATGTGATAGCTGACTCATGCGACGAGCAGTTTTCTTCACCCTGAAGTCTCATCCTAAGTTCTTTCTCTACTCGTAACTCTATTGTCATATATGGATAGGGATTGAATTTAGATATCAATGCTTCTGCTGACTAATACATCAATCTACTTTATAGCCAATAAAATCTGTGTGCTGTCTCATAATAAAAAAGCCCTAAAATTAGGGCTTTTTTATTCGGATTAGAATCGCCAGTTATAGAACAAGTCAATCGCACGCTCTAAAGACTGACTCGCTTCTAAATACAGACGCTGATTTACCTGATAACGTAAAGTCAGCTTATTCACTGGTGTGAATACCCCGACCCCATAGCGCAGATATAAATCCGGCGTAATATAACCGGTCACAGAAACCTGGGTATCATCTCCTGTACCTTGAGCATCCAGAGCTAGACCAGTTAAGCCAAAACTGCGCCCGATCTGGTTGGTCAGTGCGCGGGTGCTACCCAAGCCCAGACTAATCCCCGCAGCAGCGATCGTATTATTCACATCGGATCTAAATCCTTCAGCCTGGCTTAAACCAGATACACCCTCATTAACACGACCGGTAATCAAGGCATTCAAGGCTTCCTGTTCTGACAGGCCTGCATCATTATAAATCTGAATACTTGGACTCGATGCAGTCCCTGTTACGCGCACTCCAACTGTACTACCCTGAACCGATTTATTGGCATCAATGTCCAGTGTCGGATTGGTAAGTTCACCATTAAAACGTGCGATAGCACGATTCAGGTCCAGACTTTGACCATAGGCTTCGATTTTCACCCGCTGTGATACCCCGATTGCACCATTGGCACGCATTGCGGTTTCCAGACCACGCTGTGACAGATTGACTCGACCCAAGAGTGGAATACGACTGTCAAAGCCCTGGAAAATCACCTGATTCCCTAAAGAAACGGCAACATCTGCCCGGATATCCCAAGGACGTGCAGACTTCAAGATCGCCAGCTGATCATCACCTTCACGCACGACACGTACATCTGAAGATAAACCAACTACAGGTTCTGAGGCTTCAGGCATTGAAATCAATGCCCGCGGTACATCGATTGTGCCACTCAGACTCAGTTTTTTATTAAATGGATACATGTCCAAAGTCAAATCAGGTGTCACTACAGCGGTAATTAATGGGGCCTGACGAATCAGCAGATTGTCCCCTTGCAGTTTTAACTGCACCCGCGGATCACCTTTCCATTCCACAGAACCGGTTAATTTGCCCACACCACGGCCACTGTTAAATGCGCCATTGATGCTGGCCGAATTCTGACGTATGGATGAATAGAGCTGTACATTGGTCAAATTCACCGGTAGGGAGATCATGCTGATTGAAGCATCTTTGACACGAACCTCACCTTCAAGCAAAGGATCCGTTAAAGTTCCGCTAATTTTTCCGGCATAAGATAAAATCCCGTCCAGATTACGGATGTCCTGAATAAATGGCTTAAAGACTTTGAGCCGTACCTGGTTAAAGGCAATTTCGCCACGCATCGGTTTACTGTCACGGTATGGATCAATGATGACATTGGCATAGCCGGTTCCGATATCCGGGGTTTTAACGTCCAGCCGAAGTTGCAAGCCATCTGCCACACTTTTTGCCACCAGACCGACTTCATCATATTTCAGTGTAGAACCCAAATAATCCGGATCTTCAGAAGATAAGCCCACCACACCATTACGCGTCACCAGACGTGCGTCAATTTTAGGTTTGGCACCTTGCGCCCAGGCAGCCTTGGCATAACCATTGACTTTACCCGTCAACGCCAATCCATCAGGCAAGAATGCACTGAAATCTTCCAGATCAAGGTTTTGGGTAACAAAAGAGGCACTGCCACGGGTTTTATTAACCCGAATCGGCTGATCAAAACACAACTGGCTTTGCTGACTCATCCAGCAATGAGCACCAACAAACAGATCCGATTGAGCACTGTTATAAATCACGGCTGCATTTTGACGCTGCACCAGACGAGCACGTAAAGAGTCGAAATCACCTTTTTGAATCTGACCCAGCCAGTTATTTTGGGCATTAAAGCCACCGGCGAGCTGCACAAAGAATTTTGACAGGCGGTTTTCTGCCTGCACTTTGAGAATGTGCGCAGCACGGGTACCGGCCAGTGATATCTCACCGCGTACAATCTCGCGTGAACCGCTACGCAGGCGATCCATTGTCGCGGTCAATAAGGTTGGTGTGCTTTGCGATGTTGGCAACTGTCCGCGAACACGAACTTTCTGCACGCTAAACAGGTTTTTAAAAGCAAAATTATCGATAGATAGATTAGCTGAAGCCTGCAATCGTGGCTGCGCCTGCATATTGATATAGCCCTGCGCACGACCTCTTAAGCCCGGATACAATTCAAACAGGGCCGGTGCATTCACTTTTAGTTGGAGGTTTTGTGCATTACCGGTCGCCTGAATCTGGTTGCTGGCATAAGACAGGAACAAGTTATTGGCTTCAAACTGCTGTGGTACAAAACCACGCTGGTTTGAATTAATGATGACCGATAAATTACCCTTGCCACGTACCGGTTTGTTATTCAGCATACCGGCCAGATTCAAGCGTTGAATCTGAATGCGTTTTAAGGCATCTGACCACACCCCTTGAGTTTGCACATTGCCTGACAATTCACCTTTCAGTTTGGCATTAAAATATTGCGGCTTAAAGCGGATTAAGGATGCGTTGATATCCCAGCCAATGCCATTCGCCAGATTGACCAGACCGTTGGCATTAATCTTGCCAGCCACACCATCATGACGAAATTCATTTATCTTCAACATTTCTGGTGTGCCTGAAACGCGCAGTTTCAGCATACCCTGACTGGCTTTAAGCTGGCTGGCATTTAAAGCACCATCATAATTGACCGCATAACCTTTAAAACCACCACCCGCTTTTTCATTATGGAATAACAAGGCAATGGTGCTGTTTCCGGTCAAACGTACGGTTTCATTTTGCTCCGCCAGTCGTCCGGTCAAGTCAACACTGTTCAGTTTGATAATCTGCTGATTCGGTTGCGCATAACCATTGGCTTTAACCTGGCCATTCAAACGATCTACCGGTGAAGCTGCCGCAATACTTTGGGTATTCAAATTTTTGGCATTTAATACTGCGGCCCATTTTAACTGGCGTTTTTCCTGTGGCAGTTCAATCCGTGCATTGCCGCTTAAGCTGCCTGCTGCATTGGCGCTGTAATTAAAGCTCGGGACATTCAGGATATTTTTGTTCAGATTGAGCTTGGCTTGGTACATGCCTGCAGGTAGAAGTCCTTCTTCATGCTGCTCGACTTTAGTCGCCACATGAATATTCTGCTGACCTTCGACCAATGCCAATTTGACATCGCCAGACTGACTGCTGAGCCAGCCCACATAAGGTACGGCGCGATCAATATTTTTCCAGGCAACATCTAACAGCATCGGTTGTACTTTATTGCCTTTGGCTGGGTTTTGATCCAGCTTCAGATTCCAGCTTTCATAACGGTCGAAATCAACCAGTCCGGTAAGGTTCAAGCCATTTTCCAGGTTACCCGCAGAAGCAATATTCGCATCCAGACTTGGCGGCAAGAAATCTTGTACGACTTGCGGAATGCGCTCGTGCTTGGGATCAATCCCGTTCAAACGCCCAGCCAGATCCCAGCTGACCCGGTCTTTCCAGCCTACTGTCCCGGCAAGGCTAACTGTACCTTTCATCAACTGACCATTCAGATCGGTAATATTCAGCTGATTGACCAGATCGGTATACATCACCGCACTATATTGGCCTTGCGGAATATTTTCCCCAATCAGGTCAGTCTGGACGTTCAGGTCCAGACGCTTGATATCGCCATTAAACTCGGCAATACCGTCTTTGGTAAACAGTTTCTGTTCGGCCAGAATAGGCCAGTGGTAATCTTTGAACTTTAACTCGCCGCGCATCGGTACCTGAGGACGCATCGGATGTACGATAACCCAACCGGTTAATAAATCAGGCGTATTGGTTGCTACGCCAGCCTGAATCGTGTCCAGTGTTCCGCGTGCCCGCACCTGAATATCATGAATATTCAGGCTGTCTCTTAAAGAAGGCAGATTGACGATGCCCGTGGCATCTAGCGGATATTTGCCTTCAAACTGCATTTTACCCGTGGCTTCACGTACCGATAGATAGCCCATATCCATCCGGGAATCTTCAAAATTTAATTCGGTGCCGGACCAGAGCGCCTCATTTAATTCAATATTATAGAAATCAACTGCATTGGTCTGGGTTTTAATGACCAAATGATCCAGCAGTAAATGATCAACGCGCAAGATAAAAGGCAAACGGATAGCATTAAACTTGAACGGTTCGCCCGTTGATGGTTGCTTGTTAATAATTTGCAGATTGAGGACATCGGCTTCAGTCAGATGAATTTCTTTTTTGACAATCGCGCGCCAGCCCAGCTTAACATCAGCACGATCAATTTTGACATCGACTGGTTTCAGGCTGACCAGCACATTTTTAAGAATAATTCCGCGCCATAAATTGCCGCCTTCATATTCATATTGAATAATTTGCTGGCGTTCCAGCACCTGATCCAGCAGAAATTTACTGCCCTGATTGGTCGAAAACAGTAGAGCCAACACAGACAGCAGAAAAATCAGCGAAAAAAGCACCGACAATAGGATGCTTCTGAATATACGGCGCTTTTTCGGCACAACGCTATCTTGTGGTTCTTGTTCTGGCTGTGGTTGGTTCTCGACCATGATCTACCCAAATAACTATTTTTTAAAATGATGTTTTATAACTGTGATCCAATAAAGAAATGTAAACGAATCGGATAATTGTCATCAGACAGTCCAGTCGCAACATCTATACGTATTGGCCCAATCGGTGAAGCCCAACGCACACCCACACCCGCGCCATATTCGGTCGGATTACTGAATTCTTTATTATAGGCATTTCCGGCATCTGCAAAGACCGCAGCACGCCAGCCTTCCTTAAACTGATAATTATATTCTAATGAAGCCACGCCCAAGGCCTGACCACCTACTTTAAAACCGTCAATTTCCGGAGAAAGGCTCTTATAATCAAAACCGCGGATACTCTGGTCACCCCCGGTAAAATATCTCAGGTTATACGGCACTTTGGCAAAATCTTCAGTAAAGATATAGCCTGCATCGGCACGACCCACAAACTGATGGTCTGCATTTTCACCCAATGAATAGATAAACCGCCAACCTGCATTCACAATGGCCATATCGGCATCAGAGAGTAAAGCCTCACTGCCCAGTTCAATCTTATAGGTCTGCTTAAAACCTTTGGTCGGATTGACCCGACGATCACTCTCGGTACGTGAAACTTCATAACCCACCAGTAGCGATTGCTGTTCATCTTCGGTATTAAAGCGAAACGCTTCTGGAATCTGGTTAAAATCAACAGAACCATCCTGTGTTAAGCGATCCAGACGATAACGGGCGCCAAAAGTACGTTGCCAGTTACCCAGTGGATTTTTAATAATCCGGTCTGCCCCTAAGACTGCCGATTCAATCAACAGGCCTTCGCCCTGTGCGACGCCTTCACGCTCTTCACGCTCATAACCACCCACAATACTGACATAATCATTCAGCGGATGGTGATAGGGAATATTATAACGTCCATCAATCGACTGACGGATGCCAGATAACTCCATGTTGGCATCAAACGAATGTCCGCGCTTGTTCACAATGGCACGACGATATTGACCACGTAAGCGGATATCGGTATCTGTGCCATAACCCAAACCCACTTCAGCACTATTTAAACGGTCTGCATTTAAAGTCACAATCACTGGAATCTTTTTCTCTTCCCGTGCCTGTACTTTTAAACGGTCCTGTTCATTCTCTTTGGTTTGCTGCTCAACCCGTAAAGTTCTTAAATTTGCGCTTTCCTGATCGCGGCTACCGGCAAACTGGTCTTCATCTACGACATTCTGGGTCACTTCCTGAGAAGAGGATACCGAGCGAGCTGGTTGCATAGTAGCAGCCTGATCTTCAGTCCGTTTCTGTTCTTCAATCAGGCTTTGAATATCGGGTGCCAGTTCCAGCTCTTTATCAAGCGGATCAGGGCGAATCGCATCCACCAGAGTATAGTTAAAATAACGTGAGTTGGTCAGGTTATTGGCCAAGCCATTCACCCGCCAGAAGGTATAATCTGCACCATCTGTCCAGGTGACCAGACTTTCCAGTACGTCTCGATCCAGCGGAAATTCCTTTTCAGGATCGCTCATTCTGAACTCGACATTGCCTAATTTATAACGTTCACCCGTTTCAAAACGCAGATTCACATCGGCGGTGTTTTGTGGCTGAGCAATCTTTACATCATGCAGACGCCAGAATGAATCAAAATAACCATTGTTATTGGCTGCTGTGGTAATGCGTGTCTTGGTTTTTTCATAATTGCCATGATTGAAAATATCGCCTTCTTCCTGTTCAGGTAAAAGACTGATGACCTGGAATTGCGGCTGTTCGGCGCCCTCTCCAGTAAATTCAATATTTTGACTGCTAATCAGGACAGGTTCATTCGGGGTCACAAAAACCCGAACCCGACTGTCAGAGAGTTTTTCAAATCTGAACTGAGCATTATAATAGCCCACCGCTTGCGCTGCCTGTCTGGACAAGGTGCGTAATTGCGGCAAAGCCGAATTAAAGTCGCCAAAAGACTCTTGGGTAAAACTGGATAATTTGGCTTTGACATTATTTCTTAAATTCAGATGGCCTTCAGGCACATCTTTACGATTCAGCATACCGTTACTTTGCGCCACACCTTGCCCATTTATGATCACCACATCTGCACTAATGCGGGGAACTCTTGCGGTCATGATCTGACGTGGAGGACGGATTTTATAAAATAGTCGTTTGAACAGATTCGGACGTTTATCATCCTCAGCGACAAGCTGACCTGGCACTTCTGGCAAGGTCAATCCGGCTTCATTATTTTGTACAATAATCTGGCTGTCAGCCTGAATCGATTGCATCAACTGATCGACATTAACCGGCGCCTGATTGATTTCCAGCAGTTCTTGCTGGCTGATATCGGCCACCACCGTTTCGCTGGTCTGAGTATTGCGATAGTTTTGTGCTTCCTGTTTGGCTTGCTCGGCTACCTGGTAAATTTCATTCGCCATGTTCTGATCAATAGTCTGTACTTGCAGATCTTCCAGATCATCAAACTCGATCGGCGTAAATTCACCCAGACCAGATCCTGCATTTTGCTGTTGTTCCAGCATCAACATGCTGTCAACTGGTACTTCCGGCTCCAAGGCTTCTTCGATTTTTTCTTCTGCTTCAGTTTCAGACGTGGCCACCCCCTGACGAATCGCTTCTTTAGATAGCTCGTCCACCATTTCTGCCTGAGAAATGGCTACGGGTGTTTCTGGCTGTTCGGTTTGTGCCATGCTCTGATGGGATAACATCATAAAAAAGATGCTCATACACAGCTGCATACCACTATGCTGTGGTATGAGAGGCCCCATACTGCGATTTAGCATCGTTTTTTTAAAATTTTTCTTTGCAGGCATAGCAAACTCTAAACGAATACATTCTTTAATTGATTATTTGACCGAAAAATATAAGCTAAGGAGCTTAATTAATTGGTTTTTACCTTTACATGGCTGAAAGTATCTTACATGATTTTTCTCAATGTTTACGCATAACTGACATTTCTTAATAAAACTTAATGTAGCACGGCCTATATGAACAAAAATGAACATTTGTTAGCTTCTCGGCGCTTTTTACCGATGTTTCTGACGCAGTTTTTTGGTGCATTAAACGATAATGTATTTAAACAGGCGTTACTGCTGGTCATTACTTATGGCTGGATTCAACAGCAATCGGCCAGCATCAGCACTTTAAATAATCTGGCGGCTTTAATGTTTATCTTGCCCTATTTTATTTTTTCAGCCACGGCCGGTCAGATTGCCGACAAATACGAACGTTCACAGCTGATTCGCTATCTCAAGCTTCTGGAAATTGCCATTATGTTGCTGGGAACTGTCGGTTTCCTCATGGGCAATTTATGGATTCTGTTATTTGCCCTGTTCCTGATGGGCACCCATTCCACTTTCTTTGGCCCGATCAAATATGCGATTTTACCTGAAGTCCTGAAACCGAATGAACTGATGTCCGGCAATGCCCTGTTTCAGTCCGGAACTTCTCTGGCAATCCTATTCGGTATGATTCTGGGCGGTGCAGTCATTGCAGCTTCCGCCGGCAACCTGATCTGGATCAGTTTAACCGTCATCAGCATCGCCTTGATTGGTTATATATCCAGTCGCTATATCCTGAAACAAAGTATTCCCGCGCCTGAGCTGCAAGTTGACTGGAATTTCTTCCGCACCAGCTTGCAGACCTTGAAATATGCCAAAAGCTTACCTCTGATTTTTACCATTTTACTGGGCAACTCATGGTACTGGTTTTATGGTGCAACCTATCTGACCCAGATTCCTCAGCTGACATTACAAAATCTGCATGCATCTGAAAATGTCGCCAGTCTGCTCTTAACCTTTTTTTCTGTCGGAATTGGTCTGGGTTCATACTTATGCCGTAAAATTGGTGGCAGCCAGGTCAATATCAAGATGGTGCCTTTTGGCGCGATCGGTCTGGTGATCTTTGCCCTGTATCTGGCCGCGAGTCTGGCCTTTGTTCCGGAGCGTACAGGTGCATTAATCGGCTTGGCAGATGTCTTTCAGCAAGGCTGGAGCTATTATCATGTGATGCTGGCCGTCACCTTACTTGGAATTAGCGGCGGTTTTTATATTGTACCGCTGTATGCCATGATGCAGGCGCATTCTCCCCGCTCACATCGTGCGCGTGTGGTTGCAGCAAATAACATTCTGAATGCCGTTTTCATGGTATCTTCTGCTATATTCTCGATTATTATTTTAAGTGTTTTAGAGCTTGATCTTAAAATACTTTTTTGTATTACCGCAGTATTAAGCGGCCTGTTTACTCTCTGGCTACTTTACCGGCTGAAACCAATGATCAAAACTGCAAAAGCGCCCTTGGAGGATTAATTCATGCGTCAATATACAGGTCTCGATAAACTGATTCACTCTTTTGACCAGGCATTACGCAGTCTAGTCCCGGGCACGACTTCGGCCCAACGTGAAAATCCGGCCCAACCGGTAGAAACACAGTTAACCGTCAGTGATGCACGTCATGTGGCAGGTTTAATGCGGGTCAATCATAGTGGTGAGGTTTGCGCACAGGCGCTGTACCATGGTCAGGCGATGACGGCGAAACTCCCGAATGTACGTCGCGAAATGGAACAGGCAGCGATTGAAGAACAGGATCATCTGGCTTGGTGTGAAAACCGCTTAAAAGAACTGGATAGCCATACCAGTCTGCTCAATCCGGTCTGGTACGGTCTTTCCTTCGGTATGGGTGCAATTGCCGGAATCGCAGGCGATAAATACAGTCTGGGTTTTGTGGCTGAAACAGAACGTCAGGTCAGCATGCATTTACAGCATCATCTTAGCCAGTTGCCACCGCAGGATGAACGTTCTCGTCGTATTCTAGAACAGATGAATGAAGATGAACTGCATCATCGGGATACAGCGTTAAATGCTGGCGGTGTAGATCTACCCGTTCCAGTTAAGATCGCCATGACAGGCATTTCCAAGTTGATGACCAAAACCAGTTATTTTATTTAAATCCCACTATTTTAATTTTAGCCCACTCATTTGTGGGCTTTTTAATACATCTGAAATCCTCACTGGTATCTATCAGCTCAAGGGATATCGTTATCTTATTGCTTATAAGTTCTATAAAATAATAGAGATTCCCCACAGCTTCCTTTAATCTTTTTTGCTCATTTCAGAAAGCAGGTCCAGCTGGATTTCCTGAATTTGCGCCAACCGTTCCCATTGATGTAGCAGCAGATGATCTAATTTTTCATGCAAGTGTTGGATTTCCAGCTCGGCTTTTAAATTGATCTGATAATCATTTTGCGAACGTAAGCGGTCTTTTGCTTCCTGTCTGTTCTGGCTCATCATAATAATAGGTGCCTGAATCGCCGCAAGACAGGACAGGATTAAATTCAACAGAATAAATGGATAAGGATCAGTAGGTCGTGTCACCATCACCACAGTATTTATCGTAATCCACAGGCCCAAGAAGATTGCAAAACAAATCAAAAAGGTCCAGCTTCCACCAAAAGTTGCAATTTTATCGGCGAGCCTTTCTCCCAAGGTCCACTTTTGCTCTAAGCTCGTTTCCACATTTTTGGTGATCAGTTCATGCTGATGCATGCTATGAATCACTTCAAACTCAAGATCAGTTACTTCACCCTTTTCCGAACTTAATAATGAATGTACATATTGTATGCGGTACTGGGTTAAATCTGCCTGGCAAATATAATCTTGTGGTGTCCAGTCAGGAATATCCTTAGCAATTTCTTCAGTAATGACCTTTCTGACTGTTCCCATCGGAGTGAGATTTTTCAGAAGAAAGTGCTTGCCGCATACCAAGCATTTATGGCTTTCATGTTTTTCTTTCATGATAATTCTCTTTTTAAACCGGCTCACTCAGCTATTATTTTGTTCGATATGTTTGATTTGCTTTAGTCATTTTTACCATTTGCAAATCAATTATGTATCAAGTGCGTCTGATTTCTTGAAATTATGAATCTCATTTCGATTTTATCTTAGATTGATAAAATGCTCAGCCAAGCGCACGATGAGCTGATCATTCAAGATAATTTTCAGATCGATTCAATCCTACTATCTATACATGACTTAAATTTAATATAATCATGATGATAATAAAAAAGGGGCTTCATTGTGCGCCATTCATCCCATCTTGAAAAACATTATATCGAACGCGCGGGCTGGCTTCGTGCAGCTGTACTGGGGGCAAATGACGGGATTATTTCGGTCACCAGTCTGGTGGTGGGTATTGCAGCCAGTGGAGCATCCACAGAAATTTTATTGGTGACCTGTGTTGCCGGATTGATTTCTGGCGCTGCTTCAATGGCGGCCGGTGAATATATTTCGGTTAAATCCCAGCAAGATATTGAAACCAATGATCTACTCATGGAAGAGCGCGAACTCCAGCGCCATCCCACCCATGAGTTAAATGAGCTCAAAACGATTTATATACAGCGTGGGTTGGAACCTGCTTTGGCACAACAGGTCGCTGAACAGCTGACCAACCATAATGCCTTGGATGCCCATGCTCGAGACGAAATTGGTATTTCAGCACATACCTCTGCCCAACCCTTTCTCGCTGCATTTTCTTCCGCCATGGCATTTACGGTAGGTTCATTATTTCCTTTAATTTCAATCATGATTTTACCGGAACACTATCTGGATAAAGGCGTCATGCTGATTGGTGTTTTAAGTTTGGGGATGATGGGTGCACTGGCGAGCTATGCCGGTGGAGTAAGTGTCTGGAGAGGTGCAGTTCGGGTGATGCTCTGGGGAATTATCGCCATGTTATTCAGTGCGTGGATCGGATCATTATTTAATGTGTCTGTTGCCTAAATATTTATTTATTAGTTAGACACAGAATAGGATTGAGCCGTTCTTCTATTAACATCACTGAAAAATATTTTTTTCAAAGAATTAGCGGCTCTAACAAAACTTGAGTTTAATTAATATATGTTCGGTTTTAATTTAGATGTTTAAAACCTAAGATCTATGTCTGAGAGGTATTGTTATGGAAACTACGATCATTCTTGCCATCTTGGCGATCATTATCGTATTGCTGATTATTTTTTATAACAAGAAAAAGTGAAAGAGCGATGATTCATTTCTTGATACTTTGAGGATTTTTATTGATCTTAAAATACATTTCAGAGCTTTAAATCAATCAAATATTAATTCCCTGTTGGATCACATAAAGAATTCCAAGAATTAAAATGACCGAAACCAAGATTTCTAATATTTTCATTTTTAAATGATTCCCAAACTCCACCTGCACCATCTTATCTGAATTTTTTTTCATATAAAAACAAAAAACTGCATCATAAAAAAAGCCTGATCTTGCTTGATCAGGCTGGTTAAGCATTCGTACTAGATAAATTTTATTAGCAGAAAATTAGGTGATTTGATTTAAATCAGCTGTTCAACTGTTGGAAAGCTATGTGAGCCATGCTCGAACATGGCATCATGCCAGATATCAAACATGGGCACTTTCACATCCAGAGCCAAGGGCAACTTTTTTTCATTAAACTGCATATGTTGAAGATCTGATCCCCAAGCAATCAAATCAACATCCAAAGTAATCTGATGGGATGGACGTACTCGCCCTGATGCCTGTTCCAGCTGTTTGAGCAGCTCAATCATGTCTTCACTAGACACTGAACTCCGCAATAAACACGCTGCATTCCAGTAATCTGCACCGATGCCATCGCGGCAAGGAATCATATAAATGGGAGAAAACTGAACTTCTCCCCATTCGGAAATACGTTGCTGTGCAGCTTGAAAGTGTTGCTGAGGATGACAATTACTCGCTAATGCTAGGGCGAAAATCGTTTCGATGGCGTTCAAGACGTATCCCTACAGAATTGGCTTGCGCGATAATGGCAGGCTTACGGATCGTAATATTAATCGATTCAATTGCTGTAAAGGTAGTAAAAAGTGCATTCAGCACTAACTTTGCTGCATGTTCAATCAATTCAGGCTTGGCGTCTTGAATGACTTTGCTGGAAATCTCACAAATTTCTGCATAATTCAGCGTATCTGCAAGTGCATCTGAGTTTGATGCCTGTTCTAAATCGGTTTGAATGGTCAAATCCAGCATTAGAGGCTGAATAATTTGACGCTCCCAGTTAAAGCAGCCCACGACTGTCTCAACCTTTAAACCTTCAATAATAATGGCGTCCATTGGATTGCTCGAGAATATGATATTTACAACTAATCTCCCTAAATCCCTCTTTTATAAAGAGGGACTTTTATCGCTTCTACTTTATCAAGCAATGAGAAACTCCTCCCTTTAGAAAGGGAGGTCGGGAGGGATTAAATTAATGCTTTAACAGCAGATTCGGATCCATGCTCTGCACCATCTGCAAACGCTGATCGGCATAGATGTCGGTATACGGCGCCAGAATACGCATGAAACGGTCGAAATACAGCATTTGCTTGAACAACAAGGCAAAGTCACGCGGGAACCGGATCCCGTGACGCTCACCCACAGCCACCATATCCATCATGATATCGTTCAGATCAGCAGGATTCGACGTTAACAATTCCTGTGGATCTGCCATCAACACGCCACTGAATAAACGCTCTAGATCAGCAGCCAAAACTTTGGTGTCTATCTGCACAGCGGTCATACCCATTTTCAGCATGTTTTGCGCCATCAGCTCATAATTGGTATGTTGCAATGAATCCATAAATGCCATACAGGCAGTCCATACTTCAGGCTTGAGCTGACCGACAATACCGAAATCAATAAAACCGACACGGCCATCTTCAAGTAGCATCAGGTTGCCTGCATGCAGATCGGCATGGAAACTGTTACACATCATCAAGCTGCCAAACCAGGTATTCATCGCAGTGATAAGTACTTGAGATGGATCTTTGGATACTTTTTTGACCACTTCAAAATCTGTCAAAGGCACACCGTATAAACGCTGCATGGTGAGCACACGACGGGTCGAATATTGATGATAAACCTTAGGTGCAGTGGCTGCCTGATTGTTGGTGATATTCAGGTAATTAACGAAATCATCCAGATTCTGTGCTTCTTCGATAAAATCGACTTCACGCACCATACGGGTTTTGATTTCTTCGACAATGTCAGCCAGTGAAGCAAACTTAACTTTCGGGACTGCTTTTTCCAGTAACTTGGTTGCCCAATGTAGGACGTTCAAGTCAGTGTACAAAATGGTCTCTACGCCCGGTTTTTGTACCTTAATCACGACATCTTCGCCAGACACCAGTTTGGCTGCATGTACCTGTGCAATAGATGCAGAGGCTAATGGCGTTTCATCAATCGATGCAAAGATTTCGTCGAGATTACGCCCTGCAAATTCAGAGGCTAAAACCTGCTGGATATAACTAAACGGCAAGCGTGGTGTCTGATCCAGACAGCCTTGAAATTCTTCAACGTATTCACGTGGAAACAGCGACGGCGTACTGGCAATAAACTGACCAAGCTTGATATAAGTCGAACCTAAGGATTCAAAAGTTTCACGCATCAGTTTGGCATTGCTCGGCTTTTCAGTGGCATATTTAAAGCCCGCCTTTGCCGCAACGACTGCTGTTTCTCCCATACGGGCAACTGAACGTATTCCATCTAACCAGATATTGTTTTTCATAATGTCTTAGGAAAAATTAATTAAACGCAGTGTAGCAAAAAAAATTCACTTTGCAGGCTTATCTTGCCTGACAGATTGGGCAATCTGTATCTTTTTCGAAAGTGAGAATCCGCTGCTTAAAACTCATACCATCCCACAACAACAGCTTTTGTCGAAGTGGCATCTGGCCCAATCCCAGATATAACAAGGCGTGATGTGCCTGCAAGCTGGCCATCACATTCGGTGTGGTCGCCAGTACACCGGAATCTGCACAGCGCAGACTTTCATCGGCCTGATTTTCTGGCGGGAACAGGCAGGCATAACAGGCGGAATCCCCTTCGACCATAAACAGCTGACCTTGCAAGCCAATCGCAGAAGCACTCAATAAGGGTACATTCAGCTCAACACAAATCTGATTGACCAGATAACGTGTGGCAAACTGATCACAGCCATCCAATACCAGATCCTGATGCTCGATCACACTTACTGCATTCTCAGCCGTTAAGGCCTGATTCACATATTCAACTTGTAGGTTCGGATTAACCTGACTCAGTCTTTTGGCCAGCGTTTCTGCCTTATAAAATCCAATATCCTGCGGTATAAATGCCAGTTGTCGCTGTAAATTACTCATCTCGATGGTATCCGGATCGATCAGGGTAATTTTTCCCACACCTGCACGTGCCAGAAGTTCTGCCAGTGCACAGCCTATCCCGCCACAACCAATAATGCAGACATTAGAAAATTTTAACCGTTCTTGAGCGTCAATATCCCAGCCATCCAGAAGAACCTGACGGCTATACAGATGCAGTTCAGCATCGGTGAGTTCGAATTCTGGGGATATGGCATCCATGTTAAATGTAGACAACGTCTTTCCTTGTTTCGAAAATTTTTAACAATGATCGCAAAAATTAGCTTTACTGAATTTTTTAAGGACTGATAAATCTCTGGAATATCAATCTCACATTCAATTCACAGCACATCAATAAATGGTTCGGCCATCGTTGATGGCAAATAGCATATCAGCTAAACGCTCGGTATCAAGATGCAGCGGCTATGGCTTGGCAAGATTTTTTGAATCACCTCAATTCAATGGTTCCGGCAAACAGCTTTTTCTCATTTATAAAAGGTGTCAGACCTGAAGTTTTTAAAATCTTTGCTATTGAATTACCCTGTAAATAGAGCAGCCTTGTTTAGCAATTCTGTAGTCTCTGCCTGTATTTGAGTATGAAAATGTATGAGTTCAGTGAGACCTAAGGCATCTGTCTCTAAATATGATTAATCTGAAAATACCAAGCAATCTTTTCAGCTTTCATAAAATCGTATGGAGAACATACATGACCGAGCATAACAATACTCAACATGATAATCGTGAAAAATTATGGGAATTGATCAAGGATGTCCGTTACACCATGATCAGCCATTTAACTGATACACATGAAATACACTCCCAGCCGATGACCATGCTGAACTCCGAACAGATGAACGAACGTCAAAACTTATATTTCATCCTGCGTAATACCAATGATCTGGTCAAAGCAGCAGAAACTGGCCGTGGTCAAATTGGCCTGTCTTTTGCAAAACCATCAGATGGTATCTATGTGTCGATCAGTGCTCATGCCCAGATCAGTACTGACCGCATTCTGATTGAACAGTTGTGGAATCCGTGGGCAGAAAACTGGTTTGAAGGCAAGGATGATCCGACCGTACGGGTATTGATTGCTGAAGCAGTCAGCGCAGAATACTGGAATGTCACAGATAACAAAGTTACCCAGCTTTTTAAAGCCTTAAAAGGCGGTGTTACCGGCGAAGCGGGCGAACCGCATGCAGAACATCAAAAAGTGAATCTACAAAGTAATATCTGGTAATGAATGAGATTTAGCCTCTTTATCTTAAGAGGCTAAATTTTTGATATATTTAATTTTAAATATTAATGTAATTTTACTGTAATGACATAAAAAATTATAATTTTTGCTTGCCTTAATCTGCTCTCTTAAAAATATAAGTTCGGGAAAATCAGCTCAATATCTGATTAAAATTTAAGTAGCAGATTTATTTCTTAAAAAACCAAAAGGCTGCTATGGCAGCCTTTGAACATTCAATCAAACAATTAATTTGAAAAATTAGCTGACTCGCTTCATCTCTTGAAGTTTGGCAACTTCCTGCTGTTTGAGTAAATTTCGCTGAATCTTGCCACTCGATGTTTTAGGCAAAGATGCCACAAACTCAATCTCTTTCGGATAGGCATGTTTGGATAAGCGTGAACGTACATAACTTTGCAGTTTCAACATCAAATCTTCAGTAGCTGGATATGCTGATTTAAGTACTACAAAGGCTTTCACAATTTCAGTACGTTCTGGATCTGGCTTGCCGACGACTGCAGATTCAAGCACTTCTTCACATTCAAGCAAAGTACTTTCTACATCAAAAGGCCCAACCCGATAGCCCGAAGTTGTAATGACATCGTCTGCACGCCCAATAAAATCAATACCGCCATATTCATTCAGCTTCACGGTATCACCAGTGAGATAATACTGCCCGACAAATGACTTGCGGTTGTGGCCTGCATAGCCTTCAAACCACATCAACGGTGAAGCTGCACAGTCAATTGCCAAGGTTCCAATCCCGCCTTTTTCTACTTCCTGATGTTCTTTGTCCAATACAGCAAAACGATGCCCAGGAATAGCAAAACCGGCTGAACCAACTTTTTTATAATGCTCCAAGCCATGATGATTGGCGATCACCATACCCAGTTCAGTCTGTCCATATTGATCGTAAATATTCACACTTAAATCATGATTGAACCACTGAATCACTTCAGGCGTGAGCGGCTCACCTGCACTGCTTACCACGCGTAAATGCGAACTGATGCCTGCATCAAATTTTTCTTTAAAGCCAAAGAACATGCGAAATGCGGTTGGCGAACCAGTCAGGTTATTCACCTGATATTTTTGAATGATTTGTACGGCATTATCGACACTAAAGCCACGTTCATCCATGATGATGCTGTGCCCTAAACTCAACGGCCCTGCAATACCATAATACAGTCCATACGCCCAGCCCGGATCTGCCAGATTCCAGAAGGAATCTTCATCTCGCAGATCTACGGCGTGCAGCATATAGCCTTTAAAGGCCAACAACGCTTTTAAAGGTACAGGAACCGATTTTGCCAAGCCTGTCGTACCTGAAGTAAACATCATCAGGAAGACATCATTAAACTGGCAATTTACCGGTTCAAACTCCTCTGGTTGTTGCTGTAAGGCTGTCCAGAAATCCGCATCTTGATAATTATTTGTCGCTGTTTGATGCACAGTCAGAATATTAGGAACATTGAAATCATGGAGTTTCAGTCGTTGTTCTTCATCAGTAACGATCAACTGGGTATTGGCGGTACTGATACGATGTTCAATGGCTTTGCTTTCAAAGGCAGTAAATAAAGGTTGGTAAATGGCACCAATCCGCCAAGTGGCCAATATAGTAATTAAGAGTGCTGGCGTTCTTGGCAGCAACCCTGCAATACAGTCACCAGCCTTTAAACCCAGAGAATGCATATAATTGGCCAGCTGTCCTGAAGCCACGGCCAGTTGTTCAAAGGTCCACTGCTCTGCATCTCCATTTTTACCTTCCCAGATCAGTGCAGTTCGGTTTTGACCCAAGTAGCGACCACAGCATTCGGTATACGCATTGATGTTCTCTGCGTTTCCAACCAGATGTTCTTGAACCATATTTTCAAAATTAAAATCAGCATATGCCTGTTCTAGTGTCTTCATGACGACAACCTCTTTCCTGTTGTAGTTTTCAGGCGACCTTGCCTGAGTTTGTCCATTTGTATTTGTTGTTCCTGCTGATTCCATCAGCATACTTTTTTAAATCTGCATTCATGCCCTAGGACTAGAACATGAATAAGGCTTATTTTTCGATTATTCGTACTGTATGTCTTTAGATCATCATGTTCAGTTAAATCCTGCAATTTCCATATCCATCAATAGTAAGTGCAGGATTTAAACATCAATCAAAGTCTGTTTTTTTAAATTAAAAAATCAGCGTTGACATACTTCACGTGCAATCACCAGTCGTTGAATATCTGATGCACCTTCATAAATCTGGCTCACTCGTACATCACGATAAATTCGCTCGACCGGAAAATCAGAGACATAACCGTAGCCACCATGAATCTGGATCGCATCCGAGCAGACTCTTTCTGCAATAGTCGATGCAAACAGTTTTGCCATCGATGCTTCTTTTAAACACGCCAAGCCTGCATCTTTTAATGTTGCAGCATGCAAAACGAGCTGACGTGCGGCTTCAATTTGTGTCGCCATATCTGCAAGCCTGAACGCCACAGCCTGATGTTGCACAATTTCTACACCAAAGGCTTTACGGTCATTGGCATATTCCACTGCAGCATCCAGTGCAGCCCGAGCCATACCGACAGATTGTGCCGCAATGCCGATCCGACCCGATTCAAGGTTCGACAAGGCAATTTTATAACCTTCACCCTCCCGACCTAGCAAGTTGGCAGCAGGAATCCGGCAGTTATCCAGAACGATGGTCGCGGTATCAGAACAATGCTGACCCATTTTCTCTTCTAGGCGTGACACGATATAACCCGGTGCATCGGTCGGCACCAGAAAGCATGAAATACCCTTTTTCCCTGCAGATTTATCAGTCACAGCAAAGACTAGTGCAATCTGTGCGTGTTTACCTGTCGTGATAAACTGCTTGGTACCATTTAGCACCCATTCATCGCCATCGCGTTCGGCTTTACACTCCAGCGAACTGGCATCCGAACCGGCCTGAGGTTCTGTCAAACAGAAACAGCCGAGCCATTCACCTGTTGCCAGTTTGGTTAAATACTGCTGTTTTTGTGCTTCAGTGCCATAACGCTGGGTAATGCCGCAAGGCAAAGAATTCTGCACACTGATAATCGTCGAGATTGCACCATCTCCTGCGGCAATTTCCTCTAGCGCCAAAACCAATGATACATAATCCAGACCTGCACCACCCCATTCTTCAGCCACTGTCATACCCAATGCACCAAGCTCACCAAGCTCTTTAAGTTCTTGTGCTGGAAATTGTGCCGTTTTGTCGCGTAAGGCCGCCGTCGGTTTCAGCTTCTGCTGCGAATAATTGCGCATCATGTCCTGAATCATTTTTTGTTCGTCATTTAAAATCATTGAACTTCCCTTTCTATATCTATTTTATTTACTTCAAGCTTTTTACTATTGAGATCGTTGGCACGTCGGATAAGGCGGCATGGATGTCGCCTGCGAAACTGAGATACAGGGATGTATCTTCAGTTTCGCAAAGGATTTTTGTTTCTTTTGATCCTTCAAAAGAAAATGCATGCTTGAGCAAATTCATTTAAATTCAATGAGAAATTTACAGATGTGCAAATCATCATGTCCTATATAAATCGAAGACTTATTTAGGCTGCATACGGATTGCGCCATCCAGACGAATGACCTCACCATTTAAATAACTATTTTCAAAAATATGTCCCACCAGCTGGGCAAATTCCTGTGGTTTTGCCAGACGTGGTGGAAACGGCACCATTTGCCCCAAAGCATCCTGGACATTTTGCGGCATGCCTTTCAGCATCGGAGTTTCCATAATGCCCGGCGCGATGGTCATGACACGGATCGCTTCACGAGCCAGTTCACGTGCCAAAGGTAAAGTCATTGCGACGACTGCACCTTTGGATGCCGCATAGGCAGTCTGACCAATTTGACCGTCATAAGCGGCAACTGAAGCAGTATTCACAATCACGCCACGTTCTTCTTCACCCGATTGCAACTCATATTTTGCAATTAAAGCCGCCGCATGACGCAACATATTAAAAGTACCATTTACATTAATATTGAGCACTTTTTGAAACATGGCTAATTCATGGATGCCGTTACGACCCAATACTTTGGCAGACGGTGCAATCCCGGCACAGTTGATCAAGCCATTCAGTTGACTATACGTGCTTTCAACATGAGCGAAGAAACTTTCAATGGCTTGTTCATCGGTAACATCGAGCTGTACAAACTCAGACTGTGCACCCAGTTGCTGCTGTAGTACTTCACCCTGCTCCTGATTCATATCGACCAGAATCACTTTGGCACCGTGTTCAACCAGATGAGTCGCTGTGGCTGCACCCAAACCTGAGGCACCACCGGTGATCACAATAACTTTTCCCTGAATGTTCATGTTTATTTCCTAGCGATTTTTCTATTTCAGATACGACTTAATATGCAGAGTAAACAGAGTTTTTATTCTGTACAATTTCCAAATATTGCATCTTGCATGATGTATTTGGACAATGAAAACAAGGATGTCAGACTGAATATGCATAAGCCTGCACTGGAATATAGCAAAGGCACCATCTCGATTGACCTGGTGAACGAAGCATTGCTGGATGCCAAACGGCTGCAATTTGATATCTCTGACATTCTAAAAAAAGTCAATATCCCAGCAGAAGTATTGAATGCTCCCAAGGCACGCGTATCCGTTAGCCAATTTGCCCAGTTATGGACTGTGCTTGCAGACAGCATGAATGACGAATTTTTTGGTATGGACAGCCATGCCATGCGTCGTGGTAGTTTTAAATTACTTTCGAAAATGGTCATGCAGGCAGATACACTGGAAAAAGCGCTGCAACATATTTTGCAATTTCTCAACCTGGTTTTGGACGATCTGCAAAGCACGCTCATGGTTGAGGAACACTATGCCTATATCGTGATTTATGATCTACAACAGACTAAACGCATGTTTAGTTATGCGACTTATCTGATGCTGATTCATACCCTGATCTGCTGGTTAAGTGGACAACGGATTTTGCTTAATCAGATTCAATTGAAATGTGCAGCACCCCTAGATGATTTTGATTACAAAGTCCGTTTTTGTGAACAGATTGAATATCAGGCCAGCGAAAATTACGTGCAATTTGATGCCAGCTATCTGCAATTGCCGATTAAACAGGATGCTCAGTCCTGGTATCAGTTTATTCAGCAAACCCCACAAAATTTATTGGTGCGTTTTAAAAACCCCTATGCCTTGAGCACCCAGATTCGCCGTCAATTACTGCAAGTTTCACCGGCAGAATGGCTGGAACTGAATGAACTGGCCTTAAAAATGAATATGTCTGAAGCGACCATGCAACGGCGTTTAAAAAGTGAAGGTGTCAGCTATCAACAGTTAAAAAATGAGATACGCCGGGATACCGCCATTGAATTGCTGACCCGTACTGAACAAAGTTTACAAGAGATTAGCGATCAGCTTAATTTTCAGGAATCCAGTGCATTTCATCGTGCATTCAAAAAGTGGACTGGCGTCAGTCCAGGCGCATATCGACAAAATAACATTAGATAATTTATATAAACTTAGACTTCAAAGATATTACCGAAAAATACTTAGATTCTAAGCATTTATTTTTATTATGATTATATATTTCAAGCCCTAAAACATATATTAGCAGGACTACACAGTCACCCAGAAAGCTTTGCAATTCACCCGGAAATAGATTATTTTTCATTCAATTTATAGCACTTTTGCTATTGGCTGTACTCTCCATTTTCCTTTCTAGTTGAAGGTATCTCCATGTTAAAGATGACTGATGTGCTTGGGCAAAATCTTGTCCAAAACTTCTCTAAAGCTTTATTTTCTTCGACTGATCTCATTACAGAACAGTTGAATCAAGGGATTTTAAATGCATCGGATGCAGAACTGAAAGATGCAATTCTGCACTTCTTTAACCAGGTAGATGCTGTGGAAGCGGCTCAGGCCCTCGAAATTCCGGCAGAACGTATCAATGAATTACAACAAGGTATTGCCTTGAAAGATGAAAAATCTCTGGCAGATACTTTAAAAGTTGTGGCACTTTGTCTGGCAATGGAAACTGGTAGTCTGGATCAGGTAGAAGTCTATGACTGTCTACAAGACTATCCAATGTAATTATTTTTAAAAATTCCTCGAAAGCGGTGCTCTGGCATCGCTTTTTTGTTTTTAGTTATACTGCGTTGGCATCATGTCATTCAAAATACTTAAGGTTTCAGATGCAGTCAGGAATTTATAAAGAAAAAATCCAATAAAAAAGCGACCACATCGGTCGCTTTTTTATAAAGATAGATGACAGATTAATGTGGCCATTGACCCAAAGTTACGCGATCATTCCCGCCATAATCTTTAACCGTGCGGACTTGCTTATAACCCGCCTGTTTAAATAGATGTTGTACGGCGTCTGCCTGATTATAACCATGCTCAAGCACCACCCAACCATTCACGGTCAAATGCTTCTTGGCTTGCAGAATAATCATTTCAATATCGGCCAGCCCCTTTTTATCTGCCACCAGCGCACGTTCCGGTTCAGTCGCCAGATTCTGCATATGCACATCATCAGCGTCGATATAAGGTGGATTCGATACAATGGCGTCAAAGAATTGACGGCCAAATGGCTTCAGCCATGAACCCAGAACAAATTCTACATTCTCAATATCATGTTGTTCCGCATTATATTTCGCCACCTCAAGCGTAGGCTCGTAGATATCGGAAGCCGTTACTGTCCAGTTAGAACGTTCAGATGCCAGTGATAAGGCAATTGCGCCAGTACCTGTACCCAAATCTACTACACGGGCATCTTCAGGCAGGTCTAACTTCAATACCGTCTCAACCAGTACTTCAGTATCCGGACGTGGCACCAAGGTATCTTTGGTGACTTTTAGATCCAGTGTCCAGAACGGTTGTGAACCAGTCACATAAGCCAAAGGCTCACCGGCAGCAATACGCGCCAACCCGTCTTTATAAGCTTGTTCCTGCTCAGAGGTTAATTCCTGATCCTTTTTCATCAGCAGATCAAATGAATCAATCTTGGTGATGTGTTCCAGTAACCAGGCATTTTCCTGACGTTCGTAACTTTCAGCTTCACCGCGCAAAGCCAGCGCTTGTAAAATATTCATTATCCACCATTCTGCTGTGCAAGCATGGCCAACTGATCCGCCTGATATTCGCGATGCAGGCTGTCTAGCAATTCGGTCAAATCACCTTCCATCACGGCATCCAGCTTGTATAAAGTCAGGTTAATGCGGTGATCTGTCATACGACCTTGCGGATAGTTATAGGTACGGATACGTTCTGAACGATCCCCCGAACCCACCAGGTCACGACGCATTTCCGAGGTTGCTGCATCTGCTGCTGCACGTTTGGCATTTTCTAAACGTGATACCAGCAGTGCCATCGCTTTGGCCTTGTTCTTATGCTGTGAACGCTCTTCCTGACACTCCACTACGGTGCCGGTTGGGATATGAGTAATACGTACTGCAGAATCGGTTTTGTTAACATGCTGACCACCTGCACCTGAAGCACGATAGGTATCAATGCGCAAATCAGATGAGTTGATTTCAACCGAGGTATCGACATCAATTTCAGGAAGAATCGCAACGGTACATGCTGAGGTATGCACACGGCCTTGTGATTCGGTCGCTGGTACACGCTGTACACGATGCGCACCACTTTCAAATTTTAGACGACCGTAAACCCCGTCACCATTAATCAGGCAGATGACTTCTTTATAGCCGCCATGTTCGCCTTCATTTTCAGAGAGGATTTCAATACGCCAGCCTTGGTTTTCCGCATATTTACTATACATACGGAATAAATCGCCCGAGAAAATCGCAGCTTCATCGCCACCGGTTCCGGCACGAATCTCAAGATAAGCCGAGTTGGCATCATTCGGATCTTTCGGAATCATCAGGATGTTCAGGTCAGCTTCAAGCGATTCAATTAAAGCTTTATTCTCTTTAATTTCTTCCTGTGCCATTTCCTTAAAGTCCGGATCTGACAGCATGGCCTGAGCCGTTTCGATGTCTTCTTCAGCCTGTCTATACTTGGTCCAGACATTGGTAATTTCTGTTAAGTCATTATGCTCACGTGACAATTGACGGAAGCGCTTATTATCAGAAATGACTTCTACATCAGCCAGTAATGCGGTCAATTCTTCATGGCGGTCAGAGAGTTGGTCTAATCGTAAACGTAACGATTCTTTCATTTTCTAAAAAATCTCAAACATAGGCTGTGACTAAAAACCGATTTAGCACAGCGAAATCAAAAAATTGCGCCTAGTTTAACGACTCTGGCTTCTAATGAACATCATTATTGAGTAAGTCCGCGTTGCTATCATTCATGCTCTACAGCATTTGTTAACAAATATGATTAAAAACAGTGGAATTGCTTTTTTTATAGTCGATCTTATTCTTATTTCTTGCCGATTTTACAATTCGCCAAATAAAGCAGGGAATTATGAAGAAACATCTTCATATTGTTTTGGGCATGATTTGTTACATTTTCCGCATCGAAATAACTACAGTCCTGTAGATGGACACGGAGTGATGACATGAAACTCAACGCACTTTTAATGAGTACAGTTTTAGCTGCTGGTTCAATGATGACCGTAAACGCACATGCCGACAGTACAGCGCGTGTTGCAGCAGCAAGTGCTTTAGGTAGTGTTGCAGGTACAGCATTAGGTAAAAACATGGGCGGTAATACCGGCGCAACCATTGGTGCTGCTTTAGGTGGTGCTGGCGGTGCAGCGGTTGCAAGCAGCAAAAAAAACCGGACTGAATCTGCCATTGGTGGCGCTCTAGGCGGCGGTGCAGGTTATACCGTAGGTAAAAATATGGGCGGTACTAACGGCGGTTATATCGGTTCAGCTTTGGGTGCTGCCGGTGGTGCTGCACTAGGTAACAAGATTGCAAAAGATAAAGCAGCTGAAAAACGCTCTAAACACTGGAAAAAACGTTACCGTTAATTTGCGCTCAGGCAGTTTAGACCAGACGCTACATTTAACATGAAAAGCACCTTTTGGTGCTTTTTTTATTGTGGCTTTAATACGTGAATTTTCAATTAATACATGGAATTATCCTGTCCACATCATGAATAAATTAAGGAGATAAAAATCACAATTCGCCAACACTGCCTTCATGCTGTTTTGCGCTTGCTAGATTAAATTTATCTCATCAACAAAATATAGCTAGATATATAAAAGGTGTCCTCATGAACTATAAATCTCTAATGATCGCTGTCGTAGCAACCTCAGCCATGGGTATGACAGCTGCCAATGCAGGCAATACAACCAATACAGCTTTAGCTTCTGCTTTGGGTGGTGTCGTTGGTGCCGCAGTAGGCAATAAAATGGGTGGTACCACTGGCGCAACAATCGGTTCAGCGATTGGTGGTGGTGCGGGTGCCGCAGTAGCAGCAAATAAACGTGACCGTAATGGTGCGATTATCGGTGGTGCCCTAGGTGGCGGTGCAGGTTATGCGGTAGGCCGAAACATGGCAGGCACCAACGGTGGTTATATCGGTGCAGCACTGGGTTCAGCGGGTGGTTCAGCTTTAGGTAAAAAAGTCAGCGAAGACCGTCGTTATGATGACCGCAGCGAACGTCGCTATAATTCTTCTCGTAACTACCGTTATAACGATTATCGCTATAACAACCGTCGTCGTTAAAATTCTCTCCCCTTATTCTTTCCTCCTTTATAAGCATCTTCGGATGCTTATTTTTTTTGCCTTTATTTTTTATCTTTATCTTTTAGTTTACACTTATATCGATTTTTTTCGATATACAAATACATTCTAAAGTCGTATGCTTTTAGAGATGTCTATTTAAGAGTAATACTATGCGTACGCTTAACGATACCCAGTTCTCTATACTCGAACTGGTTCCTGTTCGTGACGACAAGAGCATTCAATTCGCGCTAAACCATGCGCTGGAACTTGCCCAAGCAGCAGAAAAATTGGGTTATCGGCGGATGTGGCTGGCAGAACATCATAATATGGATGGCATTGCCAGTTCAGCAACCGCAGTTCTCTTAGGCTATTTACTGGCGAATACCAAAACCTTAACTTTAGGCTCTGGCGGAATTATGCTACCGAATCATGCTCCACTAGTAGTGGCAGAACAGTTCGGCACCTTGGCAACGCTCTATCCGGATCGTATTGAACTGGGTCTGGGCCGTGCTCCCGGTACCGACCAAATGACCATGCGTGCCCTGCGTCGTGGCCGTCAGGAAACCGAAGACCAATTCCCGCAGGATGTTCTGGAAATTCTGCAATATTTTAAAGATCCAATTCCAGGACAGCGTATTGTAGCAACGCCAGGTCAAAGCACGCATGTACCCGTATGGCTTTTAGGTTCCAGCCTGTTTAGTGCACAACTGGCGGCAAAACTTGGTCTACCTTATTCCTTTGCTTCGCATTTTGCCCCGCGTATGCTGGGTCAGGCCATTCAGCTGTATCGTGACAATTTCGAACCGTCTGAATATCTCGATCGTCCTTATGTGTCGATGGGTGTACCGACCTGTGTCGCAGATACTGATGAAGAAGCAGAATATCTAGCGACTAGTGCCTATCAGCGGGTTTTATCACTGATTCGTGGACAAAGCCTGAAACTTAAAGCACCAATTGACTCCATGAAAGGTCTGTGGTCGCCGCCGGAAAAAATGTCAGTCGATAATTTCTTTGCCATGGCTCAGGTCGGCTCCAAAGAAACCGTTAAAGCTGGGCTAGAATCGCTTTTGGCTAAATATGATGTGGATGAGTTTATCTTTACTTGTGACATCTATGACACTGACAAGCGCCTGCACAACTTTGAGCTATTAATGCAAATTAAAAATGGTCAGTAAATGAGAGTTGCATCTACCTATTCTCAGCAATGGGTAGATGTTTTTCATCTTTAAAGATAAATGACCAAAAGAAATATATCAGTAAAAGCATTTCTATCGACCTCCTCCATTAAAAAACTTCTTCCCTAAACGAACACTTCACTTCTTTTCCTTCATCCATCTCAGCAAGTTAAAAGTCATTCCTTTTGGATCGCATGTAAATCTATTCAGTCTTCAATAAAATCAGATTTTATATTTTGCTCAAATAGATGACTGTCTAAGTTAAATTTTTCACTTTACCCTGGCTTGAGTTTTTGTTTATATCTCATACAAAGAAAATTAATTATTAAATAAATTCAAGGAATTCTAATGTCTACCAAGCAGGATCTACACGCTGGTATTTTTGAAAATCGCCCCGAACATTTTCAGCAGTTTAATGGAATTAAAGTGCCCTCTTCCGAACTGTTAGAATTGGATTATGCAGATAAAGATATTGCGATTATTGGCACGGATCAGTTTACCGTGAGCCAGCTGGATAAAATCAGTCAACATGCCCGTTCGGTAAAAGTTTTCCAGATTAATCCTGCTTTTGTACTGCCCGGTTCCGACCGAATTCTGCAACGAATTATTAATCATCCGCTGATTGGTAAAAATCGCCGCTTATTTAACAACCGCATTAAAAGCCTGCTTTCTCTGCGGTTTTTAGAAAATCAGGTGCAGAATTTGTGGCTAAGACGCCAGTTAATGCCAAATCTTGCATCTTCCCGTAAAATTTATCTGAAATCAGATCATTATTATGCTGCCCTACAGCGTGAAAATTGCCACCTAATTACCTGGCCGATTCTGAAAATTTCGGAAAATACGATTCATTGTATCAATGGTGAGCAGCATCTGGTTGATATCATTATTCATACTTATTCAGCAGAAAAATAACTCACACTGGCGAGTAAAAATGAAAAATTGGTAAGCTAGTAATGAGATTTTTATTTACGTATCAAGAACCGACATGATGATTTATTCAACAAAATGAGCAAAAAAGACTCTTTTATATTTCAGAATATGATAGTTGGTATTTTCTTAGAATTATAAAATTCATACATTATTTCGATTAATCAATGCTTACTTGTAATTTTTAGCTATAAATCAAAGCCAAACCGCAGTTTGGCTCTGGCTGGTTTCTTAACCGATTCGACGTTTTAAACCGGTCATTTGCAACACACGTGTTGAGATTTCTTCAATCGACATTTCAGACACATTCAGGTACTTGATGCCTTCCGAAATATAAATTCCTTCAATCGCACGCAACTCCATCTGACACTGACTAAAGCTGGCATAACGGCTATTGGCCTTACGCTCAGAACGAATGGCCACAAGGCGTTCCGCATCAATCATCAGGCCAAACAGCTTGTTTTTATGCGGTCGCAGCACGGCTGGCAGTCGGTTATCATCCAAATCTTCTTCAGTCAGTGGATAGTTCGCCACGCGAATACCGAACTGCAAAGACAGATAAATAGAGGTCGGGGTTTTACCTGAACGCGATACACCAATCAGGATCAGGTCAGCTTTATCATAATGACGGGTACGTGCGCCGTCGTCGTTATCTAAAGCAAAATGAACAGCATCAATACGGGCCTTATAAGACTCAGAGTCGGTCACCGCATGGGTCTGCCCGACTAAAGTTGTAGGAATCGTGCCTAATTCATCAGCCAACTTACTAATAAGCCCTTCAAATACATCGAGATTTACTGCATTTGCAGTATTAATAATGTCGCGCACATAGGGATCAACCAGGGTATCAAATACCAGCGGTTTTTCACCGTCGATTTGAGCTCTTGCATTGATCTCTGCCACCACATTTGTAGCCGCTTCTTCGGAACTAATGTAAGGAATAATATGAATGTCAAATTTCACATGCGGAAACTGCGCTAACAGCGAGTGTCCAAGGGTTTCAGCGGTGATGGCGGTACCATCTGAAATAAAGAAAACACTACGCTGAATTTGTTTACCTTCCGACATTAAAATTCTCCTCCAACATTTGTCTTAGTGCTATATAATCTTTATAGTAAACCGATCTTACATGACTGTCGCTTAGTAAAATCAAAAACCTAGATGATTTGCTATACTCTCATGCCGAGATAGTGATTAATACTGCAAAAGTGGAGTAACAACTTTGGAAGCGCGCGTAATTGGTCTGGAAAAATTAGGGAAGCACGACGTTGAGCTGGTCGGTGGGAAAAACTCATCACTAGGCGAAATGATCAGCCACTTATCAAATGCTGGTGTATCTGTGCCAGGTGGTTTCGCAACGACTGCCGATGCCTACCGTGAATTTCTCGAGCAAAGTGGCCTAAACGCTAAAATCAATGCAGAGCTTGCTGCACTCAATGTTGATGATGTAAATGCACTTGCTGAAACTGGCGCAAAAATTCGTCAATGGATTGTGGATACTCCACTTACGCCTGCATTAGAACAAGAAGTTCGTACAGCATTTGCAGAACTTTCTAACGGCAACCCTGACATCGCGGTTGCCGTTCGTTCTTCTGCAACTGCAGAAGATTTGCCGGATGCTTCTTTTGCCGGCCAGCAAGAAACTTTCCTGAACATTCGTGGTATCGATAACGTTCTGATCGCGATCAAAGAAGTATTTGCATCTTTGTACAACGACCGCGCAATCTCTTACCGTGTACACCAAAACTTTGCCCATGATGTAGTTGCCCTGTCCGCTGGTGTACAACGCATGGTTCGTTCAGAAACTGGTGCTGCCGGTGTAATGTTTACGCTAGATACTGAATCAGGCTTCCGTGATGCAGTATTCATTACCGCATCTTATGGTTTGGGTGAAATGGTTGTTCAAGGTGCCGTCAACCCTGATGAATTCTATATTTCTAAACCGCTTTTAAATGCAGGCCGACACGCGATCCTTCGTCGCAACCTGGGTTCTAAGCACCAGAAAATGATTTATGGTGAAGAAGCATCTGCAGGTAAATCTGTCGTTGTCGTGGATGTTGAAAAAGCTGAACGCCAACAGTTCGCTTTAAACGACCAGGAATTACAAGAACTTGCTAAACAAGCGCTGATCATTGAAAACCACTACGGTGCACCAATGGACATCGAGTGGGCAAAAGATGGCGATGATGGCAAGATTTACATCGTTCAGGCGCGTCCTGAAACTGTAAAAAGCCGTGAAAATGTCGGCACCATGGAACGCTACCTGTTGAAACAACGTGGCACTGTAATTTGTGAAGGTCGTTCAATCGGTCAACGCATTGGTTCTGGTAAAGTCCGCATCGTAACGTCGATTAAAGAAATGGACAAAGTACAAGACGGTGATGTTCTTGTATCTGACATGACTGACCCGGATTGGGAACCAGTGATGAAACGTGCAGCTGCGATTGTAACAAACCGTGGTGGTCGTACTTGTCACGCAGCAATTATTGCACGTGAGCTTGGTGTGCCTGCAATCGTTGGTTGTGGTAATGCAACTGAAGTCCTTGTAGACGGTCAGGAAGTGACTGTGTCTTGTGCTGAAGGTGATACTGGCTTTATCTATGAAGGCGCACTAGATTTTGAAATTCAAAAGAATTCAATTGAGTCTATGCCTGCTCTTCCATTTAAAGTCATGATGAACGTGGGTAACCCGGACCGTGCATTTGACTTTGCTCAAATTCCAAACGCAGGTATTGGTCTGGCGCGTCTTGAATTCATTATTAACCGTATGATTGGTGTTCACCCGAAAGCATTAATCAATATTGACAGCCTTCCACGTGAAACACGTGCAGCAGTCATGGCGCGTACTGCAGGTTATGCATCTCCAATTGAATTCTATGTAGAGAAACTGGTTGAAGGTATCTCGACACTTGCTGCTGCATTTGCAGACAAGCCAGTCATTGTTCGTATGTCAGACTTCAAGTCTAACGAATATGCAAACTTGATCGGTGGTAAGTTATACGAGCCAGAAGAAGAAAACCCGATGCTAGGTTTCCGTGGTGCAAGTCGCTACGTTTCTGATAACTTTCGTGATTGCTTCGAACTTGAATGTCGTGCATTGAAAAAGGCACGTGATGAAATGGGTTTAACCAATATCCAGATCATGATTCCATTTGTTCGTACTGTTGCTGAAGCGAAACGTGTAATTGAACTTCTTGCATTAAATGGTCTTAAGCGCGGTGAAAACGGCCTTAAAGTGATCATGATGTGTGAACTTCCAACCAATGCTTTATTGGCAGATCAATTCCTTGAACATTTCGATGGTTTCTCTATTGGTTCAAACGACTTGACACAATTAACGCTTGGTCTTGACCGTGACTCGGGTATTGTCTCTCACCTATTTGATGAGCGCGACCCTGCAGTTAAGGCGTTGCTTTCTCTTGCAATTCAAGCATGTCGTAAAGCTGGCAAATATGTCGGTATTTGTGGTCAAGGTCCTTCCGATCATCCAGATCTTGCACAATGGTTAATGGAACAAGGTATCGACTCTGTGTCTTTAAACCCAGACTCGGTACTTGAAACTTGGTTCTTCTTGGCTGAAGAAAAAGTGCAAAAAGCATAAGCAATTGTGAATAAAAAAGACCCTTTGATAGGGTCTTTTTTATGAGATAGATATTATGATTTATTGTTTGAAAATTGATAACTAAAGACCCAATCACAAGCTAAACAATTGAATTTATAAATATAATTAAATCAACGCTTATCAACACATAAAGACTGTAATGACAAACAAATACCAACAGTAAAGTCATATCAAAATGGCAATAATAATAAATAACCATCGAATGTTCAGGAAGATATTTTTAAGAATGCAGATCCTTGCAATTTTGTATGGGCTCATTTTTAATGAGAATTATGATTGAAAATCCTCAATTAATCTATATCTTACGATGAGAGGATGTTTGTTTTCAAAACAGAATTCAATACAATCTTGATCAAAGCTATTATTAGTTCACATTTATATATTGAGATTCAGTCTATATGCAGATTTACTTGGCACGGAACAATCAACAAGCTGGTCCATATACGCTCGAGCAATTGAATCAGATGCTGGCGAATCAACAAGTCATGCTGACTGACCTGGCATGGCATCAAGGCATGACAGAGTGGAAAGCCTTAGGTGAACTTACCCAAGGAAAATCGGTATATCAACCTGCAGGGTATGTCGCTCCGGCAGTCACACCTGAAACGCCAGTATTCCAGAACAATCAGTCAACGACTTCGGCCTATTCACAGCCTCATACCCAAACAGCGACTCAAAAGAATGAACTCGCCAGTATTCCAAGCCGTATACTGGCCAAAATTGTAGATGTGTTACTGTGGTTACCAGCAACCTTCATTTTGACTGCATTTTTTACACCTGAACAGGAAACCCGATTTGCACAACTGAATGAAGAATTCATGAATGTCGTGCTGAGTAGCAATGCAGATCCTGCTCTGGCCCAACAATTACAGACTCAAATGTTTGAGATGTTTTCTCAGCAGGCGTGGCTTGTCACAGCGGTCTATTTGATTATCATGCTGGCCATTCAAGCCTTTCTGATTGCCAAATCAGGCCAAAGTATTGGTAAAAAGCTGACGAAAATCAAAATTGTAGATGCCGAATCAGGTGAAAAGACCAGCCTGTTACGCGCCTTCACTATTCGTAGTGTATTTTTCATATTTTTAAATATTGTATTTATGCCACTGAGTTTAATTATTGACTGGGCCTTCGGATTGGGCAAAAAACGTCAAACCTTGCACGATAAACTCGCAAAAACGCAAGTTGTGAAACAATAGTGCAGGAATACACAAAATGGGATGAATATCATCCCATTTTGATTACAGAACTTTGAAATTGAAATAAAATTCCCATAAATCCCCCCCAATCCAGACCAGCAAAATCGGTTTTTATTACAGGCATTTAAAGCGCCCTAGATATAGCTTAGTTCGTGAATCTCAGGCATAATGCCCTACAACGTAGCGGTGTATTGTGATTAATAGGATGTTTTGTAAAATTCAGCCTTTTTTGTCATGTGCACTTTAATCGCTATCCCATATTAAATTAGGGAATGGGACTCTTCACCGAGGTTGTAAAATGAGACAAACGATTTTAGCTGTATTGTCTTTATCTGCGATGACTGCACTCTTGACCGGGTGTGGTGGTGATATGGTACTTCTGAACTCTAAAGGTCCAGTTGCAGCAGGTCAAAGTAACCTGATGATGACTGCGATTTACTTAATGCTTTTGGTGGTTATTCCATCAATCATCATGGCATTATGGTTCGGTTGGAAATATCGTGCATCGAATAAAGACGCAGACTATAAACCTACATGGGCACACTCTACTGCGATTGAAATTGTAGTATGGGGTATCCCTGTCATTATTATTGGTATTTTAGCTTGGTTAACTTGGTGGGGTTCCCACAAGTATGACCCATACCGTCCAATTGAAGCAGATAAAGCGCCATTAACTGTTCAGGTTATTGCTGAGCAATTTAAATGGATCTTCATCTATCCTGAGCAAGGCATTGCAACTGTTAACGAATTGCGTTTCCCAGAGCAAACTCCGGTAAGCCTTCGTTTAACCTCTAACTTCACGATGAACTCGTTCTTCATCCCGGCGTTAAGTGGTCAGATTTATGCAATGGCAGGTATGCAAACTCACCTTAACTTCTTAGCTGATGAAACTAGTCCAGCTGAAGGTTATCGTGGTTTCTCTTCAAACTATTCAGGCTATGGCTTCTCACAAATGCGCTTCCGTGCACATTCTGTGACTGATGCTCAATTCGCTGAATGGATTTCTGCTGTTCAGGCAGGAAACGGTACTTCAGTTAACCCTAATGCAGTACAAAAAACTGTTCTAGACCAAGCTGAATTTGCAAGCTTACGTGACGGTAACCGCGGTGTTCACCAGATCGAAGCGATTATTGCAAGAGCTAAGACTCCTGAAGAGAAGGCTGCTGCTGAAGCAATGAAGCCTTACCCTACTAAGCCACATCCTGTGACTTACTACTCTTCTGTAGAGCAAGGTTTGTTTGAATCTGTGATTCACAAGTATATGAGTAACTACCACGGTGCTGACCATTCAGCTCCTGTAGAAGCTGCAGCGACTGATGCTGTTGCTCATGAAGCGTCTGCTTCTGAAGCTCATGTAGCTGGTGAACATGCGACTGCTTCTCAAGGAGAATAAGACATGAGCTTCTTAGGTAAGTTAGGTCCGGATGCAATTCCTTACGATCCAATCGTATTGGCAACTGTTGCAATGATGATCTTGGGTGGTATCGCAGTTGTTGCCGGTATTACCTACTTCAAAAAATGGGGCTACCTGTGGAACGAATGGTTCACATCTGTAGACCATAAAAAAATTGGTATCATGTACCTGTTCGTATCGATCATCATGCTGGTGCGTGGTTTCGCCGATGCGATCATGATGCGTCTTCAGCAGTTCCTTGCAAAAGGTGGCGGCGAAGGTTATTTACACCCTGAGCATTACGATCAGATCTTTACCGCGCATGGCGTGATCATGATCTTCTTCGTGGCAATGGGTCTTGTTGTTGGTTTGATGAACATCTCTGTACCGCTTCAAATCGGTGCACGTGACGTTGCATTTCCATTATTAAACTCACTCAGCTTCTGGTTATTCGCCGGTGCTGCGGGTCTAATGATGGTGTCACTCGCGTTAGGTGAGTTCGCTGCAACAGGCTGGATGGCATACCCTCCACTGTCTGGCATTGAATACTCTCCAGGCGTAGGTATGGACTACTATATCTGGGCACTGCAAATTTCAGGTCTGGGTACGCTATTAACGGGTGTTAACTTCTTCGTTACCATCATCAAAATGCGTGCGCCTGGCATGAAACTTATGGAAATGCCAATCTTTACCTGGACATCTTTATGTACAGCAGTATTGATTATTGCGGCTTTCCCAGTGTTGACTGCAACAATTGCAATGTTAACGCTTGACCGTTACTTCGGTTTCCACTTCTTTACTAACGACTTGGGTGGTAGCCCGATGTTGTACGTGAACTTGATTTGGACTTGGGGTCACCCGGAAGTATATATCTTGGTATTACCAGCATTTGGTATTTATTCTGAAGTTGTTGCGACTTTCTCGCGCAAAGCATTGTTCGGTTACAAATCAATGGTGTATGCAACAGTAGCAATCACAGTATTGTCATTCGTTGTATGGGTTCACCACTTCTTTACCATGGGTGCAGGTGCCAACGTTAACGCGTTCTTCGGTATCATGACCATGATTATTGCGATTCCTACAGGTGTGAAAATCTTCTCTTGGTTATTCACCATGTACAAGGGTCGTATTGTTTACACTACTCCAATGCTATGGACACTAGGCTTCCTGGTAACTTTCGGTATCGGTGGTTTAACAGGTGTATTGATGGCGGTTCCACCAGCGGACTTCCTGGTACATAACTCTTTATTCCTGATTGCTCACTTCCATAACGTAATTATTGGTGGTGTAGTATTTGCGATGTTCGCAGGTATCATCTTCTACTGGCCGAAAATGTTCGGTTGGAGACTGAATGAGACTTGGGGTAAAGCAGCGTTCTGGTTCTGGTTCTTCGGTTTCTACTTTGCGTTCATGCCACTTTATATCCTTGGTTTCATGGGTATGACACGTCGTTTGAATACATTTGACAACCCAGAATGGGACCCGTATGTAAATATCGCGATGTTCGGTGCAGTTCTGATTGCGCTTGGTATCGTATGTTTCATTCTGCAAATCGTGGTTGGTTTCTTACAACGTGACCAACGTCTGGATTTGACTGGCGATCCATGGGATGGTCGTACCCTTGAATGGGCGACATCTTCTCCTGCTCCGTTCTATAACTTTGCTCATCTTCCAAAGATCAATGGTATTGATACTTTCTGGATCGAGAAAGAAAATGGTGTTGCGTATGCAAAACCAACGAAGTACGAAGATGTTCATATGCCAACTAACCGTGCTGCCGGTTTCGTTATCGCGATGTTCATCACTGTTATGGGCTTCGGTTTAATCTGGCACATCTGGTGGTTAGTAGTTGTTACGTTCATTGCTTCTATCATTAGCTTCATCGTGTCTTCTTTCACCAAGAAAGTGGATTACTATGTTCCAGCTGCTGAAGTTGAGCGTATTGAAAACGAACGCTATGCGATTCTTGAAAAACACTTGAAGAAGGACTAAGACAATGGCTGAAGTACTTCATCACGATAACCACGGACACGATGAGCATCATCATCACGATGATACTGACATCACCGTCTTTGGTTTCTGGACTTACTTGATGAGTGACCTTGTCCTGTTCGGCACACTCTTCATTGCGTTCGCTGTTTTGAGTAGCCACATTCCTGTGGGTACTCCAAGTGCGAGAGACCTGTTTGGCGACTCTTTAGGTTTCGTTCTTACTGAAACCTTCGCCCTCTTGATCTCTTCTGTAACCTTTGGTTTTGCAGTTCTTGCTGCATACAAAAAAGACGTTGCAAAAGTACTGACTTGGTTAGCGATTACTTGGGTATTCGGTGCTATCTTCATTGGCATGGAACTATATGAGTTCAATCACCTAGTTCATGCTGGTCACGGTCCAAGCACAAGTGCGTTCTTATCTGCGTTCTTTACTTTGGTAGGTACGCACGGTATTCACGTAACTTCTGGTCTGGTCTGGATGATCGTGCTTATGGTTCAAATCAAGAAATATGGTTTGACTCTTGCAAACACGCGTCGTCTAGCTTGCCTAAGCTTGTTCTGGCACTTCCTTGACATCGTTTGGATCTGTGTATTCAGCGTAGTTTACTTGATGGGAGTTCTGTAATGAGTCACGATCATAACGCTGCTGGCGAATCACACGGTAACGTTAAGCAATATACTGTTGGCTTTATCCTTTCTGTCATCCTTACCGTAATTCCATTCGGTATGGTGATGGCAGGCGGTTTTGGCCGTGGTATCTTGATTACTGTCATCGCGATTACTGCGGTTGCTCAGATTCTTGTGCAGTTAATTTACTTCCTGCATATGAACTCTTCTTCAGAGCAACGCTGGAACGTGATTGCATTCGTGTATACCATCTTAACTATCGCTATTCTTTTAGTGGGTTCTGTATGGATCATGAATTACCTACACTACAACATGATGATCTAAACTGGTCGTCATGCTGAAAAAGTATTTATTCCTGACTAAGCCAGGAATTCTCTTCGGTAACTTTGTTACCACTTTGGGTGGCTACTTCGTAGCCACCCAAGGTTCTGTAGATTTCCTTCTCCTGCTTATTACCCTTCTCGGTACTACGCTTGTCGTAGCATCAGGATGTGTGGTCAACAACGTGATTGACCAGGACATCGACCAAAAAATGCAGCGCACCCAAAATCGTGCTCTGGTTACCAAAACCATTTCCGAACCTGTTGCCCTGGCCTTTGCTCTGGTATTAGGCATCGTTGGTTTTAGTCTTTTATGGTTCTGGGTAAATGCGTACTCTTTCTTATTCGCGGTGATTGGTTTTGTCGTATATGTTGGTTTCTACAGCCTATGGACAAAACGAACCACAATTCATCAAACTGTTGTAGGCAGTATTTCTGGTGCAGCTCCGCCTGTCATTGGTTATACCGCAGTAGCCAATCAATTTGACCTCGGTGCGTTACTGATCTTTTTAGGTTATGCGCTATGGCAAATGCCTCACTCATGGGCGATTGCGATTTACCGCTTTGATGATTACAAAAATGCAGGCATTCCGATTTTGCCTGTAGCGCGTTCGATTCATCGTACCAAGATTGAATCACTGGTTTATGTGGTGTTATTCACGCTGACCATGAATGCGTTATTTGTCTTTGGTTATGCCAACTGGTTCTATGCAGTGATTTTAAACTTACTGTGCATTTACTGGTTATATATCGGTGTCATTGGATTTAAAGCTGAAAATGATCAACTTTGGGCAAAGAAATATTTCTTGTTCTCGGTGATCCTGATTACTGTCATCAGTATTATCTTTAGCTTTACCTCAACTGCGCCATCTACACAGATTGTGTTTTTTTAAAAAGATAGAGTTAGTCTCTATCTTTTTTTATTTTGATTTTCCTATCCCCCATTCCAAGTATCTGTAGAGTAGAATCAAAATCTCTGCTTTAGAACCTCCCTCTCTTTTCTTATCTCTGATAAATTTACCGTTTTTTGGTTTTAGCCTGACATTGATAATGTGTATGCAGATTTTAAGTTAGAGAAAGCCACTTGATATTCTCAATAGTACATTTGCTGAATTTAAGCAGTCGAACCCTGCTGTTTTAAAGTTAATGTGGTTTTCTATTAAAAGATCTGACTATAGATATAATTTCGCAAAAATGTCTTATTTGGTTGAAATTATCCCTAAAGATCACTACAATTCCCCCTTCGCAAACACTGCGACACAACTTTGGTTGTGACTCCTTGCTTCAATTTACTTAAATTGGGGCTGTCCAAACCGTAAGGAGCTGACAATGCGTCATTACGAAATCGTACTTTTAGTACACCCTGATCAAAGCGATCAAGTAGTTGGTATGGTAGAACGCTACCTAACTCACATCAAAGAAGCTGAAGGTCAAATCCACCGTCTTGAAGACTGGGGCCGTCGTCAATTGGCTTACCCAATCAACAAGATCCACAAAGCTCACTACATTCTTATGAATGTTGAGTGTGGTCAAACTACTCTTGATGAGCTTGAAGAATTGTTCCGTTATAACGACGCAATCATTCGTAGCCTTATCATCCGTCGTGAAAACGCTATCACTGAAGAGTCACTATTGGCGAAGAGTGCTGAAGAAAAACGTGCGCGTAAAGCTCAACGTGAAGAAGCACAACACGCTCAAGACTCTGCTGAAGCTTAAGGAGAACATAACATGGCACGTTTTTACCGTCGTCGCAAGTTCTGCCGCTTTACAGCTGAGAACGTTACGTACATCGACTACAAAGATATCGACACTTTAAAACAGTACATCACTGAAAACGGCAAGATTGTTCCTAGCCGTATTACAGGTACTAAAGCTCGTTACCAACGTCAATTAGCGTTAGCTATCAAACAAGCTCGCTACTTGTCTTTGATCCCTTACACTGACAATCATAAGTGAGGTTGAGCTGTGGATATTATCTTATTACAACGCATTAAAAACCTAGGTAAACTAGGCGATAAAGTTTCAGTTAAAGCTGGTTACGGCCGTAACTTCCTTATCCCTCAAGGTAAGGCTGTTGCTGCAACTGAAGCAAACACTGCTGCTTTTGAAGCTCGTCGTGCTGAACTTGAGAAAGAAGAAGCTGCTATCTTGGCTGCTGCTCAAGCACGTGCTGACCAATTGAACGAAGTGAACATCGTTATCACTGCGAAAGCTGGTGATGAAGGTAAACTATTTGGTTCTATCGGTACTCGTGACATCGCTGACGCGTTGACAAATGCTGGTCTAGAAGTAGACCGTGCTGAAGTACGTCTTCCAAATGGCGCGCTTCGTCACACTGGCGAATTTAACATCGCAATCCAATTGCACCATGATGTTACTGCAGAAGTTCTAGTTACTATCGTAGCTGAGTAATTTCTCGCCTCAAAAAGAGCATGCGAAAGCATGCTCTTTTTTTATCTCTAAAAAATATAATCTAGCCAACACTGTCAAATTCATTTTATTATTCGTGTTTACAAAAAATTGCACTTCGCATTTTTGATCAGAGCGCGTATCATTTCATCTCGTAGTGAATAAACGCTATTCATCTCCGACGATATTTAACCATTGTATTTAAAATCAGGGATTTATATGTCACAGGCGAATGCCAGCAAAAAGGTAGCTACTGCTAAACCGGAAATTGTTACTGAAAATAGCAATCTCAAGGAGTTCCGTACTCCACCTCACAATTTAGCAATTGAACAGGCTGTACTTGCTGCCCTTATGACTGTGGCTGAATCTTTTGAGCAGGTCGGTGATGTGCTGACCGAAAATGATTTTTATGCCACCCGACACAAATATATTTTCCGCGCCATTGAACAGCTCTCTAAAGAAAACTCGCCTTATGATGCGGTTCTGGTGCATGACTGGCTCATCAAACAAAACTTGCTCGATGCAATTGGTGGCGAAGAATATCTGATGCAGTTAATGGCAGATTCGCCATCGAGTTTCTATAACCTGGAAACTTATGCAGGCAAAATTAAAGAATTCTCTACCCTGCGTAGTATGATTAAAGTCAGCTCTGAAATTTTACAAAATGCCTATGACACCAAAGGCCGTACTGTCAGTGAAATTCTGGATCTGGCTGAGACCAATATTTTCTCGATTGCCGAACAGCATAATAACAATGCCAAAGCGCAAGGGCCTAAGCCGATCAACTCGGTGGTCGCGGACGTATTCGACAAATTAAATGAACTGTCGCAAATGGAAGGTAGCATTACCGGTTTAACTACTGGTTTTGTGGAACTGGATAACAAAACTTCCGGCATGCAATCCGGTGACCTGATTATTGTCGCAGCGCGTCCTTCCATGGGTAAAACCACCTTTGCCATGAATCTGGTCGAAAGTGTTTTATTCAATAATAACCTGCCTGCTCTGGTCTATTCGATGGAGATGCCAGCCGACTCCATCGCCATGCGTTTGATTTCATCATTTGGTCGCGTGCATCAGGGACATTTACGTTCTGGTAAAATGGACAGTGATGAATGGTCAAAAGTCACCAGTACCATTGTGCATTTACAAGAAAAAAATCTGTATATCGATGATTCTTCTGCGCTACCACCAACAGAATTACGTGCCCGTGCGCGTCGTATTGCCAAAATGCATGGCGGAAAGCTGGGCTGTATCATGGTCGATTACTTGCAGCTGATGAAAGTACCCGGTATGGGCGATAACCGTGTCGGCGAGATCTCGGAAATCTCCCGAAGCTTAAAAGCTTTAGCGAAGGAAATGCAATGTCCGGTAATTGCCCTGTCACAGCTCAACCGATCGCTGGAAAACCGTCCAAACAAACGTCCGGTGATGTCCGACTTGCGTGAATCCGGTGCGATTGAGCAGGATGCCGACTTGATCATGTTTATTTACCGTGATGAGGTTTATAACAAGGAGTCCAAGGAAGCTGGCACCGCCGAAATCATTATCGGTAAACAGCGTAACGGCCCGATTGGTACCGTGCGTCTGGCATTCGAAGGTCAATATACCCGCTTTAGTAATCTCTCGCCTGAGTTCTATGCTCAGTATGATGACGAAGAGTAATCAGTCTCTTCTCATCACATTTCCATCGTCCCTCTAGGAGTAATTTAGGGTGCGTCAAGCTACAGTTTATATTGACAGCGCTGCGCTGCAATATAATTTAAACCGTGTCAAACAACTTGCCCCAACCGCGAAAATCGTCAGCATGGTGAAAGCCAATGCTTATGGACACGGAGTTAAAGACTGCTTAGCAGCCTTAAGCGAAACCGATGCCTTTGGTGTCGCCTGTCTGCAAGAAGCCTTGGAAATTCGTGAATTGGGCTATCTACAGCCGATTACGCTCATCGAAGGTATTTTTTCAGCCGATGAAATGCAGCTTGTAATCGATCAGAATATTGAAGTTGTGGTACATCATCAGGCTCAAGTCGACTGGTTACTGGCTCATAAAGATGCCTATATCGCCAAAGAACTTAAAGTCTGGGTCAAACTGAACAGCGGCATGAACCGCCTAGGTTTTAAGATTGAAGCGATCAAAGACGTAATTCATACCCTAAAAGCTGAAGGCTTTACTTGCGTGCTTGCCATGCATTTTGCCAATGCCGATGCTGAGCATCCGCTGAATGATGAACAAATCCGTCAATTCCTGGAAATTAAAAATGATTGCGCTCCAATTTTAGCCTCTTGCTGTAACTCGGCTGCAATCTATAAATATCCAGAATTGCATTTTGACTATGTGCGTCCAGGGATCATGCTCTACGGTGCGACGCCCTTTTCAGACCGGGATGTGCATGATCTGGACTTAAAGCCGGTCATGACGTTTACAGCTGAAATTATTGCCTTGAATGAGATTCAAGCGGGTGAGCATGTCGGTTATGGTTCAACGTTCACCGCAGATCAAGACATAACTTTGGCCATTGTTTCAATTGGCTATGGTGATGGCTACCCTCGCGCTTTCCTAAAACAGAACTATGTCGCGATTAATGACCAGCAAACTCGCGTGATCGGCCGCGTAGCGATGGATATGATCGCTATTGATGTCACAGGGTTAGAGGTGCAATTGGGCACAGAAGTCGAACTTTGGGGTAAAACCCGTCTGGTGGATGATGTGGCTGAAGCGAATGGCACGATTGGTTATGAACTATTATGCCGACTGAGCAATCGTCCACTACGCCAAGTAGTCTGATCTAGTCCTCAAAGTAAAAAAGCCCAACATAGGTTGGGCTTTTTCTTTAGGCTGACTTTTGTTCTTCGCCCTGCTCTATGCATAATTGCATTAATAAGGCATCGACATGACTTTGCTGAAAGTCAAAAGGATTAAACTCATCAAATCCCATTTCCCGACAGAATTGCTGGATTTGACTGCGTTTAGAAATATATTTCATCGACCAATCTGGGAAACTCGGATATTCAATTTCCTTGGTCTCAAATAATTTAATATCCTGATGGCGAGGATCTTTATTCAGTCGCTCCACCAGCAGACTTTTTAAAGTGGGACATTCCCCTTCGAGACATTGAAAAAAATGACCATCTGCGAAATACAGTACACCTGTCACTTGATGCTGGTAATTAAAATCACGAGCTTCTTTCAGGATATTCGCCAAATCTTCAAGTAAGTCAGGTTTGGGAGAAGTACTTTTACTGGCGTAACAAAATTGGTACATGCGCTAACTTCTCTATTTTTATTATGCTGAACTGCATAGAAGTTAACACTGTACGCGAAAAACCTGAACCCGGATAGGTTTATTATAAGAAATACTCATTAGAGGGAACCGGAAGTTCCGCCAATCCTTTTTTCAAGGTCTCTGACCATTGCCGGCTGATTGACGTGAAATACTCATCATCTTCGGCAATACGCTTGCCTCTTGGCATGATCAGACTGTCTTTTTTATAGACCAGCACATCGAGGGGCATACCAACCGATACATTGGAACGTAGGGTCGATGCAAATGAAATCAGGGAACAGCGCAAAGCTTCATCCAGCGGCATATCATAAGTCAGCGCACGATCCAAGATTGGCTTGCCATATTTACTTTCGCCAATCTGGAAATACGGCGTATCGCGTGTGGCACAGATAAAGTTCCCTTGCGGATAAACATGATAAAGCTGCATATCCTGATCTTTAAGTTGCCCCCCGACCAGCAGATTGCAATAATAATTACTTTGTTCCGAAATATCGCTCGTAACATTGGCAATCACTTTTTTCAGCATACTACCCACCAGCTCAGCGACATCAAACATGGTGTGCAGACTCAAGATATTGGGTTCCTGCTTCAGTTCGAGCTGATTTTTGATATGCCCAATCACGGCTTGTGTGGTTGCCAGATTTCCGGATGCCTGTATGACGATCATACGTTCACCAGGAATACCAAAGGTATACAACTTTCGAAATACAGAAATGTGATCTACTCCGGCATTCGTCCGGGTATCACTGATAAAAAGCATACCTTGCTCTAAACGTAGTGCACAACAATACGTCATTCATTCGTCCTTATTAACATCCTAGCACTTGAACGATGGAATGCATGGATTCCACACCGCCCTTTTCTCTGACACCGCGTACCGGCGCCACATCCCAATAATCCCGTCCAATCGCCACATAAACATGCGAACTTGGAGTAAACAACAGATTACTGACATCAAAACAATACCATGTCTGGTCTACAAACACCTCTGCCCAAGCGTGACTGGCCAGATGCGAAGCATTTTGTGCATATAAATAACCAGAAACATAGCGTGCAGGCAAACCTAGATATTTGCACATGGCAATAAAAATATGACTATGGTCCTGACAGACGCCCTGTCTGGACTCAAAGGCATCTATTGCAGAGCCTTGCACTGAAGTACTGTTGGAAATATAAGGCACATGTTCCAGCAAGGCCTGCGCCAGTCCGATCAAATGCTGACGGGTTAATGCAGGAACATGACGTTGTGCAAAATCTTTCATTGCTGCATTACATTGTGTTGATTCGGTCGGCTGTAGAAAAAGATTGGGATTGATTAAATCATTCAGTCCACTCTGATGCGCAGGATTCAGCTCAACAATCCCTTGCGCCATGATGGTCAGGGAATGATAAGGCTCCCGCTGGCTACAGGTCATCCACAGATTATGAAATGCATCTTTCCGGATTTCTTTATTACCCGGTACACTGATATCCCAAGAATGAACCCGCTGATGCGCATTGCTCGAAGGCATCATTTTAATGTACTGAATACTGTTCCTTACCTCGGCCGTGTACATATAGTGCGTTTGGTGATTCACCATCAATTTCATACATCTGCCTCAAACAGTTGATGAATATGGTCGCTAAACTGATAGAACTGGATTCGATTCGGCTCTGTACGTAACTGCTCCCAGTACTGTTCCAGATCATCCCAGCCCATTTCTACGAGAATTCTGACCACATAATCAATCTTGCACAGTGTAGTACTGGTTTCTTCACCCAGGCGTAACTGGTGATCGAGCTGTTCGACACATTGCCCTAAACTGAAAAACAGGAAGATATCGGAAGATTCGGCTTCCAGAATATCTTCACATTCCGTTATCACTTCACAGATATAACCGGCATTTTTGTCTGCGGTTTTGATCAGTTTCATCAGTTCTGCATAGCCTGAAGCAGACAGCACCCCACGCAATTCCTGAATATTGTCTTTGGCCACTTTAAACTGCTGGCTAAAAGACGCCACTTGCGTAGGATCAAGTACCAGCTCATTTAAGGAACTGGCATCAAAGGCAGGTAAACAGAAAGCATGAGCATATGCCACTGCCGCTTCGTCTTCTAAAAATGGAAAGCGCGCACATAAAAAATGAGTGCGAGATAAATAACGCCCTAACCAAAAAATATGTTGCGCATTGCTATTCAGCAAAACCATGACATTTTCCTTCTTTGGAATCTTATGAATGTAAATTGTCGACTACCCAGGTATCTTTGATACCGCCACCTTGTGATGAATTCACCACCAGTGAGCCGGGTTGCATCGCCACACGTGTCAAGCCACCCTGTACGATTTCAGTACGATAAGGCGAACTTAATACAAATGGGCGTAAGTCGATATGACGTTCAGCAATACCAAAATTGGTCAAAGTCGGACTAACCGATAAGTCCAAAGTTGGCTGCGCAATATATAAATGCGGCGCAGCTAAAATTTTCTCCCTGAAAGTTTCAATTTGCTGTTTAGACGCTTGTGGTCCAATGAGCATGCCATAACCGCCCGAACCCTGCGCTTCTTTCACCACCAGCTGATCCAAATGAGCCACGACATAGTCTAATTCTTCAGAATTACGACATTGATAAGTCGGAACATTTTTTAGAATTGGCTGCTCGCCCAAATAAAAACGAATCATTTTGTCGACATATGGATAAACCGATTTGTCATCTGCCACACCGGTTCCCGGCGCATTGGCAATCACGACATTATTTTGCAAATAAGCCGACATCAAGCCAGCAACACCCAAAGTGCTATCCGGTTTAAAGCATAAGGGATCAAGAAACGCATCATCGACCCGTCTATAAATAACATCGACTCGTTGGCGACCACGTATGTTTTTTACATAAACCTTCGAGTCATCAACAAAAAGGTCACGTGATGTTACCAATGGCACATCCATCTCTCTTGCAAGGAAAGCATGTTCATAGTAAGCGCTATTAAAACATCCTGGAGTTAATACCACGACAAATGGCTTGTCGACGTAGGCATTTTCGATCAGGATTTCTTTCAATAATTGTGGATATTGCTCGATTCCGGCAATCTTGGACTGCTCGAATACTTTCGGCATCAGTTTTTCACTGATCTTGCGGCATTCCAGCATATAAGAAACACCAGATGGCGTTCTGAGATTATCTTCTAAGACATAAAACTCGCCCTTGGAATCACGGATCACATCGATCCCGCTAATCTGGCTATAAATCCCACCTTTCAAGCTATGTTGATACATATGCGGCTGATAGGCCTCATGAGTTAAAATCTGCAACTCAGGAATAATATTGGCTTTTAAAATGTCCTGTTGATGATAAATATCATGTAAGAATAAATTTAGCGCCCGTATCCGTTGTGCCGAGCCTAAAGCCACCATATTCCACTGCTTCCGGTCTATGACTCGCGGAATGATATCGTAGGGAATGGTGCGTTCTACGCCTTCTTCATCGCCATAAACGGTAAAGGTAATACCGTGATGTAAAAAATGTTCTTTTGCTACCTGATTCAGTGCATTGAGTTCATCCAGCGTATGTTGTGATAACCATTCTTCCAGTCTTTGACCAGCCTGACTGGACAACACATGTTCATCCTGCATTTCATTAAAGAACTTTGAAGATAACTGCTGCAGTAAAAGTTGTGGATTCGTTGTAGTAGATACCGCTGTAGTTTTAGTGTCTATAAAATTTTTTCCAATATTCTGGGAACTAAATTTATCAATTGTTTCAATCACATTTGTATCCTGATTTCCTTTAAGCATACAAACCCTCGTATTATCATCTATTATAATTAAATCAAAGCAATATCCATGCCATGACATCTGTATTTCAATTACCATTAATCTAATAAATGCCCTTTGAACTCAATGCCATTTTCGACCAAGTTGTTTTAGAATTGTAGGACAAATGTTGCACAGAGGGACTTGCGAAAAAATGAGAGTTTTTTTATTGTGTTAAGCTAAGCCTAAATCCCCTCTTCTTTATTGCCAGCAAAATAAATTATGTCAGCACAAGAAAAAGAAACTTCAAACAGTCTATATCGCCAATGGCAAATCTTGTCGCGCCTTTCTACCGGCAAATGGATGGGAACACGTGAATTACAGGAAATCCTGAATCGTGAAGGCATCGATATCAGTCTGCGCACCATTCAGCGCGACCTGAATCAGATTGCTCAACGCTTTCCGATTGAAAGCAGTAAAACCACGCCGCAAGGCTGGCGTTGGCGTTCAGATGCACCGCTGCAAAGTTTGCCGCATATGACCAGCTCGCAAGCGGTCACTTTCATGATGGTCGAAGAACATTTAAAACATCTGCTGCCACCGAGCCTGATCGAGGAAATGAATCCGTGGTTTGATCTGGCACGACGCAGTCTTTCTTCCCAGAACAATGTCCGGCAATGGATTAACCGCGTACGCATTGTTCCGGCTACCCAACCCCTGATTCCACCTGTGGTAGATAAGGCTGCGCAGCAAGCGGTGTATGAAGGTCTGTTACAGGACAAACAGCTGGAATGTGTGTATCAGGGCCGCGGTCATAATAGCGAAGAAAAAACCTATATTCTCAATCCTCTGGCATTGGTACAAAAAGGGTCAATCATCTATCTGGTGTGTACCCGTCATGACAAGTCCGATATCCAGACCTTTGCCCTGCACCGCTTTAAATCGGCCGTCGTGCTGAATTCACGTGCCTTGCATCCGGTCAATTTCGATATTGATGAGTATATTGATTCTGGTGCGCTGGGCTTCCGGGTGGATTTCAACCATCCTACCGAAAATGTCACGCTTAAACTCAGGATGTCGGAATCGGATGCACATTACTTTGAGGAAAGCCAGCTCAGCAAAGACCAGAAAATTGAAAAAATGGAAGATGGCATGTCGCTGATCACTGCTACCGTGCCATTTACCTCGCAACTGGTCTGGTGGCTACGTAGCTTTGGTAAAAAGATTAAACACATTGAACCGAGTATTGTAGCCAATGCAGTCGATCAACTGGATGAGGAAAACCCTTAACTATACAGGCTTCATCCAGATTCTTTTAGGTATTCCAGAATAAAAAAATCCCCAAATTGGGGACTGTAGAGTTATGCTTATATTTTTGTTCTTGTTGTGGTGATCTGCCGCTGTGCCAAGCTGCTTTTCTTTAACACCCCGAAATGCAGCTTGGATGAAACATCAATATTTAAAAATGACTGAGACATGAGCAAGCCAGCTCAGCATCATTAAAGCGAATGGATTTTTTGGTCATGGTTTAAGACTCCTACGTAGTGAATAAACCGACTATAAAGTCATCTGCCTTACTTGTGAAATAAATAGAATGCATGTCTTTTGCAGATTTTTTCTATAGTACTTTTTTCGAAAAATTTATCTATAATCGCTGCTGATTCATTGCCTGGCTTAATAGTATTTTCGGCAAGTTTATAAAATCCAATAACAATTCTCTGCTTGTATAAGATACCTCGCTCTGCACATCATAAAGCCCTATAGAAGTAGAAATAGGGACTTAATTTTACAATGGCTAACCCTGCTCAATTAGTACGTCACAAGCTGCTCAATACTTTCTTTTCCCGCCATTCGGTCTGGTTTGCCTGCATTGTGATTGCAGTGATTTTTACTACATTTCATATCGGTTATTCGCCGCGTTATATCTATTATTTTATGCCGCAAACGTTGGTGAATACCCTGTGGATCCTGAGCATTCTGCTGAGTCTGCTGGGTTTGTATGATGTACTGCAAAACAAGCATTCCATTCTGAAAAATTATCCCATCATGGGACATTTCCGCTTTATTTTTGAGGAATTCCGTCCCGAGATTCGTCAGTATTTTATTGAAGCCGACCGGGATGCACTGCCTTTTTCCCGTATGCAACGCAGTCTGGTGTATCAGCGGGCGAAAAATGAAAATTCAGATAAACCTTTCGGCTCGATTCTGAATGTCTATGAAGATAATTACCGCTTTGTTAGTCATTCCATCACGCCCTGCAAAGTTGCTGATCCGCAGACTTTTCGTATCCTGATTGGAAATGAGCAATGTACCCAGCCCTTTTCAGCTTCTATTTTAAATATTTCAGCCATGAGCTTTGGCAGCATGAGTGCCAATGCGATACGTGCACTTAATCTCGGCGCTCAAAAAGGTGATTTTTTCCATGATACAGGCGAAGGCAGTATCAGTCCCTACCATCTGGAATATGGCGGTGATCTGGTCTGGGAAATTGGCAGTGGTTATTTTGGCTGCCGTACTTTAGATGGACAATTCGATCCGGAACGTTTTGCTGCACAAGCGAAATTACCCCAGGTGAAAATGATTGAAATCAAGCTTTCGCAAGGCGCAAAACCTGGCCACGGCGGTATTTTACCTAAAAGTAAAATTTCGGAAGAAATTGCCCAAATTCGAGGCATCAGCCGTGATCATGATTGTGTTTCACCTTCGAGTCATCCGGCATTTAGCACACCGATTGAAATGATGCATTTCATACAAAAATTACGTGAACTTTCCAACGGAAAACCGGTCGGATTTAAACTGTGTCTGGGTCAACCGTGGCAGTTTATGAGCATGGTCAAAGCTATGTTACATACCCAGATTTACCCAGATTTTATTGTGGTTGATGGCTCTGAAGGTGGAACGGGAGCTGCACCCATTGAATTAATTGACTATGTTGGTGCCCCATTAAGAGAAGGTTTGCTGTTTGTACACAATACCCTGGTTGGTGCAGGTTTGAGAGATAAGATCAAAATTGGTGCAAGTGGTAAAATAATTAGTGCATTCGATATTGCCAGTACGCTTGCCATTGGTGCGGATTGGGTGAACTCTGCCCGTGGTTTTATGTTTGCAGTGGGCTGTATTCAGGCACAAAGTTGTCATACCAATCAGTGCCCTGTCGGAGTTACAACACAGGATAAAGATCGCCAGAAAGCTTTACATGTGCCGACCAAGGCCGAACGGGTATTTCATTTCCATAAGAACACCTTGCATGCCCTGTCTGAACTGATTGCTTCCGCAGGTCTCAAACACCCTTCAGCCATTAAGGCACATCATCTGGCACAACGCGTGAATAATCACGAAATAAAGAACTTTGCGCAGATTCATTTCTGGCTCAAAGAAGGCGAATTATTGTCCTGTGAAAATAAGGATGAGGAGAACTTCTACTTCCGGATGTGGAACTTGGCCAAATTAGAAAAATTTTAAATCGATAACATTAAAACTAAAAAAAGGCGTTTTCATAAACGCCTTTTTAAATATTCAATTTTCACTCTATTAATAATAAGTTTTGCTGCCATGTGCATGCAGAAAGGCTGGGATCAAACCCGTCAATGCAGCACGAATATCAGCACGCTCATTGATTAACTGATGCGAACCTTCTTCTAGCATCAGCAAAGTCTGGAGCCGGAATTTACGTCGGATAAATTCGATATTATAACGCCAGTCCACAGTCTGATCCTGTGCACCCTGTGCCAGCCAGACTGGAATACGACAAGCCGGACGCGCTTCCATTTCCAGCATCCAGCGTGACATCGCCAAAATCCAGTCCATACCCATCATTCGCGGTTGTAATGGATCTTTAAGCCGGATAAAACGCAAAAACTCCGGATTATGGTTATTGCGTCTGAAATGTCGGGGAACTTCACGTTTGATTCGGCTAATAATGCCCAATCCGACCGAATTATGCCACCAAGCAGTTTTGGCGGGACGAATCAATGGTGATAATAGCAAGACCCGCTCAACAAAAGGATTTTCGCGACGTTCCGCAAACTCCAGTAAATGGTGCATCCAGATCGCACCGCCGGTACTTTGCCCGATGCCAACCCAAGGTTTGGGTAATTGTGAAGCATGTTGCACATAACGATGTACGGCATGCAAAACCTGCTGATAATGATCAAAATTCTGAATGCTGGCAGGTGAACCATCACTCAGGCCATGTCCGGGCAGGTCATAGGTCAATACGCTAAAACCCTGTTCCAAAAGCTCTTTGACAATAGGCTGATAAATGCCGCTATGTTCCAGATAACCATGTAGCAGAAAAGCAGTTCCCTGAATCTTGTCAAAGCGGGTATTTTCCAGATTCGGTTCAAACACCTGTACATGCAACCTGAATAAAGGCATCTGTACATAGCCCTGCCAGTGTTTACAAACCAGTAAATCAAAACCATAAAGCTTGCGATAGGACTGCAGCTCAATCGGCGGTTCATCACTACGATTCAGGTTTAAAGGTGGCAAGAGTTGAGGCGTAACATCCCGACTCGGAATGGGTAAATCCAGCTGTTTCAGAATGGTAGGATTTAAAAATGGGATATCAGACATTATGGCACCTCCCGACAGTCACTGGATCCAAACCACATATCGCGCATGGTCGCCAACATTTCATAATTGGCACGACGACTGTGATCATAATTTTGTGCACTTGGACGCCATCGTGTCAATGACGTTGGCATCGGCGCTTCTACCGGAATGGTTTGTATGCCATTTAACGCAAATAAACGGCGGGTACGCGGCATATGATAACGATCCGTAATCAGAATCACTGTAGGCGCTCCACCTTTCTTTTGTAATAATAATGAACTGAAACGGGTATTTTCACAGGTGTTCATGCTGCGATCTTCCAGTAATTTGGCATCGACACCATGATTTTTTAACCAGCGCTGCATATACGGTGCTTCGACCCCACTCAGAACAATCGGTAACTGGTAATGTTTCTCTACTGCCAGCGTGGTTTCCAGACGTAGTCGCGTATAGTTATTGACGATGATCTCTTTGCCTTGGTCATCTAGGGTTAAGCCACCACCCAATACCACAATGGCATAAGGCTGAGAGCTATTCGCCGGTTTAGCCTGCTGTTGCTCTTGTAGTAAAGCCAAGTCCTGCTGGATTTCCTCTCCATCGGTTTCCTGTACCGAACTGGCTTCACCCTGCTCAAGTGGATGCGTCGTCAGAAACTCCATATATTGCTCAATGCGTTCCTTATTTTCACTACTGTCCCACTCCAGCAATTCCCGGACATTGGCTGTCGGATCGGCTGGTTCTGCATCTTCCTGTGAGGACAATAAGGGCACCTGAGCAGGTGGACTTTGCTCTGCTTTTTGATCTTGCTGTTCGCGCTGATATTCTTCAATCACCTGCTGCAGTGCTTTATAACGTGCCTGAATCAACATGAGGTTGGCCGAGTTATTTTGCTGGATATCCTGTTCCATGACCTTTAAATACGCCTGACGGGCAATCCACAAATCAGAGCCAGGTTCCAGATTTTCATGTTCGCTGAGTGCAGCCATTTTCTGGCTTTGAGCCGCGACTTCATTTAGCTCTAAGGAGACAAACTGGTTTAAGCCCTTGACGATCATTTTTGAGTAAAAAGGCGTATAAACCAACACCAGTAGACAGCCGCATAGCACAAACAGTCCAGTGACAATTTGTAGCAAACGTACCATCCAATGGGTGTTTTTCATGTTATTCCTCTTCCTGATGAGAACGGATCAAGCCATTTTTATCGAACAATACAGGTTCAGGCTCCAGCATTAGACTAAATTTTTCCCAAACTGACTGTTGTACTGCACGATACGTTTTACGGACATCGGTGAGAGAGGCCTGACCATAATTCACCAACACCAGCGCCTGTTTATGAAACATGCCAACAGGCCCCAACTGTTTACCCTTCCAGCCCGCCTGATCAATCAACCAGCCTGCTGCCAGTTTAACTTGAGCATTCGTTTGCTGGTAATGGGGTAAATTCGGGAAAGATACAGCAATTTGGTCAAAGACCGCCTGATCAACCACCGGATTTTTAAAGAAGCTGCCCACGTTGGGAAATTCTTGTGGATCAGGCAATTTACTCTGGCGAATCTGGATGACCTGTTGCTGCAAGTTTTCTGCTGTGAGCTGATCACCGACCGCAGTCTTCAGATCACCATAATTCAGTTTCAAATCTGGCTGTTTAAGTAATCTAAAAGTCACATGGGTAATCACATAACGATTGGGATCATCTTTAAAAATACTATGCCGGTAGGCAAACTGACAATCTGCTGCCTGAATCGAAGCAAACTGTTTCAATTGTCGGTCATAGACCTCAACAGAATCGATGAATTCTCCGACTTCGACACCATAAGCGCCAATATTCTGTACTGGCGATGCACCGACCCGACCCGGAATTAAAGCTAGATTCTGTAGGCCATATAAACTTTGTGCCGTGGTCCAGAGCACGAAGTCATGCCAGCCTTGTCCGCCGCCTACACGTAAACGTTGCGACTGATCATCAGCATCCAGCATTTCAATGCCTTGAATATCCATATGCAGAACTAGCGCATCAATCTGCTCCGGCAACAACATATTACTGCCGCCTGACAGGATCAGCACATTGAGTTGCTGCTGTTCCGCAAAATCCAGTGCAGTTAGCAGATCAGCGGTGGATTGAATCTGAGCATAGTGCGAAGCAATCGCTTCTAAATTTAAAGTATTAAAAGGTTTAAGTTGAACCTGGGTTTGAATCTGCATCGCTTAAACCTTGTGTAAATTCTGTTTAAAAATCTCAATCCAGGCCTGGCTGCTGGACTCACACTGATCAAGCACCCGTTCAAAGCCATCCGCTTCGCCATAATAGGGATCCGGTAAGGCCTGTTTCGGATAGGTCTGATCATGCTCACTCATCAATGCCACACGTGCACGTACATGACCAAACTGAGTTTCTGCCAGACGCTGTATGTTCTGGATATTGGATAAATTCTCCAGATCCATCGCCAGAATCAGATCATAATCAATAAAATCGTGTGGAATGAGTTGACGTGCGCGAAGTGCTGAAAGGTCATAGCCACGTTTTAGTGCATGCTTCTGGCTACGCAAGTCCGGTGCCTTGCCCGGATGATAATTACTGGTTCCGGCAGAATCGACCACAATATTCAGTTGCTGTTCATCACAATAATGTCTGAGTACAACTTCTGCCGTGGGAGAGCGGCAAATATTTCCCAAACAAACACATAACACCTTGTATGGCGTTCTGGATGACATAAACAACCTCAGAGCTACTTTATTTTAAGGATTCTTATGTTAAGTTATTTATATACTGATTCCTATCTTACAACCATAGAATAATCTCGTATTTGCAATAAAAAAATCAAGGATATCGCCATGAATCGTTTTCAGTTTCAAACCGTCCCCAATATCATTGCCGGACTAGGCACGATTCAGGAATTATTTAAAATTCTAAAAAATGGCCGTTATCAACGTCTTCTGCTAGTGACTGACCCTGGGATGCTGAAGCAGCAATTACATCTGCCGCTTCTTGATATTATTGAATCTGCCGGGCTGGAGTACGTGATTTACTCGGATGTTCAGGCCGATCCGCCCGATACAGTGGTGCTTGAAGCGGCGGCTTTTGCAAAACAGGAAAATATTGATGTGGTGCTGGGCTTTGGTGGTGGCAGCTCGATGGATGTGGCCAAACTCATTGCAATTTTGGCGCATCCCGAGCAGCATCAGACACTGTCCGATCTGTATGGCGTTGATAATGCCACCGGACCGCGTTTAGCCTTAATTCTGGTACCAACTACGGCTGGAACAGGTTCAGAAGTGACGCCGATTTCGATTGTCACCACAGGTGAAACCACTAAAACCGGTATTGTGGCACCGATCCTTTTTGCTGATATTGCCATTCTGGATGCAACCTTTACCCAGAATCTTCCGGCACAGATCACTGCTGCCACCGGCATTGATGCCATGGTACATGCCATTGAAGCCTATACCTCAAAACACAAGAAAAACCCTTATTCGGATATGCTGGCCAAACAGGCTTTAAGATTACTGAATGCCAATCTGCCGCGCGTGCTGCAAGACGGATATGATTTAGATGCGCGTCAAAATATGCTGGTCGGTTCCATGCTGGCCGGACAAGCCTTTGCCAATGCACCAGTCGCCGCCGTACATGCGCTGGCTTATCCACTGGGTGGACATTTTCATCTATCGCATGGGCATAGCAATGCGCTGGTTCTAACTGAAGTATTAAAGTTTAATGCGCCAGCGGCCAAACAGCTCTATGCGGAATTGATGACCTGGCTGGATCCTTACAGTAAAGGTTGTCATGATGGCCTGACTGATCTGTTTATTGATCATTTTAATAATCATCTGATGCAAAGCGGTTTGACCCTAAAACTGAATCAGTTGAATATTCCGGAAGATATGCTGCAGGTCATGGCAGAAGATGCGATGCAACAAAGCCGGCTGTTGCAGAATAATCCACGTGAACTCAAGGTGGAGGATGCTTATCAGATTTATCAGGCGATCTATGCCTAGATCAATTTCCACTTAAGCCTTATCTAGCTGAGGACTGAATAGTGATGAAAGCCACCATCAAACAGCGCGAACACTATACTTTTTTCCTGCCCATTCAAACCCGTTGGGCAGACAATGATCTGTACGGCCATGTCAACAATGTGACTTATTATAGTTATTTTGATACCGCAGCCAATGCCCTGCTGATTCAGGAAGCTGATTTTGATCCTAAATATTCCCCGATGATTGGGCTGGTGGTCAGCTCCAACTGTCAGTTCAATCAGGAACTGTCTTATCCAGAAATTATTGAAGTGGGCGTGGCCATTGAAAGCATGGGAAATTCATCGCTCAGCTATGATCTGGCTATTTTTAAACGCAACTCAGATACAGCCGCTGCGCAAGGCAATTTTGTCCATGTATTTGTTGACCGTGAAACACGAAAAAGCACCCCGATTCCAGTCGAAATGCGGGATGCTTTATCTCGATTTGTTGTGACTTAACATCCAGCCTATTTCAGCTGAATATTTTGCAGTTCACCATCAAACTGCTGTAACAGATCGCGTACTGCCGGTTCAGCATGTAACAGTTCTTCGGCACGTTTAAAGGCACGTACCTTACGCTGATGCTGCATGGTATAGGGCGTTAACTGATCCACATTTTCAAATTCCACCTGGAAATTGGTTTGCGGCCATTGCTGTTGCAAAGCAGCTTCCAGATGATGTTGCAACTGGGTCAGCAACTGCTGGTACTGTTCAGGAATATGGAAAACGGATTCGCCATTCATCTGACCAGTCATGATGCCATACTGCGCCAGTTCCTGTACCGCTGGAGAAAGCTGGCTATTACGGAACCAGTATTCCCATTTTTCTACGCTCCACTCACCTTCTAAGGTTTGTTCAGGTATTTTCAGAATATCCTGTGGCATCAGATTCTGCGTATTTACATCTTGAGAAATATCTTCCAGCAAAGCTGTCTGTGCGACTGGCTGAACCGGCGCTGTATTTTCAAGAGCAGGCTGAGCAATCAATTCCTGTGAAAGTTCTAATTCCGGTGCAGCAAGACTAAATTCCTCATCAGCAGACATGATGTCTTGTGCTGGCTCGGTAGGGATGACAGCATCTGCAGGAATAAACTCTTCAAGCAGGAAATCATCCGAACTGTTGCTGGTAGCAGGTGCTTCTGGCTTACTCTTGATTTCATCAAAACCAAATAGGCCTTTGTCATCATTTGGATCAAAAACAATTTGATCACTAGACCGCACTTCTTCAATCACTGTTTGAGTTGCTACAGGCTGGACAGGTTCAGGCGCATTGATGCTGGTTGGCTCGTCTTCATCCAAAAAATCATCCGAAGAAGGTTCAGACGCTGATGCGACATCAATCTCCTCATCTGTCTCATCGTCCAGAGAAAAATCATCAAATATCGGTTCTGCCTCCAATGATTGTGTTTCTACTGATTCAGATTGAAGTTGTGTCTGAACGGGCTGCTGTAGACGTGTTGTATGAGTTGTTGCCTGTTGCGGTACAGTCTCCTGCATCACTGGAATTTCACTTGGTTGTAATGGACGGAAAGCCAGTAAGCGTAGCACCGTCATCTCAAAGCCTTGTTCCTGCGTAACTGCAAGCTGTAAATCGGCACGACCCTTACAGGCAATCTGATAATACAGTTGCAGGTCTTGTGCTGAGATGAGAGCCGATAACTGCATGATCTTTCGATTGATTTCGGCACTATATTTCAGGCTCAGATCTGGCAGGTACTGCAATAAAGCCAGTTCATGCAGTGTCGAAATTAGCTGGTCTAGCACCAGTGACACATCCAGAGCTTGCTGACGGAATTGTAGTAATAACTGACTGACCTGCGCTTTCTGGTTCTGGTGAATCGCCAGAATCAGATCATAAATAATGGTGCGGTCAATCAGTCCCAGCATGTCTTTGACATCCTGATGCTGAATCGCTCCCTGACCATAGGCAATCGCCTGATCGGTCAACGACAAGGCATCACGTAATGAACCTTGCGCAGATTCAGCAATCTGCCAGATGGCATCCTGATCAGACTGAATGCTTTCTTTGCTAAGAATATGGCCTAGATGTTCAGTAATTTCATCGACTGCCAATGGACGCAAAGTAAATTGCAGACAGCGAGAAATTACGGTAATGGGTAGTTTTTGCGGATCGGTGGTTGCAAATAGGAATTTGACATGTTCTGGCGGTTCTTCCAGCGTCTTTAACAGCGCATTGAAAGAATGCGTGGAGAGCATGTGCACTTCATCGATCAGGTAGACTTTAAAGCGACCTTGAGTCGGTGCATAAGGCACATTGTCGAGCAACTCACGTGTATCTTCCACCTTGGTGCGTGACGCCGCATCAATTTCAATCAGGTCAATAAAACGACCTTCATTGACTGCGGTACAGGTTGCACAGACTTCACAAGGCGTCGAGGTAATACCGGTTTCACAGTTCAAGCACTTCGCCAAAATACGTGCAATCGTGGTTTTTCCGACACCACGCGTTCCCGTAAACAAATAGGCATGATGCAAACGGCCACGTTCGAGCGCGCTGGTTAAAGCACGTGATACATGGTTTTGACCCACCAATTCATTGAAATTACGAGGACGGTATTTTCGCGCAAGTACTTGATACATGTATGCTCCTTTTTACAGGTCTAAGCATACTGTTTTTTTATGAAATAGTGAAATGAATGCCGGTTTATAAAGAATAAAAATTCCTTGATCAAAATCATTGAAAAAGGGATATAAAACAGATGCTTTTTTAAAATCAGGCGGATTCAAACAGGATAAAGTCACTTTGCATCTGGTAGCGTTTGCCTGTTTGATCTTCACGAATTTCCAGAACATGCTTTTTCAGATCGACATAGAGCAGATTTCGGGTATCGACATTCAGCAGTTCAATCTTTTGTTGTGATTCATCCTGAAACCGAATCTGCCCGCTCATTGTTTCAATTTCATTATGACCACTTAAACTTTCACGCTGTAAAGTAAAGGTCTGATCTTCATTCAAGGTCAAGGCCACTGCCATGCCTGGACAGTCTTCACAACTTGAAAAGCATCCCATACATGGTGTTGTGCCCTGATAACTCCCGACCCAGGCAGGAATCTGAGCTTTGGCTTCCATCACCGTTTTTGCAGCCGGCTGATTCGGCTCCTGACATCCGAACAACGCACTGCTTGCAACCAGAGGAATCACCAGCACTTTTTTCATTACTTCACACCACAGCCATGGACTGCGCGACAAAATAACATATTTAGCTAACGGGCTAAACTCCCAAATCAGGGATATTTAGCGCCAGCCTTTGCGACCGGTCAGTACCGCATCCGCACAGCGCAAGGTTTCTTGCGTCAGGCCCCAAAGACGGTAATCTCCAGTTAATGAACCTGTCGGGAAATTATGCGTATAGGCAAAACTCAAACCGCGCTCAGGATCGCACCAGGCACCAGAGCCATTAAACCCCATATGACCAAAACCTTTAGAGGCTTTTCCTAAAGTGAGAACACGGTGATAACCCAAGCGCCAGTGCATCGGTAAAGGCATGATCCGATCGCGTGTTTTGTACTGCACCTGACTCAGTCGCTGGAAAACCTCAGGCGAAATCAGTTGCTGACCTTGCCATTCACCATGACTGGCCAGCATGGCATAGATTTTTGCCAGACTCTCTGCGGTAAAGACACCGTTAGCAGATGGGATAATGGCTTTTAGACCCTTTTCACTAAAGAAACTAAATTTCTTCATGCCTTTGGGAATCATTGCATCCTGAAAATCCTGTGGACTCTGACCACTCCATACTAAGGCTCGTTCCATCAGGTTGGGTTTTCTTGGTGTAGTTTTTTTCGCAGTCTGTGTTTGAGACTTGGCTGCTTTAGGCTTTAAAATGGGCAGCGCTACCCGAGCTAACTCATTCGTCGGTACGCTAAAATAAGCACCATTTAACTGTAGTGGCTGTACCAGATATTCCTGCATCAGCTCACCCAGTTTTTTACCAGTCGCTTTTTCTAATGCTCCACCCACCTGCCAGCCAAAAGTCAGCGGTTGATAGGCTGCATCTGTTGCAACTCGAAAACGTGGTTCCGCTGCTGCAATCCGGTCCAGCATATGCGACCAGTCGGCCATTTCAGTGGCATCATCAATCATATTACGGATATCAAACAGGCCACTTTGATGACTCAGCATATGCGCCAGAGTAATATTTTCTTTACCCTTTTGTGCAAATTCAGGCCAGTATTCTGCAACCGGTCGATCATAATCCAGATAACCTTGACTCACCAGAATGTGCGCCAAAGTCGCCAGCACACCTTTGCCTGTGGAGTAACACAGCGACATGGTATCGGGTTGCCAATTTTCAGTGACAGACTTTTTACCGGTATAAATATCGACGACCTTTTGTCCCTCAAAATATACCACCAGTGCGGCACCACCCTGTTCGGTACGTGCATCCTGCAAACGGCTAAACTGACGGGCAAGATCGCTAAAATGCTCATCGACATTGCCCTGATAATTGTGCTGATCAGCAAACAGATAATCTTTAATTGGCTGCATCATTCTATCCATAGAATATTGATCCCTTAAAATGAAAAAGCCTAAATCAGATTTAGGCTTTTGATCCAGATTTAAATCGCTTTGATATGACCGGTGACATGCGGTTTTTGACTCTTACTGTTTCGAATCAGGAAATCTGTCTCATTCGCTGCCTGCGCGGTCAGGAACTCAACTTTAGATGGCAAGTACATCGGCAACTTGAACCAGACATCAACTTCATAAGCATCTGGCAATGACAGATTCGCCAGTGCTTTGGCTTTGCTCCACATACCATGTGCAATTGCCTGTTTAAAGCCAAAGGCTTTCGCTGTAACTGCATGAATATGAATCAGGTTAAAGTCACCTGAGGTCATGGCATAACGGCGACCCGTATTCTCCGAGATGCTCCATTCATTATTCAGTTTGTATTCTGGCGCTTGGCTTTCTGCAGGTTTAGCAGCCGCTTTAGCATTGGTCTTTTGACGTGACAGATAAGTGGTTAATGCTTCCACTACGACCTCACCTGCCACTTTGACTGTAGTAATGAAATCAAACTGAACGCCTTTATCATGTGGCTGTAATTCACCAAATTTGCATGATAGGGTCAAGGTTTCATTGACGCCAATTTTACGGTATTGCTTCACTTGGTTACGGATATGTACCAAGCCCAAGATCGGAAATGGAAATGCTTCTGAAGTCATCATGTGCATTTGCAGGCTTTGTGAAAGAACCGTCAGATAAATCGCTGGTATATAACCATTATTTTTAAAGCCGCAGACTTCATTATAAGCTTTCAAATGTTTTTGATCGACCTTGAATGAATCCACCACATATTCAACTTGCGGTAGAACTTTTTCAGCTTTCGGCTTTTTAAAAATCAAGCCTTGAATCACTTTTGGATAGGCTAAATAAGGTTTTGGAAGTTGACTAAAATGGCGCGTATTCATACTGAACCTTTAAAATATTCTTTTCATTTATATATGAGTGGAGTTCTCTCTCCCTTTGGGAGAGAGTTAGAGAGAGGGCTAAAAAAAGGCCCCTAGTCTCCCTCTCCTAAATCCTCTCCCTGAGCTTTAATTAAACTGCAAGAAAGGACTTGATGCTTTAAGCCCCTAACAGACTTTGACCACATACACGTACCACGTTGCCATTTAAACCTGTTGATGCAGTAGCAGCAAACATTGCAATCGTTTCTGCAACATCAACAGGTAGACCGCCCTGACTCATCGAATTCATACGGCGGCCTGCTTCACGGATCGCAAATGGAATCGCAGCCGTCATCTGAGTCTCGATAAAGCCCGGTGCAACGGCATTAATCGTTATACCATTTTTTAATGTCGGTGCTGTGAATTTTACTACACCAATCACCCCGGCTTTAGATGCTGCATAATTGGTTTGACCCAGGTTTCCTGCAATCCCAGAAATTGAGGATACACAGATAATACGGCCATTGGCATTTAGACCATCGTTGGAGATTAAATAATCATTCACGCGTTCAATTGCCGACAGGTTGATGTTAATCACCAGATCCCACAGTTCAGGCTTCATATTGGCCAAGGTCTTGTCACGAGTAATTCCGGCATTGTGCACAATGATGTCTAAGCCGCCATGCTCTGCTGCCGCTGCCTTGATCTTCTCACCTGCATCTGCAGCTGTAATATCAATAGCCAAGGTAGAACCGCCGATCTCACTAGCTACACGATCAAGGTCAGCCTGCTGTTGTGGAACATCCAGACAGATGACATGTGCACCATCACGGGCCAATACATGGGCAATCGCTTCACCAATACCACGGCTTGCGCCTGTCACAACCGCAGTTTTACCCGCTAATGGCTTGGTCCAGTCTACGTCTACTTTTTCAGCAGGTGAAACACGAATCACCTGACCAGAAACATAGGCAGAACGTGGAGAAACTGCAAAACGTAAAGCAGACTCAAGGTTTGCTTCTGCACCAGCATCTACATAGATCAGGTTCGCTGCAATTCCCTTTTTAAACTCTTTACCAACAGATTTTACAAAACCTTCCAGTGCACGTTGAGCGATTGACTGACTGACTGATTTAGCAGTTTCAGGCGTAGTCCCTACAATCACGACACGGCCAGAACTTTGGATTTGACGCGCAATCGGGTTAAAGAAATCATAAAGTGATTTTAACTGTTCTGAATTTTCGATCCCTGAAGCATCAAAAATAACGACCTTGAATTTTGATTCTTTATCGCCCGGGTTAAATGCACCCAGATTCAGCCCAGATGCTGCAGCCGCCTGTTGCAACTCAGCATTATTACCTGCATAGCTGTTGGCATGAATATTTGCCAGAACCTGAGCAATAGCACCCGTCAATGGACTTGCTGGTGCTGCGCCCAATAATACTGCGCCTTTTACCACCGGCGTAGCAGACTCAAAACGGTCTAAAGAAGTTGGGGATGGCAAACCCAAATTTTTAATGACAAATTTACCAATAGGAGATTTTGCAAAAGTTTGGTACTGATCAGTCATGTTTATTATCTCTCATACAAATTAATTTTTGGTTGATCTAAAGTTACCCTTAAACTTCAATATGATGCCAGACACATATATTTCAATAGATCCGCCAGATTCCGCCCAATCATACTTGAGATAATAGGCAGATGACTTGACCTGAGCGCAGTCTGTAATGTCATTGTAGTCAATACAGCCTATCCTCTTCTATGCTAATGTAAGCACCAAGAAGACGATCTATTTGCCTGGTAAAGCCTTATGAGCAAAACAACTCAAGAAAATCCAGCAGTCGAGAACTCTGCGACAGAAACTGTGTCAAAACCATCAACGCGCACCAAGCGTAGCACTAAAAATACTGACACAGCCACTGGGACAGAAAAAAGTCCGACTAAAACCTCGCGTACACGGAGCACACCTGCCCGTGCCAAAAATACGACTTCATCTGAAAAAGATTTAATCTCTACAACACAGACTTCTGTTCTACAGGAACCAAACATGAGCCAAAATACAGTTCGCCGCGTTGCGATTATCGGTGGTAACCGCATTCCATTTGCACGTTCTAATGGTGCTTACTTTACGGCATCCAATACTGACATGTTTACAGCAACCCTGAACGGCCTAGTTGAACGCTTTAATCTGCAAGGTCAACGCTTAGGTGAAGTGGTTGCGGGTGCAGTACTGAAACACAGCCGTGACTTCAATATGACCCGTGAATGTGTACTAAATACTGCCCTTGCACCTGAAACGCCTGCTTATGACATCCAGCAGGCATGTGGTACTGGTTTGCAAGCGGCATTTCTTGTTGCCAACAAGATTGCTTTAGGTCAAATCGAAGTAGGCATTGCAGGTGGTGTAGATACGACTTCTGATGCACCGATTGCTTTTGGTGACAGTTTACGTAAAGCATTACTTGAGCTAAACATTGCGAAAACTGCAAAAGACCGTCTGAAAGCACTGACCAAAATCAATGTGAAAGACCTTATGGATGCACCAAAAAATGGTGAGCCGCGTACAGGTCTGTCTATGGGTGATCATCAGGCGATTACTACACTGGAATGGGGAATTTCCCGTGAAGCACAGGATGAACTTGCTGCATCTTCACACCAGAAAATGGCTGCAGCGTATGAAGAAGGTTTCTTTGATGACCTGATCACACCATTCTTGGGTCTTCAACGTGACAATAACCTGCGTGCGGACTCAAGTGTTGAAAAACTGGCGAAATTAAAGCCGGCCTTTGGTAAGGGCGATGCCCGTACCATGACTGCGGGTAACTCTACGCCGCTAACAGATGGTGCTTCTTGCGTGCTCTTGGCTTCTGAAGAATGGGCGAAGGCAAATGGTCATGAAGTATTGGCTTACCTGACTTTCCAGGAAACTGCCGCAGTTGATTTTGTCGAGAAAAAAGAAGGCCTGTTGATGGCGCCTGCTTATGCCGTGCCGCGTATGCTGGAACGTGCAGGTCTGAAACTGCAAGACTTCGACTATTATGAAATTCATGAAGCTTTTGCATCTCAAGTATTGTCTACGCTGAAAGCTTGGGAAGATCCGAAATTCTGTAAAGAGCGTTTAGGTCTGGATGCACCATTAGGTTCAATTGACCGTGCCAAACTGAACGTAAAAGGCTCTTCACTTGCTGCCGGTCACCCGTTTGCAGCAACTGGTGGTCGTATCATTGCGACAGCAGCAAAACTGATTAACCAGAAAGGTTCAGGCCGCGTACTGGTGTCGATCTGTGCAGCCGGTGGTCAAGGTGTGACGGCAATTATTGAAAAATAATCCGTTGACCGATCCAATTAAAAAGCCCCTCAATTGAGGGGCTTTTTTTATGTTTTAGGGATTTGTTATTGGATTATTTTTAAAATATTCATCTACTTTATTCCATGGTGCAGTCGATGCCACACCTTTTACCATATTCTGGTTCACACCCTGACAAAGCGCGCTGTCGGGTGTTAGGTGGAAAGCATTCACATTTGGGTCCATATAAGGAATTGAGCCTGGACGGCGCTGGAAATAGAAGTTTAACCAATCGACCATAGCTTCAAAGCCATAATTCGACATGGCCCAGGCACTATTATGCCCGCCCCAATGATGACCAAATTCATGTGCAATAATTCGATAACCAGATAATGTGTAATGGCCATAGAATAACCAAGTATCTACTCCTAATACTGCTCCACCACCTAAACCACCACCCATATTGGTAATGCCAAGATTAATTTCATTGCGGTTAAGAATTTCCCGATAGATCCGGACATAATCTTCTGGCTGAAAGAAACCATTCGGCCCTTCTACCTGACCATCATTGCCAAAAAAATCGTGTCCCATGACCGCTTTATGGTTAAACCATAAGGTTTCAAATTCTGGAGTACTGAGCATATAGGCCAGATTGGTCATCATCATGACCCATTCCCGGGCATAGACCGGCGTAATACGACACCATTTATTCGGTTCATCATAGGTACCAAAATAAATTTTCCATTTGGCTTTAATCTGATTCAGCTTTTTGACGTGCTCATCGGTCTCAGAGTTAATTTTCAGATCAAAAATATTGCTTGGATTTTGCGTGGTCTGACTCAGACCTGCTAGCTGGATCGAGCCTGTGCCATCGAGCAACGGGAAACGGGATTGATCGGTCAGTTTGAGATCAAAGCTGGCATTCGAAAATGGCGTCAACTGATCCAGCTTTGCCAGAATCACCCAGTCTTCTGAGTTTTTAATCTTGGCACGAATCTGCAAATCACGTACAGGCACAGCACTGTAGCTTTGCAAATGCAGGCGGTTGCCATTTAGAGTTGCCGATAAAATCTTGTCCATATAGACATGACGCTGGCTGCTATTGGTCAAGGTTTCCCATGATTCACCATCCTGCAAGACACGGCTTCTCTCGCGTGCCTGAGATTCGGTTAAAATCATAGCTTGGTTTAGCTGTGTGGATTTATTCTGTTGCAAGGTCAGCATTGGCAGAATATGAATTTTCTGATTGGCCATGTGTAATAGATTCTGACCATAAATATAAAGATCGCTGGCCTTGGCCAGTCGACTGCTCTGGTTTTGCCCTTTTAAAATATAATCTCGGAAAGTATCTACACTTTTATTGGGTAAGATAGACTCCAAGTTAAAAGATTTTTCCCGGTAGCTTTTTACAGTTCCATCATTTCGTGACACATAGACCAAGCCATCGTTATGACGATGCATGACTGCCGACAAATTGGTTTCTGTTAAAATGGGCGTAATATTATTTCCATTTTCCTGAATCTGATTGATATCGTGGACATAAGTCATACCATCCGGCAGGCTGGTATACAGATAGTCGCCCATGACCTCCATACGTGCATTACAGTTGCGTGCACAGCCCGGCAAGCTGAGCCGTGCAAATTTGCGGGCCTTTAAATGGTTTTGCGCTGTCACATCACTTTGACGCCAGACATTGATCCGGCCTTCAATATCAGGTACATACACATAACGGTCGTCAGCAGTCACTGCATTGCTATGTACCAGCGAATAATTAAGCGCATCGCCCCACCATACACCTGTGCCGAGTGCCGTAATGAAGTTCGGTTGCTCACCACTAATATCTAGAATATCAATTCGGTTTAAGCCATAGTTGGCCACATATAAACGCCCTGCATGAATTTCCAGATCATTCAGACTGTCCCATTTTTTGGCCAGACCCGGAATTTTCATAGGATCTATGGAACTGAGTGCACGTTTTTGTTTTAAGTCATAACGCAAAATATTCGATTCGGCCTGACTATTGGCAATATAAAGGACATCGCCATTTACCACCATGACGGTGGGATTCCAGCTGGCCAGACCGAAATTCCCTGCTGTTAATTCTGAACCCACATCCAGAACCTTAAATTCCGCAATTTTGCTCAGTTGCTCACCCGAACCGGGGGGGGTGTCACTGGATCCGGCAGCGTCTGCTGTGGCGTACTGCTCTCACCTCCTCCACCCCCACATCAGCAACACGATGGACACTGACAAGATCGCTCGTCTAAATAGCATTGAATTCCCCAATAAATTTAAAAATTAAAATAAAAAATCAAAGTCTTATAGCTTAATTTTCAGTTGGGTTCGAGCATAAAAAATGAGGACTTGACCAAGTCCTCATCGCTGAATATTTCACCTTTCGCATTCTGAAAAGGGAGTCTGAACTGTGTGGTATTTTTTATGGCGTATTTTATGATGAGATTTTCCGATAATCCGGCTGTAGCCCCAGTCTGGCTTCTAGATGATCATAAACCCACTGAAAAATAAAGGTATATACGAGAATACAAAGGGTTAGAGCTAAGTCCAGCAAAAAGGCCTGAGCCAGACTCATGTGTAAGGCATAAGCCACCATCGGAATGGTCGCCAGCATCAAACCGCCTTCAAAGCCAATTGCATGAGCAATTCGCACTTTAATGGTTCTTTTCAAATGATGTCTGGCTTCAAACTTTTCAAAATAGTGATTGAACAACATGTTCCAGAGTACTGAGGTCAGAGCCATGGCAATTCCTAGCATACCTGTGACCTCAAGCGGCATATGCATCAAAGTACTTAGCAGGACAGCGATCACGACCAGTAAAATGCCTTCATATAAAGCGGCATGAATCAACCTTCTTTTGGAAATTAACATATCAAATCAGCTCAATTCATTACATGATGCAAGAATTTTATTTCTTTAAATCTGACTATTCGAGTTAGAATCTATCAATAAAAATGAAAGATAAAATTATGAATGTTAATCAAGAACAGCTACTGATGTTTAAAACTGTGATGGAAACCGGTTCTTTCTCTGCGGCTGCCCGTCAACTAGGTAAAGTACCTTCCGCAGTCAGCATGGCCATTGCCAATCTGGAAATTGACCTGAATCTAGAACTGTTTCAGCGTATAGGTCGTGAACCAAAACCGACCGCACAGGCGCAGGTATTGTATGAAAAAACCCAGCAACTTCTGGTCGAAATGAATCAGTGGAAACAGCATGCTCAAGCCCTAAGTTCAGGCCTAGAATCTGAACTGAATATTGTGGTGGTCTCAGAATTGCTGCATACGCGCTGGACCGATTATATTGTGTTGCTAGAACAGGAATTTCCTGCACTGCAAGTCAATGTATTCAGTGCACCTCAGGAAGATGCACATCGTATGCTGTTTGAAGGTTCAGCGCAGCTAGCCTTGATGTTTGAACGCGAACAACTGGAAACACGGGAACAGTTTGTGGAATTGAAACGTGAGGTACTGGTGGCTGTAGTCGCCAAACAGCATCCCCTAAGTCAGTTCGATCAAGTCAGTTATGAACAGATTTTGCAAAATAGGCAGATTGTGGTGGCCAGTCGGGATCGCACCATCAAGCCGGAACTACTCTTTTCACGAAATTACTGGCGCACCGATAACCATCACTCGGCTTGCAGCATGATTCAGCAAGGACTGGGCTGGGGGGTTCTGCCACTCGAAATGCTGAATGAGCAGCCACATTTGAAAGATCAGTTACAGGTTCTCAATCTGCTCGATTTCACCCCAAAGTTTGAATATTTTGTTGATCTGGTCTGGAGCAGAGAAACCCGATTAGGCACAGCTGCTCATTTTTTGATTAATCACTTGCGCAAACAACGTAAAACCGGGCATTAATCACAGAAATTCAACGACAGTCTACTTGGTAAACCGGCCATTTATGATATATAAGAAAGCATAAGCAATAACCATAGAACTAGATCGTAATGACATTAACTGCATTAAACCAATTAAAAAACTTGACGATCATTGTGGCAGACAGCAGTGATTTGAGTGCCATTGAAAAATTTCGTCCGCTTGATGCAACCACCAATCCATCGCTGATTACTGCAGCAGCAAAACAACCTGAAAATCAGGCCTTGATTGAAGCTGCTTTTCAGCAAGCCCAGCAAGAAGGCTATGCAGATGACGCTCTGATTGAACGGACTATTGATATTTTAACGGTCAAATTTGGTGTAGAAATCTTAAAACTGATTGAAGGTCGTGTTTCAACGGAAGTCGATGCTTCGCTGTCCTTTAATACTGAAGCTACCATTGCCAAAGCCAAAGAGTTACTGGCACTTTATGCGCAATATGGAATTGACTCAGACCGCATTCTGATCAAGATCGCGTCTACCTGGGAAGGCATTCAGGCAGCGAAAGCACTGGAAGAACAAGGCATTCATACCAATCTGACTTTATTGTTTGGTCAGCATCAGGCCCATGCCTGTGCTGATGGCAAAGTAACATTAATCTCGCCTTTTGTCGGCCGTATTCTGGACTGGTACAAAAAAGCTGAAGGCGTTGAGTCTTACCCGATTGAAAAAGATCCGGGTGTACTTTCGGTTAAGCGTATTTATGAATTTTATAAAGCGCATGGTATTCAGACTGAAATCATGGGTGCCAGCTTCCGCAGTATTGATCAGGTACTGGGTTTAAGCGGCTGTGATCTGCTCACGGTAGCACCAAATTTATTGGCCGAACTAGAAAATGATCAACGTGAAGTGCAGGCGCAACTCTCAGCCAAAGATATTCAAGTTCAAGGTGAACTCAGTCCAATCAGCCATGCCGATTTTGATGCACAATTGAAACAGGATCCGATGGCCAGTGAATTATTGCAAGGTGGCATTGAGGGCTTCATTAAAGCCCGTGAACAACTGGCTGCTTTATTACGTGAAACTTTCCTGAGTACGACTGAAATTTAAAGAAAATTTAGCAAATTTCTCCAGGCCGATGTTGCTATAATGCCACATCGGCTTTTTTGTTCATGCGAGTTTTTCGTGTTTGGTATCACAGATCTAACGACCTTTATCATTGGAACAACGTTGATTGTGTTACTGCCTGGGCCGAACTCCCTGTATGTCATGTCAATTGCCTCCCGTTTTGGCATTAAAACAGGTTATATGGGTGCCTTGGGGGTTTATACCGGTGATCTGATCTTGATTATATGTACAGCACTGGGTGCGGCCTCGCTCCTACATGCCTTTCCGGTACTGTTTATTGCCCTGAAAATTATCGGGGCGATCTATCTCAGTTACTTGGGTATCAAACTGATCATCGCAGCCTATCAGACTTTCTTTCCGGTAAAGTCCGCACAACGCGTCCAGATTAAAAAAACATCTTCCAATACGACTGAATCAATTCAGCCCTTTCGTACCGCACTTACCATTAGCATCTTAAATCCTAAAGCAATTCTGTTTTACCTGTCATTTTTTGTTCAGTTTGTCGATCCTGCCTATCCTTATCCTGCCCTGACGTTCACGCTTCTGGCTGTGATCTTGCAATTGATCAGTATGACCTATCTTTCAATCCTGATTTTTTCTGGTGTAAAACTGGCGTCCTATTTCAACCAAAATTATAAAGTGACTGCCAGCTGTGTCGCAGCGGTCGGGATTCTATTTTGTGGTTTTGGGCTTAAACTGGCGACTTCAACTTTCTAGTAGTGACCGGCTTCAAGCCAGTAGATCTCTGGATAAAATTGTTAAAAACATTGTGTTGATACGTGAAAAGCGTATGATTTAAACGCATTTAAAAATAGTGTCATGGATGATGCCAAAACTTTTACAAGATCTCTCCTTTCCTGCCATCATGGCCGGTTTTATTACCTGCATGATTGGTATTAGTGTTTCCGCCGTACTGGTCATTGAAGCCGCTCAAAGCCTAGGTGCTAATCAGGCACAAATTAGCTCCTGGTTATGGGCACTGGGTATAGGTATTGGAGTTTCTGGATTTTTGCTTTCCTGGAAATATCGCTATCCAATTTCGACTGCCTGGTCGACTGCCGGTCTGGCGCTGGTCATTGCTTCTGCCGGTCATTATAGTCTGGGTGAAGCAATCGGGGCTTTTCTGATTTCTGGAGTTCTTATTGCCTGTCTGGGATTTTTTGGAATTTTCGAGCGAATTTTCCAGTTTATTCCACAAAGTTTGACCAGTGCTATGCTGGCAGGCGTGCTATTAAAATTTGGCATCTCGGTCTTTGGTAGTCTTCAACAGTCATGGGAATTTGTGCTTTGTGTACTGGCGATTTATCTGGTTTCTAAAAAACTGAGTACGCGTTATAGCATCGTGATTACCGTCTTGATGGCTATTGCCCTCTGTCCGTTCTTTATTAATTTTACTATTCCACAGCTGAACTGGAACATTGCCCAGCCGGTATGGATTACACCTGAATTTAGCCTGCAGGCTGTTTTAGGATTAGCCTTGCCTTTGATGGTGATTAATCTGGCATCGCAATACTTGCCCGGCTTGGCCGTGATTAAAAGTTATGGTTATCCGCCGAAAGTAAATACTATTCTAGGCTGGACGGGTATTACACAGACGATGTTGGCGCCATTTGGCTGTTTTAGTGTCAATCTTGCCGCAATCAGTGCGGCGGTCAGTCTGGATGCTCAAGCGCATCCTGATCCGGCCAAACGTTATATTGCCGGTATGAGCTGCGGCCTGTTTTATATCCTGATGGGTTTTTTTGCTGCGACCTTGACCAGTCTATTGATGGCTTTTCCGGGGATTCTGATTACAGTATTGGCAGGCATTGCCCTGTTTGGCACCATTGGCCACAATATCGCGCTGGCTTTTCAGGACAGTCATGACCGTGAAGCAGCACTGATGACATTCCTGTTTAGCGCATCTAATATCCAGTTTTTTGGTATTGGCTCCGCTTTTTGGGGACTGCTACTTGGTTTGATGGTTTATTTGCTGTTTAAGCTTAAACCGCAAGTGGCATAAGCTTATTGTAGAAACAAGGCAGTTACTTTTGCTGCCTTTTTAATGTCCTGCAGTCTGGGAAAACAGGTTAATCACCACCACACCGGAAATGATCAGTGCAATCCCGATAAAAGCTGGTAGATCAAGCGCCTGCTTGAAGATTACATAGCCTACGATTGCCGTAAGAACAATGCCTACTCCCGCCCAGATCGCATAGGCAATGCCTAAAGGAATTACTTTAATGACCTGAGACAGCAAATAAAACGCAATACAGAATAAAATGACTACTGCCAGAGATGGCCATAATCGGGTAAAGCCTTCTGATTTCACCAAAAATGTTGATCCAGTCACTTCGGCAATAATAGCCAACGCCAACAACAAATATGCCCATGACACAGGATTCATTTTTCAAACTCCAAACTATTTTTCAATGATTGCTGTCGGGACGATCTGACACGATCAATCTTGAGAGATTCATTTTGCACAGTTTTCTCTTCACGGGGAAAGCTGATGTAAAAAATCCAGGGTTTTGACAAAAGTTTGCTGACTTTCCTTTTTGCCCATAAAAAACTGATATTCATGAATAAGCCAGGCCTTAGACTCTGGATAAAATATTTCAGTCACAGGAATCTGCTGTTCCTTCAAAGCTTTTACAAATGGTAGCGCCTGAGTATCGGTCAGAAAATCCTTGTTCCCGCCACTGATGAACACTGGCGGATAAGACGGCGTAATATACTGAATCGGAGAAATCTGCTTTAAAAACGCGGCATCATGTTTACGATCGCCGGTATAAGCCTGAATCAGGTTAAAGACACCCCATTCGATAATTTTCATTTCCTCAGGTGCTGTGCTGGAAAATGCTTCTAAGTCATAAATTCCACAATGCAAGATTAAACCTTTAAGCTGCGCAGGTTGCAGATGAGGCTGAATACCGGATTGGTTGGCAAATACAGGATTAGTCAAAAGAGCGGCGTAATGGCTGGCCATATTCGCCCCGGCAGAATCTCCGGCCAGATATAGGTTCTGGGCATCGATTTGATAGGTTTCTGCATAGGTATCGAGAAATTCAAGTGCCTGATTGATCTGGTGTAACTGGCTTGGATAGGTCGCTTGTGGCGCAAACTGATATTGCACGGATACCACATTATAGCCCTGTGCCGCCAGCAGCTTGAAATAACCCCGTGCATGTTCTTTAGAACCTGAAATCCAGCCGCCGCCATGAATCCAGACAATGGTCGGTCTTGGTCCAATACTGGCAATATTCTGCGGCTGATACAGATCCAGAGATAATTTCTGCTGTGGCGCATAGGTAATATTTTGCTGGACGATAACCGCACCAGGCGCATAACGATCCATCACTTTTTGCTGCAAGCCTGTGGTCAGGTTAAAAGCACCGGCAATGACTTTACTGTTCTGTGCGGTCTGACAGCCGGAAAGAATAACTGAACCTATGAGCAAAAGATGAATGGCAAAAAACCTCAAAACTGTCCCCTATACATGATCTAAAAACAGGCTACGGCAGTTTAAACCATCCTGCTGTAAACGAGGACTATTCATCCTCTTATTTTTGATCATTAAAACTGTAAATCCGAGTTTTTTACTCTGTTTTTTTTATCACTTTTACATGAAAAATATTTGTAATTTAATGAGTTTTTTCAATTTTACCGCTTTTTTGCAATTGCACCCGCCACAGCACTGTGCTATCAATAAACCAAGCCTAAAAATCAGACAACCTGCGGAGAAAAGCCATGGCCTATCAACATATTTTAGTCCCAGTGGACGGTTCAGAAATTTCCTTTTCTGCAGTACGACATGCTGCCAAAATTGCCAAGGCATTCGGTAGTCAGCTTTCCCTGATCAGCCTGATCGCAGAAGATCCTTTTACCGAGGCTGATTTTTATTACAGCTCCTCTATCATGAAGGAATATTTTATCGAGGCACATGCTAATGCCAAAAAGGCCCTGAAAGAAGCCACTGCCATCGCAGCCGGTGAAGGTATTGAAGCGCAATCCCGCATTGTCACAGGTTTAGTCAATGCAGAGCATATTGCTGAAACCGCGGGTGAAGTGAAAGCCGACCTGATCGTCATGGGTTCTCATGGCCGTAAAGGCTTCCAGAAAATGATTCTGGGCAGCTTTGCACAGGATGTTTTGGGTGCGAGTGAAATTCCCGTACTGATCGTGAAAAAATAATCCTGATGCTGCGCATCTTCAAGATGCGCAGTACTTGCTACTTTACATTTGAAAGTCTAACAAAACATGCTGTGGAGATTTACTCGCTCAAACCACACTCCCCTTTACTGCAATAATAAATATGAGGAAGCACCATGAATAACTATGATCATCTTCTCGTAGCACTCGATGAGTCCTCGATTTCCTATGCTGCCGCAGATCATGCCCTGGAACTGGCCAAAGTATTTCATAGCCATGTCACTTTACTCAGCGTGATTGCGGTGGATCCTTTTAAGGGCGTAGATTTTTACAAAGTTGCTCCAGCAGTCACAGACTACTTTATGCATGCAGAACAAAATGCACTGGATCGTTTAAATGAACTGAAACTGAACTTTGTTGGTGATGGTATACAGGTAACGACAAAAATCCTGCATGGCATGGCACCGTCAGAAGGCATTATGCAGGCTGCAAATGAATCCCCGACCGATATGATCATTATGGGTTCACATGGTCGTAAAGGTCTGCAGAAACTCATGCTGGGCAGTGTCGCTCAGAATGTTCTGGCACTTTCCTCTATTCCGGTACTTATCGTCAGAGAATAAGATGCTTGATCAAAGCCTGTATGATGCAGGCTTTTAGCGAAGTTTTTGATTTAACTCACTTAAGAAAATTTCAGCATCAAGCTGGCTTTGAAATACTTTTTTGTATTCTCCGACCTGCTGAATGGAATGCGGCGTATATTGAATGGAGATTTCAAGTAAGCCATTTTCAGGATTCTTGCTGACATGTACGGCAATAATATGCTGGCTATTTAAATAAAAACCATCTTCAATTTTCACTAACATATCTTGGACAACCTCTAGTAAGCGAATCTGTAGATCCCTTTACCTAGCTTAAGCTTAATAAACAAATACTCTTTTCCATATAATCATACTGTAACACCCTTTAGTACTTACCTAAGCCTTTAGAGAAATTCAACTGTATTTAAAGCCAGCGTTTGAAATAAACAGGAAATAAAAAACCGGATCAGGTCGATCCGGTTTTTTATGAATATTGATGTTATACGCTGAGCATACTATTGAGTGTCTCAGACACATTTTTAGATTTAACCAGTGGCTTTAAGGTTTCAAGCTGTGCTTTCACTTCACTGCGTTGCGGTTCTGCCAAGGTATACCAGCGTGACAATACCTGTAGCAAACGTGAGCCTACAATCGGATTTTTCTCGTCCAGATATTTTGCCAGTCCAATAAAATGCTGCACGCCAAAGCTCCAGGTATTGACCGGATTAGCATTCAGCCCCCCGCTCACTGCACGGATACGGTTAGGCACAGCCAGATCATAATCCGGATGCTGGGTCAGATACGCAATCGTTGCATCCGTTGCTTTTGGATGTGCTGCCTGAACCATAAACCATTGGTCTAAAGACAAGGCTTCATCTTCAAAGCGGCTATAGAAATCTGCCAAAGCTTCTTCTGCTTGTGGTGCATCATTCCAGACCAAGACTTTCAGCGCACCCAAACGTTCAGACATATTCCCCGTGTGATATTGCTCATAGGCTAAATCAAAGGCAAATGCATCTCCCTGACGAGCCATCATCGTCAGCATAATATTTCTTAAAGCACGCACACCCATCGCTTGTGAGAATTCAGATTGCAGATCAGGATCCAGATTAAGATAAGTTTCTTTCGCTGTTTCTCCAAAAGCACGTGCCAAGGTATGCAGCAAAGCCTCACGCTTTTCCTGAATCATAACCGGATTATAATCCTGATCAATACGGCTACCTAAATAACCTTCCGACGGTACATCAAACAGACGTGATGCCAACAGCGGATCTTTCTCAATCACATCCGGCAAGGTATTGAGCATAGCCTCGATATAAATTTCTGCAGGCTGGTCATCCAGCAAGATACGCTCGAGTAAGGTCTGAGTTGCTTGCCACTGGTTAAAACCATTGGTCTCGTATTGCAACAGGAAAGCCAGTTCTTTTTCTGAATAGTCAAAGTCCAGATTCACTGGTGCAGAGAAATTACGCAGCAAGGACACCACCGGTTTTGCTGTCACACCGCTAAATTCAATCGTGGCTTCATCCTGATCAAACAGATACACGCCATCTTTGACGCCATTTTCAAAGAGTGCCTCAGAGTTCAGCGTTAGCTGCTCACCGGTTTCAGCATCAAACAATGCCAAAGCGACTGGAATGGGTACTGCTTTCAGATTTGGATATTTAGCATGGGTTTTCAGGCTTTGCTTAAAGCTGAGGCGATAGATTTGGGTCTCTACATCATATTCAGCTTTTGCTTGAAGTTTAGGCGTACCCGGCTGGTTATACCAGGTCAGGAAATTTGAAAGATCCACACCTGAACCTGCTGTTAGTGCAGCCACCCAATCCTCAACCGTTACCGCCTGACCATCATGACGGCGGAAATATTCATCGGTTCCCTGACGGAATTTTTCCTTGCCAAGCAAGGTCGCCATCATGCGGTTAATTTCCGCACCTTTTTCATAAACGGTGGCGGTATAGAAGTTGTTAATTTCTACAAAATGATCCGGACGCGGTGGATGTGACAATGGGCCTGAATCTTCCGGGAACTGATGTGCTTTCAGAACTGCCACATCATCAATACGCTGTACTGCAGCCGACTGTAAATCTTCCGAGAAAGACTGATCACGGAATACGGTCAAGCCTTCTTTCAGACACAACTGGAACCAGTCACGACAGGTAATCCGGTTACCAGTCCAGTTATGGAAATATTCATGCGCAATGACTGACTGCACTCGCATGATAGCAGCATCAGTGGTGTACTCTTCATCGGCCAGCACACATGAAGTATTGAAGATATTCAGACCTTTATTTTCCATGGCACCCATGTTGAATGCACTGGTCGCCACGATCATGTAGTTATCCAGATCATAAGGCAGACCATAATGCTCCTCATCCCAGCGCATGGAATGTTTGAGCGCTTCCATGGCGATCTTGCATTTTGGAATATCTTTTTCTTCTGCATAGATTTCCAGAGCTACATTGCGGCCTTCCGATGTGACATAAGAATCTTTCATCACTGCCAAATCACCAATGACACAGGCGAACAAATAGCTCGGTTTCTTGGTCGGATCCTGCCAGATGGCATAATGACGATTGGCATCGACTTCACCTGTTTCCAGCAGGTTACCATTTGCAAGCAAAACCGGATATTTCTTATCTGCTTCGACACGCGTCGTAAAGACCGACAACACATCAGGACGGTCTGGATAGAAAGTAATTTTACGGAACCCTTCTGGTTCATTTTGGGTCACAAACAGATCTGAACTGGCCTGATATAAACCTTCCAGCATCGTATTACTTTCAGGGTGGATTTTAACCACAATTTCAAGCAACACTTGATCAGGTGCATTGGCAATGACCAGCTGTTCAGCATCCAAGTGGTAGTCACTGGCATTCAGGGTTTGACCATTTAACTTAATCGATTGCAGCTCTAGATCGCGGCCAAGCAGAACCAGATCGCCAGCAGTTTGGCGCTGCATCTCCAGCTTGCTGCTGACCAGACTGTGGTCACTATAGACTTGAATATTCAGGTCGATGGAATCAACAATAAAGGAAGGTTTTTGATAGTCTTTTAAATAAATGGTTTGATCCGCTTCGATCACCGGGTTTGCCGCAATATTCATGTCCTGTCCTAATCTTTTATCGTGTTCGACATTGTTCATGTCAAAATCATACGCCAAGTTTTAAACGCTGTCTGTGCATTTGTATTGTTAGATCTAATATGGGCATTTCATGCACCACTTTCAATGCATTCTGCCTAATTGAGCAGCACTCGACTCTACATAAGAAATATCTGTGCCATAAAAATAGTCAGGATCATAATTTCTGACATTTTCATAAATAACTGATTTAAAAATATATAATTTTATTTGCTGAGTACCGAATAAATTCTGATTAATAAATGAGCACACTTCTTGCTACAGTTAAACCGTGTTTTTCCACACTTCCAATGAAAGAATAATGATAACGATGATGAGGTGAGCCATGTATTTAAAACAGCATGTTGTACGGATCGAAAATATCAAAACTTTGCAGACCCTGGATCAGGCCAATATTGACCATAAAGTGATTGCCCTGTTGATGAGCTGTGAAGGCATTCCGCTTCAGGCCCATGAAGTGACTGCCATTCTCAACACCTACGATGCACTCGGTGCCAAAAAAGTGCCCTCTAAAAAGGTTCAGGCCTTAATTCATGCCAAACACCGCGGCGAGGAGGACGACACATTACCCTGCCCGGTTTAAAAAACGTCATTTCATGTTTTTAAAATCAGAGCTACTTCGGTAGCTCTTCTCTTGTTTGGGTGACTAATTTTGATTTAGAAAAATTGCACCAGTCCACTACGTTTGCATCTCATCAGCCGTGTATAATCAAATGCCCTTCCATTCTAGAGTTGCTCGCGACCATGGTATTCAGTGTTCTGCAAAAACAGCTTGATGAAAGTACTCACTGCCCATTGTGTAAGGCATCGATGTATTGGATTGAGGCAGAACAATATGATCAGGAGCTGAGCTATCATGAATGCAGCCATTGCCAGCATCAGCTTTACTCCGATCAAAAGCACAATTGTTATTGCGAACAATGTCTGGCGCAGCGTAAACGCATGCTCAAGGAAGTCCGTTTACAGGAAAACCGTCAATATCATAAAAAGCAGGATCGGCCGGTTCTTGAGCTGAATCAGCTCAGTTTTATCAATAAACTGTTTTTACTTGCGATTCTGGATGAACAGGTGCAGGAATATAGCCAACACCGTGAATATATTGACTGGCATCAAATTCGATATTATTCCATCAGTCCCAATTATCTGTTCCAACATGGTCTGGTGAAAAGCCTGATCCGGGATCAGGTTCTGATTCCCAAAGATCTCCAGCAGGAAAATCAGCATTATTATATTAATGTGCGACTGGATGGTTATTCTGAACCGACCCTGTTCAGTATCACCCAGCAGCTGCGCAACTGGTTTTATCAAAACCTGAGCCAAGGTGTGCCCTTTAAAAGTGCAGATGAAGTCAAAGATGCACTCTATTGCCTGCTATATGAAGAAATCATTCAGTTTGCCCAATTCTATTGCCGTAGCTGGAATGTGCAAATTGCCGGAAATCAGAGCTTTCAGACCTTTTGCTATCGTCTTTTGGATGTACTGGCTGTGGGTCAGATTTATTATCTGGTGCAGACCGGGCTGGAATATCTATATAAACAAAAAGCCCTCAAGCCCCGCAATGAAAACTTTATTAATACCAATCTGCTGAAAAAAACCTTGCAGCAGTACCGCGAACGTTCAGTTACAGAAAAATGGGAAACCTCTACCCTGCCGCGTCCACCGCAACTGGCATTCAGCAAGATGAGCGAAATCCTGTTTTATCGGTTTTTGGGCTATGATGAAAATATCTTCTTTCAGCCGGTGTGGCGTTCGTGGCACAAGATCGAACCTCGCCTGAAATTCTATTCCCAAAAACGTTGTATGCATTGCGGCTCACAGGAACTGTCGGTGGATTATGATGCCAGTGACTATGTCAGCCTGTTCTGTCGTAGCTGCAAGCATCAAGACCATTATTTTACCCGCTGACCGAATACAACGAATCTTTCTCTTATTCTAAATGACCATTATGACGACTTCTACGCAAGCACTACAGCAAACGCTTCTGGATCAGATCTGTGAGGCCTGGTTGAAACTTCAGCAACAGCAGCCCCTGGTGCATATCATGACCAATACGGTGGCCAGCAACTATGTCGCCAATATTGTACTGGCTGCGCATGCTTCTCCGGCCATGATCGACAATCCGTTTGAAGCTGAAAGTTTTGCCAAGACTGCTACAGCGATCAGTCTGAATCTGGGTACACCGACGACAGAGCAGGTTCAGGCGATGCAGCTTGCTGCGAAAACTGCACATCAATTGCAAAAACCGTGGGTGCTTGATCCGGTCGGTTATGGAACAGTTCTGCGCTGGCGTTCTGGCGTCGTAGATCAGTTGATGCATTCCCAGCCTACGATTTTACGAGGCAATGCTTCTGAAATTGGTGCTTTGGCTGGCAAGCAGATCGAGTCCAAGGGTGTAGACAGCACAGTAGACAGTGCGGATGTTTATTTACAGGCGCGAAGTTTGCTGGATCATTGTGAATGCATCGCAATCTCCGGTGAATCTGATTACATTATTTCGAAAGACTATCCTGTGATACAGGTGTCAGGCGGTTCTGCTTTACAGCCCCGAATCACGGCGATGGGATGTGCACTCGGGGCACTAATTGCTGCCTATAGTGCAGTAACGTCCCCAGCCCTTGCTGCATTAACGGCACATGTACATTTTGCAATTGCCGGTCAATTGGCATTTGAACGTGCGCAACAGTTAGGCAGTTTTAATGTCGCCTTTCTGGATGAAATCCACCAACTCAATACTGAAACAATCCGAAAATACGCCAACTTTAAAATTCTGCCAGAATCCATTTAGTTTACTGGTCGCTTCACAGGGTGTTTGTTCTCCTGAATAGATAAACGCCCCTATTTAGATTGATCCTGCCCATTTGCTCTATTGATCTCCTTAGAAATGTTTTGTCTAGCTCTTTCGGAGATCATTTTTGAGTAGTTTTATTCTGAACTGAGTAGGCTTCATACAACTTATCTAATGATTTCCACACAAACGATTTCCATTTTACTTAAGATCTGTTTGCATCATGCAAATCTAGTTCATGTGAATTGTAGTTCAATTTTTTGTCAGTATTTAAATATGACTTTTAAGTTTTGATTAACAGGTTACATGAATCAATATTTGATGCTTGATCATGCTTATTTTCGATTGCTGACTTGACTTTTTCGGCTTCAAAATCTCACTGCAATATCCGGATATTCAGCTCAATCGGGAACATGACTAATAGTATGAATAAACTGATAAAAATCAGTTTAAACGAAGGCTCATATTATTTTAATGAGCCACATTCAACAGACATGCATTAAAAAAGCCAGCTGCCACTAAAGCAACTGACTTTTAGAATTTGAACAAATAACGTGTTTAAAACACCTGTTTAACCTACGTAATGAATGCTGACCGACTTGATACGATTGCTTTCAATTTCAGTGACTTTGAACTGCACACCTTGATAATTTAACTCGGTGCCCACTTCAACCGTACTGTTAGTTTTATCCAGAATCAAACCCGCAACACTGATATAGCCAGCATCTTCATCAATCAGATCAATCATGCCAAGCTCAAGCTCAAGCTGATAAAGATCTAACATGCCCGATGCGATCCAGTGCGTATCATCCACTTTCACCAGATCCAGCTGTTCATCTGCATCCGGGAATTCACCGGCAATTGCTTCAAATACATCTAGCGGTGAAATCAGACCCTGTACATTACCAAACTCGTCACTCACCAAGACCAAAGAACCTTTAGAGGTACGCAAGGTATTAATCGCGTCAATAACTTTCATCTTTTCAAAGATATAAATTGGGCGATGACGTTTAATCAGTGCTTTTAATTCTTCCGGCTCTTCCAGTACATCCAATAATTCTTTGGCACGTACTACGCTAATCACCTTATCTAGGCTACCGCGACATACCGGGAACAGACTGTGTGGAACAGACAGAATTTTTTCACGGATCTGTTCTGGGCTATCTTCCAGATCAACCCATGAAATCTGACCGCGCGGCGTCATGATCGAAGCGACTGAACGCTCTGCAAGGGTAAGCACCCCACCAATCATATAGCGTTCTTCATCTGCAAAGGTTTCTTGTGCCTGATTATTTTGACTGTCGGTCGTCTCTAGCTTGCCACCCATTAACTTCAGGATCGAGTCAGCCGTACGATGACGCAAAGGAATCTTGGATTCATGTTTAGCAGCATTACGCTGACCGAACTGGTTGAATGCTTCGATTATGATCGCAACACCAATACCTGAATAGATATAGCCTTTTGGAATATGGAAACCAAAACCTTCTGCAATCAGGCTGATACCAATCAAAAGTAGGAAGCTTAAACACAGAATCACCACGGTTGGATGACGGTTCACAAAATTGGTCAATGGTTTCGATGCCAGTAGCATCACGCCCATTGCGACAATCATGGCAGCCATCATGACATAAATATTGTCGACCATACCAATGGCGGTAATCACTGAATCTAAAGAGAAAACAGCATCTAAAACAACAATCTGTGCAACAACAGCAGTGAAACTTGCATATACCACATTGGTAGACACTGTGACTTCAGGTTTACCTTCAATCTTTTCATGCAGCTCAGTAACGGCCTTATACACCAGGAACAAGCCACCAAATAACAAGATCAGGTCCCGACCGGAGAAGGTCCAGTCAAACACAGTAATCAATGGTTGTGTCAAAGTGACCAACCAGGCAATGGCAAATAACAGGCCTAGACGCATGAATAATGCGAGAGACAAACCAATAACACGTGCTTTATCGCGTTGTTCAGGAGGAAGTTTTTCAGCCAGAATGGCAATGAAGACTAGGTTATCAATACCTAAAACAATTTCAAGAATAATAAGAGTAATTAAACCTACCCAGATTCCGGGATCTAATAAAAATTCCATTAGAGAATGACCCCGTTCGAGTAAGCTAGAAATAGAGATGGAAGATCAACGCACGGCGAGGGATCCATTAAAATTTAACCTATGCAACTTAAGACTATTCCATTATGCATAAACTGAGTATTTTGTAATGTATTAATTTACAAAAAAATTACATGATCATGATTTTATTGAGACTTTTATGACCAACTGATTGATGCTGAAACTGATTAATTTTAATTTTTTCTACATCATGTATTCGAATTGAATTAAAAATAAACAGAATTTAGTTTGATTAGGCTATTATTTTTAAGGTCACTTAAAGATTAGAGCATAAACTATTTTTTTATTGAAAGAACAATCACTTAAAAATATAGCTGTAAATAATCATTTACTATATTGACTAAAACCACTCAATCACCTTATATTTCTTAAATCGATTAATTTATTGAAATACAATTATTTGCATTAAAACCTATTCAGACAGGCTGCTTAAGAACAATAAAAAGTCTTGGAAAACATTTCTACTCACGAAATACATAATGAGGAATTAAATTTATACAAAATATTATCGCCTTTCATCCGATTTTAAAGAACAATCTTCGCGCCAGATAAGGCTCACATGCAGAACTGATCAACTCCTTGGGATGTTAAGCAAAACTAAAAAGTGTTAGCGCTTTAACATTTTTAAAATAAAGGTTGAAATATGCATAAACTTTTTCATAAAATGAAAGGGCCCTAGAAAAATAAATACAAGGAACATTTCATGACTAAGAAATATGCAAAATTTTTGCCGTGTACGGAAGAATTTAATTTAGAAAACTTTCCATATTATTGGGTAACTCAGGTTCATGCTCAATACGTCGTTAATGTCGATCATGCACTAAAAAAGTATGGTGTTGACAATTCCCGCCGCCGCATCCTTCTTGCACTAAAAGCCAAACCGCATGCCAGTGTTTCTGATTTGTCAGAGATGGTTGTTTCTAAAATGTCGACCACGACTAAAATTGTCTACCGCTTAAAAGACGAAGGTCTGGTTGAAACCTATTCATGTGAGGATGACGCACGGATTACCCGAGTATTTTTGACCGACAAAGGCATGCAAATGACGCATAAGATCAATGATCTGACAAATGTGGTACTGGAACAGTCATTTGAAGGCCTGACGCCTTTGCAAATTGAAAAAACCATGGAAAGTTTACGTCATATTTTCAAAAATTTAGCTCGTTAAGAGACCTACTTTTTATTTTAAATAGACGCTGGCGAATTGGCGCATACTTTACAATAATAAATAATTCGCCAGAGCTTTCTAAAAATCAAAAAAGTTCAGTTGTGGACTGACTTTTTTGATTTTTTCTTTTGGTACATGTGAACATTCAAACTCTTCTACCGGAAAGCCCTCTACAAAGCTACGAATATCCGGATGCCTTAGCGTTAGCCATTCTTGCAGTCGCTGCTGTGGAATCACAATAACCGAGCGTTTGATATTACCCGGCTCATGAAACTCCTTCATCATGGGATGGTCAATTGCATCCATGGTAATCATACTGGCAGAGCGTACAATTTCCCCTTGTACCCGAGCGATCTCATACACAGCTGCAATAAAAGTCGCCTGACCATCTTTACGTCTTACACCCCAACGCTGCGGTTTATTGTCAAAATATTTGGACTCATAAAATTCCGATACCGGAATGACGCCAAAATGACATTTGGCAGTGGCCTCAGCAAAAGTGGGCTTTTGCAGTAAGGTTTCATTTCTGGCGTTATAGGTCTTGGTGCCTATAGTTTTGTCTTCTGCCCATTTCGGAATGAGTCCAAAATTCACGGAACGCCATTCCAGTCCTTGAGCGGAATGAAATAAAAGCGGTGTAGCATAATTGGGATAGACCTCCTCTGGATATTCAAAAGGAATTTCTGGCAATCCCAGATTATGCAACTGTTCTAAGGTTAAAGGCTTAAAGTTGGCGCACATGGTTCATATATGTAAATCATTCGACCATCAGATTATACCGTGATGCCAAGTCGAAGCCTGTCGTATTTCTATAGTTTTAGGCGCGTTGACTGTTATGAATTCGGGACAGTCAACCAATGTGTCCGGGTAAATTCCTCAAAAATCCAGCGGCCATTAAAACGACCCAATCCTGAATTTTTTTCGCCGCCAAAGGGTGCATTTGACTGGTCTGCTACACTAATGCCATTAATATGCGTCATACCAATATCCAGTTGTGCGGCAAAAGCAGTGCCTCGATCGATGTTTGAAGTACATACTGCACTGGATAAGCCAAACTCGGTCGCATTGGCTAGGTTTAAAGCATGTGCTTCATCCCGGGCTTTTAAGATAGGTAAAATCGGACCGAAGCTTTCTTGCTGCGCCAGATCGGAATCTTCCGCAACATCAATAAAAATATGCGGAGAAACCAGATTCCCTTCAATGCCTCCTTCATAGACCAGTTGCGCGCCCTGCTCGCTGCCCGTTTGAATGATCTGTTGATGCTTTTTAACCTGACTCTGGTTAATGATCGGACCGATCACGGTATCTTCCAGATTTGGATCACCCACCGGAATCATTTTGATCCGATCCAGAAGCTTATCTACGTAAGCATCATGAATAGAGGTATCAACAATGACCCGGTTAGTACTCATGCAAATTTGTCCCTGATGCATAAAACGCCCCATCATCGTCAATTCAACCGCTAGATCAAGATCGGCATCATCCAGAATGACCAAAGGTGCATTGCCACCCAGTTCGAGTGCCAGACGCTTGATTCGGGAACTGGATAAGGCTTTACTGCCTACACTTTTCCCCACTTCAGTCGAACCGGTAAATGAAATCATTTTCGGCACTGAATGCTCAACAAAATAATCCCCGATTTCACTGCCAGCACCGGCAACAATATTCAGTGCACCTGCAGGCAAACCTGCCTCTTCAAATAATTTACCGATTAAGGTGCCGCCAGTCACTGGTGTATCACTGGCCGGCTTCAATACAACGGTATTACCACAGGCAATTGCAGTCGCCACTGAGCGTAAGGATAAATGAAATGGAAAGTTCCATGGACTAATGACAGCAATCACGCCTAAGGGCTTGCGCAAAACCATACTTTTACGTGCCGGATCCTTACTTTCCAGCTGTTCTGTTTGGATCCAGTCTGGAAAAGCCAGACTTTCCTGAATGATGCCCAGAGCAGCATCCACCTCAACGCCGGCTTTAATGCGCGTACTGCCTGATTCAATAATGAGCCAGTCAATGATTTCGTCCCGACGCTGCTGAATGATCGCGATTAAATTTTGCAGCACTGTTTTACGTACTTCAATGGATTTCAAGCCCCCTTGCTGGAAAGCCTGCTCTGCTGCGGTATAAGCACTGTCGACATCGACAGAACTGGCAGCTGCCATGCTAAAAATTTCGCTCTGGGTATAGGGGTTGATATTTTTTATTGTTCTGGTTGAAGTACCGGCTTGCCACTGACCATGAATAAACTGCTGGTCTAAATTTTGATATACCGTTGTCATTTTATTGTTTCCTCGCATGCTTTGCCCCACTTTAAAAGTTCGGCTGGAAAATTTCTAGTCAGAACGACAGCGGCTTACTATTAGACAATAAAAAAGCCTCCGAAGAGGCTTTTTAAGCTAGACAGGATTAATCACCTTTATAACCTTTTAACTTTAAACGCGCTGCATGTAGAAGCGGCTCAGTATAACCTGATGGCTGCTCACCACCTTTAAAGATCAGGTCAGATGCTGCCTGGAATGCAATATTGTTGGCAAAGTCAGCAGACATTGGCGTATACAGTGGATCATTGGTATTTTGCTCATCCACAATTTTCGCCATACGTTGCATGACTTCTTCTACTTGCTCACGACTTACGATACCGTGACGCAACCAGTTCGCAACGTGTTGTGAAGAAATACGTAGAGTTGCACGGTCTTCCATTAAACCGACATCATTGATGTCTGGCACTTTAGAACAACCTACACCCAAATCTACCCAACGAACGACATAACCCAAGATACCTTGACAGTTATTTTCGAGTTCTTTGGTTTTTTCTTCTTCAGACCAGTTAGTGTCTTTCGCCAATGGCGGTGTCAACAAATCATCTAGAGATAAAGGCTGAGTCGACAATAGTTCTTGCTGACGGTCTGCAACATTAATCTGGTGATAGTGAATCGCGTGGATCACCGCACCTGTAGGTGATGGAACCCATGCACAGCTCGCACCCGCTTCAGGATGTTCAGTTTTGGTTTTGTACATGTCAAGCAGCATGTCTGGCTTTGGCCACATGCCTTTACCGATTTGTGCTTTGCCACGTAAACCTGCTTGCAGACCGATCATCACGTTACGGTTTTCATAAGCCGGGAACCAGATTTGGCCTTTTACTTCGCCTTTACGAACGAATGGACCAGCTTCCATAAAGGTATGGATTTCATCACCGGTACGGTCCATGAAACCTGTATTGATGAAGATCGTACGATCTTTGGCTTGTGCAATACAGTTCTTCAAGTTCACAGAAGTACGGCGTTCTTCATCCATAATCCCGATTTTTAAAGTTTTTGCAGGTAAGCCAAGTGCCTGTTCTGCACGTTCAAACAATTCAACGGCAAATGCCACTTCTTCAGGACCATGCATTTTCGGCTTAACGATATACATTGAACCTTGACGCGAGTTCTTGATCGTGTTTTCACCTTTGATGTCTGCGAAAGACAACAATGGCGTAACCAGTGCATCCATGATGCCTTCATAGATCTCTGCGCCATCTACCAGAATCGCCGGGTTTGTCATTAAATGACCAACGTTACGCAGCAACATCAATGAGCGGCCATGAACTTTAGTTTCACCACCTTCTACATTTTTGAAAGTGCGGTCTTCATTCAGTTTACGGGTAACAGTTTTACCGTTTTTCTCAATAGACTCTTCTAAAGTACCTTTCATCAGGCCTAACCAATTACGGTAGCCTTCCACTTTTTCTTCAGCATCAACGGCTGCAATCGAGTCTTCCAAGTCCTGAATGGTCGTAACCGCAGCTTCAAGAACCACATCTTTTACGCCTGCTGCGTCAGTTTGACCAATCGAACTATTGGCATCAATCTGGATGATTGCGTGCAAGCCATTATTTTTAAGTACGATTTCAGTCGGTGCTGAAGCTTCGCCATTGTAACCAACGAATTTAGCGGCATCTGCCACAGTTGTTTTTGAACCGTCTTTTAGGGTAACAACTAGTGCATTAGCTTCAACTGCGTATTGAGTTGCGTCTGCGTGCGAACCTTGTGCCAATGGGAAAGTTTCGTCGAGGAAATTCTTTGCAAATGCGACAACTTTTTCACCACGTTTCGGGTTATAGCCTTTGCCTTTTTCCGCGCCATCTTCTTCAGAGATGACATCGAAACCATAAAGTGCATCGTACAAAGAACCCCAACGTGCGTTTGCAGCGTTCAGGCAGTAACGTGCATTACGTACCGGTACCACCAACTGTGGACCTGCCAGTACTGCAATCTCTTCGTCTACATTTTCAGTGCTGATTTGAAAATCTTCTACTTCTGGTAACAAGTAGCCAATTTCAGTCAAGAAAGCTTTGTAAGCTTGTAATTCAAATGTGTTATTGCGGTGCCATTCATCAATTTTCGCCTGAATGTCATCACGCTTAGCCAAAAGTGCTTTATTTTTAGGGCTAAGATCAACAACGACTTGTTCAAAGTTTTTCCAGTATGTTTCGCTGTCTAAACCAGAACCTGGTAGTGCTTCATTTTCGATGAAATCGTAAAGTTCTTTAGCAATCGCTAACTTGCCTTTTTGAATACGTGCAGTCATTGTCTTTCCTGATATTGCTACTTTTTATACAAGAGATTCTAGTATACCGATTAAAATCTAGCTGAATAGTATTATCACATTGCTAAATACTGAGCATTTTTTCTAATATGAATACCCTCATAAACATATTTGATCTTTCTCAGTTACAAATAGATATCATTCTGCTAAATACCCTAATGACAGTGTATAAAGTTTTCGAAATGTAGAAATTAGACTTAAGTTCAGATTTTCGAGTAAAAATTATGCATTCTAGTTATACACGATCATATTTAGATCAAGATTAAGCCATGTTTAATCAGGCTTGTCGATAATTTAAGTACCTATTTTTATAAAAAAAGCGCCGGTACATCCAGCGCTTTTATGGTTATTCTCCGTTCACAGAGGCGATTTTCTCAATCTGGCGATGTTCAGAATTCAGGTATTCATCCGACTGCATTTCCAGCAAACGGGAACGGGTTCGTTCAATTTCAAAGGCCAGTTTCTCACCTTGATAAATATCCACGATATTATCTTCCGAGGTTAAGAGTAACTTGACGCCGCGGTCATAAAATTCATCGACCAGATAAATAAAACGGCGTGTTCCATCATTCAGAAAATCGGTCAGGTGCGGCACATTGCTGACCAACACTGTATTATAAATATTGGCGATTTCAATAAAATCAGCTGGACTACGTGGCTTTAAACACAGTTCAGAAAACTCGCACCACAACACATCTTCGGTATGTGACACGGTTTCGACAATACGGTTGTTGATGATAATCGGTTCTTCCGAGCAGGTCTGAGTCTGAGTCAAAGCGCTAAAACGCTGTGCAATCCAGTTTTTATGATCATGCGTCAACGGGAATTTAAACAGTTGTGCCTGTTTTAGAACCCGTAGACGGTAATCGACTCCGGCATCAACATTTAACACCACACAGTTTTTCTTGACCAATTCGATAGTAGGCATAAAACGGTCACGATGAATGCCATTTTTATATAAACCGTCCGGTGCGATATTCGAGGTAGCGACCAAGGTAATACCGCGTTCAAACAGCTTCTGGAATAGATCGCTTAGAATCATCGCATCCGTTACGTTAGATACAAAAAATTCATCAAAACAGATGATGACCGCTTCTTTATAAATCCGATCCGCCACGATATCTAGGGGGTTACGCTGTCCGGATAATTTGTTTAACTCACGATGCACATGCTGCATAAAATGGTGAAAATGCATCCGGGTTTTACGGCGAAACGGAATCGAATCGTAAAACTGATCCATTAACCAAGTTTTTCCACGCCCCACACCACCCCACATGTACACCCCTTTCGGAGATGTCTGACGGCGAAAGCGGCGAAATGCTTTTTTCGATGCCTTAAAACGCTGAATCAATTCCAGCCAGACACGATTCAGTTCATGTACTGCCATTGCCTGTGCTTCATCAGGCATAAACTGTCCCGAAGAGATCGCTTGTGCATAACGTTCTGCAGGAGAAATCGGACTAAAAGCGGTGCTGTGCTGTGAATTAAAATCGGACATAGAATTTCGTACTATTTGGGATCAATTTAATTATAGCGGAGTTTAATCAACACGCTATAACACTTTGGCATAAACTAACTTAGGCTATTTTATATATTGCCGAGGACTTTGCCCAAACCAGCGTTTAAAGGCATGGTTAAAAGCGGCCGGCTCGGAATAGCCTAATAATTCTGCAATCATTTCAATCGAATACTGTTTATATTCAATTAGTCGCAAAGCCTTATCTTTAATAATTTCTTCGCGAATCTGCTTATAACTGGTATCACACTGCTGTAACTGATGCCGCAAGGTTCGTTCCGGAATATTCAACGCCTGTGCCGTTTCAGCCATGCTCGGCATCAGGCCGCTTTGGATTTCCAGATAATCCTGCACACGCTGCACCACAGTCGGCGTCTGCTCATCCTGTTGCAAACGCTCCAGTTCAGCCAGACATTTGGCTTCATAGACAGCAAAAGTGACCGCATCTGCAGAAGGAATTTTAATATCCAACACTGCTTCATCAAACCAGAATGCTGCCCGAGATGCATCAAACTGTACCTGTGTTCCATAATAATCATGATAGACCTTTAAGGTATTCAGATCTTCTGGATAGGCAAATGGCAACTCGATCCGCAAATCAGGTTTGGATAAGCCCATCAATTTGTAGATTTCCCGGATAAACTTAAACGTTCCGGAAATCTCTGCCTGTGCCAGCAACATTCTCAAATGATCATCCTGCTGCTTGGCTCGATAACATAGCGCGCTATGATGCTCGCTTTGCTGCAAGGCCAACTGACCGGTCAAATGCGTCAACTGCTGAAAACGGATCACCTGATTCAATGCATCACGTACCGTAGGACTGGTCACCAGCAACATGAGTAAGGGACCATAACCTGCCAAAGCATAATGCTGGCCAATCAATAATCCCTGTTCAGGTTGGATTTCCTGTCCCACCACCTTAAGCACATCATGTTCCAGACTCGGATGGATCACCGAGCTTGGATCAAAGGCATCTACACGCAGCCCAATGTTTTGCAGTTTCTGATCGACCTCCATGCCAGCCTTGCGCATTCCTTGAATCAAATACATCAGACTGAGAACAGAACGTTTCATAACCATACAAATACAATGTGATTATTCTAGTTGTACTATAAAAATAATGTGTCGGCTATTGCCGTTTAGATCAATTTTCTATCTAATCATCAAGGAGCAAATTACGATAAATATCCAACATTAAAATAAGTAAGGAATTTACTGATGCTAGATTATGCCACAGCTACACGTTCCCATCCCCATACTAAAGTTGCCATTATTGGAGCTAGTTGCGGAGGGATTGCCATGGCAATACGTTTACAACAGCATGGTATTTATGATTTTATTATTCTTGAAAAAGGTAACGATTTTGGCGGAACCTGGCGGGACAATCAGTACCCTGGAGCAGCCTGTGATGTGCAATCACATTTATATTCCTTGTCATTTGCACCGAAAAGCAATTGGTCCAAACGTTATGCGGAAGCACCCGAGATATTTTCTTATATTCAGGATCTGGTGACCGATTATAACCTGCGTGCTTTTTGCCGTTTAAATACCGAAGTACTGGCAGCACATTACCAGGCAGAACGCTGTCTATGGCAATTACAGCTACAGGATCAAAGTATCCTTGAAGCCCAGTTTGTTATATTCGCTTCCGGACCTTTACATATTCCGCAAATCCCAGATATTCTCGGTATTGAGAAATTCCAAGGCAAAGTCTTTCATTCTGCGCAATGGGATCACACTTATGACCCGACTGGCAAAAATGTCGCATCGATTGGAACAGGTGGCAGCGCCATTCAATATATTCCGGAAATTGCCCCGCAATGCAAACATCTGTATGTCATGCAACGTACTGCGGCCTGGGTCATTCCTCGTGATGAACGTGCCTACCCCGACCTTGAGAAGAAACTCTTCAAAAAATATGACTGGTTTAGAAAGCTACACCGTGCCCGCCTGTATTGGTCAAATGAATCGCGTGTCGTACCGATTGCCAAACCGGGCATTATGAAATTCACCCAAAAACTGGCAGAACTATTCATTAAATATGAGGTCAAAAATCCTGAATTGGCCGAAAAACTGACCCCCCGACTACATCATGGGCTGTAAACGTATTCTGGTTTCAAATAAATACTTCCCGACTTTTAACCGCCACAATGTAGAACTGGTGACCGAGAAGATTCAGGAACTGACTGAACACAGTATCATTACACAAGATGGAAAAGAACGGCCGATTGACTGCCTGATTTATGGCACCGGATTCATTACCGATCCACGTATCTATATGAAGAATTTTCAATGTACCGGGCTCGATGGTGCAGAGCTGAATGAAGTCTGGAAACAAGGCGCTGAAAGCTATTATGGAATTTGCATGAAAGACTTTCCAAACCTGTTTCAGTTACTGGGCCCAAATACCTTATTGGCGCACAACTCTGTGATTTTTATGATTGAGGCACAAGTCGAATATATTTTGCAATTGATGCAACTGGTCGATCAATTCCAAAGCGATGCCATCATGGTCAAAGACCAGGCACAAAATACATTTAATCAGCAGGTGCAACACATGTTTGAAAAGACCGTGTGGCAATCTGGCTGTGTCAGCTGGTATCAGCAGGAAGGCAGCAAGAACTTTGCCTTATGGCCAACTTATACCTGGAAATACTGGCTCAAAACAAAAAAGCCAAATGCCGCAGATTATCGATTATTGAATAAAGTCGCCTAAAAGCTTTTTACCATCTGACATCAAGCGGTGGCATAATTTATAGGTAATTTTTTCAATCCATTAAACTTATGCAATCGCTTTGGCTTATCTTTCAGCTTCTATTCTGTCTAGCACTCGGTTTTGCCATGGCAAAACGAATTCCACTTTCGATTATTAAAATCTGTTTCAAGCTATTGCCCTATTTTAGCTATGTTTTATTGATTGCGATTGCCTTTGAATTTTCACAACTGGTAGATGAATTACAGCATCCCCTACAGATTCTAAGTACGTCGATCAGTATTGCCTTTCTGACTTCGCTCGGTGCTTTTGCATTTTGTTATCTACTATTTAAATGGGCAGGTTATCTTCCGAGTTCAGGCCGAGTCTCCGTCGACCTGGTACTTAAATCCTTGCTGAATATGAGCTATGCCTTTTTGGCTCTCGCAGGTGGATATTGTTTACATGCGGGCTTGAATCTGTTTGATCTATCCTTGCAAATCAGCACCTGGCATTTGTTGCTGGTATTTATGTTCATAATTGGCCTGGATCTGGCTTATTCACCTTTAGATCGTTCCTGGTTAAATTTTAAAATTCTCTTAGTTCCGATTGGTTGTATTTTTGGTTCATTATTTGCAGTCATGCTTTATTCATTCTGGAATACAGACATCAGTCTAAAAGATTTGATCATGCTGTCACAAGGCTATGGATTTTACTCAATGTCAGGTGTTGTCGTAACAGAACTCAGAAATGCAGAACTCGGCAGTATCGCGCTAATGAATGACCTGTTTAGAGAAATTTTTGCCATATTACTCATGTATTGTATGGGCTGGAGATACCCAAGATCCGCCATTTCCGCAGCGGGTGCAACTGCGATGGATGTGACTCTACCGATGGTTAAACAGGCCTGTGGGCATGATTTTATTCCACATGCCATGGTCAGTGGTTTTATTTTGTCACTGTTAGCACCAGTCATGGTGAGTGTACTGGCAGCGATTTAATTACTTTATCACTTTCTCAATCTCACTAAATTCCTCTTTTATAAAGAGGAACTCTCCTCCCTGATTCAGTTTAAAAGCAGAATTTTAAAACGAAGCACAAGCAAGTAGGCCGAGAGGGCTGACTAAAAACTTAAATCAATATCACTTAAGGCATCGCCTACTGTTTCAATAACATCCGAAGCAAGACTGATGGCATCAGATGCCAAACTGACCACATCGATCCCCGCTGTCCGATCTGCTGAGCTTGCCTGCTGTTGTTGCTATTCTTGTTGCTTAAGCTGTTCTGCCTGTTGAATATTTTGAATCACGTCATTCTGTACTTTTTATAATTGTGGTTCAGATGAAGTCATCATTTTTCCTTTTTATTTTATAACCATTTTTTCAATATATAAAAAAAGCCTTTCGACTGAAAGGCTTTTTGTCATTCAAACCGTATTAAAGCGTTGCCAAAATATCTTTCAAAGTCTGACGCATATTTTTAGACTGGGTAATCGGGCGACCAATTACCAGATGTGTTGAGCCATCTAGCATTGCCTGTTTCGGTGTCACAATACGTTTCTGGTCATCTGCATTCGACCCTTCTGGACGAATGCCGGGTGTCACTAATGCAAAGTCTTTTCCAATCGTTTCACGTAACATTTTCGCTTCTTGAGCTGAGCAAACCACCCCATCTAGACCACTGTCTTTTGTCAGTTGTGCCAGACGTTTTACATGCTCATTTGGCTCAATATCCAGACCAATATCTTTCAAGTCTTCACGGCCCATTGACGTCAATACAGTCACTGCAATCAACTGAGTTTTATAATTACCCGCTTGTAAACGCTCTACACAGGTTTCCATCATCTTGCGGCCACCTGAGGCATGCACATTGACCATCCACACACCCAAATCTGCTGCCGCGCATACTGCCTGTGCTGTTGTATTTGGAATATCATGAAATTTCAGATCCAAAAATACATCAAAGCCTCTATCTTGAAGCGCTTTGACAATGATTGGACCTTCATGGGTAAATAACTCTTTACCAACTTTAAGTCGACACAAGGCAGGATCTAACTGTTCTGCAATGGCTAAGGCATCAAATTGGCTTTTGGCATCTAGTGCGACGATGATACTCAAGAGATTACCCCTTCATATAGGCAAAAAATAAGCCCATTATAATGGGCTTTGATTTTCATTGGTAATATCTAATACAGTTTTTTCATGCCGGGTATGGGCTGCTGCTTCAGCGGCCATTAACTTGGCTGTATTCAACTGTTCCTTACGTAGATGTTCAATGTCTTTACGCAGTCGTTTAATTTCCCAATTCGTCTGAAAAACCCGGAAGATCTGAACGCCCAATAACAGACCCAAAACGACACCTAAAGATAACGTGAGGAGAAGTAATAATCCCAGGCGCATTGCGGGAACTTGAGTAAATAACAAGTCCACTGACAATTCGGTACCGTTTTGCAAAACCAAAGCTAATGAATAACCAAACAGTACCAATAAAAGAATGACCAGAACGTAACGCATGAACACCCCGCAAAATATTTACAATTATTTTTGTGCAGACTCGTTCACAGCGTCACGAAGTGCCTTGCCTGGTTTAAAGTGCGGAACTGCTTTTGCAGCCACTTCTACTGATTTACCAGTTTTAGGGTTACGACCTACGCGCGGTTCACGGTGATGCAATGCAAAACTACCAAATCCACGAATCTCGATACGGTTGTCAGTTGATAATGCTTCTATCATTTGATCGATCATAATTTTAACGGCTTCTTCCACTAAAGGCTCAGCCAAATGCGGATTTTTTAATGCAATACGCTCTATTAAGTCAGACTTATTAAGTGCTTCAGTAGTCATCTACGACCTCTTTAATTATCAAGCTACTTGGGATCTATTTCCCGATAATAACCTGTTTAAATACAAAACGGTAGCGCAATAATTAAATACTACGCTACCGTTTACAGTATTTGTATAAAAAGTATTAGTTAACTTACATTAACAATACAATTCAAACGCTTACTTAGTTGCCCATTTGAGCTTTGATCAGGTCACCAATCGTCTTAGGACCATTGTCTTGACCAGCAGGAGCTGTTTTCAAGTTAGCAACTGCTTCTTTCTCTTCAGCTTCGTCTTTCGCTTTGATAGACAAGTTGATTGCGCGAGATTTACGATCTACGTTGATGATCTTCGCTTCAACTTCTTGACCAACTTCAAGGAACTTAGTTGCATCTTCAACGCGGTCGCGGTTGATTTCAGATGCTTTCAGAGTCGCTTCAACTTCGTCAGCTAACTTAACAGTAGCGCCTTTAGCGTCAACTGCAGTTACAGTACCTTTAACCAACGCACCGCGTTCGTTAGCAGCAAGGAAGTCATTGAACGGATCGTTGTTCATTTGCTTGATGCCAAGGCTGATACGGTTGCCTTCAGCGTCTACAGAAAGGATAACTGCTTCAACAGTGTCGCCTTTCTTGTAACGACGAATCGCTTCTTCGCCTTGTTCGTTCCAAGAAATATCAGACAAGTGAACTAGACCGTCGATACCGCCTGGCAAACCGATGAAGATACCGAAGTCAGTGATAGATTTGATCGTACCAGAAACTTTTTCGCCTTTGTCGTGATCTTTAGCAAACTCTTCCCATGGGTTAGCACGAGTTTGTTTGATACCAAGAGAAATACGACGACGTTCTTCATCAACTTCAAGAACCATAACATCAACTTCGTCACCAATCTGAACAACTTTAGATGGGTGGATGTTTTTGTTCGTGTGATCCATTTCTGAAACGTGTACTAAACCTTCAACGCCTTCAGCGATTTCAGCGAAACAACCGTAGTCAGTCAGGTTAGTTACGCGCGCTTTAACGATTGAACCTTTAGGGTAACGGTTCATGATCGCTAACCATGGATCTTCGCCAAGCTGTTTAAGACCTAGAGAAACACGGTTACGTTCGCGGTCGAATTTAAGTACTTTAACAGTAACTTCTTGACCCACTTCAACAACTTCTGAAGGGTGCTTGATACGTTTCCAAGCCATGTCAGTGATGTGAAGAAGACCATCAATACCGCCAAGGTCAACGAATGCGCCGTAGTCAGTAAGATTTTTGATCGTACCAGTAACTGTTTGACCTTCTTCAAGCTGAGCAAGAAGAGCTTCACGGTCAGCTGAAGATTCAGCTTCCATAACAGCACGACGTGAAACAACAACGTTGTTACGTTTAGCGTCAAGTTTGATTACTTTGAATTCTAACTCTTTGCCTTCTAGGTGAGTAGTATCACGAATAGGACGAGTATCAACTAAAGAACCTGGAAGGAACGCACGTACTGGACCGATGTCAACAGTGAAACCACCTTTAACTTTACCAGAGATAACACCAGTAACGATTTCGCCGTCTTCAAAGATTTTTTCAAGTTTAGTCCAAGTTTCTGCGCGTTTAGCTTTTTCGCGAGAAAGAACTGTTTGACCCATACCGTTGTCAAGTGCTTCAACAACTACGTCTACAGTGTCGCCAACTTGAACTTCAAGTTCGCGCTGTTCATTTAAGAACTCAGCACGGTCAACAACGCCTTCAGATTTAAGGCCAGTGTCAACAGTTACCCAATCAGAGTCAATGCTTACTACAACGCCCTGGATAACTGCACCCTTTTCAACGTTGAGGTTTAATTCGCTTGCTTCAAAGAGGGCTGCAAAAGATTCGGTCATGATATTTCCGATAAAGTCAGCGGTCTTGGATCAGACAAGGCCGGTTTAATTAAGCATCTACATAGTCCATATAAAACTGATCAAGCTATGCGTTTGCTGATAAAATTGGGTTAATTTGCTAACTGCTGATCCACATACGTGGTCATCAGCTGGAATACTTCATCGATATTCAAATCTGAACTATCAATAATGTAAGCATCATCCGCAGGCTTGAGTGGAGCGACAGTGCGTTCCATATCTCGTTTATCGCGAGCGATGATATTAGCTAAAATGTCGCTTATTTTAACATCCAGCCCCATGCCCTGCAACTGCTTTACACGTCTTTGCGCGCGTGATTCAGCCGAGGCCGTCAAATATATTTTTGCCTGAGCATTCGGGAAGATACTTGTCGCCATATCACGTCCGTCTGCTACCAGACCAGGCGCCTGTGCAAAGGCATGCTGACGTGAAACCATCGCTGTTCTAAGCTCAGGAATTGCTGCAACTTTTGAAGCAAACTCTCCTACCCGTTCAGTTCGAATAGTTTGGGACACATCTTCACCATCCAGCCACACCTGCACCCCGGTGGCGGTACTGACAAACTGGATATCTAAATTTGTTGCGATTTGTACGCATTCTGGCAATTTCGTGTCTAGCGAATCCAGCAAATCATGGTGATGCAATGACAAACCCAAAAGGCGGTATAAAGCACCAGAATCCAATAAGTGAAACTGATAATGTGCAGCCAGTTTCGCTGCTAACGTGCCCTTGCCAGACCCACTTGGACCATCAATGGTAATAATTTGAACTGTCATTGCTTTCCCGTTGTTGTTTAAACAGATTTTGCGAGTTTTGTCAGGCCTAGTTTAATCGCTGCCTGTAACTGTGCAAGGATTAATTTACTCACAAAAGGCGCACGTGCCTGCAATTCAATCGTATAAGTTACTAACGTTTTGTCATCAGCCAGTGCTTCAAATTCAATAATGCCTAAATGATGCTTGATCAATGGATTTTTAATAATCTGATATTCGATGCGATTATTTGGCTCGAACAAGGTAATTTGTTCTTTCAGCGGCTTCACTGGCCCCATACCCATTGCACGTACTGAACCGAGTCCATCAGGATATTCAGCATCCGCAGAATCCTTGATTCGTTCGACCTGCATCGGTGCGAGGGCAATATTATAAGTGGCATGCTTGGACATCAAATTGAAGACATCATCAAGGGCTGCTGGGAATTCTTTTTTTACTTGGATGCTGTTCATTATTGTTCCTGAAGATTGCAGATATTTGAAAGTAAGCAAATTTTAGCGGATAAAGCAGATTTATTTCTGCGTATTTAATAACTTTTCTTGTAACTTGAATTGTCGTTTCTGCTCGCGACGCAACTTAAAAAATGCACTGAGCTGTTCAGAGCATTGCTGCTGCATGCAGCCTGCCTGGAAAGAAAATACGTGATTATAATAACCGGTTTCAAACAGTTGACGCGCACTCACCAGTGAACCTGCTTTCGCTTCAAATGCGCCAAATACTACCCGTGAAACCCGTGAATGCACCAGCGCACCAACACACATGGTGCACGGCTCTAAAGTCACATAAAGCACTGCATCATCAGGTAAACGATAATTCTGGATGTTTTGACAGGCATCACGCAGCGCCACAATCTCGGCATGCGCGGTCGGATCATTTAAAGAAATCGGCGCATTAAAGCCCTGACCAATGATCTGATTCTGACTAACAATAATCGCACCCACCGGAATTTCGCCCTGTGCGGCAGCAAGTGCAGCCTGCGCATAGGCAAGCTGCATCCAGTATTCATCGCTCAATTGTGTTTCGGACATGTAAAACTTAAATCACACCATACTGTTTTAGCAAGGCATTCCAGCTTTCAATATTGGTCACCGGAGGATTTCCAGACAGGATACCTTTTAAGCTCATATCTGCACCTTTTTTCCACTCAGGACTAAGGTCTTTATCGACCAGACGTGCACGCACACCTTCGACAAAGTCATGATGACGGATTTTCCAGTCTGAGATCTGAACTTCCAGTTCGAAAACTTCATTCCAGGAATGTACCTGCTTACCCCATTGCCATAATAGCCAGGTCAAGGCTGCAGTAGTTGGCGAACCTTTTTTCAGGTTTTCACTGGCCTGACGCAACCAGTCACTACGAGCATCACTCAGGCCAATAATCGACTCATAATCATGCTCAAAGTTTATGCCACGGCAAACACTATGAATCACATCCAGAGAGTTTTGCAGCGGGCCCGGGCCGACCGGACGGTGCATACTATTCAGGGTGTCATCAATGGCACGGAAGTCACCTGCAGGATAATGCTCCCAGTCGATATTAATGACTTTATCCAACACTGAATCACGCTGTGCATCACAAATATGCGTTGCCCAGCCAATCCCATAAGCGCCCGCAGCGGTCATGATTGATCCGGTCAAGCCGGTAAATAGACCAATCGCACCACGATCTGCCAGGAAGCGGGTTGCACCTACGTCTGGATACAAACCGATATTGATTTCAGGCATGGCCAAACGTGAATATGGTGTCACTAAACGGAAAGGCGCTGCCATAAACAGGCCCAAGCCACCGCCCATCACATAACCTTCACCCCAGACTAAAACGGGTTTGGCATAATTATGCAATAACAGATCAAGTGCATATTCTTGCTCAAAGAATTTATTGGCAGTCGCGACTTCATCATTAATCACTAACTGACGCAGTTTACGCACATCCCCACCTGCACAGAACGCTTTCGGTGTGGTTGAATCCAGCCAGATGGCTTTTACACTGTCATCATGATGGAAATCCTGAAATACTTCCAAGAGTGCGGAAGCAATCGATTCATCGAGAGCATGCAAAGATTTTGGGCGATTTAAACGAACGATACGCCAACCATTGTGCGCTTCTTCAACAATCAAATCCGGATGATAATGTTTAGTAAGGGGAGAATATTTCATGCGTCCAGCTGCCAATCTATAGGCTCAATGCCATGTTGTTTGAGGTAGTTATTCGATTTTGAAAATACTTTACAACCAAAAAAACCACCACGGTTTGCTGCCAAAGGCGATGGATGTGCTGCCTTTAACACGAGATGCTTGTCTTGATTAATGCGCTGTCCTTTACGCTGTGCGTATGCGCCCCAAAGAATAAAGACAATATGTTCACGCTGTTCATTTAATACATCAATGACGTGATCGGTAAATTCTTCCCAACCGCGCTTCTGATGCGAAGTTGGCTGACCTGCTTCGACGGTCAGTACTGCATTTAACAGAAGCACACCCTGCTCTGCCCAATGCGTCAAGTCACCATGCTTCGGTCTTTCAACCCCAACATCTGCATGTAACTCATGAAAAATATTACGCAAAGATGGTGGTAATGCAACCCCCTTTTGCACGGAAAAGCTTAATCCATGCGCTTGATTTGGGCCATGATAAGGGTCTTGCCCTAAAATCACCACTTTTACCCGATCTAGCGGCGTGGTATTCAAAGCATTAAAAATCAGATGATTGGGAGGATAAATGATTTTATCTGCTTTTTTTTCTTCAACGAGAAATGCTTTTAATTCATCCATTTTTGGCCTGAGCAAAAATTCACTCAATCCATATTTCCAGCTTTCATCCAACTGAACTTTATTCAGCTTGGCCAGTTGCTGTTCATTTAAAGACATTCTTCAATCCTAAATCTATGTCAATGGATTTAAAGTCACGCAGACTTTAAATCTGTACCTGTAAATCTACTGTAGGGTTATGAAATGGTGTGCCCTGTTTGAGCTTGGCGAACATGTCCGGATCTGTCCATTCGGCTTGCACCTGTTCAGAGAACTCAAGTTGCTCCAGACTCAAAATTCCCATCTGTTCATTTTGAATATCTTCTAAAAAGCTTTGTGCATAGCCGGTGTCAGTTTCATGCACAATCACAGAATAGACTTCGACATCACCTTCGCCATTTTGAGTCACGGTCGATGCCAGCACTTGCTGTGCCAGAAAGAAGAAAATACGTGAAAACTGCTCTGCTGATGGCGATACCGGCAAAGATACCCAGCGCGCGCTGAAATTCTTGCAGGCCTGAATATATTCCGGGTCGTCATTTTGCCAGAAGCAGATGGCATGATCGAAAGAATCAAAGAAATCCTTAATCACACCTTTAAGCAGACCAAAGTCATAGACCATTTGACCATGATCTAGCTTCGAGGCTTTTAGCAATAACTCGACTTTATAACTATGGCCATGGATCGAACGCTTACAGCGATCTGACGTGCAGTTACGCACAATATGAGCATTCTCAAACTTAAATAACTTACGAATTAACATATGCCGTAATGTCGTCAAAAAATAGGTGAATTAATTTTGATTATAAAGCAAAAGTAAAGCTTTGAGGATTAATTTTGCTGTTTAGCATGATAGGGAAAAGGCATCAGCCCGGCATTTGCGCTTATACAGCCTGTACAATTCATGAGCTAAAATTAAAATGGCGCCATGCTACGGTAAGCGACATAAACCTGTTTGTCCTGGCGAACCAGATCACTACTAAATTGGCGCTTACGCTCACTTAAAACCACTTCGATTCGGGCTTTAAAATAATTGGATTGCACCCCAAGCAGACTGTTAAACAAATTACGCTTGTCCGCATCGACCTGAGCGAAAGGCTCCAGTGACCATAGATCAGTCACATTGGAAAAGTGCTCCAAATTGGCCTGACGCTGATCCAGCAATTGCTGCACTGCATTCACATCCAGCTTTTCATCCATACTGGCCAAAAGAAAAGCTGAAGCGGTATTAATATTGACCAAGCCCTCCTGCACCGGTGCAGTACTCAGATAAGGTGCTATCAGCTTATATTTACTCTCTTTAAAACCACGTACCAGCTTTAATTCTTCTACGCTGTGAAATTTTGCATTCGGTGGCAAAGCAGCATTTGGCAAGCCTTGATAATAGTTAGATTCGGCGCCCATGCCCCCACTGACCAGCTCGTCTGCATCCTGCCAGTCAATGACTGCTTCACTCAGCTGTTCCGGCAAACCGGCACGTTTTAGAATCAGCTCGAACCATGCTTTGGCATTTTCATTGACTGCGCCTTCGGCAGTAATCAGGCTATTTAAATTAAACTTGCCTGATTCATCCTGTATTATTCCGGAGACATAACCGTCATCTACCGGAAAAGCTGGCATGGGCTGCGCCCAGGTTTCCTGCAGATGGTCGACCTTTGCGGCATTTTCAGCTTCATCGACCAGCAATTCAGAAAAAAAGGCCTCAGCACTTTTGGCATACATTAAGGACTGGTTTTGTCGCATCAAATAGGCAGTGCTTTCAGCAGTTGCAGCTTGACGTTGCGCAATCGTAGCCGCCAGAATAGTCGCTAGCGCTACCATCACCAGAATGGTAATCAGTGCAATGCCCTGCTGCTGCTTGATCATGATCGCTTTATTCATTTTCATTTCTTATTATTCTGAGCTGGGTTGACCGGTGTTCTGAGTATCAAGCAAAAAGTCCGTATTCAATAAACTGAACATCCATTCATAACTTACACCATTCACGGTTAAATTGATTTTAATCCCTTTAGGCAAACGCTGTTTATGCTCCAACTGATTCAGATCAGCAGAAGCATCTGGCCATTGCGTGAGCTCATTCGGATTGAGTACGACGATCTGGAATTGTTCCACTTCCGACAATAAAACACTGGATTCGGGCTGATCTTGACCTGTCTGATTCAGGTTCCGGTATTTCAAGCGATAAAGTTTCTGCTCATCAGCTCGATACTGATATTCAATGCGCTCATCTGGGGAAATCCCCTCTTCCAAAGGGTCAGTCACTCCAGTTTTACTGAAATTAAAGCGTCCGTTCTGTAGCACTAGAGCCGGCTGAATATCGCCATTGATATTGGCCGTTAAGGGTACTGCCTGTACGGTATCTCGCAGAATCTGCTGATAGGTTTGCTGTAACTGACCTAAACGCTGTTCATGAATCACATTCTGATCTTTGGTTTTGACAATATAATCAAAAACTTTCCAGCCCAAAGCAGACAGCACCGCAAAGATCGCAATTGCGACCATTAATTCAACCAGGGTAAATCCTTTAGGCTTCATGGAGTATTGTTCATACGATGATTAAAGAACATCAGACTGCTGATGCCAGATTCAACCTGACCACTGTCCTGATTAACCAGACTAATCTGTAATTCGATTCGCTGGACATTCGGACTGACCGTCGGCTCACTACGCTTGTCAATCTGCCAGGTTTCACCTTGCTGGGTCAGCTGTTTGGAAGCCGTGCCTTCCATCCATTCCTGATTGATTTCCATTTGTGCCACTTCATTTAAGGCAACAAACTGTGCTTTGGTACGTAGAATGGCATTTGAGGTGGATTGGGTATATTGCATCGCGACTTTGGTCAGGGTTATGGCTGCGGTCGCAAAAATTGCCAAGGCGACCATAACTTCCAATAAGGTAAAACCTGAGGCACGATTAAGTCGAGTAACACTCGACCTGAGCGACATTGTCGCGCAAGAAAGTCCGATAGCAGCGCAAGACGAAGTCCTATGCTTGCAGCACACATGATCAAATCCATGAACACTCGCCTTAAACAACTTGATTACACCAGACCCAGCGCTCTGCTTGAAATATCTAGATTTCATTGATTTTACCCAGATGATCAATCTCAATCGCAGCACCCACTTCACGGTCTTCTAAAAAGAACTGAATCCGCACCGGTTTGACTTCACCATTGCCGAGCCAGATTAATTGAGGTGAATTTGCCTGAGTCAGGTCACGATTTTGTGCCCTGGCATAACGCTGCTGTTCCAGTGCCTGAATTTGAAAGGAAATATGATCAGGCAAACTACGCAATTTAAAATCTGCATAATTTTGCCATTTCTCATTTTGCAGGTTCGGTTCAGTCTGCGCTGCCGAACGATATTCTATAATTCCATAGCGAAATGGCGTGACATCTGTCGCTGATTGAACGTCAAGCGCGAGTATTCTGGATTGGTCATTAGCCTCGCGTAGCACCCGTTGCAAGTCCACCAATAAAATTTCCCGTGCCTGCATCGCTTTGCGCTGATCGACACCACTGGTATTCAGCAGCACTAGTGAAGCCATAATTCCCATAATCACAATCACCACCATCAATTCGATTAAGGTAAAGCCACGAACTGCACTGTGAGGTGATCTGATCATAGGACAACCTTAGGCAAACTGCTCGGCTGAATGTACCTGCTTAGGCAAAGCCAGTGCCTGATCGATATAGGCTACACGCAATGTATCGCGCGAACCCAAATAACGCTGATAGAAACTGGAATTAAGAATTGCAGCTGCACCATGGGTCAACGACCAGATCGAAGCCAGATAATCGCGTACTGACATGCGGCTATTAATAGAAGCCAGATAAGTTTCTGTCATACGGATAATCAGGCGTAAACGCTGTTTGCGCACCTGATAAAGTTCGCTAAAAAGGTGCTGGATTCCAACCCCAGTCGTCGACAGGCGTTCTTCAATCTGATGAAACAGCACGGTTCGTTCCGGATGATGTAAATGATGCAGCATAAAGAAGGCCAGATGTTCAGGAAAGGCTTTATCGCTATCCTGAATCATTTCCAGCAACATGCGCTCATTACGGATAATCAGCAGCATGTACAGCTCATCTTTACTCTGAAAATGTTTATAAAGTGTCCCTTTGGCCAGATCAAGCTCGGCAGCCAGCGCATCTAGCGTCATTCCTGCTTCACCATTTTCCAACAGGAGCTGTTCTGCAACTTGAAAAATCAAGGTTTCTCTTGCTCGAAACTGAGCCTGACGATCCATCTTCACCCTATAAACTCTCTTTGTACTTTATATAACTTTATTTACTTTAAATTCAGAAGATTTTCAAAGTTCTGCTTTGTGATAAAAGCCATTTCTTCTAGCGACTTATCATATACATCGCAAAGCGCTTTGGCTACATAAGGAACGTATTTAGGCTCATTAGATTTGCCACGATACGGCATTGGCGCAAGATAAGGACTATCGGTTTCAATCAGCACACGATCCAGCGGAACCTGTTTGGCGACATCACGCAGATCCTGCGCATTTTTAAATGAAACAATTCCGGAAAATGAAACATAATAGCCGCAATCCAGTACTGCTTTAGCGGTTTCCCAGTCCTCGGTAAAACAGTGCAGGATGCCATGCGTAGATTTTTCCGCGCGAATAATATCGACGGTATCATGCTTGGCGGAACGGGTATGAACGACTACAGGTTTTTTGGTGATTTGTGACGCATGGATATGCCGGGCGAAACAGGCTTTTTGCTCTGCAATAAAATCGGTACTGTGATAATAGTCCAGACCTGTTTCACCGAGTGCCCAGACTTTCTCCGGTTGCGCCAGTTCGACCAGATATTCAGTCGTGGCACGCGCCATGGTTGCAGCATCTTCGCAAGGATGTACGCCAACGGTATATCCGACATCTGCATGACACGCGGCAATTTTGGCCAGCTCGATATGATCATCCAGATCGACCGAGATACTCATGAATTTGGAAACACCGGCTTCACGAGCCTGAGCCAATGCTTGGTCCAGATCACCATGATATGGTGTCAAATCAAGCAGGGTTAAATGACAATGAGTATCTACAAACACGATGCGTTCCTACCAAGGGTAAATTAACTACATAGTGTAACTTTTACGTCCTTCAGATTTAAGACCTGCAACCAGACGATCTGCTTCATTTTTAAAATAAACGCCTTTTTCACCGCTTAACTGGATGCCAAAGCCTTGTGGCTTGATGCCATTCTGCTTTTGCGAGACCCAGATGACTTTACCGGTTAAAGGAATTTTCTGGGTCTGGTCAGGCAAAGTCGTCAATACAAAAACCTCTTCGCCCAGTTTGACCGGCTGCTTGGAAGGAATAAAAAGCCCACCACCCACAACATAAGGCATATAGCTGGCAAACAGTGTTTCAATGTCAGGAATAGTAGCCTGAATAATACCGCCCATACGTGGTTGCATGTGATTTCCCCTTAATTAAAGATTCATCAGCTTGATAAACAGTTCATCGATGACCAGATTGCTTTGGACATTCTGCTCGAGATATTGCTTGGCGCGCTGAAAATCTTCATAAATTTTAAAAAGTGCTTCTAATGAATATTGTTCGGCAAGCACATTCAACTCAAGATCAATGTTTTTCACCGTCTGATTTAGCTTGACACAAATTAAATCGGACAACAAGTATTCAAACATTTGAGCAAATTCACCAAAACTCAGGCTTTTATTCCATTTGGTCGCAATTGCCAGTGGCATATTTTTTTGAATGACCAGTTTTTGCCAGTCTTGCAGGAATTCCTGACGCAGTGGCAGCCAGGCACTTTGTGCAACCTCTAATGCCTGTAACGGCATCTGATTAGACAGGTTCATCAATAACTGTTGCTGGCTAGCGCCTGCATCTGGTAACTGCTTCTGGACATAATCGCTAAATTGTTCTGCGGAAATTCGATCCAAAGCAAAATGCTGCAAACGACTGCGGATGGTCGCGGGCAATTTTAAATAATGATTCGCCAGTAAAATAATCACCGTATTATCACCGGGTTCTTCCAGTGTTTTAAGCAAGGCGTTAGCAGAGGCAATATTTAAGGCTTCTGCCGGCTCAATCACAATTACACGCCAGCCATCTACAGTCTGTTGCACAAAAGGCAGAAGATCACGAATCTTCTCGATCTTGATTTTAGCATTCTGTTTTTTATTGTCTTCATCGGTACTGATATGCACATAGTTGGGATGGGTATCTGCCTTTAACCATTGGCAGCTACTGCATTCACCACATGGCCCGGCAGGCTGACGATTCAGGCATAACACCCAAGCCAGAAACTGTTGGGTAAACGCTTCTTTGCCACAGCCTTTTTTTCCATAAAACAATAAACCATGCCCAAGCTTGGGAAAGCGTCCGGTCAGGGTTTCCCAAACCTGTTGCTGCCATGGATAGATATGTGCATTGACATCAAAAGGCATGTATTTGACTCTTCTTAGGCAAAATGGGAAAGCTCCATCTGATTTAGGCGATCCAGATCTTCCTGGGTATCTACCCCTGGCGGCAAATTGGCTTCAGCCACCGCAATGGCAATACGGTGTCCATTTTCCAGTACCCGTAACTGTTCTAGAGATTCCAGTTTCTCCAGCACACCCATTTCCCAGGTCACATATTCTTGCAACAGTTTGACCCTATAGGCATATAGACCTAAATGACGATAGGCCTGATCATGCAGCTTCAGTTCAGCCAGTTTCGCGCCATCACGGTCATAAGGAATGGTAGCACGGCTAAAATACAATGCCTGCTGGTGTTTTGACATTACGACTTTTACAATGCTGTCGCGTTTGAATTCATCCAGTTGATGGATCGGCTCACATAGCGTCGACATGGAAGATTCAGGCTGATCTTCCAAGAGTTGAGCAACCTGTTTTACCAGTTGCGCCGGCAGTAAAGGTTCATCCCCCTGTACATTGACAATGATGTCATCACTGGCCCAGCCTTTAGTTCGAGCCACTTCACTCAAGCGGTCTGTGCCTGAAGGATGATCCGCTGAGGTAATCACCACATCAATGCCTTCAGCACGGCAAACGGCTGCAATACGCTCATCATCAGTTGCCACACACAGATCGTCAAAACCTTGCACTTTTTTGGCTTGGTCCACTACCCGCAGAATCATGGGACGACCATGAATTTCCAGCAAAGGTTTACCCGGTAAACGTGAACTGGCGAAACGTGCAGGAATAACAATGTGTTTCATAATGAATGAGCCTTAAGAAATTTGAATACCGTATTGTTGTAACTGTTGCTGCAAGACTGTATAGCAGGCTGGCGATAGGACTGCATCGACTGGCACCACCCAGATATCCTGTTTAAAATCTGGATATTGTTTAAGTAGCGCCATAATTTTTATTGCGTCTTTTTCAGTGGTAATAATCGGATTGTTATCATCGAACTGTAAATCTTCAATGTCATAGTCATGATGGTCTGGAAACTCATGACACTGAAATTGTTCTATGCCTAAATTTTGCAAGGTCTGATAAAACCGCTGTGGAAAGCCAATGCCGACTACCGCATAAAAAGCCGCTTGAGGGTTAAAGATTTTAGTGTTGTCCTGATTAAGCAAATAAGGCTGTGATGCAGCCAGATGCATATGCAGTTCAGAGCTTGGGTTAGCCGAATGCTCAATTACGGTTCCCGTTTTCAAACGGGTCACTGGTTCACGTAGATAACCTTCTGGAAGCAGTTTCTGAGTACCCAGACCGCGATTATTATCCAGCACAATCCACTCAATCTGGCGATTCAAGGCCCAATGCTGCAGGCCATCATCACAGATAATCAGATCTAGTTCATGTTTGTGCAGCAATAACTCGATACTTTTCTGCCGGTTGGGACCAACTGCCATCGGCACGCCTGTTGCCTGTACAATCAAGGCAGGCTCATCTCCGACAATCTCCGGCAAGGTATTAAAGTCGACATAGGCAGGAAATGGACCTTGGCCGCCATAGCCTCGACTGATCACGCCTACTCGAACATTTTTCTCGGTTAAATAATCCACCAGATGAATCAACAAAGGTGTTTTACCGCTACCACCGACTGTGATGTTACCAATTACCATAACGGGAATTGGTGCACTATAACTTTTTTTGATGCCTTTTTGATAAAGCCAGTGATTGCTGACAAAACCCAGGCGATACAACCATGACAAAGGACGCAGCACCACCAGCCACTTTGCCTGTGCATTCCAAGCATCCTGAATGATTTGTGCCAGTGCCATAAGTTACTGTTCCTCAAAGTTACGCTGATGCAACTGATAATAAGCACCATGTAGCGCAATCAGTTCGGCATGACTGCCCTGCTCAACAATACGGCCCTGATCCATGACAACAATACGATCCGCGTTTTCAATCGTCGATAGACGATGTGCAATTACGATGGTGGTACGGTCCTGCATGGCTTTATCAAAGGCACGCTGAATAAAGTATTCCGACTCGTTATCCAGCGCACTGGTCGCTTCATCCAGAATCAGAATAGAGGCATTTTTCAAAATTGCTCGCGCGATGGCGATGCGCTGACGCTGGCCACCAGACAGGTTTAAACCCTGAGCACCCAGCTGAGTATTATAACCTTGCGGTAGTGCCATAATAAAATCATGCGCATAGGCTGCCTTTGCTGCCGCGATAATATCTTCATCGGAAGCACCTTCGAGCTGACCATAAGCAATATTTTCCCGCACGGTACGATTAAACAGTACTACTTGCTGGTTCACCATAGCAATCTGGGTTCGCAAGGCGGTAATTTCAAAATCTTCAATCGGTTTCTGATCCAGCAAGATCTGCCCAGAAGTTGCATCCTGATAACGCACCAGCAGATTCACCAGAGAACTTTTTCCTGCACCAGAACGTCCTACCAGCGCTACTGTTTCACCGGCCTTGACCTGCAAATTAAAGTCATGAATAGCATGATGGCCATCATCATAAATCAAGTTGACATCTTTAAACTCGATATCGCCTTTCAGGCTATCCGTTAAAGTCCCGGTATTTTTTTCTTCAGGCATATCCAGCAATTCAAATACCGAATGAGCCGCAGCCATACCACGTTGAATTTTTTCATTGATATCCGTCAAGGCTTTGATCGGTCTTGCCAGCATACCCGCCGCAGTAATATAAGCGACAAATTCACCCGCAGAGGTATCACCCAGAATTTGCGGACGCAAGGCAATAAACATCACAATACTCAGTGAAATCGACATGATCAACTGAACGACAGGACTATTCAACTGTTGCACAGCGACCATTTTCAAGCCACGACGCAAGTTTTCAAGCGAGTTCTGTTTAAAGCGTTCCTGCTCAGAACTTTGCCCGCCAAAACCCTTGACGATCAGGTTGGCATTCACCGTTTCCTGCACTACATGGTTCACATCACCCATGGTGTCTTGTACTTGTTGCGATAATTTACGCATCCGTCTTGCAGCTTTACTGATAATAAAACCTATGACGGGTGCAAAAATCAGGATACACATGGTCAGACGCCAGTTGGTATACAACAGGTAGCCTAATAATGCCAGGGTGATCAAACCTTGTTGCAACAAGGTTCTTAGGGCTTCAGTTGAAGCAGCGGTTAGCTGTTCAACGTTATACATGATTTTGGCAGTAATATGCCCGCTGGTATTGTCCAGATAATACTGGGAAGGTAAACGCAGCAATTTTGCAAAAACTTCCTGACGGATATTGAATACCAGATTCCGGGAAATTACCGCAGTAAAATATCCACCCATGAACAAACCCAGGCCCCGGAAGAACATGAGTATGACCACTAAAAACGGGAAAAGTGATGTGAAACTCTGGTCTTTATTTTGAATCGCCTCAATAATATATTCCAGTAATTTAGCGACAGAGACTTCCGTAGCGGCATTAATAGAAAAACCCAGCAGGACAAGCAATGCAATGCCCCAAAACGGTTTTAAATAACTTAAAAGGCGAAGATAGACCTTAAAATCGTGCTTCACTAATAACCTCGGGTGGGTACTTTGGTACTGATATTAATATTTACAAAGCCGAGCTGCCCGGCCACATCCATGACACGAATCACGTCCTGATGGCTGGCTTTTGCGTCAGCTGCAATGACAAACATTACATCACGGCGTTCATTAGAAATCTGTTTAATTGCAGTATTTAAATCCGCGACTTCCTTACTGGCCAAGGATTGACCATTGACTGCGTAATGACCATTGGCATCCACAATCACTTCAACTTTCTGATCATAGCTTTTAGGCGGTACACCTTGCGCATCCGGCAAGGTCAGATTCATTCGGCTCATTTGGCTAAATGTCGTCGACAAAAGTAAAAAGACCAGAATAAACAGCAGACAATCAATCATCGGTGTCAGATTAATATGTACATCTTCCACCTGGTTGCGTTTGAATTTCATCATCCGCCTCCTAGCTGGCTTTTTGCATGTCTTGATCTATGTCTGCATGATTACGATAAAAAAGATCCGCATGAAACAAAGTCGCTTGCTGTTCAAGTTCAGCCACATATTCCTGAACCAGACGCTGAAAATAACGGTGCGCAAACAGTGCAGGAATTGCAATCAACATACCGGCTGCCGTGGTAATTAAAGCCTTGGAAATACCCGGCATCATCAATACCGGATCACTCCCGGTACCTACATCGATCATCAGGAAAGATTCAATAATCCCAAGTACAGTTCCCAATAAACCGAGTAAAGGCGCAACTGCACTCAAAGTTCCCAGAAAATTAATGTTTTTTTCCAGATAACCAATTTCCTGTGATGCCACCACTTCCATCTGTGCGCGAGCATACTGCTCACCTTGCTGCTTGCTGGCATAGCCTGCAGTAAATACCCGACCCAAAGTGCTTTGCTTTAAGGCCGCACTTTGATTCATTTTTTGCATGACTTGTGCTGTATTTTGCGAAGGCCCCATCAACAGTGTCAACGGAAGTACTGCATTCTTTTTCAGGCGAATCAGACGCTCGATCGAAATCGCCAGCATAAAGATAGAACACAAGACCAGGGGCAGCATAAGCCAGCCACCTGCTTTAACCAATTCCCACATCTAATTTATTCCCCAATAAAAAAAATATATAAATTATTCATCTTCTAAAATAGAAAGAATGCCATCCAGCTCTTCTAAAGAGTGATAGCTAATAACCAGTTTCCCTTTACCTTGCTTGTTATAGTCAATTTTAACATCTGCACTGAAACGCTCTGAAAGGCGCTGAGTCAATTGCTGAATATCCGGTGCTACAGCTTCTTTTACTTTTTCTTGTTTAGGTGTATTGAAATCACGGACTAACTGCTCGGTTTGACGAACAGACAGACTTTTTTCAATTACGATATCTGCAACTTTGAGCTGATCTTTAGCTTTTAAGGTTAAGATCGCACGTGCATGCCCCATATCCAGCAAACCCTGCTGCATAAAGTCTTTCACTTCTTCTGCCAGGCTAAGCAGGCGAAGTAGGTTACTCACTGTCGTACGCGCTTTACCCACGGTATCTGCAATTTCCTGATGGCTTAAGCCAAATTCTTCATGGAAACGTTGCAGAGCCATCGCCTGATCAATCGGATTCAGATCCTGACGCTGGATGTTTTCAATCAATGCCAGTGCAATGGCAACCTGATCATTCAGATCCCGTACAATCGCAGGAACCTCGGTCAAACCCGCCAGCTGTGCAGCACGCCATCGACGTTCACCCGCAATAATCTCGTATGGATAGCGTTCATCGTCAACCGGACGGATCACGATTGGCTGCATGATGCCATGCTTTTCAATCGATGCCGCCAGTTCCTGCAAATCCTGCTCGTTAATATAACGGCGTGGCTGATATTCACCACGCTTGAGCAAATTCACATCAATCTGTTTCAACTGACCATGATCAAGACCTTGGGCTTCGAGTTGTAATTTTTCTTTTTGAATTGATCCCAGCAAGGCATCCAAGCCACGACCTTTGGCGAGTCCACGTTTCTTGACGGTCATGCTTTACTTCCTTTTTTCACTTTGCTTTTCTTTAATACTTCAGCTGCCAGATTTAAGTAAGCAACTGCACCCTTTGAGCTTTTTTCAAAATAAATCACCGGCAAACCGTGTGCTGGTGCTTCAGCCAGACGGATATTCCGTGGAATCACGGTTTCATACAGTTTTTTACCAAAATATTGTTCTAATTCTTCAGAGACATCACGAGTCAAGGCATTGCGTGCATCGTACATGGTGCGTAATACACCGACAATTTGCAGGTCCGGATTCAAGGCTTGCTGAATCCGATCGATGGTTTGGGTTAAATCCGCCAGACCTTCCAGTGCATAATATTCACACTGCATTGGAATCAGCACACCATCCACGGCTGCCAAAGCATTGACAGTAATCAGGCTAAGACTCGGTGCACAATCAACAATGATATAGTCGAATGAAGCTTCAATTTCCTGCAATGCATCCCGCAAAATGAACTCGCGCCCTTCCTGCTCTGCAATCGCCAACTCAACCCCAGCCAGATCACGGTTTGCCCCAAGAACCTTGTAGCCGACTTCCGCCTTAGAGATCGCCGTTTCAATCGGCACTTCACCCAGCAATACATCCGTGACCGAATAGAGCAAGTCATTCTTCTGAATGCCAGACCCCATGGTCGCATTGCCTTGCGAATCCATATCAACCAGCAAAACACGTTTTTTTAACACAGCTAAAGATGCCGCCAAATTTACTGCGGTTGTGGTTTTACCAACACCACCTTTTTGGTTTGCAATCGCAATAATTTGTGCCATGTTGCCCCCAATCCCTTTAAAAATCTTAAATACGTTTTAATAGAAGTAAATGACGCTGTTCGTCTAAGCGCGGAACTTTAAGTTCAATAATCTCACAACTAAATTCATTTTTTAAAGTAGCAACTTCATCTTCAGGAATTAAGCCTTTCATTGAGGCAATAATCGTTTGTTCGTGCATATATGGCTTAGAAGCATCGACAAAGTCTGTTAATGATGCAAAGGCACGACTGGTAATCACATCAAATTGACCCAGCTCATTGATGCTGTCTTCGTTTTCTACACGCGTTTGCACGGCAATAACATTTTTAAGTTTTAAGTCAGCAATAAACTGTTTGAGGAAACGAATTTTTTTACCGTTAGAATCCAGTAATACACATTCACGCTCAGGCTGACATAAAGCAATGATCATGCCCGGCATACCACCACCAGTACCGATATCCAGTAATCGACCCGCTGGCAAGTCCTTTAAAATACTTAAACTGTCGAGCAGATGCTTGACTAGCATTTCCTTAGGATCACGGATTGCAGTCAAATTGTATGCTTTGTTCCACAGCACCAAAGCATCCTGATACTTGAGTAATAAATTTAAAGCCTCATCAGATAGCTCTAAACCCAAAGCCTGGCTACCCTGCTTTAGTTCTTGAAAAAACATGTGCATAAACAATCTACGCTCGAAAAAGTTAGGTGGAAGTATACCGTTTTCTCTATATTGGCACAGTAGGCACTGCTTAGCGAATATTCACTTAAGCAAACTTCCCTTCACGGATCATTGAATCCAGTGCCGCTAAACGCTCCGGGGTTCCCACATCAACCCAAATGCCTGCCAGTTTAGAAGCGCCAACCTGCTGATTCTGCATTGCCGCTTTTAGCAATGGGGCTAAAGGACGCTTGCCAATGTCTAAGCCTTGGAACATCTTCGGATCAAGTACGGATATACCGCTAAACGTCAGGTTTTCACCTTCGATTTGCTGATCAAAGGTATAAGCCTTCCCGTCTGCAAGCGTAAAATCACCCTCTGGATGTTGTTCAGGGTTCTGCACAAGTACAAGATGCGTCAAATTACCCTTTAGATCAATATCCAGTAAAGGAGCAAAATCCATCGTGGTCCAGACATCACCATTTAACAGAATAAAAGGTTCATCACCGAGTAGCGGCAAGGCATTAATGATTCCACCAGCGGTTTCCAGACCTTCACCCTCATGTGACCAAAGGATGTTAATGCCAAATCGTGAACCATCGCCCAAAGCTTCTGCGAGTTTTTCACCGAGCCAAGCCGTATTGATGACAATTTCAGTGACACCGATCGCAGCCAGTTTCTCTATATGCCAGACAATTAAGGGCTTGCCCCCAACTTCCAGCAAAGGCTTTGGCGTATGCAGCGTTAGCGGCCGCATACGATTACCGAGTCCTGCGGCCAAAATCATCGCTTTCATTCAGGCAGCCACCTCATATGAGCCATATTTAGCTTCAAATGCAGGCATCACTCTGTCACGCATAAACTGCATGAATGGCTCTAGTTCTGCATAAGCCTTAGATTCTTCAAGCAGATACCACATCACACGTGGTAAGTCCTTGAGATAACCTGACTTGCCATCACGTTCAAACAGACGCACAAAAATACCTAAAATCTTGATATGACGCTGAATCGCCATCATGTCGGCGTCTTTTTTAAACTGTTCAAAGTCACGCTCTTCTTTAGCAGATGCTGGCAACAAGTCATAAAAGTTTTTGAACCAGCGATACACACGATCGGCATTCCACTGTACATAGGCATCACGGGTAATCGAGATCAAGTCATAAGTATCCGCACCAATCACAGCATCCTGAAAATCAATCACACCGAGTTCGGTTTCATTGTCGATTTTCATCAAGTTACGACTATGGAAATCCCGATGCACGATCACCTGTGGCTGTGCCAATGCGGCATTCGCCAAAATCGCAAAAGTGCGTTTGATCAAGGCGCTTTCTGATTCAGTCAGTTGAACCTTTAACGCTGGTAACATCCAGTCAGTCAGCAATTCCATTTCCGAGATCAGTTTTTCATAAGAATATGCCGGGAAATGCCCTTCTCCAGCAATCGATTGTAGTTGAATAAGCTGCTTAAAGCTTTGCTCATAATAGGCATCTACAGTCTCGTCATTCAGCAGATTCGACAGCAGCACATCACCAAAGTCTTCGAGCAGTAAAAAGCCATTTTCCAGGTCTTTTGCCACGATATGCGGAACACGCACGCCATGTGCATCAAAAAACTCATCTATCGTCACAAAAGGCACACAATCTTCTTTTTCTGGTGGTGCATCCATCAGCATAAATGTTTTATTATTCAGTTTGATTCGTGCATAACGACGGAAGCTGGCATCACCTGCTAAAAAATGAGTTTCAAATTGATCTGAACCGAGTACAGAGGCAATCCAAGATTGTATCAATTGTTCGCGTTGTGTATTCATTTGCAATTAATTCTAATACAGGCTGAGTTTTTAAAGTGCTAAGTGTAGCTACTTATCAACTTTTTCTCTATGATGCGACAATAATTAATTGCGATAAAAGCATGATTGGTTAATGAGACAAATGAAGCATCACTTTAAAATAAATCCTCTAGCGACTGCGATCTTAACCCTTTTATGTGGCAGCTCAGCCTCCGGCTATGCTGCATCAAATGTCTCGTCCGATGTAAATGCAGAACAACTCAAACAGCGCATAAATGAGACCTATCCAGGTGAAGCATTCTTTTCGCAATACTATGTCGACAAATCCTCAGCTGAGGCACAGCAGCGGCAGGAAAAATACTTAAGTTCAGCTTATTGTGAAGGCACCTGGGTGACCCCGATTGCCCCAGATGCAGCAACCGTTGCGCCAGATCAAGCTACATCCACCATTACTGCAGATTATGGTCACTACAATCCAGCAGGTGACTCTTATTTAGAAGGCAATGTCATTATTGACCAGCAAGGTCGCCAGATTCGTGCTGAACGCGTAACGATTGATCAAACCCAAACCTATGCAAAAGCAGAAGGTCGTGTACAACTTGCTCAGGGTGGCCTGCTCTCGCAAAGTGATGATATTAATTATAATTTAAAGACCCAAGAAGGCGACCTAAACAACAGTTTCTATATTGCCGAGCAGCAACATGCGCATGGCCGGGCAGAAAAGATCGCCAGAACTTCGACCGAAACGGTAGAACTCGAAAATGCCACCTATAGCACCTGTCCACCTGAGCAAAAACCGACCTGGAAAATCCAGGCAGAAAAGATCAAGCTGAACCAGGAAACCGGACGTGGTGAAACCCGGAATACAAAACTTTATGTTAAAGATGTTCCAGTCTTGGCAGTTCCCTATTTCAACTTCCCGATTGATGACCGCCGCACTACCGGTATTCTGACGCCGACATTTGGCTTTACCAATGATGGTGGTCTGGAACTGGGTGTTCCGGTTTACCTGAATTTAGCACCACAATATGATGCGACAATTACGCCGCGTTATATTGGCGATCGTGGTGTAATGCTGGATGGCGAGTTCCGTTATCTGACTGAGAATTATGGTGAAGGCCGTATTTGGGGAGGTTATTTACCTTCCGATGAAAGCTATAGCGACGAAGACCGTAAAAGCCTGCATTTCTTACATAACTGGCAGATCAATAATCAGCTTTCCACCAATCTTGAATATAACTACGCTTCAGACAAAGATTACTTTGCCGATCTGGATAACAACCCGAACTCTAAAACTGACCTGAACTTACGCCGTGCCTGGGAAGTCAATTACAAAAATGGTATTCCTGGCTTAAAGGCACAATTCAAAGTCGAAGATTTCCAGACCTTAGATCCAACTGTACTGGATGAAGACCGTCCTTATGCACGTTTGCCGCAGCTTTTAGTCAATTACAAAACTGGTAATCCATTGGGATTACAGCTTGAATTTAATAACGATACGGCTTATTTCCAGAAAGACCTGAGAAATTTCGCCGATACTGATCCAACGGGTGAGAAGGTATATCAGCCAAGTGGTACACGGATCTATAACGACTTTTCCGTGCGTTATAATCATTTTACCCCGTGGTCATTCTTCATTCCTCAGGCGACTGTACGCAACATCAATACTTTCTATGATGAAAAAACCCAAAGCCGTAGCGCGTCTAGTGAAAACAATTCGATTGTGGTGCCACAATTTACACTAGACACCGGCTTAATTTTTGAAAAAGAAGGTACATATTTACAGACCTTAACGCCTCGTCTGTTCTACGCCTATTCACCTTATGAGAACCAGCAGAATCAGCCGAACTTTGATTCAGTCGTTGCTTCGATTAATTATGATCAACTTTTCAGTGCGCGTCGCTTTTATGGCAATGACCGCCTGGAAGACAATAACTTTGCTTCCTTAGGTCTGAGCTATAGCCTATTTAATGAAGAAGGTCTGGAGCGCCTGCGTGCCAGCATTGGACAGAGCTTTTTCTTTGAAGATCGCCGTGTAACGCTGGAAAATGATGCAGATGAATTCGACCGTGAAAGTCATACTGGCCCTGTAATTCAACTGACCAGCCAGCTGTCAAATAATGTTCACGTTAATCTGAACTCAAGCTGGATGTCGAATGGATCGAATGCCCAACGAGATTTGCAGGTTTATTATACCGGTGATCAAGGCAATCTTTATAACTTAGGTTATTTCTATCGCAAAGATATTCCGAACCGTCAGGACAACTATGACCAGATCGTGGGTTCATTTATTCAGCCGATTGCCAACAACTGGCGTCTGGTTGGACATGCGCAGTTTGACCTGGATAATAGTGTCGCACGGGAATATTTACTTGGCGTGAACTATGAGTCATGCTGTTGGGGAGTTTCTGTTTATGGTCGCTCATATTACAATGACTTAGATGACGTTAATGATTCAAACGTCAAAGCCAAACGCGCTATTATGGCCGAAGTCAGCCTGAAAGGCTTAGGTGGGTTAAGCAGCAAACTCACCTCATTACTAGAAAATCGTATTCTAGGTTTTAACAATATCAATCAAACTTGGACAGAACGTTAATGAAGACAAAACAGTTAAAACAAATTTTTAAAGCAACCGCACTTGCGCTATGCCTTTCTTCAGCGATGACGACTTTTGCTGTTGCCCAACCTAAAGATGAAGTTGTAGCTGTAGTCGACAATAGTGTTATTCTGCGTAGTGACCTGGCTCAAGGTGTAGCCGAAATCTCACATCAGCTGCAAAAACAGAAAAAGACAGTTCCACCACAACAATATCTTGAGCAACAAGCTTTAGAGCAACTGATTATTCGTCAGGCACAGCTTGAACAAGTTAAACGTTATAACATTCGTCCAGATGAAAAAGCTTTAAATGAAGCCGTCCTGAAAGTTGCCCGTGATTCTGGTTCACCGAGTCTGGAAGCATTCCAGCAGAAACTGGATGCCATGGCACCGAATACCTATGCTTCTTTACGTAACCGTATTGCCGAAGATTTAGCACTGAATCGTTTACGTCAACAAATCGTGACTTCACGTATTCAAATTACAGATCAAGATGTTAAAAACTTCTTAAATACCCCGCAAGGTCAAGCTTTGCTTGGCAGTCAGGTCCATGTACTGCATTTACGGGTAAGCGGTGAAAATGCTGAACAAATTGCAACAAAGGTAAAGCAAGAATTAAATAGCAGCAATGACATTCAGGCGATCAGCAAAAAGTACAGCACTGGCGGCATTAAAGTCGAAGCTGCTGATATGGGTGTGAGAAATCTGTCAGAAATTCCAGCAGAACTGGCTGCACGCGTGACCATCCTGCAACTAGGTCAGACTTCTGAACTGATTCCTGTGGCTGATGGTGTACATGTTCTGAAGCTCTTGGAACGTAAAGGTGGCGAACAGAAAGCCCTTGTTCCTCAATATTTAACACGACACATTCTGATTCAACCGTCTGAAGTGGTCAGTCCTGAAAATGCCAAGCAGATGATTGACAGTCTGTATAATCGCCTGAAACAAGGTGAAGATTTTACTGTTTTAGCTTCAACGTTCTCCAATGATACTGGCTCGGCTCGTGATGGCGGAAGTCTTGGTTGGGTCAGCCCTGGGGTGATGGTGCCTGAATTTGAACAGCAGATGAAAAGCACCCCAGTAGGTCAGTTCAGTAAACCGTTTCAATCCCAGTTTGGCTGGCATATTCTGCAAGTGAGCGAAACACGCCAACAAGATATGACACAGGAATATCAGGAACGTATGGCTCGCCAATTGCTTGGTGAACGTCAATTTGATGCCGAATTAGATAGCTGGTTACGTGAAACGCGCAATAATGCTTATGTAGAAATCAAAGATCCTCAACTGGATCCTAAACGTAACCGTTAAGCCTTACCATAATCCTAAAAAGCCAACGACATCTCGTTGGCTTTTTATTTAAAAAACTTAAAACGTACAGATATAAAAAAACCTCTCATATAGAGAGGTTTTTTAATTTTCAAACTCGATTAACGATTGTTTTCATCGTCTGAAGAGTCTTCAAATTTAGTGTCGTTGTCAAAACCAGTGCCTTGACCACCAAAGCCAGCACCTTGACCACCGAAGCCACCTTGACCACCGAAGCCGGCACCTTGACCACCGAAGCCGGCACCTTGACCACCAAAGCCACCGCCTTGACCGCCGAAGCCACCTTGACCACCGAAGCCGCCGCCTTGACCGCCAAAACCACCTTGACCACCGAAGCCGCCAGCACCTTGACCGCCACCAAAGCCACCTGCAGCACCTTGACCACCGAAGCCCGCACCTTGTGGACCAGCAGGCGCGCCAGCAGGACGTGGATTACGTGCAGGTACTACAGTTGAAATTGCATGCTTATAAACCATTTGGCTTACTGTATTTTTTAATAAAACCACGTATTGGTCAAAAGATTCGATATGACCTTGTAATTTAATACCGTTTACCAGGAAGATAGATACTGGGATACGTTCCTTACGGAGAGAATTCAAGAATGGATCTTGTAAAGTTTGACCTTTAGACATGTTATAACTCCAAAAAAATTAAAAATCAGCGCAAAAACTATCTCTATTTTTCAATTAAAAATTATAAAAAAGATAGTCCCTAAATTTTGCTTTATCCGTGACAGTTTCGCAAGTCTTCTTGAGCCTGCTGTAGCGTAAAATATGTTGTAAATTTATGCTTTTCTTGCAAAGACCTTAACCACGTATATTGACGTTTTGCAAGTTGTCGTGTCGCAAATAAAGCTTTATCCTCCATTTCCCGTTGCTTTTCCTTGGTTTTATCAGCATTTTTTAAGAATTCCATAGCCTGACGATAACCCACTGAACGCATGGAAGGTAAATTTTCATTAAAATCGTATTTTTCAATTAAATTCACAACTTCATTTAAAAAACCGCTTTTCCACATAATTTCCAGACGTTGTTCAATACGCCCATGCAATTCTAACCGATCTGGCATCAGTGCATAATTATGGAAACTGTAACGATATGGTAAGTTTTTAGGTTGTTCTGCCTGTAGTTTTGTAATCGGCTCACCAGTCAATTTAAAAACTTCCAAGGCTCGAATAATGCGCTGCTTGTCGCTAACCTTGAATTTTTCACCGGCAATCGGATCGACTGCACATAATTCTGCATAAACCGCTTCCCAGCCCTCCTGCTCACCCTTGGCTTCAATCTCTGCCCGGATAGCATAGTCTGCACTTGGTAGGTTATCTGACAAACCTTCAAGCAAGGCCTTAAAATACAGCATGGTTCCGCCAACCAGAATCGGGGTTTTACCACGCACATGAATATCATCAATCAGGCGGCAAGCATCTTCGACAAAGTTGACTGCAGAATACACTTCAAGTGGACTAATAATATCAATCAGATGATGCGGATAGCGCGCCAGTTCCTCTTTAGAAGGTTTGGCTGTACCAATGTCCATTTCCCGATAAACCAGTGCAGAATCGACCGAAATCAGCTCAAATCCCCCTTGCTCATACAGTTCACATGCCAAAGCGGTTTTACCACTTGCAGTTGGCCCCATTAAATTGATGACCGGCAATTGATTGGACATGTAAAACTACTCTCCTCGAGCAAAAAGTTTATCTAGTTGAGCCAATGGAAAGGCGCGCCAAGTCGGACGACCATGATTACATTGACTGGCAAATTCGGTTTGTTCCATCTGCCGTAATAAAGCATTCATTTCAGACAAACTTAGGATACGATGCGCTCGCACTGCACCATGACAGGCCATTCCCGCCAAAATTTGGTCACGCTTCTGCAATAGGCTTTGTGCTTGATCCCCCGGATCTAAATCATTCAATAATTCAGGAATCAGGGCATCGAAATCGGCCTTGTGTAGAATAGCCGGTACACCACGTACGATAACTTGCTCATCACCATACTGATCGATTTCCAGCCCCAAACGTGCCAACTGCTCTTTCAGCTCTTCGACACGCATGGCCTGCATCCGGCTAATATTCACGACTTTTGGAATGAGCAATTGCTGTGATGTCCAGAATTCAGGTTTATCCCAAGCCGATTTCATTTGCTGCAAGACAATACGCTCATGCGCCGCATGCATATCCACAATAATCAGACCTTCGGTATTTTGCGCCAGAATATAAATGCCATGTAACTGGGCAATAGCAATGCCCAATGGATGCTCATCCACTTTAGTGTTTACATGTGTCTGAAAAGACTGCTCAGGGCTGAATATTTCGGTTTCCGAACTTTCTCTGAGCGGTGCTAAATAACTTTGCAAGGCATTATTCAGCTGCTGTGAACCAGAATAAGATTTACGGTAATCTTGGGAATAATGCACTGTTTGTGGACCTGAAGATGCAAAATCGGTCAGCACATCTGAAGTTTCATTTTCACTTAAGGCAGATGTCGTTCTCACCACCTGTGGCTGAGAATGCGCAGTCTGATGCAGGCTGAACTGTTCCTGATAACCCGGTTGCGGGGCCGTCAAGCCAGGCTGCTCATCCTGTTTCATTGCCTCGGCTAAATCTGCAGTTGCGGTCTGGAATTGTGCCAACGTTTCTTTGGCATAATGCCGTACGAACTCATGTACTTCTCGTTGATTCAGGAAGCGAATTTCATGCTTGGTCGGATGGACGTTTACATCCACATTTTCTGGATCAACTTCCAAAAACAGTAAATAAGCCGCATGCTGATGTCCATGCAAGATGCCGTCATAGGCCATCCGCAAGGCATGAGAAATGGTTTTGTCTTTGACAATCCGGCCATTTACATAGACATATTGCAGATCTGCCTGTGAACGCGCATCCGAAGGATGACCAAGCCAGCCAGACAAATGCATGTTGATACTGTCTGCATCCATCCAGTAGGCATTTTCAGTAAACTGGCGGCCAAGCAATTGCTGTACCCGCTGAAAACGCAAAGCGCCGCTATCCGCCACGGGTAAATTCAGTTTGATGCTTTCATTATGTTCCAGCACAAAACGGATATCAAAATGCGTCAGTGCCATACGGCGCACAATTTCTTCGATATGACCAAATTCAGTGCCCGGTTTTTTCAGGAATTTACGTCGTGCAGGCACATTAAAAAACAAATCCTGAACCCGAATATGCGTCCCTTTTGAAGCCGCGACCGCTTGAATTTCCTGATGATCAAAAGCCGTGCCATTGACTTCGACCTGATAACCGATGCCCTCGTCACTTTGACTGCTGATCATGGTCAGGCGTGAAACCGCTGCTATCGACGCCAGTGCTTCGCCACGAAAGCCCAGACTGCTAATCGCATACAGCTCATCAGCACTCTGGATTTTGCTGGTGGCATGACGCATCACGGCCAGCGGTAAATCCTCATGATGAATTCCGCGTCCATTGTCGATGATTTCAATTAAAGTACTGCCGCCCTGTTCGACCCGAATGATCAGCTCTGTCGCCCCCGCATCAATCGAGTTTTCCAGTAACTCCTTGACCACAGAAGCCGGACGTTCAATCACCTCACCTGCGGCAATCTGGTTGGCAAGTGCAGGATCAAGGGCACGAATACGGCGCAGACTTAAATCATTCGACATGTGAAAATTGACGCTCCAGAGCCTCTCGTAAAGCAAGATTCGATGAAATCAGGCTTGCAGTACGGGTCAGTTCATCTTCAGATTTTAAAATTTCAATAATCAGGTCAGCTTGCGGAATTTCATCACCACCTTTAGATGGCCATTCAAATAAAAATAGCGCACTCGGTGTTTCCAGGTAATCCCGGATGCCCATCAGTTCCAGTTCATACGGATCATTCAGACGATACAAGTCAAAATGAAAAATATCCTGACCATTAATTTGATAGGGTTCGACCAGTGTATAAGTTGGACTTTTCACTGAACCTTTATGACCCAACTGTTGCAAATAATAACGCGTTAAGGTCGTTTTTCCTGCCCCTAGGTCACCAATCAGATACACGACCCCCGCAGGGAAATTCTCCGCCAGAACCTTGGCCAGTTTTTGGGTATCGTCTTCATGATTTAAAGTGACACTAAATGAATAAGGCATATTACTCACGACATGATGCAAAAGAATAAATATGATAGCATCGCCACGCTTTAAAAGCCTATTCACCTGTGTGAGAAACTGTATTTTTTCACAGCATCTGCTCCTTAAGAGGTTAATCTGCCTGCCATGCAACCAACTGTTGAATTTAACCCGCCTATGCTCAATGGGGTCAGTGCCAGTAAAGTGTTTTTGCCAGCCAGTCCGGATGCACCTCTGACAGTTTTTGCTTATTTATGCACGCAATTTGCGCATATCACAGCAGATGAATGGCAGTCCCGTTTCGCCGAAGGTCTGGTCTATGATGCTCAGGGCAATCGATTAACTTCAGAAAGTCCATTTCAGGCCAATAGCCATTGTTACTATTATCGCTTTTTGGCACATGAAGTGCATGTTCCTTTTCAACATCAGATTTTATTTGAAAATGAGCATTTCATGGTGGTCGATAAACCGCATTTTTTGACCATGAGCCCGACCGGACAATATGTGCAGGAAACGCTATTGGTTCGTCTTAAAAAGCAAACCGGTAATGAACATTTAACGCCTATTCATCGGCTGGATCGTGAAACGGCAGGTGTGGTCCTGATTTCCAAATGCGTGGAATCACGTGGCCTATATCAGCAGATGTTTGCTACACGTCAAGTGCAGAAGACTTATCATGCGATTGCAGCTTATCAACCTGATTTAAAATTTCCATTGATCACGCGATTAAGAATGGAAAAGGGACAGCCTTTTTATACCATGCACGTGCTAGACGGAACGCCGAATAGCGAGACGGCGATTGATCTGCTGGAACATAATACAGAATGGGCCAAATATGAGCTGAAGCCGCATACTGGCAAACAGCACCAATTACGGGTGCACTTGAATCATCTGGGTATTCCGATTCAGCACGATCCCTTTTACCCCCAAGTAGCGCATAAAGCGGAAGATGATTTTTCAGCACCTTTAAGTTTATTGGCCAAACATATTCAATTTGTCGATCCGATCACGCAGAAAAGCATGAATTTCAGCTCGCACCTTGAATTGACACTGTAAATCTCTTGTCATTACAGATTATTTTCTAAAATCGGTCGCTTTAAGATTGAATTTCAAACGTAATTGATTAGAATAAAGGCGAAAAGTTAAGTAATTTAAAGCTTTAAAAATATTATGAGAAAAACTGAAGTTTATCAAATTCGCTTGGACTCGCAAGAGAAGAAACAAGCCTTTGCGGTATTTAAGCAATTGGGGATTACGCCAGCTCAGGCCGTGCGTCTTTTTTTCAAGCAGGTGGTGATTACCAAATCCATCCCCTTCTCGATTGAAAACCAGAATATCAATCTGGAACAGCTGATCCGGCTGCGCAAGCTGAAACAAAATGAAGCGAAAACCGAGCAAAATGCGCTTTCCAGTTCTGCCCTGAATCTACTCGATGATCAGGAGATTCAGCTGGATGATGATCATCTTGATTTATTTGAAGAACTGAATGCCATTTTGGGTGAAAGCGACAAAATTTAACATTGTTGCATTTCCGAACAATTTCTAAAGCCTGCCACTCCCAAACTTCGCTATGCTTGATGCTGATAATCAATAAAAAATTAGCATGGAGTATGCAATGCTCGTACGACGCGCCCAGTCAGCAGACCTGAATCAGCTGGCGGTATTATTTGATGAATATCGACAGTTTTATGGTACGTCTTCCAATCCTGAACTCTCTTACCAATTTTTAAAACAGCGTTTTGAAGATGGGCAAACCGTCATTTTCATTAATACCAAAGATGATACTTTTACCGGCTTTATTATCCTGTATCTGGGTTTTTCTTCAGTGGCCTGCTCGACCTATTATATTCTGGATGATGTCTATATCACCCCGGTTTTTCGGCGTCAGGGCGCAGCCAAACAACTAATTGATACCGCGATTTTATTTGCCAAACATGAACAGGCCTTAAGAATCACCCTGGAAACCCAAAAGAATAATTATCAATCGCATAAATTGTACGAATCCATGGGATTTATCAAGGATGATGAATTTCAGACCTATCACTGTTTCCTAAAATAAGTCCTAATCTTTTTAATCACATTTCAAGCGAATAAAAAAATTATTATTCTGAGCGGAATTTGGCCTGCGCCATCTGTTCTGCATTTAAATACAACCATTCTCCTTCAGCCAGTTCAGGCAAGGCCAAAACACCAATCTGTGCACGATGTAGCTGTTCAACTTTATTACCTACGGCAGCCAGCATGCGTTTTACCTGATGATAAACACCTTGATGAATGGTCATTTGCAGACGGTTCTCAGCCAATCGTGTCACTTCGGTAGCTGAAAAAATGCCTTTTTCATTTCTTAATTCAACACCTTGTTCTAGTTGCTGAATCTGTTCATCCGTGACGGCATCCGCAGTTTGCATCTGATAAACTTTGGCGACATGCTTTTTCGGATGGGTGAGCGCTTGCAGAAACTGTCCATCATCGGTCAGCAATAATAGTCCGGTGGTATCCTGATCCAGACGGCCTACACACTGAATCCCCCGATTCAGCAAAATGTCATCAAACAGGTCAAACACACTAAAATGATGCGTCGCCTGATGCGAACACTCGTAGCCTTGTGGTTTGTTTAAGGCGATATAAACTTTTTCCCGATAGGTATGACTTTTACCATAAACCTCGAAATTTAAATGATTTAAATCCAGGTTATATTTAGGATTGTCAACCACTTCATCTTGAATTGAAACAGCACCATTTTTAATCAGTTGCTGACAATGCTTGCGGGAGCCGAAACCTTGTGACTGCAACATTTTTTCCAATAGCATCTGTTTATACCTGTATCGAGTGAAGACCTGTGCATTCTATCCTGAAACAGTCATGAATTTGGTTTCTTCCGCTGTTTTCTAGGTATCATGCGTTGAAAAGCTCTACAATAGCTTTATTTTTCATTCTTTCTCTCCCGCTTATGTCGCAACTTGATCTGAATCTGATTGTTCTTTTGGTTTTACTGGCTTGCGGTATTTTCAGTCACAATAGCGCCGTCACCATTGCTGCAGCGGTGTTAATCGTTTTGAAAATCACGCCTCTCAGCAGTTTATTGCCTTATGTACAGGCGCATGGTTTAAATATCGGCATTATTATTCTGACCATTGGTGTTCTGACACCGATTGCCAGTGGCAAAATTTCAGGAGAAAGTATTCTCAAATCTTTCCTGAGCTGGAAGTCTTTGCTGGCAATCGCGATTGGGGTTTTTGTTGCTTGGCTGGGCGGACGTGGAGTGAAGCTGATGTCAAATCAGCCAGATGTGGTGGCCGGACTGTTATTAGGCACAGTGGCTGGTGTAGCAGTATTACGCGGTGTTCCAGTCGGTCCTTTAATTGCGGCTGGGATTTTATCGTTATTGATTAGTACACAATAAATGTACAAATCATCAGCGCGTATTCCCAGTATGCAATAATTTCTCAAAAATACATCACATGACCGGAAATATGCAGACCACCCGTTGATTATCTTGCGCTAAGCTCTAAAGCAATGCTTCAGGCTTGCTCAGAAGATACTATCAGATCAACGGAATACTTTATTAATTCAATCTTTTGAAACCAAGTCAAAGGAAAGTTATGATCTTTGAAGCTCTGACCTGATAAAAATTTGAAATTCAATAAATGACACACCCCAGTCTAATCTTTCAAAGCATAGACCAAACTTTCTATCGTCTGACCATTTTCCAAATATACTTTAACCGGAATACGTTGATATTCATCGCCTTCAAATACATCCAGCTCATTCCAATATTTAGGGAGATTCTCGGATATGAATACATAACCGGTAACAGTTTCTCCCGAATCACTGAGCTGAATACCCGGACTGCCCAGCTCAGCACCCCAACCGCGCTGCTGCAAATGCCCACGAATATAACCGGCTTTCCAGCTTCCCCCAATCCGTTCCATCACATGGGCATTGGGTTGCTGCGGACGAAGCGTGCCGTATACGAATAAACTGTGCATCTTAAGAACTCTTAAACATCATTTTGATGATTACTCTACAAATAGTAGTGCTAGACGCACCTGGTCATAAGCCATTTTAGGCGTAGTCAATTCCACAATCGGACGCAGCTTAATAGAACCGTCATCATTAAAATGTTCCGAATTTTGACGCTTGGTCAAGCGTTTATAAATCTTGCGCACCTGCTCCACGACCTCTTCACCCGGATGGGCAACTGAAATATCCAGTCCCTGCTCTTTATGCAAACGTCCCAAATGATTGATGATGGTTGCCGGAGTCAAACCACGTTCAGTCGCGATATCGGCAATTTCATAGCCTTCTTCAAACAGTTCACGCGTTTCATCTAACGTTGCAGTGGCATAGCTTTGTTTTCCAGCATTCTTGGCAATTTTCTTCTCATTGCGCTGGATTTCAACTTCATTCAAAGTCCCGCCACAATGTCGGATAAAGGCTTTGTGCTGCGCAGTCAAATCGACATTTTCGAAATTCGCTTCGGCTTCATCAGAAAGTTCCTGAAAACGGCGATCGGCTTTAATCGCCAGACTATCGAGCTCCAAAGCCTGTTCATTAAAGCCTTTTAAACGTAAGCCATTTAAGCTTTTTAAACGGGACAAGGCGACATAGCCCTGGCCTTTTTCAAAGGTATGACTCAGATCAATTTCAGCGGCTTCCAAAGTCATGCCTTGTGATTTATGAATGGTAATCGCCCAAGCCAGACGCAATGGAATCTGCTGGAAACTGGCAATGGTTTTACCGGCCTCATTGTCTACCGACCAGGTTTCAGGCTCAACCACCAATGTAGTACCATCGGTCAATTTGACTTTAGGCAGCACACCATATTCATCATCCTCTTCAAAACTGATGACTTCGCCCAGACTGCCATTGATATAACCCATATCAAAGTTGTTTTTTACAAACATGACTTTGGCATGTTTTTTCAAGGTTAAGGCTTCAGGCGCTCGCACTGACGATTTTAAAGTCTCGATCAGCTTTTCATTGCCATCGCACTGCGCATCAAACTGGCGTGGATCATTGTCAATTTCATTCAGATGTTTAAAGTTAATACTGTCCACATCCATATTATGCGTATACAGGCGCGTATAGGTATCGCCGATTTCTTGATGTCGCGTGGCCTGTAAAGCAGTGCGGTGTTCATGGCTAATCGCCTGCGCACGGATCGCATTCAGAATGTCATTCAAATAATCATTGCCCTGACGATGCTGCTCAGTTAGGTAGCAAACGCGAAACTTGGCTTCGACCCAGGCATCCGACATAAAGCAGAATTTGTCGCGGTTGCGCTCATCATTTTTACCGACTGGCGGTAACTGGAAAAAGTCCCCTGCTACAATCACCTGAATACCACCGAAAGCTTCATCACTTTCCTTGAAATATTTCAATACCTGATTGACCAGATTCAGCTGCTTGGCATGCAGCATTGAAATTTCGTCAATAATCAGGACTTGCGCATTTTCCAGATGTTCTTTTAAGTATTTGCGCTCTTTCATCCGCTTTAAGTCTTCTTCAGACAAAAAGTCTTTAATGCCAATGCCTGCCCAGGTATGAATAGTCATACCATTCATGTGTGTGGCTGCAATACCGGTCGATGCGGTAATCGCGACGGCGACCTTACGTGCCTTTAAATAATTAATATATTGATTCAGCGTATAGGTTTTTCCTGCACCGGCAGAACCGGTTAAAAAGACATTTTCTCCTGCTTTGAGTAACTTAAGGGCAGTTTCCTGTTTCATAAGAGCAATACCGTAAAAGAACGGCTATAGCCTAACGATTTTTAGCGGAAAAGTTAAGCGTCATGGAGGAAAACAAGCTGTATTGAACTGTCAGGCCTGCAAGTTGAGCCAGTTAATAAAATGCATGGCGATATTACTGTATTCAGCTTCTGCTTTCTGGTTATTCGGATATTCCAGCTGATCAAAAATCACCTGTCCATTCACCAATTGACATCCCAAGATCAAAGGTAAACGTACGGCAGGATGAGACATACGAAAGGCCACATACTGCCCTTCCACAATTTGCTGAGCATAGCTTGCCGCCAGACAGTTCCTGAAAATTTTAGATTCCTCTAAAATCCGATCCAAAGTTTTAAGCTCTTCAAAACGCCAGTTAAAATACAGTAAAAATGAAACCTGAGTGATTGGTGTCCAGTTCACCAGTGCGAACTGTTTTTTCAGCTTGGCGATCATTTCCTGCTTTTGAACCTGATCATGCCAGACGACCGCCTGATTAAACAAACTGGTCCAGCTCAGATTTTTCGGTATTTCTGTATGGCTGGAAAAATACTCTACCAGATAGTCACGCACATAACTGTCAAATAGCGACTCACGTACATGCCCGCTTTGCAAATAAAACAGCTGCCTGAACTCAGTAAAAGGAATGCGATAGCGGTGCAGAACATTATAGAAATCACGATTCTGCTGGCTTTGAGGCTGAATATACACCAGAACCTCATCGGGTAAATGCGCCGTAATTTTATATAAATGCTGCATATACGCCTGCATCACCCGGCTCAAGTTCAGATAAACCTTTTTAGTCAGCTGATCATCCATTTTAACCACATTGCGCAGCAGCTCCATCCATTCGTCCAGATACAGGATTGAAGGGCTAATCGCAATCCGCTGATCCTCAATCGATTGGCGTGTGCCTTTTAATACCACCGCCTGATTATACTGATGCTGAAACCAGTCATGCTGGATGGCATATTCATGCATGCTATGAATAAACAATCGCGCCGAGACATATTGAAAATATTGTAAAGTCGCCAAAATAATCTGGGGATGAATATGATGGCTGTCTACAAAACTTAAGGCAGTTACTGCAACGCGTACACTGCTATGCTGGATATTATTACTGATCCAGTCCAGTACCTCGGCCGGTTGCTTGAAGATCCAGTTCACGGCACGATGACAATCAAATAGTGGCAATCGGGCTACTTTTTTCTGCCATAAATACGGATGATTTTCCAGGAAATTCCGTTTGGATAATAAATCATCCCGATGCCACACGTCCCGGTTCATCAATCGGACAAAACCGAGCAAATTACTTTGCTCCTCAGCATGCCGATATAGCAAACAGATATCATCAGTATGATCATTCAATTCATGCAGATTAAAGCGCTCTTCAAAAGACAGCGACATAATCCGGAACAGTGCCGGAGGCAAAAACTGTGCGGCGCTAAAACAGAACTCATCCAGACTGTCCATCAATGACTGGATCGACAGGAATTCATCCTGCTGTAGACACTCCAAAGAAAAAGCCTGTTGCAAGCTTTCAAGAATCTGCTGTGGAATCTCTTGTTCATCCTGAATAAAGTTTTGCATGACAGGTGCTGTATACAACCCGGCCTTGATCAGCTGCTGGTCGATAATCTCAGCTTGAACAATCGACATTTGCTGCAAAAATTCGGACACCCGTTCCAGGCCATTAACCCACGCATAAACCTGAGCTAGGATAAGCTGACGTAACTGTTTGGCTTTGTCGCGTAAATACAGCGAATGCTGTGGTTTTAAATCGCCAGTCAGGAAATAGATATCCTGTAAAAAGAATTCCTCCAGGGCTTCTGCCTTACATTGCTGAAAATAAAAATGACTGTCAACCAAAGCAGGTGCAGCTCCAGAGTCTAGTGCATAGGGAGTATGAAACTGGATATAAAACAGACCATCCAGCAATTCAATCCGGCACTGATCCTGCTGAATTTTTATTAAATTTTGTGCATTCAGATGACCAATTATTGCCATCTGATCAAGATAAAGCTGGTTCAGCTCTGGAGAAATCCGTAAACATTGTTGTGCCAATAACCTTAAAGATGCTACCAAGCTTTCCTGTTCCATACGTACACCTCGGTCATCTTAGAATCATCTTATTTTTATATTGGATCATGCTGAGTCCTTGATCGCCAATCAGTGAACACTTAAAAATACATTATGGCATCACTTGCACTATAAAACAGTCCATGCATCCTCATTGCTAAAAATAGAACATCTCAATAGATCATAGCCTAGATTTTACAGGAAGAATTTTTCTGTTTTAGTCTTGCTGACGTAGCGCCTTAAGCTCGGCCAAGCCGGTATAAATATGTTGCTGCAAGCTGTGTCGAAATGCAATCAGCTCTTCCTGAGTCTGAACCTGAGCAATCGATTGTCGCGGCATAAACTGAAAATAAAATGGCAGGCGTTTTGGGAATAATCGTTTAGGCAAAGATGGAATCACATCGCCCTGACGTAATAATTTATTGAGTTGTGGTACTTTGAGGAGTTTTTGAAAATATTTATGCTGGATGATCTTATTGGCATCAAAGCCAATCTCATAGACTTCATCCCCACCAAGCGCAGCAAAAGGGACAATGTCATAGTTAAATTCCTGAGCAAGTCTTAAAAATCCGTAGCGTTGCTTCCAGATCAGCTGATACTGTTCACCCTGACGTTTGAGTACCTCACGCCCACCTCCTGGAAACACCAGAATCGAGTAGCCCTGCTGCATCACAGCACGTACATAATGCTGGATGCCATCGACTGCCCCAAACTTTTTCACGGCTTCACGCCATAAGGGCACATAAAAATGGCTATGATCCGCAATACTGACCACAGCCACCTTATGTTCGTTATAGAGATAATCAATCAGCATCGGCGAATCAAAGATGCCGTACATGGAATGATTACCGACATACATTGCAGGCCGACTGGCATCAATATATTCAGCCCCTAAAAAGGTAGGGGTAAAATATAATTTGGATAAGCCACTTAAGCGTCTAATCCATTGCCCATCATGTTTGACCTGCAAGCTGTCTGCTCCTTATCTACTCCGGACTATGCCACGCGCTTTTGGACCAGAATCGAACCCACCGAATAACCGGCACCAAATGAACACAATACACCGTATTCACCATCTTCAACTTCATGTGCAGTACGGTGCAAGGCAATGATCACCCCGGCAGAAGACGTGTTGGCAAACTCGTTCAGAATGATCGGTACCAGACCAGGTTTGGCATTTTCTTTACCAACCACCAGTTTCAGGATCAGTTCATTCATGCTGGCATTGGCCTGGTGTAACCAGAAGCGTTTAACACCTGTAGGCTCAATCTGATTCTTTTCCAGTTGCGCAGTAATCATTTTCGCAACCAGTGGACAGACTTCTTTAAATACCTTACGACCATCCTGACGGAAACGTTTGTCGTCAATGTCAGCATTTTCAGAAGTATTCAAGAAACCAAAGTTATTGCGGATGTTATTCGAGAACTGGGTAAACAACTCAGAATCCAGAATTTCAAAACCGGTTTTGCTGTCGGTATTTTCAATAATTGAAGCGGTTGCCACATCACCAAAAATAAAGTGACAGTCACGTGAACGGAAATCGGTATGTGCAGAGGTAATTTCCACATTCACCAATAACACACGGCGCGCGCCTGCTTTGATCGCATCATAAGCCTGTTTCAGACCAAATGTTGCTGCAGAACACGCCACGTTCATGTCATAGGCATAGCCTTTGATACCTAGAGCGGTTTGAATCTCGATCGCTACGGCAGGATAAGCACGTTGCAAATTCGAGCATGACAAGATCACGATATCAATGTCTTCGGCAGTCACACCGGCATTTTCCATCGCCTGCTTGGCTGCGATTACACCCCATTCTGCTTGCAATGAAATTTCATCATCTGCACGTTCACGTAAATTTGGACGTAAGCGTTTTGGATCAAGAATGCCTGATTTTTCTACGACATAACGGCGTTGTACGCCAGATGCTTTTTCAATAAAGTCTGCGCTAGAACCACGACGCGCTTCAACTTCGCCTGCAGCGATTTTGTCAGCATTTTCGTGATTAAACAGTTCCACATAAGCATTTAAACTTTCAACTAATTCTTCATTGGTGATGACATGTTCCGGATGGAATAAGCCCGTACCCGTAATGCGGATGCCCATGTAAAATTCCTTATCTGAATTACCTATATCTTAACTGATTCCAAGACGATCCCATACTTTTTGCAAGCGAGTTGGAGACACGGGTGCTTTTGTTTTCATCGGTTGTGAAAACAATGAGATTCTTAACTCCTCGACCATGAAATACAATTCTTTCAGGCGAGGGTCATCTTTAAACTTGAATAATTTTTCCATCCATTGATCAATTTGGTCAATGGCGGAATTGTCCCTTTGTAGATTATTGGGCAAGCGCTCTAAACGCAAGATCAAGGCTTTCAAATAACGTGGAAATTCGATCCATACATCGGAAGGTTTACGATACACAAAGTCAGAAAGGCTCATTAAATCAAGTTGATCTTCAATATCATTGATATTTTTTTCAAACACAGAATGATCTAAAACCAATAATTTCCGGCGGATTTCCTGCCACTGGATATAAATATCCGTGATCTCTTTCAGGGCAACTTGGCCATAAGTCAAGAAAGATTTTTTTACATCTTCAACCAGTTTTTGGAACTCTTGCGCATTGACGGGTAATTCATTAATAGACATGTGCAGTGTGGCATAAACTAACATTTGTTCCAGTTGTGCCTTATCACCGAGTGGTGAATAAGCCAGCGCCAGAGGTTTGGAAATCTGTTTTTTCAACTGGCGGGTCAAGTCTCCGAGTTGCATATGCACCAGTCGGATCACTCCTTCACGATGTTTTTTGATCGCTTCAGCCTGATCATTAAAAGTCTGAATCACCACACCCGATTCATCTTTCTGCTCCAGGGCAGAAAAAGCTTTAATCGGAACCAGCGCCTGGTACTGCTTGACCACGACACCGGTGACTTTTTGTGAGGCTTCAAATACAAAGCTTTCCGGGAAGGTTTTAAATTCACCTTTAAGCTGTTTGACCGGACTATGCGTTTCAGTCCGACAGCGCGCTTTCAGCTCGGCAAGATCACGCCCCTGCTCAATGACACGACCTTTTTCATCAGTCACTTTAATAAAAGGCAACAGATATTGGTCTACCCGGTCAAAGCTGAAATCTTTCTCCGTGATTTGTTCGCCTCGCAGCTGGAATGCCAAGAAACTAAAAATATGTTTCTGTAAATCCTGCGCATCTACTTTTGCTATGAGTTTTTGTGCAGTATCCGGAATCGGCACCAGATTACGGCGCTTATCCTTCGGCAAAGCTTTTAGCAATGCTTCAATCAGATCCAGACGCCAACCCGGAATCCCCCATGACCAGATACCTTCATCGACCTGGGCCAAGGCTTGCAGTGGAATTTTAACCGTCGCACCATCTTCATCATGACTCGGGTCAAAGCGATAAGTCGCCGCCAGACGCAGACTACCATTCTGCAAATAGTCCGGGAATTGCTGTGTTGTCGGACGGTCATTCAGCCACAGCGCATCATCATCGACAAATAAATAACGCGGATTCTGGGGCTCTACTGTGGCACGCCAGTCTTCAAAACTACGCCGGCTGGCCACTTCAGGCGGCACTTTCGAGGCATAAAATTGGTAAATGGTTTCTTCATCAACAACCAGATCACGACGGCGCAGCTTGTCTTCTACTCGCTCGACTTCTTCCAGTTTAAGCAAGTTATGCTTTAAAAATGGTGGAGTAATGCCTAAATGCCCAGTGGTTAAAGCATCCCGCAAGAAAATTTCATGCGCGGCCGCCTGATCTACTTTTTCATAATTGATTGGGCGTTTCGGCTCAATGATCAGACCAAATAATGAAATCTGATCATAGGCATTCACTACACCAGCTTTTTTCGACCAGTGCGGTTCAAAATAATGATGCTTGAGCAGGTCACGCGCGGCCAGCAGAATCCATTCCGGTTCAATCTTGGCCAGGGTACGTAAATACACCTGGGAGGTTTCGACCATTTCAAAGGCCATCACCCACGGCGTATTGGTCTTGTGCAAGGTAGAAGCCGGGAAAATCCGCGCTTTTTGCTGACGTACTGCCATAAAGACATTACGCTCATCGGTCTTGTTGGCGATAAACGATAACAGACCGGTCAACAAGGCACGATGCAAATTCTCATAACTGGCTTTCTTTTCATTAAATGACAGTTTTAAGCCCTTAGCCAAATCCACCAGCTGCTCATGAGTTTTCTTCCATTCACGCAGACGCAGCCAGCTCAGGAAATGATTTCGTGCAAATGTACGGCGCTTACTCTCGCTCATGCTATCGCGGTTATTGTGTAGCGTTTCCCAAAGCTTGATATAGAACAGGAAATCAGAATCGGCTTCACGGAATAATGCATGCTTCTGATCCGCCTGCATCTGTTTATCCGCAGGACGTTCACGTGGGTCCTGAACTGCAAGTGCTGCCACAATCACCAGCACTTCATTCAGCACGCCAAAATGTGCACCACCAAGAATCATGCGGGCCAGACGTGGATCGATCGGCATTTTCGCCATTTGATAACCGATTTTGGTAAGCTCAAGTTTTTTCTCGGATAAAGCCCCCAGCTCAATCAATAACTTACGCCCATCATTCACCAGACGGTGATCTGGCGGTTCAATAAAGTCGAAGTCTTCCAGTGAACCCAGCCCCAAACTTTGCATCTGTAAAATCACCGATGCTAGGTTGGTTCGCTTGATCTCCGGTTCGGTAAACTCAGGACGGCTGAGGAAGTCATCTTCAGAATACAGGCGTATACAGACACCCGGCGCAATACGGCCACAACGGCCTTTACGCTGGTTCGCGGCTGCCTGAGAAACAGCTTCAATCGGTAAACGCTGCACCCGTGAACGATAGTTATAACGTGAAATACGCGCAAAACCGCTGTCAATTACATAACGGATATTCGGAACGGTTAAAGCCGTTTCTGCTACGTTGGTGGCAATAATAATGCGTCGCCCACCACCAGAAGGATTAAAGATTTTTTGCTGTTCAGCCAGCGCTAGACGCGCATATAAAGTTAATACTTCCGTATGGCGTGGCCCATGTTTGATCAGGGTTTCCTGTAGCTCGCGAATTTCCTGTTCAGTACTGGCAAAAATAAGGATGTCGGCATGTTCGGGATGACCTTTTTCCTGTGCATCCTGAAAGCATTCTTCGACTGCTTTGACCACAGCGCGAGGCAGGTTTTCTTCAAAATCATCAAACTCATCATCATCACTACCGCCAATGCTCATTTCCGAGATCGGGCGATAACGCAGCTCTACCGGGAAGCTGCGGCCTTCCACTTCAAAAATTGGTGCACCATTAAAGTAACTGCTAAAACGGTTTACATCCAGGGTTGCTGAAGTAATGATGACTTTCAGATCGGGACGACGCGGCAACAGTTGCTTCAGATAACCCATAATGAAGTCGATATTCAGTGAACGTTCATGCGCTTCATCAATAATAATCGTGTCATATTGGGTCAGGTATCGGTCATGCGTCAGTTCGGCCAGTAAAATACCGTCTGTCATCAAACGCACAATTGAGTCTTGTGAACCCTGTTCCGTAAAACGTACTTTAAAGGAAATTGATTCACCGAGTTTTTCGCCAACTTCTTCGGCAATACGCTGTGATACGCTGCGGGCTGCCAGTCGACGCGGCTGGGTATGTCCGATCATTCCGGTCAGGCCACGTCCAGCCAGCATAGCAATTTGCGGTAACTGGGTGGTTTTACCAGAACCGGTTTCACCAGCTACAATAATAACCTGATGCTTTTGAATCGCAGCAATCAGTTTGTCAGTGTATTGGGTAACCGGTAGATCCTGATTCAGCTTGATGTTCGGAAGACGTTCAAGCCGTTGCCGTACTTTCAGATTGGATTTTTCAAATAATTCCTGATACTGCTTGGCATCTGCGTCTTTCCCCTTTTTCAGTCGATTTAAACGGTGACGGTCACGCGCCATTATCCATTGATCTACATTTAAATGACTCTGCACAGAGAAAACACCCACATCAAAAAACCGGAAAGGTTTATTTTACTTGGTTCATTAGATTTCAGATAGTCGTAGTTCTGTTAAGTGCCGGACAAATTGGCTTTGATCGCCTGATTTCCCTCAATTCAGCGCCATAAACCTATCTAAATTTCTACATGACCCGCATGAGTTCCCTTGATTAGGTTTAATCATCAGTTTAAGTTTCGAATTGATATTTAAATTATTTTGCGGAAATCATACTTTTTTCCGAATTGCCCCTTGAATTTTTTGGTTTCAACATCATGTTTGCTAGCACGAGGAAAAAGAGATAATTTTGTCATCAGGCCATCATCTTGATGCTGCTGAATGAACAAAGCGATTTTGCCGAAGTGGCGCATTTTTACTTAATTCGGTTTTTCCGATGTTTGTAATGTAAAAATACCATTTTAGCATCAACCAAAATTTCGATACTCTTATTCAAAATCAAAGACTACCTCAATCATGGAGACAATGATGAGCTTAATTAATACTGAAGTTAAACCATTTAAAGCAACTGCATTCCAAAACGGCAAATTCATTGAAGTTACTGAAGCTGACCTGAAAGGCAAATGGTCTGTTGTATTCTTCTACCCAGCTGACTTCACTTTTGTTTGCCCAACTGAACTTGGTGACCTTGCTGACAACTACGCTGAATTCCAAAAACTAGGCGTTGAAATCTACTCAGTTTCTACTGACACGCATTTCACTCACAAAGCTTGGCACGATTCTTCAGAAGAAATCAAAAAAATCCAGTATGTAATGGTTGGTGATGCAAACTGGACACTTGCTAAAAACTTTGACGTATTAATCGAAGCTGACGGCCTTGCTGATCGTGGTACTTTCGTAATCGATCCAGAAGGTAAAATCCAAATCGTTGAAATCAACGCTGGTGGTATCGGCCGTGATGCTCAAGAACTTCTTCGTAAAGTTAAAGCAGCTCAGTACGTACATGCTCACCCAGGCGAAGTTTGCCCAGCTAAATGGAAAGAAGGCGATGCAACTCTTGCTCCTTCAATCGACCTAGTTGGTAAAATCTAATTTTAAATTTTAATTAGATTGAACTGATTCAAAAAACCACGCTTTTTAGCGTGGTTTTTTATGGTTTAAACTTTTATCTCAGCGCAATACGGGAGTTTATTTTTTTAAATTATTTTATTAGGACTTTAAATATTGCAGTCCTATTTTTTCTTGATCCATCATATAAAAATTCAGGCATATCTTTTGCTTCGCTTTCTCATAATCCTTACCCATTCTTACAATTGAGCTATACATCTGCAGAGCCATATGGCATAAGTTCAAATGATAAGATAAGAAATATTCAGTGGAGGAACGCATATGCAAAAACTGCTTACCGTGATTTCTTGGAAATACAATCCCTCAAGCCGCCACCTGAAAATTGTATACAGTAATGGTCATACCGAGCTGTATCATCCCGTACCTGAATTTATTTATGACAACTTACTAAGACGCCAAGACAAAGCCGCATTCGTGGAAAAGTATCTCGAATATAATTTACATTTTAATAAAATTTGCATGGATTGAAGTGAATCCATTTAACGAAATCCCACCATCAGCAAACCTGCGCCTATGGGTACAGTACTCATGATAAAACGTGGGTCTTGCTGAATTAAGGCAATAAACTCTTCGACTTCTGCTGCATGTGAAATGACATTATCAACTACCAGTAACCCGCCCTTTGCTTTAAGTAATCGACTCAAATGTGGCCAGTAACTGACATAAGCATCTCGTTCAGCATCTAACAGGATAAAATCAAATATTTCCTTTTCTGCCTCCAGATAAACCTGAGCATCAATTACTTTAAAATTGATTAAATCTGCAAGATCTATTTCTGTCGCATATTGCTTTGCCTGAATAACCCGTTCTGCATCAACTTCAAGTGTTGTAATCATGGCTTGAGTCTGCCGAGCCGCTTCTGCCAGCCATAGAGTGGAATAACCAGTAGAAGTCCCAATTTCCAGAATACTTTTGGATTGTTGCGCACGAATCAGCATAGATAAAAATCGGCCTGATTCTGGTTCTATATTGCGATATCGGTGCAGGCGATCTGCCTGCTTAAGATCATGCCTATGAAATTTTTCATATAATTCTTGCATGAATCTTTCAAATTCATCTGAGTTTTGCATCACTCTTCCCTGAGTCTGTTTGGCTTAAAGTGCCTGAATCAATTTAAAGCGTTCTACTTCACGATCATCGCTGGTGGTAATGGTTTCAGTGAACATCGTTAAAGGACGTACCCAAATTGAATAATCCCCATAGAGACATTGATAAACCACCAGCTTTTCTTCAGTTTCACTGTGCGTGGCGACATGAAACACCTGATAAAGCTGTCCCTTATAATGTTGATAAATACCGCGTTGTAATTCCATCATTCAAGTCTCAAATATCTTGTTTTAATCTTAGCTGAAAATCCTTATTCTTGCTCTAAACTACTTGAAAATTAATCTTTTGACCCCATATAGAACTTTGAAATTAATGATGAATTTTTCAATAAATCTGAAAATCCGATCAATAAAATAAAAACAAACTGTTTTACCTATTTATGCAATTCATTTAATATCCTGTTATCAAATAAACATTTACTCCTTTGGAGACGTTAGCAATGTTAGACCAAAATACTTCAGCTCAACTTAAAACCCTATTAGAACGTCTGGAAGGCCCGATTGAACTGGTGGCGACTTTGGATGGCTCTGACAAATCAGCCAAAATCCAGGAACTGGTGTCCGAAGTGGCTGCACTGTCTGACCTGGTCACTGCACGCTTTGACGGGACCAATGCACGTGCGCCAAGTTTCGGGATTGCAAAAGCTGGTGAGGAACCACGTGTATTCTTTGCAGGCTTGCCAATGGGCCATGAGTTCACCTCACTGATCCTGGCATTGTTGCAAACTTCAGGTTATGCACCAAAAGTCTCTGATGAAGTTTTGGCGAATATCAAGAGCCTGGGTGTTCAATCTAACTTTGATGTGTTCGTCTCTTTAAGCTGCCATAACTGTCCGGATGTGGTTCAGGCACTTAACCTGATCGCCATCTATAACCCAGGCACTACAGCGACCATGATTGATGGGGCTTTCTTCCAGGAAGAAGTAGAAGAACGCAAAATCATGGCGGTTCCGATGGTGTTCCAGGACAACCAGCATATCGGTCAGGGTCGTATGACACTGGAAGAAATTATCGCCAAGCTGGATAGCAATGCCGCTGCCAAAGATGCTGAAAAGCTGAATGCCAAAGACACCTTTGATGTCCTGGTGATTGGTGGTGGACCTGCAGGCAATACTTCAGCCATCTATGCAGCGCGTAAAGGCATTAAGACCGGGATCGTGGCGGAGCGCATGGGCGGTCAGGTCATGGACACCATGGATATTGAAAACTTCACGTCAGTACAAAAAACCCAAGGTCCTAAATTTGCAGCGGAAATGGAAGCCCACGTGCGTGAATACGGGGTCGACATCATGAACCTGCAACGCGTGTCTGATATCAAAGGGGCAGACGAAACGGCCAATGGTCTGGTGGAAGTGACTTTAGAGAATGGTGCCAAACTGGAATCTAAAACCGTGATTCTGTCGACCGGCGCACGCTGGAGAGAGATGAACGTTCCAGGTGAGCAGGAATACAAAACTCGTGGTGTGGCCTACTGTCCGCACTGTGATGGCCCACTGTTCAAAGGCAAGCGTGTAGCCGTGATTGGCGGTGGTAACTCGGGTGTTGAAGCCGCGATTGACCTGGCGGGGATTGTGGAGCATGTAACTTTGGTGGAATTTGATACCAAGCTGCGTGCGGATCAGGTGCTGCAAGACAAGCTGAACAGCTTGCCGAATACCACCGTGATCAAGAATGCCCTGTCGACTGAAGTGCTGGGTGATGGTTCACAGGTGACCGGTCTGAAATACAAAGACCGTGCCACGGATAAAGAGCATGTGGTTGAGCTGGCGGGGATCTTCGTGCAGATCGGTTTGTTGCCTAACACCGATTTCTTAAAAGAAACTGCTGTTGAGCTGACCAACCGCGGCGAGATTGTGATTAATGATCGCAATGAAACCAATGTGAAAGGTGTATTTGCAGCAGGTGACTGTACCACAGTGCCTTACAAGCAGATCATCATTGCCACCGGTGAAGGTGCCAAGGCGTCACTGTCTGCTTTTGATTACATCATCCGTTCTGGGCAGTAAGTTTTAGACTAGCTCAAATAAAGCCCGCTTGATGCGGGCTTTATTATGTATATTTTCAAGAGAATTAACTCTTAATTCATTGATTATTATTTGATTAATGAAAATATTTCTTACATTTTAAGAAAATCCTACTGCTTGTGTAATGAATTTTTATACTCTATTGTCTCTATGTAATTATCAGCAATTGCTTATTGCAAGCTGATGCTGCTCTACCTATGATAAAAAACCAATTGAATCATCTTTCATGATCGAAGAATAAAAAGGATAACATCCTGGGAGAAGAACAATGCAGTATCAATATCATTGTGCTTGCTGCGAAAAAGTAGTCGACTCTACAGAAAAATCATGCTCAAACTGTGGCTCACATCATATTCGCAGCCCTTTTGGTTTCTGGATTTTTTGTCTTGTGGCCTGCCTCGTTACAGCAATCGTATTTAAAGTCGTGCATTTGTATGTGCAATCACAACAAGAAGTTCCTATACAACACTCTATACTGGATGTTTTAAAAGAAGAAGATAAAAGACTTCGCTAATTTCATGCATCTCACAGCAAAGACCTGTTAGTTCAAACAAGTCTTTTTATTACTCTTAAATAATTCAAATAGAGATGCGGAAAATAACCTCATCAAATCCAGCTTTGATTTACAATAGCTGTGGATTTGAATGAGAGATGTGCCATGGTTCAGTTAATTAAAAAAGGTGGATTGCGTGAGCGCGCTAACCGTAGTCGCAGTTATCAAGGCTCTGAAAATACTGAAACCACCTTAAAGCCTAATCGTTATCAAACGGCGGTTAAAACACCAGACAATTTAGCCTCTCCTTCCCCGACCTCACCAATATCTCCAGCATTAAATGAAGATACCCTCCTTAATTCATCAGAATAAGTGCTTCATACCATAACCACAATGCAAATAGCAGAAATAGTCCGCCTGACATCATATCAATATAACTCCCCGAACGCTGGTACAAGATTTTAATTTTTGGTTGGGAAATCAACAGCATCAATAAAGTGAAGGTGATAAAAGTCTGCAAGGGAATAATTACCGCTAACTGTGCTTTCAAATAATCGGAAGCAGACGAACTTAAGGCCAGTGAAAATACGCTACTAAAATAGATCAGTGTTTTGGGATTAGAAAGATTGGTCCATAAGCCCAACATAAAATAGTTTTTAGCTTGCACCTGTCCATTTGTATCTTCGTCGGTCTGATGTCTATTTTTAAAGCTATGTACACCACCCTTTAACATGGCCCATCCCATTTTGGCCAGGAATATACCACCCAAAAGCATTAAGGCTTGCTGAATCCATGGAAACTGGTCAATTAACACGGTAAAACCCGCAAGTGTCAGCACTACCCAAACCACAATACCAGCAGAGATCCCTGCGATAACTTTCAGAGCATTTTGGCGTGTGGTGGATGCGGCACTTTTGGCAATGAGCAAAACATCGGGACCGGGACTGAGTTGAGCAACAAAATGCAGGAGACAGATCGTAAAAAGCAGAGACATTAAAATAAGGTAAATTTATAAAAATATATTATAACGTTTGTTAAAAGACATTAGAAAGTTCCAATAAAAAAACCGAATCATCAGATTCGGCTTAAATAGAGTTTTTTTAAATAAAACATTTATTTTGGATTGATATCTTTCATTTCAATTTTTTTCGCCTCAGGTCTCACTTCACGTGCTTCACCATCAATAATGGTGGAATCACCGCGACCTGATTGCTGATTTTGCATATCCTGCATTTGACGCATCATCTCGGCAAATGGGTTTTGGCCTTGTGCCCCACCCATATCGCCCATCATGCCCCCCATCATTTTTTCCATCATCGCCTGCTGACGTTTCATCATCGCTTTCATCATGGCAGCCTTAAAGACCTGCTGAACCGCTGGAATTAGCATCAGTACGGCTAATACATCGGTAATCAATCCAGGAATAAGCAGAAAGAAACCTGCCAGAATTTTAGGTAAATTTCCTGTTAATGCAGGATCTGCACTCATCTGCCCCATTTGCATTTGCTGCATCTGTGGCATGATACCGGCCGAGTATTTACGGATCAGATTCATACCAATAAAAAATGCGGCTACAAACCAGAAAAATACGTACCACATGCTCCCGACGAGGTCACCCACGCCAATCCAGACAAATACTTCTAGGATTAAGCCTGCAAGGATAATAAGAAATAATTTCATGAAAATTAATCTAATCTCAGTAAAATAAATAATAGGATGCTGGAATCAACTGCTTCATCAGGATCAAGCTTTTTTGATACGCTTATGTAACAATATGGGCATTATTCTATTTTTAAAGTGCGGGCATGTCATTAATTATTGGGATTGACCCCGGTTCTCGTTTAACCGGTTACGGAATTATCGAAAAAGACGGCTCCAAACTGACTTTTGTTGATGCCGGCACCATCAGAACAGAAACGACAGAAATGCCTGAACGTTTAAAACGGATCTTTGCCGGCGTGGAGCGCATTGTAAAATTTTATGGCCCCACTGAAGCTGCAGTCGAACAGGTCTTTATGGCACAAAATCCGGATTCTGCCTTAAAACTTGGTCAGGCTCGTGGTGCTGCTGTTGCTGCACTGGTCAATCTGGATTTGAAAGTCGCTGAATATACCGCGCGCCAGATCAAGCAGTCGGTAGTCGGTTATGGTGCTGCCGATAAAGAACAGGTACAGATGATGGTGATGAATATTCTAAAACTCAGCATCAAACCGCAACAAGATGCGGCGGATGCCCTGGCGGCTGCCATTTGTCATGCCCACGCCTCAGGCAGCATGAGTAAAATGGCAGTATTGAATGCGTTGGGCGGTATGGCACGCGGCCGGAGTCGTGTCAGCAGCCGTCGTCGCTAAGGTTCAACGCAATATTCTAAAGTCTTGAACATCTAGGTCAGATTCCAGATGCTCTTGAATAACCGCTTGTACAGTTGCACGAGCAGGCCCTTGCCAACTTCGTGCAATCATTTCGTCAAGCTGAGAGTCTGTTCCAACAATAACCACCTCCACTTCACCCGTGCTTAAGTTCCGTACATGCCCCTTCAGCCCAAGTGCTTGAGCCTGCTCGGCAAACCAATAACGGTATCCAACTCCTTGGACTTGGCCTGAAATATTTAATTTGATGACTGGCACACTATCCTCTTTAACGGTTCACCACCTGATAAATCGCATGTTTCATATCCTGCGCCTGTAAACCGCGTTCGCCATTTTTGGCCAGTTCATCACCTGCCAGTGCATGTAGCGTCACAATTTCATGCAAATGAATTTTTTGTGCAAATTGCGCCTTTAAACTGGCAATCATACCGGCCAGCACATCCCCCATTCCGCCAGTGCCCATACCGGCATTCCCGGCATCACAGATGTAAAGCCTTTCTTCCAGAATCAGACTGCCTGAACCTTTTAGCACCCACTGTCCCTGATATTTTTGTTGCAGGGCATGAATGGCTGCAATCCGATCCATTTCAACTTCCGCAGTGCTACATGCTAGCAAAGTTGCAGCTTCTCCTGGATGTGGTGTGGCATAAGTCTGGGAATTCAAAACTTGAGGCTGCTTGGCCAGAAACCATAAGGCATCCGCATCCAAAACAACCTCCAGATCAGATTGCTGAGTCAGCTCAAACCAAGCTGTATATTGTTGCTCTGACCAAGGATCACGACCTAATCCCATGCCAAAACACACTGCATCTACCTGCTGAATCAATGCTATGCGCTGCTTGACAGTGAGAGTATTAATATCACGTAGCATGATATTCGGCGCACGTGACAAAATCGCAGTATGGTGTTTTGCATCACAGACGATCGTCACTTTACCTGCTCCGGCAGCAAATGCTGCCTCTGCTGCCATGATCACTGCCCCCCCCATATCGGCATGACCACCTACAACCAAGACATGACCATAACTGCCTTTATGACCAAAGGCTTCACGCTTCGGCAATTGAATCTGATGTGATGAAAGACAAGCAATTGGTTGAAGCTCAGTATCTGTCGGGATAGCAGAAATCAGTTCGATCTTGCCCGCATATTCTTTGCCTTGTCCGGTAAACAGTCCTGCCTTAAGCCCTAAACCCGTGAAAGTGTAGTCAGCTTTAATCGCAACAGGCAAAGGCTGGCCGGTATTGGCATCCAATCCACTCGGAGTATCAATTGAGATTTTTAATCCAGTTTGCTGATTGATCGTTTGAATAACATTTTGCCAGTCAAAGTCCAGCTGACGGTTCAGACCAATTCCGAATAATGCATCGATATAGACCTCACATTCAGATTGAAAATCAAAATGCGAATAAGGCTGCAAGCCAGCTTGCTGAGCTTCCTGCACAGCCGATGCTAAATCTTTGGAATTACCCAACTCAACTGCATAAATATCAACACTGAAGCCCGCCTGTTTGAGATATTTGGCCACAAGATAGCCATCGCCGGCATTATTACCCTGACCACAGCAGACAGCGATTTTTTTTATTTTTTGCTGGGAAAATAAAGTGATCAGCCGCTGACTAATCCCCCAGGCGACTTGTTGCATTAAACCGTAGGAACTATTTTGCTGTTGAAACCAGCGCTGCTCCCATGCTTGTAGATCACGGCTATGGTAAACTTGTTGCTGCATTTCTTATTCCCTGTCTTTGGTTTATGGCAACTCCCGATTCTCAAGCGCAAATTAAAGTTTATCAACAAGATCCAGCCGAGCTAAAAGCATGGATTAAAGCGCAGGCTTTAGAATTGGGTTTTTCTGATTGTGTCATTGCCAAACCAGATGCTCAAGCAGAATTAGCACGCTTACAGGAATATCTGGATCGTGGTTATCATGGTGACATGAAGTTTCTGGAAGAGAATCTGGAAAAACGTGCCAATCCCGTCTTACTGGTTCCCGGCACACGTAGCATTATCTGTGTGCGTATGGATTATCTGGTCGACGCACCAGAACCACGTTATATCCCTTATGCACCCAACTCTGCTATTATCGCGCGTTATGCTCGTGGCCGGGATTATCATAAAACCATGCGCGGTCGCCTGAAAACCTTGGCGACAAAAATCCGGGGAAAAATCGGAGATTTTGAATCACGTCCTTTTGCGGATTCTGCACCCATTTTTGAAAAATCGCTGGCTGAAAGTGCCGGCATGGGCTGGACAGGTAAACACACCCTGCTGATTCATAAAACATCAGGCTCATTCTTTGTACTGGGTGAACTGTTTACTTCACTGGAACTGCCCTTTGATGAACCCGCGACCAAACATTGTGGCTCCTGTACTGCCTGTATCGACATCTGTCCGACTCAAGCCATTGTCGAGCCTTATATGTTAGATGCTCGCCGCTGTATCGCCTATCTGACCATCGAATATAAAGGCATTATTCCAGAAGATTTGCGACGCGGAATTGGTAACCGGGTTTTTGGTTGTGACGATTGCCAGCTGATATGTCCATGGAACAGTTTCGCCCAAGTGACCTCGATAGAGGATTTTCATCCGCGGCATGGACTGGATCAAGTGAGTTTACTGGATTTATGGCAATGGGATGAAGCCACCTTTTTAAGTGCGACTGAAGGCAGTCCGATGCGTCGTACGGGTTATCAAAGCTTTATGCGCAATATCGCCATTGGTTTGGGCAATGCACCCTTTGATGGGCAGATTATTCCGGCCCTTCAGCAACAGCGTAATCAACATGATGAAATTGTGCAGGTACATATCGATTGGGCTATTCAAGAACAACTGGCAAAATCCAGTTGATTTTCCATCTTTACCTAGCGTCACAGTTTCACTTAAAAGCCTTACACACCCATGTTTCAGACTATGGCATAAATAAAAATAGTCAGAAATGAAGTGGAGGAAAGATGATGTCATCAAAAAATCCAAATCAAGAACTGCTGGAGCAGCTTCAGCATGACCAGCAGAAGCAACAACAGCAGCAGCCGCAACATGGCCCGATTAATTCCCCAAAAAACAATCAGCATGAACAGGATCAGCGCGTGTTTAACAAGCAGCACCGTAGTGATCTGCATGGCCAGGATATTCATGGAAATCACAGTAATAAATAATCTGGCAACTGAAAAACAAAGCTCACCTCGTGTGGGCTTTGTCATTTATATAAGGTCATATTTTGCTAGTGAAGCAAAAGCTTATTTTTATTAAGATGAACCGAATGATAAATAAGCACAGATAGGGAAAGAGATGAACAGTAGTGATGCGGTACGTAATGATTGGTCACGTGAAGAAATACAAGCTATATATCAACAGCCTTTAATGGATTTAGTGTTCCAGGCGCAACAGGTTCATCGTGAACATTTCACTGCGAATACCGTTCAGGTGAGCACCCTGCTTTCGATTAAAACCGGTAAATGTCCTGAAGACTGTAAATACTGTTCACAATCAGCGCATTATGATTCCAAACTGGAAGCTGAAAAACGCATTGCGGTCGATAAAGTGATTCAGGAAGCCAAACAGGCGCTGGCATCAGGAAGTTCACGTTTCTGTATGGGGGCTGCATGGCGCAACCCGCATGAACGCGATATGCCTTATGTGCTGGAAATGGTACGTGAAGTTAAAGCACTCGGTCTGGAAACCTGCATGACACTGGGGATGCTAAATGGATCTCAGGCTGAACGCTTGAAAGATGCAGGACTGGATTATTACAACCATAATCTGGACACTTCTCGTGAATACTATTCACATATCATCAGCACGCGTAGCTTTGATGATCGTCTGGATACATTGGATCATGTACGTCAGGCTGGTATGAAAGTCTGTAGTGGCGGTATTGTGGGTCTGGGTGAAAATCGTGATGACCGAATTGGTTTGTTATATGAACTTGCAACTCTGGCGATTCATCCGGAATCTGTGCCGATCAATATGTTGGTTCCGATTGAAGGAACACCGATGGCAGATGTAGAAAAGCTGGATGTGATTGAGTGGATTCGTACCATTGCCGTAGCACGCTTGCTGATGCCTAAAAGCTATATTCGCCTTTCTGCAGGGCGTGAATCCTTAAGCGATTCAGATCAGGCTTTGGCATTTATGGCTGGTGCCAATTCTATTTTCTCTGGTGAAAAACTGCTGACGACCCCTAATACATCCCAAGGCCGGGATCAGCAACTTTTTGCAAAATTAGGTTTAGTTGCAGAACAGCCAAAACCGAGTGTTCGCAGTCTGGCTACAGATGCAATGGCAAGTTAATCACTGTTTAAGTTGATGAACTCGCAGAAAAGTTATGTGCAGTAATTAAAATGCCATAACGGGCATTCAGATAATCTCCGACTCGGATTTGATCTACTCCATTGGCATGATGCACCATCAGCGCTTGCGTGACTGCATCATAGCTAAAGGAGTCATAACTATCTTGATGCAGGCTGAGCCAGTGCAGCGTATCTGCCAGGTTGCTGTCGACGATATAGGTATCTGCATGAAAATCTTTGCTCATATTCCTGTTTATCGTGTTGAAATTTCCCTTTAATTTTAACGGAAATTAGCCCATGACAAGCATAAAAAAAGTGAGCCATTGCTCACTTTTCTTGTAAAAACTTTAGTCCTTATTCGTACCGCACTTACGACACTCCCTGTGTTCCCCGATTTCTTGCATTTGCTCATATTCATAAATATGCAAACAAAACAATTTTCTTAAAAGCTGAAGCATCATTGAAACTCCTGTTTAATCATTTTTTTAATACGCTTCTTAAGATATTCCGTCCTGAAACATCATGATTTTTAACTAAAAAATCATCTCATATTAATTAGCATAATTTTTTCAGTTGTAAAATGCATTTCATCTACTTTTCACTTTTTTTGCAGATATTCTTTGAACTACATCACAATTATTTCATAAATATGAACTTTTTTTTTGATTAAAGAGGATGTTTATGGAATTTAGATAACAAAAGTAATATCTGAGGGAGATGCTTTTTTATTAAGCTGGTAACGAAGAATCTTTATTGAAAGGCAAACTAGAAAAGTTCATTATCAGTGGAGGCAACCCATTTTAAGTCCTTCGAGATAAGAACGACGATCAATTAAGTGAATTGCTTACTTCAGATTTCATAATATCCAAAAACAAAAAAACCACTTACGATTAGTACACGTAAGTGGTTGTTTTATATGGTGGGCCCAGACGGACAACAACCCTCTCCTACCCTATTGTTTTTATTACACTAATTAATATTAAAAAATTACGGGATACAAGCTAGGATACATGATTCAAGTGTTGCTTTTTTGACCTGTTGAACTTTTTTCACCACCGAACTCCCCTACCACATCACCGTGTTTACTGGATTTTTACAATACAAAGCTTCTTGGTAAAAGAGGAACCCACATCAATGTAATGGCAATTATCTATTTTAGTATGCTCTTTTACAATGGTGTGACCTAGATAGATTTCATCAATATTTTCCACAGTATCGTAATGTTCTGAATGATTACGGATACGTCCTCTCCCCCACAGCGCATTCGCATAAGCCGAACTTACACCTGAAATTTTATAGTCGCCTTGTGCAATGTCGTGCTTAAAAGCATTCCAATCATGAATATCGACGTCTGCATGTACTACACCAATGATTTTATGTTCGAATTGAACCTCAATAACTAAAGGAAGTTGTTTAAATAGTTCGATAATTTCAAATTGTTGCTTCGCACTCAGTTGATAAAACCACTCCCCCCCATTACGTGCATGTATATCTTTTATTTTACGATCATGAGGCGACCTTATGCACATTTCTTCATGGTTACCTCGTACCGTAAAAAACCAAGATTGATTCAATAAGGAAATACACGCTAAGTTTTCTTCACCTCGATCTACAAGATCGCCAGTACAAATAAGCACATCATTTTGAAAATCAAAATTAATGTTTTGGAGCTCCTGCATCAACAGGCTATAACAGCCATGTAAATCACCAACCACATATATATTATCCATTTGATTTGCATTGATTGTACAAATAGGAGAATAGCTCATTGACTTAATTCTTCACACTTAATTTTAATATCATTACCGACTTAACAGCTTTCCAATCATAAGCACTCGATCAAAGCTATACACATGCGCAAAAGGACTTTCTACACAACGTCCAACTAATGGCAAATTATGATCAGTTTGGCCAGTTCTAAGTACAACCTCTGCTGAACAAATAGGACATATCCCTCTAAACCGAGTTACACGTGTTAATTGATTACGCTCTCTATCACGATACATCTCAATATCAGCATGTTCTTCAGCTAATGAAATAAACGTCATAGGTGCTTTAATGACACGATGCTCCGGTAAATTCCACATTGGAACGAATCAATATTTGAATGATAGGTAAGAAAATCCAATTAGACAGACTATAAATAACAAATCAAGTGTCGTGAAGTTTTGTCCTTCACGTACTAAAACTATTGAAAATGCACAAACATATAAAGCCCATGAAATAAAACCGCCAAAGAGAACTATCAGCATAAACAGTCCTCTTATACTTTTATTTTTTATTTCACCATTCTTAAATATAAATCGATAAAACCACGACATCTTTATTGCTGAAGAATCTACACGTTCATAAGTGATGTACTCAATATCTTCCTCATTTACTAATTTTTCATCAACACTTTCAATTACAGTCTCTTGAATGTCCAACCAAAAAAGACGCTCATTACCTTTTCCACCAACAGTGTCGTTCGTGCGTACAACCGGCACATATCCGATTTCGGAAAATTTTTGAATATGCTTAGAACTTAAACGCTCAAGGTATTCATTCAGTTTTCTTTCATTGATCCATTTTCCTAATTCTTTTAGATCTACGTTATCCGCAGAAAGCTTCCCATCTACAGCTGCCTTCAATTTATACCTTGAATAGGCAACATGATCATCAACTTGCCCCTTTAATAGCCCAAGCGTCGCAGCACACATTACCTTTAAGCATTCATAAGCCCTATTTTGTGCTAAATCATCCTTGAGCACATTCCATAAAATTGAAAAAACTTTTAATTTTAATTCAAACACTTAAACCCCCACATACCCGTATATACCCGTATATACCCCGTTTATACAGTGTTATCAGAATTAGACCATAAGCATAGTGAGTGAGTAAATCAACTTCACTAAGGATTTTAGTCATGACGATGCATATTGCATTAAACGAAAATAATAAATTGGTTAATATTGAGCAGGTTGAACGTGGACTCGCTTGCCAGTGTACTTGCTTTGAATGCGGTGAAGCCGTTATCGCTCGTAAAGGTGAGATTAAGGAACATCATTTTGCTCATGCAAGTAATAAAGTAAGCTGTACGATTAACCCTGAATCCGTACTACATAAATATGCCAAAGAGGTTATTCTTGAATCTATGGGACTTATGCTTCCTGCTCTACCTGACTCAGATAGTGAAGCTGCATGGTGGACCTTCGAAAAATTATTACCTGAATTTTCTCTCGGTTTAATTCGCCCTGACCTTATTGGTTATTTTGATGGCGAACCTATTTTAATTGAGATCGCAGTCACTCATTTTATTGATGCTGAAAAACTAAAACGCATTGAGGTTTTTAAATCAAAATGTATTGAAGTCGATTTATCATCACTTCTTAAAAATGATATTGCAATTCCAAGTACAGAAGCCAAACAGCAAATCCTCGAGAACCTAAACAATAGAAAATGGATTTACCCACTTCCGCAAGAACAATCCACTCAGCAACAAATAGCTTCTACTTCCTTTAAAGTAACCACCACACTACCAGTAACGCCTGACCTACAGAACACCAGTCCGAATTGGCAGGACTATAAATTTAAAGTTAAAGGCATGCACCTTAATGTTCGCCATTTTGCGAGTGGTATGATTTCAGTAAATAGTGCATACAACCCTGCAATCACTGCGATGCTAAAAGAATGGAAACGTGAAGGACGTGGTTCATATAATCCAACATATAAATCCTGGAACTATTGGCTACCATTTTCCGAGAAAGTTATAGAACGACTCCAAGTACTCAATGAATGAAGGGTATCCCCTATAAATTTCCTGTCTATGCATATATGTAATACGATAAGTGCGAAAATTGGAACTTAACTAGTCAAAAAGTACCGTTTAGTACCCAATATCGCACTTATCGTATAGAGAAAACACTAGGGTGTGTCCTCATTTGGCTTTGCACAAAATAAATATACAGGCTATACGAATCATAGATTTATAATTGCGTGCCAGTTTATCAAATCGAGTTGCAATAGCACGGAAATGTTTTAATCTCGCAAAAGCATTTTCAACTAAATGTCTTAATTTATATAGATATTTATCAAATTCCTTATTCGATCTCTTACTGTTTGATCTCAATGGAATAATGGGAATCATATTCTTGTTCTTGGCATATATTCTAATGTGCTCAGCATCATACCCCTTATCAGCAATGAGATAAGTTGCCTCGTCTACCGTATCAATCAGTTGTTTTGCAACTTGACTGTCGTGGACGTCACCCCCAGTGATTTTAAAATCAATCGGTAATCCATTCGCGTCGGTTGCAAGATGTATTTTTGTTGTTCGTCCACCACGTGATTGTCCAATTGCTCTTTCGAAACCATGCCGAGCTCCACTTGCATGTTGATGCACGCGTATGTAACTTCCGTCAATGAATACCCATTCTTGATCCAAGACGCCTCGTAATCTAAAAAAAATTTATCCCACAATCCCTTGCTTGCCCAACGATTAAAGCGATTGTAAGCAGTTTGCCAAGGACAAAATTCTTGGGGAATATCACGCCATGTGGCGCCTGTACGCAGTTTCCATAAGATCGCTTCCATGATATTTCTACTATTCTTTGAACAGTAACAACCGTGTAATCGCATAGTATCTTGAATTTGCTGCCAGATATCATCTGGTGAGAAGAGTACGTGCCATTGAAAAAATATAGAAATCAAAAGAGCTTAAAGGAGGATTTTAAGTATTTAAAACCAATTTTTCAAATGAGGACACGCCCTAGTAATTTTTAAATTTTGCGATTCATATACGTTAAATGGCACTACTCTAAGCTTTGCACCATCTGTACTCTTTTAATAGTTGCCGATTTATTAAGCACTACAACGCAATCATCTTGATAAAGAAAAAAATAAGGTTAAGAAGACTAAAGTTCATAATGGATATATTATTTCTATCACAAACTTATGATATAAATAATATATACAAAAATTTACTCCAAACAACATAAATTATGTACTTATCAAATATAAAACTTTGGAATTTTAGAAAATATGGAGTAGTTGGAAATACTTTTGATCTAACTAAACCTAATTTAGACCTTAATTTTACCAAAGGTCTAAATGTGCTAATTGGTGAAAATGATTCGGGAAAAACGGCAATCATAGATGCCATTAAATTGGTTTTAAAAACTCATAGCTACGATTACATCAAGGTAGAAGAGAAAGACTTTTTTGACGGTTCTACACGATTTAGGATTGAACTTGAATTTTATGATTTAACTGATGATGAAGCTAAAAACTTTACAGAATGGTTAGGCTGGAAAGGTACTGGAGCTGATGCTAAAACATTCTTAAAATTAAATTATGATGTCACTCGCAATGATAAAAAAATTACTCCTTCAGATATAAAAGCAGGTGCTGATTCAGAGGGTTATCTATTAACGGCTGAATCAAAAGAATATCTAAAAACAACATATTTAAGACCTTTAAGAGATGCTGAAAATGAGTTGATCTCAAAACGAAATTCTCGACTTTCCCAAATTTTATTAGGTGATCCTACTTTTAAAAACAAAGATAAAAATCATGAACTTGTTCATATGTTTGAAGGTCTGAATACAAATTTAAAAAAATATTTTAAAGGTGAAGAAATAAGTTTTATCGACAAAGATGGTAATCCAGTAACAAAAACTTATGATGATGGGAAGACAATTAAAGACAAAATTGATGGTTACATTAAAAATTTCTACAATGAAGGCATTTTCACTGAATTTAATGTTTCGTCAACAGAATTAAAAAGTATTTTAGAAAAGTTTTCTCTTTTTTTAGAATCACAAAGAAATGTAGGTTTAGGCACTTTAAATCGACTTTTTATGGCTGCAGAGTTACTTCACTTAAATAAAGAAGATTGGCATGGGTTACGTTTAGGATTAATTGAAGAGTTAGAGGCTCACCTACATCCGCAAGCCCAAATGCAAGTGATTGAAGCATTACAAAGACAAACAAATATTCAATTAATTATTTCAACACATAGTCCCAATTTAGCATCAAAAGTTAAATTAGAAAATTTAATTCTATGTAATAAAGGCAATGCTTTTCCTTTAGGGAAAGAATACACAATGCTAGAGCCTGATAGCTATAAATATCTAGAAAAATTTCTCGACACTACTAAGACAAACCTCTTCTTTGCTAAAGGAGTGATTCTAGTAGAAGGATGGGCGGAAGAAATTTTAATTCCAAGTTTCGCAAAAGCTATAGGAAAAGATTTAACGGCAAAAGGCATTTCTGTCGTTAATATTGGTGGTGTTGGTTTTCAACACTTTGTCGATATTTTTCTTCGAAAGCAAGAATCTCATATGACTATTCCTGTTGCGGTGATTACGGATTCTGATGTAAGAACTTATGAAAAAGTTGGCGAAGACTACTGTCCCAAATCATCTAAAGTACTAGAAAATGAAATCGCTAATAAAATTAAAGAAATTAATGAAAAATCGAATCAAAATGTTAAATATTACGCCGCTAAACAATGGACTTTAGAATATTCTATTTTCAAATCTAAAAAACTGTCAGCATTATTTCAGAAACATTCTAAAACTATACATACAAAAACCAAATGGGACTCAAACTTTGAATTAGAACTCGCAAAAAAACTCATCAATCAAGGGCTAAAAAAAACAGAAATAGCTTATCGTTTAGCTCATGAATTAGATAAAGAAATGAACAAGCACGAACCTGACAGAACATTAAATCTTCATGAAACTGAATCGACAGACAGTATTTATTATTTAATCGAGGCGATTGAATATGTCACAAACAATTGAAATTACAGATGAAGATATAGATTACTCTGAAAAAATTTTACTACCTAAAGGTAAAGTTTTTGATGATGAGCGACGCGACTTTATCCGTAATTTATCTACGATAGATTTACAAGCTGTTCCTGGTAGTGGAAAAACAACAGCTCTTTTGGCAAAATTATTAATTTTAGAAACTAAGCTCCCTTTATCTGATGGTTCAGGAATTTTAGTTCTATCTCATACCAATGCAGCCGTAGACGAAATTAAAGAAAAAATTCATCAATACTGCCCAAAGCTTTTTCGTTATCCCAATTTTATTGGAACGATACAAAGTTTTGTAAATGAGTTTTTAGCTATTCCTTATTATAATTTTAAACTTAAGAAAAAACCGCTACGTATTGATAATGAAATATATGCAGAACAAATAGAATTTGCTCTTTCATACAATACAAAAATAGCTCTTTCAAAACGTGGCATAAATTATATTGACATATTAAGTAATTCATTTATAAGTAATAAAGAAATATTTCAGCATTTTTGGAGTAATAAAGAAGTAAATATTCCAAAAATTGGTAACCATACAACTACATATAAAGAATTAGCAAACATAAAACTTAATTTACTAAAAACTGGCATTCTTAGCTTTAGCGATTGCTATGCTTTAGCACAAAAATATCTAAGTAATTATCCTATTATTTACAAAATTATTAATAAAAGATTTCAATACATATTTATTGATGAAGTGCAAGACATGGATACTCACCAATATGAGCTCATTGAAAATATATTTACAGAAAATAAGGATACAAATAGTACAATTCAAAGAATAGGAGACAAAAATCAATCTATTTATAATTCAATAAAAACTGAATCAATTTGGCAAGATAGGGACAATGTTTTTCACCTTTCAAATAGCCAGCGTTTAAGTAGACCAATCGCAAATATTGTTAAAAATTTTGCACTATATCCTGAACACTGCTTAAGCATAATAGGAATGAATGAATGCCAGCTTAAACCGCATATATTATTATTTTCAGATTCATCTATTAAGAACGTTATCCCACATTTTTCTCAACTTGTACAACAATATAAAGGTTCTGGTGAACTAAACTTTCCTCAAGATAAACCTCTAGAAATAAAAGTCATAAGTTGGAATACCGATTGGAAAGAAGATGAAGCTAGTCGTACTAACCCGTCTAAACTTAGATTAGAAGATTATCATCAAGTTTTTAAAAAAAATGAACAAAAACCTAAAGAGGATTATAAATGCTTAAAAAGTTACCTTCATTTCTATGATAAAAAGTACACCACTCTATCTATGATTAGAAAAAATATTTTTCATGCTCTACTTAAGATCTTAAGAATCGAAAAGATTTCGACAAATGAAAATCGTCTTTATACTATTTTAAATTTAATTAATTACCTAAAGGTAAATTCAGAGCAAAATTATGCAGATTTAAACTTAAAAGTATATCAAATTTGTTTAAAGATAATTAAAAATGAACCGAATCAGGCTTTGTCTGATTTACAAACTTATATTCCTGTATTCCTTTCTTATTTTAAAGAAAATTATAGTCTTTCTTTAACGTGCAGTAATTTTATTAACAATGATACAACTGGTATTGACCAAACTAGTAACAATCAAACTTCTACTTCAAATATTATTGAAGAAAATGATCTAAAAATTGAAATTACTAGTGTTCATTCTGTTAAAGGTCAAACACATGATGCAACACTATATTTAGAATCATATTATTATGAAGATGGAAAAGGCAGTAATGCTAAATCTTACGAGTCGCAAAGACTTGCAAATCAATTTTTAGGAAATCCCTTTAACCTAACCACTGAAAGAGCGAAACAATCAACAAAAATGGCATATGTAGGGTTTTCACGAGCAACTCAGCTACTATGTATAGCAATACACAAAAATAGATTTGAACAATACCTAAACACAATAGATCGAAATATATGGGAAGTTAAAAATATTGAATAGTGATTAATCTTGGTCTGCCCCGCTCCTAGACAAATTTTGACTATTCATTTCACATAGGAGAGAACATTATGAGTGGACAAGGATACATCCCAGATGTTTAAAGATGAAGCTATTAAATTTATTATCAACCGTAGATATTCCACCACAAATGTAACAAAATATTTAAAACTACTATTCAAAATATAAAATTATAATGTAGGTAATTTAATAGGCATCTTATAAAATTTTATAAATTGATCAATTGGCTGAGCTTTTAATAATTTGGGTAATTGTTCGAAAGATCGTTGATCTGGATAAATAATTAAACAATCTACAACAATATTCTCCATTTCTTCACCACTATAACCAAAGCATTTCAGAATTTTTTTATCACGAGCATATCCTGCAATTTGTCTTATATCATCAGAATTGTATCGCCCCCTATTTTTCTCATTATCCTGATAGAGCTGCTTATATTTTGTATCAATCACTATTTTTTCAGATTCAGTAATTAATAGAAAATCTGGTTCACCATAATTGGCTTTTTCCTGAAAATGAATTTTCTTACCATATTTCTCTTTTAGTAGCCCTAATACATAAAGTTCAAAGAGCTTTGGCATATCAATCCAAAAAGGTGGAACACTTACTACCTTGTCATCAATTTCCTTAAGATTGTAACCAAATCTCTTTATGATCATTCTTGCTAAATCGAGTGCTTCTTTATATTCCTTATAAAAAGCATTTATTTTCGTTTGTTTAGTTAAATGAAGATCAAAATTCTTATCATCTACTTCATGAAAAGCTGGTTTACAAAAGCTTATTAGAGGCAAAAAATAATCCGAAAATTGCCGATATTTTGCCAAATACATCTCTGCAAATTTCAAAGCAGACTTTAAAATTTTATTTTCAATAGAATCGACACCATAGACTTCAAAATTACATATAGTCTTATTAGGTCTGTTCTTTAAGATATTTTGTTTTAAAGTCTTTGAGACAAGCACCTTACCTTTGATCTTAGAACTTAAATTCTGTTCTACTCGGTAATATGACTTTTTTAACCCTTTTCGAACTACAGATTTTAAAACTTGCAGATACCTGATCATTAACAGTGGTGTAATTAAATCCTGTTTCTGATTGATCTCGATATATGGTTCATCAAACTTAATTTCGTACAAATCCTTTGAATACGCTGATATATCAGAATGTTTCATACATGAGAATAACATCTGGAAATAGTCAGTTTCTTTTGTCTCCTCATTCAATTTTGGAGCTACATAAATAGCTGTGTCATTCTTTTTAAGCCAATCAACACCAACATAATAATTAGTATGTAAGGTAATACCACCTTGACTAAATTTAAGCTCTATACACTTTTTTTCCCTATTATCACAAAAAATAATTTCTTTGACATTAGCCAAATTATCTACTGTGATATTAAGAGGCAAATGTTCAAATGTTTGTTGTAAATTCACTTTAGACCTTTAAGTTCTCAATATGTGCTGCAGCAGACTCTAGTAAAATCCCATCTTTCAAATATTCTTTTAAAATTGGTTTAATTTCATAATCCAATTTAATTTTTAGTTTATTGTCATCTTGGACTAAAAAATAACTATGCCCAATCATGACATCATCTTTCTGGAAATCGGGTGACAGATGTTCTTTAAATAATGAATCTACATTTTTGAAAAGATTTTTAGCTTTTTGATTTTCAATAATGGACTCATTTGGTCGCACATCAACAAATGCAAATCGCCTTCTTATTGCATAATCGATATGTCCTACAGATCGATCAGCAGTGTTCATTGTGCCAATGATATATAGGTTTTTAGGGAGAATAATCTCCCTTCCACTATCCCCATATTCATACATAGATACCACTGATTCTCCTCTATACTCTAGAGCATAAATAAGTTCACCAAGTACTGAAGGTAAATTGGCTCTATTAATTTCATCAATGATTAATACATACTTTCCATTTGGATTTTCTTGAGCTTTTTTTGCAAAATCTGCTAATATTTTATTTTCTACGTTATAAGATATACTTCCATTATCATCAGTTTCTGCAACAATCCCTCTTACAAAATCCTCATAAGAATATGCTGGATGGAATTGTATAATTTGATATTCACCTTGGCTAATCACTTCATTTTTTTCACTAATATCTTCTCCAGTTTTTAAATTAAAATTGGTAGACAAAATATTTGAGAATTCAAAAACTGAAATATCTAAATTAAATTTTGTTTTTTTATCCAGATAAATTTCATAAAGCTTTTTATTTTTCTCAAATAAATTTAGAGCTGAGCAATCAAATTTAAAAACTTTTAAAGCATGGTTAATCATTTTTTCACTATTTATAGGAAAATATTCTGTTGGATAGTATGTATTTAAAATTTTTAACATGAAGCTATCACCGAAATACTTGACAACCTCATCAAGATTTTTTTGATTTACCAAATTATGAAGTTTTTGTGCTACTTCTTTCATCGCAGCTTCATCATCAGTGACATTTTTAATAAATCCGTGCTTACTATATTCCTGTGTACTCTTTTTCCAATAGATTTGGTATGAACGAGATGATCCTGGGAAATAGTACCCCAAAGGTTGAAGTCCTCTCTCAATCCACCAACAAAAGTTATCTCGCTCACCTGTACCAGTACAATATTTATATAAAGTTAATTGCTGGTCTAAACTTTCTTTAGGAAATTGTTCTAAAAACTCATTACGAAGACGTTGATGGAGTTTTCTAGTGGCTTGAATATGATCGCTAGTCGGATCAAATTTTTTTAGTTCACTATCGATAATTTCTTCTGGATGACCAAGCACGTTTGGTTTGATCATGTCTTCAGCGATCAATTTTGCTAAACGAGTTTTCCCCGTTCCTGGAGGACCTTGTAAAATTATTTGGTACTTATAAGTAAGTAAATTAATCGTATTATCCATTACCACTTTTCCATTTATATCTTGATACCAAAATTTAATAAAGTCTGAATTATTAGCTATTTCAATAGTTGTGGGTAAATATAAAGAATCATTCCAACTACCGTGATAATATTTCTTAAATTTTCCTTTATATAAACTGCCTTCTAGCGATAAAATTTCTATCTTTCTAACCAAATCGAACCAAATACTATTATCTACATTCTCATAGCATTCACTTATTACTTTTACTAGAGCAAGTGGACCATCGCTTCTAATGAGTACAACATCGCCTATCTGGACATCCGTATTAAATTTTTGTGGTTGTCCTCTATCATTCGGCCATTGATTCCCTAAACCTATAACACCATTTTCGAGAAGAATTCTTTTTGCTTCAGTACGGTTAACAGCTTCTTTATCACTAGGATGAATCTGCATATGCCAAAAATTCATATTTTTTTACTCTGAAATATCTTTATTTATAACAAAACCTAACGTTCTCTATTCACCAACACATCATAAATAATATGCGCAAACTGCCTCATCTTTGCAGGATCGCTCATGAGCTGTGTCATCTGCTCCATATGTGCCTCATTACTATCCAATACGGCGTCATCAAGCGCCGTATCAAACTCTCCCAGCATCGCCTGTTCACGGGTATTGTTTTGGATCTGCTTCATCATGCGTGTGTTCTCAGACATCTTATCTGCGACGGTATGCACATAATTAATCATGTCTTTATCGGTCAGCTTATCCGTGATAAAGATCTCATTCACACGGCTTAAAATCACCGACAGGAAGTCTTCTTTCTTGTCTTTCGCCTTGGCTGTACCCAAATCATTCCCAGGCTCCAATTTATGCTCAGTACTGTCTGCTTTAAGCTGAATATCCTGCTGACGAAGCTTAGACAAGCGGTAATGGCTCATTGCTACATTACTCAGATCAATTTCATCTTCGTCCGCAGCTTGTTCACGCAGCATCGGGCGTAAGTTACGCGCAAAAAGACTGAGCTTCTCAAGTTCTTGATCATCATATTCCACGATTTGAGACATAAATTCATAGAAACGGGTGAAACTGCCTAAATCCTTTTTGAAGATTTCCAGAGCATCACGCGCTTTCTTCGCTTCTGCAAACTCATTTTCAGCATTGGCAATCAGTACGGCGTCACCTGTCTGTTTACAGCGTTCTAAACGGTTCTTGGTGACATCATAATCATTGATGGCTTGTTTATAGCGATGCTGCCAACGTTGTAAAGCGGGCTTACAGATGTTAGCGAGAGCTGCACTGGATTTATTTTTGCTGTAGAAGGCCTCAACGAACTGTTCTACCTCAGTCCAGAGGAAAATGCCTGAGGCTTTCAACTTTTCAAACAGATCATAAACCTGATCAGGATTGGATACATCCGCCAGTTCCGCCGTTTGATAATATGGCTGGAAAGCATCCAGAATGTCTTGTGGATCGTTAAAGAAATCCAGAACAAAGGTGCCTGACTCCGCTTTACCCGGATAAGTCCGGTTTAAGCGCGATAAGGTCTGTACACACTCCACCCCACCCAATTTCTTATCCACGTACATGGCACACAGTTTCGGCTGATCAAAGCCGGTCTGGAACTTATTTGCCACAATCATCACCTGAAAGTCATCGCTATCGAATGCCTTACGCATCTCACGACCTTTCATATTCGGGTTCATATTGCTTTCGGTAAATTTTTGACCTAACAGATGGCTACTGTCTGCATCATTGGCATTAAATTCTACATCGCCTGAGAATGCCACCATGGCTTGAATGTTGGCATAGTTCTGTTCAGCAATGTATTTATCAAAAGCCTGTTTATAACGCACCGCTTCTTTACGAGAACTGGTCACCACCATGGCTTTGGCTTGTCCACCGAGTAAGCCCATAATATTTTTCTTGAAATGCTCAATGATGATATTCACTTTTTGCGAGATATTATGATCGTGTAAGCGTACCCACTGATTCAGCCTGGTCTTGGCTTTCTTGGCATCGACCTGAGCGTCTTTTTCTTCGATCTTCTGCTTGAGCTTGTAGATGACTTTATAGTTGGTGTAATTCTTCAGTACATCCAAAATAAATCCTTCTTCAATCGCTTGGCGCATCGAATAGACATGATATGCCACAGGAATATTGGTTTTAGACGGCGGCATGCTTGGATCGGGCAAGCGTCCAAACAGTTGTAAGGTTTTATCCTTTGGGGTTGCGGTAAAGGCATAGAAGCTTAGGTTTGCACTGCCCTTACGTGATGCCATCACTGCATCGAGTACATCTTCAGAAGAAAGCTGTTCATCTTCATCACGCTCTTCAATCATCAAAGTTTCTTTGAGCTGACGCGCCGTGGAACCGCTTTGCGATGAATGGGCTTCATCGGCAATGACGGCGTATTTACGTTCTTTTAAACTGGTGCTGTTTTCAATGGCACGCAGTACAAACGGGAAGGTCTGAATGGTGACGATGATAATCGGCTGGGCCATTTCCAAGGCTTTGGCCAGTTTCTCGGATTTAGAACCATCACCTTCTTTATTGTTAATCCGACCCACGACGCCATCCGCATGTTCAAACTGATAGATCGTATCTTGTAGCTGTGCATCCAGGATGGTTCGGTCTGTCACCACAATCACCGAATCAAACATCTTTTTATTGTTGGCATCATACAGACTGGATAGTTGATGCGCCGTCCATGCAATCGAGTTAGATTTACCCGAACCTGCGCTGTGCTGAATCAGGTATTTCTGTCCTGTGCCTTCTACCAATGAATCTTGAACTAGGTTATTCACCACTTTCCATTGGTGATAACGGGGGAAGATCAGACTTTCCTTTTTGTATTTGCGCCCTTCCCAGTCTTCCTTTTCTTCAATCTGTAAATGAATGAAGTTACCCAAAATATTCAGCAAGCTATCAGGTGTTAAGACTTCATTCCATAAATAGCCTGTGGCATATTCGTTGACATCTTCAGGGACATCATTGCCTGCACCTTGGGCTGAAGTACCTTTGTTAAATGGCAGGAAGTAGGTGCTATCACCACTCAAATGCGTCGCCATATAGACTTCATACTGACTGACGGCAAAATGCACCAATGCCCCACGCTTAAACATCAGCAAGGGTTCAGGCTTATTGGTTTCAGGGTCTTTGGGCAATCGGGTTTTTCGGTACTGTGTCATGGCATTTTGCACAGCCTGTTTAAACTCGGACTTGAGCTCCAGAGTTGCCACAGGAAAGCCGTTGATAAACAGTACCAGGTCAATCCGCCATTTCTTGGCTTGCTTGCCTGTTGCCTCTAATTCAGCTTTGGATGTGTATGGGCTATACACCAGTTCAGGCACGACACGGCAGATATTTTGCTGATAGCGCTGATTCAGTTCGGGGTTTAAACCATGTTCAGGTTTAAACTGACAGAATGAAAAGCGTGTGCCACGGGTCTTGATGCCATGACGGAGTATGCCCAATGTGCCATAACTGCGGGATTCAACATCGGTGGCATTGATATCGGCTTTTTTAAGCTGAGCCACGACGGTATCTAAAAAATGGCGTTCGGTATCATTGGGGAAGATGTTTTTAAATTTCTGCCACTCGACCTGTTGGGTCTTTTGGACAAAGTCGAGTACGTCTTGCTCATACAGGGCTTTTTCACAATTGTAGCCTTGCCCAGAACCCACAATCCAGCCATACGATTGCATTTGCGCAATAATATCTTGTTGGAAGATAGTTTCTAAAGTTGCATCCGATCTCATGTTTCCCCTACCCCTAAATACTCAAATTTCTTTATTACTGTTCTATTTGCCAAACTGGATAGCTTTGCCAATCTTCAGGGAAGCCCATCGCTGTTTTTGATATGTTGTGATGTGTCAAAAGCAGATCAACCAGACGTTTACGCCATGTATGCTGTGGGGCGATTTTGTCCATGAAATAGAGTAGAAATACCAGACTGTTATAAATTTTTCGATCTGATGCGTTGGTATTTTCAAAATTGCATTGCACCCGAAGCCCCATCGGCTTACTGCGCGGCTTGGCAATGGTTTTGGTAAATTTGCGGTTCCATAGTCTTGAATGATGGGCACAGGTATTTCTTAAGTAGACAAAATGCTGTAATAAGCCTTCAAACTGTTTTTCATCGCAATCAAAATGACTGGAAATGGCTTTACGTGTCTGAATCGGTGCCAAGAGCTGATACCATTTGGACAGTTGCCCGAAACTCATCACTTCGCAGGTGGCCCAAATCGGTGGTAATTCAGGATCATCATAGGTACGTTTATAGTGTTCTATAAAGACTTCGTCTGCTCGGTCTACTTCGCCTGCAAGTGATTCTAATAATTTGTGCCATCTAAAGGCGGGTTTAAAGTATTGCCCTTGCAGATAGGCATGACAACCATGCCGATGTGCCAATTCATAGGCAAAACGGGTCCGAACGGCAACTTCCAGACGTTCTATGGCATCCAGGATGAGTAGCCTTAATTCACGATCAAAAACATATAACTCTAAAACCTGTTCAAAACTGGTCTCTGGTTTAAAGCAATGTGGTGAGTGGGTATCTTCAAATGGAAGCCAATAGGCACCTAAGCGATAATAATTGATTTGCTCTAGGTAAAATTGTGCCTGTTGTTCATTGGCAAATTGCATGCCACGCGCTTTTAATAATTCGATTTGTTCAGCAAAAGTTTTGGCAGGCTTGTTAAAAGATTTCATAGATGGCTTGCCCCTATTTTTATATTTTTTAGGGCTCCAGAAACAAGTAACCCGACAGTTTGAGGATGCAATTGCTTGCCTAGCCTTGTCGGGTGTTGTTGAGCATATAGTGAATCATTGCAATTATTTATGCAATGATTTTTTGTATCTGCTTGATTCCACATTTGTTTGAGGCAACTGAGAATATTCATGCGCTAAACTCCGTTTTAGCCTCATTGGGGTGTTGCCAGTTGCGTACGTCGATTTTGCCTGTGACCGCAGAGGATATAAGTGCTGTACGGCGCTCACCTAGGAGATTAGAAGCATTAATCGCTTGATCAATCAACCGATCCATATCTGCAAGTTTGATCTTTAACTCATCTACTAATATTTTTTGTTCATGCATCGGAGGTAATACAAAATTCATTTTTGACAATGTAGATATGTAGATATGTTTGATAGTTGTACCGCCAGCATCAAATATTATTTTGCTCTGATAATCAGCACCGGAAAAGGCTCTAACTAGAAACTCAGGTAGCACAATTTTTTTATGAAGCCTTAAAAGAGCTACGGACTGACTAATGCAAACTTCATTATCACCATCAAATAGCGCCGTTCTCCCAAGGGTTCCATCCTTTGTAACTAATATATCACCTGCTTGCGGTTTACTTTTAGGGGACAATAGATTCCTAAATGCTTCTATAGACGTGCGTCTTGCCCCCTCATACTTCACTCGTCCAAACTCAATATCTGTGGCCGTCAGCATGTAAGGCCCTTCATCTGTTGAAGGCATGGGATTGGTGAATCCATAAGAAATGAATTCACATAGCCAACCTACTCTACTCACCTCCCAATGTGCCGGAACCTCACCTAACCATTCAACACCTGAATCTTTCATTGGAACATCAGGATTTAAACCTTTGGTCACGGCATGGCTAATTACCGCTTGACGTTTTTCTTTAAGCAATTCAATCAGCTTTTCTTGTTTGGCAATCAGGCTGTCAATTTTTGCGGTTTCATAGTCGAGGAAACCTATAATTAATTTTTGTTCTTCTTGCGGAGGTAACATGAACACAAATTTAGAGATTTGTTCAAAGTTTAATCCCTCTCTGTTTCCACCTGTCTGTATCAATCTAATTTGAGATTGAATAAGATCTGCTTTTATTACTAAAGACAAAAACTCATTCAAATATTTTTGTACACGAATAATGCATACGTGCTGATTCACATTAGCTTCAGGAAAATTTGTAGGCACTAAACAACTTCGTCCAATTGAGCCTCCTGTGATGTTTAGCAGAATATCTCCTGAAAAGACTTTTGACGTAGACATCTCTTCATGAATAACGTCTGTAATATAAACACTTTCAGATTCTTCGATTTTCAAACCATCATTATAAATATTCTGGCTTCTTAAAAATAAAACCCCTTCATCTTGGTAAATTTCAGCACCACCTTTGGGTGTCTTGCCACTACCAATTTTTGAAGTATGAAAACCAATTTTCGATACTTTCCAATGACTAGGAATCTCACCTAACCATTCAATACCTGAATCCTTATATTCAACATATTTCTGATACTTCGCCATTAAGAATGCACCTCATGAAGAAGTGCCATAATTTCACGGCTGACTGCATCCAAATCTGCATCAATTTCGCTTAAATCACGTGGTGGCTCATACACATAAAAATGGCGGTTAAACGGAATCTCATAACCGACAATACCAATTTCAGCATCTTGAGCATCACGCTTATCGGCGTTAATCCATGCATCAGGCACATGCGGTTGAACTTCACGCTTAAAGTAAGACTCGATTAAATCGGTGGTGCTTTGGCTTGGGTCAAGGGCAATGTTTTCCGCATCACGCAAATCACCATCCTGCACAAACTCAACCACTTTGCCTTTATAGCTAAACTGACCATAAAGCGGATTTTCTGCGCCTTTCACCACTTTATTGATAACAGGTTCAGCGTCGGCATTTTTCCAGGTGATCGCATCCAGGAATTGCTTCTTCTCTTTGGTTTCCAGTTTCACATTGGCATCTTTTAACGCTTGCTTGAGTACATCATCAAAGACATTAAAGTCATCACATTGCGCCGTGCCGATCTTCGCTTGTAAACATTTAGCTTTGTTTAATAAGTTACGCTGTTCCAACCACAATTTTGGCTCAAGTACGGTCTTAATATCTTTTTCTTTCAGCTCGCTAAATTCGGCTTTAATCAGCGCACGGATTTCCACCTCAAACTCATCAAGCTGACCATAGCTGTCTTCTGTCCAGTTCGTAGCGTATTGCGCATAGACCTTTTGCATCACCGCATTAAACGGCTTAGGTGCAAAACGTAACGATGCTACGGCGTCATCACTCACCTGAGCAGATAAGCGCAATGGACGCTCAATGGTCACACGGCGGTAGCCAAAATCATAGCTGTCAAAGATTTTGCTAGAAAAGGTTTTAGCAGCTTCATTTTTAGGATTAACCGATTGACGACCACGATTAGACTTAACCTCTGCGGGCTTATCCAGTTCACGTGCATCCGTCACTTCAAAGTCACCATAACTGCGGGTAATCATCGCAATATCGTCTTCGCTCATTTCATTACGTTTAGAGCCAAGAGACTTACGCATTTTGCTGTACAGGTTGCTACCGTCAATCAGCTGTACTTTGCCCTTACGTTGAGTCTCTTTTTTATTGCTGAGTACCCAAACATAAGTCGCAATACCGGTGTTATAGAACATATCGGTGGGTAGCGCGATAATGGCTTCCAACAAATCTGCTTCTAAAATATAACGGCGGATTTCACTTTCACCACTGCCCGCACTGCCTGTAAAGAGTGGTGAACCATTCAAAATAATACCAATACGACTGCCCTGCGCCGTGCTGTCGTCTTTATTACGCATCTTGCTAATCAGATGCATCAGGAACAGCAAAGATCCATCAGACACACGTGGCAAGCCTGCACCAAAACGACCTTCAAAGCCTTTTTGCTCATGCTCGTCTTTAATATCTGATTCGATCTTCTTCCAGTCCACCCCAAATGGCGGATTCGATAGCATGTAGTCAAACTTCTCATAGGCCAATTGGTCATTGGAGAGAGTATTACCCAGTTTGATATTACGCACGTCCTGACCTTTGATCAGCATGTCTGCTTTACAGATCGCATAAGACTCAGGGTTTAACTCCTGCCCAAAAACGCGCATTACCGCATCAGGGTTATGCTCATAGACATATTCCGAACCTGAGGATAAAAACCCACCCGTACCCGCCGTAGGATCGTAAATGGTCCGAATAATACCGTCACCACTCAGCACATCATCATCCTTACTGAATACCAGACCTGTGGTTAAACGAACGATGTCACGTGGGGTAAAGTGTTCCCCTGCAGTTTCATTTGAACCTTCAGCAAAACGGCGGATCAGCTCTTCAAACACCAAGCCCATTTCATGGTTAGATATATTTTTTGGACTGAGATCAATTTTAGGATCTGAAAAATATTGAACGACTTTGTAAAGCAAATTGGCATCATCCAGGAGACCAATAAATTCATCGAACTTGAAGTGTTCAAAGATTTCACGTGCATCTTTGGAGAAGTTTTGAATATAAGTATTGAGGTTTGAACGAATGTCTTTTTGACCCAGGCTGCCTAAATCCAGCTCGGAGGTATTAAAAAATGACAGGCCATTGGTTGCCTTTAGCAGCATTTTTTCTTTGGCTTCTTCTGGCAGCGGCATGAGTTTCACTTTTTCATTGGCTGCCAATACATCTGCCTTACTGTCTTCAAGTACACACTCTAAACGGCGCAACAGCGTAAATGGGAGAATGACACGACCGTATTGCGATTGTTTGAAGTCACCACGCAGTAAATCTGCCACCGACCAGATAAAAGCTGCTACTTGTGAAAAATTATTATTTGTCATTAAAAAATACCGCTAGCACTCAGGCTATAAAAACTTGAAATTTATAGTTTCATTGTGCCTGATTTACAACATGTTTTGCTAGAGATAGACTGTACAAAAGAATATTAATTAGTATGCCTATGAGTTTTTTAAGTATTATAGGACTTACGCACTATTATTTATAGATTCTCTGTGGTAGCAGATGATTTTTATCGAGAATAAAGTCATCAATGAAGTTTTTGATAACTGGTCTAAATAATTTCTTCTGCCAACGATATACATTAGGACTTACGCACTATTATTTATAGATTCTCTGTGGTAGCAGATGATTTTTATCGAGAATAAAGTCATCAATGAAGTTTTTGATCATTGGTCTAAATAATTTCTTCTGCCAACGATATATATTTTCAAAGATCCGCTCAAACTGGTTCTTTTGTATCTCAACGTAGGCCATCAAGGCTGAAAAAATATGATTCAAAATCAGTTTAGATCGTCTTACTTGAAACTTTTCAATATGACAAACTTGTTTAATCACCCGGTGATATTGCTCTATTTTCCAATGACTTGAATGTAATTCATGAAAACCTTCAAAGGACAATAAATCATCTTCATCTTGATGCACAATATAAAACCTCTGCTGTTCTTTTAACTGAGTCTTAAATAATTGTACAAAGCCAAAATCTTTGAGCCAGACCACTTGACCCTGATGGAAATCTGGCAATAAACGCAGTTGAAACCATTGTCCTTTTTCTGGGGAAACCTTACGGTTACAGTCGATACCAAACATAAATCGAATACCATATTTTCTTATGGTTTTTAGATTTCCAGTCGATGAATACCAACTATCACCTGTAATAAATTGAATCTTTGCACCCCAACTGAGTACTTCACTTAACATATCCATAAAGTAATCATTCTTGGTTTTACTTTCAGATTTGTCATAAATTCGGAAATTAATTGGAATATTTTGACCATTTTGATCTGTCGCATACAAGGTAATGAGATTAATACCCTTGACGGATCGGTGGTGTTTGCCTGACCAAAAATAGCTAACCAAGTCCATATGTTGACTATATGGTTTATCTAAAACATTATCATCAATACTGACTATAAGTTTATTATTATCAATATGTTGAATTGATTCTTGATATAGGTCGTGAGGTGTGTAGTCTTCACGCTCTAGAAAGCGATTTACACTATCATGCGAGATATTATAAGTCTCGGCAAGTTGTGTGCAGCTAATAGAGTTCGGTTCTGTCATGAGAAAGCCCATATAAATGGGTAATGTACAAGTTGCTGTAGAAGCATGTTTAATTCGTCTGATCACAGATACTTTATAAAGTATTTTAATACTTTTTTGAATCCGTCAATGCGTAAGTCCTATATTATTGAAAATAAAGAAATTTTTAGCTTTATGCTCAACGATGAGCAGTGGGACAGATTGAAGGTTGATATAAAATACACCGATCATTAAAAGTTTGTTCTAGTAAGCCCTTCACGTCTGTCCATACCATTTTGGTACTCCCTCAAACCTATCAAGCTCTTTATCGTGAAGGTATATCACCAATCTAATTCTGGCTTTGCGGTCTTTATAACCAGTTTTTGAGTTCGTTTATTATTACCTGAGGCTTTTTTGCGAACTTTACCTTTGAGCTTAAGCAACTGTATCGGTGAAAATGATACTTCAGGTATCAATTGATCTAGATTACCCAACATATTGAGCGCACCTAAAATAGCGATCAGCTCTACTAGTCGAACGTCGCCTTTCTCCGCATTAAGGACAGCTCTCCGACTAATCCAAGCTTTATTAGCAATCTCCGCTTGTGTCATATCTTGATTCAATCGGATGCGTTTTAGGCGCTCACCTATTACTGACGCAATATATATCGGACTATCATTTTCGGAATAATTCATTATTTATTATCCTCATCTAGCTATGTGTTGTGCCGCCGTCATATAAAAATCTAGTCAAAATACCAAAATCTTTAGATCCAAATATGGCACAGCTCTCATGTTAGTTGCCAGTTCTTTGTTAATATCTATGCCTAACTAAATGCGCATTTACCCTAGCTAAAACTGAACATAATGAACGTCCCATCATCAGTTTCCGATGGACTCAATCTTGGCCGCTCTTCCGTATAAATAAAATAAGAAAAATACAAAACACAGTTAAACCAGTCACATTCAAAAACAAAGAATCAATAACTTAAATAAAAAAATCTATCTAAGCAAACCCTTAGCCTAGTTTAAAAAGAATTCAAATTCATCAAAAACCACTCACATTTATAACCATTTTCTTGATCTTTTTTTTGAAATTAACTTTTTAAGCATGTCTCTATATACATTAAAAAAATAAGTAGTGAACCGTACCAGGTTTGTCGGAGAGTCAATATTCTGAGAGACTATCCCGATGACAAAACCAAACTATACCCCCGAAATTAGAGAAAGAGCGGTTCAATTATTGATTGAATCTGAAAAAGATTATCCTTCTACTTGGGCTGCAATCACAGCAATTGCGCCTAAGATTGGTTGTACTCCTGAAACACTTCGTGCCTGGCATCAAAAATACTTAGATCAACAAAATCCCGCCAAAGTACAACAGGTATCTGACCAAGAAAAAATGAAGCAAATGGAACGTGAAATTAAAGAATTAAAACGTGCCAATGAAATTCTACGTAAAGCAGCCGCTTTTTTCGCCCAGGCGGAGCTCGACCGCCCACACAAATAATGGTGGATTTTATCCTTAACAATAAAGATCGATATGGTGTTGAGGCGATTTGTAGGATTTTACCGATCGCTGCTTCAACCTATTACCGGACTTTAGATCTCACAGTAAATCCAGAACATCGAGCGAAACGAGATTTACATGACTTGCAGCATGCTGAGGAGATTAAGCGAATTTGGAAAGAAAGTTCAGGTCGGTATGGTGTGCGTAAGGTCTGGCAACAACTGAAACGTGAAGGCTATGTGATTGCACGTTGTACAGTTGCTCGATTGATGCAAAAGCTAGGTATACAAGGTGTTTGGCGTGGTAAGAATAAACAAACCACCCGTAACCGAGATGACCAAAAACGGGCAGATGATTTAGTGAAACGTAATTTTAATGCTGATCATCCAAACCAACTATGGGTGGGTGACTTTACGTATATTCAAACTCATTCAGGCTGGGTATATACCGCATTTGTTAATGACGTGTTCTCACGAGCAATTGTTGGATGGAAAGTATCTACACGGATGAATACAGATATGGTACTCGATGCATTGGAGCAAGCATTGCACGATCGAGGCATGCCAAAGAATGTGATTCATCATTCCGATAGAGGTGTTAAATATCTTTCTATTCGCTATACCAATCGTTTAGAAGCTGCAAATTTACGAGCATCAGTCGGTACAACTGGTGATTCATACGATAATGCTCTGGCTGAAACGGTGAATGGCTTATACAAAACAGAGGTGATTGAATATTTAAAAGCAGATTGGCAAGGTTTAGCAGATGTACAACTTGCGACACTAAACTGGGTAGATTGGTTCAATAAAAAGCGTGTACACAGTGCACTGGGTTATGTATCGCCTTTTGAGTTTGAAGCAATGTACTATGATAAGATTAACCCGTTAGGTCAGGTGGCCTAACTTAAATAAAAAAGTCTCCGACAAACCCGGTACGGTTCAAGGGGATATGCATAACGGTACTTGGATTGACCAAGGTAATAGAAGCTACATCGTCGAACTTGGCTTTCTTTGAGTTTGCGAGATAGTTCTTGATTTCAACTACACGAGATTCTGGAACACGCAAAACTTTTGTAGGTTCATCATAAAGAGCTTTACGTCCTGCCCCTTCTCTACTTCCACCATACTGGTTTACCATCTATGTCTCTCCCTGTATAAACTTGATATTGTAACAAAATCAAGTTTATTAATTAGAAGAAGCTAAGACAATGAAATTACGATAAATGGTTAGTCACTTTTATATTAGTATTTCTGCGAAATCAATCTCTAAAAATATAAGGGAAACTATTTCCCTTATATTTCAACCAATCGTGAGAATCAGGTTATCTTATATCCCTAGACCACATATCTTTTACTTAATCCCCATTCTGCCAATATCCGTCTATATGTCGTTGAAGATTTGTCTGCTGCAAAGTGCGCCTCCATTGAAACATCTAATGGAAGTTCTTCCGGTTTTTGACTCTCAACAATATCCTGATCCTCTGCAAAAATTTGTGCATTGAAGTCATATACAGCCTGTAGGTCACCCGTCGTATCAAAATTACGTGTCAACGGAACAAATAGCCTGGTTTGATTATGCGAAACAGGACAACAAGCATTCAAAATTTTTAAAATCCCATTGTTAGGAAAATAGACAGTAAGTGTTGCCGAGAATGGAGGATATACATCAAATTCTCGTTTCCATAAGAAATTCTCTGGCTCTAAATGTCTCAAACTATGAGGAAAGTTACTTACTGTAGAGATATAAATCGTTTTAAGTCCATAATCTGTTCTTTCAGTTTCATATTTTGGCACTACTGGATTATCACGATCAGCGAATGCCTTGTTATGCACCCAGGCAAAATGTGCCACATCGATAAAACCTTCAAGCTGACGACCACTAGAACCTGCTATATCAACAAATGGTGGGAGTATTGATTGATGTTCATCTGAATCCCAAGTTTCAAGAACTGGAAAATTAGCTTCACTTTCATCACGGCTAAATAAGCTGGTCCAAACTAGTCCATATTTCTCAACTACAGGGAATTTAGTTAAGGTGAACCGATCTGAAATTTGGGTAAGTTCTGGTTGAGCAGGGATTTTTACGCACTTACCTTGTGCGTTATAGTTGAGCCCATGATAGGGACAAACAATATTTTCACCTTCTACCCATCCTTTACTTAATGGCACTCCTCGATGTGGACAGATATCTCTTACCAGATGAATTTCTCCACTTTCAGTTTTATAAATAGCCATTTTGACATCAAGAAGCTGAACTTGCTGCGGTTGAGTCGTTACATCCTGGATTTGAACTACCGGATACCAATGCTGCGCTAGAATATTCCAGTCATTTGGGTCAAATTGACTACATTGTGGCTGAGTGAATAAATTGAGAACTGGTATTGCATTCATTTTAGCGCTGCCCCTCTTATAAGTTATTGATTAATTCAAACTTCTTAGCATTGCTGCATCATGACTTTTTCTTTTCTATCTGTCTATTAAAGACTTTAGGAATGGTATTTCTAATTTTTAGAACACTTTTCTTATTATTGTTCTTCTTATCTAAACTTAACGAATAACTAGCATTTTATAACTCATCACAATTCTTAATTGATGCTGAATTACTTGGACTCCTATTACTACTCTGACTTTATTTAGTGTTGCCTTTTTGGCAACGAGTTGAGCGAGATTCTCTGCTATGCACGGAATTAAATTGTCATTAAGTTGATAACAACAAAGTTCAAAGAGCCACAAAAATGTTGACATACACACCACCTTCTACGGCTAAAAGTATTCCAGTAATCGACTTAAGCGACAGTTTTTCCGATAACCTGGAAAACCGGAAATCTGTTGCGTGGGAAATCCATAAAGCATGCAGAACAACAGGTTTCTTCTATATTAAAAATCATGGTATCGCTTCTGAAGTTCTCCAAAAACAATTAGACATTGCAAAACAGTTTTTTGACCTTCCGATTGAAAAGAAACTAGAAGTTGATTTCAAAAACTCCAAATGCCTTCGTGGTTATGAACCAATGGCAGCTCAAACACTTGATGAAGGCTCTCCTCCTGACTTAAAAGAAGGGTTCATGTCAGGGAAAAATCTAGATTCAAGTCACCCATATGTCCAAAAAAGCTATCCACAACATGGGCAGAATCAGTGGCCTGAAGATCTTCCTGAAATGAAGACCCAGACCGAAACCTATATTCAACAGACTTTAAAACTGGGTAAGCATCTAGCTGGCCTATTGGCACTTTCTCTTGGGCTTGAAGAAAACTACTTCGAGGCAGGCTATGATGAAACTGTCATTATTACCCGTATGCTTCACTATCCTCCTCAATCTGAAAAAATTGTAAACAATCAGCTAGGGTGCGGTGCGCACACTGATTGGGGGTTACTGACGCTCTTATTGCAAGATGAAGTAGGTGGACTAGAAGTACGCAATAGTGAGGGTGAATGGATACGTGCACCTCACATACCAGATACTTTTATCGTAAACCTCGGTGATTTAGTCCAATTCATGACTAATGGACTCTACCTCTCAAATATGCACCGTGTTTTCAATAGTAAAGCAGGTGTCTCACGTTATTCGGTTCCAACCTTCTTTGACTTGGATTACGAATACAAAATCAAAACGCTGCAAAATTTAGGTGATCAATTTAAGGCTGAACCTAAAGAAATGACTGTAGGTGAGTACCTAGCCTATATGTATCAAAAAACTTACGCATCGAAAAAAGAAGCCGTTTAATTTATTCAACAGTTGGTATCAAAATTATGAAAAAAATGTTTCCTCTAGGTTGTGCTGGTTTAGGCATTCAAAACTCATCAAAAGAACGACCAGTAAGCCTGAATGAGCCTACTATTCTCGAACAGTTCGAAATGCTAAAAGCTGCGGAGGTCTTTGATTTTCTGGATCGTATCCCTCTTGAAGATAGTCAAATAGATGCTTACATCAAGGCAAGTCAGAAAACAAATATCCCTATTTATTCTGGTTGTGGCTTATATGTCATTGGCAAGGATGAGGAAGCATTCAAACAGGATATTAATCGTAGTGCCGCTGTAGGGGCCAAATTCCACAACATGATGATTTGGGCAAAACATGCAGATGGTCATTATGTAACGAACGAAGAAGTTGCTAAAACTTATATCGATTTCTACACCTACGCTCAAAGTAAAGGAATAACGGTTACCTTAGAGTGCCACGTTGATAACTGGTCTGAAGATTATCGTCGAGTAATTCCGGTGGCAGATCTTATAGAAAAAGAAGGTGTGCCGTTTGAGTTTGCAATGGATTACAGCCATTGTATTTTTAAAATTGAAAATGAAATTGAGCTTGCTGTATCACAAATGCGTGATGATCCTGAAGCTATCAGAAAGTTAGATCCTTTTAATAATGATAGTTTTGCAGATGATTGGCTGAATCGAAATTTAGTTACATGGGGGCAGATCCGTCCTGCAGTCCCGAATAATCCAGTTAACTGGTTAGCATTTGAAACAGGACCATATAATGGCTTAGGAACAAATCGTCCTGGCCGAGGAATTCAGTATCCATTTAATCAACCTACGGAAGGTGAATGGCATACAGACTTCTGGCATGCATATAAGCTTGCACCAACCAAAGAAGTCATTCGTAAAATCATTGATAGCTACTTGAACAATCCAAATTCTAAAGTTCAACTTATGACTGTTGATAATATCAATTTAGAGTCGTATGGTTTAAATTGGAAATACAACATGTTTGCCGACAGTTGCAGTGTTGCCCATTATATTCGTGAGATTTATGAGGAGCGACTGGCAATATTTATGGCAAAACAAAATTCAACTGATACTCTTCAAAGAGAATCAGCATGAATAACCTACTTAATTTAAAAAATATTTTCGTAAATGCCAGTCTTTTAGGACTTTTACTCATCAGTGGGGCCAATCCAGCATTGGCCGCTGATCAAGCGGCTTTTGTCTATGTCGCTCATAAAAACGATTATGGTTGGTCTTATTCACACGATATAGGTCGTCTGAAAGCAGAAAAGTCCTTACAGGGTAAATTTAAGACCTCTTATATCGAGAATATTCTAGATAATGCCGACTCTGAACGTACATTTCGGAGACTCGCACAACAAGGAAATAAGGTTATATTTGCTACTACCTTCGGGTATATTAATGCCATTGAAAAGGTAGCTAAACAGTTCCCGAACACCATTTTTATGCATGCGAACGGATATAAAACTGCAAAAAATGTGGGAGTCTATGATATCCGAACCTATGAAGGCTCTTACTTGCAAGGGGTATTGGCAGGCTATAAGACTAAAAGTAATGTTTGGGTGTTGTAGCACCATTCCCAATTCCTGAAGTCATTAGAGACATCAATGCCTATACACTTGGGGCTCAATCTGTAAATCCAAAAATTAAGACCAAGATAGTCTGGATTAACACTTGGTTTGATTCAGGAAAAGAGCATGAGGCTGCACTTGCATTAATATCGCAAAATGCTGATATATTATCACAAGTCACCAACTCACCCGCTGTAGTTAAAGCTGCTCAGGAAAAAGGGAAATTTGGCTTTGGCTGGAACTCAGATATGAGTAAGTTTGCTCCTAAAGGTCACCTAGCTGCATCAGTGTTATATTGGGAAAAAATCTATACTCCTGTTTTGCAGCAAGTGCATAACAAAATATGGAAGTCGGGATCGACATGGTATGGTGTCAAGGAAGGTGCCATCGATATAGCAGGTTTTGGTCCAATGGTCTCTAACAATGAAAAAATGAAGGTTTTGGCAGTCCGAGATAAAATTCGTAACGGTCAATATATTGTGTTTAGTGGACCACTTTACAAACAAGATGGAACATTACTTTTGGGAAAAGGTAAACATCTCTCAAATACGCAATTGATGAGTATGAATTATTTCGTTAAAGGCGTGGATGCTGCTTATCCAAAATAAACAAAGCTAAGCCTTTATTGAGGGATTTCGATAAGGGCTTAGCTTTTTAGTTGTACTTTTCAGGTTATGTTTATTGTCCAGCTTCGCCTCTTTGTAGGATTTCATCTGTAATAAGCCTGGAGAGAGCGTCTGTTGCTGTAGAAAGATAATGACCTTTACGTGCATACAGACCTAAATCACAGTAGATACCATTGTTATCATTAAGCGGAATATAGCGAAGGCGATTATTAATTATTTCATTTTCCAACCCAAAGAATGTCTGAAAACCAATTCCCTTATTCCTGAGTATTAACTGTTTCATTAATTCCAAAGAACTCGTTTGCATTTTAAAATTTGGAATAGCATGTTGTGCACCCGCAAATAATGGCGCCAACTGTTGATAAATAGATAAATTAGGTTTTGGCATAATCACATCATAGTCGAGGCACTGATGGAATGACACCGTCTTTTGAGAGGCCAAGGGATGCTCAGTCGATACAATTGCACCTAATTTAAAATGGGATATTGCTATTTGGTGCAAATCATTATGCTTTGGCAAGGCAAAAGCCAAGCCTAGATCCACCCTATTTTCAATGATTTCATTAGGGATATCTTTTGAGCCTAAAATTGTAACCCCTACAGTTACATTAGGATATTTGACCTGGAATTTTTCAATAATCTCTGGCAGGAAATTAATTGCCAGTGTTTCAACACTCGCAATTTCTACATGACCTTTATAAAGCCCTTTCAGTGCATCCAATTCATTCTGCAATCGCTTAGTATCTCGCAATACTAAACTAATATGTCTTGAAAACAACTCACCTGCATGAGTAAGCACCATACCCGAAGGCACCCGATTGAATAATGGTGCTCCAATTTCATCTTCGAGTTTTAAAATTTGCCTATTTACAGCGGAAGATACGACATTTAATTGTCTGGCTGCTTCCCTGATTGAACCGCACCGGCGTACAGCATCAAAATAATGAATTGCTGCTGAGTGAAAGCGAAGACCACGTGTACTCATTTTAACATCACATCCTATTCCAATTTTAAAGCCCCAATCCATTTATAAATTTGAATGAGCTATTGAAATAGAAGCAAAAAACTTGCCATTAAGTAGCAGCCATTTTTTGGACCTAAAGCATTATTTTCAGTGCATCCCGTTGCTTTTTCGGCATCATCACTCATTTAAAAAAGTTTAAGCAATTGTTTTTATTTAATTAATTAAGAATAGCTCTCTTTTTGGCATCAGCTTGCTCGATATTCATTGCTATGCGGTCTCATGATTATTTTATAAAAAAAGAAAACATTATTTTTGAGAGATTGCTACATGACTGCGCTGGAAAACAATCAAAACATTACCTCTATACCCATCATCGATATTTCTGGACTTTTGGATAATGACATACAAACGCACCAAAACATTGCCTCACATATTCGGAAAGCATGCTTAGATAAAGGTTTTTTTTACATTATGGGACATGGAGTTTCTAAAGCATTACAAGATAAGGTTTTTGAATATTCCAAATTATTTTTTAGTCTTCCCCCAGAACAGAAAAAGCATTGGTCCATAGAGCTTTCTGAAGCAAATAGAGGCTATGAACCATTAAGAGCACAAACACTTGAACCTAATTCTCCGCCTGATATAAAGGAAGGCTTTTATATCGGGAAGGAACGCTCACCTTCAGATCCTTTTGTCATCCATAAAGCTTTTAACCAAGGCCCAAACCAATGGCCAGATATTGATGGATTTAAAGAGGTAATGGAGGAATATCAAGTTGAATTGATTAAAGTCTCTGAACGACTCATGCGTGCTATTGCATTATCTCTAAACTTGGAAGCTGACTATTTCACAGAGTTTTGTAAGGATGCAGATTTAGTCACTTTACGCTTATTACACTATCCCCCTCAACCAGCTAATGCTCAACCAAATGAAAAAGGTTGCGGGGCACATACTGATTTCGGCGGGCTTACTCTATTACTTCAAGACCATAATCGTGGTTTACAAGTATGGGATCAGTCAACAAACCAATGGATTTGGGCAGAGCCTATTGAAAATAGTTATGTCGTTAACCTAGGTGACCTAATCTCTATGTGGACGAACAATACATATAGATCCACCCTCCATCGCGTCATCAACATCTCAGGTGGGGAACGATATTCTGTTCCATTCTTCTACAGCGGTAATCACCAGTATCAGATTGAATGCATTCGAGAGTGTTTGGAGGAAAACTCAGAACCGCTATATCCACCAATCAGTGTTGAACAGCATTATCGTAACATGTTCAAAAAAACATATATCTAATAATAAGGAGTTTCCCATGAAAAAATTACCAGTTATCGACATTGCACCTCTTTATGACGTTAACCATCCTGATTATGCAGATATATGCAACCAAATTGACCAAGCATGTCGTGAATGGGGGTTCTTCTATATCAGTGGTTATAAACCGAATCACCTTGCAGAAGTTCAAAGTTTAGCTAAAGAGTTTTTTAGTAAGCCTCTACAAGAGAAATTAGAAATAGATATTCAAAAGAATAAAATTGCACATAGAGGATATGGTGCATTAGGAGTAGAACAACTGAACCCTGACTTACCTGAAGACTTTAAAGAAATATATGACATGGGTGTCCATTTAGAAGCTAATCATCCCGAAGTCATTAATCAAGAACCTCTAAGGGGACCAAATGTTTATCCAAATATTGAAGGGTGGAAAGTAGCTACAGAAGAGTATTTTGATGAAATGGTGGATTTAGCAAAAATATTGCTTAATGCCATGTCTCATGCCATTGGTCTTCCGCAAAATTATTTTGATCATTGTCTGCAAGACAGCCTATGTTTTCTCCGGTTAATTCATTATCCGCCTACCTTAGACAATACAGACTCTCAAGGTTTTAATGCGGGAACACATACTGATTATGGGTGTGTAACTATTTTGGCTCAGGATGAAGTAGGTGGATTACAAGTTCAGGATGTAAATGGTAATTGGATCGATGCTCCTCCTATACCTAACACCTATGTAATCAATATCGGAGATATGATGGCACGATGGTCAAATGATCTCTATAAATCGACACCTCATCGCGTTTCGAGTCCTAAAGGAAAACAAAGATTCTCATTTCCATTTTTCATACAACCTAGTCCAAAAACGATAATTCGCTGCCTACCTAACTGTTATAACGAATCAAATCCTCCTAAGTACTTACCAATTACTAGTATGGAATATTTGCAATCACGTTTTAGTGCAACCTACAAACATCGTGCTGAAGTTTGAATATCGGAAACAATTATATGAAAAAAAATGCGCCCTATCTATTTTTAAGCACATGTTTAATAAGCACTTATTCTTTTGCTGAGGAATCATGGTTAAATTGGCAATCCAATAGTATTTCTGCACTTTACGGTAAAGGTTTTGAAGTAGAGCCTGATACACATGAAACGATTACTTTTGAACATGCGAGCAGTTGGAAATGGGGGGATCTCTATCTATTTGTCGACACTTATTGGTTTGACGGTGAAAAGACTGCTTCCCAAGGTCATAATGCGGTCTATACAGAAATTGCTCCCCGCTTTTCAATAGGAAAACTAACCAATACGAATTTGAGCTTTGGGCCAGTGAAAGATGTCCTAATAGCTACAAGCTTTGACTTAAGCATCCAAGATCAGCCTGGTTATGACGATATGTGGACTTATTTAGTTGGTCCAGGTTTTGACCTTGATATCAAAGGCTTTGATTATTTCACCCTTAATTTTTACTATCGCATTCCAGACGATGGAAACACCCCAAGTGGACAATGGCAAATCACTCCTTGCTGGTCATATACCGTCCCATTTCTTAAATCATCAATCATTTTTGATGGATACATTGATTGGGTAGTCAATTCCAAAGGTAATAACTCTTCCGACTTTCACTTTAACCCACAAATCAAATATGACCTTAGCCCTCATCTAGGCTTAAGCCCAAAAAAATTAGCAGCAGGTATTGAATACGACTATTGGAAAAACAAATTCTTAATCGAAGACACTCCATATTTTAAAACTAATCAAAATGCTACTAGTTTCATCGTCAAATATACCTTTTAGGCTGAAGGAGAAAAACATATATGACTAACACAATCACAGCCAATAACTTAAAACCAAGCTCCATGATTTTTCTCAGTATCCAGCACGTCTTGGTAATGTATGCAGGTGCTGTTTCAATTCCCCTAATTGTTGGAGGAGCTTTAGGGTTAAGCACTGCAGAAATTGCTTTCTTAATTACTGCAGATCTATTTGTTTGTGGCATTGCCACCCTCATTCAAACTATTGGTTTTAAAAATGTAGGTATTCGCTTTCCCATTATGATGGGAGTTACCTTTACTGCAGTAGGCCCAATGATTGCAATTGGGACTAATCCAGATATGGGACTACTAAGTGTATTTGGGGCAATCATTATCGCAGGGATCTTTGGCTTCCTGATTTCACCATTTATTGGAAAGTTAATACGATTCTTCCCTCCTGTGGTGACAGGAACTCAAATTCTTGTGATTGGTCTATCTCTCATTGGTATTGCAGGCACATGGTCCGCTGGCGGATATGGGGTAAAAGACTTTGGAAATCCATTGTACTTATCTATCGCTGCCTGTGTTCTATTAAGCATTATTATCATCAGCCGTTATGTTAAAGGCTTTTTGGGCAACATTTCAGTTCTAATCGGGATGGGAATTGGTTATATCATCGCTGCATTTTCTGGCCTCATCTCTTTAGACAAGATAGATGAAAGCCCATGGTTAGGTTGGGTGATGCCATTTCACTTCGGTATTCCAGAGTTTAACTTTTGGGCTGTCTTGACTATGTGCGTAGTCATGCTGGTTATTTTCATTGAAACAGCTGGGATGTTCATGGCTGTAGGTGAAATTGTTGAAGAAGAAGTGGATCAGGAAAAATTGACTCGCGGTTTTAGAGCTGACAGCCTTGGCACAATGATTGGTGGGATTTTTAATATCTTCCCGTATACATCCTATGCTCAGAACATCGGTTTGCTAGCGATCACAGGTGTTAAGAATCGCAGTGTATGTGCTTTAGCTGGTGTGTTTTTAATCCTTTTAGGTCTATTTCCTAAAATAGCTTACTTTGTTGCGTCTATACCCTCATGTGTTCTAGGTGGAGCCGCATTGTTTATGTTTGGGATGGTGACATCTAATGGTATCAAAGTACTGCAGCGTGTCGACTTTCAAAATGTGAATAATCTCTACATCATTGCAGTCAGTGCCGGCATAGGTATGTTGCCTGTATTCTCACCTACTATTTTCTCACAACTACCATCTTATCTTTCACCTCTGTTAAACAGCCCAATTTTGCTAACGGCTTTTTGTGCTGTGATTTTGAATGCTGTTCTCAATCGAAAACAGCGGATATTGGATGAACAGTATCTTCAGAAATTGAAAGATGCATAAATATCAGATACACAGCTTAAAACATTCTTGTTCTATGTAAAAAAGGGAGCTAATGCTCCCTTAATTCATTGATATCAGTAAAAAGTTTCCTCTTATTTAACTCAGTTCAAAGCTGTCACAGATCCTTTCAATCCCTGCTGGATATCGAACGCATTCTGTTCTATCACAGGCTGGTGCAGACCTTCTTCCTGATAAAACTCGTCCACCACATCTAGCCCCTCCTCAATATCCATTGGCTTTGTTGCACAAACCTAGCCTATAAGGTTTATTCAGTCCTATAATTTCAAAATGAATAAACCTACTCCTAAAACTTATCGTACAACCAACTGGTCTTCCTATAATCGCGCTCTCATTAATCAGGGCAACATTTCCATTTGGTTTGATCCAAACACTCAGTGGTATGCACAACCACAAAACAAGCAAGGTCGAAATCAAACTTACTCCGATACGGCTATTCAATGCTGTTTAATGATCAAATCTTTATTTAGACTCTCTTTACGCATGGTCACAGGTTTTGTTCAAAGTCTGATTAAACTTTGTGGATTAAATTGGACCGCACCAGATTACAGTACGCTTTGTGGAAGACAAAAACATATTGATATTGCGATTAGCTATCAAAAAAGTAGTGATGGGCTACATCTACTCGTCGACTCAACTGGCTTAAAGTTTCTAGGTGAAGGTGAGTGGAAACGTAAGAAACATGGACCTGAATATCGTCGCCAATGGCGTAAGCTTCATATTGGCATCGATGCTGAAACCTTGCAAATACGTGCAGTACAGCTTACTACAAATAATGTGAGCGATTCGCAAGTACTCGGTGATTTACTTGCTCAAATTCCCTTAGATGAACGAATTGATTCGGTCTATACCGATGGTGCTTATGACACGAAGCACTGCAGACAAGTCATTCTAGATCGAGATGCACATGCGCTCATTCCGCCAAGAAAAAATGCAAAACCATGGAAAGATCAGAAATTGAGATCTTTAGAGCGGAATGAGTTACTGAAAACAGTTAAACGTTTAGGAAGAACGCTTTGGAAAAAATGGTCTGGTTATCATCGTCGAAGTTTAGTTGAAACCAAGATGCATTGCATCAAACTATTAGGTGATAAATTAACAGCAAGGAGTTTTTCTAGTCAGGTGAATGAGATTCATGCACGCATAGCCGTATTGAACAAATTTACAGAATTAGGTCGTCCTCATACCCAAGTTGTCACTTGAATTCTGTTCAAATGAGCAGAGTGTTATCTTTTAAATCTTTGTGCAACAAAGCCCCATGTAACTAGGGCTAATTCGTTCTTTTCTAAGTCAAAAATACGTTTGGATAGCATTTCTGTCTATTAGAATGATTTGCATACAATGTTCTGTTTTTTAGAACACAAAAGCAGAATGAATTGAAAAAATCAAAAGTTATGGCATGAAAATCGCTTAAGCATGGATAAGTACTTTGTAAACTGCCCGTGAGATTGAATAGCTGTATGTCGATTACCTTTTCCCGATTTTCTGAATATTTTATGGCTGTTGCCCGTACTGGCAGTTTACGTAAAGCCGCAGAACAGCTTTTTATTTCAGTCTCTGCAGTGCATCGGCAAATTGTTCTTGCTGAAGAAGAGTTAGGCGTTGCTTTATTTGAGCGTTTACCGCAGGGGCTGAAGCTAACGTTAGCAGGTGAATTACTTTATGCTGATTTGCTTAAATGGCAAAAAGAATATCAGCTGACTCGAATTCGATTTGATGAAATTCAAGGATTAAGTCGCGGCAATATTGAAATGGGTTTTATTTCTGCCCTAAATGATGGTTTTGTCGTGGATTGTATTCAACGCATGGCTGAAAGCTATCCATGGATTAATCTCAATATCAGTATGAATAGCAGTGAAGAAATATCGAGAAAAATCATTGATGCAGAATTAGATTTTGGCATTATCTTAAATCCTAAAAGTCACAATCAATTAGAAATCTTATCCTTTATTGAAATTCCTTTAGGCTATGTTTTATCACCACATCACACCTTAGCCGGCATGGATAAAATCTATTTATCTGACACTTTAAATGAGCGTCATATCATGCCAAGTGAGCCCTTAGTCATCAGTGATTATGTACATACACTCTATAAACATCACAAATTTAATCCTATACAAAAGATAGAATGTAATGACATTAGAATGATAACATCATTAATTCAACAACAATTAGGCATTGGCTTAATGTCATATATGGATGCATTACCACTTTTAAACTCAAAAAAGATCGTATTTAAGCCCATTCGTGAAAAAGGTATGCATCGTTTAACCATTGCACTGTGCGTCGCTTCAAAACGTCAAACATCTCGTCTTTCACAAATAATGGTAAATTTATTGGTCGAAAAAATGGAAGAAATCAAATTGCAATTAAAGCAACTTCCTTAAACATTTAATCCTTTGCTCTTCAATCTAATGTTTCTAAATAGCTAAAAAAAGCCAGTGTGAATATTCACACTGGCTGCTGAAAGCTAACCTTTTAGTTTTACATTTCTTTTTGTGTCTTACAGCTTAGTCGAGTGGATTACCGACAATGTTACTAATAATTCCCTTCATAATATGATTGCCTTGTTCTTTACGTAACTCTTCATACCACTCTCGGGTCACCGCTTCATCTTTCATATGTGTCACATCACAGCGCTTACGGGCACGAAGTACCAACTCATTGGCACGTTCATTACGCTTGTTCTGATAGCGACGTAAAGAATCTTGTAAACCTAAGGTATTAATTTGCAATGAACGTGCCAAATAGATAGCATCTTCCATCGCTTGGCAGCCGCCTTGACCAATATCAGGTGTTGTACTGTGCGCTGCATCACCTACAATCACCACTCGACCTTTGTAAAAATTGGCAAATGGTTCGATATCGTGAATTTCTACACGATTGGTCTTTTGCACATCGACTGCATCAATTAACTTTTGGACAGGCTCACACCATCCTTTAAAGTATTGTTTGAATAAAGCTTTGTATTGGCTACGATCATTTTCAAGACCAACAGCTAACGGCACATCAAAAAAGAAATAGAAACGATTATTCGCCACTGGCATCAGTGAAACACGTTTGCCTTCACCTACAAACGTTGTCCATTGATCTGCTGCGGCATAATCGTCTGAGACATCAACGAGACCATTCCAATTGACATAGCCTGCATAGCGTCGCTCAACTTGCTCACCTAAAACATAGGCACGAGTAATTGAGTGTGTACCGTCTGCACCCACCAATAGATCAGATTCTATTTCGCTACCATCTGCAAATTGAATTTTTACACGCACTCCTTCTTCAACAAAAGAAATCATTTTCTTAGCTAGATGAATATCTTCACGACCAAATTCATCCATTAACATATTCTGAAGTTCCGCACGTGATACCGGATATGGTCGTTGCCCGACTTCTTCAATCAATGGATAAAGGCTAAACTGGGTCATCACATCGCCCGTCAGACCATCAATATAAGCAAGGTTATCCATTTTGCCGCCAAGCTTTTCAACTTGCTCTGTCAAACCCAAATAATTTAGACATTTCACACCGTTAGACCATAACGAAATAGCAGCACCCACCGGTAAAATTTGTTCTGCCTGTTCATAGATGGTTACTTGGTGTCCGAATTTTTTTAGTGCGATGCCTGTAGTTAGACCCGCCATACCTGCACCAATAATTGTAATTTCCATCTATAATTCCCCTGTGTTTTATAAGTTTCTAAGTCATAAAATGCTAAAAGCGTGCCATTTTTTATAAAGCGCCCTGAAAAAAATCCAAAGTTGGCACACGCTGTGCATCTAAACGCGTGTAAATGCTTGTTTTTATCGTTTGTTAAATTTTTTGTAGCACGATAGCGCAAAGCATGAATTTTGAAAGAAAATAGCGAATGGATTTAATATATGGCGACTTTATTAGCACCCGATTTTGATATTCCTGCACAATTACAGACACTTACCAATTTGGCAGATGACCGTATTGGTGCAAAAATTATTGAATGTTCAGATGAATTTTTCGCAGAAGCAAAACGTATGCTTCAATTTGACGCGCCAATTTTTGTTGAAGATAAATTCGATGACCATGGTAAATGGATGGATGGTTGGGAAACGCGCCGTAAACGTCACACAGGTTATGACTGGGCAATTATTCAATTGGGCGTAGCTGGGCATATTAAGGCTTTAGATATTGACACTACCTTCTTCACTGGGAATTACCCTGCTTCAGCTTCAGTTGAAGCCTGCTACGCCCCTGATGGCGATCTTGCTCAAGCTGAATGGTTGAACATATTAGAGAACAACGTACTTGGCCCAAGTCAGCATCATGTTTTGCCGATTACAGCTGACCAAGTTTTTACTCATGTGCGTTTAAATATTTTTCCTGATGGTGGTGTTGCTCGTTTTAAAGTGTATGGTGAAGTGAGCGTTCAACAACAAGATCACACTGCAACAATTGATTTAGTTGCTTTAGAAAATGGTGGACGTGTAATTGCTTATAGCGATGCACATTTTGGTCATCCACGTAATCTGATTAACCCAGGTCGCGGAATTAATATGGGTGATGGTTGGGAAACCAAACGTCGTCGTGCACCGGGCTTTGATTGGTGTATTTTGGCTTTGGGTCAAACTGGTGCAATTGAAAAAATTGATATCGATACGGCACACTTTAAAGGCAACTTTCCAGCCCAAGTCTCTATTCAAGCCGTATATGTTAAAGATGCAACTGATCCACAATTAATTCCACAAAGTATGTTCTGGCCATTTTTGCTTGAAGCACAAGACATGCAAATGGATCATATTCATAGCTTTGTAAACGAAATTTTGCAACATGAAAAGATCTCGCATATTCGCATTAATATGATTCCAGATGGTGGTATCAGCCGTATTCGTTTGTGGGGTAAAACCAAAAGCTAAATTGAAAGCTTGAATACTTTCTACATCGAGAAGGATAAGTACTGTGGTTTTATCCTTCTTCTCCTACACTTGATATAGACAATAAAAGAATTACACATGGTTCAAACAATTCAGCTACAGCCCCTGAGCATTGAAAACTTTGCCCCTTTTGGTGAGGTGATTTGCTGCGGAGGACAGGATTTTTTTCATATCAATGATGCACATACCGAGCGTTATCATGCCCTTGTAACCACTGAAATCTTCGGTGAAGCACATGCAGGTATTAGTATTTTTCGTAATATTAAACAGACAGAAATTCCTTTTTCGGTTTCGATGCTTGAGCGACATCCGAATGGCTCACAAGCTTTTATCCCGATGCAAGGTCAGGCTTTTTTAATTGTGGTGGCACCTGCATTGGATGATCAAACGCCTGATATTTCAAAACTCTGTGCTTTTATTTCAGATGGTACACAAGGTGTTAACTACCATGCAGGTACATGGCATCACCCTCTATTAACTTTAGAGGCGCCAAGTAACTTTGCCGTGGTTGATCGTATTGGTATTGGACATAATTGTGATGTTTATCAGTTTAATGAAGTACTCAATATCGTGGCATAAATTTAAACTATCATTGAAATTGAAACCTCAATTTAAAATTGTCTCAGAAATTAAAAGCCCCATCCGTGGGGCTTTTAAGTCTTGTGCAGTATGTTGTGTAACGATGTACGGTTTTAACGAATCAATTAGAAGTGATATTTCACTAGCGCACTGACGTTATTTTCATCTTTACCTTTAATATTATATTTATTATTCCAAACTGAATGCTCAACGCCTACATACAGGCGTGTATCTGGGGAAATATGTTGCCCCACATTCCATTTATATTGACTGGTCCAGTTCATCTCACTGGCTGAGCCTTTTTCCGCAGTTGACCAATCCAGAAAAGCATCTGCTAAGAAAGATTCTGAGCCAATTTTAAAAGGTATGGCATAGGTAAGCGTCATTTGATAGTCATCAGCTTTAGTATCATTATTCACTTTATATAAATTTAATTTTGCATATTGAAAATATGGCACATCAAAGTCTAAGCCAATACCATAGAGAAAATTATCCAGTTGCTACCCGCTTCCCAAGTGGTTGCAAGCAATACATCTTTTACAGGGCCAAATTTAAGTTCTTTACCCGTTACATCGCCTAAACTCAATCGTGGTGATGCTTCAAAATAGGTTTGATCGCCCCTGACGTCATTATGTGTACGGTCGGCAAAAATGAAGAAATCACCATATTTAAGCTTTGACGCGTATTCAAATGTCACAGTGGTTTGTTTGTCTTCTTTTGCAATGAGCTGATAGTCGGTGCCATATAGACCGGTAATGCTGAAGTCTTGCCAGATTGGGGCTGCAAAGATAGAGTTGGCTGAAATAGTGCATAGAATTGCAGCTGAAAGAGGCATAAATTTCATTAAATTGTTTTTCCTAGCGATAAATACGTTTTGAGTAATTTATTTAGCAAAAACAAAGCCAATATTAGATTTTTTAATAAAAAAAGCCCACATTAATGTGAGCTTTTTTTATTTATTTTGAATAGCTTAGTGATGACTATCTATAACAATATTGCTGGTTTTATTCACTTCTTTACTTTTAAAAAAGTTTAGATGGTTAAACACAATATTTAATACGATGGCCATGAGGCACGTTGAACTAATACCTGAATGGAACAGGGTTTGTACCCATTTTGGGAAGTTCGCATAGAATGAGTGATCAATAATTGGAATCATACCTGCGGCAATTGCTGTAGCAACAATGATTAGGTTCTTTTGCTCACTATAATCAATTTTAGCTAAAGTACGAATACCACTTGCAGCCACTGTACCAAACAATACCAAACCTGCGCCACCCAATACCGGTACAGGAATTGCAGCAATCAAACGGCCCATAATTGGTAAAATACCCAATACAACTAAAATTAAGCCACCCGCTGCAACAACAAAACGGCTTTTTACACCAGTAATCGCGACCAAGCCTACATTTTGTGCAAAGGCACTTTGCATGAATGAGCCAAATATTGGTGCTGCCGCACTTGAAAGCATATCGGCACGTAGCCCATTGGTAATACGTTCAGCGTCGACTTTGGTACCGACAATTTCACCAACAGCGATAATATCAGCTGTAGTTTCAGTCATAATCACCAATGTCACAATTAGCATGGCAATAATGGCACTCAGTTCAAATGTTGGCATACCAAAGGCAAAGAAACTTGGGAATTGAATCCAATTGCCATTTGCGACTTTTGAGAAATCGCCAAAGCCCATCGCATATGCCAGCACTGTACCTAGCACAATTGCTAATAAGATGGATAAACGACGAATTGTAGCGTTTCGAGTAATATTCAGCACAATGACAATGGCTAAAGTTAGAAAAGCCAAACTAATATTTTCAGCACTGCCCCAATCAGGCGCTTTGCTATTTCCACCCATCATCCAACGTACTGCGACAGGTAGCAATGACAAACCAATCACGGTAATCACGCAGCCGGTCACGATTGGCGGGAAAAAACGAATAATTTTTGAAAAATATGGTGCTAAAAAGAAACCGATTAATGAAGCAACAATAACCGCACCATATACTGCCGAAAGCCCACCACCTGCAGTGACTATGGCAATCATCGTTGCCACACCAGCAAAGGATACGCCTTGAACTAGGGGTAATTTTGCACCGATGTATTTCACACCGACCGTTTGTAAAATCGTGGCTAAACCACCGACAAATAATGCTGCTGCAATTAATAAACCAATTTGTGCAGGTTCAAGTCCTGCGGCTGTACCAATAATCAGTGGCGGCGCAATAATACCGCCATACATCGTCAATACATGTTGTAAGCCATAAGCTAGGCTTTTCCCTGCACCTAAATATTCATGTTCTGGTGAAACTGTTTGATTTTGTTCTGTCATTTTTATATCCCCCGATCCGTTTTATGATGCTATTTTTAGCTACCGCGATATGTTGAATAGGCAAAAGGGCTAATCAACAAAGGAATATGAAAATGCTGTGAGGCATCTTTTACTAAGAAATGAATTACTGCTTTTGGGAAAAAAGTTTCGGTATTAAGACTTTCAAAATAGTCCGCTGTGGCAAACTCTAAGCTATAGCTACCCGTAGAAAATTCGCTTAAACCAAAGTCGGTCACACGGCCATCTGCATTGGTTTGCCCTTCACCAAGTAACATACCGTCTGCATTGAATAATTTAATCAAGACATTGGCAGCAGGTTTCCCAAGATTTGTATCTAAAATATGTGAGCTGATCATGCACTTAGCTCCTGTTTTAATCTTAATAAGGCAATTTCAGCCAATTGATGATGGACAATACGCTTTTCAGTTTCTGGATTATTCAGCAGACGGTACTGCAATGCTTGTAATACATTTTCACTGCTTAAGCCTGAAGCTTTAATTAAGAAGATATAGCCGTACTTTTTTTCATAAGCGATGTTGCCTTTGAGCAATGCCATTTGTGTTTCTTCATCGGCTGAAATAGCGGATTGTTCACGGTTGGAAAAATTCTTTTCTAATTCAGAAAGTTCAGCTTGGGCTTTTTTTTCACCAATACGCGGGTGATTATCTAAAGCAGATTTAATTTCTTCCCACGACCATGTACGAGCAGCTTGAGCCGCGTATTCCAAAATACTGTCTAATGATGCATACGGACGCTGACTGAGCAGCTCATTCGCCCAGCTTTCAATTTGCACACAGTGCTTTAAAAATGTTTTTACATCGGCTTCGGATGCTTGATTAAATTCAACAAGTTGCACTATTAAATCGCCTAAAAATATTTAATATTCGTTCAAAACATGTTTTGCAATATCAATGCCAATCCCTTATTTCTTAGACAAATTGCTTTTTATAGGCACAAAAAAAGAGGCGCTAAGCCTCTCTTTCTTCTTTATTTTTTTTATTACGGTGCATGGTGTTTTATCCAATGTTCTGCAATATCGGCACGACGACAAACCCATACTTTTTCATGCGATTGCACATAATCTAAGAATCTTTGTAGTGCTTTAAAGCGTCCTGGTCGCCCTAAAATACGACAGTGCATACCAATAGATAGCATTTTTGGCGCAGTTTCACCTTCGGCATATAACACATCAAAGGCATCTTTAAGGTATTGATAAAATTGCTCACCACTATTAAAACCACCCGGCGAGCAAAACTTCATATCATTACTTTCAAGTGTATATGGAATGATTAAATGCGGACGTGTTGCACCATCTACATTCGTCACTGTGCTCCAAAATGGTAAGTCATCGCCATAATAGTCACAGTCATATTGAATCTGAGGAAATTCAGCAAGTAATTTTCGAGTATTCGGGCTATCACGTCCGGTATACCAACCGATTGGTGTTTTACCAAATAGCGTTTCAAGCACGCTAATAGCTTGATCCATATGTTGGCGTTCTTGTTCGATTGGCATATCTTGATAATGCAACCAACGTTGACCATGCGATACGACATCATAATTGGCTGCTTTAATCGCTTCCACAATGTAAGGATTGCGTGCCAAAGCCATACCCACACCGAAAATGGTCATGGGGAGTTGGCGTTTTTTAAACTCTTGGTGAATGCGCCAAAAGCCCGCTCGTGAGCCATATTCGTACATGGAATCCATCGACATGTGTTTGTCTGGAAAACTGGCCGCGCCAATAATATCTGACAAAAACTGTTCTGAACCTGCATCACCATGTTCTACATGGTTTTCACCGCCTTCTTCATAGTTCAATACAAACTGAACCGCGACACGAGCACCATTTGGCCATTCCACTTTGGGTGGTTCTCCATGATAGCCAATCAGATCTCTGGAATAGTCTTGTTGTTGAATCTGGTCTATCAGATCTTGCCCACGTAAATATGTTGCTGTCACATCCACTTCCTAATTTGTTATATCAAACAGTCAAAAAATAGAATGAATTAAGCAATTAGTGCGCCAAAACTTAGTATACAAGTTTTATTTCCTTTCTAAAGGAACGACAACTGATGACGCGTGCATATTGAGCATCTAACTTTATAAATTTAATATCTAAAAAATATTTTTTCTTTGGACTGTCTAATGAATACAAAACATAAAAAAATTATTAATATTTTTACTTTAGAATTTTTTCTTTCATTTTTTAGTACATTAGACTTCCGTCATAAATCAAAAAACGTACAATTTATTTGATCTTAAATTAATCAGCAAAATTATTTAATTCAAGAGGGCTTTGTTGCACAAACATTCAAAAGCTAAACTTCTTCCAAGTTATCTAAATTTAAGTGGCAACTTGGGTGTGAGGTCGGCCTAAATCTGTAAATTTATTTAATACGGCCACACGTGCATGAATCTCATTGACTTGGCTTTGAAAGTTTCTCGCACGGAGTTTATCGCCTAATAATTTGATGCAATGCATCTTGGTTTCTATCAGACTTCTGCGATGATAGCCTGACCAATTTTTCCATATTGTTCTTCCTAAACGTTTAACTGTTCGAAGTAATTCATTTCGCTCTAGCGAGCTGGTCTTTGTATCTTTCCAAGGTTTCGCATTTTTTCTTGGCGGAATCACCGCATGTGCTTGTCGGTCTGCAATTACTTGACGGCATTGCTTGGTGTCATAAGCCCCATCAGTATAGACAGAGTCAATCTGCTCATCTTGTGGAATCTGATCGAGTAAATCACCAAGCACTTGTGAATCACTCACATTATTTGTAGTGAGTTGAATAGCGCGTATTTGAAGGGTTTCAGCATCTATACCAATATGAAGTTTACGCCATTGGCGACGATATTCAGGTTGGTGTTTCTTACGCTTCCATTCACCTTCACCTAGAAACTTTAAGCCAGTAGAATCGACGAGTAGCTGGAGACCATTACTGCTTTTTTGATAGTTAATTGCAATATCAATATGCTTTTGTCTTCTGCAGATGGTGGAATAGTCTGGTGCTGTCCAATCTAATCTACAAAGATGAATGAGACTTTGCACAAAGCCAGTGACCATGCGTAAAGAAAGACGAAATAAGGATTTGATCATTAAACAGCATTGGATGGCTGTATCTGAATAAGTTTGATTTCGACCATGTTTACCTTTGGGTTGAGCGTACCATTGAGTCTTGGGATCAAACCAAATTGAGAGATTTCCTCGATTTATTAATGCACTGTTATAAGAAGACCAATTGGTTGTACGATAGATTTTATGTGTGGGCTTATTCATTTGAGAATTATATTGTGGAATAAGCCTTTAGAGATAGGTTTGTGCAACAAAGCCTGCTGGCATATACAATTTAGATTGGGTGAAAGATAAACAATTAAATTGATTGAAAAATGATTTATGAAGGAAGTCTAATGGTTACGGTGATCAATTTAAAACACCAAATATTTTAAACTTAATTATTCTTTTTATCATAGGATTAATTTCTTGGTTTTTCTTTTATTTCTTTAATTTAAAACATAAAATTTTATTAAAAAAACTTTCCCTTGGCTTATTTGATATCTGCATTAATCTTTTAAGACTTGCCTGTGGAATCATGATTTCATTTGTTTTTTTACACTTATTGGTAGATGGGTATAATCATAAATTATTAAATTTTACATTTTTTGGATTGTTAGCCCTTATAGAGGTAGTCGTATTTTCATATTTTAAAGATTATTTACTTTTCAAAAATACTAAAATTTAAAAAAGAGAAGCCTTTCATATTCAGAAAGGCTTTGTGAAATAGTGTTTTGGAAATGATTAAAATAAGAAGTAACGCTGCGCCATTGGTAACACTTCCGCAGGCTCACAAGTCAAATGCACACCATCTGCACGTACTTCATAAATCTCAGGGTCAACCTCCATTACAGGACAATAAGTATTTAACTTCATATCTGCTTTCGAGATATTACGCGTGGCTTTACAAGGACTAATCAACTTCTTTAAAGCCAATTGTTCATGTACGCCTTGCTCTATTGCCACTTGCGATAAAAAGGTAATGCAGGTGTTATGTACGCCACGAGGGTAAGCGCCAAACATCGGACGATAATGCACAGGCTGTGGCGTTGGAATTGAAGCATTAATATCACCCATCGGCGCAGCTGCAATCATTCCGCCTTTAATAATCATCGAGGGCTTAACACCAAAAAATGCAGGCTTCCATAAAACAATATCGGCTAATTTACCCACTTCAATCGAACCAACTTCATGGCTTAATCCATGGGTAATGGCAGGATTAATCGTATATTTAGCAATATAGCGCTTCACACGATTGTTATCGTGATTTTGATTATCACCTTCGAGTGGGCCGCGTTGCACTTTCATTTTATGTGCTGTCTGCCAAGTACGTAATATTACTTCACCCACACGCCCCATCGCTTGCGAGTCGGAAGACATCATGGCAATTGCGCCCATATCCTGCAAGATATCTTCTGCAGCAATAGTTTCACGGCGAATCCGACTTTCAGCAAAAGCAACATCTTCAGAAATTGCAGGGTCTAAATGGTGGCAAACCATCAACATATCTAAATGTTCATCAATGGTATTGACGGTATATGGACGTGTGGGATTGGTTGAAGATGGTAAAACATTGGGTTGACCAATTGCTTTTAAAATATCTGGTGCGTGACCACCGCCCGCACCCTCAGTATGGTAAGTGTGGATGGTCCGGTTATTAAATGCTGCTAAGGTTTCTTCTAGAAAGCCACTTTCATTTAGTGTGTCTGTGTGAATGGCAACTTGTACATCGTATTGATCCGCCACACTTAGACAGTTATCAATCGCGGCTGGCGTCGATCCCCAGTCTTCATGTAATTTTAAACCCACCACACCGGCTTTGATTTGTTCAGCGATTGGTTCTGGCTGACTCAAGTTGCCTTTACCTAACAGACCAATATTCATAGGTAAATCATCAATAGCTTGTAGCATGGTCGCAATATGCCATGGGCCTGGAGTTACTGTGGTTGCAGATGTTCCTGCGGCGGGGCCTGTACCACCACCAATCATTGTAGTTGTGCCTGACATTAGTGCTGTTTCAACTTGTTGTGGGCAAATCCAATGAATGTGAGTATCTATCCCTCCCGCCGTTAAGATTTGTCCTTCACCTGCGATGACTTCAGTTGCTGCACCTAAAGGAATTGTAATGTCAGGTTGAATATCAGGGTTACCTGCTTTACCTATTTTCCAGATACGACCATTTTTAAGTCCAACATCGGCTTTGACAATACCCCACCAATCGACAATTAAAGCATTGGTAATGACGGTATCAGCGACCTCATCAGACAATAATTGTGACTGTCCCATACCATCGCGAATGACCTTGCCACCGCCAAATTTAACTTCTTCACCATAAGTCGTGAGGTCTTGTTCAACTTGAATAAACAATTCTGTATCAGCTAAGCGAACTCTATCACCTACTGTAGGGCCAAACATTTCCGCATAAGCACGGCGAGACATTTTCATTAATATATTTCCTATTCTAGATTTTTTGGCTTTAGCAGCTTTTGCATCGGAATAAATTGAATACCCCATTTCTCCGTTAGCGCACCGACCACTTCAAATCCATATTTTTTATAAATATCGAGTGCATAATGACTTGAATTTATTGTGATTATATCGGGATCATTTTTAAGTATTTCTTGCTCTAAAAAGTCCCACATTTGTCGACCATAACCTTGACCGTGATATTCAGCTTTTAAGAAATAATGCATGACATGAGATGGAGCGATATACGCCAAATTCCCAACGATTTCTTCATTAATTTCTGCCACAAAATAATGAATAAGTGGTTGTTGGAAGATGTTTTTCAACATATCAGGTTTAAAGCGTTCACGTCCTTCTTCAGTCATGACAACATAATCGACAAAAGGTTCAATAACAGCAGCGATGGCTTCAACATCATCAACAGTTGCTGGGCGTATTTTCATTATTAACATTTAATTCTCTTATGCTTTTTCATGTACTTATTGAACTTATTACTAACAATAATTTAATTGTTCAACAAGACACTTGAGCATAAAAATAGTTAATCCAATTTACCCATAACACGCCCTGCAAACCCATACACCTCACGTTTACCTGCAAGTGCAACCAATTCGATATCTCGACTTTGGCCCGGTTCAAAACGAACTGCTGTTCCAGCAGCGATGTTGAGTCGATAGCCTCTAGCTTGCTCTCGATTAAATTGCAAAGCATCATTGGCTTCAGCAAAGTGAAAATGAGAACCGACTTGAATTGGTCGATCGCCTGCATTAGCAACACGCATTTTCAGTGTTTCTCGTCCGACATTCATTTCAATGTCTGAATCAGGCGTAATAATTTCACCAGGAATCATGGCTTACTCCTTATTTTTATTAGACAATGGGTTGATGAACTGTGACTAACTTTGAACCATCTGGAAAAGTAGCTTCGACCTGCACTTCTGCAATCATTTCCGCGACACCATCCATGACATCTTCACGACTTAACAAGGTTGTGCCGTAATGCATTAACTCGCTCACGGACATGCCATCGCGTGCGCCCTCAAGCAGTGCTGCTGAAATAAATGCAATTGATTCTGGATAATTCAATTTTAATCCACGCGCTTTACGACGCTCAGCAACAAGGCCTGCGGTAAAAATTAATAATTTATCTTTTTCAGTTGGATTAAGTTCCATAACAATTTCCTAATCTTCTAAAATGTAGAATGCAAAATGCGTGCAAATTCTTCTTTCGCTCTCGCACGTTTTGATTTTTAGTGTCCTAACCCAAAGGTAAAATGAACACTTAATCTATTAATCTTGCTAGACCTATCTACTTTCCAATGATGGCAAAACTTAAGTGCGCCAAATCCGTGGGAATTCTTCTGCTAGGTCATACCAATAGCGTCTTAAACGGGCACGGACTGCTGCAAAAGCATCATGGCATTCACGTACATCATCGCCTAAATAACGTGCACAAATCACATCATCTAACAGGGTTAAAGTCACCGCTAGATTCATCCGCATAATCAATTCACGGATTAATTCGATATGTTCAGCCAGTAATGTTGTTTGCCTTAAACGCGATGGTGCTACTGCCCAGAAACTTCCCATCACAGCATGTCCATTCATACCTAAACAGGATGTAAGCCACCGATCCTGCCCCTTAAAATTTAAACTATCTGCAACCAATAATTTGTCTGCACGATACAGCCTAAATTTGCTTTGGTATTGCCCTTGCTGAAAAATTTCACCACGTGCTTGTCGACCGATGACCAACATATCCCACCCAATAAAACTGGCCATTTCATCTAGATGAATATGTGTTTCAGAGTCTGCATTGGCACCATCAAAAAGCATGGTTTCTTGCGGTAACCATTCAAATGTCGCCTGTGCTGCGACATGTATATGAATATGCTGATAGGCTTGCTTGCCATTGGTTTTGTACCATTTTCCTGCACCGGGCGTGGTAACTAACGCATGCGCATTCGCCTCAACTTTCATATCAAAAGTCAGATGGTCTCCGCCAGCAATTCCTGCTGGTGGATGCACAATAATTGCATGGCAAATACCAGTTTTTTCAGGCCACAACATCTTCTGAACGCGTACAGGCCCATGATGCTTGCGATGCTGTAATACGGTTCGATTTGACTGTACTTGATAGGCAAAACCAAGTTCCAAACAGGCATACCACAGTTGGCTGTTATGCTGCTGTTGTGTCGATATAAATTTTGTTTCGCTTAATACCAGATCATTCATTTGCATCTCCCTATTATTTGAGATGAATGAGGCATCAAGCTAAACCAATTACAGCAACAATAGCTGTCAAAGCACCAATCATTTGCTTACCATAAGGCACATATTTTTGAATAAATGCGCCGACGAGCAAACCGAATACGTATATAGATGCCATCGCTGTAACCATACCAACGACCAGTAAAACTGCCTGACCGCTTTGGCCAAGTTCCGTACCATGTGCGATGCCATGAAAACCGGCCAAAAGTGCAGCAATAAAAGGAACGGCTTTATTGGTTTTGGTCCAAAGAGCAACAGCCAATACAATTAACGACGCAATAATGCCGTTTTCAGCAATTGCTGTTGCTAAGTTGAATTGTGCACCGATCATAAAACCGACAATCATTGCGGCAGATAAACCGAATAATCCGGCCCATTTCCAGCGCTGGTGTGCAGTCCAAATCAATACGCCAAATGCTAACGCCATCATTAGATGATCAAGCCCTGTAAATGGATGCACAAAACCGCTGATAAAACTATTATGGCTATGCTCATGGCCTGGATGCGCCATTGCTACCAAGGGAAAGAATGCCAACGATGTGAAGGTAATTCTTTGCAATAATAACTTCATAGTGGATGCCCCTTATGCTTTAAACAAACCTTGTTTCTCAATAAAGCTGATGATGTCATTTAAGCCATCTTTAGTTTTCATATTGGAAAATAGAAAAGGTTTTTCACCGCGCATACGTTTCGCGTCTTGATCCATCACATCTAAATTTGCTCCAACCATTGGTGCAAGGTCGGTTTTGTTTATGATTAACAAATCAGATTTGGTAATACCGGGGCCACCTTTACGCGGAATTTTCTCCCCACCCGCCACATCAATTACATACAGGGTTAAATCTGAAAGTTCCGGGCTAAATGTTGCTGCCAAATTATCACCGCCACTTTCAATAATGATCAGTTCAAGGCCATCAAATTTTTCGCACAGGTCATCAATAGCCGCTAGGTTAATGGAGGCGTCCTCACGAATTGCGGTATGCGGGCAACCACCTGTTTCTACACCAACAATACGCTCAGGTGACATAGCTTCATGGCGTGTTAAAAAGTTGGAATCTTCTTTGGTATAAATATCATTGGTCACCACCGCCATATTGTATTTTTCACGCAGTGCCTGACATAAATTTAAAGTAAGCGCTGTTTTACCTGAACCAACTGGACCGCCAATACCTACGCGTAATGGGCTACGTTCTGTCATGTGAAATGTCCTTTATTTTTAAGATCTAAATAATCGTGAATATTGTGTTTCGTGTGCCATACTGAGCATGGCGTAATTAGGTAAGGCGCTACTGAGTTCAGCATCTTGCAGTGCTAAAGCACGTTCAATTGCCTCTGGAATCAGCCCATGAACATGCCATAAAATCCGTTGTCCACTCATCTGTCCAAGTGGTACAGTTTTCACGGCAGCCAACACCTGATTTTCAAGTACGGTAAAGGTATAAGCAGTCAAAACCTCTGCAACATCAAGTTCGAGTTGCCCACAAAGATGCGCATAGATGGGTACGAAACCGATCTGCTTTTTTAATTTCACAGGCTTTTTCAGCACATCACGAATCCACGCATTTAATGAAAATGCCAATTGCTGTGATTCAGCCAATAACTCTTTGCTTTCTCGACTTGCTCTATATAACTGCGCCCAGTATTCAAACTGCTCAGGCTGATCAAAAGATATTATTAGGCGTTTCAAAACGGGCAGCTCAAACCGTACCAAAAGCATTTCAAGCACTTCTTCAAAATAAGTAATGCTCGAGGTTTCATCAAAAATTAAGCTCTGATCAATCGCACTTTCTACCCCTTGAGAATAACAGTACGCCCCAATTGGTAGTGCCGTTGAGGACAAAGTCAACAGACTTAAAAGCTGTGAAGCATTAGGTGTGAACATGATGCAAAGCCTTAATTGGGCTTAATCTGTGATCATGCTGATGCTGTGCATAAGCACCGCTTTCAGGCTCAAATGGATGCATGGTTTCATATACCGTTAAACCAAGTCCAATTATCATTTCAGCCAATACATGATCTGGCTCAAAATACAGCGCCGTTGGTGTGAGCATTAAAGGGACGTGACGATTACCTAAGTGATACGCTGCTTTTAATAAATCAAAGCTGCTTGGTGCTTCTACTTTCATGAGTTTTTCTGCTTTGGCATCGACACGCAGTACATCACCCTCTTGAGTTGCGATATATGAACCGTGCCTTAAAATGCCGGTACGGGGTAAATCTGCACCAATATCGTGCCCGTTAGCTAAAGTTGCACGAAAACGGCTCTTTTGTCGTGTATCAAATGTCAGTTCAACTATCTCAACATTTTCTTGTACGACATTACCCTCAAGTCTTTCCGTATAGATTTTCATAAATACCCAATCTCAATTTCTTTTATCGTGATTCGTGAACTAAATTGATGCTAAATTCAGCATTAAATGAATGATTTGCATTAAAATAATGCACTATTCATGCCAATCTTATTTTGCCAAGCGTTTTATTTTTGCCGTGTCTATCTAATTATTTTGAAATTTGCTTCGTGCAAGACATCTTAATTATTAAAAAATATGTGATTGCCGATAATTATTCAGATGGCCATAAAAAAATCCCCCCATCGATGGAGGATTGTAGAAATAGAATTTATGCCAATCTAGCTAAGCATTAATACACATCTCGTCGGTAGTGACCGGCCTTACGTAAGGCATTAATTTGTTTAGCACCTAAAATTTCTACTAAAGCATCATCAATACCTTGGGCCATATTTAAACTACCACAGAGATAATACAAAACACGAAGAAACCAGCCACATTCACATCAAATAAAATCAATAACTTAAAATAAAAATTCCAAATACACCCTATTTCCCACCCGCTTTGAGCCTCTCAAATTCATCAAAAACCGCCCACATTTATAACCACTTTCTTGATCTTTTTATAAAAATTAAAAGTTTTTTGTACTTCTTGATCTAAGTTAAAAAAATCAGGAGGGCGAATAAATGAAGCCTACAAAAGCAAATTCTCAGCTAGCCAATAAAAGACCGTTTTATACAAAGGAGGTCATGATCCGTCCTTACCCGCCTCTGTTCAAAATTTACCAAAGCTACGCTCAGATTTTAAATGCCTCGCAACTGCCAACACACTTTCAACATGACGTGAGCCTAATATCTGCTACTGCACCTGCTCCAGCTGAGTTATTCGCAACAGATAACTTTCTTCTTGTTTATATAGCACAACAACAAAATATTCGAATCAAAGCTCGAAGCATTGTAGAAGCTGATGTAGACCTCATTCAGGTTCAATATCAACTCAGCAACACACTCTTTAAGTTGATGACTGAGCTCAAGATCAATCCACAGGCTCTTAATCCCGATAAGCTACTTCATAACTTAAATCAGTCTCTATCGAAACAAGCAATTTACGATGTGAATCAAAAGCTTTATGACAAACCCAGATGCAGTCTTTCTCGAGACCTACTCGCTAAGTTAATCGATTGCAGTCGTAATCAGCTACTTTATCGCCAGAAGCAAATCAACGGCACTCACGACCTACGAATTCAAGCACTCAAAAATAAATGTAAAGCACTCACGAGCGTACAACCATGCGCATCACAATTTTGGAGTTTAGACCATGAAAATTGAAAACATCATTGAGCGAATGCTAGATCATGAATTTTTTGATCAGGACTATCAAAATGCTATCGCACAGCACTTAAAACCTACAGTCTTAATCCCTGAATTAAAACCCTTATTGAAAACAACAGTCAGCTTCGATGCAGACTCTAAGTTTGAACTCCCAACAAAACTACCTCTCCCCCCAAGTGTGTCTAAACATCCGATCTGTGCCTATCTCTATTCAGTAGATCAGCATGAATATCCTGTTATACAACGATGGGCTGTGCATAATTTACATGCAGCATGTATTCTTAAAGCAATTCCGAATCCGACTGAAAAGGATCACCAAACCACCATTATTAGAGTGTTTAATCGATTTAGATTAGCAAACGAAGCTTATGCCGCATCGCAACAAGGCAAACAATTGAATCGGTATCAGCAGGAATATTTGTGGTTATGGGAGCAATTGCCTAGCCATGAGATTACCTTGGCTGACTTCGTGAAGAGTTTACGGGAATTAGAAAACGACTCTAAACTCAATCGTTTTCAGTATCTATTACTGCTTGATATACGGCGATTCTATGATTATGTCTTAGCACTTAAACCCAAGAAACATTACTCAGCACCACCCAAGCACATCGATGAGCCAATTTATTTGGATGAACACAACGCCATTTTACACTGTCCATATGACATGCCTCAGAAACAGCATCCTGCTCTCTTTTATGAGGAATTACAGGATGAACAGCCAAATCAGCAATACTCACTCAATACAGCGCAGGTATCGCCTTTAGCAAGCCAATCGAGTTATTTGCAACATCAAGTGAGTAAACTGACACAACAGCATATCATTAGACAACAACATAATTTTAGCTGTAGTAAGCATTATCCAGATTTCAACAGCCTGAGCTTACTTGTAAAACATTGCCATCAAGTCTATTTGAATCATCCAGAAAAAAATAAAGCGTATCTTTTTATTCTACTCAGTTTCTTAAGCGGTGTTCCGATTGAGCAATGGCTGGAGTTACAGACAAATCAGCGCCGTGTCCTAAATAATCGACAGAAGCTCATTTTAGAAAACGACCAATATTTTTTACGTTCAAAATTCACGCTATTTGAGAACACTGACTTTAAATTTAAAGAACAGTTACTCAATCAAGTGACCTACTTCGACTTACCACTAATTAAAGAATTAGTAGATGGTCTAAAAAAATCTCCTGTTGTGAGCCAGGAGCAAGTCAATCAAGCATTAAAAAAATGCCGTCACGAACTGTTTATTCCGTCTTTATCAACTAAAAAAATAAGTGTTTTACTACATCATTGTATTTATAGACATACCAAGAACGAGCAACTCGCTGACATACTTACGGGTATTGATGCCAATCGATCGGTTTCTATTTCATATTGCTCATATCCAATCTACCGCTTACAGCAAAGTTATCAATCAACAATACAACAACTCTCAAATGCGTTAGCAAAAGAAATTCATGTCGTTGATGATGAACAATTAAGATTTGGTAGCGGCAAAGCTCCCAAAGCCCCGACAGTGACTGCTATATTTGCCTACTTACAACATCAGATCATTCAAGCCCGACACAGAAACCAAATGCTTGAGATGTTCAATCACTACAATATTTGGCTTTGGCACATTTTATTGCTATTCACTGCTGCTCGACCTGTAATTGGATTCCCAGGTTTCTTACGAAACTTTGATTTAAAACAAAAATGGCTTTGGGTTTCGGACAAAGAAATTCACACAAGAAATGAAGATGGACGCTTAATCCCATTATGTGATTTTGCAGTTCAAGAAGTCCGTCAATTTATTGGCTATTTAGGTGAATTCCAACAACTTCATCCAGAGCATCAATCACACATTCAAGAAATTTTAAGCAGTAAAAAGCCTCTGCTGAGTGTTTATCAACATGGAGAATGGCAAGCGCTTAGCCCTCATCTTATAAGCTCATTTACTCGTGTTATGGAGATCAACCACGCAAATTGGCTTAGGCATACAGCTCGTGCATATCTCACCGAAAAAGCAGATGAAAATTTAATTTTAGCCACGTTTGGGCATGAGCAAAACCAACAAGAAATCGGCCAAAAATTCTCAAGTCTGTCTCTTCAACAATATAGAGCCCTCGCTGATTACCTTAACGAGATGCAAAATTTTTACAGTATCGATGGAATGTATGAACATGCCTAAACAAACAAAGTATGCCCATGAACGCCGTGCGAACAACAGAGACCAAAAGCGAATTAAAGAGCGTATACAAATTCAAGCGATCATAGATGAGTTTCTGTCGTTCGAGCAATTACATCAAGCACAGCAGTCAGAAAGCATAACTACTGTCTATGACCAAGTTAACCAACACTTAGACCAACTAAAATGTAGTTTTTCTCTAAAAAAGGCATTTTATCAGCAGTTCCGTAAACGTATTATTCAATCTAATCGTGCCTATCATACTGATTTACCTTTACCCACCAAGCATCTCGTTTCTATTCAACGTACGCCGTTACTATTCAATGAGACTTGGCTAGAACAAACTAAATACATCTCACAGATCAAAGAAAAACTTTTAAGATATTGGTATACGGCGGATGACTTTACCATAGATGAAAGCATTGGAAATATACTGATCTGCGCAATTCTCTATGGTGGGATCTCTAATCTTTCGAGCCTAACAGCTTTGCTAGAACATTTAAAACAACAAGGTTCGATTGATCAGATCTCAAGAATACAAATCCCTCTGATCTTTCTAGAACCACAATCACCACATTATGGTGATTTATATGACCCTAAACGTCCCTTAAAAAAATCTAGAAATTTTGTACCCGATCGGCTAACACTGCTATGGATTACTAGGTTTAAAACACAAGCAATAGATATCCAACACGATTGTTACACTTATATCAATTGTATTTTTAATGCATTAGCACTTCCGTTTAATCCAAAACAATTCAAACAATTCTTACAGATGGCTAGTCATTCATGGATGCAACTAGATAGGGTTGATTTAAGCCCAGCACTAAGTCTTTGCTTATCAGAAGAGATTGAGACCTGCGGTTTAAGTCCAAGTGTTTTTAAACGCTATCTCACACCTCAGTTATCCAATTTCGATTTACAACAAACTGAAGAACCTCTACCTAAAACGCTAAATCCCGCAGAAAAAGAAGAAAAATCCTGCACAGATCACTCTCTAGATTCATCGATTGCATTGCATAAACAAATTTTAAAATTTTTTAGAAATAGTGATCAGACCGTAACAGATCTAAAAAATTGCTTACTCAACCAACATGCTCATCTTCCAGAAAATGCGAAGAGGCTCGGGCTGTGGTTATACAGCTTGTTTCATCCTACACGAGAAGATATTGAATATATTGCCGAGCTTTATCAGCTCGATCAAAGTAAGTACTCGCGTCATATAGCTCAACAGCAAAAAATTCGTCATAGCTCAATATATAGCTACTACACAAAACTCGCAGAGACTTGGTTATTGCACAGTACAGATTATCTAGAAGAGCTCAATCTCAACGATCATTTAGAAACGATTTATAGCCGTATGTTAAATGGCGTAGGTAAATCTAGATCACAAAAATTCGATCTTTTAAAACGATTCCATCAATTTCAACAGATGCTCTTTAACGCTGAATCGTTCCCTCTCAGCACTGAAGGACTACGTATTCACTCACCCAAAGCTGAGATTATTTCAGGAAAAACTTTTCAACATCTACTCAGTCAGCTTAGTCAATATAAAAACTCAAGCTATACCCCACATGATTTAGAAATGCTGAGTATCGTATATACGATAGCTTTTCGTACTGGCATGCGCATCAATGAAATACTCGGCATGCGAATCAAGGACGTGGAAGGTGTCAAAGCAAGTTCCATTTGGATACGTACATATCGTGCAAAGCATCAACAGCATTTTCTTAAAACGGATAGTGCTGAGCGCAATCTCAACGTTCAAATTTTACTTAGCGAAGAAGAGCATCTCCAATTTCAGAAATACTGCAAGGCACGCCGTATAGCCTATAACCCCAATCAATACCTATTCACGATGTGGAATAGTGCAGAACGTATTAGACCCTACATGGTCACCACACCTTTTCAAAAGACACTTGATTCAATTTTGCCAAATCATTGCTATACCTTCCATTCACTGCGACATAGTGCGACGAACAATCTAGCTATAATTTTGACTATGGACTACGAGTTTGTAAACGTCTTCACTGACTATTCACCTAGGCATTACAACTTGATTCGTAGTCAGCTCTTATCGTCTCAAACACCTCAAAATTGTTGGTATCTACTTGCCCACTTATTGGGCCATATTGATCCTACTGAAACCTTTAGGAGCTATTTGCATCTAGCTTATATAATGGCAGGTTATCAATTAAGAAAATTTGACCCATGTTTGGATCGAACCGTTATTCGAAAAATCTGTCCAAGCTTAAAATCATCTAAACACCAGCAAATAGCACTTAGCTATTACGATGAACAAATAGTACAAACAATAAAAATAAAACCTATAACAATGCCTGATGAATACATCAACACATCTAAGATTAAAGGGGATTTAGTTCAAGCAGAAGATAGCAATTTTTTCTATGGAACCAGTAAATCTAGTTATCCATTTTCTCTAGTCATAAAAATCCTCAAAGCCTTAGATCAATCATATACACCAGAGCTTCTTTCACAACAATATGATTTTCCAATTGAGACTCTGATGCCATGGCAACAGAATATACTTAGGCTCAAACAACTCAAAAACCGTAAAAATCGTCCGCGTTTCATCATTAATGCCGAAAAATCAGAGCGCGTACTTCCGCACATTGAAACTGCCGAAGACAAAAAACTTTTAGAATATTTTTTTAAACAGCTTAACCAGCATAGTTGTAATGATATCTATATATTAGATGCACTACATATTTTTGAAATGAAAGCCAATATTTCACATGCAGGATTAATTTTTAATGCTAATGATGTAAGACTAGCAAATCGATTTTTAAGGGGTATTTATTCTTTATTTCCAGAAAAATATTGGCATAAAGCGATATCACCTGACATTCCTCAGGAGAAGCTCATGGCAAGACTACATTCTAAACTCCCTTCTTGTCGTACGAACAGCAGTTTAAGTAACTCCTTTAAGTTGGAGCTGATATCTCAGAAAAATGGTAAATCACTCGGTATCTTTCGCTACTGCCTGTTGATTCTACTGATTTTATGTACGCAGTTGCCAGATCATAATTGATCTGGTTGATAACAGGAAAACTCATAAAAATCTTGAACCAATTTTTCATAAACATCAGAAAAATTGATTAACTGTTTTGGTTGCAAACCATAATGCTCAAAATAGCGAGCATCAATAAAGTAAGCCAAGCCGATATGCGTATTTAGATAAGTAGATACGCCAAGCTGCCTACAAAAATCAGGGTTATATTGTAGCTGTAACGCCGTATTTAGAATAATTTTTGACGTCACAATTTTAGCTACATTGCGAATATTCAGATGCCGAATACTTGGATGCATTGATGTCAAAACGCGACTCGAAGAATAATCCATCATGATCATTTGACCTTCTATTAATTTAAATTTTTATCAAGTAATGATTTAGTTGCTTCTCGTTTCGCAAGTTAACATCTAAACTATATCTATATTTATATAAAAACATGACCAAAACGTCAAGTTTTTATTGTCTATTTGGCGGTAATAATGACACTTGAATTAGACCCGAATGAATTTAAAATTCGATTGAAAGAAGTTAGAAAGATACGAAAGCTAACACAGCTAGAACTTGCTGAAAAAACGGGGATACCCGTAACCTCGATTGCGCATTTTGAGTCAGGCTCTCGTAAACCCTCTTTAGAAAATTTCTATAAGCTCATTGTCGTGCTTAATGTATCATCCGATTACATCTTGGGACGCTGTGAAAAAATGAGTACCTCAGCGATTGATCCTATTACTAATGCTTTACAGGACCTACCAGAGTTGGAGCGTAAAATGATTGAGAAATTCATTGTATCTTTGACGAATGAGAACATTAAACAGAATGATTAGATGTGTTATTAAATAAAAGTTCTGGAAATTAAAAAACCACATAATGTGGTTTTTTTGCATAGCAGCATAATGGCTATAAATACATAATGTATTCGCTATGAAGAAAGTCACCATCTATTTCATAGATGGTCATTACAATTCTGATTATCTCTCACCTCTACATTTTGTTTTGTAATTTCTATACCATTCTTCTATTTCTTCAGTATCAAAATAGACCGCTGCTTGGCGAGAAGCCCCTTCTTTCAAAAATCTTGGGAAAGTAGGATCATTTTCGATAATTTTGCGCAAGCAATCTCGGGTGACATTAAGCAACTCACAAACTTGATTGTATTTTAAGCGAAGAGGCTTCAGATTCTGATAACCAACAGGTATATCTAAATCATCATTTTTTTGAACAGTACGTACAATACTTCGACGAGTATGTGATGTAGGCGCTTTAAAATGATCCAACTGAGGATCCTCATTTAACAATAGAGAAACCATCCTAGCAAAAATGAACAATTCAAATCCCATCCGTTCAAAAACTCACAAAAGTCTCCACTTTTTTAAATTAATACTTAAGTAAAGACTCAATATAACCACTCCACCACTCCATGATTTCATATCGTTCTTCCAAGTGTGCCTCTTTATCATATGCTCCCTTGACCCCAGTTTTTAAATGAGCCAATGCTGATTCGATCACCTGCCATTTGTCACTATAGCGTTTATTCAAATTGGAGGATGCAATATGTCTAAATCCATGTGGATTTTGTTTTCCTCGATAACCTAATCGATTCAATGCCGCATTAAATGTTAAATTCGAAATTGGCTTATTAATGCTATCGCGACTTGGGAATAAGTATTCACTTTCAGGTGAAATTTTCTTTAGCTCCATCAATAATTTAATGACATGCTTGGACAAAGGAATCCCATGTTCGATACCTTTTTTCATTATATTTGAGGGACGTATCCACACCGCCTCATCAAAATCAAATTGCTCCCATTTCGCCTGTCGCAATTCCCCTGGACGAGGAAACATATGTATTAAAAGTTCTAAGCCTATTGCAATCGGTCTGGATGAGGAATTTCGAATTAATGAAATCATTTCTGGAAGCTGTTGAATAGCTACATGCTTCATACTTTGAGATTCCCCTTTCGCTAAATAATCACCAATCCCTTCCAATGGATTATATAAAATACCTTTTTTAAATTTTGCTAAACCATAAGCACCTGAGCAACATGAAATAAGCTTTTCAATTCTGTTATAAATTCCTTCATTCATTTGCTTGTTAGTAAAAAACTCCAACCATTCTGCTGGTGTAATTGATTTATATGGTCGATGTCCAAAGACAGGAATTAAATGTCGTTCAACCGATTGTTTTTCCTTTTTATAAGTATCAGCAGCCCAAGTCTGCTTTTTTCGCTCTAACCACTCATAAATAAGATGCGAGAATAAAGCCTTTTCCTCCTCAAGCTGAATTTTCTTAATCTCAACCTGTGTTTGAATTAGTATTTCACCTAGCGTCATGGCCTCTGCTTTTTCACGTGCTTGCGCATAACTTACAGATGGATAACTACCTAATCCTATCCATGCCCATTTTCCTTGATCATTCTTATATCGATATTGCCAATGTTTTTTGCCATTCGGTTTAACCCTACAATACAAACCTGGAATATCAGTAGGCTCACGATATTCTTTCGCTTTGGGTTTAAGTGTTTTATAAATTTCTTCAACACTTTTTTTTCGGCGAACCTTTGTATTCTGCGATACAGATCTTAGACGAATATCATCGTGAGTATTAACATCAAAAACATTCATAACTTATGGAATCTCCAGTAATTTTTTCCTTGGTGTATCCCTGAGTTATATTTTAAATTTAGGATACAAACAAGGATACACAGAGCGTGTTCCCATACGAAGTTATATAAGTTTAAACAAAGCAATAAAAAACCCTTAACTCTATTAGAATTAAGGGTTTAGATCTTATATAAAGCTATATAAATATAAAATTTGGTGGGCCCAGACAGACTTGAACTGTCGACCAACGGATTATGAGTCCGCTGCTCTAACCAACTGAGCTATAGGCCCTATATGCTGAAAACTTTATTTATCAATAAGTTCAGGCGTCATGAATACTAGCTAAGATTTTTTGGAAAGACAAGTGCTTTTATAACTGCTTGAACATTTAGGCAGCAATCATGGGCGACTTGTCTTAGTCAAAATTCAGTTACTTAAGACTTCAGTATAGGAGGCATATAGAAAAATGAGATACATGCTGCATCATTTAAGATAAATGAGCCTTTATCTTGAATTTAATCCGGTCTACTAAGGGTAAAACTGATAGATTTAAGGTCTTAGTATATCTATAAGGTATCAAAATTCTTTATTGCTCAGGCAGCAATGTTAAAGGAATAGCCTAGAACTAAAGAAGATAGAATGACTAGAATTCAGACTTCATTTCTTCGTCTTTATGTAAATCCTGCTTAATTTCGATCAAAGACCATACAATTATAAGCGCAAAAATCAATAGGGAGACTACGAAGGCTGTCATGTACGTCATACTTTTCAATCTCAGAGTAGAAAGAATAAGAAAATAGAAAAGACCTGTATCAGTCTTCTTCTTCGACAAAAGTCTAATAACTAAAGTGTGCTCTGGATAGTCATTTTTTCATCATTTTAAGACTTTTTTTGTATCTACTGATATTTTTAAGATATTAATATTATTTTATTTATATATATTAACTCTTAATTTTGCAGCTTAAAAAGATGAATAAATCATAGATTTTTACATTATTCGCTGATTTTATTGGAAAGCCTATTGACTGTATGGGCGAACAAGATGAAATTATGCAGTTCTCTACATACAGCTTTTACTTCTCCGTACTTATGCTAAACAAATTCCTTGGCGAATCTGCATTTAAACTTGCAGGTTGGCAATATCATGTCGAACCAGATGTGCTTGAAGACAAACAGGTCATTATTGGATTCGAACATACCTCAATGATGGATGCGGTACTGTCAATTGCCCTGTTCCAGATCTATGATCTCAAGGTACATACCTTGATCAAAAAAGAATTATTTAAAGGACCCTTCAAGCCATTATTGAACGCTGTGGGTGGTATTCCGGTTGACCGCAAGGCCAGTAAAGATATCGTGACCCAGATGGTGGAACATTTTCAGAACAATGAAAAGTTCAATCTGGTCATTGCACCCGAAGCAACACGTGCTAAACAAGGTGAAGCACGCAAACCGATCCGTACCGGTTTCTGGCATATTGCCAAGGCTGCCAATGTACCGATCGTGCTATTATATGCCAATTCCAAAACCAAGCAAGGCGGTATTCTCGGCAAGATTTATCCGACAGATCTTGCGCATGACCTGGCTTTGATCAAACAACTTTATAAAGACAAGGTTGGTCTGGATATCGTTATTCCAGAATAAGCTTTTTAAAAAGAAAAGCACGGACATAATCAGCGATTCTGCTGTTTATGTCCAAGTCATCTGTCCATATAAATGTATAAATAGAATTATAAATTCCCCTATCCTCTTTCTATTTTTCCTCGATATTGCACTTTTTTTGTTTTTATCCTGAAATCTCAAATCCAGACACTTTTTTTTAAAAAAACGCTTATGGTAGAATTTCGGCATTCTGATAGGCATACAGCCAATCTACAAGGAGCATAGTTCGCATGGCGGGTCATTCCAAGTGGGCCAATATTAAGCATCGCAAAGCAAAACAAGATGCAAGTCGTGGTAAAGTTTTTACCAAATACATTCGTGAATTAACCACTGCTGCAAAGCTTGGTGGTCCAGATACTGCAAGCAACCCTCGTCTACGTGCTGTGGTTGAAAAAGCATTATCAGTGAATATGACACGTGACGTGATCAACCGTGCCATTCAACGTGGTGCTGGTGGCGAAGATAACGATGACCTGAAAGAAGTGACCTACGAAGGTTATGGTGTAGGTGGTGTTGCGGTTATTGTTGAAACCATGACTGACAACTTGAACCGTACTGTGCCTGACGTACGTCATTGCTTCTCTAAAACTGATGGTAACCTAGGCACTAACGGTTCGGTGGCATTCCTGTTCACGAAACGTGGCGAGATTACTTTTGAAGATGTTTCTTTGGAAGATCAAATCATGGAAGTGGCATTAGAAGCAGGTGCGGAAGACATCGAAGTCACTGAAGATGAAATCCTGGTGATTACTACACCTGAAGCTTTCGGTGATGTTCAAGATGCTTTAACTGCTGCAGGTTTAAAATCTGACAATGCTGAAGTGGTGATGAGTCCTTCAACCAAAGCAGAAATCACCGACATCGATCAAGCGAAAAAAATCATGAAAATGATTGATATGCTTGAAGATCTGGATGATGTACAGAACGTATATACCAACGTTGAATTCTCAGATGCTGTTTTAGCAGAACTTGATGCTTAACTGTCACTGATTCAAAAAACGCACCTTAGGGTCACTGCTGTCCCATAGTTTGCTTTAAATAAAAAAACCTGAGTCCTAACAGTTAAAATATGAGTGCAAACAAACACTTTAACGACCAGGATTCAGGTTTTGTCACATCAGAATACCGTATTTCATGAGCTAATTAAACCTGTTGTGCGACAGGATTTTGAACAACTTGCTAAAGTACACCATGTTGGACAGAAATTTAGAGCGGCTTCCCGGTGGGATCAGTTTATTGCCATATTGATGTCTCAATTCTCTTGTAGACAAAGTCTGAGAGATATTCAATCCAATTTGGAGTGCCAACAGGAAAAGCTAAGTCATCTCGGAGCAAAGTCTATTCCCCGAAGCACGCTGGCACGAATCAATGAGCAGCAGCCTGCTGCCTTGTATCAACAGCTATTTCACAAGTTGCTTAAATACTATGAACACTCAAAAGTAGCTCATAAATTTCGCTTTAAGAATCCCTTGTATTCCTTGGATGCCAGTCATATTGACCTGTCGCTTTCCTTATGTGAATGGGCCAAAGTTCACGACTCAAAAGCCAGCATGAAACTCAGCATAGGATTGAATCACAGCAATGATATTCCTGAGTTTGTTGCAGTTGAAAATGGCAAAGAAAATGACATGGTACAAGGCCGCAAATTCCAGTTTCCTGCTGGCAGCATTGTAGTTTTTGATAAAGGCTATGTCGATTACCAATGGTATGCAAATCTGACTGCTCAAAACATTGGATTTGTCACACGTTTTAGGCCTAAATCTGTGTATCAGGTGATCCAGCAACATCCAGTGCTTGAATCCAAAGGTATTCTAAAAGATGAAACCATTCAGCTGAATAGCGCACATGCCCTAAAAAGAAAAGCCCCAGTGTTAAGAAGAATTGAATATAGAGATCAGCAAAGTGGCAAGCACTTTAGCTTTCTCAGCAATAACTTTCATTTAGCCGCCTCCACCATTGCGGCGATTTATAAAGATCGTTGGAAAGTTGAGCTGTTCTTTAAGGCGATTAAGCAGAATCTCAAATTAAAAGCGTTTCTAGGCCGCAGCAGGAACGCAATTCAGACACAAATCTGGATTGCGATGATCGCCTATTTATTGGTGAGTTTCGCTCAACATTTAGGGAAAACAGGTTGGACAGTTCAACGTTTACTCAGAATAATTCAAGTGAATTTGTTTGAAAGAAGAACTTTAAAAGCTTTATTTTCACCCGATAAAATACCCATAAAACAAGAGGAAGCTCAAATGAGCTTCCTCTTGTGAAAAATTGTGGGACAGCAATGACCTTAGGGTGCGTTTTTTTGTGGCTGTCGACCACCCTAGCTTTGATTAAACTTTATTGAGTAATCCGCTACAGTTAAAGACATTATATTCTTTAATGACAAAGCTTGAATGCAGTGCAACCACATGCTCAATTTTTCCAATCCGCTTGAGCAGGATTTCACTATAATTTTCCATATCCCGCGCCACGACTTCGACAATAAAGTCCGCAGACTGACCGGTGACCAAAAAGGCATTAATCACTTCGGGAATACTTTCCAGTTCTTCCAGAAATTTAGCAAAAGTATCACTATCATGTTTGCTTAAGGATACCTGCAACAGCACATGCAGACTGAAACCTAATTTTTGGTAATTGATTTCACGTTTTAAGCCACTGATAATATTATGATCTATTAAGTGTTTGATCCTGCGATGCACTGAACTCACAGATAAATTCACCCGTTCGGACAGTTCATTCAGATTGACATCTTCATGGGTCAATATTTCTAGAATATGTTTATCGAAACGATCCAGTTCCATTTTTATACTCTTATATCAATAATCAATAGATGCAGAAAATTTTGCGCCATCTCTGTTATACAATATTTATTTATTTTTCACAAAATTTTCATATTCTGAAATTTTTTTCCAAATGGGATTTCATTTTATAAATACGGTTTTCAGGATGGTTTAAATGACCGTTAATCGCATTAATTAAAAATATGACCAATGGTATTTTAAGTTAAATCTTTATTTTTAAATTATTTAAATTGGCTAAACATAGCAACAGATAGGCTATTCCTCTCAGCCCCTACACGACTTAACCGTCCATCTTTTACAAGTGTATAGAAATAGATTAAAACAAAGGCGCTTTAAAAACAAAAATAGCGCATTTCAAAAATATTACACAAGGAACGGTCATGGCTTCTAAACTTTTAAGCTTGATAAAAACAAAAGTGAGTCCTGTTTTAACCATCGAAACCCAAACAAAGAGCTTACTGGGCGGCTTATTCGGTGGAACGACATCAGGTACCCTCACCAATCTTATTGGCAATCTCACCGGATCCAATACTTAACCTTCGGTCAGCTCATTATTAAATAATCTCCTTTCTGGAAGCAGCCTGAGTACGACAAATCTCAGCAATTTATTAACTCAGTTGTCTGGTTCGAATGCCTCAAGTCTAAATATTCAAAGCCTGATCAGTAGCTTAACCCAATCCAATGGCGGTAGCTTTAATATTACCCAAGTCACCAACTTATTAAAGAGCTTAATGGGGAGCAATAGCAGCAGCCTGGATCTTGAGACTATTTCTAAACTGGTGGGCGGCTTATTGGGCGGCAGTATGGGCAATATTGATATTGGTAAAATTTCTCAACTGGTCGGTGGCCTGATCGGTGGTTCAAGCAATATTGATATCGGTGCAATCGCGGGTCTGGTCAGCAACCTCATCGGTGGTAATGGCGATGTCGATATCGCACAAATTGCTCAACTGGTGGGTGGTCTGATTGGTGGTTCTGGTGGATTGGGCGGTGTAGATATCGGTGCCATCGCGGGTCTGGTCGGCAACCTGATTGGCGGTAATGGTGAAATTGATATCGCACAACTTGCTGAATTGGTCGGTGGTCTGATCGGCAGTTCTGGCGGATTGGGCGGCATAGATATTGGTGCCATTGCAGGTCTGGTCAGTAACATGATCGGTGGCAATGGCGAGATTGATATTGTACAAATCGCTCAACTGGTCGGTGGTCTAATTGGTGGGTCTAGCGGATTGGGCTGTGTAGATATTGGTGCGATCGCGGGTCTGGTCGGCAACCTGATTGGCGGTAATGCAGGCAGTGATTTTGATCTTGGTGCTATTACCGATTTAATTAGCGGCTTTGTAGGTGGAAATGCAACGGGTGGTTTTGATGTCGGTGGCTTCACTGACTTACTGAGCGGTCTGATTGCGAATGGCTCAAATGACATAGACTGGGGTGGGTTATTGGGTAATCTGAATCTCGGTAGCGATCTGGATCTGGGTGGTATGATCGAAGGTATTTCCTCTGATTCAAACGGCTTTGACTTAGGCAGTATTGTCGAAGGTGTTGGTCAGTTGGTTGGTAGTGGCTCTTCGATTGAACTACCTGACCTCGGTGATCTTATCCAAGGGGTGGGCGCGACTGATTCCAATATTGATCTGTCTGCTCTCCTGCCTGGCATCAAAGATACGATTCAGAATATTGGCAGTGGCGGTTCTTCATCCGGATTTGATTTTGGTTCACTCCTCAATAATTTTACTAAAAATATTGATATCGACCAGACTAATCCTTGGGGTTAATCATAATCTCATCAAAAAAACGCGCTTCATGCGCGTTTTTTAATTTTGAAAGTAGCATTTAAACTTATATACCACGCCAGTCTACCCGTGCATTGCGTTCGGTTCGGTAAATACGACAAATATATTCACCCAGTGGTAGCTCATTCAAATACTGCTGATAGTCACGATATTCTTCGGACAAGGTTTCAAAATTTTCTTTTTCCCACGGCGTACCTGGAATCGCCAAAAGCGGTGCCAACATGGAACAGACTGCAATATCCGCCAGACCTAAACGATTTCCGACAAAATAATGCCCACCTTGGCTGACCAGCATCTGATTGAGCTGCTGTACAGCAACATCGATGTGTTGTTTAGATTCCGCCACGGTTTCCTCATTCAATGCATAACCCTTGGCCACCATCGCTTTCAATAAAGGTTTAGAAAATTTTTCAAACTGGCGCAGATAGCCCTGCTCACCAATTAAAATATCCAGAGATTCATGATCAGAAGTCAGTGCTTGAGAGAGCATCCAGCGACGGACATGACGACCCAATTCCAAAGTAATTTCATTAATTTCTAAAGCTTTATTTCGAAAATACCCTTCTGCGTGCAGTAAACGATGTTCTGGATAAGTATCATCCAAATACAGAGCAATCTGGGTGGAATCTGCGATCCATCGATCCTGATCACGCAAAATAGGCAGACGATTCTGGCCTGTTTTCAGGCGGGCAAAAGCGCGGTGTACCCCGGGTATCAGATTGTGAGCAACATAGTACAGCTCTTTATGGTCCAGCATCCAACGTGCTTTTTCGCAAAAGTGAGATAAAGGAAACTGGTATAAAGTTCGCATGTATGCTCCATGTTTATCGTTATTGGATCAGGGCGTGTAGGCCGCTGTTTTATTCAGATACTTTAGTCACTCACTTTTAGAAAAACAATGTGATTTTTATTCAAAAGTAAAATACTGGCTGATTATTCCTCTATGGTTGGTGGACTCACTACACATCCCGGAAAGCTCAGCGAGTCATTTTAGGTCGCCAGAAGCATTTGATTGCAATAAACCACAAGCACATGACCTGACTTTAGCCGTGCTTTCATGTAAAATCGGGGGCAATTTTTATATAACGCTTTTGTGAGTTATTTCATGGGTTTTAATTGCGGTATTGTCGGCTTGCCGAACGTTGGTAAATCTACACTTTTCAATGCCTTAACCAAAGCTGCTATTGCTGCAGAAAACTTCCCTTTCTGTACGATCGAACCAAACACCGGAATTGTACCTGTTCCTGATCCACGTTTAGACAAATTGACTGCAATTGTTAAACCGCAACGTGTTATTCCGACTTCTATGGAGTTTGTAGACATCGCAGGTCTGGTAGCAGGTGCTTCTAAGGGTGAAGGCTTGGGTAACCAGTTCCTGGCCAACATTCGTGAAACTGATGCAATTGCTCACGTTGTGCGTTGTTTTGAAGATGAAAACGTGATTCATGTGAATGGTCGTATTGATCCACTAGATGACATTGCTACGATTAATACCGAACTTGCGCTTGCAGACTTGGATGCTGTAGCCAAAGCGATTACGCGTTTGACTAAATCTGCTAAGGGTGGCGACAAAGAAGCGCTAGCTACTAAAGCAGTTCTGGAAAAAATCCAGCCTTTACTGGATGAAGGTAAACCGGCTCGCGCAGCGGACCTAGATGATGACGAACGCAAGCTGGTTCGTGGCTTTGGTTTAATGACGCTTAAACCAACGATGTACATTGCTAACGTTGCTGAAGACGGTTTTGAAAACAACCCGCATTTAGATGCAGTGCGAAAATTGGCCGCTGAAGAAAATGCGATTGTGGTTCCACTTTGCAACCAGATTGAAGCTGAAATTTCATTGCTTGAAGATGAAGACCGTGCTGAATTCCTTGAAGCAATGGGCATGGAAGAACCGGGTTTAAACGTTGTAATTCGTGCAGGTTATTCATTACTGGGCCTACAAACTTACTTCACCGCGGGTGTACAAGAAGTTCGTGCCTGGACCGTAAAAGTTGGCGCAACTGCACCACAGGCAGCAGGCGTGATTCATACCGACTTTGAAAAAGGCTTTATCCGTGCAGAATGTATCGCTTATGATGATTTCGTGCAGTACAACGGCGAAGCCGGTGCGAAAGAAGCAGGCAAATGGCGTCTAGAAGGTAAAACTTACATCGTTCAGGATGGCGATGTTTTACACTTCCGTTTTAACGTTTAAGTCATTGCTGTTAAAAAAAGCCCCTTCTTGGGGCTTTTTTATTGCTTATAAAAAGAGGATTCATACGTATAACAGGCTTTCTGGAAGCGCATAAGATCAACATATATTAACAATAATGATAACTATTCTCATATATGAATATTAAATTAGAGTGTATCTTAAATCTAATGAAAAATAACCTAACTCCATTCTCCCCAAGGAATCCTGCCAATGAGCTACACCTTGCCTGTACTGCCTTATGCTTATGATGCGCTAGAGCCTCATATCGATAGCAAGACTATGGAAATTCATCATAGCAAGCATCATCAAACTTATATCAATAATATCAATGCAGGAATCGCGGGTACAGAGTGGGAAGATTTATCAGTCGAAGCCTTAATTAGCAAATTCAATGAAGTGCCCGAGCAACTCAGACAGAACGTGATTAATAATGCTGGTGGACATGCCAATCATTCCCTGTTCTGGACAGTGATGAGTCCAGACGGCGGTGGTCATCCCAAAGCTGAAATTGCCAAGGCCATTGAACATGAATTAGGAGGATTTGAGGCATTTAAAGAAGCATTTACCCAGGCAGCGCTTAGCCGTTTTGGTAGTGGGTGGGCCTGGTTAAGTATGACGCCAGATCAAACGCTTATTGTAGAAAGTAGCGCCAATCAGGATTCTCCGCTGATGCATCGCAATATTCCCCTTTTAGGTCTGGATGTCTGGGAACATGCCTATTATTTACAGTATCAAAACCGTCGTCCGGAATATATCTCAGCTTTTTTCAATGTCGTGAACTGGAAAGAAGTAAATCGTCGTTATCTGGAAGCGTTAAACGCACTTTAAATCTTTGAGGAGATCTGCCATGTCTACACGTACAATGATTCAACGCATGATTGGCAGCACACTCCTGATCTGCGGTGTAATGGTACTTTTATTAGAACATATGTGGCTGCCCTATTTTTAAAGCTTATTTTGCTAAAAAAGCCAGTCATTCAGACTGGCTTTTTATAAGTACATTTAAATGGGCAAAGGTTTATTGCATATTGGCAATTGCAGTACCTTTTTGCTTAGGATCGGTATTTCCGAGTGCAGGATGGGCAATGGCATTCTGACATTGCAGTTTATCCCGCTCATAATCCGCCTGTTTTTGTTGCAGACTATTACCATTTTCCATGGTCGTCCGCGCCCAGATTTCCAGACTGGTCAAAGCTTTACGACACAGAGCATATTTGCCTTCGGTCACCGAATCGGTCATTTTGACATTAATACGCCAGTCTGTACTCAATTTACGTGCTGGTTGACGTACCTGTGTTTCCAGCTGATCCACTTCTTTATTATAGACCAGTGGATCCACTTCATTGATCAGTTGCCATGCGGCATTGGCATAAGTCGTCGCATCATTAGTCAATTTAGGTGCCGGTTTAATTTCTGGCTTATCAGTCGATTGACTGTCATTCCCACACGCTTGTAACAATATTGCCGTGCTTATTAAAGCAGCAATCAGCATCGCACGTGTCTTGAACATCCACATATCAGGCTCGCCAATTTAAACATTTCGGCACTATGCTATTAAATTCACGTAGAATACACAATCTTCATTTGACCCATCGTTCAACTCTCCTTCAAGGTGTGTCGTGTCTGAACCGAATCAACTCGCTACGCAACCTGCTGGCTTCTGGCAAGGTGCAAAAGATAGCCAAGCGATTATCTTCACTTATTTACCAGTGTCGTTTGCTTTTGGTGTTTCAGCCACTCAGTTTGGCTTTACCGCCTGGGAAGCACTGTTCCTGTCCTGCTCGATGTATGCAGGTGCCAGCCAGTTCCTGGTGGTCGCTCTCTTAGGTAGTGGAACATCTATCTGGATGACGGCATTAACCGTGATTGCCTTAGACATTCGTCATCTGCTTTATGGCCCTGCGTTACAAAATCTGATTCAAGACCGGCTGAATTTAAAGAAAACGGCAATCTGGTCTTGGGGTTTGACCGATGAAGTTTTTGCCTCCGGCATGATCAAGCTCTCGCAACGGCGACAGGAATGGTCAGAATCCTGGATGCTCGGTTTAAGCCTGTTTAGCTGGATGTCCTGGGCACTCGGATCTTTCCTCGGTGGATTGTTTGCCGATCAGGTCAGCAACCTGCCGCAATTCTTACAGGCTGCGCTGGATTTCTTGTTACCTGCGCTGTTCCTGAGCTTCTTGTTAGCCGCTTTTGAGAAAAAACATACTTTTGTTGTAGCTGTCACAATTCTGGTGTCTGCGATTGCCTGTTATTTTATCGACCTGTCTGCCGCGATCTTTATCGGTATAAGTTCTGGTATTTTCGCAGGCCTGTTTAAGCACTATATTTTGAAGCAGCCAGATCCTGAACACGCAGGAGATCAAGCATGAATCTAGAGATTATTCTGGTCGGGATTTTAGTCGGGATTGCCAATTTTGCCTCGCGCTTTGGTCCTTTTTTTGTCATTCAAAAATTTCAGCAAGGTTCGCAAAAACGCGGAGCGTTGTGGCTTAAAATTGCCTTGGGTTCAATCGGTATTGCTGCGATCAGCTCTATGCTGGTGGTTGCTACCCTGCCGCCTTTATTAGAAACGCCGAATAAAAGTTTTGCGATGCTGGTTGGCTTTATTGTGCTCACGGTTTTGTACTTTAAGGTTAAACGTATCGTGATGGCGACCCTAACTGCAGCACTAACCTATGGGTTGGTTTACACCTATGTTGCAGTACCCTTTTAAGCTTTAACTAGTTGATCAATTGAAACAAAGACTTATGCTAAACTTAACGTATAAGTCTTTTTTTATATAAAAACCAGGAAAGATAGCCATGTTTGCAGCGAAACTGGTAATTGAAGGAAAAATCTTTATTCATCATCAGCGCGATGAAATGTTAACCGTGTTTCATCGATATGAATTACCGGGACAGTATTTTGAATGTTTTATCAATGCTCAGAATTTTACCGGACATTTTGTTGAAGTACATGTGCAGCCGGCGGATCAAGTCCGTGTGGTTTACATTCAGAAAAATGGCCAAAATAAAATCATAGCCATGCTTATTCAGAGCCAACACGTGCTGCATCTTCATCCCTTGACATTGGTCTTAGGTAAGTGGAGCTTCATACATCGTATCCTGCCGAATGCTCTAAAAATTTTTGCTAGTTTATTTGCGCTCCTTATTATTCTTTTTTCAGCTACCGCCTTTTCAGCAGATCAGTTCCAGCTCGTCGCCGTCTTGCGAGACAGCATTCAATTCACAATTTTTGGACTACTGTTATTTTTGCTGTGCTTGGTACTGCCTTTTGTATTGCCCTATGCCTATTTCCTGCATGTTCGTACATTGCGTCTGTTAAAGATGTTGAATATCAATGCTGAACACGTTGCACAAATAGAAAAGCTCAAGTCTCAAAGCGGGATTTATCTTCTGTAAACGCAGTCTGACAGCGATGTGAAAATGACAGCGCCTCCTTATTCAAATCCAGAAAAACTTTATAAATAAAACTGTTGGTCAATATCACAATTTTGTATGAATCTTGGCTTAACTGCCGGCTCAGTTCTGCTATGCTAAAAGTCCATAAAATCAAGCATGGATGATCCACATGAGCGTGACTATTGGTACTCCCCTTCAATCTTCTGCCTATAAAGTTCTATTATTGGGTTCTGGTGAACTGGGCAAGGAAGTGGTGATTTCACTACAACGCCTTGGAGTCGAAGTTCATGCTGCTGACCGTTATGATCATGCCCCTGCCATGCAGGTTGCGCATTATTCCTATACCTTGAATATGGCAGATGCTGTAGAACTCAAACAACTCATCAATCAAATCCAGCCACATTTAATTGTTCCTGAAATTGAAGCGATTGCGACCGAAGTTCTGCTTGAAATAGAAGCCCAGAACATTGCTACGGTGATTCCTTCTGCTAAAGCCGTCAATCTGACCATGAACCGTGAAGGTATTCGTCGTCTGGCTGCGGAAGAACTCGGTCTGCCAACTTCAGCTTACCGTTTTGCCGACAGTTTAGAATCCTTCCGCGCGGCCTGTGACGATGTCGGCTATCCAAACTTTGTGAAACCGGTGATGTCATCTTCAGGCAAAGGTCAGTCTCGTGTTACCCGTTTTGATGAAGTCGATGCTGCCTGGGAATATGCGCAAACCGGTGGCCGGGTCAATCAGGGTACTGTGATTGTAGAATCACAAATTGACTTTGATTTTGAAATTACCTTATTGACTGTTCGTGCAAAAAATCCAGAAACCGGCGAAATCGAAACGTCTTATTGCGACCCGATCGGACATCGTCAGGACTCAGGTGATTATGTGGAAAGCTGGCAGCCTCAACCGATGACTCCAGCCGCGCTGGAAGAATCCAAGCGTATTGCCAACAAGGTCACTACAGCACTTGGTGGCTGCGGAATCTTTGGAGTGGAACTCTTTGTAAAAGGCGACAAAGTATGGTTTAGTGAGGTTTCCCCACGTCCACACGATACTGGACTGGTGACTTTAGCCTCCCAATTTCAAAGTGAATTTGAGCTGCATGCACGTGCTATTTTAGGCTTGCCGGTGAATACTGCACGACATAGTGTGGCTGCCAGCGCGGTGATTTATGCTGGAGTAGATGACCGCAATCTTTCATTTTCTGGCCTGAATCTTGCTTTAGCAGACGGCAATACCGATTTACGCCTGTTTGGCAAACCTGAAGGTTTTAAACGTCGTCGTATGGGCGTTGCCACAGCACGTGCGGAAAACATTGAACAGGCACGTGAACTGGCCCTACAGGTCGCAAACCAAGTTAGCGTCAACCAAAACTAAGCTGAAATACCAACGGACGACTGTACATGATCAACACCCATCCACTGCTGAATTACGCTAAAAGTAACCATGACATTAAAGCCATCAATCAATGGCGCAGTGATGTCGAAAATCAGCTTCAGGAAAGTTTTGAAAATGGGCAGTCGATTCGGGATATTATTCTGGCGCGTTCCAATCTGATCGATGAAGCCCTGCAGTTTCTCTGGCAGCATGCCGAACTGGCTCAAACTGATTTGGCCCTGTTTGCTGTCGGGGGCTATGGCCGTCGTGAAATGCTGCCTTATTCTGATGTCGATATCATGATCTTGTCAGAAGACGAGATTAACCCGGAACAGGAACAACTGATTTCTACATTCATTTCATCGCTTTGGGACGTGGGGAATTTCAAACCCGGTATCAGTGTCCGCACCATCAATGAATGTGTCAATCAGGCCAGCAGTGATCTGACCGTCGCCACCACCCTGATCGAAGCCCGCCTGATTATTGGCAATGAAAACCTGTGCAAATGGCCACGTCGTATCGTGTCACGTACCTGGACTGACAAAACTTTTTTTGATGCCAAGATGGATGAGCAGCATAAACGCTATGCTCAGCACAACAATACCGAAAGCAATCTGGAACCGGATATTAAAAATGCGCCGGGTGGCATCCGTGATATCAACCAGATTGGCTGGATTGCCAAACGGCATTTCCGCGTCAATCGCATTTATGATCTGGTACATCTCGGTTTTATTTCAGAATTTGAACTCGGTGTGCTTGAGGAAGCCGAAAGTTTCCTCTGGGAAATCCGTCATCACCTGCACCGCCTGACCAAGCGCGATGAAAACCGCTTATTGTTCGATTATCAGCGTGATATTGCTGCCAAATTTGGCTATGTACGTGAAGAGGCGCATCATCCGAACTATCCAATTGAACAGTTCATGAAGCGCTATTATCGCAGTGCACAGCAAGTGTCTACGCTGAACGAAATGCTGCTGGCCTATTTTAATGAATCGGTCATTACGCCACGTTTACCGCAATATGAACGCCAGATCGAAGAAATCAACCAGAACTTTAAACTGGTCGATGGCAAACTGGCTGTGCAGCATCATAAGATTTTCTCGGAAAATCCAAGCGCAATTCTGGAAATTTTCTATCTGCTGGCCAATCGTCCTGAGATCGAAGGTATTCGTGCGCGTACCTTACGCTTGCTGACCTTGGCTGGAAAACGCATTGATCAGGATTTTCGTGATAATCCGGTGCATCAGGCGCTATTTATGGCGATTATCCGTTCACCGCATCGACTCTATGACACCATGGTTGCCATGAAGCGTTATGGTGTGCTTGGAAATTACATTCCGGCCTTTGGACAGATTCTAGGACTAATGCAATATGACCTGTTCCATATCTATACAGTCGATGCGCATACCTTATTGCTGCTGCGGAACTTAAACCGCTTTAAAGAACCTGAATTTGCCAAGGAATTTCCAGTGGTCAGTTCAGTGTTTCAGCGTCTGACCCGTCGTGACATCGTCTATCTGGCAGCAATTTTCCATGATATTGCTAAAGGTCGTGGCGGTGACCACAGTGAACTCGGTGCCAGCGATGCGATTAAATTCTGCCGTAGCCATGGCTTTACTGAACGCGAAAGCAATCTGGTGGCTTGGCTGATCCAGAATCATCTGGTGATGTCTGTCACCGCCCAGAAAAAAGATATCTCCGATCCGGATGTGGTCAAAGAATTCGCCGAAAAAATGGGTGACATGGAACATCTGGACTATCTGTACACCCTGACAGTCGCCGATATTAACGCCACCAATCCGAAGCTGTGGAATACCTGGCGCGCTTCGCTGATGCGTCAACTATATACTCAGGCACGTGACGTAATCCGTTCTGGTCTGGGCCGTCCGGTTGATTATCAAATGCTGATTGAAGATACTAAATTTGCAGCCAGTGAACTTCTGGTTCAGGACTTCTCACTGGATGAGGTAGAAAAAGTCTGGCAGGAACTTGGTGATGACTATTTCCTCAAAGAAACAGCAGATGAAATTGCCTGGCATACCCGTGCCATTTTACAACACGGCGATAATCCTGCCCCACTGGTGCTGATGCGGGCGCACCGTAAATATGCGCAGGATGCGGTACAGATCTTTATTTACACGCAGGATCAACCCAACCTGTTTGCCACCACCGTGGCTATTCTGGATCGTATGAATCTGGATGTACAAGACGCACGGATTATTACAGCGACTAAAGCCTTCAGTCTGGATACCTATGTAGTACTGGACCGTTTTGGTACCTTATTGACCGATCCGGAACGCGAAGCCACAGTGATTGAAGCTCTGAAAGATGCCTTGAGTCATTCTGATGAATATCCGGGCCTGATGCAGCGCCGGATTCCGCGTCAATTACGTCATTTTGATATTGAAAATACAGTCGATATTAGTATCAATCCTGCCTTGAATCAAAATATGGTCGAAATCGCTACTCTCGATCATCCTGGTTTACTTGCCAAAATCGGTGGTTTATTTATGATGCAAGGCCTGGATATCCACTCTGCCAAAATTGCTACACTTGGCGAACGTGCCGAAGACATATTTTTTGTCACCAAAAAAGATGGCAACCCTATGACACCTGAAGAATCTGCTGAATTTGCAGCTGCACTTAAAACTGCACTGGATGAAGCCTCTCATCAGGTTTGTAGTCAACACACACATTAAAACGCGGTTACTTATTCATGAACTCTAGCTTGTCTCTACTGCACCCTTATCCGTTTGAAAAGTTAAATCAGCTTTTTGCGGATATCCAGCCTGCAAATATGCCTTTAATTCCCCTGTCGATTGGTGAACCGAAGCATCCTGCACCGGAGTTTGTGAAACAAGCGATTATCGATAACTTCAAACATTTGTCGACATATCCAAACAGTAAAGGCCTGCCGGAGCTACGTGAAAGTATTGCCCAATGGCTGACGCGCCGTTTTAAGCTAAATAGCATCAGTGCAGACAGCAATATCCTGCCTGTTTCTGGTACACGTGAAGCGATTTTCTCGTTTGTACAGGCTTTGGTGAATCGTGAAGATGCACCTTATGTGGTGATGCCAAATCCGTTTTATCAGATTTATGAAGGCGCAACACTGCTCGCAGGTGCCAAACCTTATTTCATCAACTGTACTGAGGAAAATAACTACCTTGGTGATTTTGATGCTGTTCCGGCACAAGTCTGGGAAAAAACGGCATTGCTATTTGTCTGTACCCCGGGCAACCCAACCGGTGCAGTGCTATCCAAAGAACAGTTTAAAAAACTGATTGCCCTGTCGGATCAATACAACTTTGTGATTGCTTCAGACGAATGCTATTCGGAACTGTGGTTTGACCAAGCACCCGTAGGTTTACTGGAAGTTTGTGCTGAAATTGGCCGGGATGACTATAAAAACTGTGTGGTGTTCCATTCACTGTCTAAGCGCTCTAACCTTCCGGGCATGCGTTCAGGTTTTGTTGCCGGTGATGCCAACCTGTTAAAACCTTACTTGCAATACCGTACTTACCACGGCGCAGCGATGCCGGTGCAACATCAACTGGCGTCTATTGCTGCCTGGGATGATGAAGCGCATGTGGAAGAAAACCGGGTGCAATACCGTGCCAAGTTTGATTTATTTCAACAGGAACTCGGACATTTATTGCCACTCAAAAAACCGGATGCAGGTTTCTATTACTGGTTAAAAGTTGACAATGATGAAGCCTTTGCTAAACGCCTGATGGAAGAAGCACATATTAAAGTACTTCCGGGTCGTTATTTATCCCGCGATACTGAACAGGGTAATCCGGGTGAAAATCATGTACGTCTAGCACTTGTGGCCGATCTGGCGCAATGTGAAGAAGTCATTCAACGCCTGAAAGCCATTCTCTAAGTTTTAATCATGATTAAAAAACCCACTGAATTGAAGTGGGTTTTTTAATTGAAATCAGATGAGTTCTATTTTTATCTCATACTGATAAAATAACACAGAGTATTACAACACTTTTGCAATTTCATCCTCAAGATCTTCAGGCTTGGTGGTCGGAGCAAAACGGTTCAATACCTTGCCATCACGTCCGATTAGGAACTTGGTAAAATTCCATTTAATTCCATTGCCTAAAATACCTTTGGAATTATTGGTTAAATAGCGAAAAATGGCGTGCGCTTCAGGGCCTTTGACATCTACCTTGGAAAACATCGGGAAAGATACCCCGTAATTCTTCTGGCAAAATTCACCAATCTGTTCATTGGAACCCGGATCTTGGCCGCCAAACTGGTTACATGGAAATCCCAAAATTTCCAGACCTTGATCTTTATATTTTTCGTAAAGTTTTTCTAATCCTGAAAACTGTGGGGTAAAACCACACTTACTCGCTGTATTGACGATCAAAAGTACCTTGCCTTCATAATCTGCAAGTGGCTTGCTTTTGCCATCTAACAATTCAGCTTCGAACTGATAAATGTTAGTCATGGATAGGTTTCCTCATCATTTTTTTCTTGTGTTTCTAAGTCTAGAGAAGCCGAGTTGACACAATAACGTAAGCCCGTCGGTTCTGGACCATCCGGGAAAACATGCCCTAAATGTGCGTCACAATGATGACAAACTATCTCAGTTCTGACCATTCCGTGTGAAGTATCAGGTAATTCTTCTACTACTGAACTGCTGACGGGACGGTAGAAACTTGGCCAGCCACAGCCGCTGTCATACTTGGTCTCAGAAGAGAACAGTGGCGTGCCGCAGCAACGACATACATAAGTGCCATCTTGCTTGGTATTCCAGTATTTTCCAGTAAATGCCGGCTCGGTTCCCTTCTCGCGCGTAATGCGAAACTCCTCAGGTGATAACTCTCTTTGCCATTCCCGGTCTGATTTATTGAGTTTTCCCATGATCACATACCTTTTTATCTTGCTATTTAAAATAGGATAATCCTATATTTACGTGATTCATTTTAAAAATTCTAGTCTTTATTCAACATTTTACAAAAGACATATAATGCCCAAAAAAGCAAAAAGAAAGCAAATATAAAAATAAAAGTAAGCAATTTTTACATTAAATGTTTTTTAGTGAGCAAATTTAATGGTATTCTTAGCTCTAAATTTGCTCAGGATTAAAAAATGTCGCAAAAAAAGAGCGTAATTTTTAAAAATCTGCTGCCTGTGATCAAACAATATCAGCAGCTTGGATTTACGCATGAAAAAATTGTTGCACTACTTCGAGATGAACATGATCTCGATCTAGTCACAACTGAGACATTTAAAAGTTATTTATATCGTTATGCAAAAGTGACCTCCACTCCTTCCGAGAACATCAAAATGCCGAACACTTTCCAAACCCCTCGCGAGATCAAGAAATCATCTAAGCTCGAGCATGTATGCTACGACATTCGCGGACCTGTGTTACGAGCGGCCATCGAGATGGAAGAAGCCGGTCACAAAATTATCAAATTAAATATTGGTAACCCTGCCCCATTCGGTTTTGAAGCGCCGCAGGAAATTATCAACGATGTGGCTTTAAACCTGCCGAATGCGATTGGCTACACGGATTCCAAAGGGATTTTCCCGGCGCGTAAGGCGATCTGTCAGTATTATCAGCAAAAAGGCATTCTAGATATGCACGTCAATGACGTCTATATCGGTAATGGTGTGTCTGAACTGATTGTTATGGCCATGCAAGGTCTGCTGGATGATGGCGATGAAATGCTGATTCCAATGCCGGATTATCCACTCTGGACGGCAGCAGTGAATCTGTCTGGCGGTACAGCGATTCACTATAAATGTGATGAAGAAAATCACTGGTATCCAGATATTACTGACATGGAAAGCAAAATCACGCCAAATACCCGTGGTATTGTGATTATTAACCCGAATAACCCGACCGGTTCGGTTTACCCACGTCATGTGTTGCAACAAATCGTCGACTTGGCCAAGAAATATGACCTGATTTTATTTGCTGATGAAATCTACGACAAAATTATTTACGATGGAATCGAGCATGTTGCTGTAGCAGCTCTGGCTGGCGATCAGCTCTGTGTTTCGTTTAACGGTTTATCTAAAGCCTATCGTATTGCTGGTTTCCGTTCCGGCTGGATGGCCATTACCGGCGATAAAGCACGTGCCGCAGACTATATCGAAGGTTTGGATATGCTGGCATCGATGCGTTTGTGTGCCAACCATCAGGCTCAATATGCGATTCAGACTGCACTGGGCGGTTATCAGTCGATTAATGACCTAATTCGCCCAGGTGGGCGTTTATATGAACAGCGCAATATTGCCTGGGAAATGCTGAACGAGATTCCAGGTGTATCTTGTGTCAAGCCTGAAGGTGCAATGTACTGTTTCCCGAAACTGGATCCGAATGTGTATCCAATTCAGGACGATGAAAAACTGATGCTGGATTTGTTACGTGCAGAGAAAGTACTTTTGGTACAAGGTACAGGCTTTAACTGGCCGACACCGGATCATTTCCGTGTAGTATTCCTGCCGGCTGAAAATGAACTGCGTGAAGCCATTACCCGTGTTGGCCGTTTCCTGGCCAAGATGCGTTAATTCTTGAAATAGACAATATAAAAAACCGCGTTGAGACGCGGTTTTTTATTTCTCTGAAAAAATTCAGGCTTTTGACTGATAAAATCTTAAAAATCTTACCGGTTTCTTTGAGCAAATTTCTGCACTCAATGGTTTCTTTTCAGGCAATTTTTCCCTTTATTATGAAGATTCATGTTATTTTTTGACTAAACATAAAATTCCATGAGTACACGGATGTCCTCAAACACAATCAAGCTCAGCCTGTTTCTTTGTCTTAGTATGTGCTTGGGCATTGGCATTCTTCGCTTTTCTTATACCGCACTGTTACCTGGCACACGCGAAGCCTTTGGCTGGAGTACAGATTTTGCCAGCCTTTTGGGCAGTGCCAATTTGCTGGGTTATTTAATCGGTGCATTTACGGCCATGCGCCTGCCTCAAGACCGCAGCATGAGTACCTATATTCAAATTTCAGCCTTTGCCGGCATGTTCAGCCTGATGTGCTGTGCATTTTCTGGTTTTTCTGAAGCATGGTATATCGCTTGGCGAATCATTTCCGGGATCAGCGGTGGACTGATGATGATCTTATCGCCGAGTGTGGTCGCACAGTGTTGTGAACTCCAAGATCGTCTTAAAATCAACTTTATTGGTTTTAGCGGGATTGGGTTAGGTGTTTTAATTGCTACCCTGTTTCTGCCTTATCTGGATCAAATTTCCATCCAGACTGCCTGGCTGATCTTATGTGGTTTTGCCCTGCTCATCTGTATCGTTTTAAGTTTACTGATTCAGAAATTTAAGCCGTATTTGTCCGTACAAGCCCCTGCTGTTACCTCTCCTCTAGCTCTGAATAGCATCTTTTATAGTTTACTTACAGTTTATGCTTGTAGTGCTTTCGCCTATATACCGCATTCACTCTTCTGGATTGATTATTTAAGTCAGCAGTTAGGATTGAGCTTGTTCTGGATTAATTTCAACTGGATTCTGTATGGACTCGGCAGTGCCTTGGGTGCCTTGAGTGCTTATGCACTGGCCAGAAAATGGGGTAATTTTGCTGCACTGAAAATTCTTTATAGCCTTTATATTATGGCCATTTTTATCGCGACTCTAGATGCCTATCCCTTACTCACTTTTAGCTCTTCCTTTTTTACCGGGATGCTAAATCCGGCTGTGGTCTTCCTGACCTCCTATACCATTTTGCAACTGTATGGACTGGCTTATAAAAAGCTCTGGAGTATTGCTACCTTGTGTTTTGCCTCGATTCAGCTGATCGGTGGACTCAGCTTTAGTGCGCTGCAATATTTTGGATTGAGCTATCATCAACAGTTCATACTGGCCACATTGGTTCTTTTATTAGGAACATTGCAATTGTTCTGGTGTACACGTCCTGCCAGACTCAAGCCTGAACAACAAACTCAGCCAGTGTCTGCTCATGGAGAAGGAACTAAATAAGGATAAGGATTGGTTGCTCCTTGCCCACCCAGATAAATCCCATAATGTAAATGCGGTGGGGTATTTTTAGCATTGCCCGTATTACCCACATAAGCGATGACTTCACCTGCTTCGACCCAGTCGCCTTCCTGAATATCCGCTGCATAATCATCCAGATGTGCATAATAATGCTGACTCATATTGGGGCCAGTCACCCAGATAATTTTTCCACCCAGATTGTTGGTACCAATCCTACGCACAATCCCTTGGGTCGCGCTGAATACTGGCGTACCGCGTTTGGCAAAAATATCCGTCCCTTCATGTTTACGACCGTCACTACGCGCTGCTCCCCAAGTATCATTAATTTGACCAACTCTGACGCCTTCAACCGGAATCTGTAGCGGAGCTTCTAACTGGGCTCTCTGTAATTGCCAATACAGATAAGGGCTTTTCCAACCTGCTGCTTCACCTGAAGGCGGTGGCTGACAGGCAGTTAGTAGAAAACCTATAGATAACAGTAAGCTTATAATCCGAAGAAATTTCACCAATATTCGCATTAAATTAAATAGATGACTTTTATCTTAATCACAACCGCCTAATTTAAAGTCACAATCCTGTTATTTTTAGTGATGATTTTATACAAGCGTTCAAATAACAAAACCCTCAAATGAGGGTTTTGTTATTTTAGGTGGATAGGAGATTATCTACGTTTTTTAGCACGAGATGGTTTCGATGGTTGTTGCTGTTGTTGCTGTTGCTGCTCTTCATTCTGAGCATTGTCCTGCTTGTCTTTTTGTTGGACCTGCTTATGTCTCGCTTTAGCTTTAGCCATGATTTACTCCTTTGGAGAAACGTCTCTATATCACTGGAAGTTCCATTCATCACTCTAACGTTTATACAAAATAAGCCAATCGCTGAGCTGTATCCAAATACGTCAATGTAATACAGTCTTTACTAAGTTATTCAGCTTAGAACGAATCATTTTTAAGCTCATTACACTTCTTACATGATCTTGCAGCCTGATACTTATTTTAACGTTTAGCTCTTATCTGTTCAGACTTTGCCTGAAAATAAAACTATAAAAAACCCGCAATTACTACGGGCTTTAACTCATAAATTGCTTCGCAATTTCAGGTATCCATATTAGCAATAATCGCCTCACCAAACTCGGAACAACGAAGTAAGGTCGCCCCTGGCATCAGACGCTCGAAATCATAGGTCACCGTTTTTGCCGCAATCGCACCCGAAATCCCCTTGATGATCAGGTCGGCAGCTTCTGTCCAGCCCATATCACGCAGCATCATTTCAGCAGACAAAATAATCGAACCCGGATTTACTTTATCTTGTCCAGCATATTTAGGTGCTGTACCGTGGGTTGCTTCATAGACTGCAATCGAACCTCCAATATTGGCACCCGGTGCAATCCCGATCCCCCCAACTTCCGCAGCCAGCGCATCAGAAATATAGTCACCATTTAAGTTAAGTGTCGCAATCACAGAATAATCCGCCGGGCGCATCAAAATTTGCTGCAAGAAGGCATCGGCAATGACATCTTTAATAATAATGTCTTTGCCTGTTCTTGGATTTTTGATTTTAACCCACGGACCACCATCTAAAAGCTCACCGCCGAAACGTTCCAGCGCGACTTCATAGCCCCACTCTTTAAACGCCCCTTCGGTGTATTTCATGATATTGCCTTTGTGCACTAGCGTCACACTAGGCTTGTCATTTTCAATGGCGAACTGGATGGCTTTACGTACCAGACGCTGGGTACCTTCTTTAGAGACAGGCTTGATCCCGATTCCACAATTGTCTTCAAAACGGATTTTGGTTACGCCCATTTCTTCTTTCAGGAACTTGATAACTTTTTTCGCTTCGGGAGAGTCTGCCTTCCATTCAATTCCGGCATAAATATCTTCTGAATTTTCACGGAAGATCACCATGTCGGTCAATTCCGGATTATGCACCGGTGAAGGCACGCCCTCGAACCAGCGCACCGGACGTACACAAACATATAAATCCAGTTCCTGGCGTAAAGCCACATTCAGGGAACGAATACCGCCACCGACTGGTGTGGTTAGTGGCCCTTTGATCGATATTACATAATCACGCAGCGCCTCGAGAGTTTCTTCAGGCATATAGGTGCCGTAAATTTTGTCAGCTTTTTCACCGCAGTAGACTTCCATCCATTCGATGGAACGCTTCCCGGCGTATGCTTTTTGCACAGCAGCATCTACCACAGTTCGCATTGTTGGTGTAATATCTGCACCGATTCCATCCCCTTCGATAAATGGGATAATTGGATTATTTGGTACGTTGAGTGACAGGTCTGCATTAACGGTAATTTTGGTACCATCCACAGGTACTACGATTTTTTGATATCCCATTATTAGTATTCTCCCGGATGCCGCTGACAAATCTAAAATAATTGCCGATTAGGCAATACTTTCAACTGTTCTTAACGCATAATATTCTAATCCAGATTTGTTGTTTTTGAGATTTATACGGGAAATAGCTAAATTTCCCTTTTAAATAAACCTCTACATTTTTTAAATTAATGTAATTATAGAAGTTATTTCCTATGAAAATCGTCATTCTAAACAAACCTTATGACGTCCTCTCCCAATTCCGTGCGGATGAAAAGCACCCAACCATGGCTGATTTTGTCAACGACAAAGATTTACGTCTTGCTGGCCGTTTGGACATGGACTCAGAAGGTCTGGTTTTCCTCACCGATCACGGTGGTCTCAACCAATATATCACCAATCCTGCCAATAAAAAGTTTAAAACTTATATGGTGCAAGTGGAAGGTGATGTGACCGAAGAAGCACTTGAGCAACTTCGTAAAGGTGTTGAACTGAAAGATGGCATGACGCTTCCTGCACGTGCTGAAAAAGTATCTGAACCGGAATGGTTGTGGGAGCGTAATCCTCCTGTACGTTTCCGTGCCTCTGTTCCAACGTCTTGGGTTGAAATTTCGATCTGTGAAGGTCGTAACCGTCAGGTTCGTCGTATGACCTCTGCCGTGGGCTTCCCTACACTGCGTTTGATCCGTACCAAGATTGGTGAGATTGATTTGGTTCGTATGGGATTGCAACCGGGCGAGACCAGAGAAATTGAACCATTACTTTATCCAGACTTCCAAAATGTTCCTGCGGAAGAACCATACCGTTCACGTTCTTATGTGAAAAAGCCGGGTGGTACGGGCGGTAAGCCAATGGTTCGCAAGAATAAAGATGGTTCTGTGAAAAAGTCTGGCACCAAACGTATCTGGCAAATGGATGAAAGTGAAAAGCCGCGTCGTAAGACCAATGGCACAACTCGTCCAAATACTAAAGCACCACGTGGTCGCGGCCGCGGTCGTGGCTAAGTTTGAATAGATTCAATCAAGCTCACTTCGGTGGGCTTTTTTATGTGCCAAAATTTCTAATTCATTAAGACATGAGATGAATACTTTATTTAACCGTTGCTTAGTTTTATGGGTATTCGATGTATTAAGAAAATAAAAAATAAAAAATAAAAAAATTAATCTTCACTTGCTTCAGAAAGATAAACATTTATTCCATAGAATGGAGGGTTAATTTGGAATACGTGCGTATTAATTATTTTTTTATATAGTTTTCCAGCTTTAGTTTCATATTCAATTGTGAAATCTACTACTACCTCTCTTTTCATATTTAATATATCAACCTGTGCATCATCAAGCTCCAAACGAATTTCCTGATCTTCATTCGCTAAAAATTTATTTATTTTATGGATAATAAAACTATTATTAAGTTGTTTAACTTTGACGTTAAAAGCATCATTTCCTAGATTTGCAATAGTCAGCCTTAAAGCAACAAGGCAATTATTTGTCATTTCAGAATTATCAAAAACAGTTCTAACTTTTGACTGTAAAATAAAAAATCTGGCTTCTCTGGATTTTTGACTCTCAAACAATTGCTCTTTTTTGGATATTTGTTACTATTTTTTGCTGTTCAATTCCTTGCCTCATCTCATCAATTTGAAGCTGTAATGCTCTTTCTTGTTGCTCTAATGCTTTTGTATTTTGCTCCAACTGTTTACCTTGCTGAACATAGCCTAAAATCAGCCAGAGAAAAGCAATTGGCGCAAATATTCCCGCTAGAAAATCCCCAAGCTCATTTAATGAAGTAGGCGAACTCAATCCACCAAAAATCCAAAAAGAAGTGATTACAGCAAGCCAAATTACTGTTATTCCAATTCCCCAATTTAAACTATTTTGATTCATCTTCTAATAATAAAAAACCCATACCTAAATATAGGTTTTACCTGCTTTTTCTTATGTGTGCAAACAAGATTTTTAACTCTTCCCTCTTGTCATTCTGACTATCCGATGGTACTTATGATTCACATAATTAACATTTAAAAATAAAACGTATCTTAAAAAGGAGTTTTGCAATGGATCAGCAAGTCAGCCAGATGTTTAATCAGGATCGGTTAATTCAGCATCTTGGTGCTCATCTGGTTTCTTATAACCACAATTATGCAAAGATCGAATTAAAGGTGACTGAACAGCATTTACAGGGTCATCAGACGTGTAACGGCGCTGTGATTTTTGCACTTGCAGATGCGGCTTTTGCCATTGCCTGCAATACTGGTGAACATCCGGCGGTTGGTCAACATTGTGGTATTCATTATTTAAAACCGGGCTTGCTTGGTGACACACTGACTGCTGTAGCAGAACATAAGGCCAGCAGTGGCCGTAGTGGCATTTATGATATTCAGGTGATGAATCAAAATAATCAAATCGTGGCGGAATTCCGTGGCACATCACGACTGATCATTAAATAATTTTTTCTCAAAATTTAATGCAATAAAAAACCGGTGACGATGCACCGGTTTTTTTAATTAAGAATAATTATGGCTTTAAGCTTTAAGCCATTTCTCAGCTTTAGCCTGATCTTCCACTTTCAGTTCAACTTCGGTCAGTTCAGAACCCGCGGCTTGAACTTCAAAACTCATCAGCTCATCACGACGGAATGCATACACTGTAAAAGTACCTTGCTGTTTTGCATAGCTTTCAACAAGTTTGGTCGTTGCTTTTAATCCATCAATTGCAATGATGACATCATTGGCAGAAAGGCCAGCGAGCACAGCGGCACCCTCACGACGCGCAGATTGAACCAGCACACCTTCCGGCTTATCTGCCAGCTTTAGACCGAATGGCAAAGACTTATCATTTTTCAGGCTATAAGCCATACCAAACTCAGGGAAGAGCTGATCCAGCGGCAATTCATCTGTGGTATTGATCAAGTGATTAATCTGTTCTGACCAATCATCTCCTGTCAATTCTTTACACAATTCAAAGATCGTCCGTTCATGCACCTGAACGCCTTTCTGGGCATTTTCATACAAACGGCGCATCAAAGCATCCAGACTTGAACCACGTAAACGCAGACCCAAATCCAGGCACAGTGCAACTAAACAACCTTTGTTGTAATAGCTGGTACCCGCATTATTCGAGTTTTCATCCTGACGATAGAATTTCACCCAGGCATCAAAACTGGATTCAGACACTGACTGAATCACACGTCCCGGATTTTGCAAATAACGGTCAATCTGTGCTTTTAACAAAGCAATATACGATTCCTGATTAATCACGCCGCTACGCAGCAAAATCAAATCATCGTAATAAGAGGTGAAACCTTCAAAGATCCATAACAGAGAGGTATAACCTTCTCTGTTTAAATCATAGTTAACGAAGTTTTCAGGGCGAATAAACTTCACCAACCATGAATGGAAATATTCGTGGCTACATAAGCCGAGGAAACGCTGATAATCTTTAGATGGCTCTTCTGGCTCATTGGCTTTCGGCAAGTCATCACGTGGTGAAATCAGGCTGGTAGAATTTGGATGCTCCAGACCGCCATAGCTATTGCCGGTTGCCATGGTCATAAAGGTATAGTCTGTAAACGGCGCCGAACCAAACATTGAAATTTCTGTAGCACAGATTTTTTCAATGTCTTGCTGCATACGCGCCGCATTCATCGCGTGTTTGCCTGACACCACAAACTCATGCGGAATACCATTTGCTTCAAAACTGAAACGGGTTTGTTCTGCTAGCTCAAATGGCGCATCAATCAGTTCGGCATAGTTTTTAGCTTTCAGCGTGAAACGGCCTCTGACCAGACTTTTGGCTTTCATGCCGCTTGCCAGCTGAAAATGCTTTAATTCATCTGGCAGGAAGATTTCCAGTTCAATTTCTTTATTTTCCTGACCTTCTAGCCCTAAACATGCACAAGCCGGGTTCACGTAGAGACGATTTTGATCCACATATGCACCACGAACGGACAGGTCATAGGCATAGACATCATATTCAACTGTAATCAGTTCATGATCAGTATTGAATAAACGCCATTTATTTTTTTCAAATTTCTGGATCTGTAACTGGCGCCCATCTTCATCATAGGCTTTGACCGCTTCAATGTGCTTGGAAAACTCTCGAATCAGATAGCTGCCCGGAATCCAAGTCGGCAATGACAGGACTTGTGTCGGGTCCGCAAGAAAACGAACAGTCACGTGAATAAGATGCTGACGATAATCGTCAAATTCAATTTGATAATGCAACATAATGAACGATATAAAATTAAAATAAATGAGATATAGCTTAGCTTAGCATTTTTTAAGCCAGTATGGTTTAGCTGTCTTATTTGTCTACATTTACGACTAGCTATCTGTATAAAAAAGGCATAGCATGCGTGAAAATTAAATCGTTCAACACCCGCCGGGTTATCAAGGAACACCATTGAAATACATCATCTCACTGATTGCGGTTTTCAGTTTATTTATTTCTGCATTTTCACATGCTGCCCTACTCAATATTGTGCCTGAAAGCGTTGAAGCTGAAGCCTGGACCATTCTGGATTCACAGTCTGGTCAAGTCATTGCAGAGCATAATGCCGATGTGCAACGCGCTCCGGCTTCGCTGACCAAAATGATGGTGGCTTATATTGCCTTAAAGGAAATTGAGGCCGGAAAATTAAATAAAAATGAAGTTTTAACCGCGACCTCTGTGGTGAAAACTGTGATGTGGGATGAGTCACAAATGTACCTGAAAGAAGGTGATCAGATTTCAGTCGATCAGCTTCTGGCGGGCTTAATTATCATGTCTGCCAATGATGCCGCGGTGACGCTGGCTGAGAAAATTTCGGGTGGTATTCCGCAATTTGTTGAACGTATGAATCAGGAAGCCAAAGCACTGGGCATGCAACATACCAATTTCCAGAATCCGGCCGGTATTACCATGCCTGAGCATTATTCGACTGCCGCCGATTTGGCCAGACTGTCTATGGCGGTGGTGAATGAAACTCCAGATTATCTGTATTATTCCAAGCAGCCAAGCTTTACCTACAATCAGCATTTTCATCGTGCGACCAACCGTGTGCTTCAGGTCGATCCAACCGTAGATGGCTTAAAAACCGGTTTTACCCGTGCAGCGGGCTATAACCTGGCATTAACCGCCAATCGCGTCACCGCAGATTTTGAGATGCCGAATCGCCGTCTGATTGTGGTGGTACTGGGTACTAAAAGTGCCACAAAACGCGCTGAAGTATCACATAAGCTGATGAATCTGGCCTATACCTATACCCGCAATGAAGTAGCGATCAAAGATCAACAGCTCCTTGCTGAGTTGCCTGTGATTAAATCCACCTTAAAAATGTTTAAGGTGCAAACCAAGCAGCCGCAGATCATTACCACTTCTTTATATGATCAGGGCTACAGTATTGACCTAAACCAGTTTGATCAAACCCAACAGCGTGTCATGCTGAATACAGGTGATGGCGTTTTAAAAAGTATCGAGCCATTACAGGAAACTCAGACTCATATCAATGTTGAAGTGAAAGCATCTGAACTCATTGCACCTTTGGCGACCATGATGCCTTTGGCGACCATTCAGGTTTATCAGAATAATCAGTTGATTCGCACCATTCAAATTGAAGATCATGTCGAAATTGAAGAAGCCAACCTGTTTCAGAAATTCTTTACTTGGCTACAAGGCTTATTCGATTTGTTTTCAGACAATACGCCAAGCGTAAAGCTTTATCCTTTAGATAGATAATAGCCCTACATCTCAAGTTACTTTTCTTTAAGCTAGAAGATCTACTCGCTGATCTTCTGGCAGATTTTCTTTTCTCCCTGCATCACTCCCCAAGACAGGGAAACTTACCTGCCCTCACAGAATTGCTACGTTTTGTAATGTGTATAACAATTTTAACCAAGACGCGATCTGGCCCATGCCATAGTATATTTTCTCTCTATTTCTCTTATTTTTATTAAAAAAATAAACAGGTTAATCATATATGACAGCACATAAAATCGTGATTGTGGGTGGTGGTGCCGGTGGTCTGGAACTGGCAACTCAGCTGGGTGAGAGCTTGGGTAAAAGCGGCAAAGCGCAGATTGTTTTAGTCGATCAAAAACTGACGCATATCTGGAAACCGCTACTGCATGAAGTTGCCGCAGGCACCTTAAATCCACATGAAGAAGAAACTAATTATTTTGCCCATTCAGCCGCACATCATTATGAATTTGTCTTGGGGACATTTACCGGTCTGGATCGTGAAGCGAAACAGATTGTGGTAGAAACAGAATATTTCTCCAAAAAAGCCCAAGCCAAGAAGAACCAGCGCATCGACTATGACACCCTGGTACTGGCCTTGGGTTCTACCTCGAATGACTTTAATACCGAAGGCGTCAAACAGTTCTGTCATTTTCTCGACAGCCGTCCACAAGCTGATATCTTTCAGCAGGACCTGTTGCATCTCTACTTGAATGCTCAACATGAAGCTTCGAGCCGTGAACTGAATATCGCGATTATTGGCGCCGGTGCGACTGGAGTAGAATTGGCTGCCGAGTTGGTGGAGGCCAAACACAATTTCTTTAAATATGGCTTAAACAAGGTCGATCCAAATAAAGTCAAAATTACCTTAATTGAAGCGGCGGATCGTATTTTGACTGCGCTCTCGCCGAAAGTTGCTGAACATACCATGCAACAGCTGGAAAAATTCGGTATTGAAGTCCTTACCAGTCATCGTGTGGCCAAGGTAGATGAAGACAAAATTTATTTTGCAGATGGCTCAAGTCTGGATGCCGAGATTAAAGTCTGGGCCGCAGGTATCAAAGCACCTGAAGTCTTGGCACAACTGCAAGATATGGAAAAGGACAATATTCACCGCTTGAAAGTCTTCTCCACCCTGCAAACCAAATCTGATCCAGACATTTTTGCTTTTGGTGATTGTGCTCACTGCCAGCCTGCTGCAGATGAACCGGTCTTGGGTCCACGCGCACAAGTGGCTAGCCAACAGGCCAATTTCCTGGCCAATGCCTTAAAAGCACGGATCAATGAGGAAAACTATTTACCGATGTTTAAATTTTCCGACAAAGGCTCACTGATTTCCTTAAGCCAGAATAAAGCTGTCGGTGAATTACTCGGTCAGGTCAATGTGCAAGGCTTTGTTGCCAAATCGATGTATGTTTCTTTATATCGAATTCATCAGGCGACCATTCATGGTTATGCGCATGCTGGCATTCTCACCGCAAAAGATTTTGTTACACGAAAAATTTCTCCAAAGCTGAAATTGCATTGAAATTCCAGAATTTGGCCCAATCAATGAAAAAATCGTCAACAAAATTGTCAAATTGCGTTTTTTTGCTAATTTTAGTCTACAAAAATGCAATTTCACTTTATGATGTACCCTTAAAAAATTGAATGGATCAATTAACATGACTGCTATTGCAAATAACCTCGTGGTTTCTTTCCACTACACATTGACTAACGCAGAGGGTGAAACTCTCGACCAATCTCAAGGTGAACCACTTGCCTATTTGCACGGTGCAGGTAACATCATCCCAGGTTTAGAAAATGCGTTAGAAGGCAAAACTGTAGGTGAAAAATTCACTGTAAACGTTCCTGCTGCTGAAGGTTATGGCGAATACAACCCTGACCTAGTTCAAGAAGTTCCTGCGCAAATGTTCCAAGGCGTAGACAACATTCAGGCAGGTATGCAGTTCCAAGCTCAAACTGATGACGGCGTGCAAATCGTAACTGTTAAAGCAGTTGAAGGCGACAATGTTGTTGTTGATGCTAACTTCCCACTTGCTGGTCAAGACCTGACTTTCGAAGTTGAAATCGTATCTGTTCGTGAAGCTTCTCAAGAAGAATTAGATCACGGCCACGTACACGGTGTAGGCGGTCACCAGCACTAAGATCTTCTGATCTTGAGTGAAAAAAGGCAAAGTCAGACTTTGCCTTTTTTATTGCCTGAAAATAGCCCGCAGAATATTAACCATCCAATTAGCTATAAAAAAAGCAGAGCCATTGCCCTGCCTTTTCAATCCGATCAAGATCTCCTTTCAGAGGATGATCACTGGATTATTTGTTTTGGTTATAAATCTGCATAGCTACTGGTAACTGTTGACGCATTTGCCCAATACGCTGGCTATTCGATGGATGCGTAGAGAGGAAGGTTGCACCACTGCCGCCACCGAGTTTGTTCATTTTTTCCCACAAGGTAATGGCTGCATTTGGGTTATAACCTGCGCGCGCCATCAGCATTAAACCGCCTTGGTCAGCACGGCTTTCCAGATTACGCGAGTATGGCAAGCCAATCCCGATTTGACTACCCAATTGTGCGGCTGCAGCACCACCTTGACCCACACCTGCTGCATTTAAGCCAATACCCAAGGCCAGATCAGTCAGGGCCTGAGCACCGATTTTCTGCTTAGAATGCTCTTCTAAAGCATGCACCATTTCATGACCCATAATCGCTGCAATTTCAGCATCGGTCAGATTCAGTTTATTCACGATACCCGTATAGAATACAACCTTACCACCTGGCGCAACAAAGGCGTTAACCTGGTCAGATTTGAGCACAGCCAATTGCCACTGGAATGCCGTACCGGTTTGATTCATCTGGTTAGCAACCGGTTTCAAACGGTTAAATACATTATTAATCCGTTTATAGGTCGCTGAACTGGTATCCAGTTGACCTTTGTTCTTCGCATCATTGACCATGGCATTATAGCTTTGGCTCGCAGATGCATTTAAGGTCGCAGTATCTGCCCCTGCCATATCGGCAATGGTGGTACAACCTGATAATGTGACGACTGTAGCAGCCGCCATACTCAATAAAAGTTTATTCTTCATTATAATTTACTCCACCTTGGCTTAAGGGCAATTTACATTGTAAAAATTATAAGTGAAAGCGTTCAGCAGCTAAACGCTTAATTGATTCATCTTCTTATAAATTATGTAATTTTTAAGCCAAATACTGTATCGCCAACCAATAAATCAGACAAATAATATTGAGGCCTAAGTAAACCTGACTGAGCGGTTTGATTTTCTGTTCAAGCACTTCGTCTTTACGTTTGAAATATAAAAAAGCATTTTGCAATAAAATAATAGGCACTAATACACAGGCGATAATGACACTCAGACCAATCAGCGCCGCATAAATCACTTCGGGATTTTGGGTTTGCGCACGAATAATCATCATGGCAATTGTTGGCGCCCCGCCCATCGCAAATAACAATGAATAAAACATGGTCGCTGATATATTTTTTTGCATCCTGCAGCTCATTTTTCTTTCTTTATATACCGCTATGTTAAAGCACATCACGCTACATTACCGATGCAACTTTAGTCTTGAAATAGCTGCATAAATTCAGGATATAAAAAAACCCATCCGGAAATGGGTTTTTATCATTCAAGCTTTAATCAAATGAAGATTAAGCATCAAACGGGTGGCGAAGAACAATCGTTTCTTCACGGTCTGGACCTGTTGAAATGATGTCGATTGGACATTCAATCAATTGCTCAAGACGTTTTACATAGTTCAATGCAGCTTCTGGCAATTGATCCAGTGATTTCGCACCGAAAGTTGACTCAGACCAGCCTGGCATAGTTTCGTAAATCGGTTTTAAAGTTTCGAATGCAAGCGCATCAGAAGAACCGACACAACCAGAATCTGCAGCTTCATAACCCACACAGATTTTCACTTCTTCTAAACCGTCAAGAACGTCAAGTTTAGTCAGGCAAATACCAGAAAGTGAGTTTACGTCAACTGAACGGCGTAGGATTTCAGCATCGAACCAGCCACAACGACGTTGACGGCCAGTAGAGGCACCAAATTCATTACCAATCGTACCGAGGTGTTTACCAATCGCATCACCCGTGTCATTTGCAGCGTCATACACCAACTCAGTTGGGAATGGACCTGCACCTACACGCGTTGTGTACGCTTTAGTAATACCCAGTACATAGTCAAGGTGCAAAGGACCCAGACCTGAACCAGAGCTTACGCCACCAGCAGTGGTATTCGAAGAAGTCACATACGGATATGTACCGTGATCAACGTCAAGAAGTGAACCTTGCGCGCCTTCAAACATGATGTTGTCACCGTTTTTACGGTAGTTGTGCAATTCAGTAGTCACGTCCACAACCAGTGGCGCAACAACTTTACGCCATTCGTCGCAAAGTGCCAGCACGTCTTCCAGTTTAACTCCTTCAACACCGTAGTATTCAGTCAGCTGGAAGTTATGGTAGTCCAGAAGTTCAGTTAACTGAGCAGTAAGATGATCACCACCACGTACCAGGTCAGCAACACGGATTGCGCGACGCGCTACTTTGTCTTCGTATGCAGGACCGATACCGCGACCTGTCGTACCAATCTTCGCATTACCACGTTTTTTCTCACGTGCTTGGTCAAGTGCGATGTGATTTGGAAGGATCAGTGGACAGTTTGGAGAAATGCGTAAACGCTCTTTAACAGGAACGCCTTCTTTTTCAAGAATATCCATCTCTTTGATGAGCGCTTCAGGAGAAAGAACAACACCGTTACCAATTAAGCACAATACGTTTTCACGTAAAATACCTGATGGAATGAGGTGTAAGACAGTTTTCTTACCACCAACCACAAGAGTGTGACCTGCGTTATGTCCGCCTTGATAACGAACTACCGCTGCCGCTTGATCTGTGAGCAGGTCGACGATTTTACCTTTACCTTCGTCGCCCCATTGGGTACCAAGTACCACAACATTCTTGCCCATAATAGCCTCATTACATCATGCTGTTAAAGTTGAAAGCCCCGCTCAGCGACATGAACACTGAGCCAAGCAGTTAAATCGTTTTGACTGTCCACTCACCATTCGCATTCACCAGCTGGTGCGTCGCATATGGAATCGAGTTTAAATCATCATTACCCAGTAACTGAATTACACTTAAGCCTTGTGTGCGAATATTCTGAATCGCATTCAGAAGCTCTGCATCAGTGCCTTTAGGTGCAACCACGACCTGTACCGCATCAAACTGGCCTGCGCTTAAAGCATATAAGTCACAAGAGAAACCGGTTGCCGGACGCGCACGGCCAAAATGTTCACCAATGCCATCATAACGGCCACCTTGTGCCAGTGCAGCTGCACGGTTCGGTGCATAGACTGCATACATCAAGCCAGTATGATAATGGTATGAACGTAATTCAACTACATCAATACCAATACTCAAGTTTGGCCAACGGGTTTGAACTTCGTCTTTGGTGGTTTGCAAGACATTAAAAGCCTGCGTAAATGCTGGATTTGCCAACACTTCAGCACTTAAATGCGCTTGTAATGCATCCAAGTCGCTGGCATAGCGTCCAAGTGCATAGAAATCCTGACCAAATTTCAGGTCTGCCGTGAATTCTTCTAATTCTGGCAAAGCCTTACGCTGGTATAAATCAGATAATTGCTGTTCAGCGACTTTGTTTAAGCCGGCTTGAGCCACCAGACTGCGGAATAAACCCACATGACCTAAGTCCAGATGAATACCATCTGCCAGACCTGTTTCCTGAATCAGACTGATCATCAAGTCGACCATTTCTACATCGGCATCGATGCTGTCTGAACCAAATAGCTCCGCACCTAACTGTAGTGGCGCACGCGAAGTGTTAAAACCGCGAGGCTTGGTATGCAGAACGGTTCCTGCATAGCAGTAACGTGCTACACCTTCCACTGGATGTACATGCGCATCAATACGAGCCACTTGTGGTGTCATATCGGCACGCACACCAAGCAAACGACCAGAAAGCTGATCGATTACTTTAAAAGTGGCTAAGTCTAAATCTTGATTCGATTCTGAGAGAGAAGATAGAGATTCGATGTATTCAATGAATGGCGTGTACACCAGCTGATAACCTCGAGATGCAAGGAAATCCAGTGATTTACGGCGCAGACTTTCAATAACTTGCGCTTGTTCTGGTAATACATCAGCTACACCATCAGGTAATAACCATGTCTCTGAAATGGGCATGTTGTAAACCTAAATTCTTGTCAGCGCGGAACGAATCCGCATAAAAAAATCGGGAGCACACCCGATTTCTCCTAGTCTAGCACGATAGTTTTGGCTGTGCATCGCAAATTTTATAATTTTCGCTACCTGATGAAATCAACAACAATTGTGTCAACTATCAGCGTTTTAATGCACATTTAAAAGAAATAGCATGACAAAATCCGGCATTAAACCAAAGGCAATGCAGTCGTGCTTTTAACCGTTTGCAATGGAATTTCAGTTTTTACACTTTGAATGCAGGGAATTTGGGTTAAATGATGAATCTGAAATTTACGATAGGCATCCAGATCAGCCACCACAATTCTTAAAAAGAAATCACAATCGCCTGCCATTAACTGGCACTCGACGACTTCTGGCATTTCCTTGATCGCTTCGACAAATTGATCGACCACAGCAGCTTCTTGAGACTTGAGCCAGACGCGTGCAAACACGCTCATCGCCAAATTGACCTTTTGTGGATTCAGCAGTGCGACATATTGCTCAATCACGCCATCATCTTCCAGCTGTTTTACCCGTCTTAAACAGGGTGACGGTGACAAGCCAATTAATTGAGCCAGTTCATTATTTTGCAGTTTTCCATTCTTTTGCAGCTCATGCAAAATGCGTTTATCTATTTGATCCATGTCTATGCCTTGGCATTTAAAACCCCTTAAATTTAATTTAGCGCAATTTAATTTCAAATAAAACTCAAATCTCTTTCACTACAACAGCAAATAGCCTGAATATCGCCATAAAATATGGTCTAGTTTTGCAGTACCCAGGTCATTTCCATGCTTTTGTTCAGACAAAGCACCGCAGCGGTGGTTGTCCCTACCGATTTCAGCGAATTTCAACGTGGCATGAAAGATTCTATCCCCATGCTTTTGGGAATTATCCCCTTTGCGCTGGTGCTGGGTGCGACGGCGGTACAGAAGAATTTCAGCTTGCTCGAAGTGCCATTACTGACCGGTTTGAACTTTGCCGGCGGTTCTGAATTTGCCATTCTGGAGGTCTGGAGCAGTCCACCAAATTTACTCATGCTGATGTTCATTACCTTTCTGGTAAATAGCCGGCATCTGTTGATGGGCGCCAGTTTGGTGCCGTATTTAAAGCATCTTCCGAATCTTAAAGTTTTTCCGGCGCTGTTTTTTATGGTCGATGAAAGCTGGGCACTCGGTCTGGCTGATGCACAAAGGAAACAGGCGCAACTGGGTTATCGTGCTGCTTTTAGCATGCCTTATTATGCTGGCCTGTGTTTTTGCCTGTACTTGATGTGGGTCGGATTTACCACACTCGGCGCCATGCTTGGGCCTGTATTAGGCGACATCAAACGTTTTGGTTTTGATATGGCCTTTCCTGCTGTATTTCTGGTGTTACTAAGAAGTATGTGGAAAGGTTTTGAGGCTGCCCGGCCATGGCTGGTCAGTTTAGTCTGTGCGGCTTTGGCTTATTTATATTTACCTGCGGGCTGGTATGTGCCGATTGGTGCCTTGTCTGGAATAGCTTCGGCATTTTTCCTGATTCAAGAAGATCAAACATGATCCAGATGAGCACCTTGGTGGCCATTATCCTGATTGCTGCGACCACCTATTTAACCCGGATCTTGGGCTATGTCTTATTAAAAAATAAAACGCTGACACAGCGCCAGCGTAAAATTCTGGAAGTAGTCCCCGGCTGCGTGCTGATTTCAGTGATTGCACCCTATTTTGTACGCGACAATCCTGCAGACCTGATCGCCTTGGCTTTAACGCTATTTGCCGCTACACGTTTTGGATTATTACCGACCGTCGCCATCAGTATGGTTTCTGCTGCAATTTTAAGAATTTTAATAATCTAACGCTAGAAAAACCCCTTTAAATGATCTCTAAAGGGGTTTTGTTTATTTCTGTGGATCAACCACTTTGGTCAGCAAACTGACCAGTTCGGCATTTTGCAATTCAACCTGCTGAAGTTTGGCTGTGGTCTGATCCAGCACTTCCTGCTGCACATGCATTTTTTTGGCTAGATCCTGCATGATTTCCAGGGTCTTTTTTAAATTTTCTTCCAGATGCACGATTTTTTCTTCGACTGGCACGCCTTCCACGCTACGTGGCTCATCACTCTGATTAAACTGCAGCCAGATCAGAAAAATCACCGCCAAAGTCAGCAGTATAATAAATCCCCAAACCACCATCATGTGCTTGCTCTTATTTCATTTTATTGTCTTTATCTTAACGAAAAATGCTGCAGATAACGTAAATAATTCAGCCTCAATTCCTGATTTTCGATCAATTACCGGCAAATTCTCTTAAAACATGGCTTGCAGAATATTTACAGGCAAGAAAAAAGCACCGTATCTCGGTGCTTTTGAGGTTTAGATAACCCGAACTTAATGAAATGATTCACATAAATCCAGCAGACGGTTGGCATAGCCCCACTCGTTATCGTACCAGGCAAAGACTTTGGCTTGATGCCCGACGACTAGAGTCTGGGTCAAATCCACAATCAATGAATATGGGGAATGATTAAAATCACTCGATACCAATGGCTCATCTGTCACGGCCATAATTTCCGCAAAATCCTGCTGGGCAGCCTTGATCAGCACTTCATTCAGCTTGTGATCGGTAATCGGCGACTGGGAGACAAACGTTAAATCAATCGCGGCCACATTAATGGTCGGCACCCGAATTGAATAACCATCAATACGATCTTCCATTTTTGGCATGACACGCTTTAAGGCACCGAGTGCGCTCGAAGTCGTAGGAATGATGTTATGGCCTGAAGCACGTGCACGACGCAAATCACGATGCGCATGATCCAGTACCGACTGATCCGCCGTTACAGCATGGATTTCAGTCATCAGGGCGCTAGTGATGCCAAAAGCATCATCGACAATTTTGACCAGTGGCACCAAAGCCTGTGTAGTACAAGAAACACTGGAAATGATCTGGTCCGATGCTTTGACTTCATGATGATTGACACCATAGACAATTGCGGCATCGACCGTATCAAAAGGTGCTGCGCCGATAATCACACGTTTCGCCCCTGCTCCAATATGCTGGGTCGCGGCTTCACGAGAACGGAACAGTCCAGTACATTCAAGCACTACATCTACCGCCAAGTTTTGCCAAGGCAACTTAGCCGGCTGCGACTCACACAAAACCTGTACTTTTAATGCAGCATCTTGATAGCTGATATGCATATAGATATGTTCAGTATCATAGCTGAGATCCACCTGCCCCGGAAAACGGCCATGGGTCGAGTCATATTTAAACAGGTGAATCAGGGTTTCAACATCGGCAATATCGTTAATGGCAACGATTTCAAAATTAAAATCTTTCGGGTTTTCAAACCATGCGCGCAGTACATTCCGTCCAATACGCCCAAATCCATTGATTGCCACTCGTTGCATGACTCGACCTTTTATATGCCTATTTTAAAACTCTTCTATGTTAAAGGATTTCTGGCGCCGTACATTAAAAACTTCAGTGAAAATACTGATTTTCGATTATTTTATTTCTGATACATTCGTCTGTATTCGAGCCATTTAAAATTCCGTTTATTTTTTAAAGAGATGGATATAGACGAATTCTACTGTGGGAAAATTCAATTTAATTATTCAGCGAAAAACCTGAGTAAATAAATCCTTCGCAATTGGTTTTAAAATGATTGGTGCATACTGCTTTTTCCGTTATAATTTGGCGTTTTAAATTTTTAAGCCCCGCATTGCAGCAGAGCTCTTGTATGCTTGTCAGACTGTGGTGTTTTAGCCAAATCGGAAATTATGGAGTGACTTGGTTGTGAGTACTCGTTTTATGACATCAGCTGAAATTCGTGAAGCATTTTTGCGTTACTTTGAATCGCAAGGGCATACACGTGTCGCGTCGAGTTCTCTAGTACCTGCCAATGACCCAACTTTGCTGTTCACCAATGCTGGTATGAACCAGTTTAAAGATTGCTTCTTAGGTCTAGAAAAACGCGATTATGTACGTGCAGTGTCATCACAAAAATGCGTGCGCGCAGGTGGTAAGCACAACGACTTGGACAATGTAGGTTATACAGCACGTCACCACACTTTCTTTGAAATGTTGGGTAACTTCTCCTTTGGTGATTACTTCAAACGTGATGCGATCAAATTTGCTTGGGACTTTTTGACTAACGAAGAATGGCTTGGTCTTACTAAAGATAAACTCTATGCAACCGTTTACCATACAGACGACGAAGCATTCGACATCTGGAACAAAGAAATCGGTCTAGACGCTTCTCGCATTATTCGTATTGGTGACAACAAAGGCGGTCAATACGCATCTGATAACTTCTGGGCAATGGGCGACACCGGTCCTTGCGGTCCATGTTCTGAAATCTTCTTCGACCATGGCGATCACATCTGGGGTGGCCTACCGGGTTCTCCTGAAGAAGATGGCGACCGTTTCATTGAAATCTGGAACAACGTATTCATGCAGTTCAATCGTACTGCGGATGGCGTATTACACCCTCTTCCAGCGCCTTCTGTGGATACAGGGATGGGCTTGGAGCGTATTTCTGCCGTTTTACAGCATGTCAACTCAAACTACGAAATCGATTTATTCCAGCATTTACTTAAAGCTGCGGCTGAAATTATTGGTTTGGACACTACAGCGCTTGAAGCTGAAGCTGCTGAGAAAGGCACACCAGTTCAGTATCCTGCTTCATTGAAAGTTGTTGCTGACCATGCACGTTCATGTTCATTCCTGATTGCTGATGGCGTAAATCCATCGAATGAAGGTCGTGGTTATGTACTGCGTCGTATCATCCGTCGCGCAGTACGTCATGGTAACAAGCTAGGTGCAACAGGTTCGTTCTTCTACAAGATGTTGAAGCCACTGATCGAAGTGATGGGCGAAGCTTATCCTGAACTTGCTGCTCAACAAGCACGTATCGAAGCACAACTTCTGAAAGAAGAAGAACAATTTGCCAAAACACTTGAGCAAGGTTTGAAATTGCTTGAAGGCGAATTGGCACAGTTAAAAGGTTCTGTGATTCCGGGCGAAGTGGTATTTAAACTTTACGACACTTATGGTTTCCCGACTGACTTGACTGCTGACATCGCACGTGAACGTGACTTAACCATTGATGAAGCTGGTTTCGAAACTGAAATGGCTGCACAGCGTCAACGCGCACGTGATGCAGGCAAATTCGCAATCGACTATAATTCTGTTGTGAAAGTCGAAGGTGAAACTCAGTTTGAAGGTTACGATGCAACTGCGGGTCAAGGTCAAATCATCGCAATCTACAAAGATGGCGAGCAAGTTGACGAAGTGGTTGAAGGCGACGAAGCACTGATCGTACTTAACCAAACACCTTTCTACGCAGAAAGCGGCGGTCAAATCGGTGATACAGGTATCTTTAAAAACGATACTGGTATTTTCGAAGTTCAAGATACCAAAAAATCTGGTGGCGCATTTGTACACCAAGGTATCGTGACGATGGGTAACTTGAAAGTTACTCAAAATGTAGAAGCAACAGTAAAAGCAGATATTCGTGCAGCAACTGCGCGCAACCACTCTGCGACTCACCTGCTACATGCTGCGTTACGTCAAATTTTAGGTTCACATGTACAGCAAAAAGGTTCATTGGTTGCATCTGATGTGTTACGTTTTGACTTTGCCAATGACCAACCTGTAAGCTTTGAACAGCTGCAAGAAATTGAACGTTTGGTCAATGCTGAAGTGATTGCCAATACTGCGGTGTCTACTGAACTTCTGGATATCGAGTCTGCGAAAGCTAAAGGCGCGATGATGCTGTTTGGCGAGAAATACGGTGACGAAGTACGTGTACTGTCTATGGGTTCAGTGATTGAAGAGAAAAACTTCTCAATCGAACTTTGCGGTGGTATTCACGTAAAACGTACCGGTGATATCGGTCTGTTCAAAATCACCTCTGAAGGTGGTGTGGCAGCCGGTGTACGTCGTATTGAAGCAGTAACAGGCACTAAAGCAGTTGAAGTTGCGCAAAAAGCCGATCGCGATATCAATACGATTAACGGTTTGCTCAAAGCACAAAAAGACCAGACTTTAGAAAAAGTTGAAGCACTGGTTGATACTGCATCGAGCTTGCAGAAACAGATTGAACAACTCAATCAAAAACTTGCTAGCCTGCAAGCCGGTGAACTTCTAAGCCAAGTTCAAAGCATTGCAGGTCGTGCAACCTTGATTACAACTGTTGAAAACATGGATGCAAAAGCACTACGCAACCTGCACGACGGTGTGAAATCAAAATTAGAAAATGCAGTGATTGTTCTGGCAGGTGTAGAGGGTGACAAGGTGAGCTTGATCGCATCTGTAGCAAAAGACTTTACTGCTTCTATTAAAGCAGGTGACATCATCAAACATTTGGCAACTGAGCTAGGTGGTAAAGGTGGTGGTAAACCTGACTTAGCACAAGGTGGCGCGCCACTTAACGAGAAGTTTGCTCCAGTGATGGCGGATTTAACTGCCTGGCTTGCAGCAAAATAAAACTTCAATTTTGTGTAACTGACCCTGATAGGTACATCAGGGTCATGGCTTATATGGAACAACTATGGCATTAATCGTTCAAAAATATGGCGGTACCTCTATGGGTACTCCCGAGCGCATTTTAAATGTTGCTCGTCGTGTAAAGCGCTGGCATGACCACGGCCACAAGGTAGTGGTAGTGGTATCAGCAATGAGTGGCGAAACCAATCGTCTACTTGCTTTAGCGAAGGCCATTACCGAAACCCCTGACCCACGTGAACTAGACCAAATGGTATCTACGGGTGAACAGGTTACGATTTCTATGTTAGCAATGGCGCTGAACTCAATTGGAGTTGAAGCAAAATCACTAACAGGTCGCCAGGTTGGCATGAAAACCGACAGCTCATTCAATAAGGCACGTATCGAATCCATTGATACTGAAGTCCTGAACTCAAATCTGGATGCAGGCCGCGTACTTGTCGTTGCCGGTTTCCAGGGTTTTGATGAACATGGCAATACCACCACTTTAGGGCGTGGCGGTTCTGATACTTCAGGTGTTGCAATTGCTGCCGCACTCAAAGCAGATGAATGCCAGATTTATACCGACGTTGACGGTGTATATACCACCGATCCACGTGTTGCACCAAAAGCAAAAAAAGTTGATCGTATTTCATTTGAAGAAATGCTTGAGATGGCGTCACTCGGTTCTAAAGTCCTGCAAATTCGTTCAGTTGAATTTGCTGGTAAATACCAGGTGCCTTTACGCGTATTATCAAGCTTCGACAATGACAACGATGGCGCATTCGACGAAGAGTTTAAGCAAAACGTTGGTACACTTATTACGACTGAATTGGAAGACAACATGGAACAGCCAATTATCTCCGGTATCGCATTTAACCGTGACGAAGCAAAATTAACTATTTTAGGTGTGCCTGACGAACCGGGTATTGCTTCTAAAATTTTGTGCCCGATTGGTGATGCCAATGTTGAAGTGGATATGATTATCCAGAACGTTGAAGAAGATGGTACAACTGATTTCACTTTTACTGTGAACCGTGGCGAATTAAATAAAGCCAAAGCCATTCTTGAAGCAACTGCTCAAGAAATTGGTGCGCGTGAAGTTGCGACCCGTTCAGATATCGTAAAAGTATCAATTGTAGGTGTAGGCATGCGTTCACATGCCGGCGTGGCAAGCAAAATGTTCACAGCTTTGGCAGACGAAGGCATCAACATCCTGATGATCTCGACGTCTGAAATCAAGATTTCTGTGATCATTGAAGAAAATTATCTTGAACTTGCGGTTCGTTCATTGCATACCGCATTCGGTTTAGACCGTGAACAAGGCGAATCTAGCGCACGTGCTTAAGCGTTAAGACAGAATATTGTCATTGTTTGACAGTATTTTATAAAAGTCTACAAAAATGCAGAGCCACTATAGTTTTTTTTATAGTGGCTCTGTTATATTAAGCCTGAGGATTTTTAACCAGCTGAGATAGATTAAAATCTTTCACCCAGATGACAGAATTTCTATCCAGATCTTATTTTGTAATTTTTGGTTGTGCTTTTTGTTTTACATTCAATAGATTGCAGGTTTTGCATTTTGCAAGGAGAAAAACATGCTGATTCTGACTCGACGCGTCGGGGAAACTTTAATGATTGGTGATCAAGTCAGTGTGACTGTGCTTGGTGTAAAAGGTAACCAGGTTCGTATCGGGGTAAATGCTCCGAAAGAAGTCTCTGTGCACCGTGAAGAGATTTACCAGCGTATCCAGCATGAACGTGCAATGCATGAACATCTTCAACATATCGATCAAGATTACCAACCTTCTTATGAAGATGACAGCCAGACACAAAATAACTTTAATCGTTAATGTTTGTGCGAAGAATAAAGCGGCTTTTGAGCCGCTTTAAATTTGTCTAAATTTTATACAAAAATATTAAATACTTAGATAATTTAAAATAAAACTTAAAGTTCTGCACCCTGCTGTAATGCTGCAATCACCTTTTTTACCGGCCCAAAACTGCGACGATGCTCATCAATCACGCCATGTAAGGCAATCGCTTCAAAATGTGCCTTGGTCGGATAACCCTTGTGCTTGGCAAAGCCAAATTGCGGATGCTTCTGGTCCATCTCGATCATCTGATGATCACGGGTTACTTTCGCCAGAATACTGGCTGCTGAAATTTCAGCATGCAGTGCATCACCACCCACCACGGCATCACAGCTCATAGCAAGGCCCTGTGGAATCTTGTTGCCATCGACCAATACATGCTCAGGCTGAACTGGCAAAGCTTCTACAGCACGGCGCATGGCCAGCAAAGAAGCTTGCAAAATATTATGTTCATCAATCTCTGCCGCAGAAGCCTCAGCAATGGCCCATGCCAGCGCTTTTTCCTGAATCTCGATAAAAAGTTTTTCACGCTTCTTTTCAGTGAGTTTTTTAGAATCATTTAAACCCTCAATCGGGTTGTTCGGATCCAAAATAACTGCCGCAGCGACGACTGAACCGACTAATGGCCCACGCCCTGCTTCATCTACACCAGCAATCTTCATGTCTATTTTTCCATAAAAAATAGGCTGAACCAGTCAGCCTATTTCAATTTAATCTTGGCTTAGTTTACAGCTTCAGCCACACAAGCGTTAATGGTTTTTGCAACCACATTGCCGACAATCGTCGCACGTGCTGCCGGGTCAATTGCTGCAGTCGCCAAATCTACCGCTGTTACACTTTGTGGCGCTTTTTCACTGACACAGCCACAAATTTCAGTCTGGATATTCTGCTTTTGGGTCGTAGTCATTAGACGTGTAGCTGTTTGCCATGCTGGAATATTATTCAGCTCAGTCGTACATTTTGTATTGATCGCGATTTTAAGCGCAGCCCCACCCAGCTGTTGAGTCGTGGTTTGCGTTTCAGGGCTGCCTGTTGTTGCACAAGCAGATAAAACCAAAGTAAGCGGAGCAAGTGCAGCCAATAATTTTTTCACAGATCTGTTCCTTGTTTATTCATATATGAAGCGTGACGCTATTGTGCCGAAATTCACCTGAATAAGAAATCTATAAATCATCCTGAATGTTTAATCTGCACCCAGCCATTTCAATGGATGTTGCATGAAAGCCACCATAGCGTTGCAGATTTGGAATTGCTGGGCTGATTCGCCCTTTGCTAAGGTGCATCCATCTTTGAGGGCAATCGAAAATCACATGGAAAAAGTACAATATTACACGCGCACGGCACAATGGTTGCACTGGATCATGGCAGTTATCTTTATTGCGGCCTGGCTGATTGGTTTTTATAGTGGGAATTTTTTAAGTTATGAGGTCGATGGCAGCTTTAAAGGCGATGTCATCACCCTGCATAAAAATATCGCCACCACCATTATTTTCCTACTGGTTGTGCGAATTTTCTGGCGTTATACCCATCCTGCCCCTGAACTACCGGACACTATGTCACCCCGGATGAAAACTTTGGCACATGCAGGTCATCTGGCTTTGTATTTTATGCTGATTGCTCTACCTGTCACCGGCTGTTTATATAGCTGGAGTCTGGGCTATCCAGCACCAGTGCTATATTTATTTAACCTGCCGGCACTGATTGCAGAAAATCCGGCTGTAACCGCGATCGTAAAACCCCTGCATATCTGGCTTTCCTGGGCAGTTGGCTTACTTTTAGTTGGACATATTTTCGCAGCACTGAAACATCATTTTATCGATAAAGATCATGTACTCAACAGCATGACCCGACAATCCAAATCTTCTAAAAAATAATCTGCAAAACCACACTCAATCAGCTTTCATTGCAAAGCTGATTTTATTTTAAGAACTCGGTCATGCAGCCTTTCAGACTGTTTGCAATAGCCTGTTGCGTGAGTTTTGACTTTACTTCTTCATCCAGAGTCGCTTTCAGTAAAGTGCTTGCCGGAATATCCTTGAGTGCATGCTCACCTACACATGAACAGACATTCTGTTCAAGTTCAGCTTTATTTTTGTCCTGCATAAAATAGGTCGAGGCAGTCCAGAATTTAGATGCTTTCAATTCTTTTGCACATTGGTATTCAATCACGGGTTTTAAAGTACGCTGTGTCAAAGTCATATCCGCATTTGAGCAAGCAGATATCAACACGCTACTGATGAGCAGAATTATATTTTTCAATTTCATATCCATCTATAAAAACAAAGGCAGAGCGAACCCTGCCTTTTATTTAAAAACTTAAACCAGGGCACGGATCTGGTTGATCCATTGCTCTTTTTCAGTATCGGTAATAAAAGAGGCTTCAAATGAGTTAATGGCCAATTGCTTGAGTTCCTCATTGCTTAAATCCAGTGCTTCAGCAATGGCAATAAAATTGTCATTCATATAACCACCAAAATAAGATGGATCATCTGAATTGACTGTAACGTGCACGCCTTGTTGCAAGAGGCGACGGATATTATGCTGCTGCATATCATCCACGACGCAGAGTTTCAGGTTTGACAATGGGCAAACTGTCAGTGGCATCTTTTCTGCGATCAGGCGCTGCATTAACTCCGGATCTTCTTCCGAACGAACCCCATGATCAATACGATTCACTTTCAGCAAATCTAAAGCTTCCCAGACATAAGCTGCCGGACCTTCCTCACCTGCATGTGCTACAACCAAGAAACCTGCTTCACGCGCTTTAGCAAAGACACGTTCAAACTTTGAAGGTGGATGCCCGACTTCACTTGAATCCAGACCGACCGCAATAATCTGGTCTTTATAAGGTAAGGCCTGTTCCAGTGTTGCAAATGCAGCATCTTCACTTAAATGACGCAAGAAACACATAATCAGATGTGAACTGATACCAAGTTTAGTTTTGGCATCATCACAGGCTTTTTGCAAGCCGTTGATCACGGTTGAAAAAGCAACACCACGATCGGTATGGGTTTGTGGATCAAAGAACATTTCAGTATGCACGACCCGGTCTTCAGCACATTTTTCAAAATACGCCCACGCCAGATCATAAAAATCCTGTTCATGAATTAATACAGCAGCGCCGGCATAATAAATATCCAGGAACGACTGAAGATTATGAAAGTTATAGGCCTGTTTAACTTCTTCAACAGATTTATACGGGATGGCAATTTTATTACGCTGAGCGATCGCAAACATTAGCTCAGGCTCAAAAGTGCCCTCAATATGAACATGAAGCTCGGCCTTTGGCAAAGCTCGAATCAACTCAAGACGGTTCATCGCTTCTCCTCATGAAACCTAAAATAATAAAAAAAGGGTGCAAACTGAGTTTACACCCTTTCCAAATCTAGAAAAATTAGCCGCCAAATAGTGCGAATTTAAGCGTCCATAGTACTGCAATAATCCAGACCATATACGGTACAGTTGATGCCTTACCGGTTAACAATTTGATCAGTGCATAGCTGATGAAGCCCATCGCAATACCATCAGCAATGGAATAGGTAAATGGCATAAATACAATGGTTAAAAATGCAGGAACTGCTTCTGTAATATCTTCCCAGTCAATATGCACGATACCTTGAATCATTAAGACACCGACAAATAACAGCGCTGGTGCTGTTGCAAAGCTTGGTACAGACTGTGCCAATGGTGCAAGGAACAAACAGGCAACAAACAGGATACCGACTACAACAGCAGTTAGACCTGTACGGCCACCGGCTGCTACGCCCGCAGAAGATTCAATGTATGGCGTAGTTGAAGATGTACCCAGCGCTGCACCTGCAACAATTGCAGAAGAGTCCGCAAAAAGTGCTTTTTTCAAACGCGGCAGTTTGCCATCTTTCAACAAGCCTGCACGGTGTGAAACACCAACCAGCGTACCGGTTGAGTCGAATAAATCGACCAGGAAGAAGACAAAAATCACGCCAATTAAACTGGCAGTGAACAGACCTTCAAAGCTCATTTGCATAAATGTTGGTGCAATCGATGGCACTGCGCCAACCACACCTTTAAATTCACTCAGACCCAATGCTGCTGAAATACCGGTTAACACCAAAATACTGATGATGATCGCACCACGCACTTTAAAGTGATGCATCACAACAACCAGAAGGAAACCAAATAATGCAAGCAAAACCGATGGTTGTTTTAAATCGCCCAAACCTACCAACGTAGCAGGATTATCCACAATCAGGCCGGCATTTTTCAAAGCAATCAGCGCAAGGAATAAGCCAATACCACCACCGATGGCCAGTTTCAGCGACATTGGAATCGCATTTACAATGGCTTCACGGATTTTGAACATGCTGATCGCAATAAACACAAGACCGGAGATAAACACAGCCCCAAGTGCTGTTTGCCAAGGCACACCCATTCCCAAACATACGGAATAGGTAAAAAAGGCATTCAAGCCCATGCCTGGTGCAAGTGCAATTGGATAATTTGCAATCAAGCCCATGACTAAACAGCCAATCGCGGCTGCAAGACAGGTTGCTACAAAGACAGCCCCATGATCCATCCCCGTTTCGGACAAAATCATCGGATTGACAATAATGATGTAACACATCGTTAAGAATGTAGTTACACCGGCAAGAACTTCTGTACGGAAACTGGTTTTGTTTTCACTCAGTTTAAACAGACGTTCAAGCATACTTTCTGAAGATGGATTAGGAGTCGTCATGACCTAGCCCCTATTGAGTAAACTTTATGCTTTAAGCAAGCCGTCAAATAAATGAAATTTTATAAAAAAAATTCATCAATTTTAAGGATGTGTTAGCAACGAATATGCCAGCATAGCCATTTGACGGGTTAAAATGTTGGAACAGCTTACAGCCCCAGGGCTATGCTATAAAAACCCAAAAAAAAATCTAAACAAAAAAGCTGCATAACCTTTATGCAGCTTTATTTTCTTGATTTAAACCAAATGCTTAACAAGATGAATTCTGCTTCATCCTGATCGTTGGCAAATTATAACACATTGATTTCTTATTGCTTCTTAGATTTTACACTTTATTAGAAATTAATATATCTTAAATGAATACTTTAAATTTTTATTATATTTATTATTGATTTAATTTTATCATTTTAGCCCAATCAACGAAAGAAGATTGTCTAGCCTGCTTAATGTCGATGCCGATTGGATTCCAGCAATTTGCTTGAATCACGTCCATCGTTCAAGACATGACGGATCTTTTCATATTTTCTGATTTCGGACTGTTTATGGACACAAAATCCTAATAAACTGATCATTAAGGCAAAAACAGGGATAGCATATATTTTCATTTTTATTATGCTGCTTTGTAACACTATGCAATTATGCTAACAAAAAACCTAACAAACTTGTGACATAGTTTACATTTAACCCGATAGAAGGCATTTATTTATCCTCTAAATATTAATTTTATGTCGTTTTATTTATTAATACTTAATTAATTTATAATTCTTTTTTCAAAAAATCGATCCTATTAAAAATCCTTTTAAAAAAAAACTAAATAATTGAATTTAATATATTTTTTAAACCACCTAAAAGAAGTTTATTCAAAATTAAGATATGGAGATAAATGAAATCTAACCTATTCAATAGAAATTATTTCGATTTATTTTATCGGCCTTTTCCAAGAATGCTCAACTTTAATTTTTAGAATAAAATGATCTAAATAAGGGAGATTTTGCTAGGGATTTCAAGATGTTTAGCGATATTTTTTATTTTTAATTACCTTGAAGCTCTACCTGATATTCAAGAATTACAGATTTTATAGTTGTCATGATGCTGTCTATTATTCCCTACTCACATCACATGCATGTACATAGTTCAAGAACCTAACCATAATAACGACATCCCAATATCCGGCATATATATCCTCATGCTGAATACTGGGAATCATCTCATTTATGCACTCAGTTGTTCATCACGTTTGAACACCAGTTCTCCCTTAAGTGAACTGTCTGCATCGAAATAATAGCCATCGCTATTAAAAGCTTTCAACTCTTCGACACAATCAATTTTATTTTCAATCATAAAACGCGCCATGAGACCGCGTGCTTTTTTGGCATAGAAACTAATCACTTTATATTTGCCATTTTTCTGATCCAGAAATACCGGCTTGATAATGTCTGCCTGAATTTTGCGCTCGTTGACTGATTTGTAATATTCATCAGAAGCAATATTCACCAGAATTTCAGAATTTGCTGCGGTTAAATCCTGATTAATCAGATCAGTAATGTGATGAGCCCAGAACTCATATAGATTATGCCCACAGGAATTGGCTAACTTGGTTCCCATTTCCAGACGGTACGGCATCATTAGATCCAAAGGACGTAACAGTCCATATAATCCAGACAACATACGTAAACGGTCTTGTGCATAGTGCAGATCTTCGTGCTTCAAACTATAGGCATCCAGTCCGGTATAGACATCACCCTTAAATGCAAAAATCGCCTGACGGGCATTGGCTAAATTAAAATCCGGTTGCCAGTCATTAAAACGTGCGGTATTTAAAGTGGCAATTTTTTCACTAACACTCATTAAGCTGGAAATTTCTGTTGCAGAAAGTGTGCGACAAACGTTGATCAAGTCCTGTGAATGTTCTAATAATCTCGCTTGAGTAAATTGGTCAGTCGGTAATGGAGTATCGTAATCGAGAGTTTTGGCTGGAGAAATTAAAGCGAGCATGGCAACCTGGTCAAAAAATGATTAATCAAACTATATCAGTCTGCTTATTTTAATTCCAATTCATGTTTTTATTCACCATAATCGTTAAAATGCACGATTCTCCTGTTAATCATCGGTTTTTATATGCCCGAGCAAATTTTTCTTCAAGGGCCTGCGGGTCAGATTGAAGTTTTTGTGGATTATCCTCAGGGTGAAGTGAAAGGATTCGCGGTAGTTTGTCACCCCCATCCATTGCAAGGCGGTACACCACAACATAAGGTTCCGGTTTTACTGGCACAAATGTATCTGGAACGTGGCTGTATTGTGTATCGTCCAAGTTTCCGTGGTTCTGGTCAAAGTGAAGGTATACACGACGAGGGCTTCGGTGAAACGGATGATGTATTAGAAGTCATTCGGTTCGCTCGCAACCAGCATATTGCCCTGCCTTTTTATGCAGGCGGTTTTAGTTTTGGTGCGCATGTCATGGCAAAAAGCTATGCAGCCTTACCGGTAGAATTGCAACCAAAGCAAACCATTTTATGTGGTCTGCCGACTGCAACAGTGGCTGGTATTCGCCATTATGTGACGCCCGCCATTAAAGGCGACATTCTGTTCATTCATGGTGAAGCCGATGAGGTGACTTTGCTCTCAGATATGATTGAATGGGCAAAGCCACAACGCCATTTAGTGACCGTATTACCTGGTGCCAACCACTTCTTTACCGGCTATTTAAAGCAATTGCGGATCGCAATGACCCGGTACTTAGCGCTTGGCTAAATAAAAAAACCCATCAAATGATGGGTTTTTTATTAAAAGACAAAATCTTCTGCAAAAATTTCATACATCACAGCCCGATATTTAGGCTTATCGATGTAGCGGATAATTTTTCCGCCCAAGCGTTCTGCAATTTTACGGCTAGCCCAGTTTTCTTCTGCTACCGGGTAGCTTAAAACTTGAATCCCTAATGTATTGAAAGCATAAGCCACAACACAATGCACTACCTCATGTCCATAATGATGACCATGTGCAGTTTCACGAATCCAAATACCGACTTCAGGTATTTCATCATGAAGTCGATGCAAACCACATAGCCCAATAAATTCTTGTGTTTCAATATGACGGATCACAAATACATATTCTTTATAATCAGTCATATTTTCCAGCCAATTTTGCCAGACTGTTGCAAATCCCTGTTCAGATTGTGGTGGGTCCCACGCCATAAAACGTGTCAAACTCGGCGTAATTGAAGCATAAGTTTCTTTGGCATCGGCTGATTTAAAACAATTCAGGATCAAGCGTTTACTTTGCAGTGTAGGCAAAGCTGATTGAGTCTGTTGAATTAGCTCTTCCATTCAAACTCGCTAAAGCGTTCCTGCTCTTTTAGAGAGGTTTCCACTGCCTGTGCAAGCTGATTAAGCAAACTTCTTTCGGTGATACGATCCAGCCAGTCCTGTTCTTCTTCAGGATATGAGGCAATCTCACAGACCAGATGCCCTTGTTCATCTCTGGTTTCGCAACTCACTGATAAAGGCAGCGCATGTTCTTCTACGCTGACGGCAACCTGAGCACCACTTTGGCTTAAGGTCTGAAAACCGTATTTACCTAATTTTTCGGCAAGTAAATGTGCTACATATTCCTGGGTTTCTTGACCATCCCGTGGTGTTTGGCTCTGGGTATTGGCCATGAATTTTAATTTTCGCATCGCTACTTCCAAATGGCTTTTTTCTTATATGGGTTTAGCATAAGCAATATAAACAAAACAGCCAAGCAAAAGCTTGGCTGTTTCACATAATTTTAAAAATTATTCTGATACTTGAATTGGCAGTCCTGCGATTGAGGTCAATTCTGTGAAGGTCGGGAAACTGGTTGCGACCGTTTCGGTTCCGACAATCTTGATCTGCTCCGAATTACGCAAACCGGCAATCGAAAAACTCATCGCGATACGGTGATCGTGATGCGATTCAATTTCACCACCCGTAAAGATTGGCAACCAGTCACCGGACTTACCCTTACCTTCAATGATGATGCCATCTTCAGTTGGGGTACAGTCGATGCCCATGGTTTGAAGACCATCTGCCATGACCTGAATACGATCCGATTCTTTCACGCGAAGCTCGGCAGCGCCGGTCAAAATCGTCTGACCTTCAGCACATGCAGCTGCAATGAATAACACCGGGAATTCATCAATCGCCAATGGCACCTGATCTTCCGGCATATGAATACCTTTGAGCGTACGCGTACCACGGATACGAATATCGGCAATCGGTTCACCGCCCGCAATACGCTCGTTTTCAACTGTAATGTCCGCACCCATTTGCTTGAGGATTTCGATCACACCCGTACGAGTCGGGTTAATGCCTACCGCTTCAAGGGTGACGTCCGAATTTTCAGTAATCACGGCACCCACCATAAAGAAGGCTGCTGAAGAAATGTCTGAAGGCACCTGAATATTGGTTCCGACCAGCTTACCGCCACCTTGCAGGGAAATTCGGTTGCCTTCAGTTTTTACTTCATAACCAAATGCACGCAGCATACGTTCAGTATGATCGCGGGTTGGTTCAGGTTCAGTCACCGAAGTTTCACCTTCCGCCCACAGGCCTGCAAGTAGAATCCCTGATTTCACCTGAGCAGAGGCCATCGGCAAATCGTACTGAATCCCTTTAAGGTTTTGGTTACCCGTGATGGATACAGGTGGTGTACCGCGTTCACCCGTGGTCTGAATTTGCGCGCCCATTTCACGTAAAGGCTTGGCAATACGCTCCATTGGACGTTTGGATAAAGATGCGTCGCCAGTCATGACTGAATCAAATTTTTGCGCTGCCAGCATACCGGACAACAAACGCATTGAAGTGCCCGAGTTACCCATATAAATGGCAGACTGTGGCGCTTTAAGGCCATGCATGCCGACACCATGAATGGTCACTTCGCCATTTTTAGGGCCTTCGATACTGACACCCATATCACGGAAAGCTTGCAGTGTCGCTAAAGCATCTTCACCCTCCAGAAAGCCGGTCACATGCGTGGTGCCTTCAGCAATCGCACCAAACATGATCGAGCGATGCGACACAGATTTGTCACCTGGCACGGTAAATTTACCCTGAAATTTCTTGGCACCCGGCTGAATGGTAAATTGTTGTGTCACTTTATTTTTCTCCATGAAAGGTTTCTTGGCGAGCATATGGTTGAAATGCTGGCGAGCTGCCTGCGCATGACCCAATAAGCCCATCAATGCGTGGGAATCTTCATCTTCAATCAATTTGCGAATAATCGCGAGCTGCTGTTCAAAGCCATCAACAGCATTCAGAACTGCTTTTTTGTTGGCAAAAAAGATGTCATGCCACATTTGTGGATCGCTAGCGGCAATTCGCGAGAAATCCCGGAAGCCACCGGCAGCATAACGAAATATATCTAAATTGTCTTCACGCTTGGCCAATTGCTCAACCAAGTTGAATGCCATGAGATGCGGAAGATGACTGGTATGCGCCAGCACTTCATCGTGCTTGTCGACATCCATACAAATCACTTCGGCTTTCGCCGCTTGCCACAGCTGAATCAGTTTATCGACGGCCCAGTCTGCACTGCTTGGCAGTGGCGTCAAGATCACCTTGTGATTGGCAAATAAATCAACTTTACCTGCATGCACCCCGGTATGCTCGGCACCTGCAATCGGATGGCCCGGTACAAAACCTTCAGGCAGTTCATCGCCAAAAACCGCTTTCGCTGCATCGACCACATTACCTTTGGTACTACCCACATCAGTAATAATGGTATTGGCAGATAAATAAGGCTTGATAGCTTCCAGCACCTTTTGCGTGGCACGTACCGGCAATGCCAGTACCACCAGATCAGCGCCTTTGACCGCCTCTACAGGATCGGCATAGCCTTCGGAAATCAGGCCAAGAGATTTAGCATCTTCCAAAGTCTTTTGTGAACGTGTCGATGCAACAATGTCATTGGCCAAATGCTCGGCTCGAATGACACGCGCCAGACTTGAACCAATCAGTCCAAGCCCGATAAATGCAACTTTTTCAAACAGTGGCTGCGACATGGTTTAAGCTTTTGCCTCTAAACCGAGTACTTTAGCCAATGCGCTCAAGAATTTCGCATTTTCTGCTTCAGTACCAATCGATACCCGAATGTGATTAGAAATACCGACCGGACGCACAATCACCCCTTGCTTGAGCAGACCATTGAAGGTTGCTGATGGGTCTGCCTGTACATCTACCAAGATAAAGTTGGCACGTGAAGGCACATAGTTAAGACCCAAAGCCTTAAAACCAGCTTCAAGTTGCGCCATACCGGCTTTATTCACTTCACGAGAACGCGCGATAAAATCTTCATCTTTCAGTGCAGCCACCGCAGCCACCATCGCAAGATGGTTGACATTAAATGGCTGACGAATACGATTGAGATAATCCGTCACTTCTACTGAAGCCAGAGCAAAACCAACACGTAGTGCAGCCAAACCATAGCACTTCGACAAAGTACGGCTAACGATCAGGTTTGGATATTGCGCGAGGAATTTCAAGCTGTTGAAGTTTTCCGGGAAATATTCCACATAGGCTTCATCCAGAACCACGATGACATTGGCAGGAACTTTTTGCATGAACGCTTCAAATTCAGCTTCTTCAAACCAGGTTCCTGTTGGATTATTCGGGTTTGCAATGAAGACGAGTTTGGTATTGTCCTGAATGGCAGCCGCCATTGCTTCCAAGTCATGCGAAAAGCCTTTAGCTGGTACTTCAATCGCTTGCGCATTAATGGCTTGAGTTACCAATGCATAAACCGCAAAAGCATGCTGGCTATACACCACCGAATCATTTTCTGAAACGAATGCACGGGCAAACATTTCCAGTAAGTCGTTTGAACCATTCCCCAAGGTAATCTGATCATGATTAAAACCAAACTGGGTTTTGATCTGATCTTTCAGGATAAAACCACCACCATCTGGATAACGGCCAATTTCAGCAATTTCCGCAGCGACCGCTTCTTTGACTTTATCTGAACAACCCAGCGGATTTTCATTTGAAGCCAGTTTGACGATATCGGTAAGACCCAACTCGCGCTCAAGTTCACTGATCGGTTTACCCGGTTGATATGGCTTTAATTTTGAGATGCCTGAATTGGCTGGAACAAACGACATTTTAGACTTCCAATTTTAGGTATAAAACAGTGGTCAGCACCCTCGCCCTGACCACGTATAGCTGACTTAAAGTACAGCTGCAGGATATGAACCGAGCACGCGAACTTCTTTAACCAAAGGACGAATTTCTTCAATGGCTGCTTTCACGTGTTCCTGCTCAATATGGCCTTCAAGATCAATGAAGAACACATAAGCCCATTTTTCAGGAAGTGCAGGCCGGGTTTCAATACTGGTCAGGCTGATATTGTGCTTGGCAAACGGCGCCAGAATTTCCAGCAAAGCTCCGGCACGATCATGCGCTGAGATTAGTAATGAAGTCTTGTCATTACCACTTTGCGGCACTTTTTCACGACCAATCACCAGGAAGCGTGTGGTATTTTCCGGATTGTCCTCGATATTGCTATGCATGATTTCGAGGTCATAGATACTCGCGGCAATTTCAGAAGCAATTGCAGCAGAATGCCATTCATTACGAATACGGCGTGCTGCTTCCGCATTGGAACTTAAAGCGACACGTTCCACACCTGGATAATGAGCATCCAGCCACTTACGGCATTGAGCCAAAGTCTGCTGATGCGCATAAATCTGTTTGATGCTGTCTTTACGGGTATTTTCAGAAATCAGGAACTGATGGTGAATCGGTAATTCAACTTCGCCAATCACATTCAGGTTCGATGTTTTAAAACAGTCCAAAGTATGGTTGACCACGCCTTCAGAGGAATTTTCTACCGGCACCAGACCATAATGGGCACTGCCTGCTTCCACGTCACGGAAAACTTCATCAATGGTCGGTAAAGGACGAACCACAGCATCATGACCAAAATGCTTGAGTACCGCAGAATGGGTATAAGTCCCGACTGGTCCAAGGAAAGCAATGCTTTGCGGAGCTTCGAGTGCCAGACAGGCCGACATGATTTCACGGAACAGACGTGCCATGGTGGTATCAGACAATGGCCCTTCATTACGTTCCATGACATTACGCAAAACCTGAGCTTCACGTTCTGGACGGTAAAACAGCGGATTCTCTTCTGAGGCAAATTTTGCTTTTGCCACAGCTTCAGCCAAACGTGCCCGACGGTTAATCAATTGCTGAATTTGCTGATCAACAGAATCGATATCTTCACGAATTTTTACCAAATCAAGAGAAGTCGTGGTGTTTTGATCGTCGTTGATCATTGTTCTGTCGCCCTTCATAAACCTTATCTGTTCAGTATAACAATAGTGAGCTTTCAAAGGTTACGCAATATGACATTGGTAGATTAAGTCTTAAAAACATACAGTTGATTTTAACCGTTTATCGCTTTTAGTCATATCTGGTAACATTTACTTCAGCTTTTCTGCTTGATTTACATTATTAAATTGTAAACTTTGCCTGTCCATATTAACTGATTTTAAGGAAGATGAAATATCACTATTTCTTAATCTATATAGCGGTTTTAAGCATAAGAAAATTAAAATAATTGCTTCGCAAACGTCATTTTTGAACCATTCATATCTAAGATAGATTTCACAATAAAATGCACACTCTGCAATCCCATTTTTATCGACTTCTCTTTGATTTCACTTATTTTTTTACATTAAATCACTACTCAATTACAAAGCAGAGACGATTTTTTAACCAATCATAGATAGTCTAACTTAAAACAAGCGTTTGGGTGTCAGTCATGCCAAAAAGAATAGCTGTACTTTTGACGAATAATTTTGAAGATCAGGAATATCTTGAACCCGTTGCAGCCTTGCTGGAAGCAAAGCATAGCATCTGTAATATTGAGTTTAATGCAGGAAAAGTGGTCTATGGTCTGCATGGCTGTTCTGCAGTGACGATTGACCGGGACATCGAACAAATCAGTATTGATGATTTTGATGCCTTGCTGATTCCTGGCGGTGAATCTGCAGTTTCTTTATCTACCGATATGCGGGTGCTGCAATTTATCCAGGCTTTTAATCAAGCCAAGAAAACCATCTTTAGTTTATGTGATGCATCATTATTACTGTGTGAAGGAGATGTGCTGAAAAATCGAATTATTACCAGTATTCGCGCGCATGCCAGTCGCGTACAACGTGCCGGTGGAACGTATTATGATGCAGAACTGGTGAATGACAATAATCAGTTGATTTCATCGCGTCTACCCAATGATTTACCCATTTTTATTCATGAATGTTTGGATGTCTTAAAATCATAAAGTCTTAAAAAATATTTCCCATCTTGGCTATGTTCTCCCCCTATAAAAAAGAGTCCTTCGGGACTCTTTTTTTATGAGTGAGCTATTAACGTCCTAACAGACCACGTGCCACTATCTCTTTCATGATTTCATTAGTACCACCATAAATCCGCTGAATCCGCGCATCAACGAAGAAACGTGAAATTGGATATTCAGTCATATAGCCATAACCCCCAAATAATTGCAGGAGATTGTCCGCGATTTTCATCTGCATATCGGTAGAAAAGCTCTTCAATGCCGCTGCAGTTTCTACATCCAGCTTCCCTTGCATATAAAGCTCAAGATTCTGGTTATAAAATGCTGCAGTTGCCAATTCATCAATTTTCGCTTGCGCCAACACAAAACGAGTATTCTGGAATTGACCGATCGCCTGACCAAAAGCCTGACGCTCTTTCACATATTGTGTGGTCACATCGATCGAGCCACGAATGGCGCCTAGAGCGGTGGCAGCGATGGCGGTACGCTCACGTGGCAATTCCTGCATCAGGTAAGCAAATCCCTGTCCCGGCTGACCCAGTAATTGGTCCTTTGGCACTTTAACATTGTCGAAGAACAGTTCAGACGTATCCTGAGCATGCAGACCAATCTTGTCCAGATTAGTGCCTTTTTTAAAGCCTTCCAGATGGGTATCGACCAGCAGCAATGAAACGCCTTTAGCTCGGGCTTGAGGATCGGTTTTGACCGCAAGCACCACCAAGTCAGCATGCTGACCATTGGAAATGAAGGTTTTTGAGCCATTTAACAAATAATATTCATCCTGCAAGATGGCACTAGTACGCATGGCTTGCAAATCTGAACCTGCACCTGGCTCGGTCATGCCAATCGCACCGACCACTTCACCGGTGACCATTTTTGGTAACCAGTATTTTTTCTGTTCTTCAGTACCAATATGCAGGATATACGGTGCTGCAATATCGGAATGACAAGACAGACCTGTGGCAATGGCACTGTATCCGGCACGTGCAGATTCTTCGATCAGCATCAAGGAATAATCGGTCGGCACCCCATAGCCACCATATTCTTCTGGAACATCGACACACAAGAAGCCATTTTCACCGAGTGCATTCCAGACTGAACGCGGCATCAGACCTTCACGTTCCCACTGGTCGTAGTACGGTGCGACATGTTCGTTCATAAAGCGTTTAAAATTATCGCGGAATAATTCTAGATCGGCATCGTAGGCAAGCATTCTATTGTCCTTGTTGTTTATCATTTTAGTTTCCTTTTCACAGACTATCGACTTTCCTGCTCCCTGTCATGTGCCGGCATTCATCTTTTTACTAACTTCACAGTCAATAAAAAAGGGAAGCCGAAGCTTCCCTTTTAGACATGAAAGACAGACTCAAAATTAGTGAGCGTTATTGCCTTCTTGTGCCATTTTTTCGTCAATTTCTGCAGGATTTGCTAAAGCATAGTTCAGCTTGTCCATATCTAACTGGCCCACCCATTTCGCAACCACTAAAGTCGCCAAAGAGTTACCGACCAGATTGGTCAAGGCACGAGCTTCAGACATGAAACGATCGATACCGAGAATCAATGCCAGACCTGCAACAGGAATATTCCCTACAGCAGCCAAAGTTGCCGCCATCACAATAAAGCCTGAACCAGTCACGCCTGCCGCACCCTTAGATGAGATCAGAAGTACCAGAAGCAGGGTAATTTGATGAGACAAGTCGAGTTGCGTATTGGTTGCTTGCGCAATAAAGATTGCAGCCATCGTCAAGTAAATCGACGTACCATCCAGGTTAAATGAATAACCAGTTGGAATCACCAGACCTACCACCGACTTCTCTGCACCGGCAAGTTCCAGTTTCTTCAACATACGTGGCAGTACTGATTCTGAAGATGACGTCCCTAGTACAATCAGAAGTTCTTCGCGAATCAGGCGGATCATCTTCATGATGCTGAACCCTGCGAAACGCGCAATTGAGCCCAATACGATGAAAATAAACAGTACGCAGGTAACATAGAAACAAATGATCAACTGTGCCAGCTGAGCAAGAGAACCAATACCATATTTACCAATTGTAAACGCCATTGCACCAAATGCACCAATTGGAGCAAGTTTCATCACCATGTTCACGATGTTGAAAAACACATGTGAAATCTGGTCGATGAGTTTCAGGACTGGCTTGCCTTGATCACCTAGCTTATGCAGTGCAAAACCAAAGATGATCGCAAACAATAGAACTTGCAGGATTTCGCCTTCTGCAAATGCGCCCACAACCGTATTTGGAATGATGTTCATCAGGAAGTCGATAGTCGATTGTGACTCACCTGAAGCGACATATTTACTGATGCCAGTGGTATCCAGTGAAGCAGGATCAACGTTCATGCCCACACCAGGCTTGACGATGTTAATCACGACCAGACCGATGACCAAAGCAATCGTGGATACGATCTCGAAGTAAAGTAAAGCCACACCACCAGTTTTACCGACTGATTTCATGCTTTCCATACCTGCAATACCGCTGACCACGGTACAGAAAATCACAGGTGCGATAATCATTTTAATCAGACGGATAAATGCATCACCAAGCGGTTTAAGCTGTTCGCCCAAGCCAGGGACATGCTGTTCTACGCCATTGATAATTTGCGTACCACTAGGCGAAAAATGCCCGACCAGAATACCTGCGATAATGGCCACAATCACTTGAAAATACAGTGACTTATAAATTGGTTGTTTCGCCATAATAAATCTACTTGAACGATATCAAAAATAAGAAAGACCATTTTGAGAAATATACTGACCTCTTTATCCCTTCTCAGGATGAACCGGATCAAGTCTCAAAAGGCTCAAGAGAATGTTCAAAAATGATAATCAGCCATGCATTGAATCTGACACTCAAGTATCAGACCAAAGTATTAAATGGGAAAAAGAGATTAAGAAAAATTAAACAGACTCTAAAAATTGCCTAAATTTTACCGAATATTCAGACTAAATGTGCATAACTTATTATGCGCTTGTTTATGTTTTAACCAGAATAGATTAGACATTAGTCGATAATCAGATTTAACTGATTGTTTTACGTATACTGAAATGTTTATGGATTTTCACCCTCTCCCTTGACATTAATATTTTCTGCAAGCTGTAAAAAGTTATGAATACCAAAAGAAATATTTATAAAGATTTCGAACATCCCTTTGCCCAATATGTACGCATTGTGGGTAAAGGGAAAAATGGCGCCCGCTCTCTCTGCTATGATGAAGCCTATCAAGCCTTCAGTATGATTTTGAAAAATGAAGTGCTGGATGTGCAGTTAGGTGCATTCTTGATGTTATTGCGGGTCAAGGAAGAATCTGTAGATGAGTTGGCCGGTTTTGTACAGGCGACACGTGACCAGCTGAGTTTCAAAAAACTGGATGTCGATCTGGACTGGTCTTCATATGCGGGCAAGCGCAAGCATTATCCATGGTTTATTCTGGCAGCCCTGACACTGGCCAAGCATGGTTATAATATTGTGATGCATGGTGCCTCGGGCCATACCATGAACCGCGTTTACACCGAACAGGTGCTGACTTACTTAGGCTATCCAATCTGTCAAAATGATGCCGAGGTTGAACAGCAACTTCTACAACAGCATTTTGCTTACATACCGTTAGAAGTAATTTCTCCGATTCTTGCAGACTTGATTGCGCTGCGTAATGTCATGGGCTTACGCTCCCCAATTCATACCCTGGCGCGTCTGATCAATCCCTTTAATGCCAAAGCGACCCTGCAAGCCATTTTCCATCCAGCATATCGTGGTTCGCATCAGCAAGCAGCTTTCCGCTTGGGCTATAAAAATAGTGCCGTGATTAAAGGTGAAGGGGGCGAATTCGAGCGTAATCCGGATGCCAAAACGCTCATCTGTGGCATTAAAGATGGCCTGCTCTATGAGCATGAATTGCCAAAGCTCACTGACAACCGCAGTCCAATTGAAGAAGAACTGGATCTGGCGCTATTTAAGGCTGTCTGGGACGGTCAGCAAAGCCATGATTATGGCGAGATTGCAGTGATAGAAACTATGGGCATTGCGCTATATACCATGGGCGTGTGTGACAGCTTTGAAGCTGCGATGCAAAAAGCCAAAATCTTATGGGCGAATCGCCACACGGTTTAATCTTGTGCAAAAGAAAAAAGCATTGTTCAGTGAATGAACAATGCTTTTTTTAACTGTATTGCTATTGGCTGGGAATTAAGCCTTAAACAAAACGAATCGGCTTGAATTCAGGTTCATTATTGTGATGATCATCATCACACTCTTCACCCTCTTCTTTAGTACCGCGATCGATATAACCGCTGCGCTCATTTTCAGGCAGGTTTTTCATTTCCCAGGCATACACTGCCTGCATACAGGTCTGACGTTGTTCTGGTGTCAAGGCTACACCGTTTGGCCACTTTCCAATTTCGACTGCTGTTCTTAGGCGTTCAACAATCTCAGGATTGAGTACGGCAAGCATTTGTTCAATATTCATGATTTAATCCTGCTTAAAATAATCAAAGTCCTGATTCCACCCCAGTTTGGTTCGACAGGCATTATAAAAGTCATAACCCGGTGGATGCAGAAGATTCAGTTTAAAGGGATGCTTGCGAATATGGACGCTATCACCCACATTCAAAGACACACTGTGTTGTCCATCCGCACTAACCATCGGCAGTACGCGATTTTCACGAATCAGTAATTTAATTTCACTATGTCCACCGACCACAATCGGGCGTGAAGACAAGGTATGCGGATGCATCGGTACCAAGGCAATCGCATCCATACTTGGATGTACAATCGGGCCACCACCAGAAAGCGCATAAGCCGTAGAACCAGTCGGCGTAGAGACTATCAGGCCATCGCTGTGCTGACGATAGACATATTGTCCATCAATATTCAGTTCAAAATCGATCATATGTACCGATTTCCCTGAATGTAGCACCACATCATTTAGAGCAATGGCATCGTAAATCACTTCACCTTTGGAGCGAATTTCGACTTCGAGTAAAAAGCGTCGCTCAGTCTGAAAGTCACCCTTTAATACCTGATCCAGCTTGAATATCACTTCAGTCGGCTTGATATCCGTTAAAAAACCCAGACGACCACGGTTAACCCCGATCACCGGGGTATTGTACTTGACCAAGGCGCGTGCTGCATGTAATAGCGAGCCGTCACCGCCCACGACAATCACCAGATCCACTACCTCACCCAATAAGGCACGACTGACGGTTTGGGTATTTTGATAGGGAACAAGTTCAGCTGTCGCTGCATCAAAAACTGGGTGTAGGCCTAAATTGAGAAGATGATCGTGAATAAGGCATAAGGTTTCAACCACCGACGATTTATCAGGACGTCCTATTAACCCGATATTTCGAAAGGTCTTATGGGAAATTTGCACCAGTGTCGTCGCTCCGCTACGAATCCTGCTTATCATAACATTAAGCTATACCTGGATGACAATTTATAACAGTGCTTCATAGGTAGGAAATTATTTGAAATATATTCGAATTAAGGAGAAATTGTGGGGTTTCATTTTAATTTTAAGCGCATTTCTTGATTAAATATTGCAAAATAATGAAAAGCTTCGCATGATTAGCACAATTTCACAGGATCTTATAAGTATTTATGAAATCTGAACGTGGCATGGGGTTTCTTGCCTTAATTTTTTCTATTATTGTCATTTCTATCTTTGTAGCATTTAGTATCTATTTGATTAGATTAGACAATATTGTACGCGACAAGTTTGAAGGTCAGCGCTGGGATATTCCGGCCAAGGTCTTCGCACGTCCGATGGAAGTGTACGTGAATGCCCCAGTCAGCCTGCAGGATTTCCAACAAGAATTAAAATTACTCGGTTATAAAAATTCGGATAGTTATACTAAATCAGGCAACTTTGTCACCACGGGTAATACCCTGTATGTGCATACACGCGGCTTTGATTTTGGTGACCGGGTTGAACCGGAACAAATATTGAAAGTCAGTTTCAGCGGTGAACAGATTGCAGAAGTCAGCGCAACCAAACCGTCTTCAAGCGGGATTGCGCGTTTAGAACCTTTATTAATTGGTGGGATTTATCCGCAGCATAACGAAGACCGTGTGCTGATCAAGCTAAATAAAGTGCCTAAGCCCTTGATCGAAGCGCTGATCGCGACCGAAGACCGTAAGTTCTATGAGCATCATGGGGTTTCACCGCGTGGTATTGCACGTGCCGTAGTCAGCAATATTACCGGTGGTAAACGTCAAGGTGGCTCAACCTTGACCCAGCAGCTGGTCAAAAATTTCTATTTAACCCCGGAGCGCACCTTAAAACGTAAAGTAAATGAAGCCTTTATGGCGATGCTGATTGAATTGCATTATGACAAGAATGAAATTCTGGAAGCTTATTTAAATGAGGTGAATCTGGGCCAGAATGGTAACTATTCTATTAATGGTTATGGTCTGGCATCGCAGTTTTATTTTGGCCTGCCACTGCGTGAACTGAATATTTCCCAGCAAGCATTTTTGGTGGGTTTAGTCCAAGGCCCGAGTCTATACAATCCATGGCGCAATCCTGAAAGTGCAAAAAAACGTCGTGATATTGTCCTGAATAATATGTTGGTGATGGGCTATCTGACTCAGGAACAATATGAAAAAGAAACTGCACGTCCATTAAATGTCATTTCAAAACCGACTTTAGGCCCTGCCCGCTTCCCGGATTTTCTGGATATTGTACGTCGTCAATTACGCACAGATTATCAGGAAACCGATCTGACCAATCAGGGTCTGCGAATTTTCACTACTTTAGATCCTCTGGCCCAAACCAGAATTCAGGACAGCTTTAAAGAGACGGTGGCGCGTTTAAGCAAATCCAATCCGGGTCGCCTGAAAGATTTACAGGGTGCGGTATTGGTATCGCATCCGGAAAATGGTGAGCTGGTGGCCGCAGTAGGTTCTACTCAAGATTTTACCGGCTTTAACCGTGCAGTCGATGCCAAGCGTCAAGTCGGTTCCCTGCTAAAACCGGTGATCTACCTGAGTGCCCTGGAATCGAACCGTTATCACTGGGCAAGCCCAATTGAAGACAGTGAAATCAGCATCAAGAGTGATGGCAAAACCTGGACGCCGAAAAACTATAGTGGTCGCGGACATGGTATCATTCCAATGTCACAAGCCTTATCGCAATCTTATAACCTGTCCACTGTGCGTTTAGCACAAGAATTTGGTCTGTCCAACTTTATTAATCATCTGAAAAAATTTGGTGTGACCTCAGATATTCCATCTTATCCATCGATTTACTTGGGTGCGGTAGATATGTCCCCGATGGAAGTGATGAATATTTACGGCAACTTTGCTACAGGCGGCTTTAAATACCCAACCAAAGCCATCCGCTCTGTGGTGGATGCCAACGGCCGCTCTCTGGATCGTTATAGCCTGAGTGTACAACCGACCATTGATCCAGCTTCTGCTTATGCCCTGAATTATGGCTTACAACAGGTCATGTCGAATGGTACAGGTCGTGCAGCCTATAACAGCTTACCACGCAGTCTGAATCTTGCTGGTAAGTCAGGTACTACGAATGACAGCCGTGACTCATGGTTTGCCGGATACTCAGGTAATTATATGACCGTGGTTTGGCTCGGTCTGGATGACAACAAAGTCACTGGCTTAACCGGTTCTTCAGGTGCCCTGCCCGTTTGGACCAATGTCATGAAACAGTTGCGCCAGAAACCGGTGAATCTGCCACAGCCGAATGAAATCGAATGGCATTGGCTGGATCGTTATACTGGTTTATTGTCTGCACAAGGCTGTGAAGGCGCCATGTATATCCCGATTTCGCGTCATGCCCTGCCAAATCAGGCGACTGCCTGCGGCATCTCGCATTATGCGACGGAACCTTATGATATTGATTCAGAACCTGCGCCATCTGATGCTGAACAGGATGATATGAGTCGCTACATACAAGAAAGTGAAACAGAAATAGAACGCGATCTTGAGAGCGAAACCCGTATTATCGCCAGTGGAAGTTATAGCCATTAATTGAGTCTATGTTTATGTTAAGAAAAATCCTCCCTGGTTTGCTCATCCTCAGTCTGGTGGGCTGCCAAAGTATATCTGAGCCAGAAAAGCCAGTTACCCCTGCCAAGCCTGCGGTGGAAAAACCTAAGGCAAAAACGCCAGATGGCGTAGTGATTACGCCTTATGACCGTCCTGACATCAAACGTCAGAAAATTGTCATTCCTGAACAGAAGCCGAAAAGCCAAAAGTTTGATGATGGCCGTAATCTGCCGGCTTTCAAGAGTCTGATGCAGCAAACCCAGCAGGCCTATACCAAGCAGCAGTTCGCTCAAGCTGAAGCGTCTGCAACTCAGGCACAGCGACTGGCCCCTCAGGCACCGGAAACCTATTTATACTTGGGTATGATTGCTAACCGTAAAAATCAGCCAGCAAGCGCCGATGCTTTTGCCTTACGTGGCCTGAGTTATGCACAATCTAGTGCCATGAAAAAGCAGCTTTGGCAAGTGCGCCTTAAATCTGCTCAGTTGCGGAAAAATGCCAAAGCGATTCAGCAAGCCCAACAGGCACTCAAAAAACTTTAAGATAATTTTCCATAGAAACTGACTTACTAATAGAAAGTTTATTTTATAAATAAAGTGTTTAAATATAGCGGATGCCGGCAATGCCATAAGCGTGCTGGCTTTTTGCATACTCAAGCTCATCAGCCTTCATTCCACCCAAAGCAAAAACCGGAATCTGTACCTGCTCTGCCATTTGCTTGAATTGCTCCCAGCCTAGCGCAGGCGTGTCCGGATGCGTTGCGGTCGCCAGTACCGGACTCAGCAAGGCTGCTTCACAACCGATCTGTTCTGCATGCATTAAAGCACTCAGGTCATGACAGGCTGCCAGATAACGATAGCCAGATTTCAATTCACCTTGTTTCAAGTCCATCAATTGAGTCTGTTTTAGATGAATCGTATGAATCGTCTGCTGCTGCAATTCATTCAGTTGTGACCAAAGCTGCTGATTAATAATTAACTTGGAGAGTTGATCTACCGGATACTGCTGTAATTGCATGATCCGTTCAGGGGTTGCTTCCACGCGCCAATACAACATTTGATCTGTATCTAGACTTGATAAGATATCCAGATCTTCAGCAATCTTGATGCGCTGCGGCCATTGCAGCTTTTGAATCATGGACTGATTGGCTTTCGGAAAATTCAACTGGCCAAGTTCTTCCCGGCTGTACCAGCGCCAAGGCTGTTTGATTTCAGCCAGTTGCGCAGGCTGTACTGAAGCATGGAAAATATGCAAATTGACGATGAGATCTTCATATTCATGGGAGATAAAATCAGAAGCATGCCAGCGTTCGATATCAACGCCCACCTCTTCAATCACTTCGCGGCGACAGGTTTCGACTAGCAACTCACCCTGTTCAACTTTTCCGCCTGGAAATTCATATTTATTGCCCTGATGCTGCTTGGCCTCACGCCAGCCGACGAGAACCTGATTTTGATAAAATAAAAGCGCAATTGCGACATGAATCGTAGCTTTAGTCATGATGTACAGAACCGTTAAAGTTTTACAGATTGTAAGCAAATTAGAGTTTTTTATAAATTGCTCAATATTTCGTTGACAGATATATTCGATAATGATTATCATTTAAATCAATCCAAAACACACCACGGAGTCGACGGAATGAACGCCCCATTTAGCCTATTTACCCGTAACAATGATACTCACCATGCCTTGCCAATGCTGCACTCCAACAATCTTTTTGCACTGGGTCGTGAAATCCGGATCATGCATGCCGGCGAAGAATACCGCTTGCGTCTGACCCGCAATAACCGTCTTATTCTGACCAAATAATTAAATCAGTTCTAATAATAACAAACGTGGGAAGCAGCAGTATGAATCAGCGCATACTGCTTTTTAATCTTCTGATCATGAGATTTGCTATTCAAGCTTAAAACTCAATAACACTTTAAGTCCGCCCAGATCCGACGGCGCATAGTCAATTTTAGCTGCATGCAGTGCCATAATTTTCTGGCAAATGGACAGACCTAGACCTGAACCCTGAGTTCGCGTACCCAAAGCCCGATAAAAACGTTCACCTAAACGTTCCAGCACATCATCAGTAATCCCCTCTCCTGAGTTTTCAATCAATAGTTGTATCTGATGCTGCTCAACAACCGTTCGGATCTCGACCTGTCCCTGCGGCGGCGTATACCGAATAGCATTGTCGACCAGATTGCGAATACAACTAAAAATCAGCTCTGGATTCGCTTCGATCACAGCATCCTCAAGGTTTAGATTCCAATGAATGTCTTTTTCTTCTGCAAAAGGCTGCAATGCCTGCAAAGCCTCCTGAACCAGATTTTTAAGATTAATCGTTTGCGTTGGTAATTGCCCTGCGCGCTCCGGATCGAGTCGTGCCAGCAAGAGTAAATTCTCCAGCACCTGCGTACCGCGGTTGACATCATTTTGAATCAACTGTAATGCCTGAGGGAGCTGTGCATCATCTTGATATTTGCGTTTTAAAACCTGTAGACGCATTTGAATCGCAGACAGTGGCGAACGCAGCTCATGTGAAGCATCTGCAGTAAAACGCTGTTCAGCAGCCAGTGATTTCTCCAGCCGGCCGAGCATGGCATTCAGCTGACGAATGATCGGTTGCAGTTCAGTGATTTCAGGGTCAGGTGTTTTAATAGGACTCAGATCCTGAGCAGTCTTGGAACCAATGGCACGCGAAATCTTGTTTAATGGCCGTAACTGGCGTTTGACCGAGACCCTTAGAATCAGCCATTGCACTAGCCATAAAGTGAATAAGATCCCGGCAAAGCCCAAAGTAGTTTGCCAGAGTTCATCGAAACGTACTGAAAGTGGCTGTACGATTTTGACCTGAAGGTCGTCATCTTCCGCAGTCAGTATCCGGATAAAATGACCATTTTTATAAGCAAACTGAAAGCCGTTGTTCTGTGCTTTTGGAATGGTATTAATTAATTCATCATCAATCGAAGTAGTCAGTACCTGCTGGCCCAGCAACAAGGCATACTGGATATCAAACTGTTCACTGAGTTCATCCACCTGGGCGTCTTTGGCCTGGGTCACATCGCCAAGCAGTAACTCAGAAATCTGCTCCATTAATTCATCATGCAGCTGACTGGCTTGATAACTGGAAATTCCCAATAACAGCAGCCAGGCCAATATTCCAGCCAATATCGAACTGAACAGCGCATGTTTGATCAGTTTAGTTTGCAAGGAAATAGCAGCTGACATAGGTTTATACCTCAGCCTTATGCATGCGATAGCCCAGACCGCGAATGGTCTTAATCATCTGGCTGCCAATTTTTTTACGCAGCTGATAGATAAACACTTCAATCGCATTACTTTCAATTTCATCGCCCCAGGCATACAGCGATTCTTCCAGCTGTTCACGGGTGACAATATGTTCAGGCTGCTGCATCAACTTATATAGAATCTGAAATTCCTTCGCAGTCAGATTCATAGCTTGACCTTCTTTAGTCAGGGTTTTGGCTTGAGTGTCCAGACTGAGATCCTGCCAGTGCAGGATATGATTCGGTATTTTCTGCTTCTGTCTGAGTTGGGCACGAACTCGGGCCGAAAGTTCTTCCAGACTAAAAGGTTTGACCAGATAATCATTCGCGCCTAAATCCAACCCCTCGACGCGGTCATCAATACTGTCTTTAGCTGTAATAAAAATCACTGGCGTATCTTGCTGTTGGCTGCGCAAACTTTTCAGAATCTCGTCTCCAGTGGCATTCGGCAGGCCACGATCCAGCAGAATGCAGTCATATTGATGCTGCTCAATCGCCAGGATCACATGATCACCGCGCTCTACCCGATCAATCACATAACCATCCATTTCCAGCCAGGTCTGGATACTGTCTGCCTGAGACTGATCATCTTCTGCCAAAAGAATACGCATATTCTGCTCCGTTTGCTTCCTTGTTCTATCTTGCCCTGAAAAAGCAGCAGACTCAAAAAAACCACATGCTTTTTGGTAACTTGCATGTGGTTTTTTGTTGCTATGTTCAAACTGATTTCAGCAAATCAGGCGATATTAGAAGCGAACCTGATCAACCTCAATTTCAACACGTTTTGCCGGTTTATAATCAATGTCGATTTCACCTGTGATGATTACCGGTGTTTTGGCTGAAATCGGTTTGCCTTGCCAAAGTTCGTCATCAATCTCAACCGTAATGGTGCCTGTACTGTCGCGGAACTGGTATTTTTCATCACCGACTGCTTTCACGACATAACCTTTAAGCTGAACTTTGCTGTCATCTTTCATGGCCAGTGCCTGTTTGACTGTAGTCGATTTAGCAAAAGCGGCCTGATTTACAGCAGTGTCACTGCTTGCTATCGTAGCCGTCGCGATAGAACCCATCAATGCAGCTGCCAAAACCGTATTTATCATCATTTTCATCGCAATTACCTCTTTAAAGTCTTGCCTTGTTTCGATGATGCTATTAAAACAGCCGAAGATGAATTGAACCTTAAGATTACTTCATTTTCAAAATTAATTTAAGGGTACGACTCTCAGGACTTCTTCAAGCGTAGTGACACCTTCCAGAATCTTGCGCGCCCCGGCAATTCTGAGCGGCTCTACCCCTTCTTTTTTCGCCTGCTGACGCAGCTGGTTCAGATTAGCATCGGCACCAATCAGCTGTTTAGTGGTCAAACTCAGTGGCATAAACTCATAAATCCCAATACGGCCTTTATAGCCGGTATGCCGGCATTCTTCGCAGCCCACCGCCTTAAAGACAAATTCCGGTCGCGGCAAAGGATAATCGGCTGCCAGATGCTGCCATTCCTGTTCATTCAGGAAGCTTTCCTGCTTGCAATGTGGGCAGAGTTTACGCACCAGACGTTGAGCCAGAACACCCAAGATGGTTGCTGCTGTCAAAAATGGCTGTACGCCCAGATCATGCAGACGGGTCAGACTCGACGGCGCATCATTGGTATGTAAAGTTGAGAGAACCAGATGACCAGTCAATGCTGCCTGAATCGCCATATTGGCAGTATCCTGATCACGAATTTCCCCGACCATGATAATGTCCGGGTCCTGACGCATCAATGCACGCACGCCGTCAGCAAAACCAAGATCGATACCATTATTGACCTGCATCTGGTTAAAGCTAGGTTCCAGCATCTCGATCGGGTCTTCAATGGTACAGACGTTGACCTGTTCAGTCGCCAGCTGTTTCAAGGTTGAATAAAGCGTAGTAGTTTTACCGGAACCAGTCGGACCGGTCACCAGAATAATGCCGTGACTGTGACTGGTCAGATTGTTCCAGTCATTGAGCAGATGACCTTCAAAACCGAGTTGCTGGAAGCTTCTCACCAGCACTTCCGGATCGAAAATACGCATCACCAGTTTTTCACCGAATGCCGTTGGCAAGGTCGACAAACGCAATTCGGTTTCCTGTCCTTTTGGTGTACGGGTTTTCAGGCGGCCATCCTGTGGTTTACGTTTTTCCGCGACGTTCATCCGGCCCAGAATCTTGATCCGGGAAATGACGGCGGTCAATGTATTGGCGGGCATGTTGTAAATCGTATGCAGTACGCCATCAATCCGGAAACGAATCTTACCCGTATCTTTACGCGGTTCCATGTGAATATCACTGGCGCCCTGCTCAAAGGCAAATTGCAACACCCAGTCTACCAGTTTGACAATATGCTGGTCATTGGCATCCGGATTCTGTGAGTCACCCAGCTGTAGCAAGGCTTCGACGCCCTTATTTTCCCGGTCATAGGCGGAAGATTTTTGTGAACCACTGACTGCACGACTGACCTGATAATATTCAGTAATATAACGTTGTAATTGTTCTGGATTCAGTAATACCCGTTGTATTTTTTTTGGTGCAATATTCTGCTCGAGATTCGATATCCATTCAGTTTTATAAGGCTGATCTGTAGCAATCAGAACTTTGTCTGCCTGAATTTCTACCGCCAGAATACGGTTGCGCAGTGAATATTCCTGCGACATGACATGGGTCAATGCCTGTACATCAGCTTTGAGCGGATCAATGATATAGAACATCAATCCGGTTTTTTCTGCCAGCCACTGACATAAACGGTTCAGGGTCAGCGTTGTTTGAGGATGGGACTGATCGACCAGATTAAAATTGGCAATCCACTTTAAAGGGTGCCATTTTAATTGTTCACGTTGCCGATGAGTGGTTTGTACCAGCATCCGGTCGCGTTCACTGATCTTACCGTCTTTAAAGAGTTGGTCTAGACACCATGCCGTATCCATTTCAAAGTCAAATTTCATTATTATCAGTCCCCAAACTTGCCTCCACTATAACAAGTTTTTGCAGTTTTTCGCATGCTCTCGACCTATCGAATGTACGTTTCTATTTCAATCTCAAAAAGAAAGTAAAGAATGGATTTGATCACTACTGCAACATTTTTGATCTATGCAAACCTGATCTCATCACATATATTTTTAAATAATCAACTCTTAGCTTGCTGAGGTCACAGATGGATTTGACTGCGGTTCCCCTGCATGCGCATTCTTTTCATGAACTGCTCACGATACTCACCTCGGCATTGGGCTGCGGCCTATTGATTGGTCTGGAGCGGGAACGGCATAAACAACGTGAGCAGCAACCGAGTTTTGCCGGCTTACGTTCCTTTGCGATCTGTGCTTTATTGGGCGCACTGTGTTTCCTGTTTGGAATCGTGATTGCTGTAATAGGTGCTTTGATCGTGGGTGGTATGGTCATTTTATCCATAAAAAATCAGCCAGATGACCCGGGCATTACCACAGAGCTTGCATTTGTGATGACCTATTTTATTGGCGCCATGTGTTTGTGGAATATTCCTCTGGCAGCCGGTCTTTCTGTGCTCTTAACCGGTATTTTGATGGCCAAACATACCATGCACAACATTGCCGGAAAATGGATTAAAGAAGCCGAGTTCAGGGATGGACTATTATTACTGGCCTTGATTTTGATTTGTCTGCCGCTTACTCCTGATCGCGCTTTTTGGGGCGAAGTGCTTAACCCTTATCTTATTTTAAAATTACTGACCTTAATTTTAGTGGTACAAGCTTTGGCGCATATTGCTAAACGCTTTTTTTCGACTAAAAATGCCCTAATGCTGTCCTCCATTGCTTCTGGTTTTGTTTCCAGTACGGCGACCATCGCTCAGTTGGGCTTACAGGTCCGTAAAGGTGAAATGGATGCACGATCGAATGCCGGCGCCGCGCTGATGTCCTGTATCTCGACCATTGTTTTGCTATTGATTGTGGTTGGGGGTGTATCGTGGAGCTGGCTTAAAATCCTGCTCTTGCCCTCTTTAGTTGCCGTAATCCTTCTGGCAGCCTGTGCATTTTTCTTATTGCGCAAGGCAAAACCTGCTCCGAGCATGGAATCATCAGACAGCCAGATGTTTAGCTTAAAAGAAGCTGTGATTATTGCAGTCACATTAACATTGATTCAGGCTGGAGTTTACGGACTGGAGGTCTGGCTCGGGGATGCCGGCTTACTGGCCGGGACCTTACTCGCCTCTCTGTTCGAGATTCATGCCGCGATGGCCAGTGTCGTCGTTCAAGGTGATCCCTCCAATCTACGTTTGATTTATGCCCTGCTTTTAGGTCTGGGTGCTCATGCCCTGGCCAAGTCAGCCAATGCCGCTTTGACCGGTGGCTGGAAGTTTGTCCTTTATTTTGCGCCTGTGCAGATTTTACATATGGCAGTGTTAATTGCAATTTTGTGGTGGATGGTCTTTTAATTATTAAATATTTCTAACTAATTAATTTTTATATTTTTACTAGGTTTTATTTCAATATTTTATAGCTATAATCGGCTGGCTTTACTTTTAAAAAACAATTGAATTAATATAATTTTTATAGGGTATTTATGAAATTTAAGACTTTATCATTCGCAATTTTTAGTGCATTCATGTTAAGTGCATGTGGCGGAGGTTCATCTTCTGAATCAAACACTGGAACTGGAACTGGAACTGGAACTGGAACTGGAACTGGAACTGGAACTGGAACTGGAACTGGAACTGGAACTGGAACTGGAACTGGAACTGGAACTGGAACTGGAACTGGAAATACTACAACAAATGATTCTGAATGGTCTGTGTATTCGCCTTCCTATTTCGAAAATTCTGATTACTTATTCGACAAACTCACTTTTACAAGCAAAGGGGATACACAATATGTCCGTGTAGACTATTTAAGCAACCTAAAAGATATGGAAACTCTTGATATAAATGAACTGTATATTTTTAGTGATTACTTAACTAATGAAGGTCTCTATGAATTAGAATTAAATAAAGATCCTGAATTAGGCTATAAAATTGGATCACTTTTAAAAAATACTCCAACTGAAAAAACCTATATCCCATCCTCTAAAATCGGACATACAGGTCTTCAATTAACTGAACAATATGAGTTAGTCGATCTATCTGGCAAACCATTGGCTGAATACATAGATACTCATCTGTATCTGGTCTCTTCTGAACCTAAGCTAAATTATTATGGTAGCTTCGGACAACTCTATCTTTCTAAACTTAAAGACAAGAAATTTCCAAATGGTTCAAAATGCTTAAGAGGATTAAATTTATCTTCGAGTAAAGACTTTATTATGATGTATCAAAACCCATACGATACTTCTGATAGTTTCCAAGATATATTCTCTGAGGGCTATAACACTATAAATCTAGGTGGATATAAGGCTTTTATTTCGAATGCAATTTATCCAAATGAATATATCAGCGCCATTGTGCAATTCGATAATAAATATCGTATGGGCGAGTACAATAAATCAGGTACTTATTACTCTTTAAATAAAGAAATTGAAATTGAAACACAAGTTTTAAAAGAACTTAAGTCTGATAAGCTTACAGATGCAGAGGAAATTTTAGAACAAGAGTTATATATTCAATCTTTACAAAAAGAATGTACTATTTTTAACTCCACTGCGAGTAAAGAGATTGATAAATACCGTGTAATGTAATTCAGCCAGATCATTTTTTGGGGGAATATCCCCCCCAAAAAATTTTAAATCTCGACAATCTCAATATATTGTGTATTTACTCTAAACTTCACATCTAAATCAGCAAACTTCATCCCATAAATCCGCTCTTCATCTTCCTGATATGCTGGTCTTGGATCTAAAGATAAAACCGCTTCCAGTTCCTGAATAGTCTGCATAGAAATTTTTCCATTTCCTAGTAATTGTTGCTTTTGCTGCTCCGCTTCATCGCTCCAGATGACGGTTTTACGTGATGGTTCATCCTGTGCATAACCGCTTTGTGCTTCAATGATAGCATCCGAATATTGTATATAAGGTTTAATATCTACAATTGGCGTGCCATCGAGCAAATCACTCCCTGTCACATATACTCGAACATGTTTACCCACCTTTCTCACTTCCTTGAATTTGACCACAGATAAACCAATCGGTGATGGACGATACATGCTGCGCGTGGCAAACACGCCTATTTTCTTGTTACCGCCCAAACGTGGCGGACGCACTTGTGGACGAAACTGGCTGTTGTCCTGGTTTTTATTGTCATGAAATTGCCAAACCAACCACAGATGACTGAACTCTTCAATTCCCTCAAAGGCGAGTAGGTCATTATAAGGCTCGACCATTTCGATATAACTTTCGACCTGAACCAGATTCGGCTGACGAGGAATACCAAATTTTTCTTTATAGGGAGAGCGCATATAACCAATTATCGGCAGCGCAAGTTCAGTCATCATCACTTTTTTTGATAAGCTCAATTAAATATATTCAGTTTATCGAGAATGAATTTAGATTAGAATAGCAAGCTGTTCTAATTTGATAATTTATTGAGACCTTTAATGGCTGCTTTTAACGTCGAAAAGATTACTCACGTCCACCACTGGAATGATACTTTATTCTCTTTTAAAACGACTCGTGACACTGCTTTGCGTTTTAAAAACGGTCAGTTTGTAATGATCGGCCTTGAAGTCAATGGCAAGCCGTTAATGCGCGCATATTCAATTGCAAGCGCCAACTACGAAGAAGAGTTAGAGTTTTTCTCAATTAAAGTGCCTGATGGTCCACTGACTTCGATTTTACAGAAAGTCAAAGTCGGCGATGACATTTTGGTGTCTAAAAAGCCGACAGGTACATTGGTACTTGATGACTTGAACCCAGGTAAAAATCTTTACCTTCTTTCTTCTGGTACAGGTCTTGCACCGTTCCTGTCGACTATTCGCGATCCAGAAACTTACGAGCGTTTTGAAAAGATTATCGTAGTTCACGGTACCCGTTTCATTTCAGAACTGGCTTATCAAGATTTGATCCTGAATGAAGTGCCAAATCATGAATTCTTCTCTGAACTAGGCGCGAAAGAAAAATTGGTATATTACCCAACCGTAACCCGTGAAGAATATCCAAACCAAGGTCGTGTAACCACTGCCATTGAAACTGGTGAACTGTTCGAAAAAATCGGTCTGCCACGTTTCAACCCGGAAACTGACCGTGCCATGTTATGCGGTAGCCCTGCATTCCTAGATGATGTTGCTACGCTTCTTGACCAACACGGTCTGAAAGAATCTCCAAAAATGGGCGTTCTGGGTGACTACGTGATTGAACGTGCATTCGTAGAAAAATAAGATTTTCTAAAATAAAAAACCGGACTTAAAAGTCCGGTTTTTTATTGGAACAATCACTAAAAAATTAACGATCGCGGCCTTCCTGATTTGCAGAACCTGAACAACCTGCGCCACCTGCAATGATGAAACCCGTTTGCGCTTTACATGAACCAATCATACGGCCATGAGAGTCAAATGTAGTCACTGACGATGCACAACCCGTCAATACAACAGTTGCTACGAGTGCAATAAGTGCTGATAATTTCATGATATTCCCCTTTATTATTTACGGTTTTAAATTAATCTGATTTTGGCTTGGTGGCGTTGGTAATAGGCCCGTAGCAGCATCCGGCGTATTATAATTCACACCCAAAGCATCGCCTGAACCACTACAATGTGCGCTCGCGATTGAAAGTAGGCCACGCGTCGCTTTACATGAACCGATAATTTTTCCTGTTGCATCATAAGTCACGACTTTGGAACTACAAGCGGCTAAACTAGATATTGCCAATATTGAAAAAATTTTAATTAAATTCACATTAACCCTCGCATTATGCAAAAAACTAAATTATTAAAATTTATGTATATTTTATGAATTTCGCGAGAGATTCTAATTTAATTTGTTTATTTGTAAAGCTTTATTTTTCACATATTATAAAAATAAAAAGCTGCCCTGCAGGACAGCCTTAAATATAAAAATTAGCTGGATTTATGTTTAAGTGATCTTTCTTCTAGGGACTGCTTAATCACTTGATAACCTGATGTGATGCCAAGTGTTGCGATAATCACAGCCACAATAATATCTGGCCAAAGACTGCCTGTACCAAATACGCCTACGGCTGCCAAAATGACCGCAAAGTTGCCAATCGCATCATTACGACTACAGAGCCAGACCGACCGCATATTGGAATCACCTTCACGAAAAGCATAAAGAATTGCTGCTGTAAATACATTCGCCACCAAGGCCAGGACGCCAATCAGGCCCATTGTCAATGCTTCAGGTGGAATGCCTTGCAGATAGGCGTAAATCACTTTGCCAATAACCACCAAGCCAAATACAGCCATGGTCAAGCCTTTAATCAGGGCAACTGTTGCGCGCCAATACAGGCTTGCCCCTAATACAGCCAAAGAAATTCCGTAATTGACCGCATCTCCAAAGAAATCTAGCGCGTCTGCCCACAAGGCCGATGAATGTGCATATGCACCACCGATCAGCTCCACTACAAATAAAGTCAAGTTCACCAGCAAGGCAATCCATAGCGCTGTTCTAAATTTGCTGTTGGGCTTGATGGGTGCCGGTTCAGGACTACAACTACAAGCCATATCATTCCCCCGATGATTTTTTATCTAAAATACGATAAATTGATTAGAAACTATGGACTAACTCCAAGGTCAAGCATGAGGGCGATATGTCAGTTTATTTGATTTCAGAAATGGCCAAAAAAACTGGTCTAAGCACCGATACCCTACGTTTTTATGAGAAAAAAGGCTTTATCCAGCCGAATTTTCGAGCAAGTAATCAGTATCGTTATTATGGTGAAGACGCATTAAAAAGACTGCTTTTTATCAAGCGTTGCCGTGCCTTGGACATGTCGTTAAAAGAGATTGAAACCCTGATTCAACTTGAACAAAATCCGGAACAGGACTGCTGTGCCGTCAACCAGCTGATTGATCAGCATCTTTCGGATATTTCAAATAAAATTAAAGAATTACAAATATTTGAACAGCAACTGATTACACTGAGAGAAAGTTGCAATACCCCGACCACGATTGATCATTGCCAGATTTTAAAAACGCTTGAAAACCCTGAAAATGACTGAATATTGAAGAAATTTTATGGACGCTTCCTACTTAAAATAAAACTTTGTTTTACCTCAAAATGGCGTATTTCCGAGTGATTTACTAGGTTGAATCCAAATTCCAGATGATTAGAATAAAACCGTACTTTTTATATGTCTTTCGATTTGATCATGAGCATTACCACTGTTACCGAACTTCTCTCACCTGCTGGCTCACTGAAAAATATGCGCTATGCCTTTGCTTATGGTGCAGATGCAGTCTATGCCGGTCAGCCGCGTTATAGCTTGCGGGTTCGGAATAATGAATTTGACCATGACAATCTCGCCATTGGCATTAAAGAAGCACATGAACTCGGCAAAAAGTTCTATGTGGTGGTCAATATCCAGCCGCATAACTCCAAGCTGAAAAATTTTATTCGTGATTTAGCGCCTGTAGTGGCGATGCAGCCAGATGCGTTGATCATGTCCGATCCAGGTCTGATCATGCTGGTGCGTGAACATTTTCCAGAGATGGATATTCACTTGTCTGTTCAGGCCAATGCCGTGAACTGGGCAACCGTGAAATTCTGGAAAAATATGGGCCTGACCCGCGTGATTCTGTCACGTGAACTGTCGATTGAAGAAATTGCAGAAATCAAACAGCAAGTGCCCGATATGGAGATTGAAGTCTTTGTTCATGGTGCACTGTGCATGGCCTATTCTGGCCGTTGCATGCTGTCAGGCTATATGAACAAACGTGATGCCAATCAGGGTGCCTGCACCAATGCCTGCCGCTGGGAATATAAAGTGCTGGATGCTAAGGAAGATGAAACCGGTGATGTGATTCCAGTGAAAAATCTGGATTCAGGCTGCTGCTCCAAAGATGCCGACGAACAACACATGCAAGAACAACATCAGTTTGATGAGCCTGTGTTATTGCAGCGGAATGATGAAGATATGTTTGCCGCAGAAGAAGATGAACACGGCACTTATTTTATGAACTCGAAAGATCTGCGTGCAGTCCAGCATGTAGAGCGCTTAACTAAAGTGGGTGTGCATTCACTGAAAATCGAAGGCCGTACCAAGTCTTATTTCTATTGCGCCCGTACTGCTCAAATTTACCGTAAAGCGATTGATGATGCGCTTGCGGGTAAACCTTTTGATCCGTCACTGATGACACAATTGGAAGGCTTAGCGAATCGTGGTTATACCGAAGGTTTTCTACGCCGCCATGTGCATAGTGAATATCAGAATTATGAACATGGTTCTTCCAGTTTTGATCATCAAATTTTCTGTGGTGAAGTACTGGAGCGCAATGGAGATTACATCAAGATCGATGTGAAAAACCGTTTTATCGTCGGTGACTCACTCGAACTGATGACGACTAAAGGCAATATCACTTTCAATTTAACCGAAATGAAAGACAAAAAAGGTAATCTGATCGAAGACGCCAAAGGTTCAGGTCATATCGTTGAGATTCCAGTTCCGGCAGATGTTGATATGCAATATGCCCTGCTCATCCGTAATCTGCCAAGCTCGACTATGGATATTTCGGCATCTTCACTGGCTTATCAAGCGAGTTAAATATGGCACTACTAATTACCGACAAATGCATCAATTGCGATATGTGTTTACCGGAATGCCCAAATGACGCGATTTATGAGGGTGCGAAAGTTTATGAAATTGATGTGAACCGTTGTACAGAATGCGTCGGTTTTTATGAGCATCAGACCTGTGTAGATGTCTGTCCGATTGAATGCATTGTTCCACATCCGGAGTATCGGGAAACACAAGAACAATTACTGGAAAAATTTAAGGGTTTGAACTTATTTAAATCTTAAAAATGAAGCGATGGAATAAACATTGCTTTATATAAAAACAACCTTGGGGAAAGTATAAAAATAAGGGTTGAAAACAAAAACTGTGCAGAGGAAAGGAACAGCTTAAAGTGCGTGGGGACACTTTTGGCTGTTCCAATAATAAATATAAAAAAAGGAACTCGGGTGTTAGCGTCCTGAGTTCCTATAAAGCGATAATAATGTATTTATAAGATATAGCACCTCGGTTTTGGGGAACCCAGGTGCTATTTTTTTATTGTCCTGAACGGATGATGTAATCAAAAGCAGACAGTGACGCCTTGGCACCTTCACCGGTGGCAATGATGATCTGCTTGTAAGGCACTGTGGTACAGTCACCTGCTGCAAATACACCTTTCACATTGGTTTCATTGCGATCATTAATCACAATCTCGCCGCGGTTGGTCAGCTCAACAGCAGTTTCTTTTAAGAAATCGGTGTTAGGCAACAAACCGATCTGCACGAAGATCCCCGCCAGCTCAACCACATGCTCTTTATCCGTGGCACGGTCTTTGTATTTCAGACCGGTCACCTGTGAACCATCACCCAGCACTTCAGTCGACAGGGCATTCTTGATCACGGTGGTATTCGGCAAGCTGTTCAGCTTGTCTTGCAGCACCTGATCCGCACGCAGCTTGGTATCAAATTCCACCAAAGTTACATGCTCCACAATCCCCGCCAGGTCAATCGCGGCTTCAACACCCGAGTTACCACCGCCAATCACGGCTACACGCTTGCCTTTGAACAGTGGGCCATCACAGTGCGGACAGTAGGCCACACCACGAGTTTTGTATTCCTGCTCACCTGGAACGTTCATCTCTCTCCAGCGTGCGCCGGTCGACAGAATCACGGTTTTAGATTCCAGTTTGGCACCATTCTCTAAAGTCACTTCCACCAGACCATTGGCCGTTTCGTCTGCCCCTTTGATATCAGACACGCGTTGCAGGTTCATGATGTCGACCCCGTATTCACGCACGTGGGCTTCCATTTCCGCTGCAAATTTAGGACCTTGGGTTTTTTGTACTGACGTGAAGTTTTCAATATCCATGGTGTCCATGACCTGACCGCCCATGCGCTCCGCCACGATCCCGGTTTTAATGCCTTTACGCGCTGCATAGATGGCTGAAGTATTCCCCGCAGGTCCACCACCAATCACCAGAACATCAAAGGCGTCTTTGGCATTCAGCTTTTCCGCATCTTTGGCAGCGGCATTGCTATCCAGCTTGGCAATGATTTCTTCCAGTGTCATACGACCCTGACCGATATGCTGGTTGTCCTGGAATACCATCGGCACCGCCATGATTTTGCGTTCTTCGACTTCTTCCTGGAAGAAGGCCCCATCAATCATGGTGGCAGTAGTGCCCGGGTTATAAATGGCAATCAGGTTGAGTGCCTGAACCACATCCGGACAGTTATGGCAGCTTAAGGATACAAATACATCGAAATTAGATTGAACACCTAGGCTCTTGATATTCGCCAGAACTTCATCAGAGACTTTCGGTGCATAACCTGAGGTTTGCAACAATGCCAGGATCAGTGAGGTGAACTCATGGCCCATTGGCAAGCCTGCAAAGAACACACGCGGTTCCTCACCTTGTTTGGCAATCCCGAAACTTGGCGCACGTGCATTGGTCCCGTCAAAGCGTGCAGTGACCAGGTCAGACAGTGCAGCCACTTCGGCAACCAGTTCCTGGATTTTGGCTGATTTGTCAGAGCCATCTAAAGTCGCCACCAGTTCAATCGGACCTTCCAGGCGTTCTAATAGGGTTTTAAGTTGAGCTGAAGTATTTTGATCTAACATTGCTAACGTCTCCAAAGGAGTAAATGTTTATTTGATAACAGGATATTAAATGAATTGCATAAATAGGTAAAACAGTTTGTTTTTATTCTATTGATCGATATTTTAGATTATAAATCCAATCATAGATTTTATGCTGCCTTATTTTAATTTTTGGGCGGTATTGAGCAAGTTGAATAGGTTATCTTAAAAATAGCGTTGAAATTCCATCAAAAAATGCTCCCTATTCAGGAGCATTTTGGGAAATTAATGAATCCGCTGTTCGATACGGAGTGATCGACCCTTGATTGAGTTGGCCAAGAAAAACAAGATTAAGCTGAGTAGCGCCGATAAAATAGCGACACCAATAATGACCAGATTCGTGATCTGGCTCAATTGATCCGCCTGTTGCACCTGCGTATTTACACTCTTAGCGACCGTTGTCATCGCTTGACCATAGACTTGTTGCTGCATGGTCCAGATTTGTTCAGGCTTGAAACCATATTGTTCAAATTTAGGATCCTGTTTTTCTGCCTCAACCAATTTTAAAACATAGGGTTTTGCGGCAGATAAATCTTGCGGCTTATGCAGCAATGCCGTTTGCGCCAATAAATAAGACTTTACTGGTGCAGCAATCTTTGAATCGGCCAGGTAACGGGCGATTTCACTATCATTGATATTACTATCGTAATACACCACTTGCTGATAAGCATCATCCCGATCATTGCGCAGATCATGCTGCCAGTAAGTTAAGCCTGACCAAATTACGATAAAAGCAATCAGCCAGGCGACAAATTTCAGCACAAAAGACTGAAAGCGCACATAAAAGAAACGCAACTTTTTCAGTAAGCCAATCACAAAAAATGCACCGATGAAAGAGGCAAAAATTTTAATAATCAGCCAGCCAAACCAGCTCAGCAAACTAAAAAAATAATCTGGACTATCACCAATGCTGGCCAGTGTGGCATCTACACTGACCGGCAAATGCAATTGCTGTACTTGGGTACTTAGGCCAAAAAAACCATAGACCAGTTCCTGCTGGAAAAATAGGCTGATCAGTGAGGCTATAAATACGGTAGAGGTGGTCAAACCCAATAGCATCAAATTGCGTTGACGTTTCTTGAGTGCAACTACCCCCTGTTTGATGTCCTGAGGCTTAACGGCGTATTCATCTAAGGGCGGCAATCTCTACTCCTTCTTACAGATTTTGGCCCTACCTGATTTAGTTGGGCTTGGATCCACTGGTACTTGATTCAATCACCAAATGATTCAGATTATCCTGCAAAGCTTTCAAACGCACGGTTGCTTCTGTGCGTTTTTGTACACCTTCTTTCTGAATCTGAATCACATCATTTACAGTTTTAATGAGGGTGTTTTGCACATGTTCAAGCGTTTCAATGTCAATCACCGAGCGTTGATTGGCTTTAGCCGTATCAACCGAGTTCTGATGTAACAGGTCAGCATTACGGCGCAGCAGCTCGTTGGTAGCATCATCAATGGTATTGGCCAGCTGTACACTGTTCTTCTGTTCACTCAACGAAATCGCCAGACTGATCTGGTTTTTCCACGCCGGTAAAGTAATGTTTTTGATCGCATAGAACTTGTCGACCAACATCAGGTTATTCGACTGGATAATCCGGATCATTGGCAAGGTCTGCATCGCAGATTGCTGCAATACCTGTAAATCACTGACACGTTTTTCCAGATTATTGGCCAGATGGTTCAGGTCATAAATTTTCTGGGTGGTGCTCTGATCTTGCGGCAAGGCGGTTAAAGTGGAAATTTCCTGCTGCAGCTCCTGTTCGCGTAAACGGCCTGCGGCGATATGTACCCCGAGCTGTTTATATTCATCCTGTACCCCGTCAAACATTTTATCCAGGGTATCAACACGTGCTTTCAAACCGGATTGCGAGGTTTCAATCTCTTTCACCAGTACATCTAGCTGCTCTTTAGTGGTATTGAAATGCGCATCAAAGTTATCTTTCGCACCTTTGAATTTGCTAATAATATTGCCAAAAAAACCCGAACTTTTCTTTTTATTGAGAATACTGCTGGTATTCAGCTGCTGAGCCACCTGTACCACCTGATTCAGCTTCTGTCCTGTCGCATCCAGATCTCTATTTTGCACCAGATTCAGTAATTCATCGGTATAGGTCGAAGTTTTGGTCGCAATATTTTTGCCATATTCAGCCACGCTGTTATGACTCATGTTCTGCAACTCTTTACGTGCAGCCAGCACCTCCTGAAAGTCAGCAGGCTGTAAGCACAGTTCTTTCAGGTCCATTTGCTGGAATTTTTGTTCGACCAGTTCATTCGAGCTTTCAACAGGTAAATTTACTAAATCAGACTTGATCATAGTTCACCTTATATTGTTATGTTTTCGAGGGTTTCTCGAGGGATTTTTTTAACGTTTTAATCAGACTCTCACGGCTATTATCAAGTTTTTCCAGATCACTTGTCGAGTGTTTCGTCTGGCTTTGTTTGACATGATATTGCCAGGCCGGAATCAAGACCTGCTGTGCTTCCTTAAAGCGATCCAGCAGGCTAAAGGAAAGCTGCTGCGAAAGCTGCATCTGGGTAATGGCGATGTCATTACTGCTTTGCAAGGTACGTAAGGTATTAATTTTCTTGGAGAGGCGTTCTGAAAAATTATCCAAGGGATGCTGGTTTTTGACGAATAGCGGATATTCAGACAGAAACTCGTCTGCTGCGACAATGTGCTTGGCCATCTGTTCGCGCAACCCCAAAAGCTGCTGAAAACGCGACTGCGATTTCTGAATTTCAATCTGTAATTTACGGCTTAAGTGATCGGCCTGATCGAGCAAACGGTCTAGCCGTTGATAATATTCCACCTGACTTGAGCCATAATCCAGATCGATGCCTAGCCATTTCTGTAGGGCATTAAATTTACGTTTTTTCAGATATTTTTTAGATTCTGCCAAGGCATGAATCAATTGCTCAATGGTCTGGCTTAACTGTTGGGTCAAGTGCGGATCTACACCATTCAGTAGAACGGACTGTGCCTGAATCAGAGCATCTGCATAATGATTCAGCCCATATTGATTATCCAGTACAGGCACAAGCTCATTACGCTTAATCGCCAGAATTTCCTCACGATCAAGCATCATATCAGTCAAGGCAGGTAGAGCTTCAAAGCGCGACATGGTTGAGGCGATATCCTTTAAAAAAGTGAAACAAAGAAGTCTAGAACATCTTCGAATGTAGCAAAAAAACAGACCGCGTTGTGTATATTTATCCAGAAATTCGTTACATCACTTTAACTAAATCCATGTTTTATCTTTATTTTAATTATGATTTTGGCAATACGATTCAATTGCAGAGATAAATGACTACATTGCATTTTGAGAATTATTTAACTTTAAGCATTTAGAACTTTAAAATGTATTCAATCTGATCTAAATGCTTACAACATCAGGTTTTACTTAAAATCCATATACAAAAAAAGCCATATTGCTATGGCTTTCAAGGATGATCCAACGCTGGCTTAAAGATAATCCCCTTCGCTCTCCGGCTGAAACAGCACTTTTTCAATGGTTACTTTCATGGTATGACCATCCGGTTGTGGCCATTCAATGGTTTGACCTTCCGCTAAGCCCAAAATGGCTGCACCTATTGGTGCGACCACATTGACCTGCCCCTTTTCACCTTTAAATTCGTGTGGGTAAACCAGTGTCACCTCAACAGCTTCCGTAGAAGGTGCAATGGTCAGCAACACACGGGAATGCATGGTCACGATATTGCTTGCGATCGCTTGCGGCTCGACCACTTCGGCACGTGCCAATTCATCCTCTAAGCGGATCATGGTTTCGCTCAGCTTGCTCTGATTCTCCAGCATCGTTTCCAGACGATGTAAATCTTGCTCAGATAAAATAATGTTGGGTTTAGTCATCCTTATTACCTTGTTTAATGCATAAATGAAAAATTAATCAATCAACCGCCAGCAGCATTTTTAAATACAGGATTTACCCATATTCAAATGATACCGATCCATATAACGTTTAAATAAAAAGAATGATGTCATTCACGGCGCTTATATCAGCACCACCTTACAGTAACATGGGATTCACTCAAGCGCTTCATCTACCATGATCTTCAGCTCAATAACCTATTATTTTTAAAGTGTCAGGTTCTGAAAATAATTCCTGTAAATAATTTCAAGCAAAGCATGCAACGAATGCATTCATTCTTTTAAAGCATTTAAAAATACAAATAGTTGATAAAAGACTTTAAGCCAGATTGAGAAAAACTCAATATGATTTTATTGATGACTCAATCTCTTACGGCATGGAAATTGATCTATATAAGCCCGATCAAGTCTAAACATCTTTTACATCGTTATTTTTACAGCTATAAAAAAAGCTCCCGGTTGGGAGCTCCTTTCCGTTTATAAGCGATTATGCATAAACTGGGAATTTAGCACATACCGCTGCAACTTTCTCTTTCACCGCGTTGATAACAGCTTCATCGCCTTTAGCATCTAGGATGTCAGCGATCCAGCCTGCAAGTTCACGCACTTCAGCTTCGCCAAAACCGCGAGTTGTTACTGCAGGTGTACCGATACGGATACCTGAAGTGACGAACGGAGAGCGTGGATCGTTTGGTACAGAGTTTTTGTTCACAGTAATGTGAGCAGCACCTAACCAAGCGTCAGCTTCTTTACCTGTGATGTCTTGTTTGATTAAAGACAACAAGAACAAGTGGTTTTCAGTACCACCAGAAACTACGTCATAACCACGAGCGATTAATACTTCAGCCATTGCTTTCGCATTCACAACTACTTGTTGCTGATAAGCTTTGTATTCAGGTGCCATTGCTTCTTTGAAGCAGATTGCTTTCGCAGCAATCGCGTGAACCAAAGGACCACCCTGGTTGCCTGGGAATACAGCCGATTGAAGTTTCTTCTCGATTTCTTCGTTTGCTTTCGCAAGGATCAGACCTGAACGTGGACCACGAAGTGTTTTGTGAGTCGTAGTCGTAGTAACGTCAGCGATTTGCACCGGGCTTGGGTAAACGCCAGCGGCAACCAGACCTGCAACGTGAGCCATATCAACAAATAGGTAAGCGCCAACTTTGTCCGCGATGTCACGGAAACGCTGCCAGTCAACGATTTGGCTGTATGCAGAGAAACCAGCAACGATCATGCGTGGCTTGTGCTCAAGCGCCAAACGCTCAACTTCTTCGTAATCGATCTCGCCAGTTTCAGGGTTTAAACCGTACTGAATCGCATTATATGTTTTACCAGAGAAACTTACTTTTGCACCGTGCGTCAAGTGACCACCGTGAGCAAGGCTCATACCCAGAACTGTATCGCCCGGGTTAAGAAGCGCTAAGTAAACTGCTGAGTTTGCTTGTGAACCAGCATGTGGCTGAACGTTAGCATAATCAGCACCAAAGAGTTCTTTAGCACGGTCAATCGCCAATTGTTCGATAACGTCTACATACTCGCAACCGCCATAGTAGCGTTTACCTGGGTAGCCTTCCGCATATTTGTTAGTAAGTTTTGAACCTTGAGCTTCCATAACTGCTGGTGAGCAGTAGTTTTCAGAAGCGATTAGCTCAATATGAGCTTCTTGACGAGCATCTTCATTCGAGATTGCTTGAGCTAATTCTGGATCAAATTCAGCGATAGAGATATTGGCAAACATTAGCGAGGTCCTATTGATTTAGGGCTTTTAAGCCGTGCTAAGATTGGCGCGTATTGTAGCATGAAGTTTTAAATTTTCGATCATGAACTTTATTCAGTTTGCAATAAAAATGGCTCAACTCTTTAGAATTCATGGTCAATTTAAGTAAAATCAAACTATTGAATTGACATTAAAGTTTTTTGACTTTTAAAATTTTGCGTATTTTTCTCACGCTTTGTAAGCTTACATTGCTTTAAATACTGAATGCCCTGTGATCTAGCAGCACTCCCAACCAATTTAAAATCGGATCAACGCATTTTCCTCATTCTTTCTTTAGACCTTATTCTTTCTTTAGACCTTTCTCCCTCTTTTGTCTTTCTGAACTTCTTGAAGATGCCTTAACCTGAATCAGATAATTGTAGATATCTAAATTGAGAGATGTGTGTTTGATCTATTTGTTCATAATTAGGCAGGATTGGATTGATTTACCTCATTCTTTGTCTATAAGTGCATATTTTATAAAATTCAGCTTAATCTTTTTCTCTATTTATCGTTAATATGAAGCCTGTCTCTTCTTTTATGGTGCTTAACGCATGCAGGCCATTATTCTTGATACCGAAACGCATACTTTAAATGGTCAACCCATCGAAATTGCTTATGCGCCTGTCGAAATTGTAGAGCATAAAATCAGTCTGGATAAAAGCCGTCTGTTTGATCAGCTTTATTCATGTGACGAAGCCATTTCTTTTGCTGCCATGGCCGTGCATCATATTCTGGAATCGGATCTGGAAGGTCAGCCGCATTACACTACCTTTCGCCTGCCTGATGAAACCGTCTATATGATCGGCCATAATATTGATTATGACGTCCGTGCCATCGAAAAATGTGGTGTAGATACTTCAAAAATCAAGGCGATTTGTACACTGGCTTTAGCACGTCAGGTCTGGCCAGATGCAGAAGCACACAATATTTCTGCACTGATTTATATGATCACCAAAGGCAGCGAAAGAGCGCGTGAAATGATCCGTAAAGCGCATCGTGCCGATATGGATATTATTTTAACTGCCAATATTTTGATGCATATTGTGCATCATTTAAAAATCAACAATATGCAGGAATTATTCGAGGCTTCTGAAGATGCCCGAATTCCACGTACGATTAATTTTGGTAAACATCGCGGTACCGCTATTGCAGAACTGCCTGCTGACTATGTGCAATGGTTGTTGCGTCAAGATGAGCTGGATCCTTATTTACGTAAGGCCCTTGAAAATACGGCGATCACTACATTATAGGTCTTATCAAAATAAACCTCTGTATTTTAATAAATACTTCATATTAATGTAATTTTCACAGACTATGCTCTAGCTGAATTTAAGCAACCATCTATTCAGCTATGATGCATTTTTATAAAACTCAACGTGGGATCGAGGTGCTACAGGATCGCTCCATCCCACTGACCGCACGCCAACGCCGCTTACTGGTTCTGATCGGCAGCCAAGATTTCAACTTATTAAATGATGGCTTAAAGCAGCAGCTTGCTCCTGCCGAACTCTTAGATCAACTTTATGCCATGGATTTAATCGTTCCGGCTGAAACTGGCGAGGTAGCCATCAGTCAAAAGCAGGCTGATGCAAGATCAGATACAAAAGTTGACCTGGCACACTCCGAGATTCACCGTTCGTTGAATTCCTCGATAGCAGCGGATTCTGCGACAAAAGATCTAAACTCTAAGATGGAGCCCATAAAAATACTGCAGAACACTCCATCTGCTGAAACGGATTCAAGCCATGAACAAAAGCTGCCTGAACTGAAACCCATGTCTTTTGAAGACCTCAAATATATGATGATGGAAAGCTTACAAAAATATTGTGGCTTGATGGCCAAGCAGCAAATTCACCATATTTTACAGGCACCGGATGTGCGCAGTTTGAAACTTTGTCAAATGCAATGGATCACATCACTTCAGGAAAGTCGCATTGCTCCTCAAGAATTGAATCACATTCTGAAGCAGATTAATTTTGCTTTAGATCAATTACAGCAAAATGAAGCGCCTGAATAAGAATATCTTAGTCTTTTAAACTCTTAAATAAGTGAGTTTAACAATGAGGCAGCTTTAATGATTTAAGATAACTAATTGGTTATTTGATATATTTATGTTTAAGCGAAATTTAAAGCTCGAAATATCCGACTTAAGCGTGATAGAAAAAGAATTACAATCCCGCCATATAGTGAGCATAGACATCCGATTGAATCATGTATATGTCATATTATTTACAATTCGATGCGTTCGATAATCCCATGCAACTGAGTAAAGTTGGCAACTGGGTGATTACCTTTTTAAGTCCGGTTGAAGAACTGCAATTTGTGCAACTAGCGATTACCTATGTACTTCCCCGCCAGATCAGTGACAGCTTGCAACCGCGCCGTGTGTTGATTCAAAAAAGTCCCATTGAGCATCATTGGCTGATTCAGGCCATTGAATGTTTTGACAGCACGACTCGTCAGGAAATTTCTTTAAGCTCTGAGCATACAACCGCACAGCAAACTTTAGCGCAGATTCTAAAAGAATTTGAAAAATATGATGTGAATGTGCAGCTTAAACAGATTTAACCACCTGCCCATTCTATTGATTTTTTATCAAAATTGGATATTTCTTCGGCCAATCAAGGCCCACTACCACGTTGTCTTCTCTTAGAGATTGAATCAACTTATGATTATAGCTGCACACATTAGCATCCAAGCTAGCAAATACCAAAGTATAAAAAAACTCACCTAAATGGTGAGTTTTTTAACTGCTGAATCGGTGATTTCGGATAAATAAGTTCAATTTTTTTCTACCTATCTGAAGTTCACTGATTAAATTATTCGACAACGCGATAAATATTTGAAGATTGTTGGCTTTCAAATAATAGCTCAATACTCGGCAGAATGGTTTCACCATCCACCACAATATGTTCAATTTTTTTGACCAACTCAGCTACATGATGAGTGTTGTGCTCTGCAAAGGAACGCAGCATAGCTTTCGCCTCAGTCACTTGACTAAATTGATCTTTCACCTTGATATCAATCATCTTTGACATTTTTCCTTCCTCTCTCATTATCCAATTTGCAGTTTTTTATACCATAATTAGCCAAGCGATTAATCTTCAAGATGTTAACGAATTTGGCAATGTAAACTTTTTTATCTGGAGGGATTATAAGAAAAAGAATATTAAACTGAATGAATTGTGCAGACATTAAAAAAGCTCGCATTTCTGCGAGCTCTGTGTTGGATGGCTAGTGCTAGATTTATTGTCTGGTGATAAACATCAAACTCAACTAACTGTCATTGATCCGTCCAACTTATCGGTAGCGTCTTATTGGTTTTACGACCTACCATGAGTTCAATATAGCAGTATTTTTTTAACCGACAATACCCTTTTACACTTCTAAAAGAAGTCATATACAAGATTTCAATTGTTATTTTTATAAAGCAGATTAGAATATTTCTAGCTTATCTTACGAAGAATTTTGTATTCATATCATCTTTCTTTAATGTATTGATTTTTTGAAAAATAATTGATTAAACATTCAACTTTCTATTGAATAGCAGGTTTAATACTTTCCTTCATAACCTCTAATGAGCACTTCAAAAATTAAACTGGAATATGATTTTTTATAAAAAATACTTCCGGAAAAGGACGCACTATTTAAAGAAACTACTGTCATAGAATCTATACTACGAATTTTAAAAGGTTATCTTTAAAAAAATTGGCGACAATTCGATCTCCCCTCAGTAAGGTCAATTCACCATATTTTTGTCTGAATACTTAAGCATTTATAGAAATGAATTAAATTACTCAACAATTCAGCTAGACATTCAATCGCATATTTCGATTTGCAGCATAGTCAAATATTCAGAACCCTACTCAGCTTTTCAAAGCTACCCTATTTACAGGCAATCGATCTATAAACTCTAAATTTGATCGAAATAAAAACTCCCACCTAATGGAAATTTAATTTTATATCAACCTTAAACATTGAATATAAATGCAATACAATGCTCATAAATACATCGAGATATATCTAATTTTTTATGTCAGCTAATAATTTTAGGAAACACCTTGATCTCAATTTAAGGCAGTTAATACTTTTATTGGCTATTTTTAGTGTGTCTAGCCTTTTTATTATTTCTCTCATTATTAGCTATCAGATTGTAAAAAATCAGTTAATCGACAATTCTCTTGCCTTAAACTCTGATCATGCACATAAAATTGCATTAAGCACAGACAACCATTTTAGAAATATGCTTCTTGAGCTGGACTATAGTGCCAAGATATTAGGTCAAGACTTTAATAACAATGAGCTAAGAGAAGCCGAGGTCAATAAATTAAAATATCAGTCTGAACACTATAACAGTGTTGTGATCAGTGACACCCAAGGCAGACTGATAAACTTTTCCCCTAATATCCTGCATATTGATAAAAGCAAAATACAACATACTCAAGGGATTACTGACTCTCTTCATAAAAAATCGACTTATATATCTTCGCCCTATTTTTCTGTACAAAAAAATATGATCGTGTTTATTTCTCAACCTATTTTTGACAAGTCAAATCACTATCAGGGCTTCATCGGTTCAGCGATTTATTTAAAAGAAAAAAATGTAATTAATCAGCTTCTAACCACTTATAAAAATTATAAGAATAGTTATATGTATGTGATTAACAATGAAAATAAAATTATTTTCCATCCGGATCGTGAACGAATTGGTCAATGGGCAAGTAATAATACTGGTCTGGAATATATGCATGCGCATAAAAATGGTCAAATTCGTTTAATCAATAGCCAGGGCACTGATAATCTGGCGGGTTTTTCTCATATTCCGACTTCAAACTGGATCGTGGTTTCCCAGCAACCCACCCATAATTTACTTAAACAGGCAAATTCTATCCTTTATAAATTAGCCGCAGGATTCTTTTTATTTTATCTGCTTGTTTTTTATATTGTATGGCGGCTGTCTGACTCTATCTCGGCCCCGTTGAATCAATTGGCAGATATGGCGAGTTTGCTAAATCAGGCAGAAATCGGTTCAAAAATTAAGGATATCCAACCCTGGTACTATGAGGTCACAAAATTCAAGTTAGCTCTACTGCTCAGTGTTCGCAAGTTTTCACAACAAATGAGCAAAATGGATCATCATATTAATACAGATCCTTTAACCGGCTTGATGAATCGTCGTGGTTTGAATTATGTCATGACTCAAAACATGAAAATGAACATCCCTTTTTCAGTGCTTCTGATGGATGTGGATCATTTTAAAAACATTAATGATAATTATGGTCATGATCAAGGTGATGTGGTCTTAAAGCATATTGCCAAGACGATGCAGCAAAAATTTCGTAAAGATGATATTTGCTGCCGTTATGGCGGTGAAGAATTTATCATTATTATACCGAACAGCAATCTCACTGAAGTTTATGAAAGTGCAGAAAGGTTCAGAAAAGAGATTGCAGGTAAAGAAATTCAGGACATAGGTCACATTAGTATTTCGATTGGTATTGCTTCTTGGCCAGACAGTTCTAAAAATATTCTAGACGTTTTGAAAATTGCCGATAACAATCTTTATCGGGCGAAAGATGATGGCCGTAACTGTGTGCGATACTAATTTGATTTATTTTTCAGTTTTATAGCTTAAATAAATGGTGCGCTCAGCGCGCACAATAGACACAATCCAAGACACTGATTTTTAATAAATTTCATCAATTCTTGTTCTACATTTACCGTAAAAACTACCGCAAAATAGATCTGTACAATACCCGAAAATTTCTTAGATTCAGTGATTGAAAGGGATGATCCTTACGTATATCAGCAAACAATATATCAGATTCCCTGAATAACTAATTAAGTATAAAAATTATCACGTCAAATTTATTTGTTATAAAATATACAAAATTTGTAGAGTTTATAACATGAATATAAGCATCCTCATTTCTAGCCTTTCCACACAAAACTCTTCTGCTCGAATGAGAATTTGGCGTTCCATCAAAAGCTGTGGCGCAGCAACTCTGCGTGATGGTGTCTATGTGCTACCTAATGAACAAAAGCAGCGCTTTGACCCCATTATTGACGAGCATCAAAGTGCCGATGGCATTGCCTATCTATTCGATTCCGTTAGCAACAATAATTTAGACTTAATTCAACTATTTAATAGAAAAAGTGAATACTCTGAATTTTTGCTACAACTGAATGAAATAGAGAGTTCACTGAATGTTGAGCAAAAAAATGAACATTTAAAAAGCATTAGAAAATTAAGAAAGCAACTTTCATCTCTCATCGATATTGATTTCTTTCCTAATGAATTACAAAACACAGCCTTAAACGCGATATCAAAACTCGAACTTAAAATTCATCACCTAGGGGAATCAAATGAGCCCTCTTCTATAAATAGTGATCTACCTTCTCTTAATCTTCATGACTTCCAATCTAAAACTTGGGCTACGCGAAAACGACCTTGGGTGGATCGTTTAGCTTGTACGTGGCTCATTCAAAAATTTATTGATAAAGACCCTACTTTTATTTGGCTACAAGATATTAAAGATTGTCCAGCAGATGCTTATGGTTTTGATTTTGACGGTGCAACGTTTACCCATGTTGGTGAGCTTGTGTCATTCGAAGTACTTTTACACAGCTTTAATTTAGCCGATAAATCACTTCTGAAAATCGCTGAAATTGTCCATTACCTAGATATTGGCGGAAATGAGCCACCAGAAGCACTTGGGCTAGAAAAAATATTACAAGGACTAAGAAGCAGTATTCATGCTGATCAACAGTTGGTGGAATTATCCAATCACATTTTTGATGGTCTATATACCAATTTTAAAGGCGAGAATTCATGAATCAATTGCAAGAAAACGATTTCGAGCCCAATCCAGAGGTTAGCTTTAAAGAGGCCATACTGTTTTGGTTAAAACTCGGATTTATCAGCTTTGGCGGGCCTGCAGGCCAAATCTCTGTCATGCACCAAGAATTGGTAGAACAAAAAAAATGGATCTCTGAAAAGCGATTTATGCATGCGCTCAATTACTGCATGTTGCTTCCGGGGCCTGAAGCACAACAATTAGCAACCTATATTGGCTGGCTAATGCACAAAACAAAAGGCGGTATCATAGCCGGACTATTTTTCATTTTACCTTCCCTTTTTATTCTCATCGGTCTTTCATGGGTCTATGCAAAATTTGGAAATGTACCTGTCATTGCAGGGCTTTTTTATGGCATTAAACCTGCTGTCACCGCTATCGTCTTTCATGCAACCTATCGTATTGGCAGTAAGTCACTGAAGAATAAATATATGTATGCTATTGCATGTGCCGCATTTATTCTCATTTTTGCCTTTAATGTTCCGTTCCCCCTTATTGTGCTGCTGGCTGCTTTAAGTGGTTATCTCTTAAGTAAATTTGACCCAAAATTATTCACTAGCAATGTTCACGCATCAAGTCTCAAAGACTACGGGAAAGCAATTATTGATGATGATACGCCCACACCTGAACATGCCATTTTCAAATGGTCTCGCTTGATTAAATTGCTGGTTGTTGCAATTATTTTGTGGTGTCTCCCTATAGCATTACTGACAGTAGCTTATGGCTGGTCTCACGCTTATACACAAATGGCTTGGTTTTTCACTAAAGCAGCCTTAATGACATTTGGTGGAGCTTATGCGGTTTTACCTTATGTATATCAAGGTGCTGTTAACTTCTATGAGTGGCTTAAACCAACCCAAATGATCGATGGTTTAGCGTTGGGTGAAAGCACACCCGGCCCACTCATTATGGTCGTTGCTTTCGTTGGGTTTATGGGCGGGTACAACCTTGACCTATTAGGGCCTGAACATAAGTTTTTAGCTGGTGCTTTTGGAGCAACAATTGTTACTTGGTTCACCTTCCTATTTTCGTTTGTGTTTATTCTCGGTGGAGCACCCGTAATCGAATCCACTCACAATCAAATCAAATTTACTGCACCACTGACAGCAATTACCGCAGCCGTTGTCGGCGTAATTCTTAATTTGGCCCTCTTCTTTGCTTACCATGTACTATGGCCAAAAGGGTTTGAGGGGCAATTTGACTACATAGCTGCAGTAATAACCATACTCGCTTGTATTGCTCTCTTTAAATTCAATCAAAGTGTATTAAGAGTCATCGGTGCTGCTGCAATTTTAGGGCTTATCATTAAACTAAGCATATAAAAAAAGAGCAGCTCAAATGAGCTGCTCCTTTTTATCTATTTTTATACTGCAGCTTGGAGTCTAGAACTTGTATTAATTTCTACTGAAACGTGCACAATTTCCTTATGAATAGATAAGGCTTTTCTGACTTCATCTGCCGTGATATTTAAACTGCTTACATCTAGTGACAAGATACAAGAAAACTTACCTTTACCTACCTTCCATACATGAATATCAGTAATTACGATTCGGCTATCTAAGTCATCAATGACTTCCTGAATTTCTTGAACAACTGGATGTTCCATTTCAGCATCCAGTAAAGTTTTGACTGTCTCGCGAATAAGCCCCCAAGACCAATGTGCGACTAGAAATGCACCTACAATACCCAAAACTGCATCTAAGAAATCCCAGCCAAAAAATTTACCTGCAAATAATGCAATGATCGCTAATACAGAAGTCACAGCATCTGCAACGACATGTAAGAAAGCCGCTTTCTGGTTTAAATCATGTTCATGATGCCCATCTTCATCATGGTGATGGTGTCCATGATCATGATGGTGATAATGTTCGTGGTGATGATGGTGATGATGCCCACTATCGTGTAGTAACCAAGCACAAATAAAGTTCACAGCAAGACCAATCACTGCAATTGATATTGCTTCGTTATAGTGAATATTGACGGGATTAAATAGGCGCTCCACCGATTGTATTCCCATAAACAATGCCACAACCATGAGTAAGATCGCACTAGAGTATCCAGCTAAAATTTCTATCTTCCATGTACCAAAACAGAATCGCTGATCTTGTGAATATTTACGTGCCATTCGGTATGCGAAATATGCTAAGCCCAATGCCAGCATATGTGAACTCATGTGCCAGCCATCTGCAAGTAAAGCCATCGAATTAAAGAACCAACCTCCAAAAATTTCAAAGACCATCATGACGCCCGTCAGGATTGTCGCAATTAAAATTTTCTTCTGCGCTAGCGGATTTCCTTCATCGAATTGATGCGTATGGTTGCTTTTAACATTACTTAGATATTGCACTTTTTTATGCCATCAATAATACTCCCCTACAGTATATTTAGTTTGGACAGAAATGCTATGTCTCATTTGCATCAAGACAAAAAAATTTTAAATCGGGTTAAGCGTATTCAAGGACAAATCAACGCCGTTGAGCAGAGTTTGGCCGACCCTAACAAATCATGCATAGAAGTACTGCAACAGGTCGCTGCAGTCCGTGGTGCTGTGAATGGATTAATGAATCAATTGATTGAAGCACATCTAAAAGAGCATGTAATCAAAGATAAAGATGCGATTAATAAAGAAGAGTTAAAAGAGTTTTTAGCATTACTCAGCCGCTATCAATAAAATGACATGATAAAAAATCTCTTTTCAATTTTTATAGACTTGATATGATGAGTACATCTTTATTGCTTAATAGTTTATATGCGACCCCGAATACGTAAGTTTTTAACTTCTCTTTATTCAACTCCAGATTCAAAAGCGCTCGAAATAAAGTTCAATTTAAGTCATCACTGTGACTTTGAACTTTTTAAAAGGTTTAAAAAAACCAACTGCCAAAGCATAAAAAATGCGATTCACAGTATCCTTTATGAGCGAGGCTATACAACTGCCGAAATCTCCGTATTAACAAACTAATTTTTAAAGTTAGCCTCATACTTTGTATGGGGCTTTTGCATTAATGATTACATTACTATTTTATTTCAACTCATAAAAAAGAGGTCTTTTGACCTCTTGTAGACTTTAATGACAGTGGTAATCACCTGTTTTGCTGTTAGTATGGCAACCTTGTTTATTTGTACCACCCGAATGCGCATTTGTATAAGTTACAAACATTCCCAGCACACAAACTAAAACTATTTTTTTCATTTTTGTATCTTCCCCGAGTTGAATAAAACTTTTAGATTATAGAATAACCAAGTTCCTTTTTTTAATTAGAATATATTTCAAGCAACCTCTAAATAGATCATGTAAACAACGATATATCTTAAAAATTTAGCCGTGAAAACCAAAATTATAAATATAGTAAATTTTTCCTTTAAAACTCCACTGACTAACGTAATTGGATCACCAATCACAGGCACCCAACTGAGTAATAACATGGGTGAACCATACTTTGCATATAAGATTTGAGCCTTTAATAAATGCTTCTCTGATACTGGAAACCAACGCTTGTCTTTATAGACTTCTAGCTTGATACCCAACCACCAGTTCACACAAGAACCAAGTACATTCCCAACTGTTGCTACAAGTATGAGCAACAGCTCAGAATGCCGACCTAACAGAAAAAAGCCTGCTAACACTGTCTCAGATTGCAGGGGCAATAGTGTTGCTGCACCAAAGGCACTTAAAAATAATAAAACATAGGCCATCATTTATTTCGGCCATCTTTGATGGTTTTCATCTATCACATAGTCATGTGAATGCTTTCCATCATGGTTGTGACTGAGTAGATGTTCATGATCCACAGGTAAATCATCATGTGAATGTACGATTACGGATTCATCTTGTTTTGGCCAAATCATAAAGGCAATACTCATTGCTACTAGAGCAATGACCGCCATAGGCACAAATGTAAAGAGTGTTCCAAAATTGGTACTCAGCCAACCCACTAAAGGGTAAGCTATCAACCAGCATGCGTGTGAAAAAGCGAACTGCGCGGCAAATAATGAAGTTCTATTTTCACTAGATGCAGATTTACGAATTAACCGGCCTGTAGGTGTTTGAGATACTGAGTAACCTATTCCCAAGACAAACCATAAAACTAATAGTCCGTTGTATGAGTTAATAAAAAACCCACAGAATAAGCCAACGACTAATACAGCTGTGCCGCTCAGCATCACAGCTCGATCGTTAAATTTATCCAGAACATTAGGCAATATAAATGCCGAGAGCATAGACCCTAAGCCAAACAAGCCAAAGGCCCAAGTGGTGGCATGTTCATTTAGCTTAAAGGTTGATTGAACGAGTACAACCGTATTTACAATCACTACAGCACTGGCTGACGCAATCGCAAGGTTTAACGCTAGGAGTGCCTTTAAACGCGGAGTATTAAAATAAATTTTTGTCCCCTGCTTTATTCTGTAATACACCCCTTTAAATACAGGTACTTTAGCAGCAGGCAATTTTGCACTGACAACAAAAAGTGCTGAACCAATAAAGCCAATGACTGTGCCTAAAAATAGATTGTGATAGCTTATAAATCCAAGTAAAAATCCTGCCAACATTGGGCTAATAATATTCTCTAAATCATAAGCCAAACGAGAAAGAGACAAGGCATTGGTATAATCTTTTTCTTCAGGCAATACATCAGGAATCATGGCCTGAAAAGTAGGTGTGAATGCAGCTGATGCAGATTGCAGAATAAAAATTAGAATATAGATTTGCCAAATTTGGGTCACAAAAGGCAGGCATAAAGCAGTTAAAGCACGGATGATATCCAACCCCACTAAAACTTTTTTACGTGGCAGCCTTTCTGCAAATGCTGAAGCAATAGGTGCTACCCCAATATAAGCAATCATCTTTATCGCCAATGCTATGCCTAAGACCTGAGCAGCCTCCCCTTTAGCAATATCATACGCCTGTAAAGCCAAAGCAATCGTAATCAGCCCAGTTCCAATAAGCGCAATGACTTGAGCTAAGAACAAATGCCTATACGTTGTATTTTTTAAAACTTCTAGCATTTTTGGGACCCCTTTTAGAACCTATTTTTTATTTCTAAAATCAATGCCAATTAAAATCTCCTTGGATTTTATTCCAAGGAGATTTTTTTAAAGCTTAAAAGACTTTCTTCATATCACTGAATTGGCCTTCAACTTCCAATGTCACTGAAACAGGACTTTCAGTTCTATTACGCCAGAACCAGCCGTGTTTACCATCAAAAGCTGCTGTTAATGTACCTGTTTGCTGAGTTTCATTACGTCCTTTGCCATAACCATGGTAAAAGCCCTTAGGAGCGCTCACTGGATCACCATGCGTGTCATAATTTAGACCACCGCCTGATGTTGTCCATTTAAAATTCACGCTAGCACTTTCCGGCATCGCCAACTTAATTTCAGTGGCTTGTCCGGGCTTCAACTCAACTGTCATCTGTTGCTTTTGAATTGCAGGCATTAGCATTTTTTCTGCTTCACCAATTGGCATAGATGATTGAATATTAGGGTCACTTGCAGCTTCACTCGATATCGTGTTTGAAACTACCTCTCCCATACCATTTTCAGACTCTTGAGCCAAAGATTGCTTAATTTCACCCATCGTTGTTAAGCCTAGAACTTTACCAACCCCAGTAGGATCAATATTGTATTCAGCTGGCATAACAACTGTAACTAAGACAACTGCAGCACTCACTGCAGCGATAATGGTTGATTTAACAAGTTTCTTTGCAGAAGGTAATTCAACATCTTGTGGAATTTGAGCGTTGTACATATTTGAAAATCCTTATTGAGTAACGAAGCCAGTAAGCTGAAAGCCCACAAGTAAAAAGCCAAGGAACATTAAAAAAACGTTGCTTTGATAAGCTGTTTTGAAGAAATACGGCGTTTTTCGCCACATTGTCATCAACAGCAAAATCATCGCTAAAGCCATAAATTGACCAAGCTCTACCCCGACATTAAATGCAATGAGGTTTGCCAATAGACCATCTGCCGAAACTTCATACTCTTGAATTTTTACCGCTAAACCGAAGCCATGAATCAGACCAAAAATTAACGTCGCTGCTTTAGTGTTGGGCTGGAAACCAAACCAACGCTGATATGCACCTAAATTATCCAAAGCTTTATAAACAATAGAAAAACCAATAATTGCATCAATAATGTATGCATTCATGGAAATGTTGTAATACACCCCAATCAGCATTGTCACAGAGTGACCAATCGCAAAAAGGCTGACATATAAGCCAATATCTTTCATGCGATATAAGAAAAAGATAATCCCGACGAGGAACAGCAAATGGTCATAACCTGTAACCATGTGCTTTGCACCAAGGTAAATAAAGGGAATGATGTGTACCCCATAAATTTCTTGAATATAGCCTTTGTCACCTTCTGCCACGCCATGGGCAAAAAGTGCAGGACTCATCAAAACAGCACTTAAAGTAATCAATAACTTTAAAAATGCCTTGAGTCTCACCCATTGTGAAAAAATAAATTGCATGTAAATCAAACTCCAAAGTTAACTAAAAAGAAAAGTTTCTAGCGATGTTTTGGGAGGTTTGAAAATACGACTGATCATGAGATAGAGATAATTTTTCACTCTATCTAGGATCAAAATAAAGGCTAAAGTAAATAACAAAGTCATCGATTGACCAGACTGATATTCACCAAAATGCTCATGAAAATTATCATGATGAATATGGTTTTGCTTTTGATGCACATCATGAAAATGTACACTTTCAAACTCATAAACCGCATGTTCTTGGTATGCAGTCTCTGCATTGTGCGTATTAAAATGCAGGCATAGTGCAAGACTGATGATGCAGACGAACCACATCATCAAGTTTCTAAACTTTCTATCTCTCACTATGCCTATCATTGTTTCACCTAGGCTTCTTGCTGCTCGGAAAAATCATCTGATTGCTTTTTACGTCCTTGGTTAAACCAAACGTATAGCGTAGGCAAAATAATCAACGTCAATAAGGTCGAAGATAAGATTCCGCCAATCACAACAGTCGCAATTGGTCGTTGCACTTCAGAGCCAATCCCAACATTCAATGCCATAGGGATGAAACCTAAAGATGCCACTAAAGCCGTAATTAATACTGGGCGAAGTCGTTCCAATGCACCGTGTCTAACAGCTTCGAGTAGTCCTTCACCTTGATCTCTCAATCTCTGGATTGCAGACACTAGAACTAAGCCATTCAGTACAGCTACACCCGACAGTGCAATAAAACCAACGGCTGCAGAGATAGAGAATGGGATATCACGTAAGGCTAAGGCAATCACACCGCCCGTTAAGGCAAATGGCACACCCGTAAAGACCAGCACGCTATTTCTGACATTTCCTAATGCCATATAGATCATGGCAAAAATTAAGATCAAAGCGAGAGGTACAACAATCATTAGACGATTTGAAGCTGATTCCATTTGTTCAAATGTACCGCCCCATGTCAGCCAATAGCCTTCAGGTAATTTAAAGTCAGCATTCAACTTAGTCTGTGCTTCTTCGATATAGCTACCAATATCTGTACCACGGACGTTCGCTGTAATCACAATTCGGCGTTTACCGTTTTCACGTGAAATTTGGTTTGGACCCTGAACATTTTTCAATTCGATCAGTTCAGATAAAAGTACGCTTGAACCATCAGGCAAATTCACTGGAACTTGATAAAGCTTTTCTAAATCCGTAACAGAGTTTTGGTCCATTCGAACCACAATATCGAACTTACGATCTCCCTCAAAAACCTTACCTGCTGTTTGCCCCGTAATCAGACTGGATACTTGCTTTTGTACATCTTCAGCATCAAGACCGTAGTTGGCGATCATGTCTTTTTTAAGTTCAACAGAGACCATTGGAAGCCCACTCATCTGTTCAACTTTTAAGTCGGCTGTTCCATTCACACCTTCTAAAATTTTCGCTGCAGCATTTGCAGATTCAAGCAACTGATCTAAATCATCACCATAAATCTTCACTGCAACATCTGTACGGACACCTGAAATCAGTTCGTTAAAACGCATTTGAATCGGCTGAGTGAACTCATAGTTGTTGCCATAAACGCCTTTTGCCACACGTTCAATATCGGCAACGACAGCTGATTTTTCCTTGTCAGGATTCGGCCATTCGCTACGTGGTTTCAATATCACAAAATTATCAGCGACGTTTGGTGGAACTGGGTCAGTCGCAATTTCAGCTGTCCCCACTTTGGCAAACATGGTTTTCACTTCAGGAATTTTGACGATTTCTTTTTCAAGCGCATACTGCATTTCAACAGCTTGAGTTAAAGAAGTTCCAGGAATTCGAAGTGCATGTAATGCCACATCACCTTCATCTAATGAGGGAATAAATTCGGAACCTAAACGAGTTGAAAGACTCGCACTGAATACAAAGAAAATTGCTACGAACGCGATCAGCTTATAACGATGACTCAAAGACCAATCTAAAATTGGGCTATAAACTTTCTTAATGAAATGAACAATCTTCGATTCCTCTTCCTTAATTTCGCCTGTCGTGACCAAAGCCACCATTGCAGGAACAAAAGTAATCGAAAGAACCATTGCAGCCACGAGAGCCATAACAACTGTAGCTGCCATCGGTGTAAACATCTTGCCTTCAACACCAGTAAGCGTCATGACAGGCAGATACACTAAGATAATGATCAATTGACCATAAAGAATCGCTTTTCGAGATTCTCTAGTTGCTTCAAATACGGTAATAAAACGTTCTTTACGCGTCAGAATCCGACCCAACTCTTTTTGCTTCATCGCTAATTTTGCAAGTGAAGCTTCAACAATAACGACAGCACCATCGACAATGATCCCGAAATCTAGCGCCCCTAAACTCATTAAGTTTGCACTTATTCGTTGATTCACCATGCCAGTAATGGTCATGAGCATAGATAAAGGAATCACCATCGCAGTGATGAGCGCTGCACGGAAATGTCCAAGGAATAAGAAGAGAACAACAATAACGAGGATTGCACCTTCAAGAAGGTTTTTCTTTACTGTGTCTATCGTTGCATCAACCAAAGTTGTACGGTTATAAACGGCTTTCGCCTCAACACCGTCTGGCAATGACTCTTGGACTTTTTGTAACTTTTGATCTACTGCGTGAGCAACATTTCGCGAGTTTTCACCAATCAGCATAAATGCAGTACCTAGGACAATTTCTTGCCCATCTTTAGTTGCTGCACCTGTACGTAGCTCGTGACCAATTGATATTTTTGCCACATCCTTCAATCGAAGAATGTAACCGCTACTTGCCGTAATCGGGATATTTTGAATTTGCTCAATTGAGTTAATTTGAGAATCCGAGCGAATCAAATACTGCTCACCATTCTTCTCAATATAACCAGACCCTTTGTTCATGCTATTTTTAGAAATAGCATCCAAGATATCCTGCTGATCTAAGCCAATGCTGCGTAAATATGCATAATCCGGCTGTACCACGAATTGTTTTAAATAACCGCCAATGGTATTGATTTCATTCACACCTTCAACATTTCGAAGCTGTGGTTTAATCACCCAATCTTGCAAGGTTCTTAATTCAGTCGGTGATAATGGGTTTGGATTATCTTTTGCGTTCTCAACGGTGTACATAAAGATTTCGCCAAGCCCTGTTGAAACAGGTCCCATTGAAGTCGATATGCCACCCGGAAGTGTTGATGTGACTCCTTGCAACTTTTCATTCACAAGTTGTCGAGCAAAATAGATATCCGTGCCTTCCTTGAAAATCGCCGTAACCTGAGATAAACCATATCTCGATACAGAACGTGTGTATTCCAGATTAGGAATACCAGCCAAAGCCGTTTCAATTGGATAGGTCACTTGTGACTCCATCTCCATTGGAGATAAGCCTTGCGCTTCACTATTGATTTGGACTTGTACATTGGTAATGTCAGGTACAGCATCAATCGGCAGTTTAAAATAGTTATAAATGCCAAATGCACCGATAAACAGAAAGACAATCAGTACAAGCCATCGATTCTTGATCGAGAGCTTAACAATTTGATCAAACATAGTCGCTACCCCTTAGTGATCATGAGTAGCGCCAGATTTACCCAGCTCTGCTTTTAATAAATAAGAATTACCTGCTGCATAAATCTGCCCTGCTTTTAGACCAGATTTAACTTCAACAAAACCATTAAATTTATCGCCTAACTCTAGAGGACGTGCTTCAAAGTCATTCCCGACACGAATAAACACCACATCCCAATCACGGAAGTTTTGCAAAGCATCTTCACGGACAACCATCGGTTTCATGCTCTGGTTTTCAAAGATTTGTGCAGTGATTAACTGTCCTGAACGCCATCTGAACTGGTTGGGAATTTCAATAAAAACTTGCGCAGTACGTGTTTTCGGATCAATCACATCACTAATGTATTTAATCTTACCCAGTGCTTCCTCCGTACTTTCCTGTACTTGAGGTTTAACGGTTACTTTTGCATTTGGATTAATTGCATTCAGCTTATCAGCCGGCACATTGACCACTGCAAGCAACTGTGAGGTATTGGCAATTTTAAAGAGTGGTGAAGCTGGTGTTACATTTGAACCAACCGCAGCAAGCACTTGTAAAACTGTGCCCGACATTGCTGCTCTTACCTCAATCGTTCCATTACCTGAACCACCGTAAGAGCTGATTAAGCTATTCAGCTCATTGGCCCTAGTCTGAGCATTTTCAAATTCACGTTTTGCATTGATATAGTCAATTTCAGGCGATACACGTTTTTGAAATAATGCGCGTTCCTGTTCCATTTTTTTGCGAGAAAACTGCAAATTATCCAAAGCAATAGATCGCTCAGCATTTAAACGGATCAGATCTTGGCTTTGAACAGTCGCTAACAGATCACCTTGGCTGACTTTATCACCAATCGTTCGATAGGTTTTAATGAGTGTTCCGCTTGCTTTAGGTGTAATGAAACTTTCAAAATTGTCTGGGAACTTAAGTTCGCCTTTTAGCTCAAGCGCATTCTCAAAAGTCATAGGTTCAACTTTAAGAAGTTCTAAACCGCTGCTTTTGATACTGCTATCCAGCATCGTTACACGGCCTTCTTTGGTATCCCATTTCCAGCTGTGTTTCTTGCCTTGATAATCAACATTAATCACCATCAAGAACGAATGCGGTTCATAAACAATTTCATCGCTAATCAAGTAATCACTTTCAGGTTTGAAGCGAATGGTTTGCTCAGCATCTAAACGCTTAATAAAAATATTGGCGTTAATCTCACTCGGCTTTAAAGGCTGATCTTTGTAGTAGCCATAGACACGTAAATGCGGCTCTACACCTTCTTCAAAAATTTTTACCTCTGCCGAAAAGTCTCCATCACGATATAAGCGTCCACCATGTGGACCTTTTTCATCGCCTGCGACAGCAGCTTTTTCTTCGACAGCTTCACCATGTGCTGAAGACGTCTGTGATTTGTTTCCTGTTTTGTACCAAGCCAGAGCACACAACATGACAAGTAAAGCTATAACGCCTGTAGCAATTACTGTATTCTTTGGTTTATTCATATTCTCTGCCCTTATTCTTGATCTAAATTCGTTACATAATTTCGTTCAACTTCTGCAATCTGATTTTGCAAAGCCAACCACAGATCAAATCGAGCGAGATGTTTGTCTAACCAAACTTGTTTAATGCTATTAAATTCCAATAATGAAATTTTTCCTGCCTGATAACCCATTTCTGCAATGCGTAAACTTTCTTTTGTTGCAGGTAAAACAGATTGGTCATATTGCTTGATTGCATCAATCAAACTGGATACCTCAATAGATTTGTTATCCAATTCAATCTTTGAATTTCGATTGATTAATTCTGAACGAGTTTCAGCATTGGTTTGCTGTGCTTGAGCGAGTGCAATATTTCCACTGTTGCGATTGAATATCGAAAGCGGAATAGAAGTGGAAACCAAAAAAACTTTGTCATCTGTTTCTTGATAATTACGTACACCAACGCCAAGCGTGATATCAGGAACCGCTTCTTTTCTTGCTAATTCAAATTGAGTTTTTGCCTGCTGCTTTTTTAGTAAAGCCTGCTTTTCAGATAAGCTAACCTTGTCAGTGAAGTTAATCGTTAAAGGAACATCTATAGCATTGGCTGGCAAATCAAAAGCAAATTTTGAACAGAGATTTTTCTGAAACTGAACCTTTTTCAGCTCATTTTGATAACGTAACTTGGACTCAGCAGATAAAGCTGAATTAAGCTGAACATCAGATGGAATCACACGTCCATACTTTAGCTTTTCGTTTAGAACTGTTGCTTGTCTTGCACTCAGCTTGCTCTCTGCAGCATAAATTTCTGCTCGCTGAGAAGCTGCATACCAATTAGACATACAGATTCGAAAATCAGCTTTTAACTCTGCTCGTCGTTGAGTAATCTCAAATTGGTTATTATTTCCTTGCAAACCTGCCAATTGCTTACGCAAAGCGAGTTTATTATTCAACGGAATTTCTTGGGACAAACCCATGAATGCAGTTGGGCCATCCAAATCTTTCAGCTTAGAATTACCCAAATTATCCAATTCGACATTGAAAGTTGGATTGTTCATCCGACCAGCATATTTTTGATTTACATCATAAGCTTGCTGAGATTGCTGCAAACTTTTTAGAACTGAATCATTTGCAATAGCTTGCTGCTGTAACTGTGCATAATTTGTTCCTGCTAATAACTGAGGAGCAATGATGACTAAGCCACAGGCGAAAATTACCTGACTTTTTTTAGACATGACTATACCTATACAAAAAATGAAAAATATTTTTGTATAGTTAAATCAATTCCTTAGAACAATGAGAGTTTTGGTAAATGCGTAGGTATTACAAAGAAAGGGAATCCTTTTCCTAAGCTTAAAAGAACGAATTGGGCGTTCAAATAAACCTAAAAATAAGAGGATTAAAGGTAAAGCAAAACTAAGGAAAAAGACTGGATCAATTGAGAAATGATCATCAGCTTGAATTGGTTTTACTGAATGATGAAATGCGGGTTCATCATAACTTGTCCAGTTATGATTTTTTTTATCTTGATCTGCTGTATTCAGAACTTCATCATGATGAACTAATGACCATTGGCTAGAATCTTCTGTTTCTACAGAAATACTCAGTTCATGATGATGATCTAGATTTTTTGCTATTACAGGCGCCCACGTATAAATCCCCGTCGTTGTTATAGCAAACAAAAACAGGACTGATACGAGAATAAGCTTAAAAAACTTATTAGCCAACATAGCAAGTCAGATCAAAATGAAACGTGAAAAGAATACTGAATAGCTTCTAGGAAGTAAATCCTATATGAAAATATATCTCAAATTTACAAGCTATCTCTTTATCAATGGATAGCTTATGGGAAATGAAGCTTTATTTAGTTATTTTCTGGAACTGTACTAAAAGGATTTAAGCTGTACCTAGTTTGAGCTAGTACAAAGTAAGCTTACTTATCTTAGAGGTGGTGGCAATTGAACTCATCCAAAATCTCCAATGAAATCTAGTCATTAAATGTGTGATTCATAGACATCATTTCAATATAATGGGTGTCTATGAACAAAGAAATTCAACAAAGACTCGTATGGGTTAAATTATTTGAAGAGACCAATGATGCTGGCCTAGTCTGTCGGAGATGTGGCATTTCTAGACCAACATTACGCAAGTGGTGGAAACGATATTCTGAGCAAGGTATTGATGGATTAAGTAGTCAGAGTAAACGCCCATTAAAATCTCCAAATACTAAAATCAATGCTGAGCTAGAGGCCTTAATATTGGAAATGCGCTCGGCTAAAATCTGGGTGCTCGACGTTTGCAAACAGAATTGATGAGGTTGCACGTAGTCTCGTTGTCCTTAGCGACTATCCATAAAGTACTATCCACCCATCAAGTCAAACCGATTAAAAAATTCCATCATAAAGTAGATTTCATTCGTTATGAGCGCCCATTACCAGGCGATAGAATTCAAATGGATACCTGTAAATTGGGTCCTGGGCTATATCAGTTCACATCTATCGATGACTGCACACGATATCGCGTTTTAAGGATATATAAACGCCGAACAGCAGCGAATACGCTCGACTTTTTAGATTGCGTAATTGAAGAAATGCCTTTTCCCATACAGCGAATACAGACCGATCGTGGGCGGGAATTTTTTGCTGAAAAAGTACAGTAAAATTGATGCAGCATGGAATCAAATTTAGGCCAAATAAACCAGGTTCACCTCATTTGAATGGCAAGGTAGAGCGTTCTCAAAAGACTGATAAATCTGAGTTCTACGCTACTGTCGATATTAATTCTGAAGATATCCAAGACAAGCTAGCCGAATGGCAGCATGACTATAACTGGATGAGACCACATTCAGCTTTGAAAGGTAAAACACCGATGGAAAGGTACTTTGAATTATGTGAAGAAACCCCTTTCTCTGATGAGGTCCAGAAGCAATACAACCCATCAAATGAACGGATTCAACACGCCAATTACAAGATGGATTTAGAGATCGCTAAATTGAAATGTATTAGTTCAGACTTGATCCAAGTCAGCCATTTTTAGCTGACTTGGAAGAGCGAAATCAATTTATTCTTTATAATTTTGCGTGCTATAAAACTCAACTGGCAAGCGTTTTAGTACTTTGGCGCTTTCTGCGTACTTCAAGAATGCGTCAGCGTAGTCCAATCCAACTTCCACACGACGCTCACCTGTAATATTTTTAAAACTGTCATAAAAATCTTGACCATCTGCAAGAAAATTAATGGTAATCACTTGATAGGTCTGAGCTGGATTTAAAGCTACATATTGCCCTTCAGCATTTCGAACTTTTAAGTTTGATACACGTTCACCTTTATTTTTGGACAAATCCACATCCCACTGTAATCCACCCGCATAAGGATAACTGCCCGTATTTTTTTTATTCGCAACACCATCCATAGCATCTTCGAGTACATTTTTGATTTCTTGCCCAGTCACTTTTAACTGAACCAATGTGTTTTTAAATGGCAACACCGTATAAATTTTCTCTACATTAACATCACCTTGTGGTAAATCTACTCTGACACCACCGCCGTTTTGGATTGAGATATCTGCACCAAAAAACTTTTTACCCTGTTGTAAAAATGCTTCGGCAACGAGCTGTTGTACATCACCACCATGCTGATTAGTAAAATCTGATTTATTACAGATGTCTCCCAAGCTAGAACGGGAGGCATCTTTTGTTGTTCCTGGTACACGACGCAAGCATAGGTTTTCTTCGGCTTTTGCCACAATGTCTTTACCTAATAAGTTTTTAGCCACTTTATAAGGTTCTAAAATACTTAAAGCCGCAGTGTCAGGTTTAACAATGATCAAGCTATTACTACGCTCAATATCTTGTTGAATTGAATTAAGCTCAGCACTGCTCAATACTGGAGCATCTTGAGCTGTGCGTTTAAAGTCATCTCCAATTAAAATATTAGCTTTCCCTGCACACGCTTCAACTTTGCCATCAGCATCAAAATTTACTTTAAGTTGCCCCACTGCATAAGCATATTGCCAAGCTTGCACCACACAAACTTGATCACCATCTTTGTTTTTTACAGCGGTTGGATAATCACCTTCTGGACTTATCCCATAATCTTTTAGCTTTGCATCTGCCAACAAGGTATGTGAGTCACCTCCAACAATAACGTCAACACCAGATAGTTGTGCAGCCAACTCCTTATCCTTTCCATAGCCTAAATGAGACTGCACAATAATTTTATTTATGCCTTCTTGTTTGAGCTGATCGATATATTTTTGAGCAGTTGTTAATTCATCTTTAAAAATCGTATCTGCATTTGGTCGAGAAGCATTTTTGGTTTTATCCGCAATAGATAAACCGATTAATGCAAGTTTTTGCCCTTCTTTTTCAATAATGGTATATGGCTTCACAAGTTCTGTTTGGTAGAGCGCTGAGGTTTTTCCAAACTCGACATTCGCACTTAAGACTTGGGTTTTATTTGTACAATTACCTTTGTTATTTAAGAACCCAATAAATTTATTTAAACCTTCATCGGTATTATCAAACTCATGGTTGCCTAGCGTTAATGTATCGAAACAAACCGTGTTCATGAGATCTGCCTCTGCCTCACCTTCTTTTAAAGTAAAGTAGAGGTCTCCAGTAATGGCATCACCTGAATGAATTTTTATCGGGTTTTTCTCAGTGCTCGCCAAGCGATTGATCAATGCAGTCACTCGTGCAAAACCACCATTTGAAACTTGTATTTCCTCACGTTTAGCAGGTGAGGTTTCAAGCATTAATTTAGTACTTTCTTCATCCAAATGCGAATGGCTGTCATTGATATGCAGTAAGTTGACTTCTAGTGGTTTGGATTGAGCGACAGGACTTTGGTCGGTATTGTCTTGACTATCATTATTACACCCAACCAAAAATAGACCAGAAACGACTAAACCGCAGGTCAATCTCGAAACATGCTTGGTTTTATTTTTAAAGATCATGGCCATCCCCATGTGATTAGAATTTAAACAGACATCATGTAGTCCTGCGGTTTCAAACTCATGACATCCTCACTTTTTTCTCATTATTTTTTAACAAATGGTTTAGATTATAAGTATTTAATAATCATGCATTTGATTAAGATATATTCATTTTTTGACGGAATAAAATAGGGAGAAATACAAATTTCCCCCTATGATCACAACTATCTAATCAATTTTTAGATTTATCCGTGCTTGATTTATCTCAAAATTTACGTCTGCGCATTGTGGTTGCTAAAACTAACCCCGTTAAAGTGAGCATTGACCATAAGCCCATACTGCCGCCACTGGTTTCGTCTTTATCCATATTGCTTTCTTTCTTATCATTTAAATCCATATCGACAATTACAGGATCATGATCGGAAGAACGGAATGCGTCATCGCTATAAAATGCTGAAATTTGCTCAGCTGTTTTATATTCTTCGTTATAGTCCAAAGCTGTCGGCTCATCCGCATTGATGTGCCATGCAAATGCTCGTTTCACCATTGGATATAAGTTTTCATCAGCAATTGCATGGTCTAAGTTCCCAGAACCGCCATTGCCGTTGGCATCACTTGCGACACCAAAAATATAACTGTACGCAGATTTACCCTGACCAATTTTTTCATCATTCAGCAAAACTTTATAATTAGCTTTTTCCAATTCCAGTATTGGATCCTCTTTTGCATAGCTATTCATATCACCGACCAGTAAATAGTTCGGGTTATTGACCTTGGTTGGATTGGTTGCAATCCACTGCATCAATTTTTGAACTGCAGTTAAACGCGTAGAATTCCAACAACCTTGACCATCCCCTTGGTCAGCATCTAGAGAGGTTTTATCACTAGGGCAACTTCCTTTAGATTTTAAATGATTTGGCACCATAGTAAAAACCTTACCGCCAGATAAAGCTTGGAAAGTCTGCGCCATGGTGACTCGGTTCTTTTGAGACAGATCGTCATAGACTGCGGCATCGCCCACGGTCTTAACACGCTTGCTGTTATAAATAATGGCAACCGCAATCGCATCTGTTCCTAACGTTGTCATCTTGGGTGGAACAACATATTTCCAATCAGCACCTAAAGCTTTGGTGAGATAAGCGACTGCACTTTTCTCATCATATCCATTATTTGCGATTTCCATTAATCCATAAACGTCTGCATCAATTGCTTTTAAAGCGCTTACAATTTTCTGATGCTGCTTATTGAACTCAGCTTGTGACGTTGCACCACGTTCTGTAGGGAAACCTTGTGCTGCTCCATTATCATAATTTAATACGTTAAAAGCAGCGGCACGAATTTGCCCAGAATCTTTTGCTAACACTGGTGCTCTTGAATTAGTTTCTTTAATAATTTCAGGCTGTGTTTTATTTAAAATTGGCTGAATACGCCATGCATTGAAGCGATATTCCAAAATCCCTTCGACATTTTTCAATTGATCGCCACTTCTTAAAGTATTTACTGCACTGAAGTTTTGCGGCAGCCATGGCGTTCTATTTTGATTGTTATAGCCATCATCCAAGATAATTTTTGATAATAAATTTTGTTTGGCCAAATTGACTGCTTCAGCAGATTTCGCAGGATATAAATTGGTTGGAATATACAAGCGCCCTAAACTTAATGAAAGTTCACCAAATCGCCCATAATTATAATTTTCACTGATGGTTAAAGTCTGCGGTATCTTGACCAACATGCCTTGATAGCGTTTAGGCGTATTCCCTTCTACATCCGTCAAACTTGAGAATGGTAATTGTATAGGAGTTGCACTCACCAGACTTTCTGCCTGCTGATTACAGGTTTGGATATTACTACTTAGCTGATCGAGCTGTAGCTGATTTTGATAAGCACTTAGACGCCCCTTAAAGATAACTTCTTCACCTACTTTCCCACCAGTCGCAGTACTACTTGTGGGTAAGTAAACAAAGATCGCATTGCTTAATCCAGTTTTGGCTTTGCTATCTGGGGTTTGAATATAGAATCCCGAAAAACCATTTTGGTAACGATAGTCAGCTGTGATAATACCGCGAACAACGTATTGTTGATTCAGTGCAGCAGTTTGTAAGTCTGCAATTGGAGTATCTGCAGTACTACACACTACTTCAGTCAATGGCGACTCAGTATTTACTGCACCCAAATTACTATTGAATGCATTTCGATCAGACCATTTAGACCACTCACTGTCTAAATCAAATGTTGCTGTAGGATCAATCGAAGTTACAGGATTTGAATTTTTAGTACGTGACAAACTATTTTGGTAACTCGTAAATGCCGTCCCCCAACCAGAACCTGGGTCTTCTCCCACTCGACCAAAACGATCAATTGGCGTACCTTTATAGAGCAGAACTAAAGCATCATCTCCATTAAATGAAAGCCCCGCCACTTGATTGACTTTAGTACCAATTTCGGTCTGTAATTCTGAGCGGCCAATAATATACTTTGCTTTACTCGCAAGTGAGCCTTGTAATGAAAAAGTCGCAGACTTGGTGATCGATCCATTACTAAATTGATGAATTTCATAATCAGCTAAATTGACTGTACTACTATCAGGATTATAAATTTCTAAACCTTTACGATTAGCAGAACCGTCAATATATTGACTGAACATTAGCTGTGCATAGCTTGGAAATGAACAGCCTAACAAAGCCAAGCTGAGACATAAGGTATGTGGTTTTAAAGTCTTCATGTTTTTTAATGTTTGTTAAAATTGCAACTAGACTAATTTTTGTATATGACATCACCATGAATAATTAATGACATTTTTTCGGACTATAGGCTGTAAATCAAAAACCTTTAAACTCAGCATTAAAAGCTTTTTTAATAGTTTTTCCTACAAATCTATCCAATAAGATTTGATCGGCTTTGTTGCACAAAGATTTGAAATGCAAAGCGCCCCTAATTGAGCCAAATTTAAGGCGTAACTTGGGTAAGTGGTCGACCTAATTCCGTAAATCTGTTAAGGACTGCTACACGTGCATGGATCTCATTCACTTGGCTATCAAAACTCCTTGCACTGAGTTTATCTCCTAATAATTTGATGCAATGCATCTTAGTTTCAACCAAACTTCGACGATGATAGCCTGACCATTTTTTCCATAGTGTCCTGCCTAAACTTTTAATTGTTCGAAGTAATTCATTTCGCTCTAGCGAGCTACTCTTTGTATCTTTCCATGGTTTCGCATTTTTTCTAGGTGGAATCACCGCATGCGCTTGCCGATCTGCAATGACCTGACGGCATTGCTTGGTGTCATAAGCTCCATCGGTATAAACAGAGTTAATCTGCTCATCTTGTGGAATATGATTAAGTAAATCACCAAGCACCTGTGAATCACTGACATTATTGGTTGTAAGCTGAACTGCTCGTATTTGTAGGGTTTTAGCATCTATACCAATATGAAGTTTACGACATTGGCGACGATATTCAGGTCCATGTTTCTTGCGTTTCCATTCGCCCTCACCTAGAAACTTCATGCCTGTAGAGTCCATGAGTAGATGCAGCCCATCGCTACTTTTTTGGTAGCTGATTACAATATCAATATGCTTTTGTCTTCTACAAAGCGTGGTGTAATCTGGAGCTATCCAATTTAATCCGCAAAGTTTAATCAGACTTTGCACAAAGCCAGTGACCATACGTAAAGACAGACGGAATAAGGATTTAATCATTAAGCAGCATTGGATGGCTGCGTCGGAGTAGGTTTGATTTCGCCCTTGTTTGCCTTTTGATGGCGCATACCATTGCGTAGCAGGATCAAACCAAATGGCAATATTTCCGCGACTCATGAGTGCTCGGTTATATGCGGGCCAATTGGTTGTGCGGTAGATTTTGTGTGTAGGCTTCTTCATTTGAAAATTATATCGCTGAAAAACCCTTTACAGATAGGTTTGCGCAACAAAGCCTAATGAAAATACTAAATCTATACATCAACAAATTGCCACTTAACAACCTGTTCAAACTCATCTTTATCTTGATAGTCTGTACGATCAGTTAGTGTTTTTGTCGTATTAAAATCAACTTTACCAGAAAGATATACCGTTAGGATTTCAAAACCATCAACATCAACACCCTGAATTTCTACTGTGACATCTTCATCATCGTAGTCATCTTTTTTGATATTTGTGACATCTGCTTTTACAGCAAAAGAAACTTCATTGTCTTCAAGATCCGTTTTTAATACCTTGACTGCAATATTTTGAACAGACAAACCCATTATATATTCTCCTTAGTTAAGCAACTCTTTTTTCTGATTGAATAGATTTTATTTTTTGGTCCAACTTATTTAAATTATCTTCAGGACTCAACCACCAATCCACACTCCAAACTGATATCGTTTCCCAACCCAATGCCTTCAAGACAATTGGTCGAAGTTGATCCCGATCTCTTGCTGTTGCTGCTTGAGCGTACCCTTCTCCATCAACAATGATACCTGCCAAGTAATTACCAACTCTTTGATCATCCCTAATAGCTAGATCGACACCACTGTCACCATGTCCAACACCAAGATCAACATTCCAACCAAGCTTTTGAAGCCTAAATTGAAGATATTGTATAAACTCTTTTTTCATGTGCTTTTTCTTATGATCAACTTCACTCAAATGAAGTTGTCCATTTCGAGCAAAGATGAGGAAGTCTTTTAGATCTTTAACGCCTTCACTATTGGTACGTGCTAAATTAATTTCCTCAGGACTCAAGGCAGAGAAAACATGCAAACCTTGTCTAGCACGGGTAATTGCTACATTTAAACGCCGCTGTCCTCCTTGACGATTCAATGCACCAAAGTTCATGGATAACCGACCATCTTGATCTTTGGCATAGGTAATAGAGAAGATAATAATATCCCTTTCATCACCTTGTACATTCTCTAAATTTTTCACAAAGAGCGGTTCAATACCAGCTTTGCTAATCGCTTCTAATTCAGGATACTTTGCCAATTCATTATCGAGTAAATCCTCAATTAACTTCTGTTGTGTCATATTGAAGGTGACAACACCTAGAGTTAAAGGGCTATTTTGACCAAGCTGTGATTTCAGATGATGAATAATAAACTCTACAATTGCTTTAGCTTCACCTAAATTTGTACGCGTATCACCTTTATCATAAACTCCATCGACCATATGCAACTGTATCGCTGTATCTTTCGCTACAGGTGCAGGAAATGTAAATAGTCCACCTTTGTAATATTTTTGGTTGCTAAATTGGATCAGACTTTCATAGCGACTGCGATAATGCCAATTTAAAGCTAGTTCTGGTAATTGAGCAGCAAGACATTCATCTAAAATACTTTCTAAATCCTCTGTGATTTCCTCATCGATTTCTTCATCTGAATCACCTTTTCCGAAAAAGCTTGTCGGAGGCATTTGCTTATTGTCACCCACAACAATTGACTGTTTTCCTCTTGCCAAAGCTCCAATCGCATCCCAAACTGGGATTTGTGATGCTTCGTCAAAAATCACTACATCAAACTTTGCTTGAGTATCAAGATATTGAGCGACTGATAAAGGACTCATGAGCAAGCATGGCTTCAGTCCAACAAGGACATCTGGAATCTGCCTCATTAATTCTCGTACTGGTAAATGTCGACGCTTTTTGCCTAACTCTTTATTCAGTAAAGTCCATTGCGTCTTATATTTATCTTGTTCACTAAAAATCTTATTCCAACGGTGAATAATTTCCTGACTCGCTGCTAACTGGTGCGCTCTATCTTGTTCAGCAAAAGACTGTACTTTTTGCTCATGCTCATCACCATTAAACTGATTAAGCTCAGGATGCTTACTAAATTGATAGACGATCCACTGTCGGGCTAAGTTTATATTTAACAGTTTTAAAACCGTATCTGGATCTCTTTCCTCCTTCAACAACTCGAGAGCTAAAGGCTTGAGCCCTTCTTTAAATAACCGATTCTTAACAACTTGCCAATTCAGCCAATTTCGCCAAGATTTATTTGAACGTTGTAATTGTTGCTGTCTTAAAAGGAGATCTTCAAAGTAAATATCTCCATATGAGGTACGTTCTTTGTCAGGCTGTAATTGATGATCATTAAGCAACTTATCCAACAAAGCTTCCAATTGTTGTACATGAGAAGATAGCTCATCCAAACTATGTGTTTTACTAAATTCCAGCGCTTTGAATAAAGTTGCTTTATCCTCTAGATTACTAGCAATAATTCTTTTAAATTCTTGCCACTGATTGAAAGCATCTTCAAACGTTTGCCAAGGTGTATTTTCACCTTTCCAATACTCCCCGAATTGATTCGAACATTGATTTTCTATTTCAGAGAATTCTCTTTGTTGCTTTTGAATCTGCTGTAAAAGTGGCAGATCATGAGCAACTGCAAGTGCTGTAGGGCGATTCGCATTGACTTGATATAATTTCATCAGGTTTCTAAGCTGAAACTTGGCAAACCATGAAAATGGAAAAATCTTAGACTCAGCTTCACGCCATTTAAACATCAGCTGATCTAATTCTACCTTATATATTTCATCATTATATTGCCCTACCAATTTAGAACGTTGCTCACTCAGGTCTGAAACTAAATTCTTACAACGACGAATGCTATTAAGATCAACTTCCTTAATACACCCAATCAGTTTTAGATCAGCGCGCTGTACTAAACCTACAATTGAATCAAACACCTTAAAATCTTTTTTGATTTCATTTAATTTTGTTTTTTGAGTAAAGCTAAATGCTTCATTCCATTCATCTATTAAGTTATTTACATTGTTGACTTGAATCCCAATCTGATCTTGTACATGCTGATACTCTTCTTGCCATGCTAATGTCCAGACTTGTTCAGACAAACCCTCACCAAAGCCTTCTAGCTCTTCGACCATATTTGAAGACACTAGCTGGCGTTGATTCACAGCCTGTACAACAACTTGATTTAACTCTTCACGTTTTTCAGCTGTTAAGTTCGCAATATCAATATCTGGCAAGCGCAAGGTTGGCGTTTCACGGTAACGTAACTCATCACTCATCGCAGTATATAGACTCCAGCCTATCTGATGCTGGCTATGTAAATTTTTTACATGTAGGTTTAATTCATCACGGGTTTGAACTAATCGATCAGAAAGTTTTTTCCAGTCTGTATTTTTAGCTTGATTGGCGAGAAAGTACGGATCGTTATTTTTTTGAGCACGTTCTCTTAACTGATCTAAAACTTCCATCTTTTGAGCTTTTGATGAGTGCAACTGCAAACAAAGCTCACTGAGCCCAACCTGCGTTAGTCGCCTATATACTACATCTAAAGCAGCCATTTTTTCCGATACAAATAGTACAGATTTCCCATCCGCTAAACATTGCGAAATCATGTTAGTAATGGTCTGAGATTTACCTGTTCCCGGTGGACCTGACAAGACAAAAGTTCTCCCCAAAGCTGCTGACATCACTGCAGCCAACTGAGATGAGTCGGATGACAGAGGAGTAAATAACTGTTGAGGTTGATAAGCTTGATCAAGTTTTTCTGGCTGAGGAAACTCATCTTGTTTAATGAAAGGCTCTCTTGGCGTTTCAATCAGATGATTGACGACTGGCTGATTTTTTAATTCTTCTAGACGTGTATTTAGATCTAGCCACATTAAGTATTTTGAGAATGAGAATTGCCCTATAGCAGCCTCAGCTTTTACTTCCCATCCTGCAACATTAACAATTGCTTTACGTACAATATGCAGAATTTTATTTACATCTACACCAGCGTCATCCGTTGGCAATGGATTTAAGCCTGCTATATCGAGCTCAAAATCCTGTCTTAATAGCTGTAATAGCGTGGCATTAAAACGAGGCTCATCATCATACATAAATAACCGATACCCAGTTTTTGCGGTTTCACGCGTAATTTGTACGGGTATCAATAATAATGGTGCTCTATACGTTTTTTTAGAACGCTCCGATTCTTTCCATTCAAGAAAACCAATTGCAAGAAATAAAGTATTCGCTCCACCTTCTTCTAATGCTGTTCGTGACGCTCGATATACTTCGATTAAACGCTTTTCTAATGCTTGGGTCTCAAGTGGGCTAAATAATAGCTTTCTAGATAGATTCTCATCTACATACTGATTGACATGCTGTTTTTCATTATCACGTTGAATATCTTTCAGTGAAATACTATCTACGCTTTTGAAGAGAAAACCTTCTTGGTTTGCTAATGCATCTTCTAATTTTGCTAATGTTAATTCTGAACAGTGCAAAGGTATGCTATAGCGATTATCTTTAAAATTTAATAACTTATTACGGAGACTTAAATCTAACAACCTTCTCAACCAACGATCGACACGTGTCGTTTTTGTTTCAACAGGTTGGTCAACTTCATATACAGGAATTGATGCTGCACTCCATTCGACCTCAGAGTGATCCAAATGGCTTTTCTTTTCGTGGTGAATAGAGAGCGGTTTAATACCACGTAAGCGAGATTGCCGCACATCAATCGCAAGATAAAATTTATGCTGACGGGTTGCATCTTTAATATATTGTTTAGCAGTTTCGAGTGCAGCAGTAAATTTAGCTTGTTGGGTGAGCAATGTGGTCTCTATGAAGACCACTTCGCCAAGATCGTATCTTTTTCTTAATGATTGGATATCATCTATGATGAGATCTACATTAGGGGTTTCATTCAACCATACCCCTACGTAAGAATGTCCTTCTTCAACCACAATTAATGTATCAAGACCAACTTGCTCAGCTAATGCACTAAACAATAATGTAGTATCTAAACAGCACGCCAATTTCTCATCAAAAATTTGTTTTGGTAGGCGTATGCGCTGTCCCGATTTAATAAAACTTGCAGGGTTTACGATGTAATGAAGGTTTTGCTGAAGCAGAGCTTCCCATATAGCCTGTAACTGCGATACAACAGCATCTCTGTCACGATCCTGATATCCATTTAATGATCCTGCATTATTACTTTTTAATATTTCACTTGCACTGACTAAAACAGGGCTGAGAGCAGTAGCATTTGGCTGTGAGAAACTTGTAAGGAGCTCAATAGGTTGGCGTTCACCGCCCCATGTATCAACTGTTAGCAAATCAATCTCAATCACTTTTTCATCCAAAATTTGATCTTGATCTGTCACCCAAATAATTTCGATTTGCCCTTTTAAATTCTCAGGTAGTTCTTGTAAAAACTGAATATCAAAAACAAGTTTAGGCTTTTCTAGAGCTAATGTTTGATCCGCATCCAAATAAGCAATATTAATCACATGTTCTTTAAAATATTCAGGATTTGACCTTATAATAATGCGGGAGCTAGAGAGTACCTCTTTCGAGGATAAAAGAATTTCTCGAATCAGAGCAACCGAATTCTGCTGTAAAACTAGGTTCAATGCTGAAGTAGAATCAATCTGCATGGAATATTTTTCAATATCCTGTTGCGCTTCTTTTTCCACCACTACCACCCTATCATTTCAATAATACTAAGATATTGATTTTTAACAAATATTTAATTTTTAATAGTTAAGATTTTCTATTAACTAATTAGTAATCATAAGTTATTGTTATTTTTAATACAAATAATCTATGTACTTATATTTTTAGAGACTAGTGTAGCTAAGAATTTTGAGGTGGTAGAAGTTTAACTAGCAATTGAAACTATTGTAACTATTAAAGAACATCCATGTTCTTTAACCTAGATTTACCCGAGCTCGATCAAATTATCTTGTGAATGCTCTTCAGCATCATCAACTCTTTCGAATTCTTCTTTTGCCATAACAACGTCCTCTTTAATAAGTGACATTAAAACTTCATGATTGATGAATTTCATAGCAGAAATAATTGCTACTAAGACTCCAACTATTAAGATAGCAAATTGAGAAAAAATATATGTATTTTCATCGACAAAAAACAAGTTCCATCCTAAATATTTAAACAACAAAGTTAAGAGAGTATTTGATATAAAAATTGGTACTGATGATACATATAAAAGGAAATAAATTATTGGTTTAAATTTTAATGCCTTAGATCTATCGATTGAAATGAATACATCTTCCTGCCCAAGTTTTTTAACTTCTATCTTATGTCTAATTTTTTTTATTTTATTGACCATTGAAAAAAAGTTATTAGGGGATTTTAGCTTAAGAATATTCACTTCCTTAAAGCCTAGTTTTTCAGTGGCAACCATTGCCTGTGCAAAGGCACTCTTTTCATAATCAGTGATATCAGCTCGCTTAATTTCTTCTTCATATTTTTTAACAGATACCGCCCTATCTGCATAAAATTTTGCACTATGGGTAAAGCGTTTTCTGCTATCTAACCAAGATAAAATTGGGTAAATAAAAATGATAAGAGGTAAATATTTTAAGATTACATCCAATGATTACTACTCCAAATGGCTAGTTAAACCTGTGGGATGAAATAGCACCCCACTCTATTCACTACTTCGAATTTGACCACTAATTAATGTTACTTACAATTTCCAATGCTTTAGCTTGGATCAAATAATGTTGATCTGTTTCATCTGGATCATACTGAACTCTAATAATTAAAGGGTTAGATTCAGCAGTACTTTTATCTTCTATTAACCCTTCTTGATTTTCGATCTTATATTCAATAATGCCATGCTCTGCAGCAAACTTTATGAGCTCTTTTACTTCATCGCTTAAGTTTAAAAAATCATTTTTACCTGCGATATATGTCTGAATATAAGACTCTGTATTCATATCAACCATATGAGAAATAACTTTGTGAGCTGAATCGAACTGCTCATCTATTTCTAACTTTTCTACACAAATATGAATTCGTTTTAAAGTTTTCGAATTGATGATTTTTTCTGCTGATATTACTTCAGGGACTGTACTAACTATGATTCGGCCAAATTTGTCCTGCAATTTGTCCGTTATAATTAGCTTCTTTAAAAATTTTTCAAGCAATCCGATTTGGATCTCATTTTCAGGGTCTTTCACTTCACAAACCAATTTTTGATGTAAAGGAAAAAATATAAATTTAAAGAATCTTGGGTTTGCTTTTAAATTAGATGGAATATAGTTTTCCTCTACATTTTTATGACGATTTCTTTCATTTTTTTCTTCGTCATACCAATCACTTGTAATTCCATTACTTTTAAAAACTTCACCACTAAAACCATTAAGTAAGTTTTCTTCATTCAATGGTTTAATGAAACGAAATTTTAAATAGTTATTGCGTTCCAAAGGAATCTGTCTAGGGGTAATCCCCCCTAAAAATAAAAGGATCTAAAAGTAGAATTTTCTCTTAAGATACGAGCAGGAGATTCTGCATGAAAACATCTAAATTTACTGACAGCCAGATCATATCCATTTTAAAACAGGCGGAGTCTGGCACACCTGTAGCTACCCTTTGCCGTGAACACGGCATGAGTAATGCTACCTTTTATAAATGGCGTGCCAAATATGGTGGTATGGATACATCATTAATGGCTCGACTCAAAGAGCTAGAAGCCGAAAATACCAGACTTAAAAAGATGTATGCGGAAGAGCGATTAAAGGCCGAAATCATCCAGGAAGCGATGGCAATGAGCAGCACTGCTGCGCAAGGGTAAAGCCATCTTGCCGGCGTAAGATGGCACAACAGGCAGTTGCCCAGCATGCCATTAGTATTCGTTTGGCTTGTAAAGCATTTGGCATTAGTGAAACCTGCTACCGCTATCAAGCCAAACTCAGCGATGACAATGCACTCATTGCTGAACAGCTCATTGAACTCACTGAGGAAAATTCCGATTGGGGCTTTGGTTTGTGCTTCTCGTATTTACGGCATGTTGAGAGTTGCTGCTGGAATCACAAGCGGGTTTACCGCATTTACTGTGAGTTGGCACTGAATCTGCGTATTAAACCGAGAAGAAGACTAAAACGGCATGCGCCTGAACCATTGAAAGAACCAATCCGAGAAAATCAGGTTTGGTCATTAGATTTTATGCATGATCAGCTTTCCGATGGTCGCAAGTTTCGATTATTGAATGTGATTGATGATTACCGCCGCGAAGGCCTAGCCATTGAAGCAGGGTTCTCATTGCCCACAATCAGGGTTATTCGTACGTTGAATCAATTGCTGGAGTGGAGAGAAAAACCGTTAGTGATCCGATGCGATAATGGTCCCGAATTTATCAGTCACGAATTTGTGCGCTGGGCTACTGAGCACGGTATTCGTATTGAATATATTCAACCGGGTAAGCCACAGCAGAATGCGTATATTGAACGCTATAATCGGACCATACGTTATAGTTGGCTGAGCAAGCATTTATTTGATACTTTGGATGAAGTACAAGATTATGCAACAAACTGGTTGTGGCATTACAACCATGAAAGACCACATCAAGCTAACAAAGGAAAGCCACCTCTAATGGCTGCTTAACCTCTACTTTTAACTTCGGTTATTTATGGGAGGATTACCGTACTTACCTCGTACATAAACGTCACGTAGGCAGTCGTCTGCAATTGACCAGATAAAAGAAACTAATTTGTTGTGAACTGAATGATCCATGTTTAGACCCAAAACTATCATTATATATGTCGCCAATTTAACACTATTTTCAAATAGTTGGGCAGTGTGTATATTGGCTTCTTTAGGCTTATACGCCAAATTATGTCGCGAAATTTGGTCTAATGAATCTACTCATACGCTCAGACTGCTTTGCGTAAAATTTAATTCTACTTTAATAAAGAACAGGTTCTCATATGGCAGATTTTGATTGGATAACTGAAGACTTAGGACGCATTAAAAATGAGCTTCGATTAGCTCGTAATACAGCAAGCTGCCGAAAAATTTATGATTGCATGAACATTTCTCCTGAGTTAATGGATACTACTGATCTAACACTCGCTTTCAGACGTGCTTTTGGAGTCTTCTTAGACCCATCTATTATAAGTATGAAATTTAATATCAATACAGAAACAATGTATATATTGAGAGATTGTATACATAAAGACTTTATTGAATATGAGCACACTTTCGAACTAGAAACATATAACTTAAATATTATTAAAAATATAAATTTAGATTCTGAAAAAAAATATAGAACGCTTAATACACTTCTGCAAATCAATATCAATCTTATTATCGATATTATTACTTTAATAAATAATACGTCTGAATTATCATTTTCTAACCATTATTATAAAATAGAAGAAAAGCTTTATAAACTCACCCCCGAATTTATTTTATTTATAGAGGTTTTTGGAAATAATTATAAATCCTATGAGTGGTACTTCACACAATTCGAAGCAGCTAACCAAAAAGAAAATTTTAATAGAATTACAAATGACTTTAAACTTATAGCCACAGACTATGAAAACGAAATTAAGAATCAAATTATTGAAATATCGATAGAAAGTTTTAAAAATTCACACTACTGTCAAAATAACAAAGAAATAAATTTAAAGAATGATTGGGAGTATGTAGGCTACTTAGCTTCAATAAAGGGAATTGAAGTCGCTGTATCTGATGCTGAAAACAAAGTATTGGAATCTTTTCAGAACCTAAAAGAATCTCAAAAGCTTTTACTTCACTATTATATTTACCAAATTAAATATGATGGTTTATCTATAGATAATATTCCTGCAGATATTAAAAAATATACTGATCTAGACCTATGCACGTATTTGGGAATTATAGCTAAAGATATTTGTAAAAAAGCATATATCGAATATTCTAATCAAAATGCTTCACAGGAAAAATAAGGGAGCAAAAGCTCCCCTTCTATCCACGGCTCGCCAACTTACTTTCAATCCATTGATGGATTTCATAAGCTGACCAACCGATACGGTTTTGGGTGATTTTTACTTTCTTTGGAAAAGTAGGATCGTAGTAAGGTGAGTTCTCATCCATCATTTCATAGATGGTTGAACGTCCAACGCCAACTAGCTCTACGACCTGCTTGATACTAATCAGCTGGTTCATTTGGAATGTTTGCCCTACAAATGCATTCATGATGTTTACTCCTATCTCATGATTTCGAGCAACTCGCTCATGAGATACGGCAATCTCGTAAGGTTTTACCCGGTTCGATTTAATTCAAAGCCGTCACTGATCCTTTCAATCCCTGCTGAATATTAAATTCAGGCTGCGTTTCCTCAATCTGCTGGCCTTCAACAGGCTGATAAAACTCCTCAACCACATCCAAGCCTTCCTCCATGTCTACGTCCATCCTTCCATTCCCAAAACCCTTCCTTGCGGTAAAGTCCACAGCCTCCTGATAAAACCCAGCCTGCTTACTCTGCTCATCAATTTGCTTTGCCTGAATAATGGCTTCATTCAAGCTAATCCCCTCCCTTAAAGTTAGATCCACGTAATACACCGGCTGACGATAGCTCTGTGTCGTACTCTTACCTCTTAAAATGAGTTGCAACGGCAGGCAAGACAACAAACCATTTGATGCCGCATGGTAATAATTCAGCCGTGCAGTCAAAGTACGGATACTGTTAAAGCCTGTAGTTCTAAAGATGAAGGTGCCAAACTCATCCGATTCATCTAAGTTCACATGCAAACGTCCATAGGGCTTGCAATGCCCGCCTTGTGCCAATGGACATAAATCAGGGGATGGACAGGGAAGTTGCTCCACGCCTTGATTGGTTAAACGTTGGCAGGTTTCTCCATTACCGACACAGACGGGACGACCGGTCTGTCGGTCAAATAAGGTGTATTCCGCCCGTAAGTTTAGATCAGGATCATTGAAGATCATGCGAACAGGGATTGAGCGCAACTTTTGATTAGGCGTATTCGCTCGAAGCTGATCATCCAGTGGATGCTTCACCCAGCCTTCTTTGCTTTGAATCTGGGACGTAATGGTGAATTGATCATCTTTTTCCGGTAGGCGCTTGCCATTCTTTTCGATCATACGACCGATACTGATCCGTCCCAGGATTGGTGGAGTAATTGCTAAACCTTTAATCATGTTGATATTCCTTAATGTATTACCTTACAAATTTGAGTCTATGTATGTAGGTCGGAACAAGGACCAAATAAGTTACCCAAAGAATGTAGAGCCAGATAAAGTGCTACAGAGATCGCGACCGATTTGCTCTCTACCGAAGGGTAGAGAGCGGGGAGCGATTTTTGTGAATTTTTGATTTGGTGCTGTAGATAGGACTTAGTCGGTATAGATGTTAAATCGACGACTGCCCTGCTTTTCAAGTGGATAAAGCTCGATGAGTTCAGGCTGGTGCTGAAGCAATGCTTTGGTATTGAGACTGATAGAATCCTTAGCTTTCTTCCAGACTACTGAGCCATGAGCAAAGACAGCCCTTTCCTTGTCTTGCATCATCATCTGAATTTCATGTTTAAGTTGATCAAAGCGTTCCTGCTGATGCTGAATCTCTTCCTTCATTTTGATGAGCTGGTCGAACATCAAATTGGCATTTTCATTTTGTGAGAGATCCTCTACGGTTAAAGGCACATGCGCTGGATAGAGTTGTTGAATCGCTTTAGCTGCGGATTCACTTGCATCCACGGATGGTGGTGTATCCTTTTCCACGCACTCCCAGAAATATCGTTCTGCTTGAACAATATGCTCAATCACCGATTCAGACCGTGTCACTTTGAAGATCTTGGTTTCATGCCCACAGATCAAGACACAAACATGCGCTGCCTGTTTACCAGTCACCGCCAGTTGATGTTGTACCTGACAAAGCACATATAAAGGCACACCATCACGCCACAATTTTGCTCCATGCTCACCTGCTGTTTTACATTCTAGGACCTGAACGTCATCACTGCCGACCACGCTGTAATCCAGATTGGCTAACATAAAGTGTTTATCGGGATCAGGATGCTGAAGTACTGCATTGATCCGTCGCACCTTGTTATGGGTGTGCATGCTGTAATACTCAGCCACCAAAGGTTCCAGCTGTTTGCCCCAATACAGCGGTGCTACACCTGAACTTTCATCTTCAATGGATTGAGTCTGACGACCTGTTTTGATCAGCCAGAGTTCCAGCATCGACATATAAGGATTGAGGCCACAGGCTGTCGCGGCATCACTGCTGCCAATGCCTTGTTTACGGACTTCAAGCCAATCTTGATACGCCATATCTTTGGTGTTGACTAAGCGTTTTGCAGAACTAGCTCGTTTAGGTGTAGTTAATGGATTTAATGCAGTTTGAACACCTGCCTGTACAGTCTGATTTGAAATCGGTGCGATTTGATTCATGGTTCTATCCTTATAAATTTCAGTTTTTGTAAAAAAGAAGCGCATAAAAAAGCCATACCCGACACGAGGTCGGGTATGGCGATATGCATGCTGATTCAGATTGTTGACTGTGAGTAGTAAGTAGAGAGAGTTACGTGTGTGCTGTACTCAGCAATTGTTGAGACTTGCAGGGTTAAGGTTGGATGGATTACATGAGCTTAGGCTATCAAAGATAAAGCCTGTTGTAGCCCACGTTGCTTAAGACCTGCGCCTGCACCAAACCAAGCTGAATCAAGACGGTGATCTGTACTCATAGCACGTCGTTCATGATCCACAAATTCTGTGATCGAACACAGTAAACCATAAGCAGTGTCTTTGGCGGATGACAGGTCAGCACCACGTCCTTGCCCATTGAACATGTCCAAAGCTTTATTCATGGCACGACCATTTGGTTCAGGCTTTTTCTCTTGAGCTTGCTGCGCGACATTACGATAGAACTGAATGATGTTTTCTTCAGGATCGGAAATTGACATGGTGCTGTTGTTGAATACGGCATCAAAATAAGCTTTGGCTTCCTGCTGACTCACCTTACGCTGTGTGAGTTGTTTCATTTCATACATGTGCTCATCCCATGCACGAACTGAAATACCCAATTGTTGTTTCACTTTCTCTGCATCAAACTTGGTGCTATGTGGAACCTTCACTACACTTGCACTACTGCTCTGCCCACGTAAAGCAATCGCCAAAGTGTTGTTACAGACCACCCGGATACTAGTGAACTGTGCTGTCGTTGCCAAGGTGCCATCACACGCAGTAGCCAGCAGGATATAACCATTACTAACATCCTTAGCCTTTAACCCGGTACTTTGACCTGTACGCGCTAATGCCCAGAACTTCTTCCCACCTTTCAAAACCCCTGCGGTTTCTAACTCAAAGCCAGATTGCTCAGTCAGATCCCGGTAGAACTCTAGAATCTCTTTAGGCTGAACTTCCTGATAACGCTGACTGACCACAGATAAAGGTGCATGGGTATCTGAACGATACAACACTCGCTGTTCTTCAAATGGCATGATAATGCTCTGACCACGCTCATTCTGTGCCATATAGCTGACATCAGATGATTCGATGCGCCAATCCATCCCTGCTTGCTGTGCCCATACTTCCAGTGGTTGATTCGGACTGAGTTGATTCCCTAAGCCATGCCAAGGGGTTTCACCAACATAGGCGATTTGTTCAATTTGGTGTGCCATTGCTTTGATCTCCTATGCTAATTCAACGAAAATTCTGCTGACAGTGATTGCAGTGATAATAGGTCAGCGTGATCGGCTTTTTAGGCTCATCAAACACACTACTGAATAGGCCACCAATGACTGCACCTGCAAGACCACCGAGTAGCGGTGATACAGGCGAAGGTAAGCTTTTTGAGATGGATGCACCAATAGTGGCAAGCGATGCTGAAGCTGCAAGACCTGATGATTCAGTTCCATTCACTTGTTGATCCACCACTTTGATGACTTGATCAGATAGGCAGTAAGGACAAATTAAACTCATAATATACATCTCCAGAAATGACAAAGGCTTACCGATTGGCAAGCCTTGCAAAGTTAAAAAACTCGTTTTCATCTAGATGATGTATATCTGAGATTTTTTTCAAATCATTGGAATGTCCGCATTTTTGGACTGAGCTTCACTCGTAAATGTTGGGCTTCTTTCTCAGGGTTTACTAGATAAGCACCTGCATTACGAAGGTTACGAACTTCCACTGGATTATCCCGATGTATTCTACCGATACCAAGAATACCAAGCTCTCTATACTTGGCTATTTGCTCTGGATCATGACAGTTGAAATAACACCCCTCATCATTAGTAATCTGCTTCCACAACTTCCCGACCTTATCCGCTATAGCCCATCCTTTTTGACGTTGATGCCCATTAAAGATCAACAGCAAATGGCAATGATAACCTTTGGTTTCACCCTGCTCTAAAGCCCATGCAAAATCTACTAAGTCATGAAACGGATCTTTACGCTTAGATATCGCTTTACGCAATTCCTCTAAATCTTGGTAGAACATTTGGATATCGACGATACTGTGACAGCTCTGCAAATATGCAATATCTATTCTCACTACTTCTGACTTTGAATACCGACTAAGAGCTCTATCTAATTTTTTCGATAAAGATTCTAGATTACGTTTTTCGTTCTCACGATGCCTACGGAGATCTTTCAGCTGTCTACTCTGATACCCCTTAAAGTAATCTTGATAGTGATCAAATGATTCACATTTCAACTCATCGACGACTTCATCAAAATCTAAATCATCAATATCATACTCATCTAACCAATCACACCATGCATTGATATAACCAAAGTACTGAGAGCCTGTACGATAAATCTCATCAAACTGTATTACTAACTCCGCAAACTCCTCGTAGAAATCTAGAGGTTGATTCTCTGCTCTAATCCAAAGCTCAGTTACAACTTCTAGTTGAATTGTTAATTTAGACTCGTTAATTGATTTACTCATGTTTAATACTCAATATGGAAATAGCTCCATATGACATGGGTAAACTGTATAAATATAAATTTCAGTTAGATTGTACTTAATGCTATAAGCTTATGAGTAGTAAGAGTATTAATCTCTATATGATATATATTTAATAATATTAATAACCTGCCATTACAAATTTGAATATTTGTTAGCCAAACAACATGTTCAACCAATATTTTCAATTTTTTTCACAATATTTGAAGCTCTATTGATCCACAAGCATAATCGATAGAGCTTACTTTTGAAAAAGTTATGCGGTGAATATCAAGCATCAGCTTTATTTGATTTAGTGCTAGGCTTTCGCTTTTTTTTACGAGGTAACGTACCTCTGATAAGCCATTTAGGAGTATCTGAATAAAATGTATTATCTAACAGATCCTTATATACTATGTAAGGGGCCAAGTTATTGATAATACTATTTTTTAGTGGTTTATCAATTGATTCTACTAGCAACTCTTGATATGCCAACCCTTCTACAGAATTAAATATTTTTTTAACTCGGCACGAAGCCTTTAAATCTAATGGCGGTTGAAATGCCTCACTAGCCTTCTTGAGCGTTTCCTGCCATCTTTCACTAACGACATCCGCTAAATTAGAATAATTATTCAGTACTTCACGATCAAATACAAAAACAATATCGGCAAAGAATCGTCTTTTATCTGACATTTGGCTTGTATCATTTTCAACCCATGCCCCTACATATGCCCTAAGCTTAGATAATGGTGCTCTCCGTTTTCCCGCATGCAACATCTGATATAAAGCAGAACTTAGCCCTTTTTGTTTCATAAAGCCGTTCTTCATCTCACAGCTAAGTGAGCATCTAATTAAAACGCAATCGCGCTTAAAAGCCCCTCTCAAATAATTTTGGATTTTCTCGACTCGTTGCTCATGCCTTGGAATATTTATGTGCTTATTTTGCCCTAACGTAATAGCTGTAGGACTATATATTGATTTAAATAGTCCCCCATAGTACTTAAAGTCTTCAATCTTAGATTTATAAAAATTAGCTCGTGTATGATCAAAAGGAAATGACAAAAAATCCTGATAGTCATATTTTCTGAACTGCCCGAAAAAATAATGCAATAGCCTTGATCGATAAACGCCCCCAATTCGAGTTCCCAGCGTAATAATAGAATCATGTTGCATGAGCAAATCTACAAATTGAAACAGAGTTCTTTCAACTATTTGCTGCGCTCGCATTTCATTAGGCTGCAAGGATCGCGAATATTTGACCGATAGCATAAAAATTTCAATTTTTTCTAGAAGCTTAAGTTCTGCTTCCGTTAACTTAAATGTTGCGTAAGATGACAAATTTTCTTGATATTGCAAAATAATATTCTTCAAATAGTCTTTGCTATAAGCATCTAAATGATTTTGTACCCAACACAAGTCGAATAAAGCATATTGAGTTAAATCACCTAATACACGATGTGGATTAGGGTGCTTTTTGAACTTTTGTATAATGATATGCACGTTTTCATTAAAATTAATTTCGTGATTTTCCCGCCCAATAATGTCATCACTTGTAGACTTGAACATAAAGTCCTGATCCAATCTCACAAGAAAATCTAAACAATTCTCAATGAATATAGCTTTATTCTTTTCATCGTAAAGGCATAGATTAAATTGCTTATTGAAGACTTCACTACTTGAATTAAAGTTATCATTCCAATTCATAATACTGACATCAATATTCAAGTCATATGATTTTAGAAGCTCATGGCACTGTGTTTTGATCTCACTTATTGTTCTATGTTCCGTGTAATCAGATGTTGTTTCAAATACCCATATACAGAAGTAGTCTAAGCCATTATTGTGACCATTCAAGCAAATATAATAATTACGTAATAACCCCTCAACTGAGATCTGCCCTAAAAGCTCATATCTCTTGCTATGAAGTTTTGCAATTTCATCATTTACATTATTACTATCAATTCGAATTACAGTACTTAAAACATGTAATTTTTTTCCTATCTTAAACAGCTCGTCTAAATCACTTAGTATTAAACTTTTCGTCTCTGAGAATTTTTCAGCTGGTATGCCATATCGTCTTAAATTATCAATGTAATGTTCATACCATATTTTCAAGAAATCATTCTGCCAACTCCCTGCATAAAATTGTATGAATTGTTCTTGCCTCAGGAAATGTTGCTGCTGTTTTAGATTTGTTGATTTAGCAGTCCTATGGACAAAACTATCAAAGATTCGACCAAATTCAGTTAGCCTTTTATTTTTTAGACCCATTTGTAGCTGATCAAAGTTAGGCATTACATAAAGTTGATCTAGCGCTTTTCCTATACCCAACAGAAGCTGCTGACTTCTATATCGGCCTACTTGATTCGTTTGCTCACCGCAATGTAAGTGCCGAAACTCTGTTTCGATCTGTTCACACCACTGCAAAATATTTACCAATAAATTGATTGTTTCTTTATATGCACAACCTGCCTTGGGTTCTTGAGAGAAGAACGTATCCTTCATAGATTTAGAATACATGTAACCTAATAATTTATTGTAATTTGAAAGCTTCATACTATAAATATAACTATTTCAACAATCTAAGTTGTTGATAATATAAATTATAAAAATACTTTAAAACAGGTTTATCACATATATTTTAAGTAAATTAAATCATTTTTCACACATAGCAAGTAAGCAATAAATATATTTATTAATATACTAATAATTAAGCAATACAGAAATGTTAGGTATAAAAAACCACGCCATCAGGCGTGGTTTTTTTACATATACTGAGTGACTTACTTCATCCATTCCTGCACCTTCCCCCCATACCACTCCATAATCATTACTTGTTCATCCCAATACTGTGCTCGGTTATAAGCAGCATGAATGTTGTTTTTGTCGCACAGGTGCAAGCTTACTAATCAATCCATAGTCTTATGCATCAACCGATCTAAATAGTCAGACCATGATTGCATCATCACCGTACGTTCTTCTAAATATTTTGTACGGTTGTATGCTCTTCCATGCATATCACGAACCTGATGAGCCAATTGCTGTTCAATCCGCTCAATTGGAAATTTTAGAACCTCATCCAAGAGTGTTCTCGCAGTCGCTCTAAAGCCATGACCTGTCGTCTCACCATTTTCAAAACCATATTGTTTCAATCGTTTGTTAATCGTCGATTCGCTAATAGTTTTGGACTGATCCCGCATCGATACAAAGCAATACTCCGTATAACCTGTTATTTGGTGTAATTCTTTAAACAAGGTGATAACCTGATCTGACAGAGGAACAATATGCTGTAATGCGGTCTGATTCTTCGTTTTAGGAGGAGTGTATTTCCAAACCCGATTTTCAAAATCAATGTCTGCCCACTTGGCTCCTCTCAATTCTCCTGGGCGTACAAAAACATGCGGTAAAATTTTTACAGCATAATCTATCGCAATGTCACCACGGCCAACACTATTATTAATATTACTCAATAACTGTCCTAGCTTCTGCTCATCTGTGATCGCAGATCTATGCTTGGTTTTACCAACTTTTAAGATCCCACTAATTTGGTCTGCCACATTAAATTGACATAACCCTAAAGCAATCGCATAACGAAAGACTTGGGATGCTTTGCTTCTCATGCGCTTTGCTGAATCTGTCTTACCCTGCCTTTCGTAAATACGACAAACTTCTAAAATTTGCGATGGTGTAATACTGTCTATTGGATAATCCCCAATTGCAGCATACAACTTACCCCAAACAAATTGATTCCTTCGTTGAGTACTAAGTTCTAACTCCTCTGTCTTTCTATATTCATCCGCGATTAAAGCGAAAGTATTTTTGCCTGATTTAGCTTCTTCTTCATTTTTCTTCACAACCGCTGGATCTATATTTTGGGCGAGTAATTCTCGACATTCAGTTCTTTTTGCTCTTGCATTTAGCAACGATACCTCTGGGTATGTCCCAAAAGAAATGCTATTACGTTTTTTAGTAATTGGGCGAGCATAGTCCCACCTCCAATAGGTGTTACCATTTTTATCAATGATAAAAAATAGTCCTTTACCATCGGCTAGTTTAATTTGAACCTTGGTTGATAACTTTTTATGCGAATTTACTGCTGAACGAATCTGTGTATCTGTCAGATTCACAATTATTTTTGGCATTTTTACGGTAAGCCTTTGCAATAATTTTGAAATTACCGCAAAAATTACCGCAAAAAACTTAAATAACCTAAAACATGCTCGGACAGTATCGGATAACAGAAATACATAAGTTGTTTATTTTTAATGATTTTCGTATTTGATCGGATGAGGTAAAACAAAGAAATGGTGCGCTCAGCGGGACTCGAACCCACGCCACAGGCTTCGGAGACCTGTACTCTATCCAGTTGAGCTATGAGCGCATCTTTTTTGGATCGCGCACATCATAACAAAAAAAAGCATAAGGTAAAGCAACTATCTCTAACTTCATCATTTTTATGCTTAAGCTTTATACAATGTTCCAAAACAGCAACACAGAATTGCATGTGAATCACTTGGCTTATTTTGCGAGATCACTCACAATATCTCAACTTTTCACCATTTGAGATATTCATGACTGATGCACTGATCTTAAGGGATGTGTCAAAGACCTATCGCAATGGCTTTCAGGCATTGAAAGGGATTAACTTAAATGTACCAGAAGGTGAATTTTATGCGCTATTGGGGCCTAATGGCGCAGGAAAATCTACTACCATCGGTATTATCAGCTCATTAACAAAAAAAACCTCCGGTACAGTCGAAATTTTTGGTCATAATCTGGATACCCACCCTTCTCAGGCCAAACAGTGCCTAGGTGTGGTGCCTCAGGAATTCAACTTTGCCCAGTTTGAGAAAACCTTTGATATTTTGGTAACTCAGGCAGGCTATTATGGCATTCCTAAAAAAATTGCACAGGAACGGGCGGAGCTTTATCTGACCAAACTGGGTTTATGGGAAAAGCGCTCTACTCAGGCCCGCATGTTATCCGGCGGAATGAAACGTCGCCTGATGATCGCGCGTGCCATGATGCATGAACCGAAACTGCTGATTCTGGATGAACCGACGGCTGGTGTTGATATCGAGTTGCGTCGTTCGATGTGGGAATTTTTGAACGAGATGAATGAAAAAGGCACTTCCATCATTCTGACCACACATTATCTAGAAGAAGCAGAAATGCTGTGTCGCCGTATTGCGATTATCGATCGCGGTGTGATTAAAGAAGACACCACCATGAAAAGCTTCCTGAGTCAGCTCAATGAAGAATCGTTTATTTTTGATCTGGCCGAACCGATTGAACCTTTGCATCTGGATATCATCGGCGTGCGATTTAACCTGATCGATCCGATGACCTTAGAAATTACCATGGATAAGGCACATACCATGAATGATCTGTTCCAGTTGCTGGAATCACAGAATATTCAGGTACGCAGTATGCGCAATAAATCCAATCGTCTGGAAGAACTTTTTGTGAAAATGGTCGAGAAAAATCTGGATGGAGCTGCGCAATGAACATTAATCAACTCAGCGTAGCTTTATATACCATTATCTATAAAGAAGTGCGTCGCTTTATGCGCATCTGGCCACAGACCCTGTTGCCACCTGCAATCACCATGAGCCTGTACTTTGTGATCTTCGGTAATCTGGTCGGTTCACGCATTGGAGAAATGGGCGGCTATAGTTATATGGAGTTCATTGTGCCCGGTCTGATTATGATGGCCGTGATCACCAACAGCTATGCCAACGTCTCGTCTAGTTTCTTCAGCTCAAAATTCCAGAAAAGTATTGAAGAACTGATCATGAGTCCGGTACCGATGCATGCCATTTTATGGGGTCATGTATTGGGCGGTGTGATTCGTGGGATACTGGTGGCAATCATTGTCAGTGCAGTGAGCTTATTTTTTGCCGATTTATACATCACCAACTGGTTTGTGACTATATATACAGTCTTGATTACTTCCCTGCTGTTTTCCTTGGGTGGTTTTATCAATGCCGTCTATGCCAAATCTTTCGATGATATCTCGATTATCCCGACTTTTGTGTTAACGCCACTGACCTATTTAGGTGGTGTGTTTTATGCTATTTCGAGCTTAAGTCCGTTCTGGCAAAATCTATCTTTAATTAATCCTGTCGTGTATATGGTCAATGCTTTCCGCTATGGCATTTTAGGACATAGCGATGTCAATGTCGCCATTTCACTGACAGTAATTACCTTATGTTGTGCCGTGCTGTATGCAGTGGCCTATCATTTACTCTCCCGTGGTTCAGGAATGCGTGAATAATGAGTGTAGAACAATCTCTCCTTGGTAAAGACACCAATTATCCGACAGAATATCAGCCTGATGTTCTGTTTCCGATTTCGCGCGCGCCTGCCCGTGAACAATACGCACATGTCGAAGCGATTCAGCAAGGTGCAGACTGGTGGCATGTTTTTGAAATTTCCTGGTTAAATTCAGCCGGTGTGCCGCAAGTGTCTATCGGCCGCATTAGCTTGCCAGCGTCTTCGCCGAATCTGATCGAATCTAAATCTTTGAAGCTGTATTTCAATAGCCTGAATTTTGCCAAGTTTGCATCTAAAGAGGCCTTTATCGCGACCGCAGAAAAAGATTTATCTACTGCGGCTGAAGCTAAAGTTAAACTGCAACTGTTTCAGGTTGATGAGTTAGAGATCAGCAAGCCTGAAGGCATCTGTATTGATGAGCTGACACCTGAGCGCCTAGAAAATCATCCAGATGCCAGTTTATTGGCTTTGGATTCGGATGATGCAGCAGAAGGTGAAATCCAGCTGTATTCACATTTACTTAGAAGTAACTGCCCAGTCACTGGCCAGCCGGACTGGGGAACAGTTTTTATACGTTATCAAGGTAAAAAACCTTGTTATAAGAGTATTTTAGCTTATATTATTTCCTACCGTCAGCATAATGGGTTCCACGAACAATGTGTGGAGCAGATGTTTGCCGATATCTGGCAGCAACTGAAACCGGAAAAGCTGATGGTCTACGCAACCTATACACGCCGTGGTGGATTGGATATCAACCCTTGCCGTGTATCGGATTTAACATGGATGCCTCGCCCTATTCGTTTAGCGCGACAATAAAAAACATTGAGGTTGAACAATGCCATTTTTTGGGTTTATTCCTTCTGCAGAGCTTTTAAATACAATTCAGACTGCACAAAAAAACAAAAATTCAAGTGAGCCGCTTTACCCATTACGTGATAAAACCGCATTGATGATTAATGATGAAATTATTGATGCGATTCTCACCGAGCTGGTGCGTCGCTTCCCTGCCAGTGATAAACGCGATACTGCGGAAAAACTGGCTGGCTATATCAAGTCGACTGTTGCGGTTTTGCTGAAGCAGTTATTGAGTAAAGCGCCGAACGATGTGGTCAGAGAGTCGATTGCATTCTCTGAGCGCAGTCTGTTTAAAGATCCTGAAGGAAATTTCCGCATTGGTGAGTCACTGGATGCCAATCTGGTGACAAATTTAAAACATCATTATGCGGAGCTTAAAGCCGGTCAGAGTATCGATAAACAAGCGTTCAGTAACCTGTACAAGCAATTTGGTGAAGCGACAGTACGACATTTTATGGTCGACTTTAATAAAACCCTAGATCTTGGCATGATCAAACGCAAGGCAGCAGATATTGGCGCATCTGCAGTGATCAAGGCCATCAATATGGCAGCAGATAAAATTATTCTGAATTTGAATAAAGATGAGCTGCGCGCCATGGCCGAATATCACGACACTTTGTTCTATACAGAATAGTTTTGGATAGCATGGTTTCAAGATTTTCTACAAATCTTGAGGAATTAGCCTGACTTCGGTCAGGCTTTTTTATGATCAGTGAAATAGCTTGTTACAGATAAGCGGCTCTATAAGACAGACTGCCGTAAAAATAGCCAATCCATCGCTATTTTTGTATAAGCGGCTAGGTCTCTTATTCATCCGAATGTTATCTTTAATCTGGCACTTTAAGAGCCCCACGATTGAAAAAATTTATCAATCTTTTTCATGGCATGATTCAAATGACATCGCCAGCAACTCATCAAAAAAACTGGAAATCGTAGCAAGATGTTGAAATCGGATTTTTATAAAAAGTTTAAGCAGCTTTCAATCGCACTTACCGCATTTGGTCTCAGCAGTTTGAGTCTGGCCAACGATTTCCAATATCACCCTTCTTATGCCGCTTTTAAGCAGAACGCCATGCAGAGCTATGGACTGAGTGCCCAGCAAGTAGATTCCGCCATGAGCGGGACGCGTAATTTGCCTAATATTATCAATATCATGAATCGCCCAGGTGAAAGTAAGCCTTGGTATTCGTATAAAACTAACTTCTTAGCTGAATCTACCATTCAGCGCGGCGTACGTTTTAAACAGCAATATGCAGAAACGCTTAACCGTGCTGAACAGCAGTTTGGTGTACCACAGGCGATCATTCTGGGCATTTTAGGTGTAGAAACCGGTTTTGGTAGCAACAAGGGCTCTTTTGTCACTCGTGATGCCCTAGCAACCTTAGGGTTTGGCTATGAACGTCGTGCCCAGTATTTTCAGGATGAACTGGCTGCTTTAATTGCCTGGTCGTATAGAGATGGTGTTGCCACCTCTTCTGTGGTGGGTTCGTATGCCGGCGCTGTTGGCTATCCGCAGTTTATGCCGAGCAACATTCCAAAATTCGGCGTGGACTACGATGGCAATGGTCATATTGACCTGCGTAACTCAGCGGTAGATGCGATTGGTTCGATTGCCAACTATCTGGCACAGCACGGCTGGCAGCGTAATCAGCCCATTGCCTTTCCGGCACGTTATACCGGTTCAAATCCCGATGCCGTGATTGCCAAAGATCTGACTCAACCTATACCTTATGGTGTGTTAAAAACGCAAGGCATCAGCCCAATGAATCCAATCGTAAAAATTGACGATCTGGATCTGGTCAATGTAATTCAATTACAAGAGAATTATGGCTCGATTTACTACATCACTTATCCAAATTTTCAAGTGATTACCACTTATAATCGTAGCCGTATGTATGCTACTGCTTTGTGGCTATTAGGTACCGAAATTACCAGCCGTTAACACTGAAAATTAATATAAATTATGAAAGTCAACATTTTTATAGGTTAATTTGTACGTATTTTAAGCAATTTTAATATCATGTTACAATATTGATTATTTTTTAATCAATCATTGTTTATTTTGCGTTCTTTTTTTAACTATTTTAATTAAACACTAGACAGGGTATTGTCGGCATGAATATTATCCATTTCGTTAAATGTAGTTGCATAAGTTAAATATCAGGCATGTTTATATGGTTTTTCAGCCATTTATGAACAACCAATAGATATGCTGTTAGGAGTTGATTCGATGCATTCTTCAATTTTGAAGTCTTTTATGGCCATTGCCACGATCGTCACGCTGACGCAATCACAGGCAGATATGGTTCCGTCATCTTCATTCACCAATGAAAATGACAATTCGCGTCTTGCAACGCGAGTACTCAATAAAGAAGCTCAAAGCTTCAATTCAAATTTCACAAATTTGAACAGCCTTTCAATCACTGAGCGTTCTGGCGATAAAGTTCGCCGTGAAACCATTGCAGCGAAAATTGAACTTCCTGCAGAAGAGCCTTCAGTGATTGAAAAACTGAATACAGTGGCTTCTAATACTGTACGTAAATTCAGTCAGACAGGTACAGCGTCTTGGTATGGTCGTCAATTCCACGGCCGTAAAACTGCAAGCGGTGAAACCTTTGATATGAACGCAATGACTGCTGCTCATCGTAGCCTGCCATTGAACTGCTATATTCGTGTAACTAACCGCAATAACGGCAAGAGCGTCGTGGTTAAAGTAAATGACCGCGGTCCTTTCCATGGTAACCGTGTTGTTGATTTATCTTACGGTGCTGCGAAACAGTTAGGTATTACCAGTGCCGGTACTGCAAAAGTCAGTATTGAACGTGTCGCTGGCCCAAATTCTTAAGATTTGACCTGCAACACATTTAACAAAAGCCACAGCAATGTGGCTTTTTTTATTGTGCTCATTTTCTAGAAGAATATAAACGCTCCTGCTCAGCCCTATCTTAAAGTTCTTTCAAGAAAATTTTGGTAGGCTCATCCTGCCTAATAAAATCCCTTCACCTGCATGATTAACTTTTGACCATATCCGGATTCTGCTTTATATTTCCAGATAAGCAAAACATGTTCATGGAATGGAGCGAAGAATGAAAACAATATCTAAATGGTTTGATGAATATAGTGACAGCCATCAAAATAAAACCAACAAGCTGATTCACTGGGTCTGCGTACCAACCATCTATTTTTCGATTATTGGCATTCTGGCACATTTCAGCGCTTTGCTGACTACCCTGCTACTGGTTTTGGCTTTTATCTTCTATGCACGCCTGGATCTTGTTTTGGCAGTAGCGATGGCTGTATTAACTTTAGTAATGGCCTGGCTCATCTGGATTCTACCAGTCGGTACCGGTTTCTTTATTGCTCTGTTTGTCTTGGCTTGGATTGGCCAATTTTATGGGCACAAAGTGGAAGGTAAAAAGCCTTCATTCTTCAAAGACCTCCAATTCCTCCTCATTGGCCCAATTTGGTGCATGGATGCATATTTAGGTAAAATCCTACCGAACTGGAAATCACGCCATAGCAGCGCAATTATGAGCGTTTAAACGCTATATTCGATTTATCCAATTGGAAGAACCTTATTGATAGGTTCTTCCTTGATGTTTTAACCAGCCATCGACATGTTTTCGCGCAGGGTCATGATGCGTCCAGTGAATCACCCCGCCCTTGTCACTGTATTCATATTCTCCATAAAACTCGACCTGATCCTGTTTTTGAATATTCTGAATACGCGGCGCTAGATCGATATTATGTGCAACCAGTACAGTTTGGCCATTTAGTAACTCGAGGATGAACTTTTGATGACGCGATCCTTCATGATCATCTGGTAAAAAAGCAACCACCTGCCCGCTTGAACGGACCTGTAGATCACTCTGGCGATGTTGAAACGCCCGTGCAATTCGGTCCAGATCATCAGTCTTTTGAGACGGTACTAAGTTAGGCTCTGAATGAAGCGTTTCAGTTATGGTATCAGATGCGGATGGAACAAGTAGTTGGGACTGCTGTAGATCCAGGCCCAGATAAGCAGCAATCAACAATGCAATGACTGCACCGATGCTCAGATTGGTTTTATTTGGCATTTTTATAACTTTTTTATTAAATGATGAATACATGATCTGAGCTCTATCACCAAACCCAAATCCTATTCTTGAATTGCTGATGAAGAATAAATCAACATAAAAAAGCCCCATCAATCAGATAGGGCTTTTTCTAATTCCTAAGGAATTATTTTGCAGCAGCTTGAGCAGCAGCAACTTCTTCAGCGAAGCTCATTTCTGCTTTTTTCTCAATGCCTTCACCAACTTCGAAACGAACGAAGTTTGCAACTGTAGTACCAGTTGCTTTAAGAACGTCTGCAACTTTCTTATCGTTGTCGATTACGTACATTTGACGCTCAAGCACAACTTCATTCAAGTATTTCTCAACAGAACCTACAACCATCTTCTCAACGATATTTGCTGGCTTGCCAGATTCAAGTGCTTTCGCTTCAGCAATTTCTTTCTCTTTCGCGATAAGCTCAGCAGAAACGCCTTCAGCATTTACAGCAACTGGGTTGAACGCAGCAACGTGCATTGCCAAGCCTTTACCTGTAGCTTCATCACCAGTGTAAGAAACAACAACACCGATTTTAAGACCGTGTTTGTAAACTGCAAGGTTTTCGCCTTCAACAATTTTCGCACGACGTACTTGGATGTTTTCACCGATCTTTTGAACAAGAGCGATACGCGCTTCTTCAACAGTTGCACCATCTTCTAGTTTCAATTCAGCGATTTGAGCAGGATCAGTTACGTTTGCAGCAAGTGCAGCAGCAGCAACTTTCGCAGAGAAACCAGCAAAGTTTTCGTCTTTTGCAACGAAGTCAGTTTGACAGTTAACTTCTAGAAGAAGTGCTTTGTTGCCGTCTTGAGCAATTGTGATTGCGCCGTCAGCAGCAATGTTACCTGCTTTTTTAGCAGCTTTAGCTTGACCAGATTTACGTAGGTTGTCGATCGCTAATTCGATGTCGCCGCCCGCTTCTGTTAATGCTTTTTTACATTCCATCATTGCAAGACCAGTACGATCGCGCAATTCTTTAACCATGCTTGCTGTAACTGCAGTCATGTTTATCTCCTAAATTCGGTAGAAAATGAATTCTTTTTAGAACAGAAACGGCCCAGAGGAGTTCTCATGGGCCGCCTGCATACATAACGCTTACTTTGCCACCATCACATGTCGCAAAAATGACAAGCTAGCGTCAAACGCATTAAGCCTCAGAAGCTGGAGCTTCTTCTGCTTTAGCTTGTGCATTTGCTTGTGATTGAGCATATTCTTTACCAGCAAGAATCGCATCAGCCATAGCAGAAGCATAAAGTGTTACTGCACGGATCGCATCATCGTTACCCGGGATAACGTAGTCTACGTTGTCTGGGTTAGAGTTTGTATCAACGATACCGATTACAGGAATACCAAGGTTCTTCGCTTCTTTGATTGCAATCGCTTCGTGATCAACGTCGATTACGAATAATGCGTCAGGTAAACCACCCATGTTTTTAACGCCGCCTAAGCCACGCTCAAGTTTTTCCATCTCACGAGTACGCTCTAGAGCTTCACGTTTAGTCAGCTTAGCGAAAGTACCGTCTTGAGATTGAGTTTGAAGGTCTTTTAAACGGTTGATAGATTGGCGAAGTGTTTTCCAGTTCGTCAACATACCACCTAACCAGCGGTGATCTACATATGGTTGACCAGCGCGTTGAGCTTGTTCACGGATGATCGCAGAAGCTGCACGTTTAGTACCAACGAACAAAACTTTGTTCTTTTTGCTAGCCAAGTTGTTAGCAAAGTTCAAAGCATCATTTAACGCAGGAACAGTGTGCTCAAGGTTGATGATGTGAATTTTGTTACGCGCACCAAAGATGTAATCACGCATCTTTGGATTCCAGAAACGAGTTTGGTGACCAAAGTGCGCGCCAGCTTGAAGAAGGTCGCGCATGCTTACGTTGTAATCTGCCATTTTCTTTACCTTAAAGTTTGGGTTAGGCCTCCATATACCCGCATTCTCCACCCTAAAGGGCACCCAGAGTAATGTGTCGATATATGTGCGGATTTTTTGCCTCATCGCACAAAGCCCGTGAAATTTATTCACGAAAAAGCATTTGATAAAATGGGCGGCTATTTATACCATAGTCACACACAAATTTCCAAAAGTTTTTAGAGATCATGAACAACACTTACCAAGCTCCACGTCGACTCATCAAAACCCCTGACGAAATTGAAAAAATGCGTGTGGCAGGGCGACTGGCGGCAGAAGTTTTGGATATGATCAAACCGCATATTGTTCCGGGTGTCACCACTCTGGAACTTGATACGATTTGTCATGACTATATTGTCAATCAACAACAGGCGATTCCTGCATGCTTAGGCTATGGCGCTGCACCGGGTCGACCTGCCTTCCAACATACCATTTGTACTTCTGTGAACCATGTGGTGTGTCACGGCATTCCATCAGACAGTAAAAAATTGAAAAAAGGCGACATCCTGAACATTGATGTGACCGTGATTAAAGATGGCTATCATGGTGACACCAACATGATGTACATCGTGGGTGGTGAAACCACGATCCTTGCCAACCGTCTATGTAAGGTAGCGCAAGAAGCCATGTACCGGGGTATTGAAACTGTAAAACCAGGTTCAACCATTGGCGATATTGGTCATGCCATTCAGCAGTATGTTGAATCCGAGCGTTTTGGCGTGGTACGTGAATATTGTGGTCACGGTATTGGTACAACTTTCCATGACGAACCGCAAGTGCTGCATTATGGTCAACCAGATACTGGCATGGTGCTTGAAGAAGGTATGACCTTTACCATTGAACCAATGGTCAATGGCGGTGACTGGAAAACCAAATTACTCGGTGATAAATGGACAGTGGTCACCAAAGATCACTCATTGTCAGCACAATATGAACATACAATTCTAGTGACTAAAACCGGCGCGGAAATTTTAACCGCACGCCCGGACGAAGATTTGTCACGCTTTAGTGCGTAACCACAATATCAACAACACAAAATGGTCACTTTAAAGTGGCCATTTTTATTTTATATTTCATGCATTCATATGCATGACCGAGATGTAACAAGTCTCTTCTCTCCTGCTCCGAGCATATCGAAATTCAAGATAAAGTTCGGCCAATACACCATTTTTTCCTTAAAGTTTTCCAAATTCTTTTGCCCTATCTGCACCATTTTAGGCTAAGATAATGTGCTTTTTATTTTTTAATCCCTATAAGAAGGAATACTGCCGTGGACGTACGTCTCTCTGATCGTGTGAATGCCATCAAACCGTCCCCTACGCTTGCTGTGACCAACAAAGCTGCTGAATTAAAAGCTGCAGGTCACAACGTGATTGGTTTGGGCGCAGGTGAACCAGATTTTGATACCCCTCAACACATCAAAGATGCAGCAATTGCAGCGATTAACAACGGTTTCACCAAATACACCGCTGTTGACGGTACGCCAGGTCTTAAAAAAGCCATTATTGCTAAATTCAAACGCGACAATAACCTAGACTATGCAGCAAACCAGATTCTGGTTTCTTGTGGTGGTAAGCAATCATTCTTTAACTTGGCACTTGCTTTGTTAAACAAAGGTGATGAAGTGATTATTCCTGCACCTTTCTGGGTAAGCTACCCGGACATGGTGATCATCGCTGAAGGTGTTCCTGTTATTGTGAAATGTGGTGAAGAACAACGTTTCAAAATCACCCCTGAACAATTAGAAGCTGCAATCACTGACAAAACACGTCTAGTAGTATTGAACAGCCCGTCTAACCCTACAGGTATGATCTACACTAAAGCTGAGCTTGAAGCGCTGGCTGACGTACTGCGTAAATACCCAGAAGTATTTATCGCATCTGATGATATGTACGAACCAATCCGTTGGGATGACGAGTTCTACAACATCGCAACAGTTGCACCAGACCTTTATGACCGTACTATCGTATTAAACGGTGTATCTAAAGCCTATGCAATGACTGGCTGGCGTATCGGCTACGCAGCGGGCCCTGCTAAACTTATTGGTGCAATGAAGAAGATCCAGTCTCAATCGACTTCAAACCCAACTTCAATTTCGCAAGTTGCTGCTGAAGCTGCCTTGAATGGTCCTCAAGATGTACTTGAGCCAATGATTGAAGCATTCAAACGTCGCCATGACCTAGTTGTGAAAGGCTTGAATGACATTCACGGTATTTCTTGCTTGCCTGCTGATGGCGCATTCTATGCATATGCCAACATCAAACCGTTGATTCGTGCCAAAGGTCTTAAATCTTGCACAGAATTCTCTGCATGGTTACTGGAAGAGACTGGCGTTGCAGTGGTTCCTGGCGATGCATTCGGTCTTGGCGGTTTCATGCGCATCTCTTACGCTACTGCTGACGAAGTACTGGTGGATGCACTTGCACGCATCAAGAAAGCGGCTGATTCAATCGAAGGCGTTGACGCTGCGATTGCTTCAATCGAAGCTGAAAAAGCTGCAAAATAATCTAACTTGCTAGATAAAAAAACCCGCGAGTTTCGCGGGTTTTTTTATGTTCTTCAACATGTATTAAACAGTGAGTCGTATTCGCTTATAGCTCAAGTATTTAATGAGCAAACAAACAAAACATAGACTTGCTGCAATCGTGTACGCAATACTCAACATCCACCAAAACCCATGAATCCCTAATGCATTGCTTTGCCAATTGAACAGTGTCATTGGATGATACGCCACATACCAACCACCACCTAAGCCCACGACCAGCACCGTACTGATAAAAATAAACATCGGTCTGACAATTCTCGCCAGCAACGTAGCATTGCCAAACTAATCACCAGTAGCTCATCAAAGATATGCATCCAACACATTAACAAGATCGATGCCAAGGCTAATGCAAGCACCTGCGCATCATTGCTAAATAACCCTACAATCCAACTATCTAAGCCCCAAATAGTCAACACAACAACGATAGCTATTAACATCACAGCCATCAGTGCCCGCTTACTGAGTTGCCATGCAGCATCAATCTGCTCCGCACCGATTTTAGTCGACACCAAAATACCGAAGGCGGATGCCATCGACATCGGCAACATAAACATCAAGCCCAATAAACCAAGCATCACCTGATGTGCATTCACAACAATGTCACCCAAAGGCAAGATCAGCAAAGCAATCGCGCTGATGGCAAATACATCCACAAAAGTCACCACCGCATTGGGCAATCCAATTTTTAAAATTTTCCACAAAGTCTGCCAGTGAAAGAAAACACCAGACCACTGGATCTTTAACTTATGCTCAAGGAAGAAAAAATAGTAAACAAACAACAGTACCCACTGCACAATCAAATGTGCTATGAATGCACCTTCAACCCCATAGCTTGCAACATAACCCTCAATGCCATAAATCAAGACATAAGCCAAAGCCACTTTGAGTAGTAAATAGATCATATTGGCGTAGAACACGCGCTTAGCCTGCCCACAGGCTTGGGTTAAAATATATAAAATACGCAACAATAAATGTGCTGGAATCGTCCAAGCCAATAGCCACAGACATGGCACAATCAATGTCTGTAAGGCCGCATCTGCCTTTAAAAAATCAAGCAAAGGAGTCACATGATTAAACAAGTACATCGCAACAGCAGAAATCACCAGTATAATCAAAATACTTTGCTTCACAATACGTTGGATGTCCGCATAATCCTGACGTCCATTGGCTTCTGCCAACTCTTGCATCATGCCCTGTAACACCCCAATACCCGTCACAAAGCACAAAGAATAAACAGACAAACAGACTGCCAATGCAGCCACATGCTGAGGTGAAAAATGTGATAGAAAAATCATGTCGAACAAACTACTTAGCATAATAATGGCATTACTGAGAAAAATAGGCACCCAAAGATGCAGAAACTTTTTCATTACCCTATCACTCGATTTTTAATTCTTTTATAAGATTCGTTTTTTAGCAGATTATTTAGATCTGAGATATTTCATTAGAAATGTATACCAGTATCCTGCCATAACTCATTCTATTTCTTATTTTTTATAAAAATGACTTTACTCAGGTGCAGGCAATGTACTTCTTACAAAATAATCCGCCATTCCTATACCAGATTGCTATTATCGATGTCACAATTTTGAATTAAATCTCAACAACTCAAGAATAATGACAGGAAAATTACAATGAACCCAAAAGAAATGAGCGGTTTAGCATTACTGGAAGCGATGCGTGATGAAAAAATCCCGGCCCCAAGTATTAGCGAAACCATGTCGATGCAACCAGCAGTGATTAAAAGCGGACATGTAGAATTTAAGGTAAAAGCTGATCATCGACATTTAAATCCGCTTGGCGGCGTCCATGGTGGTTTTGCTGCAACCGTTTTGGATACCGTGACAGGCTGCGCGATTCATACTTTACTTGAAGCAGGTGTCGGTTATGGCACCATTGATCTGAATGTAAAGATGTGCCGCCCCATACCTCAGAATCAGCCACTGAAAGCCGTAGGAAAATCAATTAATCTCAGTAGAAATTTAGGTATTTCTGAAGGTCAGATTCTGGATGAAGAAGGTCGCCTGTATGCTCATGCCACTGCGACCTGTATGATTATTCGGACTGAATGAATATTGGTAGCCTGTACAATTCATCAGACACTTCATTTAAATAATATTACTTTTCGCCTGCCCTGCTTTAACAAATGACAAGCGTGGTCGAGTTAAGCCTTGAAACTCAAAATAATGCTTGGAAACATTGGCTAATTCCACATCTTGTGTTTGTGTTGTTGAGGCTTGCCACGCTTTAGACTGATTAGTACCTGTCAAAAGATTGCCAGAAATGGCATAGATATAAAGGTCTTTGCCTTGCTCTTTCAGATAGTCTGCATTCAGGAAAACTTCAAAGTTAAATTGACGTTCAGTTTCTACCAACCATTTTTCTGCAAACCATAATTGCAGCAAATCACCTAAATAAAGTGATTTTTGCGCCAAGGGCCATAGCGTGATATGAGCGTCTTTAACCGGGATATAATACTGTGCAGGATCAGCAATAATTTGCAGATAGTTTTCTTGATAATAAGCCAGTTGAGAGAAAATTTGAGGGATGCTGAGCGTATTCATTCGCTGTCTCCGGTTTAGCCATTTTTGTGCTGGCAAGTAGGTTTAAATCCACACTGTTTGACCATTTGGTCAAACGACTTTATGGTTTTAATCTAGCAAGTGAAATTTATTCTGACAAGTATTTTTCGTGAAATTTATGCAATTGCCTAAATTAAAAACAGACAAGCTGTATTTATAATAAATATGATAATTTTTGCTTGACCCCTGTCAAAATCTCTCTATAATCGCTTTCAGATTCTCCAATAGCTCAGTCGGTAGAGCGACGGACTGTTAATCCGCAGGTCCCTGGTTCGAGCCCAGGTTGGAGAGCCAAATTCAAGAAAGCCCACTCATCATGAAGTGGGCTTTTTTATTATCTTAAAATTTGACGGCTTGTTATTTTCAACTATTTAAAATGAATAATTATTTTCAATCCCTCATAAAACTCGATATATAAATACCCCTCTTTTAAAATTTCGAGATATAAAAAATCCCCCATAGATGGAGGATTTTTAAGCTGTCACCGAGATTAAGCCGCTTGAGCCGGAACACCGCTATGAAAACGGAAAGTTTCATCAGGCGTGAGAATTAGCTGTTTTTCAACTTCACGAATATGCAGGATTCGCTCCTGAATATCCTCTTTCGGATTTTTCAGTTTCGCTGTGGTAGCCACATCCATCGCCAAAGCCAGATAGTCTTCAAAATGGCGAGATTCGGACTTGAGCAGGTAGCGGTAGTAACGTGCCAATTCATCATCAACACGCGAAGCAAGCGCGTAAAAACGCTCACAGGAACGCGCTTCTACAAAGGCACCAATCACCAAGACATCAATCAAGGCTTCAGGTTCAAAAGTCCGGATTTCCTTACGCAAACCACCGGCATAACGCCCTGCACTCAAGTTCTGCCAAGCCTGACCGCGCTTGTTCATCAATTCAAGTACTTGCTCATAATGCAGCATTTCTTCACGCACCAGCTGTGCAAGCTTTACCTGTAGATCAACAAAATAACTATAGCGGAACATCAGGTTCATGGCCGTGCTGGCTGCTTTTTTTTCACAGTTGGCATGATCTTGCATTAAGATTTCAAGATTTTCGACTGCCATATCCAGCCATGCTTGTGGTGTTTCACAACCGAGGAACGCAATCACCGGCTGCATCAGTTCATCATAATTAATATTCGACATAATTACTCTAATCTTAACGCGCTGACTTAATCACGGCTTTCATTTGCTGAACAGCTTGTGCCAGACCGACAAATACCGCATCCGCAATTAAAGAATGACCAATATTGAGCTCATGAATCTGTGGAATCGCGGCGATTGGCATCACGTTATCCAGATTTAAACCATGGCCTGCATTGACCACCAGACCTTTGGCAGCTGCATACTCTACACCTTTCACAATGCGTTCAAGTTCCGCTTGTTGCGCTTCTGGAGTTTCTGCATCGGCATAGGCGCCTGTGTGAATCTCAATCGTCGGTGCACCACAAGCAACTGCTGCATCAATTTGTGCAAAATCAGCATCAATAAATAAAGATACATCACAACCAATAGCTGCCAGCTCTTGAGTTGCTGCTTTTACAGCATCAAAATTACCCACGACATCCAAACCACCCTCAGTGGTCACTTCCTGACGTTTTTCAGGCACAAAGCAAACATGCTGAGGCTTGATTTCCTTGGCAAAGGCGATCATTTCATCAGTCACTGCCAACTCAAGATTCATACGGGTTTTTAACGCAGGACCCATACGACGTACATCGTCATCCTGAATGTGACGACGGTCTTCACGCAAGTGCAAGGTAATGCCTTCTGCCCCTGCCTGTTCGCAGATCAATGCAGCATTGACTGGGTCTGGGTACGTCGTACCACGTGCTTGTCTTAATGTTGCGACATGGTCAATATTGACACCAAGTAATGCAGCCATAATCTTTTCCTAACTACGATTGAGATTGAGAGTTTTGAATCCAGAGTTGTCGACTCTTTAATGGTCGATCACCGAGCAAAGCCGTGATCACCTGTCGATATAGTTTCGTCAGTAATTGTAACTGTTCCGGATTAAAATCCCCACCATTTTCATGCGTCAACATACTTAAAATCTGTTGACCAGACATAGTGGAGCGCAAGGCCTTAGCCGATGGCATAAAGCCAGCATTGAGCTGAAAATAATAATGTTGCTCAGGATTAATCTGCACCTGATTGGCATCTACTGAAAAATCCAGACCATAACCGAGTTCTTCTAGCAGAACATGCTCAAACTGACGCAAGATCTGTTTTAAATATAAATTTGGATTGGATTGTGCGGATAATTGCTGTAATGCAGTCAAGGTCTCAGCATATTTGGCAAAAGTTTGCGGCATTTCGACTTCTAAAGGACATAGCCGTAACAGGATTTCATTCAAATAAAAACCCGAGAAAAAGGCATCGCCAAAAAAGAAAATCGGCTGATTGACAATTTCCAGTTTAGTAAAATTTTTGAGTTCGGATTTACCTGAAGCCTGCAAGCGAATGGGCTGATACTGTGGTGGTGGCATTTGCCTGAGAATACCATCTACCCTGCCATATTCTTGGGTAAATAAATGCACAATATGACTGCGTTCACGGTACTTACGATGATGAATCAAATAGCCATGCAGTACTTCATTACGCATAAGCGGGTACTTTAATCCTTATCTTTTTTTGATTTTTTATCATCTTCTTCGTCATCCCCATCCGGGATCACTGCACCCACAACAGCCGCAGTACCTTTGACTGCGACTTTTGTGGTTTTATAAGCCACCTTGACAGGAACCGTGACCACTTTATGAATACAGCCTTGCAGGAATAAAACACATACAACTACTGCTAACACTTTTATCATCACGGCATTCCTTAAAGGGTCTTACAAATTTTTATCGCTTAGATATCACTATAACCTAAGCTTTTTAATGCACGCTCATCATCAGACCAGCCACCTTTGACTTTCACCCAAAGGGTTAGCATGATTTTTTGCTCGAACATTTTTTCCATGTCGAGACGCGCATCCATACCGATTTTCTTCAGTTTGACACCTTTCTCGCCAATCACAATGGCTTTTTGGCTCGGACGATCGACAAAAATCGTGGCATCAATATAGGTACAGGCAGCTTTCATACGACCCGTTTTTTCATTCAAGACCGGCTCTTCAGTTTTGAATGATTCGATCTGAACGGTCAAATCGTATGGAAGCTCTTCACCCAGCTGACGCATGATCTTTTCACGGATAATTTCAGACGCCAGGAAACGCTCTGAACGATCGGTCAGTTGATCCAGTGAGTATAGTGGTGGCTGGAACGGAAGATACTTGGCAATCGTGTCACGTAAATGTTCAAGATTGGCACCACGAAGCGCAGATACCGGTACGATTTCCGCAAAGTTCATCAGCTTTTCGCGTTCACGAATCAGCGGCAAAGCTTCGTTCTTGTTTTCAAAAGTATCGAGCTTGTTGATCACCAGAATCACTGGCATTTCAGCATTTTTCAGCTTTTCCAGAACCAGGTCATCATTTGGCGTCCACTTTTGTGCATCCACTACGAATAAAACCAGGTTCACATCGCGTAAAGCCGAATGTGCCGCACGGTTCATCATTTTATTGATGGCACGGACTTCTTTTTTATGCATCCCCGGTGTATCGACAAATACCGCCTGAGATTTTTCACGTGAATCAATCCCCACGATTTTATGACGTGTAGTTTGTGGTTTACGTGAGGTAATCGAAAGTTTTTGACCCAGAATATGGTTCATTAAGGTAGATTTACCCACATTCGGGCGACCTACAATGGCAACAAAACCACTACGATAATCCGATGGGATCTCGGTGCCTTGTGCACTAAAAAATTGACTAATAAGGTCGTGACTGTCGCTTTGCGACTCGTGATCAGCATCAATGTGATCGGAATGAGTAGTCATTAAGACTTATGCTCCAAAAGTTTCAAAATATCCGCCGCAACGGCTTGTTCAGCAAAACGCCGGCTCGCGCCTTCGCCTTGCATGGTCGGCAATCCCGCAATCTGGCATTCCACTTTAAAATGCTGATTGGGTGCATCACCTTGAATATCTACAACCTCGTAAACTGGGAGAGGTTTCTTACGTGCTTGTAAATACTCTTGTAAGCGAGATTTAGGATCTTTAAGCTGATCTGTCGGCTCAATATGATCTAAATATGGCTCGTACCATTTTAACACAATCGGTTCTAGCACAGTGAGATCACCGCAGTCGACATAGATTGCACCAATAATAGCTTCTACCGTATCTGCCAGTATAGACTCACGATGATGACCACCAGATTTCAATTCACCGGTACTGAGAATTAAATTCTGGCTCAGTTTTAAATCATTGGCGATTTTTCCTAATGCTTCCTGACGAACCAAGGTCGCACGCATACGCGTCAACCGGCCTTCATTTTCGCTTGGATAGGCATTAAAAAGATAATTCGCAATGATCATCCCTAAAAGAGAATCGCCCAGAAATTCCAGGCGCTCGTAGTTGTGTTTATGACTGACTGAACGATGAGTCAATGCCAGTTTCAGCAAATCAGCCTGTTTAAACTGATAGCCGATCCGTTTGGCAAGACGTTCATCATTTAGCTTTGACTGTGCTTTGATCAAACTCTTTCTCAAACTTCATCACTAAATCGATATTCATTATGAAATTTTTACGAATTTCATAATTCTTGTGCACCTGTAAACCATCGGTATTGGTAACTTTGGCAATTTCGTCAAACTTTAGATCACGAATATTATTCATTTCTAAACGCTGACTCATCTGTTGACGGAATGTTTCTGGCGTTATATTGGCTGGAGCACTTTTTAACAGCGCCTCAATCTCACCATCGACCATACGATCATCGAAGTATGGTCCCCACACCGCAATCGCCACTTTTGCAAGAAATGCAAAGCCCACGATTGCAATTAAAACCCCAATATAAGAAGCACCTTGTTGATGTCTCATTTTTATTTTCCTGATTGAAACAATTAATCGATTGTTCCGTTTCGACCAAACGATGGCAATTTAAAGCCAGGTTCTTTATGCATCCAGATATAGAAGGCACGACCTGTTAAGTTTTCTTCCGGAACAAGCCCCCAGAAACGACTGTCAGCACTCTGATCGCGATTATCCCCCATCGCAAAGTAATGACCTTCTGGTACTTTCACTTCCCAATATAAACCATTTTCACCTGAATATTTACCATTTTCCAGATAGTTAATATAAGGTGCCTGACGAGCAACATTCACCCCTTCCAGCTCACGCATGGTAAAAGTATGCTCGCCCAGGGTTTCTTTATGATAAATAGCTGTCGGTGTATCTAAACGGTCTTTTTCGCGGCTAAATTCTACTGGAACTTTCGCTACTTTTTCACCATTAATGCTCAACTGGCCATGATCATAAACAATATGATCGCCTGGCAAGCCGACAATACGCTTGATATAACTGATAGTCGGTTGCGGTGGATAACGAAATACCGCTACATCACCACGTTCTGGACTGCCGGTATCAATAATTTTGGTATTGACCATAGGCAGTTTGATGCCATAGTCAAATTTATTCACCAGAATAAAATCACCGGTTTCCAGCGTCGGCACCATCGAATCGGATGGAATATTAAAAGGTTCATATAAAAACGAACGCAGTACCAGCACAATCGTCAGTACCGGCCAAAAGTCATAAGCCCAGGTGATAATGAAATTCTCATGGCCTTTGCCTCGGGTTTGTCTTTGTTTCAAAACAAACTTGTCTAGCAACCACACTGCAACAAAAAACAGGGTCGCAGGCACAAGAATCAAATTAAAATCAAAATCCATGGGCTTATATCCTTATTATTTTAGCGTTCGACTTTTAATACGGCTAAGAACGCTTCTTGCGGGATTTCTACACTACCCACCTGTTTCATGCGTTTCTTACCTTCTTTCTGTTTAGACAGAAGTTTTTTCTTACGTGACACGTCACCACCATAACACTTCGCCAATACGTTTTTACGCATCGCTTTTACAGTCGAACGGGCAATGATTTGTGCACCAATTGCAGCCTGAATCGCCACATCAAACATTTGACGTGGAATCAGGTCTTTCATTTTTTCAACCAGCGCAATACCACGATGACGTGCATCATTACGGTGACAGATCATCGCCAAGGCATCGACTTTTTCCCCATTGATCAAGACATCTACTTTGACTAAAGATGAGCTTTCAAAACGGACAAAGTTATAGTCCAGTGATGCAAAACCACGTGAACAAGACTTCAATTTATCAAAGAAGTCCATGACCACTTCGGCCATTGGAATTTCGAAAGTAATGGAAACCTGATTCGCCATAAACTTCATGTCTTTTTGCACACCACGGCGCTCAACACATAACGTCATGACGTTACCCAAGTATTCTTGCGGTACCAGAATATGACATTCAGCAATCGGTTCACGCAGATCTTCAACGGTTGAACCATCCGGCATTTTGGATGGACTGTCGATATAAATCGTCTGACCATTCTTCATCACCGCTTCATAAATTACAGTTGGCGCAGAAGAAATCAGGTCAAGATCGTATTCGCGTTCCAGACGTTCTTGTACGATCTCCATGTGCAGCATGCCCAAGAAGCCACAGCGGAAACCAAACCCGAGTGCATCTGAACTTTCAGGTTCAAAGAACAAGGCCGAGTCATTAATTTGTAGCTTATGCAATGCTTCACGGAAAGGTTCAAAATCGCTGGCATCAATTGGGAATAAACCGGCATAAACCTGCGGTTTCACCTTTTTAAAGCCCGGTAATGTTGCCACTTCAGGTGTCGCTGCCAGAGTAATCGTATCACCGACCGGTGCACCGAAAATATCTTTAATACCTGCAATCACAAAGCCAACTTCACCCGCTTCCAGCATACCGGTTTCAGTATGTTTCGGGTTAAAGATACCCACAGAAGTAATGATGTGCGTTTGACCTGTTGATTTAATCAACATTTTGTCGCCTTTACGCACACGACCTTGCTTGACCCGAACCAGAGAAACCACACCCAGGTAGTTATCAAACCAAGAATCCACAATCAGCGCTTGTAACGGCGCTTCGCGATCCCCCTCAGGTGCAGGAATTACATTGACCAGTGTTTCAAGCACACCTTCAATACCTAAACCTGTTTTTGCAGAACAGGTCGGCGCTTCTGTGGCTTCAATCCCGATGATGTCTTCAATTTCCTGAATCACACGTTCAGGTTCGGCTTGCGGCAAGTCAATCTTGTTTAGTACCGGAAGTACTTCCAGACCTTGTTCAATTGCGGTATAGCAATTGGCAACAGACTGTGCTTCTACGCCCTGCGCTGCATCTACCACCAGCAAGGCACCTTCACAGGCAGCAAGCGAGCGTGATACTTCATACGAGAAGTCGACGTGTCCCGGCGTATCAATAAAGTTCAACTGATACTCTTGACCGTTGGGATGAGTATAGTACAAGGTTACCGAAGTGGCTTTAATGGTAATCCCACGTTCGCGCTCAAGCTCCATTGAGTCAAGGACTTGAGCCTGCATTTCACGATCTTGCAAGCCGCCACAAGTTTGAATAAATCGATCCGCTAGAGTCGATTTACCGTGGTCAATGTGCGCAATAATCGAGAAGTTACGAATGTTTTTAATATCAACAGATTTTTTAGCTTGCGCCATGGGTTACCTTGAGAAAAAACACGCTATGTAATTTAAAAATATTACATAACAAAAGCCGAATAGAAATTGCGAAGGATTATAGCAGAATGGTGATCTAGAAAAAGAATTATATTTTTTCCTTTATTCCCTAGGTCGCGTACACCTCAGTCAGATGAAATCTGGATCACCATGATTAGAAAATAGCTCCCCAGCTCCACTTCTTCCTCAATATTATCCAGATGTACTGCTCAAACTGGAAAATGTTGTCTCATTAATCCAGATGTAAAATTGAAAAATCAAAAGGATTTATATGTTCTGAAAGTGGCTGATATGCTTGGGTAAATGTCGGTGACATGCGTTTGGGACGTCCGGTGGCCATTTCGATACAGGCCCATTGGGTACTTCCAGTAAACAACAGAATCTGATCCTGTGGTCGATAAAATGCGTATTGTCTAAATGAATACAAGGCATTGATATCATTAAGCCAGGTGCGCAGAATAATCTCGTCGCCTTCAAAAGCCGCCTTGCGATATTGCACCTGATGCTCAACCGCGACCATGGCATGTTTCAGCTCCACATATTGCTTGAGTCCCAAACCCAGCTTTTCAATATGAGCTGATGCGACATCCTGCATCCATTGCACATAGATCACATTGTTCACATGACCCAATCCATCAATATGTTTGGTTTGAACCGTTAATGCAAGATCAAAAATACCGCTCACTGTGCTCTTATCCTTTCCATGATTTTAAGGCTATAGAGTCTACCGAATTTATCGCTCGGGTAAATTGCAAAAAATAAAAAACCGCTTCTACAAGCGGTCTTTCACGAAAATCTAGCAATCTTATGAGATACGCATTCCGACTACCGCAAGTTGACCCTGACGAATCAAGGTCACGCGCGCGATGCTACCCTTTTTCAGTTCAGACACCTCTTGCACAAACTGATTGGAATTCAGTACTGTCTGGTTATTAATTTGGGTGATCACATCATTCGGCATGATTCGTGCCTGTGCAGCAATACCACCCGGACGTACATCCTGAATCACCACACCGCCTTTAATTTCTAACCGCGCCAGCTCTGCTGGACTTAAGTCACGAATTGAAACCCCGATCACTGGTCCTTTACTTGGTTGAGCCTGTGTGCCTGCTTTTGCCGGGGTATCATCTGGTGCCGCACTTAAAGTCGCTGCAATACTACGACGTTTATCATCACGCAAGATTTCAAGTTGTACCTGTTGCTGAGGTGCAGTACGGTTCAGATAGTTCAACAATTCACTGGTACGTGAGATTGGGGTACCGTTGTATTTTAAGATGACATCACTAGCACGCAGACCTGCACGTGCAGCCGGTGAGTTTGGCGCAACCTGAGTCACCAGGGAACCTTCAGGCTTAGGCAGATTATAAGATTCAGCCAGGTTACGGTCGATATCCTGCAAACTCACCCCCAGATATGAACGCGTCACTTTGCCGTTCTTCTTCAATTGATCCGCAACTTCCATCGCCACATCAATCGGGATCGAGAAGGACAAACCCATATACCCCCCGGTTCCACTAAAGATCCGTGAGTTAACACCGACCACTTCACCACGCTGGTTAAACAGAGGGCCACCGGAATTACCTGGGTTGAGAGCTACATCGGTCTGGATAAAAGGTACTGCAGTTTCACCCATCATGTTGCGCATTTTGGCACTAACAATTCCAGCAGAAGCGGAATAATCAAAGCCAAATGGCGAACCAATGGCGAGTACAGGCTCACCAACACGTAAGCGTCCGACATCTCCTGTCCGTAATTCTGGGAAATTCGAACCATTTACCTTCAGCAAAGCTACGTCAGTTCGTGCATCACTACCGACAACAGTGGCATCAATTTCACGACGGTCATTCAGGGTAATTGTAACTTTGGAAGCTTCCTCAACCACATGATGATTGGTTAGCAGATAACCATCCTTGCTGATAAAGAATGCACTGCCATAGCCCGTCTTTTCCTGTGGCATACGCTGCTGCGGAATAATCACCTGATTGCCAAAAAAGCGGCGCAGAATTTCTGGAACTTGTTGTTGTAAGAGCTCTTCTTCGCTCATTTTTTTAACGACATTGACACTGACTACAGCAGGACTGACCTGCTCCACCAGATTTGAAAAATCAACCGGCGTAACCGCCTGCAACTGTGCAGCACTCATGGTGAGGGTCGCTGCAAATAATCCTTTTTTTAAGTCTAGAATTTTCATATAAATTATTCACTCAAATTGTTGATAAATTTATGTAAATAGGTTTTATCACAAACACTGTAAAGTTTAAGTAATAATATGTTTCAAAACGTCGCTCTGGACAATATCTCATTATCAAAACCCTAAGTTAAGACTTTGATTAATTTTTTTCATCAATAAATGAGCACTTCAACGCTTGCCTTTTGTACAAAAAAGCGCTGTTATTACCAAACTTTTTTTAAAATTAGCTGATGGACATGTCTAATTTATCCCTTACCCATCAATTTGACGTCATTATTGTGGGCAGTGGCGGTGCCGGTTTAAGTTTAGCCTTATCGCTCCCAGATCATTTTAATATTGCAGTCTTGGCGAAATCTACCCTGACAGATGCCAGCACTTTTTATGCGCAAGGCGGCGTGGCTGCAGTACTGGATGAAATGGATTCGATTGAACAGCATATTGATGACACCATGATTGCAGGCGCACAGCTATGTGAAATGGGTGCGGTTAAACAAACGGTAGAAGGTGGCAAACCCTCGGTTGATTTCCTGCTGAAACATGGCGTTCAATTTACCCTCGATGAACAGGAACAATTACATCTCACCCGTGAAGGTGGCCATTCACAGCGCCGAATTATTCATGCGGCCGATGCCACGGGTCGTGCCATTTCCACCACCTTGGTACAACGCGCCCAAGAAAAACAGAATATTAAAATCTTTGAAAATTATATTGCGATTGACCTGATCTGTTCACAAAAGCTCGGTTTAGACGGCGATAATCGTGCGCTGGGTTTATATGTGCTGGATGAAAACACTGAGAAAGTGCATACCTTTTTAGCGCCATTTACCGCCCTTGCCTGTGGCGGTGCTATGAAAGCTTATCTTTACACCTCAAATCCGGATATTGCCACCGGTGATGGTATTGCCATGGCCTATCGTGCCGGCTGCCGGGTCGCCAATATGGAATTTAACCAGTTTCATCCGACCTGCCTGTATCATCCGCAAGCACGTTCTTTCCTGATCACTGAAGCAATGCGTGGTGAAGGCGCTTATCTGCGTCTGCCCGATGGTGAACGCTTTATGCTGCGTTTTGATGAACGAGCCGAACTCGCACCGCGTGATATTGTGGCACGTGCTATCGACTATGAAATCAAGCGTCTCGGTATACGTCATGTCTGGCTGGACATTACCCATAAAGATGAAAGCTTTGTCAAAGAGCATTTCCCTACCCTGTATGCCCGTCTGCTTGAACTAGGGATCGATATTACCAAAGACATGATTCCAGTTGTTCCGGCAGCCCATTATACTTGCGGTGGTGTTGTGGTCGATGAAAACAGTCAGACTGATATTGCTGGACTCTATGCAATTGGGGAAACCTCTTATACTGGCCTGCATGGTGCTAACCGTATGGCCAGTAACTCACTTTTAGAATGTTTTGTCTATGGAATGAGTGCGGCCAAGCACATTCAGGAAAATTTTAAGACCGATCAGCCAGCTCCTGTAGTCCCAGTTTGGGATGATTCTCAGGTGACCAACCCCGATGAGGATGTCGTAATTCTGCAAAACTGGGATGAGCTACGTCAGACCATGTGGAACTATGTCGGAATCGTACGCACGACCAAACGCCTGGAACGTGCGCTACATCGTATTGAAATGCTGAAAAAAGAAATTACCGAGTATTATCAGGATTACCAGGTCAGCAAAAATCTGATTGAGTTACGTAATCTGGTGCTGGTGTCCGACATGATTGTACGCTGTGCCATGCACCGCAAAGAATCTCGCGGTCTGCATTTCACCCTGGATTATCCAGAGCTGCTACCAGAACTACGCAAAACAGTCCTCGTCCCACCAAATTTTGAAGTGGAAACACCTTTGGTGAATTGTTAAAAGTAGATGGAGATAACATCCTTGGATGATATCTCCTTTTCTTTTTAGATTTTTATTTGCTCAAAGTCAGCTTAGGCTATTTATAGCCAGTCTTCTAATTTCAAATATTTAACGTTGTGGTGGAATTGAATATGTTCCGGTCACATGCGCCACAGGTTCTTCATGATCTATCGAATAAATCCAGACTTCTCCCACGATCAGTGCCTTGCCGACCTTGATCAGCTTACATTCTCCCCATATATCCGTTCCACCAGAAGGTTTACGTAAAAAATTGATATTCAAGTTAGTGGTCACGGCCAAACCGACCAATCCAATTTCACCCAGAATGGCGACATAAAGAGCAAAATCCGCCAAGGTCATCATGGTTGGGCCAGAAACTGTGCCGCCTGGGCGCAATTCTTCTGATCTCACCTGATAAACCAGAGTGGCTCCACGCGGAGAAACGGCTTCAATCCGGCACTTCTCCAGACTTTGCGGAAATTCTTTTTGTAAAAATTGTTCTATCTCAGTTTTGGTCGTTTTCATCTTATTAAAAAAATCTTCTATATCAGCCTTAATATAGAAGATTCTTCATAGATAAACCTAGAGAAAAATTAAATAAAAAGTATTTTAATTCCAAGCTTATTTTAAATAACTTAAGGCCTGCTCAAATACCTGCTCAGGCGTTTGAGTTGCATCCAGACGTTTGATCCGTTCAGGATGACGTTGCCATAAAGTTTCATATCCCGCTCTCACTTTCTCAAAGAAAGTGACTTTTTCCTGTTCAAAGCGATCCAGCGCACCACGTTCACGTGCTCGGTTCATCCCCAATTCAATAGGCGCTTCTAACCAGAACGTGATGTCCGGCATGCGTGCGACAAAGTGGTCATTCAGTAACTGCAACTTGGTTTCGCTCAGACCCCGACCTGCACATTGATAGGCAAAGCTGGCATCGCTAAAACGGTCACACAGGACAATTTTCCCGGCTGCTAATGCAGGCAGAATCACTTGTGCCAGATGCTGGGCACGCGCTGCATACATCAATAACAGCTCGGTATCATGCGCCATGGCTTCTTCATGGTTCACAGCCAGCAACAGCGAGCGAATCTGCTCAGCCATCGGGGTTCCACCGGGTTCACGAGTCAAAATAACATCTTTGCCCTGGGCGATAAAATCTTCATAGATCGAACGAATGAGCGTGGTTTTACCTACACCTTCTGTGCCTTCAAAGCTAATAAACATACTCATTCCCTATTTTTCGAGCGTAAAATCGTCAGATATTCCTGTACGGCTTTATTGTGGTCATTAAGATTGCTCGTGAACTTATGTCCACCATTACCGGTAGCGACAAAATACAGGTTGTCAGAATTATCCGGATGCATGGCTGCTTCAATGGCTTTCTTGCTTGGCAACGCAATTGGCGTTGGCGGCAAACCTGAAATAGTATAGGTGTTATACGGCGTCGGTGTGCGTAAATCTTTACGGGTAATATTGCCATTATAATTATCGCCCATTCCGTAAATCACTGTTGGATCGGTCTGTAAACGCATGCCAATTTTTAAACGGCGTACAAATACCCCAGAAACCTGTTCCAATTCACGATCTACACTGGTCTCTTTTTCAATAATCGATGCCATAATCAGCGCGTCATATTTATTCTGATATGGCAGATCAGTTGCACGTTTCGCCCACGCCTCATCCAGTGCTTTCATCTGTCGCTGATAAAGATTGGTCAGAATTTTACGGTCAGTTTCACCTTTGGCAAAGAAATAAGTATCCGGTGCAAACAGCCCTTCAGGATGTGAAAACGGAATATTCAGTTCTTTGAGTAATTGCTCAGTAGGCAGATGCAGCACTTCTTTGGTGACCAGATCATTTTTCTTCAGGGCATCAATCAGTTGCTTAAAAGTCGTTCCTTCAATCACCAGAATCCGGCTCATCTGGGCATTGTCTGCATCGGAAATCATCTCCAAGACCTGACGGATGCTCATGCCCTGGCGCACTTCATACACGCCCGCTTTCATGGTGTCATGAATCATGATGCGCTGATACAGCTTGAGAATGATCGGGAAACTCACCTGATCTTCTGTGGCCAGACGATCAATAAAACCGGAATAGGTTTGACCAGATTCGATCGCGAGCAGCTGTTTTTTTCCTTCGACAGGATACTCCTTCCACAAACTGCTTTTCAGGATCAACGCCAAGATCAAAGCAATCCCCATCAGGACCAAGGCAATTCCTTTGAAAGATGAGGAGAATCTCGCTTTATTTTTCTTTTTGGCTTTAGGTTTGGAAGCTGACATATTAAGACATCTGGTTCAATCGAAGACGGTTAAAAATTTCAATACAAGCATCGCCATCCAAGGTTCGCTGCTCAAATTGCGTGACAATTTTCATCGGGCTGAGTGCATTGCAGAAAAACAGGCTTTGAATATGGTTGATTTCATCCATATCGATACAGCGTTGCTGACAGCTAATTCCCTGATCTTGCATACGTTGTAGAATTTCTGCACGCATGACACCGAAGACGCCATTATAACGAAGTTCCGGCGTAATCCATGTATTGTTTATACGAATGAAACAATTACTGCTTACCCCTTCGACAACACCGCCCTGTACATCTGTCACCAGGGCCTCAGGCCAGCCGCTTTGATCTGCTTCCTGTTTCAGCAAAACCTGCTCTAGACGGTTCAAGGTTTTTAGCCCGACCAGACTCGGCATCGTCAATCCTAATGCCTGCTGTAAGATGCCACTTTGAATCTGCTCAAACTTAAAATCCTGTACGCTTTGAGGATAATAAAAAAACCAGAGATCTGCAGGATGATCCGGCAAGCTATAACCGCGCTGACCTACTCCACGACTGAGCACGATTTTTAATGTTCCATTCAGCTCACGTTCTGACTCCCTTAAAAGCTGTAAACTTTCTGCAATCAGATCAAGATTGGCATTCAGGCTTAATTTCTGATTGCTGATTTGCAAACGTGCCAGATGACGCTCATATAATTCAATCCGATTATGCCGAATCCGGGCCGTGGTAAAACAGCCATCACCATAATGAAAGCCACGATCCAGCACATCTATTTGGCTGACATGTTGGGCATTTTTTAAATACAGCATATTTTGCAGCCTCTAAAATGAAAAATTGAGCAGTCAGATTCAGGCTTCACCTATATATCTCTTTTACTCACATCCAATTCTTTTTTAATAATTTTTTATGCAAAAAAACTCAAGCTATTCTTGCCTCATCTAACAAAAGCTAAAAAACTTGAGGAAAAAATGAGCATTCGTAAATTAAAAATTGGGGTATTGACAGCACTGGTATCAGCAAGCGCTTTTAGTGTCTCTGCAAAAGATTTCCTAAACGTTTCATATGACCCGACTCGTGAATTATATGACAATTTCAATAAGGAATTCAGCGCATACTGGAAAAAAACCACCGGTCAGGATATTAACTATAAACAGTCACATGGCGGTTCAGGCAAACAGGCACGTGCCGTGATTGACGGACTGGATGCCGATGTTGTAACACTGGCACTGGCAGCAGATATTGATGAAATTGCAGAACGTGGTTTGCTGCCTAAAGACTGGCAAAAGAAATTCCCGCAGAATTCGACACCCTATACTTCAACCATCGTTTTTCTTGTACGTAAAGGCAATCCAAAAGGAATCAAGGATTGGGGCGATCTGGTTAAACCGGGCGTAGACATTATTACTCCAAACCCGAAAACCTCAGGTGGGGCGCGCTGGAATTATTTAGCTGCCTGGGCGTGGGCCAAACATCAAAAAGGTGGCAATGATGCCAAAGCACAAGACTTTGTCCGTCAAATCTACAAACAAACCAAAGTACTGGATTCTGGTGCGCGTGGTGCCACCACCACTTTTGCTGAGCGCGGCATTGGGGATGTATTACTCGCTTGGGAAAATGAAGCGCATTTAGCTGTCCGCGAACAGCCGGGAAAATTTGAAATCATTACCCCTTCTCTGTCTATTCTGGCTGAACCACCGGTGGCGATTGTAGAAAAGAATGCCAAGAAAGATGGTAATGAACATCTGGCCAAAGCCTATCTGAATTATCTGTATTCACCTGCTGGGCAAACTGTGGCTGCGAAAAACTTTTACCGTCCACGTAATGCGAATGTCTTGAAGCAGTACAGCAGTGTATTTAAATCCTTAAAACTGGTGACCATTGATAAGGAGTTTGGCGGCTGGAGCAAGGTGCAGAAACAGCATTTTGACAATGGCGGTGTGTTTGATCAGATTGTCAAAGCCAATCACGCAAAATAATACTTTAAATGCAGTTCATTATGGCCTTTGTTCATAAGGCCATTCTTATTTCAAACACTTAAGAGCTTATTTATCTCTTTTTTTCATATAAAATTCATTTTTAATTATTTTTTATGCATAAAGAATAAGTTTATTCTGCGCTTATGTTACAGAACATATCAGAGATTCAGTCCAGATGAGCATTTCAAACACATTAAAACTTGGGGTTTTAGCAGCTGTTATCTCGGCAACCTCATTTGGTGCAGCAGCACGTGATTTTCTCAATGTATCCTATGATCCGACCCGTGAACTGTATGAAGATGTAAATAAGAATTTTGGCAAATATTGGGAAAGCCGTACCGGTCAAAAAATCAATTTCAAGCAATCGCATGGCGGTTCAGGCAAACAGGCACGTGCCGTGATTGATGGTCTGGATGCAGATATCGTAACGTTAGCATTGGCTGCCGATATTGATGTGCTGGCAGAAAAAGCTAAACTGTTACCTGCGGACTGGCAAAAGAAATTGCCGCAAAACTCGACGCCTTATACTTCAACCATCGTGTTCCTGGTGCGTAAAGGCAATCCGAAAGAGATTAAGGACTGGGGTGATCTGGTCAAACCGGGCGTAGCAATCATTACCCCAAACCCGAAAACTTCAGGCGGTGCACGCTGGAATTATCTGGCGGCTTGGGCTTGGGCCAAACATCAGGCGGGCGGCAACGATAAGACTGCGCAAGAATTTGTTCGTAAAATTTATAAAAATACCAAAGTTCTGGATTCCGGGGCACGTGGTTCAACCACGACCTTTGCTGAACGTGGCATTGGGGATGTTTTACTCGCATGGGAAAACGAAGCGCATTTAGCCCTTCGCGAACAGCCGGGCAAGTTTGAAATTATTACCCCTTCTCTGTCGATTCTGGCTGAGCCACCGGTGGCGATTGTAGAAAAAAATGCCAAGAAAAAAGGCAACCAGTACTTGGCTCAAGGTTATTTGAACTTCCTGTATTCGCCATTGGGTCAAGACCTGGCAGGTAAACATTATTATCGTCCACGTAATGCCAAAGTACTGGCCAAATACAGCCAAGTATTTAAGCCATTAAAACTGGTGACGGTTGATCAGGAATTTGGCGGCTGGAACAAAGTACAAAAGGCTCACTTTGAAAATGGTGGTGTATTTGACCAGATCGTTAAAGCCAACAGCGCGAAATAATTTTCCAAGCTGATTGATATAGGAGCATCGACATGATTCATACGCTTATCGTTCCTGGTGTAGGTGGCAGTGAATACAACCACTGGCAAACCTGCTTACAGCACCGGCTGATGCGATGCTCCCGTGTGCAGCAAAAGGACTGGAATCATCCGGTACTGGATGTCTGGGTGGCAGAATTTGTCAAAACTCTGCAAGCCATTCCAGCAGAGGTTCAGATTGTCGCACACAGCTTTGGCTGTCTGACCAGTATTGCGGCCCTTGCCCGACATCCCGAACTCAATGCAAAAGTAAAAAATCTGCTATTGGTGGCACCAGCTAATCCGGCACGATTTGGGGAAAATGGTTTTTCGCGCGACAGTCAGACTGACTACAGCACCTATTTTCAACAGCTCAAGCTTCAGGTGCCCACCACGTTATTGATCAGTGAAAATGATCCCTGGTTAAGTTTTGAAGATGCCCACATACTGGCCCAAACCTGGAAAATCAAACCAATTAATCTGGGTGCAGTCGGTCATGTCAATGTCGCTTCTGGTTTTGGCCCTTTTCCTGAAATTGAACACTATTTGATTTCAGAAAACACTATGCCCCATATCAGCAAAGTTGATGAGAGCAAGTGTTATTTTAAATTTGCATTTTAGTCGCTGCAAATTATGCTTGTGCCCAAATTGTTTTTTTATTTTAGCTGATTGACTTCAATCAGCTTTCTCTCTTCTGAGGAGTAATCATGTCGCAGCGATCCCGAGTGCTGCCAGGATTTGGTCTTTCTCTAGGCTTTACCCTAGCGTATTTGTCATTAATCGTTTTGATCCCGCTGTCAGCTGTTTTTATTAAATCACTGGGCATTGGCTGGGATGGCTTATGGGAAATCCTGAGCTCTGAACGTATCTTGAAATCATTGCAGTTAAGTTTCACCGCGGCCATTGTCGCTGCACTGGTCAATGTAGTGTTTGGCCTGTTACTGGCGTGGTGTCTGGTACGTTACAGCTTTCCGGGCAAACGTATTGTCGATGCCCTGGTAGATTTGCCTTTTGCCTTACCCACTGCGGTTGCGGGTATTGCCCTGACCTCTTTATATGCACCGACCGGCTGGATTGGTCAATATTTAGAACCGATTGGCATTCAAGTCGCTTATACCCCGATTGGTATTACACTGGCATTGATCTTTATTGGTCTGCCTTTTGTAGTGCGTACGGTTCAGCCAGTCCTTAGCGATCTGGAAACCGAACTGGAAGAAGCTGCATCTGCATTGGGTGCCAACCGTTTTCAGATTGTGACCAAAGTGATTTTCCCAATTCTGCTGCCTGCGCTGATCACTGGCTTCGCTTTAGCCTTTGCCCGTGGTGTCGGTGAATATGGTTCAGTGATCTTTATTGCTGGTAACCAGCCTTTTGAAACGGAAATTGCACCCTTAATGATTATTTCTCGCCTAGAAGAATATGACTATGCCGGTGCAACCACGATTGCTGTCGTCATGCTACTGATTTCCTTCGTGATGCTATTCCTGATTAACTTATTACAGGCATGGGCTAGCCGTCGTACCGGGAGAACTGCGCGATGAGTTTAAATACCAACAGCAATGCGCTGGCTGAAAAGTTGCAATCCCGTGATGCAACCCGTGAGCCAACTTGGGTACGTTATACGCTGCTCACTATTGCCTTAATCTTCTTTTTAAGCTGCCTGATTCTGCCCTTGATTCTGGTTTTTGTTGAAGCCTTTAAACAAGGGGTTGGCGTTTATACCCAAGCGCTGGTGCATCCGGATACTCTGTCGGCAGTAAAACTTACCTTGCTGACGGCTGCAATCGCAGTACCGCTCAACGTCGTATTTGGTGTTGCGGCAGCCTGGTCTGTAGCGAAGTTCAACTTTCCGGGGAAATCATTCCTGACCACCATTATTGATCTCCCTTTCTCGGTTTCACCTGTGATCGCGGGTATGATGCTGGTGCTGATTTTCGGTACCCAAGGCTGGATGGGTTCTTGGCTGATGGATCACGATATCAAGATCCTTTATGCAGTGCCTGCGATTGTCCTAGCGACTATCTTTATTACGGTACCTTTTGTTGCGCGTGAGCTAATTCCATTAATGGAAGCACAAGGAACCGAAGAAGAAGAAGCTGCGATTGTACTCGGTGCATCTGGCTGGCAGACTTTCTGGAAAGTGACCCTGCCCAATATCAAATGGGGTCTGATCTATGGCGTGATTCTGTGTAATGCGCGGGCCATGGGTGAATTTGGTGCGGTGTCGGTGGTTTCCGGCCATATCCGTGGTGAAACCAATACCTTGCCGCTACACGTCGAAATTCTATATAACGAATATACCTTTAGTGCTGCGTTTGCCGTGTCATCACTCCTGGCTCTCCTCGCAATTGTAACCCTGATTTTAAAAACATGGGTGGAACTGCGCCAGGAAAAACAAGACAAACGTAATGAAGATTCAACAGTTTCTTAAGGAATGCCCACATGAGTATTCAAGTACAAAATATTGAAAAACACTTTGGTGCATTCCATGCACTGAAAAATATCTCGCTGGATTTTCCAGATGGTCAACTGGTCGCGCTTCTTGGCCCATCTGGTTGTGGCAAAACCACTTTGCTACGGATTATTGCCGGCCTGGAATCTGCGGATGGTGGCCAAGTGATTTTAGAAGGTCAGGATGCCACCAATGTTCATGTGCGTGAGCGTGAAGTCGGTTTTGTATTCCAGCACTATGCCCTGTTCCGTCATATGACGGTATTTGACAACATCGCCTTTGGCCTGCGTGTGCGTCCACGTAAAACCCGTCCATCGGAAGCGGAAATTAAAAAACGTGTGACACGTTTACTCGACTTGGTTCAGCTCGGTTTCCTGGCTGACCGATATCCAGCTCAACTTTCTGGGGGTCAGCGTCAGCGTATTGCCCTTGCACGTGCTCTGGCCGTTGAACCACGTGTATTATTACTAGATGAACCTTTCGGTGCACTGGATGCCAAAGTGCGTAAGGAACTGCGTCGCTGGTTACGTACCCTGCATGACGAATTGCATATTACTTCGATCTTCGTGACTCATGATCAGGAAGAAGCACTTGAAGTTGCAGATCAGATCGTAGTAATGAACAAAGGCAATGTAGAGCAGATCGGTTCACCGCGTGAGGTCTATGAAACCCCGAAAACTCCATTTGTATTCGACTTTTTGGGTCAGGCGAACCGTTTTGAAGGTCAGAACCATGCAGGCATCATCCAGCTCGGTGAAGACCGTATTCAATTCGAGGGTGCAAAAAATGCCGCTCAAGGTGAAGTGATTTTATTCGCACGTCCAGATGAACTACGCATCCATGCACAGCCACACGACAATGCCATTCAGGCGACCTTCATTCGTGAATTATGGATCGCGGGTAAAGTAGTTGCTGAGCTAAATGACCGTCAAGGCAATCTGATTGAAATCTTACTGACGCCTGATGAAGCGAGAGCGCATCAATTCCGCCCAAATCAAACTGTTTGGTTAAGTGCGGTGAATTTGCATTTATTTGAAAACCAGGTCGCTTAAGATCAAAAGATGGGGCTTTAAAATGCCCCATCCTCTTCTAGGGTAAGAGAATTATGAATTTCCAACAATTAAGAATTATACGAGAAACGGTTAGACAAAACTTTAATTTAACTGAAGCTTCTGCTGCGCTTTATACTTCACAGTCCGGGGTAAGTAAGCATATTAAAGATCTGGAAGATGAACTGGGGGTGCAGCTGTTTATTCGCAAAGGTAAACGTCTACTGGGCTTAACCGAACCGGGCCAGGCACTTTTAGGCATTGTAGAACGCATGCTGGTCGATGCCGACAATATCAAACGTCTGGCCGATGATTTCAATAAAGTCGATGAAGGTACATTGACCGTTGCCACAACGCATACCCAGGCGCGTTATGTGTTGCCACCAATTGTCAGCCAATTCAAAAAAGAATTCCCTAAAGTACATTTGATTTTGCAACAGGCCAGCCCGATTGAAATCACGGAAATGCTACTGCAAGGTCAAGCGGATATCGGTATTGCGACCGAAGCACTCACCACTGAAGATAATCTGGCCAGCGTACCTTACTATAACTGGCAACACAGTATTATTACCCCGCAGAATCATCCACTGGCAAGTAAAGAACACGTGCTCATCGAAGATCTGGCGCACTACCCGATTATTACCTATCATGGTGGTTTTACCGGTCGCTCCAAGATTGATACCGCCTTTGAAGAAGCTGGTTTTGATGTAGATATTGTGATGTCCGCGCTTGATGCCGATGTCATCAAGACCTATGTAGAAATGAATATGGGCATCGGCATTGTCAACGATGTGGCCTATGACCCGGAGCGTGATTACCGTTTAAAGCAGATTGAAACCGATATTTTCGGCGTAAATACCACCTGGATTGCAGTGCGTAAAGGTCATTTATTACGCGGTTATGGCTACGAGTTTATTTCCCTCTGCTCACCAGACGCAGATATTAAGGCACTGAAAAAAGTGGCTTATCCAGACGAATAAATTGCAGTATTTTAAGTTTTTAATCAAAGAGGCTACATCGCCTCTTTTTTATTTTTTGAGTGGATAAAGAATATAAATATCAAGCATAATCACGTGCATAATAAATTGAATTATACCAAGATGATTAATCATAAATTTGCTCTTTTCTCCATGGGCTTGTTTTTCTCCGGGTCAGGTTATGCAGCAGCGTTTGAACAATCTAACCAAAGCATCCAATCGTTTTTTGAAAAAAATCATTATGCTGAAGTTTCTCTAGCTTGGGTCCGCCCTGATATCAGCGGTCAGGTACAACATACCGAAGAGCTGCAACAATTAGGCATCACTGATTTTTCTACAGGAAATCTTACCCATAGCGAATGGGTTTCCAATGCCGCATTAAAAGTCCAATTGAATCCTCAAATGTCGTGGGGACTGATTTACGATCAGCCTTATTCTATAGATATCGCTTATCACTATGATCCTGTTTTTGCAGGTGCAGCACTTCCGATTGAGGCTGCTACCATTCGGTTTGAGAGCCATAATTTGACCTCATTAATTGGCTTTCAACCAGACGATAACTGGAATTTTTATACAGGGCTAAGTTATCAAAGCTTAGAGGGAAATTTATATTTATCCGGGCAGACATTTTATATATTCAATGGTTATCGGGCCACATTTGAACGAGATCCCGCTTGGGGCTGGCTTGCTGGAATCAGTTATCAGATTCCAGAATATTTTTTTAGAACTGCGCTGACCTATCGTTCTGCAATCACTCATCACAATAAAACCACTGAATCGATTGTTGTCGGTACGAATCTAGCACCTTATACAGAAATTCAAACGCCTCAGTCAGTAAATCTGGATTTTCAGACAGCTTTAACTGATCAAAATGCGCTCTATGGCACGCTACGTTGGTCAAACTGGCAGAATTTCGTGATCCAGCCGCCTAAATTTGGCGCTGTAATTGACTATGCGGCCTTACAGTTCCCTGAAGTAAAACCTTTTAGAATGATTGATTATCGTAAGGATCAATGGTCTGGAAAAATCGGACTTGCCCATCAATGGCCATCTTTTGGCATAAACTCTATCGAGCTTTTATGGGATTCTGGTACAGGAAATCCGGCTTCAACATTGAATCCGAGTGATGGCTATTGGGGTATCGGACTAGGTCATCTTTATAAGATTCAAGAAACTTGGGATATTGCTACAGGATTATATTATTTAAAGTTTCACAAACCTGAAATTTCCTCATCCGCACCTATTACGCCACAGATCGCAGGTTTATCTGCAGTTTCCGATAACAGTGCCTGGATCCTAGGTTTGAAACTGGGTTATCACTTTTAAAATTATTCTAAAAACAAAAAAACGAGCCGAAGCTCGTTTTTTATGAAGTTAAATCTTAGAAGCGGAAGCTTACACCTAGTTTAGCCACTGGTAGCCATTCGTATTTACTATCATTACGTACTTCGTCGATATGCTCGGCAACTAAAGCAGCATCAGCTACTGTACCACCGTAATAATTTACATTAGTTACTGTTGGATTGCCTGCATAGTAAGCACCTAACTCACCAAATACTCCCCAACGATTAGTAATCGCTGGTGAAAAACCAATCCCCAAGTAGGGAGCGATTTTATTACTATAATCTAAATCATAACCTAAGCGTTCTAAACCAGTATCTTCACCATTAATTTCGATAGTTCCACCGTCATTTCTAGCCAACAAACCATATTGTTGATCAAGATAACCTACACCTGCTGCTACATAGAACCAGTTCGCCCAAGGACGAATCTCTGCATTTAGGTAAGTTAGGTTATTATCCATATCGACATCGTAGTTAACATCATCTACTTCAATATCATCAGACCAAGAGATATCACCGCCGTTATAACCCAAAGTGACACCTACATATGGGTTAGCACTCCAAGAAATTGCACCACCATAACCGGTAGTACCGACTTCAGCACGAACAGAAGCTGGTTTAAAGAAAGAGAATTCAGCAACGCCTTCATCTGTTACGATTGTTTCATCAGCAGCCATCGCAGAACTCGCTGCTAGAGCTAAGACTGATACTGCTAAAATGTTATGTAAAGATTTCATTTTTTCTCTCCTCAAAAGAACTTATTTTGATCATTAGTTATTCGTGATAGGCTCAATATAAAGGACTTAAAAAATATTTTTTATTCGCATTTTGCTCATCTTTTGTTATTTTTTGATACAAATTAATTTTTCTTGTTCAGAACCAAGCGTTTTCTAACACTTCTCCTACATTTCAACATAATGAAAAAGTATACTTATCACTTTAATAATTTCACGCTTTCTACACTTTTGGTTATTTTTCATCTATTTTTAGTGCTTTCAACTATTTTTCCTGCAATATAGTGTAAAATCTAGAAAATTTTTTTCTGGAAGGAAGATCATGTCGCAGCTTTCAACAATCATTGAACAAGCGTTTGAAGACCGTGCGAATTTTACAGCTGCAGATTGCTCTGCTGAAATCCGTCAAGCAGTTGAGGAAGTAATTGCTGGTCTAGACAATGGTACTTTACGTGTTGCTGAAAAAATCGATGGTGAATGGGTTGTTCATCAATGGATTAAAAAAGCGGTACTGTTATCATTTAAATTAAACGACAACAAACCAATGGAAGCTTGTGATCTTCGTTTCTATGACAAAGTAGAGACTAAATTCTCAGGTTGGACTGAAGAACAATTCAAGGCTGCTGGTGTACGTGTCGTACCGCCTGCTGTCGCACGTAAAGGTTCTTTCCAAGCTAAAGGCGTGATCTTGATGCCTTCTTATGTCAACATCGGTGCTTATGTAGATGAAGGCACGATGGTTGATACTTGGGCAACTGTAGGTTCATGTGCACAAATTGGTAAAAATGTTCACTTGTCAGGTGGTGTAGGTATTGGTGGTGTGCTTGAACCGCTTCAAGCGAATCCAACCATTATTGAAGATAACTGCTTTATCGGTGCACGTTCTGAAATCGTGGAAGGCGTAATCGTTGAAGAAGGTTCTGTGATTTCAATGGGCGTATTCATTGGTCAATCAACCAAGATTTATGACCGTGCCACTGGCGAAATCCACTACGGCCGTGTACCAGCAGGTTCAGTCGTTGTTGCTGGTAGCCTCCCTTCTAAGTGTGGCACTTACAGCCTGTATGCTGCCATCATCGTGAAAAAAGTTGATGCACAAACTCGTTCTAAAACAAGTCTGAACGATCTATTACGCGAAGACTAAGATGTCTTAACTTAGAGGACACATTCGTGTTCCTCGGAGCTTCAACTGCTCCTCGTCTCTACGATTAGTAATAATCGTAGGGATTTTTATTTTTATACCCGGTTATTTATTTTTCATTGGTTAGTTTTGTTATGAATACGCTTCGATCTTCCGCAATTCCTGTCTCTGATCCGTCTGCGGGTTTACGCATTACGGAGATTTTCTATTCATTGCAAGGTGAAGCCAATGCCGCAGGACTGCCAACAGTATTTATCCGTTTAACCGGTTGTCCATTACGTTGTAGCTATTGTGATACCACCTATTCCTTTGAAGGCGGTGAGCGTCAGTCTCTGGACGATATTATCCAGACCACGCTTGATTTTAAAACCCCTTATGTTTGTGTGACCGGCGGTGAACCACTGGCACAACCAAATGCCCTACCCCTGATGCAGCGACTTGCAGATTTAGGATGTCAGGTTTCACTTGAAACCAGTGGCGCTTTAGATGTGTCCAAAGTGGATTCACGTGTTTCCAAAGTTTTAGATTTAAAAACACCAAATTCAGGTGAAGTTGCACGGAATTTGCTTGCTAATCTCGATCATTTAACTGCACATGATCAAATCAAGTTCGTAATATGCAATCGTGAAGATTATGAATGGTCAAAACAACAACTTGAACAGTACCAACTTCAAGACAAAGTGAGTACAGTTTGGTTTTCGCCTGCATTTGCGGTCGAAAAAGGTGCGGTTCGTTTACCGCCACTGGCACGTGATTTGGCTCAGTGGATTTTAGAAGACCATCTCCCTGTTCGTTTCCAGTTACAGCTGCACAAGTTGTTATGGAATGATGAAACTGGTCGTTAATTTTTTGTAAAGTATTTTTTTGGAGAATCAGCTTATGCGCCCTCGTGCCATTGTCCTGTTATCTGGCGGATTAGACTCAACAACATGTCTGGCTTGGGCGCAGGCACGCTATGAATGTATCGCACTTAGTTTTCGATATGGTCAGCGTTCAACGACCGAGCTGGATGCAGCAAAAGCTTTAACGCAACGTGCGGGTGTGGAACATCGAGTGATCAATATTGATCTGGGTAATCTGGGTGGCTCAGCCCTTACCGATCATAGTATTGAGGTGCCCGACCATGAACAGGCTGGCATTCCGATTACCTATGTTCCGGCACGTAATACCATCTTCCTGTCTTACGCTCTGGCTGCGGCAGAAGTATTCGAAGCTGAAGCGATTGTGATCGGAATTAATGCGGTTGATTACTCCGGTTATCCGGATTGCCGTCCGGAATTTATTGACGCATTTGCCAACATGGCACGCCTTGCGACCAAGGTTGGCGTAGAGGGTCAGGCGCTCAAATTTGAAACACCTTTGTTACATTTATCCAAAGCAAATATCATTCGCTTAGGTATTGAACATGGCGTAGACTACAGTCAAACGGTGTCATGCTATCAAGCAGATGACCAAGGACGTGCCTGTGGCAAATGCGACAGTTGTCGTTTACGTAAACAGGGTTTTGCGGACGCAGGTGTTGAAGACCCGACACGTTATATACCGTAATAACAAGGTAGAGTTTATGAAGAATTTAAAATCAAGCATCGTGCTTTCAGCAATTGTTTCAGCTGCTGCTATGTTCGCAACTACAGCTCAAGCGGCTGATGACAAATTACAACAAGCTTATAAAAGCACCAATGTAAAATCTGCATTGATCAATGTTTGTAAAAATGAAACTGGCAAAAGCAAAAAATTGACATCTGCTGAAGTCAGCAAATATTGTGGTTGTGCTATTGAAGCAGATGGCAAATTAACCAATGCACAAAAATGGGAAATTCAAAGCACTATTAACCAGAAGAAAAGCCCAGGCACTTTAGCTTTTGTACAGAAGCAGAATAAAGATCTTCAAGCATGCTTTGGTCCACAGTTAACAGGCAAACTGAAAACTTTGACTGAAGAAGCAATGAAATCAGCTCAAGCGGCACCAAAGAAATAAGATCTGATTATTCTTTGATAAAATAAGCCACTATAATGTGGCTTATTTTTTTGAAAAAATTTAAAAAAAACAGGAGTTTTTATGTCTGAAATTAGTTTGCTTGACCAGAATTTTCCTGCGACGACAGGCGAAATCAATTTAACCCAGTTAAATACAGAATGGCTGGTGATTTATTTTTATCCTAAAGATTCTACGCCGGGCTGCACCACTCAGGCAGTTGGCTTTTCCTGTTTAAAAGATCAGTTTGATGCTTTAAACACCACAATTCTTGGCGTATCCCGTGATTCGGTAAAAGCGCATCAGAACTTTACTGAAAAGCAGAATTTGAGTATCAATCTGATCAGCGATAAAGAAGAAATTTTGTGTCATCATTTTGATGTGATTAAAGAAAAGAACATGTATGGCAAACAAGTGATGGGCATTGAGCGTTCGACTTTCATTTTCCATAATGGTCAACTGGTGAAAGAATACCGTAAAGTGAAAGCAGCCGGTCATGCTGAGCAAGTGCTGGAAGATTTAAAAGCTTTGCAAGCTGCTTAATTGCATGCTTACCGTATAGACAAAAGCTCGAAATATTCGAGCTTTTTTTACAATAACGTTCATATCATCAAGTATTTTATATCTACCCTAGTTCATTTCACACTGGCCTGATAGATGAAGATTCACTTTATCCCCTACCCCGGCAATTCCTTTTTTCATACCAAAATCCCTACGGTTAATCACGGCTGATGCCTGAACATCAAGCAGCTTGGCATTTGACATACTGGGTTTAAACGTGGTTTCAAAAATCACAGGTTTGGTCACACCACGTAGGGTTAAATGACCTAAAACATTGTATTTGCCATTACCCAAGTCTTTAAATTGGATACTTTTAAAAATTACAGTCTTATATTTTTCTACATAAAACAGGTCTTCGCCCAAAATCATATGTTTAAATAGTGGCTTACTAAAGCTTAAACTTTCCACATCCATGACCAGATGGGTTGAGGCATTTTGCGGTGCTTTAGCATCAAACTGCATTGTGGATTGAACCTGATTGAACTTGGCTTTAACTACAGTAAGACCCATCGACTTGATCTCAAAACCGACATCACTTTTGGGAGTTAAGGTCCATGATCTTGCAAAAGACTGACTGGTCAAAGCTAAACAGATCGCCAAGCTAAGGAGCCCAGTTTTTATTGTTGTTTTCAATTTTAAATCCACCTTGTTTAATTTCTTATTGATCGGATTTAAGTACACGGCTTAATCTGAAACTAAATTTTCTTGTTTTTGAGCGAACAGGTTTTCGTTATTTTTATACCAGTTTATTGAAGTTTTTGTAAAATCATTCATGACTAACGGACAAAATACTTGCTTTGATTTTTCTCTGATAAGTGGCCCTGCTAGCCTAGCAGGAGACTGGTTTCATCTTATAAAATTTTGATTTTATAAATTTTTTATACAAACCAGATCCTTTATTTTAAGTTCAATTTATATTGGAAATATCCATGTGCTTGCAGCACTGAAAAGAGTTGTTTTCTACGCTGCCTATTCACGATCACTATCTAAAATGACACGCTTAGACAACTCTTAACCGATCTATCAGCTTTCGTAGCCTGAATCAAATACTGAGAATTAATGACACTGCGACGCCCCACATGGTACAGGCAATAATAGCATCCAGTATTTTCCATGCTTTTGGATGTTGGAACCAAGGCGTCAGTATTTTTGCTCCATATCCCAAACTAAAGAAAAAAAACCAGGAAGCACAGACAGCACCTAAAGCAAACCACCATTTTCCTAAGGCGTATTGGGTTGAAATTGATCCAATCAATATGACTGTGTCTAAGTAAACATGCGGATTTAGCCAGGTAAAAGCCAGGCAGATCATCAGTACTTGTAGAAAATGCTCTGTTAGCTGATCACTTGGTGCTAAAACCTCTGTTGATTTAAATGCGCTGATCGCATGGTGTAAACCATAATAAAACAGGAATCCTGCACCAATATATTTAGAAAATATAACAATATCCGGATAATGTTCAATGACACGCGCAAAGCCCAGTACGCCAAGCAGAATTAAAATGGAATCAGACAAAGCACAAATCACACAGACCCAGAACACATGCTGCTGTTTTAAACCTTGTTTTAATACAAAAGCATTCTGTGCACCGATACTGACAATCAGGCTCATTCCCACAGCAAAACCACTCACCATATAACTGAACATCACATTCCCCTTTTTTTGAATAAATGAATTATGCAAAAAAATGAGTGCGATTAATTAAAACTAAGTTAATATTAATTTAACTAAATTATTTTTAGATAACAGATATGCTGAATGCAAAACAATGTGATGCTTTTTACGCAGTTGCAAAAACGGGAAGTTTCGATCTTGCTGCCGAGCAGCTAAATATTACTGCCTCGGCAGTGACCCTTCGTGTTCAAAGTCTGGAAAAAAAATTGGGACAATTGCTTCTGGTGAGAGATCGGCCTTGCCGTGTGACTCAATCCGGACAAACCTTATTGCATTATTTACAGCATCAACGTTTGCTAGAACAGAATCTGATGCAGGATTTGGGTGGACAATTGCAACAGGAAGGTTTCTATTGTCTGAATATTGCCACCAATGCTGATTCGCTCGCGACCTGGCTATTACCAACCTTACAAGCCCAGCTGATCCAGCATAAAATTGTGTTGCATTTTCAGGTGGATGATCAATCACAGACTCATCATCTGTTAGAAGCAGGTCTCGTCAATGCCTGTTTGAGTACTGAAGCCAAGGCAATGAAAGGTTGCCGGGCAGAATTGATCGGACAGATGCAATACCGTCTCGTTGCTACGCCTGAATTTTCCCGAAACTGGTTTCATCAAGGCGTACATCGGGATGCGCTACGCCTTGCCCCTGCCATTATTTTTAATGAAAAAGACCAACTCCATACCCAATTTATTCAGCACGAATTTGGCCTGAATCTAGCACAATATCCTCACTTTTTTATTCCATCGACCCATGCATTTTTTGATGCGATTGTCATGGGTCTAGGCTATGGCTGGCTGCCGGACTATCAAACTAGGAATTTGCTGGAGTCAGGTCGACTGCTTGAACTTTCAAGTGAGATGCGAATTGAAGTGCCCTTGTATTGGCATCACTGGAAAGAACAGTCTCCTGGTCTAGAAATCCTTGGGGAGTGTTTGAAACAGCATGCTCAAACGACCATGAATCACCCCATAACAACCTGATACTTTTAAACCAGATTGGTTTTATCATTCTGGGCAAATTTTTCACTGAGTTGCTGATAGGTCGTGGTTTTTTGGAAATTCTCTAGAAAATCAATCGTGCCTTGTGGAAATTTATCTCGTTGAATTTCGCCACGATAATAAGCTTCACGCATCGGCGTGGCAGATAAGGCATCTTCAAGGCTGTCAAGTTCGACCATTTCCCATTCTGGAAAAAACTTTAAATAATAAGAAGAATCATCTTTAAAGTGCCCAATCAGTCCGACTTTGGCATTCGGCTCAATGACCTGATTCACCAGCGATTTCACTAGTTTCTGCCATTTTTCATCATTATAAACATCAATGACTTCTACAAATTTGATCCGAGCCCGATCTTCTGGACTAAAATTTGACAGGATCATGGCTTCACGCTCCGAAGCCAAGAACGGATTCTTGATATTGCGTTCATTTTGCGCAGAACCCAGAGCCAAAATCACATGTTGACTATGCTGCAGGGCAATGTTAATGGTTTGCATGTGTGCCAGATGAAAAGGCTGAAAACGGCCAATGAAAACCAGATAATCAAATGTATAGTTCATAAGGGATCAGTTTTTTTATGACTCATGAGTTGTGCTGCCCCAATAAATATGCGACATAATCATTCCCATAAAATCAAATTAAGTTTAAAGCAAGGATAGTACGATGACACTGAGCTGTATTCAACAACCTCATGAGCATTTGAATGCGAATTTAGAACATGGTGTACTTACTTTGGCCATCAATCGCCCGGAAGCGAAAAATGCGTTATATAGCGAGCTGTATCTCTGGATTGCGAAAGCTTTAGATGAAGCTGATCAGGCACCTGAAGTTCGTGTAGTTGTATTACGTGGTCAGGATGCAGACTTTAGTGCGGGCAATGATATGCAGGATTTTATGAAATCTGCCGCGAAGAAAGGTCAGGCACCTGCTGCTGAAGGCCCGCCATTTGTTTTACTGAAATCTGCTGCAAAATTTTCCAAGCCTTTGATTGCTGCGGTGCGTGGTGTTGCAATCGGCATTGGCGTGACGATCTTATTGCATTGTGATCTGGTCTATAGTGACAATACTGCCTTGTTCCAGATTCCATTTGTCAGTCTGGGTCTATCGCCTGAAGGCGCTTCAAGCAAGCTGTTGATTCAGCAAGCGGGTTATCATAAAGCGGCCGAATTATTGCTGACTGCGCAAAAATTCAATAGCGAAAAAGCACTCGACGCAGGTCTGGTAAATAGCATTGAAGAAGATGTTTATACTAAAGCAGCAGCACAAGCTGCCCAGCTCTCTGCCCTGCCATTGGCATCACTGGTGCAATCTAAAGCCTTGATGAAACATAATGTGAATGAAATTGTGGAATGGATTGACCATGAAGCAGAAATTTTCATGCAGCGTGTTGGCTCGCCAGAAATGCTGGAAGCGGTTCAAGCCTTTATGCAAAAACGTAAACCTGATTTCACACAATTCAACTAATTTTCAAACTTATGAGTTCAATGAGGTGGTTTAAACTGCCTCAATCTTTTATTTTTCCAAGAATCTGAAGTATGCCAAATCAAAACTCCGAAACCTCTTCCCAAACAACAGATAGCTCAAATCCAGAAAAGAAACGTTATTACGAACCTGCATCCCAAGATATAGATGTCGATAATTTTCGTAAAGTAATTGAAAGCCGACGTTCAGTACGTAAATTTACCAAAAAGCCAATTCCTGTTGAAGTTCTAGATGCCTGTCTGGATCTGGCCTTGCTGGCACCAAACTCTTCAAACCTGCAGCCGTGGACATTTTATGTGGTGCAGAACCCCTCCAAGAAAAAACGTCTGGTTAAAGCCTGTATGAGTCAACTGGCAGCCAAAACAGCTTCTGAGCTAATTGTCTGTATCGCACGTACCGACCGTATTGATGAAATGGCAAAACGTAATGTGAATGAATTTCCATTTCCAGAAGCTCCGCCCGCGATTAAGAAATACTATAAATATATTCCCTATAACTATAAGACTGGTTATCTGAATGCTTTTGGTAACTTTAAGAAAGTGGCTTTCAAAGTTGCCCGTACACTGGACAAACAAATGCCAGTGTCTGCTTTCAGTCCGGCTGATGCGAAACTGTGGGCGACCAAAACAACGGCACTTGCTTGTGAAAATCTGGTCTTAGCTTTACGTGCTTATGGTTTTGATAGCTGTATGATGGAAGGTTTTGATGAGCCGATGGTTCGTGAAATTCTAGAATTAAATGATGAACAGTATCCGGTCATGGTAATTGGTGCGGGTGAACGTGCCGAAGATGGAGTATTCTTTCCGCAGTACCGTTTTGATCGTGAACTGTTTATTCAGAAGGTTTAAGCTTCGTATCTATACAAATTAAATACCTTAAATCTGATAGATATCTTGTGACATGGATGTCACATAATTCACTCTTTATGCGCTACAAACGATATAAGATAAATCTTAAGGGAAACTTCATATTTTTTATTAATGCTCTTTCATAAGCTGTTTTTTACTCAGTTGCAAATTTTAGATGCCAGAAATTAAATCTTAAATCGAGTCTTTTCCCATTATTTGGCTAGTGCTCGTAAATATTTTGAAAATTTTCACACTACCAAATACATGCACAATTCCGATTCTTCTTTTATTAATTTTTTGATTAGAAGTTTTGAGTTCAAGATCCAATTTAGTGATTTCTCTAGTTAAATTTCTTTTTAATCGAAAATTAAGCTGAACTAAAAAGTTTAAAAAAATTTTACACAATCACACAAAATGTCTATTGCGGAATTTAAAAGATAGTTTATTTTTCTTCTATTTTTTATGAAGACAATTTTTATACTTTTAAAGTATAAAAAAAAATAAATATTAAATATAAATATAAAACAATATCTTAATCTATTTTAAAAAGACTTATAAAACTATTTTAAGCTTACTGAATTAAAGTCAAGGTAAAAAGAAAGATGAATTTTCCGAAATAAAAAATGCTAACCGGAATAAATATTTAAGTATTTCTTAATTGAAAATGGTATTTTTTGTGATAGATCATTTAATCATTAAGATGATTTAATCAGTTCGCATAATAACAATAGATAAATAAAAAAAATGTGACTGAAATTTTGGCTCTCTAGTTCTTTTATAAAAAGAGACTCGAAGAAGCAAAAAAGAATTAGTGGGTTTATCTTAAACAGAAGTTAAATAGGAGGTGAAGACGTACTGAAGATAAGATTCATAACCTTGTAACAGGATAGTAAATATTTTGAAATAAAATGCATTTTTTAAACAAATTAAAAAGACCCTAACATACACAAGAGTTGAGGCCATGACAAAAAAGTATAGTAAATTTTTATCCATTCCTACAGATTTTAATTTAGAAGATTCACCCTATCATTGGATTAGTCAAGTACATACCCAATATGTGCAAAATGTTGACTATGCCTTAAAGAAATACGGTTTAGACAATTCTCGCAGACGTATTTTGCTGGCATTAAAATTTAAAAATAGAGCGAGTATTTCTGATTTATCTGACATGTTGATTTATAAGATGTCGACCACTACTAAAATCATCTATCGCCTAAAAGATGAGGGATTAGTACATACTTATTCCTGTGAGGATGATGCACGAATTACCCGAGTATTATTAACCGAAAAAGGTCAGCAAATGATTAAAAAGATTAATGATCTTAGCGTTGTTTTACTAGAGCAATCTTTCGATGGTTTAACACCGTTGCAAATTGAAAAAATGCTACACAGTCTTAAGCATATTTTCCGCAATCTAGCTCCTTCGCATTAGTTGAATTAAAGGGAAATTAAAGTATATAAAAATTGAGTTAAAATCAGGGGAAATTATATTTTTTAAATTTCAGGAAATAATATTATAATAATTCGCATAAAAGATATCTATTTAAAATAATAGATATCTTTTATAATTAAAAAAAATAATCATCTATTTAATTCAAATTATAAATCATTTTAACTGGATAAAAACCAATTACGAAATGGTACTTACCTTTAAATCAGAAAATTGAGTTAAAATAAAAAATGAAAAAATATTAACAATGAGTAGTTTATTTATTTTAAATGGTTGTCAAGTAACAGCACCAACTATGAAAAATAGAATTAGCTTTGAAATGGATAATAAATATTGGCCAATCCATAGCATAGTTTACAAAAATAACTGGCCTGAATGTGGCAATTTATCAGGAACACCAGATGCTATAAAAAAGCAAAAATATATTACGACCTATAGTAGCTGCAAGGTTTCCCCTGAAGGCTATGTACCTGAACAAATTATTATTGAATATGCGCCTTGATTAACTTATGAAGAGCAAATAAAAAAAGGATATGGCGTTCCTGAAGAACTACGTTATGCTGGTGGAGAAGAGGCAGAAGAAAAAAGACTCGCTATAATGGCAGCGCAACAGGAAGGTGTAGCAAAAATCCCAGCCACAGCATGGAACCGTATTGTACTCACTCCTCCTCAAGAAGTAGAAAAATATAAGTACCAAGTTCCTGAAGGTAAAGGCAACCGTAGTCGAGGCAAAGAGATCCATTACCTCATTTCCCTGAACCCTGATGGTAGCTACGATATAAAAACCAAATTGTATTGGGTCTCAAAATATCAAGAATTCTGGAATTGAATTTCAATTGTAAGTCTATGATAAAGCCCGTTTGATTTCAGAGGCTTCTGCTTATATAGATAGCTATATATATCCACAACTCAAGCTCATATTGTTCTCAATTTCCGATAATCAATCCAGTTACAATGAAACCCGACGGGTACACGTACCGGTAAATGAATGGTTGCAATCGGCCCTTGAGCCATATGCTGTGCATCCAGAATCACCACTTTGGATGGGCATCCATCTAGAGCATGAACATAAGACATGAGCCAGCCATCATTTTCAGCTTGCGCCCCTTCCCGTGCGACGAATATCACCTCTCCTGTCACCCAGTTTTCTCCAAAAGAATAGCTTTCTGAATTGCCAGTTTCCACATCATGGCTCAAAAGAGTATTGCTGCTGACATGAAAAGGATCATCAAACTCGCCAAAGGAAATAGTGTAGACATAGCGATAAGGCCGTCCGGTATAAGCTTCATTAATCCGTGGGAATTCCTGTTTCATCTCGGATAATACTGTCCGAATCACTTTTCCCGTGTCATACTCAAATATAAAACGCTCCAGCCGAATATCCTGATCTTCAATCGGTCCCTGAATCGAACTGACCAATGCTTTGGAGTGCACCACCGCATCCATAACAACATCACCAGAATCCAGCTCATAAGCATTCACGGTATGAAAAATAAAACAGGGATCAATCTCATACCAGCGAATATCTATTGCCTTACCGCCCAAAGGCAATATACCAATGCGTGCCTGCCGTTTTGGATTCCATTGATATGGCAACATTGAACCCTTTAAAGCACTGCGTACAGAGAAGTTTACATTTAGATCCAGAATCAGAACATGAGATCTGGTGATGGCACAATCATGAATCATCGGACCATGTTTCACTGGAATGTCGACATGATGTTTCAACTTACCTTTTGGATGTATCTGCAAATAAAAAACTTTGTTCTGACTTAAAGCATCATAACAAACCGCATGAATATCACCGGTTTCAGGATCAATATGCGGATGGGCAGTAAATGGTAGATCCTGATCATCTTCAAACAAATGATGTCGTTTTGACTCCAGTGCAGCATTCAACTCAACTGGATAAGCGCCAGCTTCTACCAATGCCCAGATTTTCCCGGCAAAGTGGATGACATTGGTATTGACTGCATCAGCGACACCTCGCGTTTTACCTGGAATTTGTGGTCGATGAAGTTTTTTCTGCACGCTGGCAGAACCAATATAACTGCTTTTATACCAATGTGCCTTACCACCTTTAAGTCTGAGCGCATGCAACATGCCATCGCCCGTAAACCAGTGATAGTTATGTGGGTTTTTAACATTAATAGGATTTGGACCAATCCGCATTAATGCGCCATCCAGTTCTGCAGGAATTTGCCCTTCAACCTTTAAATTTGTGGAAAAGTGTTCCTGCAGCTCTGGTGCAAATATACCTCCCAGATAGGGATTATCCGGTGAATACGGAATGCGCTGATGCAGGATTTCTGTACCATACTGGATAGATTTGCTGAGGGTATTCTTAAGCACGCTGCTCAGCGGTTTTGGCCACGGCATTGTTATTTTCCTTATTATATTTTTCTTTGGATTATTCTGGCAGAAATGATAATAACAAAAGCAAGTTGGGTGTTTTCTTAATCTAGATTAACGGCGCGCTAAGTCAAACGTGCCGCAGCAGAGCGTCAATTTTATACTTTGATATCCAGAAGCTGAATAAACTCAAAAGCTGGCTCTTCATAAGGATGGCTTTCTTTCAGCGCCTTGGCCACATCGACTGCCTTTTCATCAGGCACCAGAATTTCTACCCGCCATTCTTCCACCTGTTCCAGTTGGCCAACTTCACCAATATGAGGATCTGCACCTTCTTGCGGTTTAAACTGCCCAGTTCCTAAAACTTGCCAGGCGCAGTCCGTATACTCACCAATACCACCCGCTCCTGCTGCAAATATCGCATTCTTAGTGTCTTCCAGATTTTCATCCGGCACGTAATAAATCAGCTTTAACATATATTCCTTCCTGAAATTCAGTTACTTGTCGTATTGTTAAGCGCTTGGGTAATCATCTTCAATGCAGGATTTTGAGAATTCTTGTTAAATGTTGCATACAAGCCCAGTTTTGGCAGCGCCTGATCAGTCTGGACAATTTTCACATGGTCATTCAAAAAACGCAGTAAATATTCGGGCGCAAAACTAAAGCCCATGCCCATATTGGTCAGATTGATGTGTTGCAAGACATTGGTCACCCACAACTGAACCGTACCGGGTTTGTCGGAGAGTCAATATTCTGAGAGACTATCCCGATGACAAAATTAAAATATACCCCTGAAATCAGAGAAAGAGCGGTTCAATTATTGATTGAATCTGAAAAAGATTATCCTTCTACTTGGGCTGCAATCACAGCAATTGCGCCTAAGATTGGTTGTACTCCTGAAACACTTCGTGCCTGGCATCAAAAGCATTTAGATCAGCAAAATCCTATTAAAGTACAACAGATATCTGATCAAGAAAAAATGAAGCAAATGGAACGTGAAATTAAAGAATTAAAGCGTGCCAATGAAATTCTACGTAAAGCAGCCGCTTTTTTCGCCCAGGCGGAGCTCGACCGCCCACACAAATAATGGTGGATTTCATCCATAACAATAAAGACTTATATGGTGTTGATGCGATTTGTAGGATTTTACCGATCGCAGCTTCAACCTATTACCGGACTCTAGATCTCTGCGAAAATCCAGAACATCGAGCAAAGCGAGATTTACATGACTTGCATCATGCTGAGGAGATTAAACGAATTTGGAAGGAAAGTTCAGGTCGGTATGGTGTACGTAAAGTCTGGCAAAAACTGAAACGTGAAGGCTATATTATTGCACGCTGTACTGTTGCTCGATTAATGAAAAAGCTAGGTATACAAGGTGTTTGGCGAGGTAAGAACAAACAAACCACCCGTAGCCGAGATGACCAAAAACGAGCACCTGACTTGGTGAAACGGAATTTTAGAGCTGATCAGCCTAATCACTTGTGGGTTGCTGACTTTACCTATATTCAAACAAATTCAGGCTGGGTCTATACCGCCTTTATTATTGATGTGTTCTCACGAGCAATTGTTGGATGGAAAGTATCTACACGGATGAATACAGATATGGTACTCGATGCACTTGAGCAAGCATTGCACGATCGAGGCATGCCAAAGAATGTGATTCATCATTCCGATAGAGGTGTTCAATATCTTTCTATTCGCTATACCAATCGTTTAGAAGCTGCAAATTTACGAGCATCAGTCGGTACAACTGGTGATTCATACGATAATGCTCTGGCTGAAACGGTGAATGGCTTATACAAAACAGAGGTGATTGAATATTTAAAAGCAGATTGGCAAGGTTTAGCAGATGTACAACTTGCGACACTAAACTGGGTAGATTGGTTCAATAAAAAGCGTGTACACAGTGCACTGGGTTATGTATCGCCTTTTGAGTTTGAAGCAATGTACTATGATAAGATTAACCCGTTAGGTCAGGTGGCCTAACTTAAATAAAAAAGTCTCCAACAAACCCGGTACGGTTCACCTTGTCCATGAGCATCACCGACTTTATTTCTCAATGCGCCGATACCTTCAACAATCGCACTACAACCACCTAGAATTTGTTTGAAAACTTGTTCTGTATGCTGTGATTGTGACAAACTTAATTCTTTACTAACTACCCTATATAATTGATTAATGTCTAGATTATTTCCATAATCAATTTCTAACTCATCAAGAATATGTTTACACGTTAACTCTAAAAGAGTTCGAGCAAGTGTGATTGCACCTTGTGGATCATCTAGTCTACGTTCAAGTGCTTTATCCCATGTTGTCTGAATATAATTAGAGTCTAATTTTAGAATAGTATCCTTAATCACCTTATCCAAAGGTGCAATATTTGATTTTTCAAAAAACTCAAATGAAGGCTGAAACTCCGTATATATAAAAGTTCTTCTATCATTGTAATTATCAGATTTCGACTTTATGAATTGCCAAAATTGATCAAGATTTCTAGAGGTTTTTACCATAGAAGGTAAATAGTTTTGGCTTGTTGAATTAAGCATATCATTTCTTAATTGCTGATATTGTTTATCATCACTTTCTTGATGCTTATGTGTTGCTCTTGCAAGCAAAATATTTTGGATTAATTCTAATTTTTCAACTTAATCCATGGCTTTTATAAAGTTGTCATCATTCTTTTTATTGTATGGATAAAAACCACCTTAACGGTGGTTTTTTAAAATCTGATGATCAAGAACCCTGCAGCAAATAACTACCGACCAAAAACAGCATCTGTAAACCAACAACAAAACCAAATAACCACCAACCTTTCTGACGCATTGCTGCCTTATCCATGATTCTTAGTGTCTTAGCCATGTCATCACCTCATCTTTGAGAATTGATACTGAACCGATCTATTCCATCTTTCTTTTATAGTGCAATAAAGTTGTGCATAAAATATACCATAGCACTTTATATACAATATGAAAGCAAAATCTAAACCAAGTCCGTAGAGAGAAGGAAAATTAAAAAATCAAAATCCTTAAAAAACCAAAAGCCACCTAAAGGTGGCAATTGATGAAGATAGTCTAAACAAAAGCTGAAAGATTTTCCAGTTTTGCAGCTATTCCAGTAATTTCTGCAATAAAAAAAGGGCTGCTTCTGCAACCCTTTTTTCTTCAAGCTAAAATGAATTAGCCAATAAATTTACGTGCATTACGGAACATACGTAACCAAGCACCATCCTGATCCCAGTCTTCTGGTTTCCAAGAATGCTGGATCGCGCGGAAGTTACGTTCAGGGTGCGGCATCATAATCGTTGCACGGCCATCCTGAGACGTTACACCGGTAATACCTTCTGGTGAACCGTTCGGGTTCAATGGATATTGTTCAGTTGCATTGCCATGGCTATCTACATAACGTAGAACCACCTGATTCGATGCATTCAGTGCAGCAAAGTTTTCCGCCGTTGTAACTGCACGACCTTCACCATGTGCCACCGCGATCGGCAGAATCGAACCTTGCATGTCTTGCAACAAGACTGAATTCGATTTTTCCACACGAACGTTCACTGCGCGCGCTTCAAATACTTCAGACGTATTGCGATGGAAACGTGGCCAAGCATCCGCACCCGGAATTAATGGAGCCAATTGAGACAACATTTGACAGCCGTTACAGATACCCAGCGAGAAGGTTTCTTGACGGTTGAAGAATTTCTCAAACTGGTCACGCAATTTAGCATTGAACAATACGGATTTCGCCCAGCCCCCACCAGCGCCCATCACGTCACCATACGAGAAGCCACCACACGTTACCAAACCTTCGAAATCATCCAGGCTGATACGACCTGCCAGCAAGTCACTCATGTGGACGTCAACGGTATTGAAACCGACTTTGTCGAAAGCTGCCGCCATTTCAATATGACCATTCACACCCTGCTCACGCAGAATTGCCATATTTGGACGACGCAAGTTAATGAAAGGTGCTTCAATCGCTTCATTCAAGTCGAATGTTGGTTGGGCGATAATACCTTTGTGCGCTTTATCAGTAATTAAGGCAAATTCCTGATCTGCAGTTTGTACGTTGTCACGTAGGCGCTGGATTTGATGAGAAACTTCAGTCCATGCCACTTGCAGGTCAGCACGTTCAAGTACCAGACCATTGATAGACAATTGGTCCGTATTGTTTACACTACCAACCACTGCAATTGCATCTTTAAGCGTAGATGCTGCAACTTCAGCTTGTAATGCTTCCCAATCTGCTTTCGAGATTTGCAGCACTGCACCAATCTCTTCAGCAAATAGGCTTGCAGTTGATTGATCTTCTAGAGCAACACCCAGACGTGATGCGAACATCATTTCTGCAACAGTCGCCAATAAACCACCATCACCGATGTCATGATATGCCTTGATCAAACCACGGTTGTTCCAGTCTTGAACTAATGCGAAGAATGCTTTGAAGTCATCGAAGCTATCCACATCAGGAGTAACTGAACCAATTGCTTTGTATACCTGCGCCAGAATCGAACCGCCTAAACGGAACTGACCTTTAGACAGATCAATACGAACCAATATAGATTCAATATCTTTCAGTTCAGGAGTCAATGTTTGACGCACATCAGTCACTGGCGCAAATGCAGTGATCACGCCCGACATTGGAGAAGTCACAGACTTGTCTTCACCTTCATCATTCCAGGTGGTACGCATAGACAATGAGTCTTTACCGACTGGAATCGCGATACCCAGTGCAGGACACATTTCCATACCGATGGCTTTCACGCCTTCGAACAATGCCTGATCTTCGCCCGGTTGACCCGCAGCAGCCATCCAGTTTGCAGACAATTTGATGTCGCTGATTTTTTCAATCTTCGCAGACATGATGTTCGAGATCGATTCAGCCACCGATAAACGTGCAGAAGCAGCAGGATTTAACAAGGCTACTGGAGGACGCTCACCCATTGCCATCGCTTCACCAGTGTAACCGACAAGACTTGTTGTAGTCACAGCAGCATCTGCGACAGGAACCTGCCAGCGACCTACCATTTGGTCACGTGCGACCATACCGGTAATTGAACGGTCACCAATACTGATCAGGAATGATTTAGAAGCAACCGTCGGGTTTTTAAGAACGCGATAAATCGCATCTTTTAAATCGGTGACTTTAGCCGCATCAAAGTCATCGCCTTTGCGTTCAATCGTTTCATAGGTACGGCTCATACGTGGCGTACCGCCAAGCATCACCTGCATTGGCATATCCACTGGTTTGTTGCCGAACAATGGATCTTCAACGGTTAAGTGACGTGCTTCAGTCGCTTCACCCAGTACTGCGAACGGGCAACGTTCACGTGCACAGATTGACTCAAATAATTCTAAAGAAGATGGACGAATCGCCAATACATAACGCTCTTGCGCTTCGTTTGACCAGATTTCCATTGGCGACATGCCAGGTTCTAAAGATGGAATCTTACGAAGATCCAGCACTGCACCTAATTCGTGATCATTCACCAGTTCAGGCATGGCATTTGATACACCACCCGCACCCACGTCATGTATCGACACGATTGGGTTGTGGTCTTCCATGCGCCAGCAAGTATCGATCACTTCTTGGCAACGGCGTTCCATTTCCGGGTTTTCACGTTGTACCGAAGCAAAATCAAGGTTTTCGCCCAATTTACCGCTATCTACAGAAGATGCAGCACCACCGCCAAGACCGATCAGCATGGCTGGACCACCGAGCACGATCAGCAAATCGCCTGGTAAGATCGGATCTTTTTCAACGTGATCTGGACGGATATTTCCGTAACCACCCGCGATCATGATGGGCTTATGGAAACCTTTAACATCGCCATTGACGTTTTGTTCAAAGGTACGGAAGTAACCGTTTAAAGCTGGACGACCAAATTCGTTATTGAACGCAGCACCACCCAATGGGCCTTCAATCATAATTTGTAACGGCGATGCCATACGGGATGGTTTGCCGTAGTTTTCTTCCCAAGGCTGTTCAAAGCCCGGAATATTCAAGTTAGATACCGTAAAGCCGGTTAAACCTGCTTTAGGCTTACCACCACGACCGGTCGCGCCTTCGTCACGGATTTCACCGCCTGAACCTGTCGCTGCACCGGCAAATGGCGCAATCGCAGTTGGATGGTTGTGGGTTTCCACTTTCATCAGGATATGCGCGGCCTGGCTCTTGTATTTATAAACCTGATGGCCGTTGTCTTCTTGAGTTGGATAAAAACGCTGGGTATCCGAACCAACAATCACCGAAGCGTTGTCTTTATAAGCCGACAATACATCTGTTGGTGATTCTTTATAGGTGTTCTTGATCATCTGGAACAATGACAATGGCTGAACTTCACCATCAATCGTCCATTCCGAACCAAAAATTTTATGACGACAGTGCTCAGAGTTGGCTTGCGCAAACATCATCAGTTCGATGTCATTCGGATTACGACCTAGCTTGATGAAAGCCTCAGTCAGATAATCAATTTCGTCCATTGATAATGCAAAACCAAATTCATTATTGGCTTTTACCAGTGCTTCTTTACCTTCACCCAGAATATCAATCGAGTTCAGTGGTTTTGGCGCAGTTTCTACAAATAATACCGCAGCATCTTCAATCGCATTGAATACGCTTTCGGTCATACGGTCGTGAAGTACTTGCAATGCTTCTTTAGAGAGCTCTTTTACGCCCTTCAAAGTAAACAAAACGCCGCGTTCAAGTCGATGAACCGGCGTATTACAGTTTTTGAAAATGTCCGTCGCTTTAGAGGACCAAGGAGAGATGGTTCCGACGCGCGGTGTGACTAAAATCTGGATTTCATCACTTGCAGCCTGGTGCAATTCAAAAGATTGACCATCGTTGAGAAGCTGTAAAGCGGATTGCTGTTGTTGCTCGCTGAGCGCTTGGTCAAAGAGGTAGACCCATTGACTTTCAATTGATTGAACAGAACTAATTGACGTCAAACGCGATAATAGTTGAGTTTTCTTAAAAGAAGAATGTGCGGGTGCACCGGCAACGATAAACATGCTGATTTTGGCTCCACGGGATGGTATGAACAACCATGCCACAATGTGACTTGAGAGAGCGCATATTCTACTGTGAAATAAGGAAATCGGCTAGATGCCAAATCAGAAAACTACGTCTGAAATATCCTGGACTTTTAAAATATTTCGTTTATTTTCAGTCAGGAAAATTGAATGTAGTCGCACAGGTTATCACATTTTTTTAAAGAAAAATCAAAACCGCTTCAGAATAATTTTATATGTAAAAATTGTATTATTTTTCAACAACAATCAGTGCAAACTCAAATTCAGGTTTTATTGTCATGACCTGCCAAAACTCCGATTTAGGCCAAAATGAAATACTTGATTACAAGATTTCATGAAGTCGTATTTTTTGAGACTGTTTTTAATTCTTTTGAGTGACTCCTAACTTTGACTTCTAAGATTAGAAAACTGGTTAAAAGTCTTCTGCCGTTCTGCAATACAAGGAACAGTTCTCCGCTCATCTCCTCCATTACAGCACCAGAGGCAAATTACTCTGCCATATAAATGAGTAATTAATAATGAGTGGCATTTTAATTTGACATAATCTTCAGAATAAAAACCGGACATCTATTCTCATCTTCCAAAAGAATAAAAATAAAATTCCTTATTTTGATCCTTTTATTTTTTCATATTTGATGTTTATCTTCTCAGATCATAATTAAGCGGAATTTACTCATCTAAAAGACCAAAAATCATATCCATAAAATTACTCCACCATATCTAATATTTTGAAATTTCATCACTTATTCATTAGTTCTATTATGCGTAAAAAGCACAATATAAATAGCAAAACACCACTCGTATTTATAAGAAAATTCACCAGGAATTATGAGGCTCATATAAAAAAATAATGAAGAAATGATTAATAATAAAATTTTGTTACTTTTTTATTTAATCCTTATTACCATGTTTTATTTAACTTGAAAATTTAAAATAAATATTTGTAATTAATAGAAAAATATCAAAAATTTTCTTTTTTATTCAACTAACAGAGCTACAGACTCACATGTCTATATCAGCTAAGAATCTTACCAAATAGACACTTCATCAGTAAATTTGATGATTTTATGTTAAGCTCTAGCCGAATTGCTGAGGAATTGTCCAAATTCTGGGCCTGGCAATGGTTTTTCCTTTCTGCTGTAGAGATGAATATAAATTCTATATTCGGACACTAATTTTTTGATGTTCTATAGCTTCACTGCTCTGTCTATTTTAGAGCCTTAATCTGTCACCAATGATTTAATTTTCAAAAACAAAAGGTGACCCGCTTAAGGAGTATGTATGTTTCAATTCACTAGTACAGCAACTGTACTATTGATGGTGCTTTTCTATGGCATCACTTTTTTACTATCGTTACGTATTAAACAGAAAAATGAAAATGTTGATGGCTACATGGTCTCGAATGGCTCCATCGGATTTGGAATGTCTGCGGCCAGTATGACCGCCACCTGGATCTGGGCCGCATCGTTTTATGCAGCAGCTTCATCCGGATATACATACGGCGTTTCCGGTGCCCTCCACTATGGTTTGTGGGGTGCGCTGATGATTTTATTTATCTATCCCTTTGGCAAGCGCTTTCGTGAACTGGCGCCTAATGCACATACTCTGGCAGAAATCATGCATGCCCGGCATGGTAACCAAAGCCAGATGATTCTGGCGGGTTCCAATATTGTGGGTAGTGTGATCAGCCTGATGGTGAACTTTACTGCCGCTGGGGCACTGGTTGAAATTTTATCTCCTTTAAGCTTTATCCATGGCGTGCTGATTACCGGTATCGGTGTGCTGTCCTATACCCTCTGGTCGGGCTTCCGTTCTTCGGTGTTTACCGATTTTGGTCAACTGGTGGCGATGATTGTCGCGGCTGTGATCATTATTCCAACCTTGTTCTTCACCTTAGGTGGACCTTCCCTGTTTCAAAGCGGGATTCATAACCTGCAACCAGAACAGCTGGATTTTTTCTCTAAAATAGCCTTTCTGGAACAAGGTGCACCGTTTTTTGTTGCCGTATTGGCCTACGCGATTGGTAATCAGACCATTGCCCAGCGCCTGTTTGCAGTCCGTGAAGATCTGATTAAGCCAAGCTTTATTACTGCAACGATTGGTTATGCTGCAATTGTTATTGGTCTAGGCATGCTTGGATTATTGGCGTTATTTGCAGGTATTCAACCCATTGATGGCAATCTGAATAACCTGATTCCGCAAATGGCAGCGACTTATCTTTCTCCATTTATGGTCGCGCTGTTATTCATCATGGTGATTGGAGCTCTGTCTTCTACCGCTGACTCGGATCTGTCTGCCCTGTCTGCGATTGTCATGACGGACATTTATGGTAAACAGATTGCGAAAAACCGTCCTGATCCAAAGAAAATGCTGTTTATTGGTCGTATGACCATGATCGTTGCCACCATGCTGGGAATTGTGATTGCCACCTTGAAGTTTGACATTTTGTCGATGCTGATTTTTGTGGGTGCGCTTTGGGGTTCTATTGTATTCCCGGTGATTGTCAGCCTGTATTGGGACAAGGTGAATGCCCGGGCCTTTAACTGGTCAGTAGGCCTCGCATTTTTAAGCTTTCTGATAGTACGTTTTGAATGGCTTCCGATCCAGGGATTAATCGCACTTGGCTTTGAACTCGTTGCGACCCTGGGGATTGGTGTGGTGCTGGGACTGATGACCTTTGGTTTCTTCGGCAAGAAAGTGGGTTTGGTCGTTGGCATATTGGCCAGTATTGGCTTCATGCCATGGACCATCGGTTTCCTGCGTGAATACGGCACCTTGTTAAGCTCACTAACAGCGTATGGCAGTAGTGCGCTGGTATGTACTGTGTTGACGCTGGTCTACAGTAAAGAACGATTTGATTTTAAACAAATCAACAAGATGGTGATTGAATTTCACCAGCTATCTGAGAAAAGTAAATAAGGAGATTTCAGATGACAAGTCAATTATTGACTCTATATGTACTTTTTTGGCCTTTGGTGGCAAGCCTAGTCTTGTTCACGATTTGTCTGAATGTCTATAAAGACACACAACAGGCTAAAAAAAATGGCGAAGAGCTAATTTGATTCTTCATCCTAAACAAAAAGCAGACCATTGAGTCTGCTTTTTTATTGTTCATTTGATGATTTCGATTTTTAATCTCAGTCTTTTCCAGCTGACTGAAATAACCATATGCAGCATGACAATTCATGTCGCACTGCCCTAGTGCAGGAGCTAGTTTTTTGGCATGATGCAAATAGTGGATCACTGAATAATGATAAATGACTCAAATGCGTTGGTTAGAACTGCTTTCGACAGTTCGGATTGGTAGTAAAAAGCAGAGCACTGAACTGGCACGAAGCCCGTTTCATAAAGATTATGATCGTATTATTTTTTCGCAAAGCTTCCGGCAGTTAAACCGCAAAACCCAGGTCCATCCACTGACCCAGCATGATGGCATTCATACCCGCTTAACCCATTCGCTGGAAGTTTCCTGTATTGGCCGTTCACTCGGTATGTTGGCTGCCGAGAAAATCAAAGATAATTTACCTGCCTGGATTTCTCCGGCTGATGTCGGTGCCATCATTCAGGCCGCCTGTCTGGCACATGATATCGGTAATCCACCTTTTGGGCATGCCGGTGAATACGCCATTCGGGAATGGTTTGACGATGCATCTCATACCGACTTTTTAAAAGATTTGAGTCCTGAACAGGAAGCCGATGTACGCCAGTTTGAAGGCAATGCCCAAGGCCTGCGCCTGCTGACCAAGATCGATTACCATCCTTATGATGGCGGCATGCGCCTGACCTATGCCACGCTCGGTGCCTATCTTAAATATCCGTGGCTCTCTGAGGCGATTGACCCGACTGGCAACACCCCTGCCAGCCGACGTCCTAAATTTGGTTGTTACCAGTCTGAAAAAGAGATTTTGCAGGAAATTGCTGAACAGCTAGGATTAATCCAGCTTGGTGAATATCATTATTGTCGTCATCCGCTGACCTATCTTCTAGAAGCTGCGGATGATATCTGCTATGCCCTGATTGATCTGGAAGATGGTATTAGCCTGAATATGCTCAGTTACACCGAAGTCGAGCCAGTTTTCCTGAACTTGCTGGGAGAATATGGCACACCTGAAGAAATCAATCTGCCTAATACCACCTGGCAACAAAAAATTGCCGCCTTACGTGGTCGGGTCATGAAACGTCTGGTAGATGAAGTCACCACAGCCTTTGCCCGACATCAGCAGGAAATTCTGATGGGCCAATTGCAAGGCTCATTGCTGGGTTATTGTAGTGCCGACATTGAGATTGGCATTAACCGGGCCAAAGAACTGGCGCGAGACAAGATCTTCGAACATCCGCAAAAAGCCGGTCTGGAAATTATCGCGCATCAAAGTCTGCAAACGATTCTGGATGCCTTTATTCCACTGACCACGCCGCACAAAACTTTAAGCTTTAAAGAGCAGCGTTTAATGGCTATTTTAAAACGCTCGGGTGCGCAGTTTAGCGCTGATCATTATGACAACATTATGCAGGTGCTAGATATTGTCTCCAAGTTCTCGGATCATCAGGCTTATAATCTGGCGCAGGAACTGCATGGCAATAAAGCCGGGTTACTCTAACACGAACGAGCGCCTGATGATAATCTCAGCAAAATCACTGCTTTTGAATGATAGAGTTTTGCCTTTATCGAAAATGCTGACTACTATGCCTGTATTAAATTTGAGTATGTATAAAAAATGATTGGATGCCTAATTGGGGAAGTGCTGGCGCTGGAAGCACCGACTGTTTTATTAAATGTAAACGGCGTAGGTTATGAGATTGACACCCCTTTAACCACTTTCTGTCAGTTGCAAAAAGGCCAGAAAATTACCCTGTGGACCCATCTTGCTGTTCGTGAAGATGCCCAGTTACTTTATGGCTTTATCAATACGCAGGAAAAAACCATTTTCCGTACCTTATTAAAGGTGAACGGCGTAGGTCCGAAAATGGCGCTTGGTATTCTTTCAACTTTAAGTGTGGAAATGCTGATCCATACCGTTGAACATGAAGATATCAACACTCTGGTTAAAGTTCCGGGAGTGGGTAAAAAGACTGCAGAACGCCTGATGATTGAATTGCGTGACCGCTTTAAAGCCATGGCTTCAGGTGCTGCCCCAAGTAATTCAACTGCACCACAAATTCAGTTTATGGGCAATTCAGCCGTGGCTGAAGCGGAAGCTGCATTACAGTCCTTGGGCTATAAACCTGCTGAAGCACAAAAACTGGTGAATGCTGCCAAAGGTGAATTTACTGAAGCCAGTGATATCATTCGCGCGGCATTAAAGTCGATGAATAGATAAATCGTAGTCCACCATCAACCCAAATTTGATAAATGTATGGCGACAAGGATGTCGCCCGTTGAACTGGGGTGTAGGACACACCCTCAGTTCAACAAAAGATTTTTGTTACTTTTGATCTTTCAAAAGTAAAACAACGCCTACACAATGGCAACTAAACACAAATCATTATTTGAGGCTGTTTCCGCAGCATCAAACAGCTTCAATAAAGAGATTAAGTTAATAGATATGCAAGACCGTCTCATCAGTGGTTCTGAAAAACCCGAAGATCATTTCGATCGCGCCATCCGCCCAACTTCCCTCGATGACTACATCGGTCAACCGGTGGTTCGTGAGCAGATGGAAATTTTCATTGGTGCAGCCCGCGGCCGTGAAGAAGCCCTCGATCACACCTTGATTTTTGGTCCGCCAGGTCTGGGTAAAACAACGTTGGCCAATATTATTGCCCGAGAAATGGGTGGCAATCTTAAGTCAACTTCTGGTCCGGTTCTGGAACGTGCCGGCGACTTAGCCGCGATGCTAACGAATCTGGAAGAAGGCGATGTCCTTTTTATTGACGAAATTCACCGCCTTTCCCCCGTAATTGAAGAAATCCTGTATCCGGCGATGGAAGATTATCAGCTCGACATCATGATTGGTGAAGGCCCGGCTGCGCGCTCGATTAAACTGGATTTACCGCCATTTACGCTTGTTGCAGCAACCACACGTGCAGGTCTACTCACCTCTCCGCTGCGTGACCGTTTCGGAATCGTACAGCGTTTAGAGTTTTATTCGGTTGAAGATTTAACCCACATTGTCAAACGTTCAGCCAATTTGATGGATGTACCTATGACTGGAGATGGCGCAAAAGAAATTGCCCGTCGCTCACGAGGTACACCGCGTATTGCTAACCGTTTATTGCGTCGAGTTCGTGATTACGCTCAGGTCAAAGGTACCGGTGAGATCAATCAGGATATGGCCCAACGTGCTTTGGACATGCTCAAAGTCGATAAAGATGGTTTAGATACACTCGACCGCCGTTATTTATCAATGTTGCTTGAGCGTTTTGATGGTGGTCCTGCCGGTGTTGAAGCCTTGGCTGCTGCCATGGCGGAAGATTCAGGCACGCTTGAAGATGTCATTGAGCCTTACCTGATTCAGCAAGGTTATGTGATGCGAACCGCGCGTGGTCGTATTGCAACGAATATGGCGTATTTGCAGTTTGGGATGACGCCGCCCGAACCAAAAGAGAAGTGATTTTAAAAAGCAGCTTAGGCTGCTTTTTTTATTTCAGTTTTAATCATTTTGCTGATCTGTCTATTTAGCTCATTTAGTATCAAGTAAATTGTAATATTATCTTCACCTATAATCTTTTTAAGCTCAATTCCTATATTTTGAAACTCACTGTGTTCTAGTACTTCTGTTATTGTCTTATCTTGTCTTTCAATCATTAGTTCAGACCCTGCTTCCATTAATAAAAGTTCTAAATATGGCCATAGTAATTTAAAAAATAATCTGTTCTTAATTTCTAGATTATTGGTAGCTCTACCTTTACTAAGTAAAAATAATTCTAATACATGATAATCTTGTAATACCTGACTCGAAGTATCTCTTAACTCTTGATATATTTGTCCTACATGTATAGTTCGATCCAATTTTTCCTTTTCACTAATAGCTCCGTAAAATACCCCGAAATCTCTAAGTTTTATAATAAGTTTAGCTTGTCCACTAATGAAGCTTGAAGCATATTGAATAAAGTTTTGAGTTATAAGTTGTTTATTTTTAAATGCTAACTCTTTTTCCAAATGATCTCTTTGGCTTTCTATTAAATCCCCAGTAGATTTAATTTGACTTTCTGTAGATTTTCTCACCACATAAACCGTCACTATAAAACCAAACAGACTGATTAAACCCGATACAAAAACTGAAGCTGCAACAACCCAATCTGTCGAATGTTGTAAATCTAAATATACTTTCTGACCTTTAGGCTGTTCTAAAATGACTGCTTGTTTTTCTTCTACTGCCACAATTGACCCTTCTTGTTTTAAATCGACTATTTACCCCTCGCATTCTAAACATTTTCAAATCATTACAAAAGAAAAAGCCAACTGACCATGTCTAAATCAGTTGGCAAAAGCACAACTCTATTTTTTCTAAGTTTTATTTAGACTTATTTTGTGTCTTCCTTAAACTCCTTAAAGTCCGCTTTACGAATCATCGCATGAATACCCTTGGTTCGATCGACCACTTGAGACACTTCAAAATCAGTCGCTGCACTTAAGTAGGCATAGGCAATTTCTTCAGAAATGCCATATTCATTGACTAGGAAGCGAATCGCTTCACGGGTGGATTTACGCATGGCTTCATCTAAGTCTTCATCCAGACCCGGCGTAATCCAGAATTCAGCATTTTCAGCCAGCGGCTGTTTAATCTCTGCACCTGGAATTTTATCCTTGCCAGATTTAAGTAAAGTGAATTTTAAAGTCGCACGTGCCGAACCTTCCAAGGCAGTTAAAGCCACCTCACCATCACCTTGTACAAAGTGACTATCACCTGTATAGAACAAAGCACCTGGCACCTGTACAGGATAATAGGCCGTAGCCCCTGCTCCTAATTCATTGATGTCGATATTCCCGCCATAAAATGATGGTGGTACAGAGTGCACAGGCTCACTGGTATTTGGTGCAACGCCCATCGTGCCCATAAACGGATTCAGCGGGAAACGAATCGCTTTACCAGATTCAGTTTTTAAAACGCCTTCCCATACACCATCCGCATTTTTCTCAATTGGGGTAAAAATGGACACGTTGCCATAAGCATCAGGATTGGCTGGAGATGCATGCTCATGTTTCTGACGTTTCGGGAATTCGGGTAAGGTGCCTTTGCCATGACGGTTTGAAATCACGCCATAAGGTACACGCGGTTCAACTTTTAAAATCTCCACCTTTAGAATATCGCCCGGCATTGCCCCTTCTACATAGACAGGCCCGGTAATAATGTGTGGTCCATCTTTATGGAAATCATGTTTCAATTTGGAATTCGTGATCAGCTTGGCTTCATCCAATACATGCTCAGGCTTGACGCCTTTTGATGTGAAATATTTCTCTGCATTGCGGCCTTGATCTTCCAGCAGCCCTTCATGCGAAACTGTATCGAAAGTAACTGTGCTACCTGAAGGTACAGTCAAAACAGGTTTTGCATCTTTATTTGGCAGATAACCCCACGTAATCGTATTCAAGGTACTCGGCACATAATAATGACCTTTATATTCACCACTTTTGAGTAATGTCGGTTTATTTTCCAGCTGTTTCAGTATTTTAAAGTCTTCAGCCCATATGCTTGTTGAAATAAAACTTAAGCTTGAAGCCACTGCCAGAGATAAAGCCAAAGGTTTTAACATGTGTTCAATTTCCATCATAAAAAATATTACGGAAGAGTGAATGCAATCTAAGTGCCAAAATAAGTTTAAGAGGTTTAAAAAATCTTCACTTCATCCGAGTTGTTGATATAGATGTGATCGTTTTTAATCCCTTTTCAGCCTGAAATTTTTATGATTTTCATACCTTATAAATATAAATAATCAATTTAGATACATATTTTTACAATGTAAAAGAGCAAGTAAAGCTCTTTGAGAACAGATATTAACACCAACAATACCTTTAAAGTATTAAAAAATACTTAGAGAGTTTTGGTTGAATTTAGATCAGTATGCCATCCTAAAGAATCACTTTAACCATTTCAAATTCTTAAGGTTCTCCCGAAGTATGAATATGTATAAGCAGATATCCCTTTGTCTCCCTCTTCTTTTCTGCAGCCAATTCAGCCTGGCTGACTGGATTGATGATTCTGTACAAGCTGCTGAAGCACACACCATCAAATTACGCCAGCATATCCACCAGCATCCTGAACTGGGCAACATGGAATTCAAAACCTCGGAGCTGGTCCAGAAAGAATTAAAATCCTACGGCATTGAAGTACGTAAAGGCTATGCCAAAACCGGTGTAATCGGTGTATTGAAAGGTGCAAAACCCGGCCCTGTGATGGCCTTACGTGCAGATATGGATGCCTTGCCAATTAAGGAAACAGCACCGGTGTCTTTTGCCAGCAAACAAAAAGCCATTTATCAAGGCAAAGAATCTTATGTGATGCATGCCTGTGGACATGATGCACATACTGCGATGTTATTGGGTGCAGCCAAAGTTCTGGCCGCCAATAAAGATAAAATTGCGGGGACAGTGGTATTCGTATTCCAGCCGGCTGAAGAAGGCGGTGCAGATATCGATAACTTCACTCATGGCGATCAGATTGGCTCACGCAAAATGATTGCCGACGGTGCCTTGAACAATCCAAAACCTGAAGTGATTTTCGGGATGCATGTCATGGCAGGCATGCCAAGTGGCAATATCTTCTACAAAGATGGTGCGATTTTGAATAGTGCCGATCATTTACGTATTCAGGTGAATGGCAGTCAGGTACATGGCTCCATGCCTTGGGCAGGTAAAGACCCGATTTATGCCTCTGCCCAGATGGTGACCAATTTACAAAGCCTGATCAGCCGTAAAGCCGACCTGACCAAAGGAATGGGTGTGGTCAGTATTGGCAGTATTCAGGGCGGCACTACCGGTAACGTCATTCCAGATCAGGTCAATATGGTCGGGACTATTCGTTCCAATAGTGAAGATGTACGTCAGGGCATTTTAAAAGACTTGCCGAAAATGCTGGAACACAATGCCGCAGCCAATGACGTTAAGGTGAAAGTCGAAATTGCACCTTATGCACCAGTGACCACCAATGATAAAACCTTGACTGAATTGATGCGCCCGACATTAGCGAGCGTGCATGATGAAGATAAATTGCATGTTTTAGACAACAATGCCAGCGCCAGTGAAGATTTTGCTTATTATGGCCAGCTCATGCCATCGCTCTTCGTTTTTGTTGGTGCCACACCAGCAGATCAGGATCCGGCAAAAGCCGCACCGAATCACAACCCGAATTTCATTGTCGATGATGCGACCTTGAAAACCGGTGTCGAAAGCCATGTCCGTTTTATTCTGGACTATCCAAAAGTAGCTGAGCAGGTTCAGGCCAACTGGAAACAGAAAAATAAAGGCTAATCTTCTATTACTAAAAATGCGCGGCTCCAAGGACTCGCGCATTTTAGTATCTGCTGCTGTTTTATAAATGAGCTGTTAAGCGCTTAGTACTTCATCTTAGTGACTTCTCTCCAGATTTGACACCTTGTGCCATTGGTCTCAAGACTCACAATGCTAAACTTTGAACCGCTAAATTGCTTGACTGTTGGCAGGAATCCGGCAAACTCTAATCCCTTTCCTGCATCTAAAAACAAGCAAAAATTTCGAAAATCTGCATGGAACAAAACTATGGCGAATCACTTTGAATTCAATATCCGCGTTTATATTGAAGATACTGATGCGGGTGGCATTGTCTATCACGCCAATCATATTCGCTATATGGAACGTACCCGTACCGAATGGTTACGTGCCGCTGGAGTGAGCCATTACTGGCATCAGACAGACTACAATTTTGTGGTGCATAAAATTAATGTCAAATACATGCGTCCGATCCTGATGGATGATTTAATTACTGTTACGGCACGTGTCATTTCATGTAAAGCTTCATCATTTGTATTGCAACAAAATATTTATCGTGGTGAAATCATGCTTGCATCAGGTGAGGTTGAGTTGGCATGTATCAGTGCAGAGATGCGACCACGTCGACTCCCGGATGAAATCCGCGAACTAATTCAAAAAGAATTGGAACAAGACTAAAAAAATTTATTGGCACACGTAACAACTATGGCGACTCAGTTAGAATCATCTCTTCAAGTTTCAGATCTTATTTTACAAGCAAGCCCTGTCGTACAACTGGTGATGCTTTCTCTCCTGTTAGCCTCAATATATAGCTGGTATCTGATTGCCAGGCTCTATATGAGTTATAAAAAAGCCCAGGCCGATGATGAACATTTCCAGAAAATCTTCTGGTCTGGCGCTGAGTTGAACACCCTGTATAACAATGCACAACTCAATTCTAAACGTACCGGCCTTGAAGATATTTTCTATCAGGGTCTGGGTGAGTTCCTGAAACTGAAAAAACGCCATGCGCCAACTGCCCAGTCGATTGAAGGAACAGAGCGTATTCTGCGTGTCGGTTTAAGCCGTGACCAAGGTCATCTGGAACAAGGTCTGGGTGCATTAGCAAGTATTGGCTCGGTTGCGCCTTATGTCGGTCTGTTCGGTACAGTCTGGGGCATCATGAACGCCTTTATTGGCCTGGCAGATGTTGATCAGGTGACACTGGCGACGGTCGCACCCGGTATTGCAGAAGCACTAATTGCAACAGCGATCGGTCTGTTTGCAGCTATTCCAGCAGTATTGGCCTTTAACCACTTCACAGCCAAAGGTGAAACGGTCTACTCTGACCGTGCGCTGTTTGCCGAAGAAATGGTGGCGCTATTGCAACGTCAGTCTGTGGGCGTAACTCAGGACAAAGACTAATGGCGATTCAAGGTTCAGGACGCTTTCAGCGTATTAAAAAGCCACTGAAAAGTGACATGAATGTGGTGCCGTATATCGATGTCATGCTGGTACTGCTGGTGATCTTTATGGTCACTGCCCCGATGATTACAAGTGGCATCAAGGTTGACTTGCCTCAGGCCAACGGACTACCGATCGAATCCAAGGATGCTCCGACCATTGTCACACTGAAAGAAGATGGTTCATATTATCTAGAATATAAAAATCAGGCGACTGGCCCAGTCACATTGGAAGAATTGACGCGTACGCTTGTTGATGCCCAAACCCAGGCGCAAAATGACAACAAGGTGCTGAATGTCGTAATCAATGGCCACAATACTCGTCCTTATGGCGATGTCATGGCCTTGATGTCCAGCCTGCAGGATGCTGGCCTTTCTCAAGTCGGTTTACTGACCAAGCCATTAGAATAAAGTATGAAAGACTATAAAAAGCCACCATTTCAGAAAAAAGCCATCGCACTTGGATTCACCTTAGGCATCCATGCAGTGGCTTTGGTGGGCTTACTTTATCTGGGCATGAGTAATCCCCCTGAACCGCCAAAACAGATCAAAACCGTTCTGATCAAGCCAGAAGACCTTAAACCGGTGACTCGCGAAGAAACCGAATTTGAGGAAACTGCACATAAAAATGTCGCAGAAGAAATTACCCAGACTGCTGAACCCAGTATAGAACCTGCTCCAGTGGTTCCAACGACGGCGCCTGCCACACCTCCTGCTCCACCTGCACCTAAAGTCGATACACAAAAAGCCCAGCAGGAACTGAAAGCGGCAGAGGCAGCACAAGCCAAGGCTGCGCAGCAAGCAGCGGAAGCAGCAAAACGTGCCCAAGCCGCTGAACAGGCCAAACAAGCAGCAGCCAAAGCCAAAGCGGATGCAGCGCAAAAATCAAAGGCGGAAGCCGAAGCTGCACGTCAAGCTGAACTAAATGCACAGCGCAAAGCCGATGCTGCTCAAAAAGCCAAACTGGAAGCACAGAAAAAAGCTGACTTAGCTGCCAAGCAAAAAGCGGATGCTGCCACAAAAGCCAAAGCAGAGGCTGATGCCAAACGTAAGGCTGAAGCTGCTGCTAAAGCAAAGGCAGATGCGGCAGCAAAAGCCAATAATGATGCAGCGGCGAAACGTAAAGCAGACGCTGATGCGAAAGCTAAAGCAGACGCGGCAGCCAAGGCTAAAAATGATGCAGAGGCGAAACGCAAAGCGGACGCTGATGCGAAAGCTAAAGCCGATGCAGCGGCTAAAGCAAAAGCCGACGCTGATGCCAAACGCAAGGCAGATGCCGATGCTAAGGCCAAATCTGATGCAGATGCCAAGCGCAAAGCAGATGCCGAAGCAAAAGCCAGAGCTGATGCAGATGCCAAAGCTTCAGCCGCGAAACAGGCTGCTGAAGAAGCTGCACAGAAAAAAGCGGAATCAAAACGGATTGCATCCACTGCGAAGCGCGATTTTGAAAACAAAATCAAACGCGCCTGGGATACACCAGTCGGATCATCAGGCCAGCGTGCCACTGCACGTGTAACCCTGAATGATAATGGCGGTGTGGTCTCGGTCATTGTGAATTCAAGTGATTCAGACATGAAAGCCAGTGTAGAAGCTGCAGTCCGTGCTGCAGCACCTTATCCAATGCCATCCGATCCAGATGCACGCCGTGAAGCACGAAGCTTTACTTCAACCTTTACTGCGCAATAAAAACGGAGCCATCACATAAATAATGTTGTGATGGCTTTTATTTTTTAAGCTAAACTTCACTTTAAATTGATTAAATAACATTCACTTTTCACAGTGTCATAACAGTTTGGTCATAAATTCATGGTTTTATTCTATTAAATCCATGCGATGATGTAGCCCAAGCACCTATACAATAAATCCGTTGATTTGAGTAAATAACGAATGATGGAAAAGACTCGCAAACATCTACTCTGCCTCGCAATCATTAGCGCTTTAAGCCCTGTATTGGCAACCCAGTCTTATGCCCAATTGCATCTGGAAATTACCAAAGCACCTGAGGCAGCACCTAAAATTGCCGTTGTACCTTTCAGTCAGGATCAGAGCATTTATCCTATTGTGGAAAATGACCTGAATCGTTCTGGCCGCTTTACCAGTGCTTCAAAAAACCTGCCTGCAACAGCAACATTGAATAATCCGAATGCAGAAGCTTGGGCATCAGCTGGTGTTCCCTATGTGGTCACCGGTTCATCCAAGGCCACAGCCGATGGTTCTTTTGAAATCCAGTATCAGCTCTATGATGTCGAAAAAAAACAATATCTATTAAATGAATTACTAACTGTTCCAGCCTCACGCACCCGTCAGGCAGCGCATATGATCAGTGATGCCATCTATCAGGCATTGACCGGCATTCCAGGTGACTTTAGCGGACGTATTGCCTATGTACTGCGTAATCCTGCTACCCCAGAACAACGCTATACCTTGCAGATTGCCGACACCGATGGCGAACAGCCAAAGACTATTTTGACCTCACGTGATCCAATTCTTTCTCCAGCATGGACACCAGACGCCAAAAAAATCGCTTATGTGTCCTTTGAAACTAAACGCCCGGCGATTTATGTACAGGATCTGGCGACCGGACAACGTGAAAAACTGGCCAGCTTCCGCGGTTTGAATGGCGCGCCGAGCTTCTCTCCAGATGGCAAGAGCATGCTGTTTACTGCTTCTATGCACGGTAATCCGGAAATCTACCAGATGAATCTGGAAACGCGTCAGCTACAACGTATGACCAATGACAGTGCCATTGATACTGAAGCACGTTATTCACCAGATGGAAAATCTTTTATTTTCACTTCTGACCGTGGGGGTTCTCCACAAATTTACCGCCATGATCTTGAATCAAGTAGCAATAAACGCCTGACCTTCCGTGGTGCATTCAACGCACGCGGCACGCTGAGCGCAGATGGTAAAAAACTTGCATTAGTTCATCGCCCAAGCGGCAGTAACTATCGAGTTGCGGTTCAGGACATGACCTCTGGTGTGAACAACATTTTGACACCAACAACGCTGGACGAATCGCCAAGCTTCTCGCCAAATGGCCAGATGGTGGTCTATGCCACCCGTGAAGGTGCACGCGGACTCTTGTCGATCATGTCGCTGGATGGCCGCTTCCGTATGAATTTGCCAAGTGAAACGGGCGAAGTCCGTGAACCGGCTTGGGCACCAAAATAAGATTTTTATATTGATAAACCCTTTACCCCATAATCAAACTTCATGGAGATGAAGATGAACAAAGTAAAATTATTTGCCTTGCCACTTTTAGCAGCAGCTGTTGTCATGACAGGTTGTGCGAGCCGTAAGCCTGCCGCTGAAGTTCAAACGGGCGGTTTAGATACGACCGGTACAACAACTGTGAATACTCAAGGCTTGAGTGAAGATGCAGCACTGAATGCACAAAACATGGCAGGTGCTTCTGCAAAAGGCGTTACTGCAGAAAATAAAGCATTCTTGGCAAAACGCGTGGTGCATTTTGACTATGACAGTACTGAACTCAGCAATGAAGATCTAAATACGTTGCAAGCCCATGCGCAGTTCCTAATGGCCAATGCCAATTCACGTGTAGCACTCACTGGCCATACCGATGAACGCGGTACCCGTGAATACAACATGGCACTTGGCGAGCGTCGCGCCAAAGCAGTAGAAAGCTTCCTGGTAACGACTGGTGTTAATCCTGGTCAATTGGAAGCAGTCAGCTATGGTAAGGAAATGCCAATCAATGCGGGCCATGATGAAAATGCATGGAAAGAAAACCGCCGTGTAGAAATTAATTATGAAGCGGTACCACCATTGTTGAAATAATTTTCATTCATGATGGTTTCATCAAATAAAAAGCACTCAATCATGAGTGCTTTTTATTGGCTTCAATTAAAGAATCAGTCTACTTTGGAAGCTGATCCTGTTCAGCCGGATGCATCGATTCGATCAGGTCATGTTTATTGAATTGTTTGTACTCTGGTTTTGCTTCATAATCCCGCCAGGCTTCTTTCATCTTGTCTTCAGAGATATCATCTAAAGTAATGCCTTCGCTTGGTGTTGGAGTCGCATCAAACTTCAATGTTGTCATATCTGTGCTCCTATTCTCAATTTTCCTTTGTCTTCAACATAGCACTTTCCGCAGGAGTTGCAAGGGCAAAATCGATACAAATAATCCAGTTTAATTTTTCTTTTAGTACGTTCTCATCTAAAATATAGCCGCATATCGTTTTGATCATTTTTTCCCGATTTAAGTTTTGGAGTTTCCCCTATGTCATACCGCACTTTATCCCAGTTTTTACAACAACAAAGCGGGAATCTCACACCTGAACTTGCACAAGTTATTGAAACGATTGCAAACACTTGCAAAGACATTGATCAATTACTGCAAAAAGGTGCTTTAGGGGATGTATTGGGAAGTGCACAGCATGAAAACGTTCAAGGCGAAGAGCAAAAGAAGCTGGATGTCATTTCTAATGACTATTTGATTGATGCCTTGCAGCAACATCCAAATGTGGGTGGTTTGGCCTCAGAAGAACTGGATGAATTCACCCCTGCACAAGAAAATGGTCAATTTCTGGTATTGTTCGATCCATTAGACGGTTCAAGCAATATCGACATCAATATGTGTGTTGGTACCATTTTTTCGATTCTTCCTGCAAAAAATGCCGTGACTCAGGCAGAAGACTTTATGCAAGCCGGTGTTCATCAGGTAGCTGCAGGTTATGTGCTTTATGGTCCATCGACCATGTTGGCATTGACCGTCGGCGCAGGCGTAGTGTTCTTTACCTATGACCCTGAGACTCAAGAATTCCTACTGACTTCTGAAGCAATTCAGGTAGCTGCAGATACTAAAGAATATGCGATCAATGCGTCGAATCAACGTCATTGGGAAGCACCAGTACAGCGTTATATCGATGAATTGTTAGCAGGCAAAACCGGTCCTCGTGAAAAAGACTTCAATATGCGTTGGGTTGCTTGTATGGTGGGCGACATTCACCGTATTCTTTGCCGTAGCGGTATTTTCATGTATCCATACGACCTTAAAGATCCGGCTAAAGCAGGCCGTCTGCGTTTAATGTATGAAGCCAACCCAATGAGTATGTTGATGGAACAGGCTGGCGGCGCATCGACTACAGGTCGTGTCCGTATTCTTGAGATCGAACCGACTGATTTACATCAGCGTGTTCCTGTGATCATTGGTTCTAAAAACGAAGTTGATCTTGTGACCAGCTACCACAACTAATTTTTATAGCGGCAGCCGGTATTGAATCGGCTGCCGTGGATTATATCTCCCATGCCAACTTTTTTTCTTGATTCAAAAGACAATCCAAAGATTAAACACTTACGTGGTTTAATCGAACAAAATACCTATCGTAAAAAACAAGGTCAAACGGTTTTAGAAGGCACGCATCTGTCTCTCGCCTGGTTACATGAAAACCGTAAAATTGATTCTATTTTCACCACTGAACATGCACTTTCACATCCTGATTTCGAGAAAATTCTCGCAAAATACACAGGTATGGTCTTTGTTCTAAGCGAGTCTTTATACAAAGATTTAAGTACCTTAGGAACATCTTTAGCCTGTTTAGCTGTGGTGACTTTACCAACAGCAAATTATGCATTGGATTTTAAAGCAGACACTTTGATTCTGGAAAATGTACAGGATCCGGGTAATGTAGGCACCCTGCTTCGCTCTGCTGCTGCTGCCGGTATTGAACAAATTGTGTGTACCAAAGGTTCTGCATCGCTCTGGTCTCCACGCGTATTACGTGCCGGTATGGGTGCACATTTCACACTGCAAACCTTTGAAAATATTTCGCTTGAACAAATTCTTGAGCAATTTCAAATCCCTGCTTATGTAACCAGCTCACACCGTGCTGAAAGCCTATATTCAAAAGACTTACGTAAACCTTGCGTGTGGATTCTGGGCAATGAAGGCCAAGGCGTGTCTGATTATGCGATGCAACATGCTGAAGCCGTGAGCATTCCGCAACCTGGGGGTCAGGAATCACTGAATGTCGCCATTGCGGGTTCGATCTGTTTTTTTGAAATGGTACGTCAACGTATCTAATTAGGGATTTAGGTTACAGTGTTTTAATACGACCCTGCCCGTGTATAAAATAGATTAAACTACAAAAATAATAAACTTAATTGTCAACCAAACCAGGATTCCCAACGTTATATGATTATGAACTTGGGAATAATGGTGGGTGTCCAATGACAGGATTTTCCATCTCTATGGATTTAGCACCAAAACAGTTGCAAACACACGATGTAAGTATTCTGAAGAGTACGGCTGAAGCACGTCTGAAGAATTTCATGCAGGATGTGACTGGGCGTGCTTTGGTGATGATGGAAAGTGCGACTCAAGGTCATCATGGTATTGCCATGGATCTGGTTCAGGAAGCTTTCATTTCCTTACACAAATCCTATGCAGAAAAAAGCACTGAAGAATGGTATCCCCTGTTTTATACCATTCTCAACAATAAGTTACAGGACTGGCGCCGTAAAGAGTCACGGCGTGGTCAAATGTTTTCATTTTTCAAAAAAGTCAGTCTTGATGACGACGAAATTGAATTTGATGATGTCGTCGATGAATCAACACCAACGCCGCTGGACTTTCTCGATCAGGCAGTCACTGCTGAAGAAATCCAGGAAGCGATTGCAAAATTGCCTGTACGTCAGCAGCAGGCATTTATGCTCAGAGCCTGGGAAGGATTTGATACGCATACCACCGCACAAATTATGAACTGCACAGAAGGCAGTGTAAAAACCCATTATCACCGTGCTATCCAAGGCTTACGTGCCTCTTTAGCACATTTAAATCCATATCTGGGAGGGTCATCCGAATGAATCAAGATGATTTCTTAAAACAAGTAACTTCCAAACTTGATGGACTGGCACAACAACATAAAGATAAACCTGTTGTCATGCACCATGTTCTTGAAGAAATTCAGGATTCAAAACATTCACGCTTTGCATTTCTAAAAATGTCAGGTTTTGCTTTGGCAGCTGCGATTGCAGGCATTGTGGTATTACCGAATCTTTCGGACCATAACGAACCGCAAACTCAAATGGTGTCAGTTCCAAAACTGTCTCCGCAAATGCTTGAAGATTTAGAAATGTTAATGGTTTTAGGTGAGGACAAAGTTCCACATGGCAGCTAAAAAATTGGCGATTGCTTTTTGTGCATTCAGTTTTCTGCAAACCAGCTTTGCAGGATTTGAACGTTTTTGGCTATTTTCCAAAGATGCGAATACCCAAGTAACTGATACTTGGGATAGTCTTTCTGATTCTGAACAATTGGCACTGATTAAACGTTATCAATCTTTAAAAGAAATCCCCGAACAACAACGTGTCAGCTTGCAGCAGCGTATGGACTGGTTTACCCAACTCCCTGATGCGGAAAAGCAGAGAATGCGTGAAACATGGCAAATGATGAGCAGCCAGGAACGTAAAGAACTGGGCGCACGTATGCAAAAAGCGTCTCCTGAGCAACGCCTCGCCATTCGTGAAGAATATATTCTCAAATATCAGCAAGTGACTCAGCAGCCTAACTCGCATTAAACACTTAATATAAAAAAGCCTCCATATGGAGGCTTTTTTGATGTTTCAATCATATTTTATTTTCTTAAGCGGCGATAAGCTGCGAGCCCTAATAATCCTAGTAACCCCCACATTCCAATTGCTCCACCACCACTTGAGGACGTATTCGTATTTTTAACTGTATTACGTAACAAGATTGTTGCTTTTTCTGACATTTTTTCATCAGCATCAAAAATCGCATAATCCATGCTGTAATTTGCCTGGCTTAAATTATTTTTTACACTAAATGTCAGCTGTCCACCATAACAGGTCTGATTTTGGTAGGTATCAGGACAGGCTCCTTGTCGCTCTGCCTTCAGTGAAACTCCCGCAGGCAGCTTAACAATATGAATCGGGATCTCTTTTCCATCTTTATCTTGATAAAAAGCCGACTTTCCTGATGGTAGCGGCCCATCCCCATCATCACTATCATTCTCAAGCGGATTGACTGTCACTGTAAGATTATTCTCTGGACTAAGCCGATATTCATCATCTTTTGCAATTGGTGCAATGTTGTTAAAAGCTGCTCTTAAGAGGCCAGCACTGCTTACACCTGTAGCCTGGTCTTTAAGTGTATAACTACAGAACTCCATATCAACCGAACTGGTCTGCTTACCATCAGTGCGATACATCATGATCCGGTTTAAATCAGGTTTCCACTCACATTTAAGATTTGGATCATTGGGATTTCCTTCCACAGTGGTCGAATTACCAGTACCAATTAACTTACCAACACCTAAAGTTTTTACACTGACCTCATAATTTTCTGAATTTAAGGCTTTAATTTGAATCTTATCATTGGTTAGAGTTTCTTGAGGCATAGCCAAGATAAAAGGATTAATATAGATTGCACGATATTTCTGATATTGCTTGGTATATTTAAGCAAATCCTGATAACTTTTCAATTCTTCCTTTAAACCAGGAAGCTCATTTTCTGGAGTATTTTTATCAGCAATGATTTCTTCGAGATCATCTATATTCTCCTGATAAAAGTCATTGAGTTCTACCAAACTCTTATTTTGCAAGTCCGTAATATCGGCTGCAGTCAAACGTCGGATTTCAACTGAGCCGATCTCGCAAGTATTTTTTGCACTTGGATCAAATGTTAATGTGGATCCAATCACACGATCAATACCACGCTGGTCTTGTTCAATACAGCCACTCACCCCGATATCTACCAAATCCGTTGCGGTCTGATTATCACGCGGGTAATACAGCCCTAAATAGCGATTATCAATAGCAGGCTCAATATAATTTGTTAATAAACTGCTGATTATATTGTTAGAGACATCAAGATTATTTGAAGTAGTATCTTCGTCTAATTCTGGCAATACGCAACGTGATGGCCCAGTCGTTTGAATTGCATTTCGAATTGTAGAAAATTCAACACGTTGTGCCTTGGTCGGATTTCCCTGATTTAAGGCATATTCACAAGACAGGCCTTGGTTAAAGGCTAAAATATTGAAATTAAAATACCTAAACCCGGTATTGTCATAAAATAAAGTAGATTGGGCTGTATTTTCAACAATAGTATTACTTAATGCAGTTAAACTGGAGAATTTACTGAGCGGACGATTAACTTCATTCGTCATACGCACAATATGTCCTGTGGTACTGGCAGTATTCTTCGCAATAGTAGAGTTAACAATTTCTACTGTGGCATAGCCACAAAAATCAATAATACTGTTAGCAGTGTCTGAACCATTTTTAACAATACTACTGGAATTAATTTTCACATTGGTTTGAGTTGTACCTAAATTTCCCTGACAATCCATCGCCAGAACACTACCATATGAACTCGCCTGATTTTTTTGAATCAAAGAATCCTGAATGACAATATTCCTTTCCGTATTCATTGCTACACTATAAATCGCACCACCTTCTGCAGCTGCTCGGGAATTTACTATTTCACTGGTATTAATACTTAAAGGCCCTGCTACATAAAAAGTACCGCCATTCCCTTTATCCAAGGTATTTATTGCTGCATAGCCATCCTTTAAGATCAGATGATGAATTTCCAGACTGGATTGACTGGCCATACTATTAAATAATCTGGTTTTCCCCTGGCCCGAAATAGTACTTTTTAAAGCCTCCCGGGTTGGATATAATAGCGTAATTGGACTACGACTAGCATAATTAAGCGGAGTTTTCCCATAAATTTTGAGCGCTGACTCTACGATCAGCTCTTTATCTAATTTGTACTCGCCTGCTTCAAGCTGAATCACATCTGCAGCTGAACCATCCAATCGAAGCGTACGTCCTACATTACATCCGCCATAAGATTTATCCAGTTTTGCAGTTTTAATGGCTTCTCGCAAAGAACAGGCATTATTATTCTCGCCATCTTCATCAGCAAAAGTAGTCACATATATCGTTTTATCTTCGGCTGCCATCAAACTCATGGCAGATAAAATCATGGCCGCAAGCAGTCCTTTTTTATAATTTTTCATGATTTTTCCTTAATCTTTTAATCCACGGCGTAAACCTATTAATCCGAGTAAAATCAGTAGTCCACCACAACCCCATGAACCACCTGAAGTTTTGACTGCTTTGTCTTCCATTTCATTTTTTGGCTCCTGAACAATTTGAGTAGTAATAGTCAAATAAGGTTTACTTTTATTAAACCGTGTCGATGAGGTCACCACTTGTAGTTCGAAAATATCTGCTCCATGCCAGGTAGAATCCGGGGTATAAACGACATTGCCATGAATATCGATGACTGTTTTACCCTTGGAAGCTGTTTTGGTTTGTACCACTTTCAAACAGCCATCTTGCCAAGTCTCACCCGTCGGATTCTGACCAACAATAGCATTACACTGTTCTTTTGGAATTAAATCACTATCTCCCAGATAAGATTCAATTGAAAACTTGGCGATTTCACCCTTTAACAGATCTTGTCCCACCAGACTGCCTGAGATTGGTATCGTGATTTCAACAGCACCTCGATCACAAAACAGATTATCCATCAAACGGTTGATCCCGCGCTGATCTGCCGCTTCACATGCTACCGTTGGATTTGCTAAACTCAATCCTGTGCCTCTATTCACAATCGGTGATTCACTCACAAGGATATAGTTCAACAAAATTCGTGGGCGCATATAACCGAGAAATTGTCCTTTAGGAACGCTGTATGGACAAAGTATGGCATTATTATTTTCTTGTAGGGTCTGACAAGCACCTTCACTTTTATCTGAGGATTCAGCAAAAAGTCGTGTACCACTCCAGAACTGGTTCGGTGCGACGGAATCCCCTACACCACACGAGGCTGTCAGCAGATTATTTTGCGACACAGACTTGTCACCAGTGATAATTTGGCAATCCTGTGTACCATTTCTTAAAATAATACTATTCGCTACATAAGCTCTGCCATACGGCGCATAGATACGTAAAGCAGTATTTTCATTATCAACCATGGTGAGATTATTCAATCCCACCCCGTCCAGGACATTAATGAGTACACCCTTATTTTTTAGTATCGTACTACTTAATATTTCCCCACTAATACCTTGATCTTTACTGGAGTCAGCAAACTGTCCCGCGCTATAAATATTGGTCGCTGAATTATCCAGTGTCTGGTTATTTTTAAGTACACTTTGATAAATGAGGAAAGCAGGTAGCTCGCTATACAGGATCCCGCCTCGTTGGGCTTTATTATTTTCGATCAGACTATTTTTAATTTGTGCACGGCTTGTTAAGTTCTGTCCAAACTTGCCAGCATTATAAATTGCCCCACCCAAGTTGGCAGCAGCATTAAATAGACGGTTATATTCTAGAATTAGCTGACCTTTATTATAAATTAGGCCACCTTGTTCAGCACAACTGGTTTTACCACAGCCTTCAAGATCCAGTTCTTTCAAATTTAACTGAACCAATGTATCTGTACTGTTGATCCGGAAAAGATTATCGATACCTTTCATTTGAATATGAGCATTATGCAAACCTAATGCTTTTTCATCCGTACTGAATTCACCATCACTTTCTGCGACCGCACGGATGGTAAGAGATTTTTTAATCGCAATATGCTGGTTCAACACATAGGTATTTTTTTCTTTTAAAATAATGGTACTGGATGAGTTCTCCCCACCACACCCCATAAAACCTGCTTTGGCTAAGCCACGGTTAACATACTCAACAGCTTCTCGAAGTGAACATTCCTTGTCATCTTTTTCAATATCTTCTGTAGTGGTTACAATAATATCTGCACTATACGACTGCCCCGCTATACATAGCAAAGCTATGCCTATGCTCTTCTTGAGCATAACCTTCTCCTTAATTTTTATTTCTTTCTTTTTCTTCTAAAGTTGCAGAATCCTTGCAACAGCGAATTATTTTGCCTTACTGTGGCATAGACTGAGTAATTACTCAAGATTTTTTGTGATTTACCGATATTCGTCAATCAAGGCATATATCTGCCGCAGATTAGCATTGCTGACTTTCAATTTTTCCCCTTTAAGTAATTGAATAATCTGCTCTAATCTTTGAAGCAGTACTGAAGTTTGATGCGGTCCATGGCTGAGTAAATAGTCAAAAATTTGAGGGTCTAGATGGATCCCACGACGATCAAGCACCGAGGAAACCAGCGCATAGCGATCAGCATACAAACTGCCACTCGGAACACGGGTACTGACCGCCTGCGTGAGACGGGATTGTAAATCTGGCAATTCGAGTTTGAGTTCGATAGGTGCAAAACGTGACGAAAACACCAACTGCCCACCACCTTCATTATTATAATTAATCAAGTGAAATACTGCGCGTTGCCAATGGGGTACGCCACTAATCGCTTCGATATCATCAAGTGCTACCAGATCAAAACGATCTAGAGAAGTAATCGCCTCAGTCGGTGCATCTAAAAGCTCAAGCAAAGATACCTGAATTGCAGATTTACCTACTTCCAGATAAGAGTCACAGATGGCAGACAACAAATGACTTTTACCTGTACCGGCTCCCCCATAGACATAAAATTGGTTGATCAGGCCTGCATGTAATTGACGGACAGCATCAATGACATGCCCCCAACCCGGCCCTGAAAAATCACTGATTCGGGCATCGAGCTGAGGTTCTATATCTAACTGCAATTGACGCATACGATTTTGTGGCCTTATGAGTCTTTACGATGTGGATCGTGAATTTTACTTGAGTTCTCCTCTGCTTGCAGCGGTTTTTTCTGTGGCTTTTTCATTTCAATATCAACATCTAAGTCTGCTGTTTCAATATTGATTGAACCGGTAGAGGCATCTTGTATGATAACAGCCCGATCACCATAAAATGGCGTATGTTCATAATACTCACGGATATGCCGCAGCAGTACCACAATCACGGCTGCCACCGGTAAGGCAATCAGCATGCCCAAGAAACCGGCCAGTTGTGCACCTGCCAGAACTGCAAACACTACAGCTACAGGAGAAAGACCGATTTTATCACCTAGCAAGAACGGTTGCAGAATATAGCCTTCGACGGCCTGCCCGACCATAAAGACAATCCCGACCAATACCAGTTGCCACCAGTCGATTCCAAATTGGAAAAAGGTTGCAATGACTGCGGCAATAATTCCAACCGCAAAACCAAGATACGGAATGATACTGCACAATCCGGCAATCATCCCAATGATCAAGCCAATCTCTAGGCCAATCAGTTGCAGTCCCACTGCATAGACTACGCCCAGCAGAACCATGACTAGGAACTGACCTTTGACAAAGGCACCTAACACACTATGACATTCACTCACAATAGTTAAGGTTGTTTTTTCATAAGGACGGGGAATTAGACGGCGTAAGCTGTCTAACATACGATCCCAATCCAGCAAGAAATAAAAGGCAATAATCGGAATCAGGACAATCGTGCCACCAATCTGGATAAAGTTCAGACCAGATTGTGCCAGTTTCAGCAGCATTGCCTGAATACTGTCAGCACTATAATTGGTCTGGACATAGTCCATTACTACTGAGGAAATCTGGTCAGTATCGATCTCCATCGGAACCAGATTAAAGCTATCGGAAAGCCAAGGTAGGAACGTGTAATTGATCCAGTGAATCCCGGCCGGAATGCTATCACGCGCATACATCAGCTGCTGCCAGACTAGTGGCACCAGATACCACATCACCAATGTAACCACGATCCCAATCCCGATAAATACGATACTGATCGAGAGCCATCGAGCCAGCCCAATGCGGTGCAAAACATTAACCAAGGGGCTAAATAAATAAGCAATTAGAAAAGCTGCAACAAAAGGAACTACAACTGGTTTAAGCAGATATAAAACCCAAAGTATCAATGCTATACCAGCAAGTATAAGAATGCGCCGTAAAGTACGATCGACCATAGAATCTTGCCTTTTCTCTATTAATCATTCTAAAAATTAAAATATTTTAATAAAGATAGCATTTTAGGCCACAAATACCATAAGAGTTTTACATATTCAGGTTATAATCGCACCCGCGAATGCGGAGACTTCATTATGAGCAACTCAACTTCTACCCCAAACACTGGTTTAAGCTACAAAGATGCAGGTGTCGACATTGAGGCGGGCGACGCGTTAGTCGATCGTATCAAATCTGTCGCTAAGCGTACCTCACGTCCCGAAGTTATGGGCGGTCTAGGTGGCTTTGGTGCACTTTGTAAAATTCCTAAAGGTTATGAAGAACCTGTTCTCGTATCTGGCACAGATGGTGTTGGTACAAAATTACGTCTGGCACTGAATTTGAACCGTCATGACACAATTGGTCAAGACCTGGTTGCAATGTGCGTGAATGACCTTCTTGTCTGTGGTGCTGAACCACTGTTCTTCCTTGATTATTATGCAACTGGTCACTTAAATGTTGATGTTGCTGCAAATGTAGTCACTGGTATTGGCGCTGGTTGTGAACTTGCTGGCTGTGCATTAGTTGGCGGTGAAACTGCTGAAATGCCAGGCATGTATGAAGGCGAAGATTACGATCTTGCAGGTTTCTGTGTCGGTGTTGTTGAGCAAAGTAAAATTATTGATGGCTCTAAAGTCAAAGCGGGTGACGTTTTAATTGGTGTAGCTTCTTCAGGTGCGCACTCAAACGGCTACTCACTGCTTCGTAAAATCCTGGACGTGAAAAACGTTGACCTGAATCAAATCGTCGATGGCCGCCCACTTGCAGATGTTGCAATGGAACCAACACGCATTTATGTAAAACCAATTCTTGAACTGTTAAAACACGTTGATGTCCATGCGATGGCACACATCACCGGTGGTGGTTTACCAGGTAACTTGCCTCGCGTACTTCCAAACGGTGCTCAAGCGCTGGTAAATGAATCTTCTTGGGAATGGCCTGAGCTATTCAAGCTTCTACAACGTGAAGGCGGCGTAGACCAGTTTGAAATGTACCGTACTTTCAACTGTGGCGTCGGCATGGTGCTGGTTGTTGATGCTGCGGATGCAGACAAAACTGTTGAATTACTCAACCAGCTTGGTGAAAAAGCATGGGCGATGGGTCAGATTCAAGACCATGCTGAATCGGTTGCAGGTGCAGACGAAAAAATTCGTGTGATCTTCGCGTAATTTCGCATGATTAAAATTGCTGTACTTGTTTCAGGTAGCGGATCAAATCTGCAAGCCTTGATTGATGCCAATCTTTCAGGGCAAATTGTGGGCGTGATTTCCAACAAACCTGAAGCCTTTGCTTTAACGCGTGCACAACACGCAGGCATTCAGACTGCAGTTATTGAACACAAGCAATATCCAAGTCGTGAAGCTTTTGATGATGTGATGCATCAACAGCTTTTGGACTGGGATGTAGATCTAGTGGTACTTGCCGGCTTTATGCGAATTTTAAGTGAAAAATTTGTGAAAGCCTGGGAAGGGAAAATGTTGAATATTCATCCGTCCCTATTGCCTTATTATAAAGGCATGCATACGCATCAGCGCGTACTCAATACCGGTGATGTTCTGCACGGTTGTACGGTGCATTATGTCACGGCTGAGCTGGATGCAGGCCAAGCACTTGCGCAAGGTGTTCTCAAGGTTTCTCACCACGATACGGTAGAAAATTTGGCAACACGTGTGCATAGCCTCGAGCATGTGATCTATCCACAAGTCGTAGAATGGATTTGTAGCGGTACGATTCAACATACTGAAGATGGTGTGCTGTATCGAAATGAGAAAATGCAAGCGCCTGTTCAATTCTGCAAGTTCTAAAAAAATTTAGATATTAAAAAAACGCATCCTCGGATGCGTTTTTTATTTCCAATACATTCAATAATTCAAGCAGACTGTTGCTGAATCAGCTGTTTGACCAAGCCAGCTACTTGATCAGGTTGTTCCAATGGGAACATATGTCCACCATCCACCACGGTAAAAGGAATACCAAATTTCTTTTGCACTTGCTGCGGGAACTTGCGGGCCAGAAATGGACCTTTCTTAGCCACAACTAAATGCACAGGAATTTTGGGTTTTGCCTGAGGCAACCACCATAGTGACGGATTGGTTCTAAAGACTGCGACCTCATCCATTTTAGGAATAGTGAGTTCTACCCCACCCCGGATGGGATCATCCTGCAAGGCATGGTCAATATAAGCTTGGAAGCAATCTGCATCAAAATCCTGATAAAAACCTTTAGGGCGCAGCAATTCAGCGGCTTGTTCACGTGAATCCCAATGGTCACGACGGCGTTTGGACAGACCGGCCGGAGACATTTTATCCAATGCTTTTAAGCGAAAAGTTTTCGCAATATGCAAGGCAAAGGCTTCTTTGCCCATAATCATCGGCGGGTCCAGCATGATCATTTGTGAAAACAGTTCCGGACGCTGCAAAGCCGCCTGCAGAGTTAACACAGATCCCAAAGAATGCCCCAGACCAATGACAGGTCGCCCATGTGACTGACGTACAATACTGTCAATCACTTGCTGGGTCAGGCTTTTCCAATGGTTATCAACCGGATAACGCTTGTCTGGCCCTAAAAGCGGCACATAGATAACATCGTAATCATCTTGTAATCCATCAAACAGCTTTTGATAGACTTTGGATGGCACGCCATTGGCGTGCGCGAAATGAATCAATGGTTTCATTGCAGTGTCGTGCTATTTTCTGACTGAAGCTTCTGTGCAACCGAAGAAGCAATTCCATCCCCAATCGATGAACCCATACGACCCAAGACTGATTCAAATGGACTATATTCAATGGTGTAATTCAACGCTTTTTCAGTTTTCAGTTCACGTTTCAAAGTATTTAAGCTACCGATACGATCCGCAATTCCTAATTTCACCGCCTGATCACCGGTCCAGAACAAACCAGAGAAAATGGCAGGATCATTAGATTTCAATTTATTACCACGCCCCTGTTTCACTGCATTAATAAAGTGACCATGCACATTATCTAGCACACCCTGTACATGGGCTTTTTGTGCAGGATCAACAGGCTGAGTCATAGACAACAGAGCTTTATTTTCACCTGAAGTCATGGTGCGATCTTCAACGCCTAACTTTTGCAATAGATTAGTCACACCATAATTCGGCATGATTACCCCAATTGAACCAACCAGACTCGATGGATTGACAATAATTTCATCCGCGGCTGAAGCAATATAATAAGCACCTGAAGCCCCCGTATCGCCAATCACGGCATACAGTTTTTTCCCAGGATGCTGTTTTTTCAGATACTGAATTTCCTGCCAGATCTCATCCGACTGTACCGGTGAACCGCCAGGTGAGTTGATATTTAGTACCACTGCTTTGCTTTGTTTATTTTCAAAGGCTTTTTTCAATGATTTGATGGTATTGCTACTGTTGACACTCTGCTTGTCGGCTGCAATCGTACCCACAATATCCACGACTGCAATATGAGAACCCGCACCAGCGCTGGCATCTGACGAGACTGAACTACAGCTCTTGCCCAATGCCAGAATAACCACAAGCAGATAAGCAAAAGTCAGGAATTTAAAGAAAATTCCCCAACGGCGCGCACGGCGCTGCTCCTCGACCGAAGCTAAAACTGCTTTTTCCAGCAGTTTCCATTCCGGGCCAGTCGGTTGAACTGGTTGTTGCGTATTTTGTATTTGATTTTCAGGTTTTGGTGGCCAATCGGACATAAATAATCCAATAAATTGATTTATATTGAGCCCATTATATACACTGAATCGGGTAATTCTGTCTAAACAAAACGTTTTCGCCTATAATAAATTTTGTTCTCTTTTTTTGTACTTATATTAAATCAATGACCAAACAGGACTCACGGAATTCAGCTTACGGTTTACTCAAATACATTAGCCGCCAACCGCTTCCGGTTTCTCGATGGATGGCCCGTCTTCTGGCCTTTATTGTGAACAGTTTCAAAGTCACCAAAACTTCGGAAATTATTCGCCTCAATCTCGAGATCAGCCTTTCTGAACTGTCCAATGACGAACGTGAACGTATTAACCGTGCGGCGGTTCGCAATGAATTAATGTCATATTTCGAGTTTTTTACCATTTGGGGTTCAAGTAATCAGAAAAATATCAAACGGGTGCATCGCGTCATTGGCGAAGATCTACTGCATGATGCACTGGCACAAAATAAAGGCCTAGTGTTAATCGTGCCACATTTTGGTACCTGGGAAATTATGAATGCCTATATTGCCCAGTTCACCTCAATGACCATTATGTACAAACCTGTGAAAAATCAGGCTGCAGATCAATTTGTACGGGCTGCCCGTAGCCGGGAACAGGCGCATCTGGTACCGACCGATGAATCTGGTGTCCGTCAGATTTTTAAGGCCTTAAAACAAGGCGGCACTACGGTCATCCTGCCGGATCATACCCCGAATATCGGTGGTGAATATATTCCATATTTCGGTGTGCCTTTAGCTACGAGTAATTTGAGTGCCAAACTGATTCAAAAGACCAAAGCGCGTGCCCTGTTTTTATATGCCTTGCGTAATACTGATGATGGATTCGATATCTTTATCGAAGCAGTTGATGAAAAAATTTATAGTGGTAATGCCAATCAGGGTACCCAAGTTATTATTAATAGTATTGAAAATTTAATTCGTCGCCATCCAGAACATTATCACTGGAGTTATAAACGCTTTAACGCTCATCAAGACTTGGGCAATCTTTATAGTCTAGAGCATGAACAAGCCTTGAGCAAAGTGAATACCTTAAGAACACAAGACGTCCATGACGTTTTGCTGATGCTGGAATCAGTGACTTAAAGGCTGACGATATAGCCACTGCCATCCATGTCGTTCGGCAGAAAGCACCAGTTTTGAGCCTTGTTGCTGAAAGTGCATGCTGCCCTGTTCTGCCGTGGTCAATAAAGGAATATTAAGAGCTTTCAACCGTTGCTGGGTCAGTTGGCTCGGGTGGCCATAACGGTTAAATTTCCCAGCCGAGGCAATCGCTAGTTTAGGCTGCAAAACTTCTAAAAATTGATAGGCTGAACTGTGCTGACTGCCATGGTGTCCAAGCACCAGCACATCAACTTTCAATTCAGGATAATCTTTGAGCAGCTGATATTCAGTCTCCCAGCCCGCATCGCCCATCAATAAAAAGTTTTGATACGGTCCGGCATTTTTGACTTGCAGATATACCACACAAGAGCGGTCATTTTTATTGAAGTTTGGCGTATTTAACTGCTGCTGCCGAGGTGCCAGAATTCTAAATTTAATCTCTTCGGACCATTGCCATTGCTGTCCTGCATAACAAAACTGAAAACTTGAAGAAGCAGCTGTTTCAGGCATCTGATTGGATGACACTTGTCGGATGTTTAGTTGATCTTTAATGCTGTGATATGCACCGCTATGGTCCTGATCCAGATGGGTCAAAATCAGTTGATCCAGTTCCCCAACACCTTGCACAGATAGAAACGGCCTAATCACTTGTCGACCAATACTGAATTTTTCTTCATTATAATAACCACCCATGTCGATCATCATGCTCTTTTGCCCTTTCCGAATGAAGATGGCCTGTCCCTGCCCGACATCCAGAACAGACAGCTGAAATGCATGCTGATTAAGTTGAGGAATGCACAGTGGTACACAGGCAAGTGCTGTCCAGCTTTTGGGCACTAAGCCACGCGGCAAAAAGACAATTAATAAGCCCAAAATACATAGAGCAATCATCCAGACATTCATGGCCACAGGAATCAGTTGCGGTGCAAACAGCCGATCAAGCAGATCTAGAAATGCCAGCAGTATATGAATAAAAATATCATTGAGCTGAAACAGCAGACTCGAAAGTGGTTCAGAGATGAAAAATAATAAAGCCGCCAGAATATCTACGGGAACTATCAGCAGGCCAATCCACGGGATGGCTACCAGGTTGCTTAGCGGGGTAATCCAAGCCACCTGCTTAAAAAACAGCATCATTAAGGGAAACAGGGCCAGAAAAATTTTCCACTGCGACTCCACTAAAACTTTCATTGCAAAATACGGCCGTTGTAATGCTGTTTGTATTGTTTGATTCGGTTGCTGCTGAATGGTTTGATAGATTCGCAGCAAGACAAAACAGGCTCCATAAGACAGCCAGAATGCGGCCGACAAAATGCTAAAAGGATCAAAGAGCAACAATAAGGCAGCACTTAAAATCAGCAGTTTTAATGGCTGCACACTTTGCCTGAGCAGCAAGGTTAAAGTTACAATCACACAAATCAGTAAAGTGCGTAGCGCCGGAATCTCAAAACCGACAAAGGCACAATACAGTAATACACATAACAAAAAAGGCAGACTCAAAAAATACTGCCTTGGCCATTTCAGATAAATCTGCGGTGCGTACCTTGAAATCAGATATTGCAAGGTGCCACAGACGATAAAAGCAAAGATCAGCACATGCGGTCCGGAAATCGCCAGTAAATGACTCATGCCAAAACGCTGGAATTGCTGTTCCGTCGCTTGATCCAAGAGACTTTCATCACCACTTAATAGAGCCAGTAACAAGCCTTTCTGCTGTACGGGTTGTCTGGCCACAAACTCTCTTAAGGCCAGTCGCTGTTGTTCTACCCAAAGCAAAAATCGCTGATTCAACTTTTGTTGCTGACGGAAATGTTGAGCATGACCTAGCGTATAGAGTTGTTGCAGTTGCAACTCCTGAATGCTCTTGATTCGGAAACCGGCCATAACATTTTGCTGTAATGCCCACTTTTCTGCATCAAAGGCACCTGGTGTGGCATAACTATGGCTAGGCCGAATCTGGCCTTGTAATAAATAATAGTGTCCCAGTTCAAGAGTCTGCTGTTTGGTTTCATCATTTACCAAACTGGATGTGGTAGGATCTGAAACTGGCAGAAAACCCATCCACTTAACTGTATTGCCATCAGGATTAAGCACATGCAAGGCTTGCTGGATATTCTGATCGCCCAGTTTATTCAGCTCTTTGATATACACCACGATTTCTTTTTCAGAGACCTCGTGCTCTCGCTTGGATAAACGTTCAGCCAATTGCAGATTGGCATAAGCGTGACCTAAAAACAGCCCTAAAAGTAGGCTTGACCCAGTGATCAACAGGCTTCTCAGCGGTGTATTCAAGATGAGCTTTAATTTATGGCAACACAGATACCACAACAGCGCAACGATCAAAACTGCCGTCCCGCTCAGTTGAACAGTCAGGAAACTTTTCCCCATACAGGCAAGGCCTAAAATCCAGCCAATACATAGCCACTGCAACATTGAATCTTATTCTGTCTTGTTATTATTTTGCCCAATAATAAAGCCCACCGGAGTGAGCTTCAATCAAATGCGAATATTCTCGTTATTTATGGTTCGATCCAGAGACCATCCTGCATGTGTAAAATTCGGTCTGCAGCATGGGCCAGTTGTTCATCATGGGTCACAATCAGCATCGCCATATTGAACTCACGTTGTAATTCGGTCAGCAGTTCAAAAATCTTTGCTGCAGTCTTACGATCCAGATTTCCGGTCGGTTCATCGGCCATCATCAGTTTAGGTTTACCGACCACTGCACGCGCCAAAGCTACACGCTGACGCTCACCTCCGGATAATTCACCCGGCTTGTGAGTCAGACGATGCGAAAGACCAACACGTTCCAGCAAATATTCGGCCTGCTGTTTAGCTTCCTTGAATTTCATGTTATCGCGTAACATCAGTGGCATGGCCACATTTTCCAGTGCCGTAAATTCTGGCAACAGGTGATGAAACTGATAAACAAAGCCCAAATGCTCATTCCGCACATAACCGCGTTCTGCTTCAGACAAGGTATCAAAACGGCGGCCATTCACCATGACCTGACCTGACGTCGGGCGATCCAATCCACCCAAAACATGCAATAAGGTACTTTTGCCTGAACCACTTGAACCTACAATCGAAACAAACTCACCTGCTTTCACCTGTAGCGACAAGCCGCGAATCACATCGACAGTGGCTTTACCATCGGTAAAGGATTTGTGAATATTCTGGGCATCTAAAATCAGATTACTCATAACGCAAAGCCTCTGCCGGTTGAATTTTTGCTGCACGTAAAGCCGGATAAATTGTCGCGACAAAACTGAGTGCCAGTGACAAGCCTACAATCACCAAGACATCCTGCCAGCGCAGATACGAAGGTAAGTAGTTAATAAAATAGGCATCAAACATATTCAGGCCTAAAGTATTGTTGAGCCAGCCAATAAAGCTACTGATACTGGTTGCCGCAATAATCCCGAGGATGGCCCCTGCACAAGTTCCAATCACCCCAATCACGGTACCTTGCACCATAAAGATTTTGGTAATGGTGGCAGGTGAAGCCCCCAAAGTCCTTAAAATGGCAATGTCTGATTTTTTATCCGTCACCACCATTACCAGTGAAGACACAATATTAAATGCCGCGACTAGAACAATCAGGAATAAAAGCAGGCTGACCATGGCCTTTTCCATCTGAATCGCACTGAACAGGTTACCATGCGTATAAGTCCAGTCCGAAGCATAGAAATTCCCCGGCAAATCACGCACGATTTCCTGAGACACTTGTGGTGCCAGGAAAATATCATCCAGCTTCATACGCACACCCTGCGCACCATCCGGAAGACGCAGTAAAGTCGACGCATCATTTAAAGCGATATAACCCATCATAGAATCAACTTCAGCACCAATACTGAAAATTCCCACGACTTTAAAACGCTTAAAACGTGGGACGACACCGGCTGGTGATGGGGTGGCTTCTGGCAAAACCAGAGTAATATTGTCATTTAAACCCACACCCATGGCATCGGTCATTTGCTTGCCCAAAACAATACCAAATTCACCTTTTTTCAGGCTGTCGATACTGCCCTCAACCATATGGTTTTGTATAATTGAAACTTTTTTCTCATACTCGGGTTCAATCCCGCTGACCATAATGCCGGCGACCTGACCCTGTGCGGTCAGCATGCCTTGTAATTGAGTAAAAGGTGCGACTCCCTGAACATGCTCATGCCCTTCAATTTGCTTTGCAAGTTCTGGCCAATTTGTTAAAATTTGTGTTGAGGAAACAGTCGCTTGAGGTATCATTCCTAAGACACGATTCTTTAACTCTCGGTCAAAACCATTCATCACAGACAACACTGTAATGAGGACTGCCACACCGAGTGTGAGGCCGATCATTGAGACCAACGCGATAAAAGAAATGAAGTGGTTACTACGCCGTGCGCGAGTATATTTCAACCCTATATACAGCGAGATTGGTTTGAACATAACCATCTAGTCCGAGGTAATAAATTATGGAAAATGTACAGCATCCAAACGGATTTACGGAAAGACGCGTCATGTCTCGAATCGATGCTGCCTTACGAATTAATTATCAGATTATTTCCGATGATGTTGCCTTGAATGATCCTTACGATCCTAACTTCGTCTTGCCCCGCTATTTTCTACTACTTGCAGAACTAGATCAATTTGATCATGCGGTTAACTACGAATTAGAACAATTATCTGAAAAAGATCAACAAATTGCTCGAATCTTATCCTTATTTAATCAAAAGTTAAACCTTATTACCGGTTCTTTGTATGACGCAATTGTACAAAGCATGTTACCTGTACCAGAGCAAGTGAACTTTTCAGAAACCGGTTTTAGTTTCTTTAATGAGCGCCCTATCGCTGAAGGCACCTATCTGCACGTGACTTTGAGTCATCCGGAAAATTTCTTCCATATTGCAGCAACCGCTCAGGTGGCCTACAGTCGCGAAGAAGAAAATGGCAAATATCGGACTGGTGCATATTTTATTACCATGCATCCCCAAGACCGTGTCAAACTGGGTGAATGCGTCAAGGCTCACTTTGTTTAAATTACTGCTTTAGTCAGTGCTGCTGGGTGATGAAAGGCGAGCGTTATAGCTCGCTTTAATTTCTCTGGAAAAATATAACAACAAACCAGCCAGTAAGATAACGACGCCAAAGACTGCTCCACCCGATAATTTTTCATCATTCAGAATCACCCCGACAAATAAGGCCAGCATCGGCGTCAATACGGTGGTCAACGACAAAGTGGTCGCCTTGATTTTCTGTACCAGCTTAAAATAACAGAACATCGCAATCAGGGAAGCCATGATTACCGCATAACTAAGTCCAATCAGCGATTTTGCCTGTGGAATCTGGGTAGGTGCAAATTGCCAGATAAATGGCAACATGGCACAAGCCATGACCGCTGAAACTGCAATAGAACCGGCAGCCTGCGCCATAGGCTCTAAAGGGGCATTGACTTTTTTCACCCAGAACATAGAAGCAGAATAAATAAAAACACTGAGCAACATCAGGCCTATGCCAATCGGCTGAATATGCTGATCTTTGCCACCTACACAGATAATGCCCAGACCCAGCAGCGCAATCGCCATACCACCCCACTGCGAAGCATACAGCTTAAGCTGAAATACAAAACGGCCAATCAATCCGGTCATGATCGGCGCCAGTCCGAACATCAGGGCAATAATGCCTGAACTCAGATAATCCGTAGCCAAATAGGTGAAAATCTGTGAGCCGATAAAACTGCATGCACCAGCCAGATAACTGTGCATGGATAATTTATCTAAGGGAAAACGGGTTTTAAACAGCCACAACAAGGCAAATGCAAAAGGCAAAGCCAGAAAGAAGCGCAGTGCCAAAGCCCAGAGCGGATGCAAATCCGTCACACTCCAGACAATCGCCAGCGGTGTCGTCGCCCAGATAAAAACCAATAAAAGATAGGTGACAATCATATTGGTTTGTGTGGGCATGCGAGTCACTCTGAATAAGGTTTAAAGCGCGGAAGTTTTACGTTTTTGTTTTTGAATGGTCTGATCGAGTGCGCTGGAAAATTCGCGTTTATCCCGCTCTGAAATCGGGGGTGGCCCGCCCGTTTGCACACCAGCTCCGCGTAGGCTGTCCATAAAATCACGCAAGTGTAAGCGCGCTTTGACATTGGCTGTAGTATAAATTTCACCGCGGGGATGAATCGCAATTCCGCCTTTTTCAATCACTTCCGCAGCCAAGGGAATATCTTGGGTCATGACAATATCATGCTCTTTCATACGCAGAATAATTTCTTTATCTGCAGCATCCGCTCCACTCATCACCTGAATTGAATTAATTCTGACCGAAGGTGTGATTCCGACTGGTTGATTGGCAACAAAAGTAACTTCCAGCTGATAGCGATCCGAAGCACGAATAATCACATCTCGCAGCATACGGGGCAATGCATCGGCATCGACCCAAAGTTTGAATGGCAACACAGGGCTTCCCATTAAGGTATAAATCATGGTTATTCTAGCAAATTGCAGTGATCAGGTTGATGATTAAATCGCTCCATTTTCATTGCATCCGCTCTCTGTATTTTAAAAAGTATGCGCTCGGTAAAAGCGGCGTGATTCATGCGAGAAAAAAAATTGACTTCATTTGACTGGCATTTTAATTTTAAAATTCATTCGATTGACTTGAAAAATCGCAATGACCCTCGATTAACTATAAATACATCATCCAAGATCAATTGTGCATATGAAAAATCAGAATAGCCCAGAGATCATCACCATTGATGATCAAAATTTCGGTAGTCATGTCGAACACTGGACCTTGCTCACCGACAACCCTGGCACAGATGTACCACAGTGGTTAGGCAAAGCTCTTGATGAACCAATCATGCCGATGGGCCTTTGTACACAAGAATGTGATATGGATGCAGAGACCTGGCTGATTCAGGGTCCAAGCAAAGCTGCGGTACAGTTGAGTCAAGTGATTGCCGTCGAAAACAATAAGCCTCAAGCGGTAAAAACTGCATTCCCCTGCTTTGACAGTCCTTATCAGGTGAAAGCCACGATTGACCGGATTATTAGCTGTAAATCCAATACTCAGGCTGTATTGCGCCTGAATCTGGGTGCTAACAATATTATTTACGCTTTCGATAGCCTGTATAGCGTCAATCACCCGCACTATGAAAAAGACCAGTCCTATGTGGTGAATCTGAATGGCTGGGCCTATGAACTTGAAGCGGTCGCAGATCATGAGCATCTGGTGGTTGATGATCCGGCTTCGATTAAGCACCACCGTGCCTTGAATGATATTCTCGCTGCCAATAATGGTGTGGCCCCGGATAATTTGCAGGAACAGATTGATGCCTGGCAGCCGCAGTCCGAAGAAGATAAAGAACCTGTAACCGTAGATTTTTCTAAAATGGTGGCTTATCTATACGGCGAAACCATGGGTCAAGAAGATGAAGCCTGGTTCCAGGGCAATATTGTCGGTAAAACCACCATGCAATTTATGGATCAGGACTACACCCTTTATGATGTCACCCTGATTCATGATGAAGACCAGCCTGCGACCCTGATCCGGATTGCAACGCGGAATGACCAGTACAAAAACTTCCAGATTGGTCAGTATATTCGTGGTAACTTGTGGATTCAGGCCAATATTTATAGAAAAGCTGCCTAAGTTCAAACATATAAAGAAGATATTCATTTTGATGGGTATCTTCTTTTAATCCATCTATATTCTTATTTGTCATTTTAATTTTTGATTATTTTTTATACATATTTTCTGGCTTAATAATCTATTTAAATTCATTAAAAACCGAGTTATCCACATTTTCAAATTCAAATGAATTCATTTTAAATATTTAAAATAACCTTAAAAATCTTGTAAAAATAAGCGCTTGATTTCTCATATAAATAATCTGTCGTCGTGCAAATCTAATATTTAGATAAAATGATAATTTATGCTCTTTAATTAAAAATGTACTTTATTTAATCAATTTTTTATGATAAAAATACTCACAACAAATTAGTATTAACGATAAATAGATCGGACAATAAATATCTATGAAAATCGTGCAAGAAGAAACATTACAACAGGTCGAGCATCATCTTAGCTCCCGCTATAATATTGATATGATGTCCTGCCTTTTTTTCATGTTGGGGATGCTGATCTGCGGATTCATCCTGCATACTTTTATTTTCTAAAATTATTGTATTCATAAAAAAACCCAGCCTGTGCTGGGTTTTTTCGTTTCAGGAATTAACCATTGCGTTTGGCAAAGTCATCCATAAAGTTCACCAATGCTTGCACACCTTCTAAAGGTACAGCATTGTAAATACTTGCACGCATACCGCCCACCGAACGGTGACCAGCAAGATTCAATAAGTGCTGCGCTTCAGCTTCTTTCAGGAACTGTTTCTCAAGATCTGCATTGGCCAAGGTAAATGGGACGTTCATGATCGAGCGGTTTGCTTTTGCGATTGGATTCGCATAGAAATCGCTTTGATCGATATAACCATAAAGCAAGTTAGCTTTCTCAAGGTTCACCTTGTGCATGGCATCTACGCCGCCATTTTCCAGTAACCACTCAAACACCAGACCAGATAAGTACCATGCATAAGTTGATGGTGTGTTGACCATTGAGCCATTTTTCGCTTGATCTGAATATTTCAAGATGCTTGGAATCTCAGGCTTGGCTTGATCGAGTAAATCTTCGCGAATGATCACCAGCGTTAAACCAGCAGGCCCGATATTCTTTTGCGCGCCCGCATAGATCAAACCAAATTTAGAGACGTCTAAGGGTGCAGATAAAATGCTAGATGAATAATCGCACACTAATGGCTTATCTGTTTCAGGAATTGAAGCAAATTGCAGACCGCCAATGGTTTCATTATCGGCATAATGCACATAAGCTGCATCAGCAGACAGGTTCCATTCGCTTTGTGCACTGATCGCATATTTACCATCAATTTGGATACCTGCTTTTACAACATTGATATCGCCATAACGTTGCGCTTCTTTCAAAGCTTTTTCAGACCAGATGCCGGTATCGATATAGTCTCCTTTGTTGTTTTTGCCAAGCAAGTTCAATGGAATTGCCGAGAACTGTAGTGATGCCCCACCCTGCAAGAACAATACTTTGTAGTTCTCAGGAATATTCATGAGTTTGCGCAGGTCTGCTTCCGCTTTTTCAGCCATGGCAACATAGTCGGAACTACGGTGGCTCATTTCCATGATCGAAAGACCTTTGCCATGCCAGTCAAGCATTTCAGCTTGAGCTTTTTCAAGTACGGCAGTCGGTAATGCAGCAGGACCAGCACAGAAGTTGTACGCGCGCATGATTTTTCCTTTCAGAGTGAAACACAATAAAATGATGGCATTTAACCATATCTGGCAGGGTCTTGCACAAAATTATTTCAATCTATGAGTCAAGATAGAGTCAAAAAATCAATGTAGATTCACAAGATAAATTGACCAGTATTTTAGCCTGCTGTTTTTATCATCTTTGAACTAACAATTGAAAATATTCAAGATTAAGCCATTTTTTGATTCTAGATATTCCATTAAAAACAGCCGATAAGTATTTGAAATACAGATGTAAAAGAAACAATACTATAACTTTACACTAGTTCTATCTACGAACTTTTAATCTATACTAGCCGGATAACATCACCGGCTTTAAATCAGTTTAGCGACTTTATGAACTTAAAGAAAAATAAAAGACAGCTTGTCTGGGGTTTAAATCTGCTTGCATCAATGATGTATGGCAGCTTTGCTCATGCGCAGAGCATCAGCTTTCAGGACGCTGAACGTCAGTTGTTGCAAAATTCTTATAGCAGCCAAGCCTATCAAAGTCTGGAACAGGCCTCAAAACTTGAAGCTGAAGCGGTGAAAGGTATAGGTCTGCCACGAATCGATCTGAATGTTCGTGCGTATGCCTTTCATAATGAACTCGATCTACCTTTGGGCGCATTAAAAAATAATTTAGAGCAATCCTTAACGGATGGTGTCAATAATAGAATTGATGAACTGAACTTAGGTGATCTGGCTGACCCGTTAAAAAATAGTTTAAGACAACCTATTCAAAATGGGGTGGGCTTAATTCCTGATAGTTCGCATGTCGTGCTGGATGACCAGGTGATTCGTCCGACGATTTCAGTCATGATGCCGCTTTATACCGGTGGACTGACAAGCAGCGCCAAAGAAATCGCCAATATTCAGGTCGGTCGTAGTCAGCTCAGCAACAAACAGCAGCAAGACACGCAGCGTTTTGAACTGATTCAAAGTTATTTTAATGTACAGCTTCAAAAGCAACTACATGCAGCAGCACTATTTAACCTGAATGCCATGCAACAGCATTATCGCAATGCCTTAAAGATGGAACAGCAAGGTTTTATCAGTAAAGGCCAGCGCATGCAATTTGAAGTGGCACGTAATAATGCCGAACGCAGCCAGCAAAACACGCAAGCCAATTTGAATGCTGCCCTTTTCCATCTGAATAATCTGCTTCAAGAAAGTAGCATCACTGAGCTTTCAACGCCTTTATTTGTCAATAAAACCGAGCCACAGGCCTTAAATCATCTGCTGAAAACCTTTAGTCAGAACTCTGCGCTGATTCAAAAAATGCAGCTGGATACCCAATTGGCTCAAGCCAATGTCAAAGCCCAGCAAGCGGCAAAAAAACCGAATGTTTTTGCTTTTGGTGAATATAGTCTGGATCAAAATGAAAACTGGATTGTCGGGGTGGCTGCCCGTTATAACTTATTTTCCGGAATTGATAAAAATAAAAATATTCAGGCTGCCGAACTCAAACGCTCTGCTACAGAACTGCTTACTGCACGCACCCAGCAGGAAATTGAAAATCTGATTTATAAATCTTATAGCGAAGCACTCAGTGCACAGCAAAGTGATGCGCTTCTGGCACAAAACTTGAAAGCCGCACAGGAAAATTTACGCATCCAAGAATTGTCTTTTAAAGAAGATATGGGCACCGCCACACAGGTCATCGATGCACAAAATATGCTGAGCGGACTACGAGCTGAAACTGCCTTGAATGCCTATAAATATGTGATGTCACTGGCCACCCTATTACAAAGCCATGGCTCGATTACAGAATTTCCGAACTACATTCAACATACCAATACCCACTATATTCGCTAATGGAGCCGAACATGAACGAAGATCAAAAAACCAATGATCCTGTGAATGAAGCGGCTTCATCCAGCGATACAGAAAAATCGCCTGCGCAACAGGTAGAAACAAAAACTGAAATAGAAAATAACGCGACGACTTCGACCGAGCAACAACAAGCTCCTGAAATCGCTAAAAAGAAAAAATATTTATTGCTCGCCCTGATTCCAGTTCTGCTGGCAGTCATCGCATTTGGATTATGGAAAAGCTACCAACCGGCTCCGCTGGAATTGCAGGGTCGTGTAGAAGCTGAAACGGTTCAGGTGGCGACCAAAGTGCCAAGCCGTATTGAAGAAATCTATGTAGAAGAAGGTCAGCGGGTCAAAAAAGACGATGTGCTGGTGCGCTTAAACAGCCCGGAAATTCAGGCCAAAAAACAGCAAGCCGTAGCGGCTTTACAATCTGCGCTAGCCTTACAATCGACTGCTGAACGTGGCTCGCAGGAAGAAAATATCGCCAGCCTGTATGCCAACTGGCAATCGCTGAAAGCACAGCAAAATTTAGCCAAAGTTTCTTATGAGCGTGGTGCAAATTTATTTAAGGAAGGTGTGATCTCACGCCAGCGCCGTGATGAATTATTTGCAGCCAGTCAATCAGCGGCGCAAATGACTGAAGCGGCGTATCAGCAATATGCACGTGCCAAACGTGGCAGCACCTCGCAGCAAAAGAGTTCCGCCGATGCACAGGTAGATATTGCCCAGGCTGCGCTAGATGAAGCCAATGCTTTAGAAGCAGAAACCCAATTAGTTGCACCTGTAAACGGAACGGTGTCTAAAACCTATGGCAAAGTCTCGGAGTTGGTAGCCACCGCAGTCCCTGTGGTCAGCCTCATTGAAGACAAGATGTGGGTGAGCCTGAATATTCGTGAAGACCAATATGCCCCGTTTCAGAAAATGAGCAGTATTGCAGGTTATATTCCCGCCCTAGATAAAACCGCCACTTTTAAAATCAAGCAGATCAGTGCTGAAGGTGAATTTGCCACCATTAAGACCACACGCCAAACCGGCGGCTATGATGTCAGAAGTTTTAAGCTGCATCTTGTGCCCGTACCAGCGATTTCTGAACTCAAAGTCGGGATGAGCGTGTTGTTTAAACTGAAAGAGACCCCATAATGTGGACGGGTATATGGCGCGAATTGCGCTATCTGCTTCACGAAAAATGGGATCTGTGTCTGGTCACGCTGGCACCTGCACTGGTGATTATTTTATTCAGCAGCATGTTTGCCCAAGGTAAACCCGATCATCTATCGATTGCGATTATTGATCAAGATCAGAGTGCGCTGAGTCAAAGCATTTATCAGCATGTGGCACTGAATCATACTCTGAAAATTGCTACGGTGTCGGAACAAACAGCTGAGATTGAGCGCCTGCTAAATCAAAATAAAATTTGGGGTTATATCCATATTCCAAGCGGCGCCGAGCAACGTCTGGTTCGTGCTCAGGATGCTGACATCAGTATTGCCTTTAACCAAAGTTATTTCAGTATCGGAAATACCATTTCGTCTGCCATGCTGGTTAGTACCCTGCAAGCACTCGCTGAATTTAGCGGACAGCAATATCTGGGCAACCGGCTGCCCTCTCTCGAAGCACCGTCACCGCATATCAAAATATCGCCACTGTATAATCCGCAGCTGAATTATGAATTCTATCTGGAACCCTATGTCATTCCGGCAATTCTGCATTTACTACTGTGTTGTTGTGTGGCATTTTCCGTCGGTCAGGAACTGAAGCGGCAGACCTTAACAAGCTGGGTCAGCAACTCATCCATCTGGATGGCATTGCTGTCTAAGAACCTGGTCTATGTGGCTATTTTTAGTCTATGGACCTGGATCTGGATGTTCTGGCTGATTGAAATTCGCGGCTGGTTTGTTGCCGGCTCGCTCGCTCTGATTCTATCGGCACAATTTCTGCTATATAGCGCTTATGCATTTTTAAGCAGTGCAGTGGTTCTGGCAACCAAAGATTTAAGTAAATCTTTTGGCATCATTGCGGTCTATGGCGGTTCATCTTTAAGTTTTGCCGGTGTGACTTTACCTTTAAATAATGCGCCCCTATTCACCCAGTTTTGGTCCAATATTATTCCGTTCACGCCCTATGCCAAATTACAAACTGAACAATGGGTGATTGGTAGTCCATTGCATATTTCACTGCAAGCTGGATTAATGCTGCTGATCTATGCCCTAGTCTACGCTCTGCTGGCTTATCTGTTTCTTAAAAAAATAGCTAAAGGAGCAGTCCAATGAAATCCCTCTGGTTTTACTATCTGCAAAGCTTCAAGGATATTGTCAGTCACGGCACGATCTTTACCACGCTTATTCTATCCGTCTTATTTTACAGCTTTTTTTATCCAACCGCTTATCAGGCACAGCAGGCTGAAGCCTTACCCATTATTATTGTCGATGAAGAACAAAGTAACTTAAGCACCCGTATTATTGGTCAGGTGGCACAAAGCCCCAATGTGGAAATTGAGGTGATTACCGGCAATTTTGCCGAAGCCAAACAATGGGTGGAGTCACAAAAAGCCGATGGCATTTTACTGCTGCCGGACAATTTATCGCAAAGCTTAAGGCATGGTGAAACAGGCGGAATTGGACTGTATTTAAGCACGGCCAACTTTTTAGTGACCAAACAAATTGGTCTGGGCTTAGCTACATCAGTTGAGCAAACTTTGGCAGATTATACTGAACGCTTTGGCAAGGTCTCGGATTTTTCACCTGCCCTTTCTGTGCATCAAATTCCTTTATTTAATCCGCTATCCGGCTATGGCAGCTATGTCTTTCCTGCGGTTGCACCTTTAATTATTCACCAAACCATTCTTTTGGGTTTGAGTATGCTGATTTTGGTATATCGGGAAAGAAAAGTAGAATTAAACGCAAATGCATTGATTGGGATGTGTTTAGCGGTCTTTACTATTGGCTGTCTGGGATGTTTCTATTTATTCGGCTTTAGCTTCTGGCTATTTGATTATCCGCGCGGTGGCAACCTGCTCGGGATGCTGCTGGCTGTTCCGGTTTTTATCTACACAATAATTGGCATGACCTGCCTATTTGCCAGTTTTCTGGATCTGCCAGAACGTGCGGGTCATATGATTGTATTCACTTCCATTCCACTGTTCTTTTTATCTGGTGCGGCCTGGCCGCATGCTGCCATGCCTATCTGGATGCAAGTCCTTGGTGAAATCCTGCCTTCCACGCAAATTGTGCAGATGTTTATTCAACTCAATCAGATGGGTGTACCTACCGCACTGGTCTTGCCTAAATTGCTCTATCTTGGAATGATTGGCAGCTTGTGCTTTTTCCTGGCTTATCGACGTTTAATTTCTAGTCATCAAAGCAGATAGAGCATTATAGTAATGCTCCTATTCCACTTATTTATTTGACTCGCCAAAGACCTGAATATTGAAATTACGAATCTTGTTGCTACCATTCGGCTTATCAAAACTCACATCATACTGAACCAGATTCTCCGGATAGGCAATTTCATAACTGACCTTATATTGTCCAGGCTGATTGATTGCTTCTTCAATCTCTTTGGTCATTAAAGTCTTAGACTTGTATTCACCTTGAGGAATTGAACGTGAAAAGCGTTTCATCAGCTTTTCATTATCCTTAAACTGGGTTTGCAACTGCGGTTCTAACTGATCCAGAAATTCCTCATATTTCCCATCACGCAAATCCTCATAGGCTAGCTGTGCCGCCTTTTCCTGTTCAGGACTCGGATCCGGAATATTGTCCATTGAATTACAGCCACTCAATGCAACCGCTGCTGCTAACAACATTAATTTGGTTTTCATCGCTTACCCTTATGCAGTCAAGGTTTATAAAAAAGGACGCCGAAGCGCCCTTTTTATCAGTAAAAAACTTATTCTTCTACTGAATTTTCACCATCTTTTTCAACTTGCTCATTTTCAACTGCTACATCTGTTTCTGCCACTAAAGATTCTGCACCTTCAATTGCTTCAACAAACTCGTCTTCTTCAACAGCTTCGATTGAAACCACACCGACCAGCAATTCCTCATTACCTAGACGGATCAGACGAACACCCTGTGCATTACGACCAGTTTGCGCCACTTCAGATGCACGGGTACGAACCAGCGTACCGCCATCAGAAATTAGCATCAGCTCTTTAGTCGCATCAATGCCAACAGCACCCACCAATTGACCGTTACGTTCAGAGGTCTTGATCGCAATCACACCCTTACCGCCACGTTTCTTGGTCGGGAAGTCGTCTACTGGAGTACGTTTACCATAACCATTTTCAGATGCACACAGTACTTCGCCAGTTTCAGGAACCACCACCAATGACACGATACGGCTAATCAATGCTGAATCTGAACCATCTTCGTCATCAGACTCGATCTCAGTTTCGTCATTTTCTTCTAGCTGTGCAGCTGCACCAATGGTCACGCGCATACCGCGTACACCTTTGGCAGAACGGCCCATTGAACGTACATCCGTCTCTGCGAAGCGAATGGCTTTACCTTCGTTCGAGAACAACATGATTTGCTGTTCGCCGTCGGTAATCGCTACACCAATGAGGGTATCGTCACCATTCAGCTCAATCGCACGTAAACCGTTTGAACGGACATTCGAGAACTGTTCAAGCTCTACACGTTTAATCGTACCGTATTCAGTTGCCATAAACACATAGAAGTTTTTACGTACCGCTTCAGCCTGCTGAGCAAAGTCATTGATGATGTCATCATCAAGATCTGTTGCAGAAAGCTCTAAGCCCAACTGTTTCAATTGAATACGCAATGCATCTGAAATATCATCCGCACCATCTTCAGATTCAGTCAGGGCAGCTTCAAGCTCGGCAAAATGAGCATTGATCACTTCATTGGCTTGCAACTGCGCTGCATTAACTTTTACAAATGCCTTGAAGTCAGCCAGACGTTCTTTGAATTTCTTCGGCGCGTCAATGACAGGCAAGATCGCAGTAATGGTCTCGTTTTCATCCAGCGGCAGCAAGTTCACCATTGGGCGGCCTTTGGCACCACGTGATGCTTGCGGCACTTCATAGACTTTCAGACGATAGACCTTACCAACGTTGGTAAAGCAAAGTACTGTCGCATGACTTGAAGTCACAATCAGATGCTGAATGTAATCATCTTCTTTCATGCTGGTCGCAGACTTACCACGGCCACCACGACGCTGTGCAGCGTAGTCAGACAATGGTTGAGTTTTCGCATAACCTGATTTCGATACCGTCAGAACCATTTGCTCTTCAGGAATCAGATCTTCACGAGAGAAATCGATACGTGACTCGACAATCGACGTTTTACGTGCATCGCCATACTGCTGAAGAATCAAGGCCAATTCTTCACGAATCACATTCATCAACAGATTAAAGTCATTCAAAATTGCAGTCAGTTCAGCAATTTGTGACAGAATTTCACTATATTCCGCATGTAACTTGTCTTGTTCCAGACCAGTTAAACGGTGTAAGCGAAGTTCCATAATCGCATTCACTTGGGTTGGTGACAGACGATAAATCTCGCCATCCAAACCAAATGGGCGACTTGGATCTTCACCTTCAATCTCATCTGGACGTACAGAAACTGAACCGGCTTTTTCTAGCAAGGCCAAAACACCGCCACCAGCCCACTCACCTGCCTGCAAACGCTCACGCGCTTCAGCTGGATTCGCAGAACTCTTGATGGTTTCGATGATGGCATCAATATTCGCCAGAGCAACGGTTAAACCTTCCAGGATATGACCACGTTCACGCGCTTTGCGTAATTCGAACATGGTACGACGCGTGACCACTTCCTGACGGTGACGGATAAACGCTGCAATGATGTCTTTCAAGTTCATCAATTTTGGTTGGCCATTATCCAGACAAACCATATTGATGCTGAAAGAGTTTTCAAGTTGCGTATTCTGGAACAGGTTGTTCACGATCACTTCGGCGTTTTCACCGCGCTTCAGGTCAATCGCGATACGCATACCGTCTTTGTCAGACTCGTCACGAAGCTCTGAAATGCCTTCGAGTTTTTTCTCTTTGACCAGTTCAGCAATACGCTCAATGGTTTTTGCTTTATTGACCTGATATGGAATTTCAGTGAAGACAATCGTGGTACGGCCATTCTTCGGATCTTCTTCGAAATGGTATTTACCACGGATATGCAAACGGCCCTTACCAGTACGGTACGCATCGACGATACCTGATTTACCGTAAATGATGCCACCTGTCGGGAAATCCGGACCAGAAATATGTTCCATCAATCCTTCAATGCTGATTTGAGGATCATTGGCATAGGCCAGACACGCATTCACCACTTCAGTCATGTTATGCGGCGCCATATTGGTCGCCATACCGACTGCAATACCAGTGACACCATTAATCAACAAGTTCGGAACACGGGTTGGCATGACTTGAGGAATACGCTCAGAGCCATCGTAGTTGTCTTCCCACTCGACGGTATCTTTTTCAAGATCCGCTAACAGTTCGTGGGTCAGTTTACGCATACGCACTTCGGTATAACGCATGGCTGCTGCGCTATCGCCATCGACCGAACCGAAGTTACCTTGACCATCAACCAATTGGTAACGCAAGCTGAAATCTTGCGCCATACGTACAATGGTTTCGTATACGGCATAATCACCATGCGGGTGATATTTACCGATGACGTCACCGACTACACGTGCAGACTTTTTATAAGCTTTGTTATAGTCATTGCCTAATTCGTGCATTGCGAAAAGCACACGACGATGAACAGGTTTTAAACCATCTCGTACATCGGGCAATGCACGTGACACAATCACGCTCATCGCATAATCGAGATATGAGCTTTTAAGTTCATCCTCAATGGCAATCGGTCTAATTTCCGATACGCTCATGCATACTCCTTATTCTACAAGCCAATTTTGGCTTGTATTTATATGTCGTAAAACTAGCAAAATCATTAACTCAAACGACTGAGTTAAAAACTAAAATACAGCCCTAAATTATAGCATAAACACTTGTATTTTTGTGTCGAAATATTCAGCTTAACCTTGTTAATTATCTTCATTTTAGTGATCATTTTCTTGTTATTTCAAAACCGAAAATCAGCGCATCCAGACAGGATTTTTCAATACCCAAAATTTTGAGAAATACAGGAGTACAAAAACAAAATGCGCCAATCAACTGGCGCATCTTCATCGTTTTTTCTATATTTTTATTGTGCCTGGTTCAGTACTTTACGATAGCTCAGCACGGCCACAATCAATAAAACTGGCAATAACATTTCTACCCCTTCCTCAATGGTCATAATCATGATTTAAGTATGTGGCACCAACTGGATGCCGAATTCTTCTTTCAGGGTTGAGGTCGTGCGATCCAGCACCTTGCTCAGTCCGCCACAGGCAATGGTGAGGAAGATAAAAAAATGTGCAATATTCAAAGAATCTTTCATGCTTCGTATGGTTTGAACCAATTTTTTCGCCAGTACCAGAAAGACAAAAATAATCCCGAGCAATAAAATAAATCCGAGCAGCTTATCCATGAGCGGAATTTCAGCACTGCGATAGAAATTAGTTTTAATAAAACTCATTTCAAACACCTGCTTATGAAAATCCATTTCCCGCAATCCCAACAATGTCGCTGCTATAGCCGTAAACACTCGGGTATTAGGTTTGATTTCAACATTGAGCAAACACAGCACTGCCAGCAAGTACCATAACCATGGACTCATGACTTCAAAAGCGCCTGATTCACTAAATAAATACTGAGTCACCGCAGGCGGTGCATTCAGGGCAGTATGAATGCAAATACCCAGATAAAGCGCAATCAGCAGAAAACTAATTAACAGGATATGGGCGGCTTTGGAAAAGGACATGATTAAAAACAGGAGAAAAACCAAACCGGAATTTTATCACTTTTCATGCAAATGAAATACTCTAGTTTCGACTGCCGAGTATTTTTAAAATTTTTGCATAAAAAAACGCCCTTGCACAAAACAGGAAAGCATTGCTTTCACTGCCTGCGCAAGAGCGTTTTTTTAAAGCTGATTCAGGAATTAGATTTTAGAAACCAATTCTGGAATTACAGTGTTCAGGTCACCGACTAACCAGTAGTCAGCGACTGCATTGATTGGTGCTTCTTCATCTTTGTTGATCGCAACGATCACTTTAGACTCTTTCATACCCGCCAAATGCTGAATCGCACCAGAGATACCTACCGCGATGTACAGGTCAGGTGCAACGATTTTACCAGTTTGACCCACTTGCATATCGTTTGGTACGAAGCCAGCATCTACCGCAGCACGTGATGCACCTTGAGCAGCACCAAGCTTGTCGGCCAATGGATCAAGGATCTTGTGATAGTTCTCACCAGAACCTACACCACGACCACCAGAAACCACAATACGCGCAGCTGTCAGTTCAGGACGTTCAGACTTTACGATTTCTTCGTTGATAAACTTAGAAATACCCGCATCACCAGTAGACGCAGCAGCTTCAACAGCAGCAGAACCGCCTTCAGCAGCTACAGCATCAAATGCTGTACCACGAACAGTCGCCAATACGATGTTTTCGCCTGATTCTACAGTTGCAATTGCGTTACCTGCATAGATCGGACGTTTGAAAGTCTTAGGACCATCTACCGCAATGATGTCAGTGATCATGCTTACGTCAAGAAGCGCAGCTGCACGTGGTAAAATGTTTTTACCAGTTGTTGTAGAAGCAGCAAGGATATGTGTATAGCCTTTACCTAATTCAGCAACAAGTTTAGCCACATTTTCAGCCAATTGGTTTGCATAAGCAGCGTCATCAGCAAGTAATACTTTGCTTACACCCGCAACTTTAGCCGCTTGGTCAGCAACTGCCTGAGCGCCAGAACCAGCAACCAATACAGTGATATCACCACCGATTTTTTGCGCTGCAGCAACAACGTTTAAAGTAGCAGCGTTTAATGCTTTGTTGTCGTGCTCAGCGATAACTAAAATACTCATGATTTTTATCCTTCTGTATTAGATCACTTTCGCTTCGTTTTTCAATTTTTCTACAAGCTCGTCTACAGACTTCACTTGTACGCCAGCTTTACGCTCTGCAGGTGATTCAACTTTCACTGTTTTCAGTTTAGTTGCAGGGTTTACACCGAAATCTGCAGGTGACTTGGTATCCAGCGGTTTTTTACGCGCTTTCATGATGTTTGGAAGTGCCGCATAACGAGGCTCGTTCAAACGCAAGTCCGTGGTAATGATTGCTGGAAGTTTCAGCTCAACAGTTTGTAAACCGCCGTCTACTTCACGTGTTACTTGTACTTTATCGCCATCTACTTTTACTTCAGAAGCGAATGTACCTTGACCTGCACCCATTAGAGCGCCAAGCATCTGACCAACCTGATTCGAGTCATCATCAATTGCTTGCTTACCCAGAAGGATCAATTGTGGTTGTTCAGCGTCAACAACGCCTTTCAGAATTTTAGCGATTTCCAGCGCACCCAGTTGGCTGTCATCAGCTTCAACCAGAATACCGCGGTCAGCACCAAGCGCCATTGCAGAACGAATCTGTTCTTGGGCTTCTTTAGGACCAATAGAAACAACAATGATTTCTGAAACAGTTCCTTTTTCTTTTAAACGAACCGCTTCTTCCACTGCAATTTCACAGAATGGATTAATTGACATTTTAACGTTAGTTAAGTCAACACCACTGTTGTCCGGTTTAACACGAACTTTAACGTTGGCATCAACCACACGTTTTACAGCAACAAGAGCCTTCATGTAATCCTCGGCTGTTTTAGCAAATGTAAATGTTGAGAAAAGTTAGTGTAACTCTTCACTTAAATTTTTTTAGGTGCCCTATCTTGCAATGTGTACGGCATTTCGGTCAAGTCACAATTCAACAAAGAGGTGTAAAAATGCGTAATTTTCCCTGAACGATGCGTTCACAATTAATTGTTATCGTTTTATTACAATGAAATGTATCAATATTTACTTAAAATTTACCCATTGATTTATATTATTTTTTTATCTGATTAATCACATCAGAAGTTTTGATTGATCACATTTAATTTAAATTGATTTAAAGCAGCTTGAAGCAAAACAGCCGGAATATACGTATGTCAGCTTTTGTCATTTTGGACAGAACTCTTTTTGAGAGCGAATTAAACCTAATATAAAGACAAATTGACCAAATAATAAACCAGCGCATTGAATTCTACGCCGACAAAGTGAATATTTAATTTCAAATCTTCGCAATTATAAAAAAAGCATACTGCGAACAGTATGCTTCTTTGCAACCAGATTAATTGATGATGAGCCAGCTTGCAGCAAGTGCCAGTAAACCACCAGAAGTTCCATCCACCCATTTTTGTTTACGTTCATCCATTTGGGTTTTTTGGCTGATTTTGCTGAACAAAATACTTAAGCTACAATACACTACAAAAATCAGACTGATAAAAATAAAGGACAGGATCAAACCTTGGCTGACAGTATTGGCGGATTTATCAATAAACTGCGGCAAAATCGCAAAATAAATCAACATGCCTTTTGGATTTAACAGCGCAGTAAAAAAACCTTTTTTAATCGGATTGGCTGAGGTCTTTTTCTCAATGTTCAGCGCTTTTTTACTGAATACCGATTTGAGCAAATTAAAGGCCAAATACAACAGATACGCAATCCCAAGCCAGCGAATTGTTTCAAACAGCACCGGAAAAGAGATAATAATAGCCGCAATTCCGAGTGCCACCAGAATAGAATGCACCAGATAACCGCAACACACCCCTAAGGTTGCCATCATGCCTGCTTTTGCATCTTTACCCATCACTTGAGACAGGATAAATAACATATCGGGTCCAGGCGTAAAAATCAGGGGAAGCACGGTCAGTGCAAAGAGTACAAATACAGACATTTCCTTTTCCTTTCAAACTCCAGAAAGTGAAACAAGTATCTGCGATTTTTTACAAAATTGGCTTTCAATTTATTTTATAATAAGTATTATTTTTCGAATATTATTCTAATTTATGAAAATATCCACCAAGTCTGTGCGGGTAAAACTTGATCGAATTGATAAAAATATCATTCGACATTTACAGTCCAATGGCCGTATTCAGAATAATGATCTGGCACGTGAAATCGGACTTTCACCTTCATCCTGTTTACGCCGGGTAAAATTACTGGAAGATGCAGGCGTGATTCAGAATTACACGACTATTGTCGACCAACAAAAAATTGGTTTTCAGCTGATTTTATTTTCACGCATCTGGTTAGTCGGTCAGGATGCCGAAACCATTGATACCTTTATTGAGGCGATGAAAGAATTGCCGCAAGTGATGGAGTGCTACATTATTTTGGGAGAGAGCGATGCCATGTTGAAAGTTGTGGTGCCTGATCTGGAAAGTTACCGTAAATTTCAGTCGACCCATCTGACCAAAAAAAATGGTATTACCAGTGTCAAAACAGATTTACCGAGTCAGATTATTAAACAGAGTTTCCAGCTGCCTTTAGAAGATTTATAGGCAAACTGATTTTAGACAACGACGCTATGTTCTTAATTTAAGATTTGCATAATCGTATGCTTGCTTAAACCATAACATGTGCTGCAAGCGCATAGATTGCAAGTTCTCGTATAAAAAAGGTTGCCTATAATAGAAGACAACCTTTTCCTCTTGAGCAAAGCCAAACCACAGGACTGAGTCTTATTTTTATGCTGTGTGGATGCTTCAGAATTTACTCAGTTTCTTGTGCTAAAAAATCACGATGTACATGGCTTAAATCTACCAGCTCATAGTCTGCCAATTCAAAAATTTGCCAAATCGCAATCGCATCTTCTTTTAAATCGACTGCTTGGGTCGCACGATTCGACAATTGCCATTGCAAGTCAGAAATCCATAAATAGTATTGTCCAGTCGCCGCATTAAAGGCCTGAACTTTCCCATCGGCATTAATGCCTTGAATGATGGCGCCTTCAGGTAAAGTCGCTTCAAGATTGGGTAAGCTAATGTCCACGAAATGTTTGATTTGTCGCAGACCATAACCTGCAAACATTTCTTTTTGAGCTTCACTTAACTGTGCATATTTTTGCTCTACATCTGCAATTACCAGTGTGTCCATGTCACCTCCCATCGGTCAAATGCTGAGACGCTGCTCAGCAATATTTCATTTTAAATATTAAATAGTATTTATTGTTATACCTGAAATGGCGCATTTAACGAATAAGACAATAGTGAAATGCTTACCCGAACGCCAATGTTCAGTTCAATTCCATTTTAAGGTTTATATATGAAAGTTTTGTGCCAAAAATACAATTTTCATGATTTTTATTCTTTAAAACTGGGCACATGATCAATCTTCTTTATGCTGCGCACGCGGATGGGCCTGATCATAAATCTGGGCCAGATGGTCAAAATCAACATGGGTATAAATTTGCGTGGTGGTTAAATTACTGTGTCCCAGCATTTCCTGCACCGCACGTAAGTCCCGGCTATTCGACAACATATGACTGGCAAAACAATGTCTTAACAAATGCGGATGCAGATCGACATTGACGCCTGCGCGCTGCGCCTGAAACTTGACCCGATTTTCAATTTGTCGTGCACCGAGCGGATTGCCTTTCTGGGTAATAAATACATTCGCCTCCGGTACAAAATCGCCATTCCATAAAGGATAAACCTGCAACCAAGCCATCACGCTGTCTTTGGCCTTGGAACCGAAAGGCACTATCCGGGTTTTATTGCCTTTACCAGTAATGCGTAATAACTGCCGGTTGAAATCAATATCTTTAATTCTCAGGCTTTGCAGTTCTGCCAGACGCAGCCCACTGGAATAAAGCAATTCTAACATCGCTTTGTCCCGGAGCCACATTTGCTGTTGTATTTCATTTTCAGGCGCAGGCTGATCAATAATTTGGTTGACGGTTTCAATATCCACCATGCCCGGCAAAGGACGCGATTGACGTTTTAACTGAAAATCATCCGCCGGATTAAAAGCCATATGCTGAGCCTGCTCGGCCCATTTCATAAACTGACGAATAGCCGAAAGCATACGTTGCAGGCTGCTAGGACTGAGCTGATGCTGTTCCACTTTTTCAGCCAGAAACTGGCGTAAATCGGTGGCTTCTACATCGTTTAAATTGAGCTGCTCACGCTGGCAAAACTCTAAAAAATCTGAGACATCACGTTCATAGGCTTGCAAGGTATGTTTGGACTGGTTTTGAATTTCACGTTCTTTCAGCCACATGTTAAGCAAGAGTTGAGGTGGGACAATCACTGCTTGCTCCATTTAGAGTTGCTCCAAATAATCTTGAATCAGCATTGCAACCTGATTTGCATGAGAATTGGCAAAGAAATGATCTCCACCTTGGATAATATGCAATTTTGCATTTTTAAAAATTCCTGCCAAGTATTGTCCAAGCTGAACAGTACTTAAAGGATCATGATCGCCCCAGATCAGTAAGATCGGAATGTCAAGACTTTCAAGCTGAATGCGGCTAAATTCAGTTTGGTCTTGTACAAACCAGTCCGGTGCTGTTTTAAAATGTTCATGATAATCTGTTCGCCAGTCTGCACAATGAAATGATTGCAAATTCAGGCCACCAGATGTCGCCAACAATACCAGTCCTTTGACTTTCTGTGGATGCTTAAGTACCAACCCAACGGCCAATACACCACCCATAGACTGGGCAATCAGAATGGAATCATCCTCTATCTGCTTTTCCACGAATTCTTGCAAATCATGCAGATTTTGAATGGCCAAATTTGGTGCTACGCCATCAAAGCTTGGATAGGCAATGACTTGCTGATCTGGATATTCGGTTAATGCTGCCTTTAATGGCTGCCAAAAGTGCTGGCTTCCTGAAGCACCCGGCAGGAACACAAGCTTATTCATCTCGGTCAAATTCTACGGTTTTTCCCATCCTAGCATAAAAAAAGCACCATCGAAGACAGTGCTTTTTTCTCAAGCGGAACCAAGCTTAACCCTGGAAATAACGTAAATCCAGACGTCCTTCATATACGGTCGCCGTTGGTCCGGTCATCCAGACCACATCACCTTCTTTCCATTCAATTTGCAGCTTGCCGCCTGCCAGTTCAACTTCGACTTTACTCGACAGCAGACCACGACGCATACCTGAAATTGCGGCAGCACAGGCACCTGTACCACAAGCTAAGGTCTCGCCTACACCACGCTCGTACACACGTAAACGTGCATGTTTTTCATCAATAATCTGCATAAAGCCAGCATTGACTCGTGCCGGGAAGCGCGCATGTGATTCAACTTGTGGACCAATACGTGCGACATCGGCAGCAATCACATCCGGTACGATTGTCACCGCATGTGGATTCCCCATATTGACCACATCAATGGTCAGCTTTTCACCGCCAGCAAGATCGATGTCATACAGGCTCTCCTGCGCATCAGCTACAAATGGAATTTCCTGAGGCAAAAATTTTGGATAACCCATATTGACCCGTACCCAACCATTCGCACCCAATTCCGGCTCTACAATACCAGATTTGGTTTGTACCTTGATTTTGGTTTTGGTGGTGAGCTGACGATCATGCACAAATTTGGCAAAACAGCGCACGCCATTGCCACATTGTTCCACTTCCGAACCATCAGCATTAAAAATCCGGTATTTAAAGTCTGCACTTGGCACATCGGGTGGCTCAACCACCAAGAGTTGATCAAAACCAATGCCGAAATTACGATTGGCCAAACGCTGAATGGTCAAGGTATCCAGATAAGCACGTTGGCTGATCAGATCAACCACCATAAAGTCATTGCCCAGACCATGCATCTTGGTAAATTCTAATAACATCCTGATTTATCCTTAAGGCAATAAACGCTCACGTTCCCAGAGTGATTCAATCGTTTCACGTTCACGAATCAAATGCGCCTGATCAGCGTCGACCATTACTTCAGCAGCACGACCACGGCTGTTGTAATTTGAGCTCATCACAAAACCGTATGCACCCGCGCCAAGCACTGCTAGCACATCATTTTCCGTGATCGCAAGCTCGCGCTCTTTACCCAGAAAATCACCAGTTTCACAGATCGCGCCCACAACATCCCATTCTTTCGTTTCGACATCGGTACGAGGTGTAACGGATTGAATGTCCATCCATGCTTCATATAAAGCAGGACGAATCAGGTCATTCATCGCGGCATCAATAATCGCGAAATTACGATGATTGGTTGGCTTCAACAGATCCACTTTAGTCAGCAACACACCCGCATTAGCAGAAATACTACGTCCCGGTTCCATATACACTTTCAAGCCCAATTTTTCTAAAGCTGGACGTAGCGCATTGGCATATTCTTCAACCGACGGCGGGGTTTCATCTTTATACGTCACACCCAGACCACCACCGATATCGATGTGTTTGAGGTGAATGCCCAGCTCTTTTAACTGCTCAATCATGACAATGACACGATCCAGTGCATCGACAAATGGCTGGGTTTCAGTCAACTGTGAACCGATATGGCAGTCAATTCCGACTACATCCAGATTTGGCAATGACGCTGCATATTGATAAGTTTCAAACACGCTATCCGATGGAATACCGAATTTATTTTCTTTTAAGCCGGTTGAAATATAAGGATGGGTTTTGGCATCGACATCCGGATTCACACGCAAGGAAATCGGCGCTTTGACATTCAATTCAGCCGCAACTTTCTGGATACGATCCAGCTCGGCATAAGATTCCACGTTGAAACAGGCAATGCCGACTTCCAACGCTTTTTTGATATCCGCTTCAGATTTACCCAAGCCCGAAAATACGATTTTCGATGCATCACCACCGGCTTTCAGCACACGCGCCAATTCACCACCGGTCACAATATCAAAACCGGCACCCTGTTTGGCCAATACATTCAATACCGCAAGATTAGAGTTGGACTTTACCGCAAAACAGATTTGATGGTCGATAAAATCAAAAGCACGGTCCATATCTAAAAAATGCTTTTCCAAAGTGGCTTTAGAATAAACATAGAGTGGTGTGCCGAATTGCTCCGCGAGCTGTTGTAATGAACATTGCTCAGCGTGCAATACCCCATTAATGCGGGTGAAACTCATGAAGGTATCCTTTCTGTGAAAGCGTTATGGAGTGGTTTTAACGTCTGAATCGGTAGGTGCAGCAAACTGTTGTTGCACAGGTGCCTCGCGTTCTTCATCGGACGCTTTAGGCTCAGTTTCAGTATTTTTGTATAACAGATACTTGGCACGCTTGTCGTAATTCGGATCATTCGGCAAGTGCAAAGCACCTGACTGTCCACAACTTGCAAGAGCAAGACCCGTCGCTAAGATACTGATGTAGCAAATGACTTGGCGCATCTGACCACCTAATGTAATAGTTTCGATGAAGTATAACGCGATCATTCGGCATGACCCAAGCGTTAAACGCTAGAGAGTATCTTTAGACAAAAAAAAACGCCAGCAGATCGCTGACGTTTTTATTGATAAGGTTTATTTATGTTTCTGTTTATAGAAACCAAAATAGCCAATGATTAGCAGGATAAACCAGATCGGACTGATCATCAGTGCCTGGCGAGTATCCTCTTCCAGTGCTAAGACCACGATCATGCTCAGGAAGAAGATAATCACGATCCAACAGGTCACTAAACCACCTGGTAATTTAAAGGTCGATTTGGCATGCAGCTCTGGTCGTGTTTTGTAATACACGATATAGCTCCAGATAATGATGATCCAGACACAGATAAACAGAATCGTAGATAAAGTCGTTGCCAAGGTAAAGGCCCGAACTGTATCCGGAACAAAATACTGGAGTGCTGCTCCCAGCAACAAACATACCGCCGAGAAATACAAGGCATTGGCAGGCACTGCGCGACGGTTCAGACGACCAAAAGCCATCGGTGCCTGCTCTTCACGCGACAGGCCAAACAGCATACGGCTGGTCGAGAATACGCCACTGTTCATCGATGACATCACCGAGGACAATACCACCAGGTTCATGATGATCGCAGCCGCGGCAATGCCAGCCTGACTGAACAGGTTTACAAACGGCGAGACATTCGGGTCAATCTGGTTCCATGGAGTTACTGACATCACAATTAGCAGTGCCAAAACATAGAAAATAATGATACGGATCGGAATAGAGTTCACCGCTTTTGGCAGGTTCTTTTCCGGATCTTTGGTTTCAGCCGCGGTAGTACCCACCAGCTCTACCCCGACAAAGGCAAAGATTGCAATCTGGAAACCGGCCAGGAAGCCCATGGCACCCGTCGGGAACAAACCGCCATGCTCCCAGATATGACTAAAGGATGCGACCGTACCTACATCATTGGTAAAGCCGGTAAATACCATCCACAGACCAACGGCAATCAGCACCACAATGGCGATAATTTTGACCAGGGCAAACCAGAATTCCATTTCACCAAACAGTTTTACCGTGACCAGATTCAGCCCCATGATAAACACAATTGCGGCAATACTGATCATGACGCCTTCTTCAGGGCTAAAGGGCAAGCCATTATTGAAGAATTGCAGATAGTAAATAATGGCTGACAGATCTGCGATCCCGATGGTGATCCAGCACAGCCAGTAGGTCCAGCCGACAAAGTATCCAGCCCAAGGCCCAATCAGATCCGTGGCAAAATCAATAAAAGATTTATATTGCAAATTGGAGAGTAACAGTTCACCCAGTGCACGCATTACCAGAAAGACCATAAAACCGATGATCATATAGATCACCAGAATTGAAGGACCTGCGAGACTGATGGTTTTACCCGAACCCATAAACAGGCCGGTTCCGATGGCGCCCCCAATGGCAATTAACTGTAGGTGCCGATTGGACAAACTCCGCTTTAATTCACCGTGCTCTGCCGACGAATTGTTATATTTTTCTGACATTATTAATTACAACTTTGAGTTTTACTCGCGACAAATTAACGTAAAAAATGCTGAATACAAAAATAAAATTTGCATCATTTGTATTTCCTGATTAATTGAAGAAGTTAATTTATTTTTCTTATATCGCTCTAAAGTTACATTTCTGCTTTATTTTTGACCTGCGATATTCCAGTAATTTCTTGTCAAATTTTTAAAACTGTGTAAAAAATAGAACACTATTCAGCCAATTTATGCATTTAGGATGAATGCATCTGGCATAGCAATTGCTTTTTAATCAATACCTCGAACTACACAGACATGGATCAATAAGAAGAATTTTATGCAAAATTTACAAAGTTTAATGGAAACTTTAAGCGGCTGGGTCTGGGGCCCTTATATGCTGGTACTGATTGTCGGTACCGGGATCTTCCTCACCTTCCGTTTATTGTTCTGGCAGTTCCGCATGTTGCCCCTAGCCTTCAAACAGGTCTTTGGCAAGCACCCTGACCATTCAGGGGACATTTCCCAATTCGCTTCACTCATGACCGCACTCTCTGCCACGATTGGTACCGGTAACATTGCCGGCGTAGCCACTGCCTGTGTCCTCGGTGGTCCGGGCGCCGTGTTCTGGATGTGGATGACTGCCCTGTTTGGTATGGCAACCAAATATGGCGAAGGTGTTCTGGCAGTCAAATACCGAGTCAAAAATGAGAAAGGTGAAATGTCCGGTGGTCCGATGTACTACATCGAGCGGGGTCTGAAATGGAAATGGCTGGCGCTGATTTTTGCCTTGTTCGGAACTCTGGCTTCTTTTGGGATCGGCAGCTCCGTACAGTCCAATACCGTAGCATTGGCAGTGCAAAACAGCTTGGGCATCGAAACCTGGATGACCGGTATTATTATTACTGCCTTTTCGGCACTGGTGATTTTGGGCGGGATTAAATCGATTTCCAGAGCAGCGTCACTGATTGTTCCTATTATGGCTATAGGCTATGTGGCAGGGGGATTAATTATCATTTTTAATAATCTTGAACTGGTCGTTCCTGCGCTTAAAATCATCTTCACCTATGCCTTTACTGGAGAAGCCGCAGTGGGCGGTGCAATTGGTGCGGCGATTCGTTATGGTGTGGCACGTGGTGTATTCTCCAACGAAGCCGGCATGGGTTCTGCGCCGATTGCTGCTGCAGCGGCAAAAACCGATCATCCAGCCCGTCAAGGTCTGGTGTCTATGACCGGTACCTTCATTGATACCATTATTGTCTGTTCAATTACTGGTATTGTTCTGGTGATGGGTTATATCATGACCGGTAATTCATTCGGAGATCAAACCGGTGCGGTACTGACTATCGGTGTATTCGACAAGCTGCTACCTGGTATTGGCGGCTGGGTGGTGACTTTCGGGATCATTTTCTTCGCTTATTCCACCATTTTGGGCTGGAGCTACTATGGCGAAAAATGTACCAGCTATTTACTTGGCGAAAAATTCGTTTTGCCCTATCGCATTATTTATATTGCCTCAGTGTTTATCGGCTGTATTGCAACACTGGATCTGGTCTGGCTATTCGCCGATACATTTAACGGCCTGATGGCGGTTCCGAACTTAATCGCATTATTATTACTGTCTGGCGTCATTGCCAAAGAATCGAAAGACTTCATTGCAAGACGTAAATCTGGTGAACTTTATTAATTGATAAGTTATTATTTAACTACTCAATTCAAATAGTAAAAAGCCACGTTAATCGTGGCTTTTTATGCTTCATCTTTTCCATTCTTCATCATGAAAATTTAGCAACGTAAACCACTACAAGCCAGCTTGTCCCACTCAGATTCAAGCTCCAACGCTAGTCCTAAAGATAAAACAAAAAACTGAATGCCTTTAATTTTCATATTGCCCTGTTCATCTTCCAGATATCCACTCAATTTTTGATAGGTTTTATGATGCAGATCAAAAGGTACATCCAGATAAAGACCACCCAGGTAGATTTCACTATGGACGGTTTGATCCACACCTAAACACGGCATATAGACAATGCCCTGTTGCTCTAGCCAGCCGATCAACATTTGGCGAACCGAGTTTGCGTCCCGATCTGGATGTACATAATGATCAAAATGCACAAACAGCACATCACGGTTTTTTTCACGTGCGATCGCATCAATATGTTTCAGCAATTGTGACAAGATCTGTTCCATTCCAGCATAACAAGATGGGCATTATAGACGGCGTTGACGCACAGCATTCAAATCAGCATAAATAAAAACGACAAGACTTGTCGTAAAAACCATGATTTTTCAGGTGAAAGACTTGGTTTTCGATGGCATTCACCGCTATGCTGTCACTCAATTTCAATCGCTTCATCTTCAAATATGGCTAAAGCAAAAAGTGTGTATCGTTGTGAACAATGTGGTGCCGATCATCCAAAATGGTCGGGGCAGTGTTCTGAATGCGGGGAATGGAACAGCCTGGTTGAGGTAACCATTGCACCGGCAGTGACGCATCGTGCTCAGCCAAAAATTGGTGGTGGATATGCGGGCCAGGCGTCCAGCATCACGACTTTAAATCAGGTTTCAGTCTCTCATGAAACCCGTCTGCCGACGGGTATCAGCGAATTTGACCGGGTCTTGGGTGGCGGACTTGTCACTGGTTCGGTGGTCCTAATCGGCGGTGATCCCGGGATTGGTAAATCCACCATTTTGCTACAAACAGCCACGCACATGGCATCTGCCAAAAATCCGGCCCTGTATGTGACCGGTGAGGAATCTTTGTCTCAGGTGGCTTTACGTGCCCAGCGTCTGGATCTGCCGACCGACCAGCTCAAAGTCATGGCAGAAACCTGCGTCGAACGTATTTGTGAAGTACTGGCCCAGCAACGTCCTGCGGTGGCAATCCTGGACTCGATCCAAACCCTGTACACCGAAACCCTGCAATCTGCACCAGGTGGTGTCTCACAAATTCGTGAATCAGCGGCCTTGTTGACCCGTTTTGCCAAAAATAGTGGCACGTCTTTGTTTCTGGTCGGTCATGTAACCAAAGAAGGCGCACTGGCTGGCCCACGTGTACTGGAACATATGGTGGACTGTGTGCTGTATTTTGAAGGCCAGTCGGATTCACGTTACCGGATGATCCGAGCGGTCAAAAACCGTTTTGGTGCGGTCAATGAGCTCGGTGTGTTCGGCATGACCGATAAAGGTCTGCGCGAAGTTTCCAATCCTTCAGCCATCTTTTTAAGCCGTTATGATGAAGCGATTCCCGGTTCGATTGTAATGATCAGCCGCGAAGGTACGCGCCCGCTACTGGTTGAGGTTCAGGCACTGGTCGATGATGCACATGGCCAACCAAGACGCGTAGCGCTTGGTTTGGATCAGAACCGTCTAAATATGCTCCTTGCAGTCATGCATCGGCATGGTGGTGTGCAAACCTCCGGCCAGGATGTTTATGTCAATATTGTCGGTGGATTGAAAATTACCGAAACAGGTTCGGATCTGGCGGTACTTCTCGCCTGCGCTTCCAGCATTCGTGGCAAAGCCTTACCGCAACAGCTGGCGGTTTTTGGGGAAGTCGGACTGTCTGGAGAGATTCGCCCTGTGCCGAACGGTCAGGAACGGCTGAAAGAAGCGATTAAACATGGTTTTAAATACATTATTGTCCCTCGCGGCAATGCACCGCAAAAATCCATCGAGGGCGTGCAAATTATTGCAGTTGCGCGTTTACATGAAGCCTTGAGCGAGGCAATGGCGCTGAGTGATGAACTCAATTAACTGTAAACCGGCTCATTTCGTACAAAGAGCAAAAAAATACAGATTTTTGATTGAAATTCCACACAAAGCCTATATAAATAGACTGTACAAACAGGTTTTATTCTCATAGGAAAAATGAATGGAAGTTCGACAGCGCGGTTTGATCACAGGTATCTTGACAGCAGTTTTATTGGTTGCGCCTTTTGCAGCTGAAGCAAAACGTGCCGGTGGCGGTAAAAGTCACGGCATGCAACGTTCTGCACAACCTACTCAATCTTATCAACAACCTCGTCAAGCTGCGCCTGCTCAACAAGCGCCAGTTGCCGGTGCTGCAACCCAGCAAAAATCCGGTCCGGGTGTCGGCGGCATGGTTGCCGCGGGTGTAGCCGGTGCTGCGATTGGTGCAGTTGCTGCCAATGCCTTGGCGGATGATCAAAGTGTAGCAGCATCTGAAGCTCAGGCTGCTCAAGCCGAAGAGGAAAAAGGTGGTATTCCAGGCTGGATCTGGATCCTTCTTGCTGCTGCTGTTGCCTTCTTCATTTTCCGTAAGATGGGCGCAAAAAAAAAAGTAGCTTCTAACCCATACGCACCAAATAGCGGTGCTGGTAATACAGCACCTTTTGGTCAGGCACCGACTGCACCTCGCGGTGGTGACAGTACCAATATTTTTGGTCAGAATGTGGGTGGTCAAACGTCAAGCAACAATGCTCCGTTCGGTTCTGCTCCGGTAAATAACGCGCCTTTTGGTACAGCTTATACCCAAAGTGGCAGCCAGTTACCGGATGGTACTGAACCTGCAGCATTCTTGCGTGTAGCGCGTCAGCGTTTTAACCATATTCAGTCCATGAATACAGCAAGCAACATTTCTGAAATTCAGCGTTATCTGACTCCTGAACTTTATCAGTCAATGTATAACGACATCATGAGCAATCAGGATCAGGATGTTGCCGAGTTTTCAAATCTGAATGCGATGGTCGTCGACTCATCGACTGACAATGGCCAGTATATTGTCAGCGTACGCTTTACAGGTACGGTAAGCGAAGACTTAAACAGCTTGCCGCAACCGTTCGCAGAAATCTGGCATTTCACCAAACCAGCAGGTTCAAATCAGGACTGGGTGGTTGCAGGTATTCAGCAAGACTAATCGTGAATAAATGAAGTTTAGACAGCGGCCTTCGAGCCGCTGGTTTTATTTGTAAGCCTTACATTTTGATCTTTTTTAATTCCCTTCCCCCTCTTTTTTTAACTTAACTTCCAGTTTTACTTATTTTTCATATAAATAGCTCAAAAACCCATATTTAAAATCTAAACAATAATTGCTATCATTATCATTAATTACTTCATAAGTTTGTAAATAGAATTTTCGATGATGAATAGTCCGAATATGCAAGCCATAGCGACTGGAACAGTTACTGCACCGAAACCATCAAGCAAAAATAAAGTCAAAGCAAATATGCTGGCTTATCGTGGGATGATTTTATATCGCTTTATTCTGGCGGGTGCTGGCGGTTATCTACTGGCTACACTGGCAACGATCTTGATTGCCCAGCTTTTTATCGACAGTGGAAGCAGTGCAGCCATGTCCGCCACCCTGATTGGCTTTAGCTTGAATGCTGCTGCATTTATCTGGGTATTTATGGTGAATAAGACGCTCAAAGCTACGCTCGGGATCGCGATTCCCGGTGTTTTACTCTATATCGCCTATAAGCTTTTAGGAAATTGAGATGAGAGTAGATGCAAAACCCGAAGGTCCACGCCAGTCGATGTCGTGGTTGCATACCTGGGCCAGTCTGATTTTAGGCTGGCTTTTATATGCGATTTTCTTGACCGGAACCTTAAGCTTTTTCCAGAACGAAATTACCGTCTGGATGAAACCGGAATTTCATCAATCAGTTCCACCAAAGACTCAAATCGAACAAACCCGTGTGGCACTGGCTTATCTGCAACAGCACCATCCGGATGCTGGCAGCTGGGCAATCCAGCTTCCTAACTCACGCCAAAATACTACCACCCTGACTATTCGTAGTGCCGGCGAAGATCCGCGTGCCCGTCGTGGCGGTACCCGCGTGACGATTGACAGCGCCACCGACGAAGTTTTGCAAGCGCGTGAAACACGCGGTGGTTCATTCTTATACCGTTTCCACTTTGAATTGTATGGTTTGCCAAGAATCTGGGCGCGCTGGATGGTCGGCGTTGCGACCCTGCTCATGCTGGTGGCAATCATCAGCGGTGTCATTACCCATAAGAAAATTTTCAAGGATTTTTTTACTTTCCGTCCCGGCAAAGGTCAGCGTTCATGGTTGGATGCACACAATGCTACTGCGGTATTTGCCCTGCCCTTTCACATCATGATTACCTTCAGTGGCTTATTATTATTGCTTTTTACCCTCATGCCCTGGGGCGTAAACCAGATTTATGAAAATCGTGGTGCTTTCCTTCAGGATCAACGTAAGAGTTTGGTTCAAGACAACAGTATTCAGGCTGAATCCCGTGAAAGCCATAGTGAGAGCAAAGAACGTCGACCGCAAGCTGAGAGAGAAAATCGTGGCGAGCGCGGTGAAATGTCTGCACGCAGTGAAGGTCGCCGCTCTCGTGATGAAATGCAAGCTGCACCTCCTGCACCGTTAACCGATCTAGCTCCGATCTTGGCAACAGCCGAAAAAGAATGGAAAAATAATCCGGTGGGTATGATAACTATTATCCAGCCAAATACCGTAAAAGCAGAAATTGAGCTTCGTGCCTTAAACGGAGTCAGCGTAGCTTATCGCAATATTTATCTGAGCCTTGCTTTCAATGGTGTGACTGGTGATTTAGAGCCGGATCAAACCACACTGAAAATGCCTTCAGTCGCAAATGGTATCTATAACGTGTTCACCGCACTGCATGAAGCACGGGGCGTAGATCTGGCTTTACGCTGGTTATTGTTTCTGTCTGGCGTAGTCGGCACCTTGATGATTGCCACCGGCTTGATTCTATGGTGTGTTAAACGTGCACCGCAGCAACAGAAGCAAGGTTATAAATCGTTTGGATATCGTCTTGTGGAAGTCACCAATATCGCTGCCATTATTGGTTTACCTATTGCCTGTGCTGCCTATTTCTATGCCAACCGTTTTATTCCGGCAGACATGGACATGCGTCTGAACTGGGAAATACGTAGCTTCTTTATTGTCTGGTTGCTGACGTTGCTTTATGCCATGATTCGCACTCATCGTCAGGCTTGGCTGGAACTATTACTGCTTGCCACTACCGCATTTGCCTTACTCCCAATCGTCAATTTTCTGACCGGCGGTCAGGCGATCTGGAACACCATTATGCATGGTCAATGGGTCATTGCTTCTTTTGATCTAGCGATGTGGGTGCTTGCGATCTTGTTCTGGTTTTCATTTAAAAAAGTGAAAAACCATAAAGGCTTGTCGCCTAAAAAAGCCAAGGTTGCTCTCAAGGAGAATCAGTCATGATGTTTTTCTTACTGATTTGGGCTTTAACTTCACTGGGTTTCTTTGCGCTTGCAACGTCGATGTCCAAACATCAAAAACAAATTTTTGACACAGAACTCAACCCTGCAAAAACACAACTTGCGACTATTCTCGGTTGGGTATTGCTCATACTCGCCCTGATTCTGTGCCTGTGTACAGGAGCTATCAGCAATATGATCAGTTACTGGCTGGGTAGTCTGACTTTTGCAGCACTGGTGGTCGGCTTAAGCCTGAGTTATCTGGCAAGTAGAATTAAAGTGATCGTAATGTTCTGTGTGTTCATCGCCTCGATCTCAGGGATTCTTTGCTTGATCTAATCATTTGATTGACCAATCTCTTTAAAAAGCTGACTTTCGGATTGGCTTTTTTGCTTTAAACCTTTTAGTCTACACACAATATTTTTGAGATGTTGATATGACCCAGCGTGTTTCTCCCCCTGCTGCCCTGACCAATCTTGCCTTAGCCGGCAATGCTGAAGCGCAATTTGAACTGGCTGAACTGTATATGCAAAGCGAGCATGATGATGACATCATTCTTGCTGAAGAATGGGCGTTGAAAGCTGCCAACGGCGGGCTGGTGGATGCAATGTACTGGTTAGGTGAAGGTTATACCGTTTATGCCAAAGAGTTAGCAGAAAAAGATCCTGAAGAATCCAAAGCTCACTTTGAGTTAGCCTATTACTGGTTAAGCAAGGCCAATATCGAGAAGCACCCTGCTGCGACTTTGGAGCTGGCAGGTTTTTACCGTCGTGGCGATGTAATTGAAAAAGACGTCGAAAAATCGATTGCTTTGGTAAAACAGGCTGCGGAATGGGGCGAAGTTCAGGCGATGCGTGATCTTGCATTTATTTATGCCAATGGTTTAGGCGTAGATGGCAATGAAGAACAGGCTGAGTTCTGGACTCAAAAAGCAGATGCTGCTGAAGCTAAATAAGTAAAAAAAAGCCCATCAGATGATGGGCTTTTTTTTAAGGATTATTCCAACAACCTGAACTTTGGCTGTCAAAAAATTCTATTTCGATATTTGGAGCTACTTTTTCATTTTTTATAAGCCGATAAATTCGATGGCACTCTTCCTGATTATTTTGAAATATAGAAATAGCCACCTTACCTGATTGTTTGTTCTTAAATATCTGCTTTACCAAATGTGATTCCTGCTTGCCTAAGCTCCAGCCATAAATGACTAAATTAGCTTTTTGAGTTATTAAATCTGGTAGAACTTCATAGAAAATAGTACTCAAATAGGAACTACTTTTTATAGATTCAAGCTTTTTAGTTCCCGTACCCTCGGCAACAAATAAAGGAATTTTATTATCTTCCCATTGTGAAGTAATAACTTCTAACAAACCCTCAAAATCCCCTCTTTGAACTTTAGTTTCGGTATTTTTTGCATCTCTGAAAATAGATAAATTACCATGTTGATAAAGACTCAAAGTTACTTCTTTTTCCTTACGAATAGGATTTCTCAAATCTTGCCAATTATTTCTAAATAACCCGCTACCTTGAAAACAATCTTTAAATCTATGCCCATCTTCATTTCTATTTCCATACATTAAAATCCAATACAGGATTAAATCGTAATTAAGGGAGACTACTGTTCTAAATTGTTTTGTAAATTGATATAGCTGAGGTAATTGATCCGCGATATCAGAATGTTCACAATGAACTTCCTTCACCACTTTAATAAGAGCTTGTTTTATATTTTCGTAAGCTGAATCAAGTTTTTGATCAACTATTCCCAAATGCTTATTTATTAACTTCGCATGCCAAACCAATCGTAAAATTAATTCAAAATCAGATGTATCAAACTCAATAAAAAGTTTAGATATATCATCATTAAAAAGTCTTAATTTTTCAGCCTCTTCTTTTAAAGAATCAAAACGAAATTTTTGATGCAAAGCAACACTCGCCCCATTACCAATAATTAAATTGCCATTCTCATAATTATCCTTAATTTCAGCCCAGTCTTTGATTGCATACTCAAAACCATCAGTCATAGTTTATTCTCAAAATTTTCTTATTAGTCAGATATTAATCAATTTAGGATTGGAACAAAATCAATTTCCAAGTACAATACGGCGCTAGTCGAGGGATGCTGCGACGTTTTACAGGCACTAAATGTAAAATCGCTAGGCTCGACCATCGGTCAGACATTCGTTCTGATCAACAACGGCATCCGCGAACAGAACGATCCAATCTATTTTTTCCTAGGAGATCCTGATGAACGCGGTTACTGCTTCATTTACAGATTACAAAGTTGCTGATATTTTACTTGCTGATTACGGCCGTAAAGAAATTAAACTTGCTGAAGCTGAAATGCCAGCCCTAATGGGTCTGCGTAAACGCTACTCGGCAGTAAAACCACTTGCAGGCGCGAAAATTCTCGGCTGTATCCACATGACCATCCAAACAGCTGTTTTAATTGAAACACTGGTTGAATTAGGCGCAGAAGTTCGCTGGACTTCATGTAACATCTTCTCGACTCAAGACCATGCTGCTGCTGCAATCGCTGCTGCGGGCATTCCTGTATTTGCTTGGAAAGGCGAAACTGAAGAAGAATACATGTGGTGTCTTGAACAACAAATCAATGTAAATGGCACGCCTTGGGATGCCAACATGATTCTTGACGATGGCGGTGATTTAACACTACTTGTTCATGAAAAATACCCAGAAGTGATTGAAAAAATTCACGGTGTAACTGAAGAAACAACGACAGGTGTTCAACGTCTGTATGAAATGCTTCGTGATGGCACTTTAAAAGTTCCTGCAATCAACGTAAACGATTCAGTAACCAAGTCTAAAAACGACAACAAATACGGTTGCCGTCACTCACTGAACGATGCAATCAAACGTGGTACAGATATGCTTTTATCTGGCCGTCGTGCACTTGTGATCGGTTATGGTGACGTAGGTAAAGGTTCTGCGCAATCCCTTCGTCAAGAAGGCATGATTGTACGCGTAACTGAAGTTGATCCAATCTGCGCAATGCAAGCATGCATGGACGGTTACGAAGTTGTATCTCCATACAAAAATGGCGTGCAAACTGGCAAGAAAGAAGACATCAATGTTGACCTTCTTCAAAACACTGACCTTATCGTAACTACAACAGGTAACTACCACGTATGTGACGCTGCAATGCTTGATTCATTAAAAGCTGGCGCAGTTGTTTGTAACATCGGTCACTTTGATACTGAAATTGATACAGCTTACCTACGTGGCTACAAGTGGGTTGAAGTTAAACCTCAAGTACACCAGGTGTATCGTTCAGAAAATGAAAATGATTACCTGATCCTTCTTTCTGAAGGCCGTTTGGTGAACCTTGGTAATGCGACTGGTCACCCATCACGTATTATGGATGGTTCATTTGCCAACCAGGTATTGGGTCAAATGCATTTATTCGCTGAGAAATTTGCTGATCTTCCAGAATCTGAAAAAGCTGCACAAATTCGTGTAGAACTTCTTCCTAAGAAATTAGATGAAGAAGTTGCTGCTGCGATGGTTGCTGGTTTCGGTGGTGTCTTGACTCAACTGACTCAAGAACAAGCGGATTACTTGGGTGTTCAAGTTGAAGGTCCATTCAAGTCTGATGCTTATAAATACTAATTTTTGTTTTTACCTCTCCCTAGCCCTCTCCTAAAAGGAGAGGGAAACTTCTATTGTGAAAATAGTTAGAGGGTAAGTTTTAAAGACTTTAACTATCGTAATGGAAGTCCCTTCTCCCTTTGGGAGAAGGTTAGGATGAGGGCAATCCAAAATTACAAGTATTTATAAAAAGGATTTGAACATGTCTAAACAGATTCCAATTTCATTTGAATTTTTCCCGACCAAAACTGATGTAGGTGCGGAAAAACTCAAGGTTGTACATCAAGAGTTACAACTCTTAAATCCAGAATTCTTCTCTGTGACCTATGGTGCTGGTGGTTCCACTCGTGAACGCACCCTGTCTACTATCAATGACTTTAATGGCAAAGGTGCACCTGTTGCCCCTCACCTGTCTTGTATTGGCGATGACAAAGCGCGTATTGCTGAACTTCTAGATCTGTACAAATCTCAAGGCATTGACCGTATTGTTGCCCTGCGTGGTGACTTGCCTTCAGGCCAAGTGGGTTTGGGCGAATTACCTTATGCAGCTGATCTGGTTCGCTTTATCCGCGAACATTCAGGCGATCATTTTAAGATTGAAGTCGCAGCTTATCCGGAAATGCATCCTCAGGCTGAAAGCTTTGACAAAGACATTCAGCACTTTGTTGATAAAGTCAATACAGGTGCCAATGCTGCTTTAACTCAGTTCTTCTTCAATCCAGATGCTTATTTCTATTTTGTAGATCGTATCCAGAAAGCAGGAATCGATATTCCAGTTGCGCCAGGCATCATGCCAATTACCAATGCCAGCAATCTGATTCGCTTTGCTGATGGTACCGGCGCTGAGATTCCACGCTGGATTCGTAAGCAACTGGCAACTTATGGTGACGATACTGCCAGCATTAAAGCCTTTGGCCATGAAGTTGTAGTTAAATTCTGTGAGCGTCTGCTTGCAGGTGGTGCACCAAGTTTGCATTTTTACACCATGAATACTACTGACCCGACCCGTCAGCTGGTCACCGATCTTGGTTTAGCTTAAGCCCTTTATTTCACCGATTTTTTGAGTAGAACGATCAATGCCACGTTTTTATATAGATGCTGATTTAACTGTTGATGTCAGCCTTGAGCTTACGGAAACTGTATTTCATCATTGGGTAAAGGTTTTACGCGCGCAAGTCGGTGAAAGTGCGACCCTGTTCAATGGACAGGGTGGCGAATATGACGTGACTTTAACCGAGGTTGCTAAAAAATCAGCCACCGTCTCGGTCAATGCATTTAATCCTGCCAATCGCACACCAAAGTTCCAGGCTTTGCTCGGTCAGGTGATGAGTAAAGGCGACCGTATGGATTATGCGATTCAGAAAGCAGTCGAACTGGGCGTTTCCGAAATTCAGCTGCTGACTTCGGATCGTTGTGAAATGCGTTTAAAGTATGATCGCGACCAGAAAAAGCTGGATCACTGGCAAGGCATTGCTATTGCGGCTTGTGAACAATGTGGTCTAAACATTGTGCCTGAAATTTTAGCGCCCATGTCACTTGAAAAATGGCTGGATACTGAACTTCCGAACACCAAACTGGTTTTAGCACCTAATAAAGATGAAACAGATGTACTGGCAGATGCGACTTTAGATCTTGCCCTGCTGATTGGCCCCGAAGGTGGCTTGAGTGAGGCAGAAATTAGTGCCGCAAACCAGAAAGGTTTTCTCAACTGGTGTATCGGCGAGCGTGTACTACGTACCGAAACTGCTCCTGTTGTTGCCCTGTCAATTTTGAATTATGTGCTTTAGTTCATCGGATGGGTAAAAATTTGTCTTTAATTTTGTTGATTTTTATTTTTAAGACATCTAATCTCGACTAAAGAATAACAAATACTTATTAATTGATTTCACACATTTCCTGGGGTTTTTATAACAACAATGCACAAGGACGAAAACCGTTTAGGATGAATACAGGCATTGAATCACATGGTTGATAATCAGGACGACTATATTCAGCAGCATTTGCATGATGCTCAAATTGCGAATACGCTTCGCCATAGTCGCTATTTTTTGCTCAGTATCATGGTGATTTGCCTCTATATTTTTTGTATTTATCACATTCAATATAGTCCTTCTAATACGTATTTTAATACCTGGTTTATTCTGACAGAACTTCTGGTCAGCATGTGCTGGCTGGTGAATACGGTGTATTTCAAACCCGAACAATATAATCAGAAAAGTGCGCACCGCTGGTTACAGATGCAGAGCCTTGCAGTCGGAAGCTGTATCGCGGCCGGTATTTATACAATTTATTACTATTTGCCGCAGGCCAATCCTGTATTTGAAGATATTGAAGCACTGACCTTGTCTGCCTTGTTGCTGATTGTAAGCCAAGCATTTGGCCTGACCTACCTGACCCAGAAACTGAGCTATTTTTGTCTGGTCTTTTTGCCGTCCTTATTCCCTTTTTTACTGTCGCAGCTTGACCATGTCGGTCATTCCAATCCCTTTTTTGGTCTGGCCTTAAACTTTGCGCTCATAGTGATTCTGCTGTGCGCGACAAGTAGTTATCGAATTCACAGCCGCACCTCACGTCTGTATGCGGAAAATGATATTTTGGTGAAAAATGCAGAACAGCAAGTGCATTGGACTGATGAACTGTGCCAGCAACTCAAAACTGAAGTCAATAAATCCAAAGATATTGAACAGCAATTACAGCTCAGTAACCAATTGCTGGAGCAAAAAGTACGGGAACGTACCTATGATATTGAACAGATCAATCATGACCTGAAGAATCAGCAGCAGAATCTAAAACTTGCACATGAAATTGCCGGTATTCGGCCATGGGACTGGAATATTCAAGAGCGCAGCATCACCTTAACCAATCATAAAGACGAAAAGATTCTGCGCGATTCCAAAGATCATCATCTGCAATTACAGTATCTGATTCACCCTGAAGATCTGGCCTATTTTAAGCGCAATATGAAGCAGCATCTGCGTGGCCAGATTGAACGCTATGATGCCACTTACCGGATCAAGCTCAGTGAAGGTGGCTGGAGTTGGGTACATGATATTGGCCGGGTGATCAGTCGTGATCCTAAAAATAAAAAACCCTTGCGTATGGTGGGCATCCGTCGTGATATCCAGCAGGAACGTCTGTCTCAAGAACGTTTAAAGCTGGTGGCCAGTGTACTGGAACAGGCTGCGGAAGGGATTTTCATTCTGAATCCTGAATTAGATTATATCGATGTCAATCCTCACTACGAATACCTGAGCGGTTTTGAGCGTGACGAGATTATCGGTAAATCCTTATTTGATATTGCAGTGCAAAATAAATCCCAGCAACGTACTTTTCAGGCCAATATTGTCAAACAGATTCAAAAGATTGGCTCTTATGATGGAGAGGTTTATGCCAAATTTCTGTCTGGCAAAGAATCCACCTTATGGCTGCATATTAATGCCGTGACTGATGATGAAGGCCGGATTACCCATTATATTGGCATCGTATCAGATCTGACTGAACGTAAATTACAGGAACAGCGCCTGTCCTATCTGGAAAATTACGACACACTGACTGACTTGCCGAACCGCTTTTATTATAACTATCAGCTACATCAGTATCTGGTTTCGCAAAAAGACTCGATTAAAGAGATGGCTGTGATTCGGCTTAATATCGACCGTTTCCGCCCATTGAATGAATATCTATCCAATAACGGCGGTGATGAACTTCTACGCCAGGTGGCGCAGCGGCTGCGGATGACCAATGCAGAAGCGCTATTTGTTGCACATCTAAACGGTGATGATTTTGCGATTCTCTATGAAATTTCACATATTCGCCCTTCAGTTCAGCACCATTGTGAACGCATTGCTCAGGCCTTTAGCAGACCGTTTAATATTTACGGTCAGGATCATGTGATTACCCTGTCCATGGGCGTGGCATTCTATCCGGATCATGGCCGTCAGCTGGATTATTTAAATAACTGCGCCGAACAGGCATTGAACGAAGCCAAAAATCTCGGTGGCAACACCATTCATTTTTATTCTAGTGAAAATCATTCATTACAGAATAAAGGGGTTTTCCTGGAACGGGATTTGCGTAAAGCGATCCAGAATAATGAGCTGGTGGTGTATTATCAGCCAAAAATCAATTTTAGCGATCAAAGCATTTATGGCTTTGAAGCGCTGATTCGCTGGAACCATCCAGAAAAAGGCATTATTGCACCCGGGCTGTTTATCCCCTTAGCGGAACAGACCAGCCTGATTTCAGACATTGGCCGTCTGGTGATCCAGCAGGCCGCTAAACAGATTCGCCAATGGAATGATCTGGGCTTTAATCATATTTGTGTATCAGTCAATATCGTGGCGCAGCAATTGCGTCGTGGTCAATTACTTGATGATCTGGACCAAGCCATTGCAGACAACCATATTTCTGGCGCCAGCCTGGAGCTGGAAATTACCGAATCTTCTTTAATTGAAAATTCGGAAGCGGTCAAAAACCTGCTGAATGAAATTAAACAGCGACATATTCATATTGCCCTAGATGATTTCGGTACAGGTTATTCTTCTCTCTCCTATCTTGCTGATTTTCCAATTGATACCTTAAAAATTGATCGCAGTTTTGTTTGCAAGATTGGGGAAAACAAACAGGCAGCGATTGTCAGCGCCATGGTGGCCATGGGTAAAGCCATGGGCATGACCGTGGTCGCGGAAGGGATCGAGACTGAAGAACAGCTAGAATATCTACGTGATTTAGACTGTGATATTGCCCAGGGTTACTTATTTTCCAAACCGCTTCCTGAGCAGGATGCAACCGCTTATTTAGTGCGAGACAAGACGCATCAGACTTATATACCCCAAGTCTAAGTCCATACCCCACCACAATAAGTTTGTTGGAAAAACGGCCGTCTTTGTCTGTCCGAACTGGCTAACAAATGGTATATTCAGGAACATAAATAAATTCTTTGCCCGCTGACCGGGTAATCTTTACAACGATCGAGAGACTGATGGACGAACAATCTTTAAAGCAACAGGCCCTTTACTATCACGAGTTTCCTACCCCGGGGAAAATCAGCGTTACACCAAGCAAACAATTGGTCAACCAACGTGACTTGGCCCTTGCTTACTCGCCTGGCGTAGCTGCACCATGTCTTGAGATTGAACGCGATCCTTCAACTGCTGCATTGTATACGGCTCGTGGCAACCTGGTTGCTGTAGTGACCAACGGTACTGCCGTGCTTGGCTTGGGTAATATTGGTCCTTTGGCTTCTAAACCAGTGATGGAAGGTAAAGGCGTATTATTCAAAAAATTCGCTGGCGTTGATGTATTCGATATCGAAATTGCTGAAAATGATCCAGACAAAATTGTGGATATTGTAGCTGCATTAGAACCGACTTTTGGCGGGATTAACCTTGAAGATATCAAGGCGCCAGAGTGTTTCTATATCGAGCAAAAATTGCGTGAACGCATGAATATTCCAGTATTCCATGATGATCAGCACGGTACTTCGATTATTGTCGGTTCTGCGCTCCTCAACGCGTTACAAATCAACGGTAAAAAAATTGAAGACATCAAGATCGTGGCTTCAGGCGCGGGTGCTGCTGCACTGTCTTGTTTAAATCTGCTTTGCGCTCTGGGTGCTAAAAAAGAGAACATCATCGTTGCCGATTCACGCGGTCTGCTGACTACACATCGCGAAGGCCTGGATGAATCTAAGAAAGCCTATGTACAAGACATTGAAGCTACTCAGCTTGGTGACGTGATTTCAGGTGCAGACATGTTCCTTGGTCTTTCTGCTGCGGGCATTTTGACCAAAGAAATGGTCAAGGTCATGGCTGAAGATCCGATCATCTTTGCCTTGGCGAACCCGGATCCAGAAATTCTGCCTGAACATGCGCATGAAGTTCGTGATGACGTGATCATGGCGACTGGTCGTTCTGACTATCCGAACCAGGTGAATAACGCACTGTGCTTCCCATACATCTTCCGTGGTGCGCTGGACGTTGGCGCAACCACCATTAACGAAGAAATGAAAATTGCCTGTGTCCACGCGATCGCGCGTATGGCACACGTTGAAGCTGATGCGGCGACTTATGGTGAAAAATCGGCATCATTTGGCCGTGAATACCTGATTCCGGGTCCACTGGATCAACGCTTGATCCTAGAGATTGCACCTGCTGTGGCACAAGCAGCAATGGATTCGGGTGTTGCGACACGTCCAATCACAGATTTCTCGCATTATCGTCAACGTTTGTCTGAGTTTGTCTACAACTCTGCATTCATGATGAAACCAATCTTTGAACAGGCTAAATCTGATCCTAAACGTATTGCTTATGCGGAAGGTGAAGACCTGCGTGTACTTCGTGCAGTTCAAATTGCAGTAGATGATGGTTTGGCAATTCCAATTCTGGTGGGTCGCCCAGCTGTCATTGAAGCTAACATTAAAAAATTGGGCCTACGTCTTGAAGATGGCGTGAATATCACGATTGTTGATCAGGAAAAGAACCCGAACTATGAAATGTTTGCAGACGATTACTACAACATCATGCAGCGTAAGGGTGTAACGCCTGAATATGCACAGCGTGAAGCACGTCGCCGCTCGACCCTGATCGCAGCGATGCTGGTGAAACATGGCATGGCAGACGGTATGCTGTGTGGTACGTATTCAAGCTACGATATTCATCTGGACTTCGTCAGCAACATCATTGGCAAGAAAGATGGTCATAACACTTTCTTTACCCTAAATGCCTTGATGCTTGAAGACCGTAACCTGTTCATTGCCGATACCTATGTCAACACCAACCCAACGGCTGAACAGCTGGCTGAAATGACCATTCTAGCCGCTGAAGAAGTTCGCCGTTTTGGTATGACGCCACGTATTGCCCTGCTTTCTCACTCAAGCTTCGGTTCAGACCAGCATGATGCCAGCGCGCAAAAAATGCGTAAGGTGTATGACATCCTGTCTGAAATCGCGCCTGAGCTGGAAGTTGAAGGTGAAATGCACGGTGATGCTGCACTGGATGAGAACATTCGTCAGTTTGCATTCCCGAATTCACGTTTCAAAGGCTCTGCAAACCTGCTGATCATGCCGAATCTGGATGCTGCCAATATCTCGTTTAACCTGTTAAAGGCAACTTCAGGCAACAACGTAACGATTGGTCCAATTCTGTTGGGTGCTGCGAAACCTGTGCACATTTTGACGCCGACTGCGACTACGCGTCGTGTAATCAACATGACCGCACTCACTGTTGCAGAAATCCAGCAAGCGGAACAAGATGCACTTTAAGCCAATGACAAGATAACGACGCATCAGCCTCGTTTCTTAACTTGAGAAAACCTCTATTCTGTAGCATGATGCTTGTAAGAATAGAGGTTTTTTCATGCAAGTTTATTTAGTAGGGGGCGCAGTTCGAGATCATTTGCTCGGACACCCCTATCACGAAAAAGATTATGTGGTCGTTGGTGCAACTCCCGCGCAAATGCTTGACTTAGGCTATCAGCCCGTAGGCAAAGATTTTCCTGTTTTTCTACATCCCCAAACAAAAGAAGAATACGCACTGGCGCGTACCGAACGTAAATCTGGCGCCGGTTATCATGGTTTTGAGTTTCATACCGATGTCAGCGTTACGCTAGAGCAGGATCTGATTCGTCGCGATTTGACCATTAATGCCATGGCCATGGATGATGCCGGCCAGGTTTATGATCCCTATGGTGGTCAGCAGGACTTGGAAAACCGGATTCTACGTCATGTTTCCGATGCCTTTATCGAAGATCCATTGCGCGTACTACGAATAGCCCGTTTTGCTGCCCGTTATACCAGTGCAGGCTTTGTGATTGCCGATGAAACCTTGGCATTAATGCAACGCTTGACTGAAACCGGTGAATTAAATGCATTGACACCAGAACGCGTCTGGAAAGAGACTTCCCGTGCATTATCCGAACGTCATGCTGATGTGTATTTTGAAGTATTACGTCAATGTGGTGCTTTAAAGGTGCTATTCCCTGAGATTGATGCCTTATATGGCATTCCACAACGCCCAGAATATCATCCGGAAATTGACTGCGGCATTCACACGATGATGTCCTTGCAGCAGGCGTGTCGTCAAAATTATAGTCTGGATGTACGTTTTGCCGTTTTAGTGCATGACTTAGGAAAAGCTTTAACGCCGGTTGAAGAATTACCGCGACATATCATGCATGAAGAGCGTGGCATCAAGCCAGTGAATGAACTGTGTGACCGTTTAAAAGTGCCGACGTATACCAAGCAGCTGGCTTTGGCGGTGTGCAAAGAGCATCTAAAATGCCATCAGGCCTTCAATCTTAAGCCGGGAACCTTATGGCGATTATTGCAACGTCTGGATGTGTTACGTCGCCCTGAACGTGTCGAAGCTTTCGTCCAGGCGTGTGAATGTGATTCACGTGGCCGTCTAGGTCTGGAAGATCGTGCTTATCCACAAGCACAATATGTCCTCGATGCCATGCAAACCGTACGCGCCATCAAGGCACAAGACCTGCCTGCCGATATTCAGGGTCCGGATATTGGTGAAATGCTGATTGAACGACGGATTCAGGCACTCGGTGAACTCAAAGCACAACAAACCGTAGCGATTGAATAATAAAAAAGCACCCTCGGGTGCTTTTTTAATAGCTTAATTTCTCTTTATCACAAAAGGAATTAAGAAATATTGGATCAGTACCATCAGGAAATATCTGCCGGAAAAGTAATCACTTGCTCCAGTTTCATTTGATTGGTTGCAATCATCAACAAACGGTCAATTCCAAGGGCAATTCCAGAACATTCCGGCATATTCGGTAAAGCTGCCAATAGATATTTATCGATCGGCATGACATGCAAGCCCAGCTTGGCCCGTTCTGCATTATCCGCCTCAAAGCGCGAACGCAATACGTCGGCATCAATCAGCTCATCATAGGCATTGGCCAATTCTAAACCTTCGATATACAATTCAAAACGTGCGGCGACCAGTTCACCATCTTCATCGGTTCGGGTTTTGGCCAGTGATGCCATTTCAGGGGGGAAATCAGTCAGGAATACTGCAGTATCAAAACCCAGACTAGGTTCAACCATATGTGAAAATAACAGGTCGATATAACCGAGACGATCCTCGCCTAAATCCAGATTGAGTCCAACGCGGCGGCAGCAATCTTTCAGTTCCTGTAAAGTGGCTTGAAGTGGATTGAGATCCAGACGATCCATGAAAGCATGTTTATAGCTTAGAATGGTCGGACGGATTTCGCCAAAACGTGCTTTCAAAGTCACATTCAGCAAATCCGATACTTCAAACATCAGATCTTTTAAGCTAAATCCCGGGCGATACCATTCCAGCATGGTGAATTCGCTATTGTGCTTGCGTCCATGCTCATCATTGCGGAAGACCTTACAGATTTGGTAAATGGGTCCACTACCACTGGCCAATAAGCGCTTCATAGCAAATTCGGGTGAGGTCTGCAAATAATGCGTATTCAGTTTACCCAGCACATGGCGCTGTGCCTGTACCGAGGCTAAATGCACATCGGTCACACCGGCTTGAGACAAAATCGGTGTTTCCACCTCTAATACATCCCGCTCAGCGAAAAATTGACGGATTTGACGATATAAGGTCGCCCGTGCACGCATGGCTTGAAGGTCACAAGTGGGTTGATACGTCATCGTCATGCCTTCGGCCCACCATGTGCTGCCCACTCACGACGCAGCGGATAGGTTTTACGTAAATGATCAAATGCCTGCTGATCGATTTTGCCTTCTTTGAGACAGGCACGTAGATTGGCATCATCACGAGCAATGTCATAAATTTGGGATAAATGCTGTTGCAATGCCATTTTTAAATCCTGCCCCTGAAAAAACTGCTCACAGATAGGCAGCTGGGATTCAAACTGTTTATTGGCTGCAAAACCGAAAGTTTGACAAAAAGCTTCGTAAATCATCTGGGTACCACGTGCCTTGCCTTCCAGGCTATAGCCGGCAATATGCGGAGTCACCAAAGTCACCAGATCCAGAAGTTCTGCTGAAATCAGCGGTTCGTGTTCAAAAACATCCAAAATTACGGGGCGTTGTGTCGCTTTAATATCTTGAATTAAGGCAGTTTCTTCAATCACTGGCCCACGCGCTGAGTTAATCAGGATCGCGTCAGGCTGCATTTTTGCCAACGCAGTAGCATTAAATAAATGATAGGTTGGATATATGCCTGTTTTGGTTAAAGGGACATGAATTGAAACGGCGTCCGCCTGCTGCAGCAGTTCATGAAATTCGACTTGATCAACCTGCTCTCTTTGCACAAAAGGATCGCAACCGATCACGCGCCAGCCCAAGAGCTTCGCCATATAAGCCAGTCGGGTTCCGACATTACCCAAACCGACAATACCCAAGGTAAATGTCGCATTGGCATCGAGTAATTCAGGACGCACCTGCAATAACGCGGTAATCACATATTCAGCCACTGCTTGCGCATTACAGCCGGCTGCATTACTCCATTGAATCCCATGCTGTTCTAATGCAGCAATATCCAAATGATCTGTGCCAATGGTGGCACTACCCACAAATTTAATCGAACTATTCTGTAGCAGTACTTCATTGACCTGAGTCACTGAACGTACCAATAGGCTATCGGCATCTTTGACATCATCTGCGCTTAAGGTTCGCCCTGCACGATGTTGAATATCACCAAATTCGGAAAAGAAATAATCGGTAAATGCCAGATTTTCATCTGCGACAATTTTCATAATGAGATCCATATGATGCTTGGGCGTATGATAGCGCGTTGACGCCTCTGACTCTATATTTGGCCGATACGTCCATTTTTCAAGATTTTATGAATTAAGTTCAGGACTGAAGAATTTAATATTCAAGATCTGCAGCCTAAAAAGAAAAACCCCAATCTTTCGACTGGGGTTTTTAAAATTTGGCGGAAGCGGTGAGATTCGAACTCACGGAGGACTCACACCCTCGTCGGTTTTCAAGACCGGTGCATTAAACCGCTCTGCCACGCTTCCTTGGCCGCCATCATATAAATAAATTAGATTTTTGGCAATAAAATTTAGCGAAACTTCTATAAAAAGCAGCTTATTCAGCTAAAAATCATCCGAAATCAAAGCCAATCTGAGTATTTTCATTCAAAGATTTTAGTATTGCAATGATCTTGAGTTGAATTTAACTCAGTAGAGAATGATGAGAGAAATAATCACATTCAGCATCAAGTGGATCAACAACTGAAAAAATATTCAGACATAAAAAAACCCAGTCAAATTGACTGGGTTTTTAAAATTTGGCGGAAGCGGTGAGATTCGAACTCACGGAGGACTCACACCCTCGTCGGTTTTCAAGACCGGTGCATTAAACCGCTCTGCCACGCTTCCATGGCCGACATGATATAAACAAAAATCACGCTTGGCAAATATTTTTATGCTTTCACTGCATCAACTGCACAAAATAAAATCAATTCCATTAATCTGCTGAATTTTCTGGCTTTTCATAACGAATTGAATTGATGAACCAGAGTTTCTTGCCGGAGGGGGTCAATACCTCGGCCTCATCATCGACCTGCTTGCCCAATAACGCGCGTGCCATCGGTGAACTGATCGATATATGCTGCGGATGATGATCATAAATTTCATCTACACCGACAATACGTAAAGTTTTTTGTTCGCCTTCTTCATTTTCAATTTCTACCCAGGCACCAAAATAAACTTTCCCTTCCTGCTCCGGGGAAAAATCGATGATTTTCAGTTCTTCGAGGCGCTTGCCGAGATACCTGACCCGTCGATCAATTTTACGTAAAATTTGCTTGTTATATTGGTAGTCTGCGTTTTCAGAACGGTCGCCAAGACTGGCGGCCCAGTTCACTTTTTTGGTAATTTCAGGGCGCTCTTCATGCCAGAGATTTTTAAGTTCTGCCACCAATTTATCGTGTCCAGCACGGGTGATTAAGTTGGATTTCATACGTCTTGCTGATCATATTTTCAGTGTTTTAACTTACAAACAGATTATTTTATTTACCATTTTAACACAATGGTAAAATTCCAAAAAAATTAACTTTATATTTCAATATTTTAAAATTATTTTTAAAAATAATTTGTGTACAAAATTTGACAATCGTTTTTCAGATCATTAATATGCCAGCAACTTCCGGAAATGCTTACTTTTTAATCTATGTAGTTTTTCTACATAATTATCTTTAAATCTCTTGTCATTTTGAATGACGTCATGACTGCCCAACCCTTATTGAATTTATCAAACTGTTAAAATTTCTGGCTTTGTTGGCTGTGATTTTTAGGGCATAAATTACTTGTAGCGGAGACAACATGCACAGTAGTTCATCCACTGGGTCGAGGCTTTGCCTAAGATCTGTAATTTCTTCTCTCCCTTTGAAAGCACTTGTACTGAGCACTGCATTTATTCCCCTACACAGTATCAATGCAAGTAAGACCACACTTCAGTTTGATCATGTGGTCAATAGCAATAAGTTGACCGTGGTTGCGGTTGAAAATCCGACTACCGTATTTCAGGATGGACAACATCTACATGGCTTCGGTTATGATCTGGTTCGTAACTATGCCAACAATCTGAATGTAAAGCTCGATTTTAAAATCGTTCCTGATAATAATACGGCACTACAATGGGTTGCTCAGGGTAAAGCCAATCTGGCTATGACAACTACCGATATACGCACCATTGAAAACAAGCGTTTGACGTCATTCTCAGCCACTTGTGGCGATGAATCGATTCTGTCAAGTAATGGCTTGAATACCAATTTAAATCTGGTGTTTAAATCTGCTACAGATCCTTTGAGCCAAACGGCCAGTGCTTTTGTCTGCAAAGGCAAACAAAGTGGTGCCATCAAGCAGCTTGCTTCATTTTATAATCAGAATGTGGTGAAAGAGGAATCCTGGACCACCATTCAACGTGATTTGAACAATCGCCTGCCGATCTATGAAGCGAGTTTTAAACAGACAGCGCAGCAGTATGATCTGGATTGGCATTTACTGGCGGCCATTGGTTATCAGGAATCTTATCTGAAACCGAATTCAGTTTCTCCGACGGGTGTGCGTGGTTTGATGATGCTGACCAACAGTACAGCCAAAGCAATGGGCGTGAGTAACCGTACTGATCCGGCTCAAAGCATTCAGGGTGGTGCCAAGTATTATGATCAAATGCTTAGTCGCTATGATCATATTCCTTTTCCAGATCGAAACTGGTTTGCACTGGTGGCTTATAATATGGGCCCAGGTGCAGTGAATCAGTTGCAAAAGCGCATTCAGTCGCAAGGCAAGAACCCGAATAACTGGGTGAATTTATATGCCTATCTGGATCAGAATAAGGCCAATAATGGTCGTTACCGTCAAGCGGTGCAATATGTAACCCGTATTCGTGCTTATCTGGAGCATATCAAGACTACACCGCAATTGGTGAATATCTAAGCTGAAATCTTAGCGTTAATCAAAATGCCATAAAAAAAGCTTACCTCAGGGTAAGCTTTTTTGGTCTTTATTCGGGCGAATGTCTTAGCAGAATTAAGCCGTGGTATTTTCAAGTACTTTCTTGAACAAATCTTTTTGTTCCTGACTTGGTTTTGCAGTTTGAAGTGCCATCAATTGTGACATATCACCCTGTACTTTGATTTTACCTGTCATGAAGGCCTGCATCGCAGCAGCCATATCAAACTCTAGAAAAACTTTACGTAGAGTTTCGCCATCCATATTCAGCGTAGTTTTGGCATTTGAAGACAAACCTTTTTTGATTGCCCCACCATCTAAAGATAGTTCAGTATTACCTGTAGTGTCCGCTACAACCAAATTAATCGCAAGGTTCGCCAAAGCTGGTGGCAAATTCAAATCGCCAGCTTGCGCAGTTAGAGTTTCTACAGTTGAAAACCAATCATCAGTTAAAAAAGCAGGCATGATCTTTCCTCAAATTATTTGTTCATTTGTGTCGACTATCCAGACGACATCATGTTGAAGCTATTATGCTTGTGCTTTGTTATATCATGATCATTAGCGCAAAGGCTAACGAATTTTGTACGCGCCGTTCAATTTTTGTAGTTCTATTTTTATTTATGTTTATAAGCAGACATCAACCCGCAGGCTGATGTCTACACGTTCTAAAATTAGTCTGCAGCAAAGCCCAGATTGACCATATTGATCCGACGGTTCTCGCCTTCCACAGCTTCTTCAGTTGAATCACCGCCTTTGAAGTCGAATTCACGCTGGCTGTCCAGCACTTCAAAATCAAATAATTCACGATCGACCAGCTGCGATGGCGAAACATTTTGCAATGCGCCAAAAATGCTGTGCAGACGTTTTGGATGTGCTTTATCCCAATCACGTAACATGTCATTGATAATTGCGCGCTGCAGGTTGTCCTGAGAGCCACATAAATTACATGGAATAATTGGAAATTGACGCATTTCTGCATATTTGATGATGTCTTTTTCTTCCACATAGGCCAGTGGGCGAATCAGAATGTTCTTTTTGTCTGAAGACAACAGTTTTGGTGGCATGGCTTTCAAGCTGCCGCCATGGAACAGGTTCAGGAAGAAAGTCGCCAAGATATCATCACGATGATGGCCTAAAGCAACTTTGGTCGCGCCAATTTCCTGCGCAAAACCGTATAAAGAACCACGACGCAAACGCGAACAGACTGCACAATAGGTTTTGCCTTCTGGCGTCAGTTTTTTGGTAATGCTGTAGGTGTCTTTTTCCAGAATGTAATACGGAATATTATTTTCTTCTAAATAACGCGGTAGAACATCTTCAGGGAAGCCTGGCTGTTTCTGATCCAGATTTACAGCCACTACATCGAAATTGATCGGTGCGATGCGCTTGAACTGTAGCAGGATATCCAACAGGGTATAACTGTCTTTACCACCAGAAATACACACCATGACCTTATCGCCTTCTTCAATCATCTTGAAGTCACGAATGGCATGTCCGACCTGGCGGCGAAGCTTCTTCAACAAACGGTAGTAGGCTGAGCTTGTTGGCAGTTCAGGTTTGAAATTAAATCCTTGTTCGGACTCAACTGGCGAGTACATAGACGAGATTAACCCATAAAAAAAATACCGCGCAATTTTAGCCGATTCAGACCGCTATCGCATCAAAAGAATTTATTTTCATGAAAATGTCTTATTAGTTTCATTTTCATGTTTTATTTAGATTGATATATTGAACGATTGCGTTCATTTTTTAGTCAAGATGCTTATCTTTTGGACTTTTCCACAGTTGTCCACAAAAGCTGTGGATAACTTTGTGGATTGAAACAGACTTGACAACTTGTCCGGCTCAAAAGATAAGGCTTTTCTTTGAATTGATCATTTTTTGATCAATTTAATTATTTATAAAAATCAATTAGTTAAACCTGTCAAGCCTAAGGTTTTAAATTAAATCATATTTTTTTTTCTACTGCTAAAATGTAAAAAATGACTTGCATTTACAAACTCGTTTATAAATGCAGCGCACAAGTCTTTTCATTCCGTAATTTTTTGTTAAACTCTTTATTGAATTTTTCTCGCTTGTGTTTACTTAATATAAACAATGAAAATAAATGTGTATGTTTTGGGGCGTTATGGGATCAGTGGTTTGCTATTAGCAAGCTGTTGTCATTTTGCTTATGCCGGTCAAACGATCTATCAATTACGTGACAGTAATGGCAGTACTTTATTGACCAATAAGAAAAGTCGCTATAACCATCTACAGGTAGAAAAGAAAACCTATTATCCAGACAGCAATATTCACAGTTATAGCAACTGGGGTTCAAGTGAAGCTTCGGTATTGCCAAGTTATAGTAAAAATAAAAATGCCTATGACTCGATCATCCGTCAGGCAGCACAAACCTATGGTGTATCTGAAGGCTTGATTAAAGCCGTGATGCATACCGAATCCGGTTTTAATGTGCAGGCACGTTCTCCAGTCGGTGCACAGGGCTTAATGCAACTCATGCCCGCGACTGCCCGTCGTTTTAATGTCAGCAATGCTTATGACCCGCAGCAGAATATTATGGCAGGTGCCAAATATCTGGCCTGGTTATTGAAACGTTTTAATGGCAATACCACCTTGGCACTGGCCGGCTATAATGCCGGTGAAGGTAATGTTGCCAAATATAAGGGCGTACCACCGTTTCGTGAAACTCAGGACTATGTCCGTCGTGTCAGCAGCCGTTATCAGAACCTATATGCTCAAGGTCTAGGTAATCATAGTGCTGCCTATACAGCATCTTCTGATACTGGCCGTGTGATTGCCAGTTCTGACAATTATTCGACTGGAACCACCACAGCTTCCAATATTCAGGCTGCCAAGTATCAGCGTCAGATCATTGCTCAAGCGGATGGCAGTTTCACCGATGCACCGGCAGGCTCATATGCCACCGCCAATGCGTCAGCATCTGCAAAAATATATTTGAGTGAATAATTTCTAAACAGCTTTGTTTTTAAAGACCTATGTTTTAATTAGTACAAAAAATATCCTGTGTTTTTTGTAGCCAAATGCTATTTTTTCCTTGAATTCTTCTCCATTTCACCGCATATTGATTTCAATGATTTACATTTAATAATCAGATTATTTTTCTGTAATAAGAGGATTTCTCAATGATGCGGATTGGTTTGTTCTTGCTAACCAACCTCGCGGTACTGGTTGTAGCTGGCATTATCTTGTCACTCTTCGGTGTCGGTAGTTACCATGGCGCAGGTGGCTTGAATCTAGGCAACCTGTTGGTCATCTGTTTTGTGTTCGGTATGGTCGGCTCAATGATTTCCCTGTTCATGTCTAAATGGATGGCGAAAAAGACCACGGGTACTGAACTGATTGACCCGAATGCACCTCGTAACCAAGCTGAAGCCTGGTTGCTCCAAGAAGTTGCACAACTTTCTCAGCGTGCAGGCATTAAAATGCCGGAAGTGGGTATTTTCCCCTCTTACCAGTCGAATGCCTTTGCCACTGGCTGGAACAAAAACGATGCTCTCGTTGCGGTATCAACCGGCTTGCTTGAGCGTATGAACAAAGACGAACTTCGTGCAGTATTGGCGCATGAGATTGGTCACGTCGCCAATGGTGACATGGTCACTCTGGCACTGATCCAAGGTGTTGTGAACGCCTTCGTGATGTTCTTCGCACGTGTCGCGGGCGATTTTATTGACCGCAATGTCTTTGGTCGTGAAGAAGGTGAAGCCCCGGGTATTGCCTATTTCGTGATTACTATTGTGCTAGATATCGTGTTCGGTATCTTGGCATCGTCGATTGTGATGTGGTTCTCTCGTCACCGTGAATACCGTGCTGATGAAGCAGGCGCACGTTTGGCAGGTAAACAAGCCATGATTTCAGCATTACTGCGCTTACAGGCAGAATCTGAAATGCCGGATGCCATGCCGAAAGAAATGAAAGCATTTGCGATTTCTGCGGGTAAAGAAGAAGGCTTTAGCCTTGCTGCCTTGTTCCAGACGCATCCAAGCATCGAACAGCGTGTCGCTGCATTGCAACAACTTGATTGTGCTTAAGTAAAACTTGAGTTTTGATTCAAGAAAAGCCTGCAATTGCAGGCTTTTTTATTGGATTTAATTATTCTTTAGCTGACCTATCATTGGCTGAACCATTGATACAGCGCCATAGCACCCCACCCGATCGCGAAGATAAATAAAATCAGGAATAAAGTGCCTAAAATATCCGGAATATGAATCCAGATCCAGGCCACCACAGGATTGCGCCAGAATCCAGATTGCTGTTGTTTGCGTTCCAGACTTTCATGCAAAAATGGATGCACCACATGTCGATCGCTATTAATCTGATATTCCTCGCGAATATGCAGGTGCACGACATCGAGCGCTTTGCGACTGGGCCGAATAAAAATATCAAAGACCGTGCCTGCCACCGGAATAAATCCTACTACCGCATCGATCGCCGCCATTTTCATCACCGGATTGAGTTTGGCACTCGGAACCCCGATCTGTTTGGCCTTATGAATGGCATAACAGGTCAATACAAAACCGGCAATATCTCCAGCAACCGGAATCGTACTCAAAGCTGCGTCTGCCCCCACCCCTTGCTTGGTAAACGGAATACGCACCACGGAGTCCATCATATTGGCAAACTTGGCCAGATCACGTTCCAGACGTATCACCTCTTGTTGGCTTAATTTTGGTTTTTGTTCAGGCTCAGGCATAGGTTATTCCAGAAATAATGCTGATTTTCTTGAGCATAAAGTATTTTTTCTACGCTGATGTATCAATCTGTGAATTAAAACAATAATTTGGAAGCAACGAATAAATACAGAATTACACCGGTAGCATCGCAGATGGAAGTCACCAACGGCGCCGAAGCACTGGCAGGATCAAGTTTGAGTTTATTTAAAATAAAAGGCAAACTCATGCCGATCAGGCAGCCCATCGACACAATCCCGAGCATACTGATGGCCAGCACCACAGCGACCATGACATCACCCCGAATATAACCCAGAATGGATACGGCAATTGCCATGGTGCCGCCTAAGCACAGCGCCACCAGAGATTCGCGACTGAGCAAGTTAAACCAGTCCTTAAACTCGACATCGCCTGTGGCCAAGGCACGCACCATCAAGGTGGCGGATTGCGAACCGGCATTCCCGCCACTGCCCACCAAAAGTGGTAAGAAAAATACCAACACGATATGTGCGGCAATGATCTCTTCAAAGTGTGCAATCCCGATTCCAGAGAGCAGACTGCCAAAAACCAGAATGACCAGCCAAAAGACCCGCTTCTGATACAGGGTCAAAATCGGGGCAGTTTTAAGGCTCAATTCAGTCAACGGTGTCACTGCACCCGACTTTAAAATATCTTCAGTGGTTTCGGCTTCGACAATGTCCATAGCATCGTCATAAGTAACAATTCCTAAGAGTTTTTGCTGTGCATCAACTACAGGCAGAGCAATAAAATCATAATAGGCCAAGGCTCGAGCTACAATTTCCTGATCATCTGTTACCTGGGCAGAAATGACATCACGCTGCATCACCTCGGCAATGCTCAGCTCAGGTAAGGCTTGTATGATCTGCCTTAAGGAAATCACACCGATCAGCCGTTTTTCTGCATCGACAATATAAATCAGATACAGGGTTTCCTGCCCGGCGGCCACCACACGTAAAACCTGTATCGCTTCATCCATGGTTAAATCGGGTGAGAGTGTCACAAAACTTGAGCTCATCATGGCCCCAGCCGTACCTTCCGGATAGATGGCCAGATCTTTGAGTGTTTGCTGGGATTTTTCAGATAATGCGCCCATCAATTGCAGCTGTAGCGGCGGCGAAAACTGCTTATAAATATCGACAAAATCATCAGAAGGCATTGCGTCCAGAATGGGAACAAGTTCTGAAATGGATAAGTGCTTGGTCACGTTTAACTGCTGCCCTAGGGGCATAAAAGCATAGACCAAGCTTGATTCATTCAGTTCCCTTAAAATTTGGGCCTGTTGCCGAGCATCTAAACGACTTAAAATGCGCGCCTGATCGGCGACATTCAGCTGAGTGAGTAAACCTACAGCCATGCCGTGATTTTCAGAATGTAATTGTTGTTGGATATGCTGGATTTTTTCTGAAATTGTTGGCATAAGCAGCTCATTATAAAAGTCTGGCAGTCAAGAGAGGTTTGTCCTGATCCCTATGTATCCTAATTTTTCATGTGAATAATTTTAATGATCATGCTGCAATATGACGATATTTTTTGTATAAATCAATTCCTCGATATTTAGCCAGAAAAAAGCCTGACTGAGTCAGGCTTGTTCACTTTCTAAAGATGGATGCTCTATCACCACTGATTGAGAAACTGTTTTTTTAATCATCAGACCACGGATCAATACATACATAAAGGGAATAAACAGCAGTACCAGAACAGTAGCAAATAGCACCCCACCAAAAACACTGCTGCCAATCTCCTGCCGGCTGATTGCACTGACGCCTGTGGCAAACATCAAAGGCAATACACCCGCTGCAAATGCAATGGAGGTCATGACAATAGGACGCAAGCGTAAGCCCGCGGCCAATAGCGCTGACTGAACAGGAGTATGACCTGCCCGCTCTGCTTGTGCAGCAAACTCTACAATCAAAATTGCATTTTTGCAGGACAGACCGATAGTCGTCAGCAAGGCGATATGAAAGTAAATATCGTTCGCAAAACCAAACCATGCACAGAACAGAATACTTCCTCCCACGCCCAAAGGAATCGCGGTCAACACCACAGCAGGAATCGTCCAGCTTTCATAGAGTGCCGTTAAACATAAGAAAATAAAGGCAATTGAAATTAGATACAAGAAAATAGCTTGCCCGCTGCTGCGTTTTTCTTCTAGTGCGGCTCCGCTCCAGGCCAAATTCACCCCGTCTTGTTCATCGATTAAAGCTTCGACATCGTACATGGTTTGACTCGAAAATTGATCTTTGGGAATACCTGCATATACAGGCACGGCGTTATAGCCCATATAACGGTTGATACTATTCGGTCCACCTTGCCAATTCAGCGTAGTGAATTGATTAAACGATAACATTTCGCCTTTGCTATTACGGACATGCCAATGTGCCAAATCTTCAGGTTTAGAACGAAATTCCGCTTCACCTTGCATGATGACACGTTTGATTTGCCCACGATCAATAAAGTCGTTGATGTAGGTACCACTCCAAGCCGCAGCCAACGTACTGTTAAAACTTTGCTGAGGTACGGCATATTTGAGTAAGCGTTCTATATCCAGTTTAATATTCAGCTCGGCACTTTCTTTGGGTACATCAAGTTGTAAATATTCAATCGATGATTTTGCTTTGGCACGAGTTTCAATCTCAGAGAAGGATTGCTGTAAAAACTCGCTGCCCCGTGAATCTAAATCTTGTAACCAGAAGTCGACCACACGTCCATTACTAGACATAGAAGGCGCCATAAAGAAAATCTGGGCATTGGCATGATTGGCAAAGTGCTTTTGTGCACGATCTACAATGACAAAGACGCTATCTTCAGGATTTTTACGCGCTGTCCAGTCCTTTAATACGACAAAGAGCTGACCACGATAAGGCCCAACCCCAACATTGTTTCCGCTATACCAAATCCCAATGCTTTGGATGCGCTCAGATTCATGCTGCATTAAATAGTCTTGGACTTCACGCCCGACTTTTTCTATCTCAGAACGTGGTGCATTGCCCGGCATCACAATTTGACCCATAACAAAGCCCATATCTTCCGTTGGCATCAAGCCTTCGGGCAGGGTTTTATAAAGCCAGCCAAAGCCTAAAACACATATACTAAATACAGCCAACATCGTCATTTTAAACTGCATGCTACGTGCAGAAAGCTTTTGGTAACGCATGGTGAGCTTATCCATGCCACGATTAAAACGCTGTGCCCATTTTGGTTGATGTGGTTGACGCTTTAGCAGTTGCGCTGCAAATGTAGGGGTGATGATGAGTGCCACCAATAAAGAAAGTAGCATTGCCACGACCAACGTGATAGAAAACTGACGATAGATGACTCCTGTCATGCTGCCAAAAAATGCCATGGGAATAAATACAGCAGTTAAGACCAAAGTAATCCCGATCAATGCACCGCTAATTTCCTTCATTGACTTTAAAGCTGCAGCCTGAGCATCCAAACGTTCTTCATGCATCAAACGTTCAATGTTTTCCACGACCACAATGGCATCATCGACCAACAGGCCAATCGCCAAAATCAGGGCAAACAAGGTAAAACTGTTTAAGCTCATTCCCAATACATACAGCACCGCAAATGTGGCTAAAACTACAATCGGAATCGTGACTGCAGGAATAATAGTGGCGCGCCAGTTTTGCAGGAAGATAAACATCACCAAAACCACCAGTACCATCGCTTCGACCAGAGTTTTCGCGACTTGTTCAATTGAACTGGTAATAAATGAGGTTCTGTCCATGGTCACACGCAATTGATAATGTGCAGGCAAATTGGCTTGGGCATTTTTCAATACCGTTTGCATCTGCTCTGAAACCGCAATCGCATTACTCCGTGGCGCCAATTGAATCGATAATGCAGCGGATAAATGACCGTTGGTATAATTTAAATGGTTATAACTTTCTGCCCCTAACTCAACACGTGCGACATCTTTCAAGTACAGTACTGAACCTGAATCTGTTGTTTTCACAATAATTTTTTCAAATTCATCAATGTTACTTAAACGCGAACCCGCACTGACTTTGGCATTCATGTATTGATCTTGCGCTGTCGGTAATCCACCAATAGAACCAGACACAAGTGGTGCATTTTGTGCCTCGACTGCATTGCGAATATCACTCGGCATCAGATTAAATTGGCGTAGTTTATATGGATTGAGCCAAATGCGCATCGCATAGCCTGCGCCATAAAGCTCCACCTCACCCATCCCTTCAATACGGGAAAAACGCGGTTCGACATGCACCATTAAATAGTCAGCAAGCTCTGTAGGTGTCGCCTTCCCCGATTCATCATATAAACTCAGTAATGCAAATTGATCATAACCTTGTTTATAAACAGCCACTCCATTTTGCTGGGTTTCTTCAGGCAATCGACTTAGCACACTATTGACCGCATTTTGCACTTGCAACAGTGCCTGATCGAGATCTACTCCTTGCTCAAACGACAGTGTCAGATTTGCACGTCCCACGCTACTGTTGGACTGAAAGCTTTCCAAACCTTCAATGCCTTTTATCGCTTGTTCTAAAATTTGCGTGACCGATTGCTCAACGGTTTCCGCAGATGCACCACGATACCCCGCAGAAACCCCTAACGCAGGTGCATCCATATTCGGCATATGCTCAATCGGAATTTTTTGCAGTGCAAAAATTCCTAATACCATCATGATAATGGCGATCACGGCTGCAAATTTAGGTCGATAAATAAAAAAGCGTGACAACATGAATAAAAATCCCCATCAGATGCATTCTCACGACGCATTCTTCTATGAATAGATGATTTCTATAGCAATTTTCACACCATACTGCAGACTCAACCAGCCATTGGATTAATCTTAAGGATAAAAAAATCCCCGTATAAACGAGGATTTTTTAGCTCTAGAGTTTTCCTTTGTTTTAAGCACGCGATTTTTTGATGATAAGTCGACGAATTAAAACATACATAAATGGAATAAAAATCAGCACCAGCAAAGTTCCAAAAATAACACCACCAAATACACTTACGCCAATTTCCTGACGACTCACCGCACCTGCGCCTGTAGCAAAGACCAGCGGTAAAATCCCTGCGCCAAAAGCCAAAGAAGTCATCAAAATTGGACGTAGGCGTAAAGAGGCACCTTCTAGTGCCGCTTCTACTACCGATTTTCCTTGTTGCTGCGCTAACGAAGCAAACTCCACAATCAGAATGGCATTCTTACAGGACAGACCGATGGTGGTTAGCAAGGCAATCTGGAAATAGATATCATTCGGGAAACCAGCCAGATAACTGAAAATAATATTGCCGCCAATTCCGAGTGGAATAGCTGACATCACGGCGGTTGGAATGCTCCAGCTTTCATATAAAGCTGCCAGACAGAGAAAAATAAAGCCAATTGAAATCAGATACAGCCAGATCGCCTGATTATTGGACTGTTTTTCCTCAAAGGAAAGACCACTCCAGACCACATCCACCCCTTCCTGCTCAGCAATCAAAGCTTCCACATCCTGCATAGCCTGGCCGGAACTGCTGTCTTTGGCCCGATCCGCATCCATTTGCAATGCGGTATAACCCATGAAACGGTTGACCACTTCAGGGCCACCACTCCAGCCCACTTGCGAGAAGTTACTGAAAGGCACCATCTGATTTTGGTCATTTCGTACATGCCACTGTGCCAGATCTTCCGGCTTGGAACGGAATTCAGCATCACCCTGCATGATCACCCGTTTAATCCGGCCGCGATCAATAAAGTCATTGATATAACTGCCGCCCCAGGCACTGGATAAGGTACTGTTAATCGCCGATTGGGTCAGGCCATTGGCCATGGCCTGTTTCTGGTCAATATTGACACGTAGTTCTGCTTTGTCAGGATTAGAACGTTTGCCCAGATTTTCAAAGCTCGTATAGTTGCCCGCCCGAGCTTCCAGCGCTCTAAATTGCTGTTCCAGATATTGTCGGCCATTGCCATTGATGTCTCGAATCCAGAAATCCAGACCATCGGTTTGTCCCAGGCCATTGACTGAAGCTGGCATGGACACGTTAATTTGTGCATTGCGATTGCCTTGAAAATGCTTCAAGGCCCGTTCACGAATCGCTTGTGCAGTATTGTCCTGACCGGAACGCTCATCCCAATGTTTCAACGCTACAAAACCGGTCGCGAGGTTCTGACCAGTTCCAGAGAAATTTCGCCCATAACGGATCATCACCAGATTGACATTAGCTTGTTCCTGATCCAGAAAATACTTACGGACTTCTTCACCGATCTGAATGGTATTTTTCATCGGAGCGCCTTCCTGCAATTTGATTTGCAAGCTTAAGATCCCCTGATCCTCACTCGGTAAGAAACTGGTCGGCAAGGCACGATAGAACAGCGCAAACACACCGATCAATCCGGCAAACAGCAGCAAACAGATTGCCTGACGCTGGACCGTGAGTTTAGACAAATTCAGATAACGATGTTTTAAATGATCCAGTTTCTGGTTAAACCAGGATGCCCATTTTGCCGGTTTAGGATTCGGTTTTAGAATAAGCGCGCACAATGCTGGGGTTAGAATCAATGCCACCATTAAGGACAGCGACATGGCCGCAACCAAAGTGATAGAAAATTGGCGATAGATCACGCCAGTCGAACCACCAAAGAAAGCCATCGGAATAAAGACTGCGGTCAAAACCAAAGTAATCCCGATCAGTGCTCCACTAATTTCCTGCATGGATTCCAGGGCCGCGTCCTTGGCAGACAGTTGCTTTTCATGCATCAGCCGTTCGACGTTTTCCACCACAACAATCGCATCATCCACCAACAGGCCGATCGCCAGAACCAGCGCAAATAAGGTTAAAGTGTTGATACTCATACCCAGTGCATACAACACCGCCATGGTACCCAAAATCACTACCGGAACAGTCACGGTGGGAATCAAGGTGGCACGCCAGTTCTGCAAGAAAATGAACATCACAATGATGACCAAAATCACGGCTTCGATCAGGGTTTTGACCACTTCTTTAATTGATTCTTGTACAAAAGGCGTATTATCACGTGGATAGGCAATTTTATAGCCTTCAGGCAATTGCTGGGAAATACGGGCAATTTCAGCCTTAATCAGATTAGAGGTGGCAATGGCATTGGCCCCTGAGGCCAGTGAAATACCCAGACCTGCTGATGGATAACCATTATTGGTACTATAAGACTGATAATTTTCAGCACCCAGTTCTACCCGCGCAATATCTTTCAAATAAATAAAGCTGCCGGCACGATCCGATTTGACAATAATATTCTGGAATTCTTCTACAGTTTTTAGCCGTGAACCCGAAGTAACTTTGGCATTCAGGTATTGCTCGTCTATGGCTGGAAGATCACCAATCGCACCAGCAGCGACCTGAGTATTCTGGGCTTCAATCGCAGCACGCACATCACTTGGCATCAGGTTATATTGTTTTAATTTTGCCGGATTCAGCCAGATCCGCATCGCATATTGTGAACCAAAAACATCCACCTCACCAATGCCTTCAATCCGGGAAATGTCCTGTTCCAGATGGGTCATCAGATAGTCGGAAAGTTCAATATTGTTGCTGCGCCCCGACTCATCATACAGGCTGATCACCATATGGGTATCACCGAGCGATTTAAAGACATTAACGCCTTGGCGTTGTACATCTTCCGGTAATCGGTTTAGTACCCCATTAATCGCATTTTGTACCTGAACCTGTGCAGTATCCGGGTCGGTGCCATTTTCAAAACTAATGCTGACCCGGCTACGCCCCGAAGAATCACTACTCGAGCTGAAATACAGCAGATGATCAATGCCTTTGATTTGCTGCTCCAGCACTTGAGTCACGCTTTCTTCCACAGTTTCCGCAGAAGCGCCGCTATAAGTTGCTGCCACCGTTATCCTTGGCGGGGCAATGTCCGGATAACGTTCCACTGACAGGTTCATCACTGCGAACAAGCCGATTGCCATGACAACAATCGCCAGTACCCCAGCGAAGATCGGGCGGTGGATAAAAAATTTAGACAGCATAAGTCCGGGTCACTTTTAATTAAATAGGGGTAAATTGATGCAGAACATAAGCATGCTATATCCAAATATTCAGTGACATAGCACTAGAATGCAAGAATTAAACACATAAAAACTGCGATAAAAACCAATCATGGAGAAATTATGGATAATCCCTCTTGAGCATATTCTTGAGATTGCTCTTCCCTATTTATTAATAGCATTTTTCCAAACAAAAAACCCTGCATCTGCAGGGTTTTTTGGTGAATCAATTGAGCGGATTAAGCGCTGAACTGGTTCATTGTGTTTTTAGAATCATCACCAGCTTTCAATGCATTGTCACCAGCGAAGATTTCTTTGTGGTCATCACCGATGTCAGAACCAGCCATTGCTTGGTGTTTAACACATGCGATACCGCCGCGGATTTCTTTACGTTGTACGCCAGCAACATAAGCCAACATACCTTCAGTACCGAAGTAACCTTGAGCAAGCTCATGAGTAGAAAGTGCAGCTGTGTGGTAAGTCGGAAGTGTGATCAAGTGATGGAACACACCCGCTTCACGAGCAGCGTCAGCTTGGAATGTACGAACTTTTTCGTCAGCTTCAGCAGCCAGTTCAGTTGCATCGTACTCAGCGCTCATTAACTTAGCACGGTCGTAAGCAGAAACGTCTTTACCTTCAGCAACCCAACGGTCATACGCTTGTTGACGGAAGTTTAAAGTCCAGTTGAACGAAGGCGAGTTGTTATAAACAAGTTTCGCATTTGGAACTGTTTCACGTACACGGTTAACCATGTGAGCGATTTCAGCAACGTTAGGCGTCGCAGTTTCGATCCAAAGCAAGTCAGCACCGTTTTGTAGGCTAGTTACACAGTCAAGTACAACGCGGTCGATTTGCGTGCCTTCACGGAACTGGTATAGACCAGAAGCAAGACGTTTAGGACGGTGAAGTTTACCATCACGCTTGATCAGAATTTCGTCTTCTTGAGCTTCTGAAATGTCGATTTCAGTTGTGTCTAAGTAGCTAATGTATTGAGAAGCGATGTCGCCTGGCTCTTTAACCACTGGGATTTTTTGAGTCAAGTCAGCGCCTTCAGAGTCAGTACGTGCAACGATGATACCGTCATCAAGACCCATTTCTAGGAATGCATAGCGAAGAGCGTGGATTTTCGCGATGAAGTCTTCGTGTGGAACTGTTACTTTACCAGCTTGGTGACCACATTGTTTCGCATCAGAAACCTGGTTTTCGATTTGTAGTGCACAAGCACCCGCTTCGATCATTTTCTTAGCAAGTAAGTAAGTCGCTTCTTCGTTACCGAAACCAGCGTCGATGTCCGCAATAATTGGCACAACGTGAGTTTGGAAGTTGTCGATTTGTGAAGTGATTTCAGCTGCTTTAGCAGTGTCGCCCGCTTCTTGTGCTTTTTTAAGTGCACGGAACAAGTCGTTTAATTCTTTCGCGTCAGCTTGACGTAAGAAAGTGTAGATTTCTTCGATCAATGCAGGAACAGACGTTTTTTCGTGCATAGATTGGTCAGGAAGTGGACCGAATTCTGAACGAAGTGCTGCAACCATCCAACCAGAAAGGTAGATGTAGCGACGTTCAGTTGTACCGAAGTATTTTTTGTTCGCAATCATTTTTTGTTGCGCGATAAAACCGTGCCAGCAACCTAGTGATTGAGTGTATTTGCTAGAGTCTGCATCATAAGCAGCCATATCACGACGCATAATTGCCGCTGTATATTTCGCAATGTCTAAACCAGTTTTGAAACGGTTTTGAAGTTGCATACGCGCAGCATCTTCAGGACTGATGTCTGCCCAAGTGTTACCGAATTTCGCTTTTAATTCGCGGATTGCATCAATCGCTGTTTGGTATGTAGTCATGATATATTCCTGTAATAATATTAGGATTTTTCTGCAACGAACCGCTCAAATCACACCCTCAATGACTTGTTCAGATTTTCGACGATCCGTTGGGATAGCTAAAGATTAGTGGGCTTATGAAAATTAATCCAATAGTCTGCAAGAATCTTCAGTATTTATTTAAAAAATGAGTAGATCAAAGTCTTAGTACAATCTTGATAGATTATATTAAGATTATGTTTTATATATATTTATTTAAAAATAAAAATGGATAAAATTTCCACATGTTGCTTAAAAATAATTCATTAGACTTAAGTCTGGATATGGGGTTTATGCCCTTTTATCTTTAAAAAATACTGATCTTTGATGATTTATTCAACTTGATGAATTCTCGATTTAGTGTACTTTTCACTCAAATACTGAACGTAAGAACAGCCTTTCTCATGTTCTTTTAAAGCGAAAAGATGGTTTTCATTTCCCTCTATAAAAAGGCTAAATGATATTCTATTTAACGTGCATCTTTTCTCTTATGTACACTTTGAATAATGGAGCTTAAGCCTGTGTTAATTTTGTAAACTTTATCAGTGAGCACATGGCTTTTTTTCATCGACGCTTTACACAAGGCCCGGCAATTATGGCATAATCTTCATAATTTCTTGTATTTATTCTCGGTATTTCTTTTATGAATCTGGAGCGGGTCGATCTCAATCTATTAATTTATCTTGATGTACTTCTTCGCGAAAAAAATGTCACACGTGCAGCAGAACAACTGGGCGTTACCCAGCCTGCCATGAGTAACATCTTACGCCGATTACGCAATTTATTTAATGATCCCCTCCTGATTCGTTCTTCTGAAGGCATGACACCCACTGAACGTGCCTTAGAATTGCAGCCCCGCATTCGAGATGCGCTCGCTGATCTGTCGATGATCTTGGAACCACGTACCGAGTTCCGTCCATATACCTCAAATCGTGTCTTCCGGATCATGACCTCGGATTATGCAGAAGCCACGCTGGTTCCACGTCTGGTTAAAGCCCTACGTTCAGAAGCACCGAACGTGGTATTAGACTTCCTGACGCCAAGTGACGTGTCATATCGTGACATGGAACAAGGCAAGGTCGATCTGGCAATCAACCGTTTTAATGAAATCCCGCAAAGTTTTCATCAGGTTTTGGTCTGGCGTGACAGCTTTTCTTGCCTTTTAAATAACAAGCATCCTGCCGCAAGCAACTTAAACCTTAAAAGTTACCTGGATGCACAGCATATCTGGGTTTCCAAAACCGGTATGGGTGTTGGCTTCGGGGTAAATCCTGAAAAACAGGCCGGTTTAGGCTGGATCGATCAGGCTTTAGAACGTATTGGCCAGAAACGTAAAATCTCAGTCTTTACCCGTCACTATCAAATGCCGGGATTATTGGCTGCCAATGTCGATCTGGTCGCAACACTGCCTTCACGCATTGCACGTTTGCAAGCCAAGAATCACAATTTAATTCTCAAAGATCCGCCGTTTTATATTCCTGAATTTGAATTGAAAATGGCATGGTGTCCTTTATTGCATCATCATCCGGCGCATCGCTGGTTACGTCAGCTGATTTTATATGTTGCGCGCCAGATGATTGAAGAAGAAAACCGTGAATTCCTGAGCAATAATTCTCAATTTTCACATTATTAAACTCAAAATCTTCTAAATTCTTATTTTTTAAGATTATACTTCGAAGACTTGAGCTGTCGTTGTTACACCTCAAGTCTTTTTTTGTGTTAAAAATATCCCAAGATACTATTCATCCACAGGTGGATTTGTGAGCCTCTTACAAAATATTGTGATTATCTTAATACTCATCACGGGGGCCGGTTTTTTATCTTTAACTGAAATCGCCCTCGCTGGTGCCCGTAAAGTCAAACTCAAAATTCTGGCTGAGTCGGGTGATCATCGCGCTCAAAAAGTTTTAGATCTACAAGAAAATTCTGCAGACTTCTTTGCAGCCTCCCAAATTGGTTTAAATGCAGTTGCCATTCTCGGCGGTATTTTAGGTGAAGGTGCCTTCCGTCCTTATATTTATAATTTTGTTTCCCGCTTTTACCAAGGACCTTGGGCTGACAATATCAGCTTTGCGCTTTCCTTTACGGTCGTCACTTCATTATTTATTTTATTTGCAGACCTGATGCCGAAACGTCTGGCCATGATTGCGCCAGAAAAGATCGCAGTCTCAGTCATCGAGCCAATTCAGATTTTCATTAAAGTCTGCAAACCTTTGGCTTGGTTTATCAATGCGATTGCCAACATGCTGTTCCGTCTGTTTAAAGTAAATACTATTCGTGATGACAATATTACTTTTGATGATATTTCTGCAGTGATGGATGCCGGTGCACAGGCAGGCGTGCTCCAGAAACAGGAACACCATTTCATTGAAAACGTATTCGAGCTGGAAGAACGTAACGTGCCTTCGAGTATGACCACACGTGAAAATGTGGTGTTCTTCACCTTAAATGAACCGGAAGAAAGTATTCGGCAAAAGCTGGCGGAATACCCCTATTCCAAGTTTCTGGTATGTAGCAATGACATTGACAGTGTGATTGGCTATGTCGACGCCAAAGACATTCTGGTGCGTATTCTGAACAACCAGTCGCTGCTGCAACTCAATGAAAATACCATCCGTAATGTCCTGACTATTCCTGACACTTTGACCTTATCGGAAGTTCTGGACCGTTTCCGTTCCACCAAGGAAAAGTTTGCCGTCGTCATTAATGAATATGCGCTGGTCGTTGGCGTGATTACCCTTTCTGATATTATGATTACCGTGATGGGTGACTGGGTGACGCCTATTGAAGCAGATCAGCAAATTATTAAACGTGACAATAATTCCTGGTTGATTGAAGGCAGCACGCCGATTGAAGACATCAAGCATGCGCTTGAAATTGATGAAATGCCTGATGATGAGAACTATGAAACCATTGCTGGCTTCATGATGTATAAATTACGCAAGATTCCACGTCCTGCAGATGCCGTGATATTTGGTGCTTATAAGTTTGAAGTGGTGGATGTCGATCATTTTAAAATTGACCAGTTGCTGGTGACCCGCCTAATCGAAACCAATTCAGTTATTCAAGAAGAATCAGATTAATCTGGTTCTTCTTTTTAGCCCTCTATTCAAAAAATTATTCTAATAAAAAAATCCATAAGGTGAGTGATGAATATTTCTGCATTATTGGCATGTCTGTTTTTTTATTCAGCCCTGTATTTGTTTTACTTCTTCTTTGCCAAACAACAGAATCCCCTGCTTTTACTCGCAGCCATCATTCTGATGGTTTTAACAGTTTTCATTATTCCCTACCCGCATGAACGTCGCCGTCAAGGTTTCGACTCGACCTTGAGATTTGGAGAGTATTTTTATTGGCCATTAATCACGTGGTGGCGTTTATTTATTCTGCCCATCAGCTGGCTGATTGCACTGATATATCGTGATTAAAAAAGCACCTTTGGGTGCTTTTTTTTAGATCTAGTTATAGCTTAGATTTTTGCTAATAAAGCCTCAAGAACGGCTTGATAGTGAATCTGGATATCATCTTCTAAAATTTTGTAGGCATTATCGAATTGCACCATTGGCCAGCCTTCTTTCCAGAATGGGAAAATATTATGCAGGTCATGGGTGACAATGGCATCTTCACGCACAATTGCTTGGGCAATTTGTGACAGCACTTGCGCAGTTTCAGCGCCATCAATCGCCATATAATCAATACCGCGCGCTTTTAAAATACGGATTCGGTCTTTTTTATAACGGATTTTTTTGATTTGTGCTGCATTCAGACCCAAAGCCAAAGATACGGCTTCGACAAATTTGTCTTCAAATGACTGATTCAATGCTACTAAGGCTGCTTTATGCGCTTCCTGACGACCAGCTTTACCACCCTGACGAATTGCTGCTTGCGCCTCAGTATTTAGCTCATCCTTTTTCATACTTTGCAGGATGTCTAAAATTTCGATGTCGCTTAACGCCTGAGGAGATTGATCAGTCATAAACTGTCCTTAAAAAAATAAATCTTGAATCGGCTATTTTCGCATAATTCGTGGCTAAAAAATCAAAATCTTCATGATTAAAACAGCGCTACGACCTGAAACTGCATTTCTTCTGCGATTTTGCGCAAAATCGACTATAGTGCTTCATCTATATATTAAATTAATCTCTGGATGATGCCCACTACGCAAGTGACTTTGTTGCTGCAGCAACTTAAGCGCCAATATCCGACTGCATTTAAAGGAAATTACCTGTTTTACAGTCAGATTAAAATCCGTGGAATCTGGGATAAAGCCAAGCTTTTAATTCCTTGGGCCTTGGCCGCCATGATTTTTGTTCCCATCAGTTTGATGTTAGGAGATTTCGTACAGCAATCTTTTGTGCAAATCAGCGAATTTCAGGCGCAGAGTTATGCCATGTTGGCCATTCTACTGTGCCTGATGTTGAGTCTCACCTTGATTTTGTACCAGATTCAGCATTCTTCTTATTCGCTGTATCAATTATTACGGCATACCCCGATCAAGATGGCTATTGTGATTCTGATGCAAGCGTTAAATCTGGTCTTTATACAAAGCAGTTTGCTGATGTGGAGCTTATTCTTCTTTGGCGTGAGCTTTGGTTTTGTGCGCTTTTATCGAGAAAATTTATTCAAGGAAAATAGTAAAAATACTGAGCACTATCAGCTACAACAATTACGTAAAATCTGTTTTTGGGCTTATAAACAAACCTGCCTGATCCGACTAAAATTACGTTTTTATTCAAGCCATGATCCTCGGTATGCCGAACTAAAACAGCAATTAAATCACTATGCCGGGTTATATACGCGGCTGCTGAAATATGAGCATCAATATTGTAAAACGATCAAGCATCTAGATGTCGACAGCTATCTGGATGAAAATTCATAGTTCTCTCTATCCTTTTTCATTGGCCATCTTAAAGATCTGCAAATATTGAATTTTAAAAAACGTTGATTTGCTGATTTTTAGAATAGAAGCCACGGAATTGCTTGAAAAGAAAGCAATCATTTCGGAATTTGCTTGCCAAGCTTTATTTCGTCCTCTATTATTGCGCACATGCCCGAGTGGTGAAATCGGTAGACACAGGGGATTTAAAATCCCCCGCCCACAAAGCGTGCCAGTTCGAGTCTGGCCTCGGGCACCATTTTAATATTTATTAAAATGGTGCAATAAAAAATCCAGCATTAGGCTGGTTTTTTTGTGCCTGAATTTTATTCTTTTAGCGCGAAATCCCCATGTCAGAATTAAAACACTTTGATCTCGCTACATTACAATTACGTCATCCAGACGCTTTTTTCCTTAAGCTGCGTTATAGCCGCTTTAAATTTAATGCCTTGCAAAATATCCAGTTTGTTATCGCGATTAATTTACTGTCCCTTCTGGTCTGTGTAGCCTGTAGTCTCAGCTCCGTATTTCTGGAATATTATTTTTTCAAGAATGCCACGATTGCCTTTAATGTCACCTTAATTGTGCTGATGGCACTGCTTTATCCTTATATCTGGCATGCACAATATCAGGCGCAATTTAGTTCCAAAGCCTATAGTCAGCGTTTGCAAAACTGTCTCTATCTGCAAATTCCAATTTTTCTGAGCTTATTGCTCAACCTTTATCTGATTCATTCGGATGTACTGGTCATCATTAGTATGATCATTTTAGCGATTTCTTCCTTTGGGGTGGTCATCCTGGAACCTTTATTTAAAAGTTCCTGTAGTGCGATTGACCAGATCAGGTTGCAGAAACTCCGACAACTGGCTTTTTGGGCTTATCAACAATCCAAATCAAAAACACCACAACAGATTCAGGGTCAGTCAAATCTGCACGCTTATTACCAAAACCTTTATCAGCAATGCATGAATGAAGAGCAACAATTACTCGGCTCAATTCGCTTTAATAGCTTTAAAGATTATTTGAACAGACAATAAAAAACCCTGCATCTGCAGGGTTTTCTTAAATCACCATTCACGATTGGTAATCAGTTCTTCCATTTCAATCTCGAACAGGCCGTGCTCTTGCACCACCATCATCATGGCTTCGGCAATATAATCCGCGGCAGTATCATCCAGAGACGAATCCAGATCTTCGAACTGAGGTTTCATGATATTGATATCAGCCACAGTCAGATTGGCAAGCTGGTAAATTTCTTGATCTGACAAACCTGATTTAGCGACTTTTTGGGCAAAACGTTCGATGTGCTGCTTGATTTCAGCAACCAGAATATCGGGATAATACTCATCATCGAACATGGGGAGAAGTAAATCTGCAAACATTACAGGCACTCTAAAGGATGACTATCTAATCTAAGCGTGCCTATATAGCATATTGTTGCTCAAAAGCCAAACAACATTGCCAATGTAGGGATTTCCCAGCCTCGATTTTTAAACCATTTGCATAGCTTGCCAGACTTTAATCGCATCGGCTGTGACTTTAACATCATGTGCCCGTACCATACATGCACCCTGCTGAATACTCAACAAATGCGCTGTTGCTGAACCCACTGCACGCTCTTGTGGTTCTGCCCCATCCAAAACTGCTCCGATAAAGCGTTTACGTGATAAAGCAGACAAAATCGGATAGCCCATTTCTGTCAATTTATAAAACTCTTGCAACAGCTTTAAATTTTGCTGGGCATTTTTAGCGAAACCAAAACCTGGATCAATCATGATATTTTCCGCTTTTACTCCAACATCTAAAGCATCCTGAACACGTTGGGATAACTCGCGTATCACATCTTTAGTGACATCCTCATATTGATCCAGATTGTTCATGGTGGTCGGCTCACCGCGCATATGCATGATGATCACTGGAATATTGAGTTCTGCTGCGGTCTGCAATGCATTCGGCCGAGTCAAAGCACGGACATCATTCCAGATATGTGCTCCGGCCCGAACCGCTGCGCGTATGACTTCAGGTTGCGACGTATCAATCGAGAGAATGACCTTATGTTTAGCCAGTTCTTCCACCACAGGCACTACGCGGCGAATTTCTTCTTCCACTTCTACCACTGCGGCACCTGGACGGGTCGATTCACCGCCAATATCAATCACGGTCGCGCCTTCAGCGATCATTTCAAGCGCACGTGCGACTGCATCTTCTTTGTGATTATGCCGACCACCATCACTAAAAGAGTCTGGGGTGACATTGAGAATCCCCATCACATGCGGCTGGGATAAGTCCAATTTTAAATCACCAAATGTCCATACATGTGGTAACAAAGGCATCAGCTGCATGATTCAATACTCACTCAAAATAACCCCGATATTGTCTTATGGATCGCTGAATAAAGCAAAGTGGAATAAGGCTAGGACCTAGATTTCGAAGTAATTGTTTTGGGAATATTGCATCAGTTTAGATTGTAATAATGCTTTCACATCTGCCCATTCACTTTCTAAAATACTATAGATGTAGCTATCTCGAATAGTCTGTCCATCTTTACGCAGCATATGACACCTGATAATGCCATCTCGCTTGGCACCTAATGCCTCAATCGCTTTCTGGCTGGGAAGATTCAAGTGATCAGTCCGAAAGCCGACGACCTGAGCATTTAAATTTTCAAAAGCATGTCTTAACAAAAGATATTTACAAACGCGATTTACATAAGTTCTGTGATAGCGCTTGACATACCAGGTATAACCAATTTCAAAACGTGGAATTTTCGCCTTAATATCATGATAACTGGTGGTTCCAATTGCTTGGCCGGAGTTTAAATCGATCACAGCAAAAGCCATCCTTTCACCTTGAACTTGCTGTTCAAAGGCCTGAGAAAAATATTTTTTTAAGTTATGCAGATAAGGCACCGAGTTATATAAAATCTCACCTAAATTTTCATCAGCGCATGCGATGGCTAAATCAGAAAAATGCTCCCAGCTCAGCGGTTCAAGACGAAGTCAGTAAATACTAGATTCCAGCACAGGTATATTCATTTTTATTTTTCTTATTCATTTTTAATCGCTCAATATAACATTCAAAAAGCGATGACAAAAATGACAAGCATAAAAAAACCACCCGAAGGTGGTTTTTTTAATAAGCTTAGTTCGCTGGCAATGGCGGAGGAGTCAACGGACCATCATCTGGGGTTACATCAATCACAGGGTTGTCTGCCACATAGACCTTTGGTGGCTGAGGCTCACGACCTTCCATGATGTCACGGATTTGATCACGATCAATGGTTTCCCATTCCATCAAGGCTTTCACCATCGCATGGGCAATATCTTTTTTGCTTTCCAGGATATCGCGTGCGATTTTATATTGCTCATCCAGAATTCGACGAATTTCACGATCGACTTCTAGTTGTGTAGTTTCCGAAATACTGCGGCTACCAATACTGCCCATAAAAGATTGCTGTGCATCTTCTTCATAGACCATGACACCGAGTTTGTCAGACATACCATATTTGGTCACCATCGCACGTGCCATTTTAGTTGCACGCTCAAAGTCATTTGAAGCGCCAGTCGACATCTGGTTAATGAAGACTTCTTCAGCAATACGGCCACCAAACAAAATCGAAAGTTCATTCAACATTTTGTCTTTATAATGGCTAGTCTGGTCAAATTCAGGCAGCTGCCAGGTGACGCCTAAAGCCCAACCACGCGGCATGATCGTCACTTTATGCACAGGATCTGTACCTGGCAAGCTTTCAGCAACAATTGCATGACCTGCTTCATGATAAGCTGTCGCGCGACGCTCTTCATCACGAAGTACCATCGATTTACGCTCAGGACCCATATACAGCTTGTCTTTTGCATCTTCGAAGTCATGCATATCGACGGTGTTCTTGTTGCGGCGTGCAGCAAACAGAGCAGCTTCATTCACTAGGTTTGCCAATTGCGCACCCGAGAAGCCAGGTGTACCACGTGCAAGAACCTTAACATCCACACCTGTCACTGAAGGTAATTTTTTCAAATGTACATTCAGGATTTGTTCACGACCTTTGATGTCTGGCAAACCAACCACAACTTGACGGTCAAAACGGCCTGGACGAAGAAGTGCTTTATCCAGTACATCTGCACGGTTGGTTGCAGCAATCACGATAATGCCTTCATTCCCCTCAAAGCCGTCCATTTCAACCAGCATCTGGTTCAGTGTCTGTTCACGTTCATCGTGACCACCGCCTGTACCTGAACCACGGTGACGACCGACTGCATCAATCTCATCAATAAAGATGATACATGGTGCATGACGTTTTGCCTGTTCGAACATGTCACGCACACGCGATGCACCAACACCCACAAACATTTCCACGAAGTCAGAACCTGAAATACTAAAGAATGGCACTTTAGCTTCACCGGCAATGGCTTTGGCAAGCAAGGTTTTACCTGTACCTGGAGGACCGACCATCAAAACACCACGTGGAATACTTGCACCGAGACGTTTAAATTTCGTTGGGTCTTTCAGGAAGTCGACAATTTCAACCACTTCTTGCTTGGCTTCATCACAACCGGCAACATCGACGAAAGTGACTTTAATCTGGTCTTCAGACAACATTTTGGCTTTAGACTTACCAAAACTCATTGGGCCGTTTTTACCACCTGCACCGCCACCCATGTTGCGCATAAAGAACATGAATAACAAAATGATTAAAAGCACAGGGAAACTTGCAATAAGCAACTGCATGAGCAAGCCTTGACGTTGTGGTGCTTCACCTTCGACCACAACATTATTTTTAATGAGGCTTGGCATCAGCTCAGGATCCTGAACTGCCGGACGAATACTTTCAAACTCTGAACCGTTTGATTTTTCGCCACGAATTCTTTCGCCGTCAATAACAACTTGTTTAATTTGGCCAGCATTGACCGCGGCAACAAACTCTGAGTAGTTCATTGTAGTCGGTTGATTGCGGTCACTGACGTTGCTGAAGATTAACACCAGCACACCCAGTATCACGAGCCACAATACGGCATTCTTAAAAAGATCGCTCAAAGCTTTATTCCCATTCCAATCTAATTTGATCATGCCCTGTTCAGGGTGACCTTAATACTTAAGCTGTAAATTAACTTACAATTATCTGAAAACGTACAAAATGCACAATTTTTAACGACTTGGCAAGTAGACTTATTTTAAAGCCTTCTTGCGTCCCTGCCCGATCAGGAAAACTTCTTTAGAGCGAGCACGTGATGCCAAGGGTTTAGATGTTTTCAGAATATCAAAACTATCAACCACTTGCTTACGGAATTCATCAAAACCTGAGCCTTGGAAAACTTTTACCACAAATTGACCTTTGGGGCCTAGCACCTTATTGGCAAAATCCAGTGCAAGTTCACACAAGTAAATCTGACGCGGTTGATCTACAGCCTTATTACCTGATGTATTGGGGGCCATATCTGAAATTACAACGTCTACAGTACGACCATCTAAAATTTCTAGCAGTTTTTGGAAAACTTCTTCTTCACGGAAGTCACCTTGCAGAAAAGTGACATCTGGTAAAGCATCCATTGGTAAAATATCAGATGCAATCAATAAACCCTTATCGCCAACAAGTTTACCGGCAATCTGTGACCAGCTGCCTGGCGCTGCGCCCAGGTCGACCACAGTCATACCAGGTTTAATGATTTTATACTTTTCTTGCATTTCTAAGAGCTTATATGCTGCACGCGCACGATAGCCTTCCTTTTGTGCCTTTTTCACATAAGGATCGTCTAAATGCTCTCTCATCCAATCACGACTACTTTTAGATAACTTTTGGTTGGTAATGCGTGTAGCCATAACTCTCTAAATAAAAAAACGTCTAATTATTAATTGTACGTGAAAAAGACATATTTTGCAGTATACATGTGTATCTAAATCGAGGAGTTTTGCTCGTTATGAAGAGATATTGGAAATGATTATTTCCTGAGAATTTAAAGCGTTTGTTTTTTGCTTTTGCTATACTAAGCCGTTTTAAAATTCAGGTTATCTCTCATGGCGTCTTTATCTATTCAGGAACGTAAGCGTTTACGTCAAATCGGACATGCTTTAAACCCGGTCGTTATGCTGGGTGACAAAGGCCTGACTGAAAATGTCATCGAAGAATTGGCGCGTGCTTTAAACGATCACGAACTAATTAAAGTGAAAATCGTAGCTGAAGATCGTGAAGCGCGTGCAGCACTGATTGCTGAAATTTCAGAAGCGACTGGTGCTGAAGTGGTTCAAACTATTGGTAAAATTGCACTGCTTTACAAGAAAGCTGCGAAACAAAACCAAAAATTGTCCAACCTTGTCCGTTTCGCTCATTTGTCTAACTAAGTACAGGACTTATGGCAAGTTACGAGCTTAGCGCATTTGATCGCCGTTTTCAGGCCATCTCTCTGGTTGCCGCCATCGAACAGCAAGGCCCATACAATTTAAATGTGGGCTTCTGGATCCGTGATCCCAATCAGTACATCTTGTGGCCCGATATGGTGACGGCACATCCCCGTCAGGATTTCCTGTGGGAACAGACCTGCTTTGAAATTTTTATTGGGGTTCAGGGCGAAGATTTTTATCGTGAGATTAATCTTTCCCCTTCTCAGGCCTGGCAGGCTTATCAATTCGAAGAATACCGTTATCCTGAAGATATGCCACCGCAAGCTGCGGATGATATTGAGTTGAATCAGCTCAAACGCACGCATTATGGTCTTAATGTCAGTGTGGATCTGACTGATTTTATGGCAACACATAAACTGAAATGGGAAAACTTGTTCCTGGGTTTATCTGCTGTTTTAAAAACCTCGCAAGGTGATCAATACTATGCCATGCAGCATAGTAGTCCTCAGGCAGATTTTCATAATAAACGTGACTGGTTGCATGTGTTTTAAATAGATTGACGCTGTGCATCAGCTATTTAAAGTGTAACAGGCGAATAAAACGTGAGACTTAAAGTCTCACGTTTTTGTTTATCGCTTAACAATGATTGATCCTCTATGTAATTATTTTAGATTTTTTATTGTTTTCAACGTTCATATTTTAGTGATGCAGATGATGCTGCTCCTGAATAGATTTCACAGCAGCATAAAGAATAAAAGCAAAAGTAATGATCATCAGAAGAATGGTCCCAAACACCAGTCCCAGTACTCCCAGACATAATACGATTACACCTAGATAAAGTATGCGCCCCAATCCGCTTTCCAGATTCAGTAGCATGATCAATATCAGTAAAATAAGTACACCTACAAAATGCTGTTGCATCGTGACCCCCTCTAATTGTTATTGTGAGTCCGTTTTGCTGCATAAAGACAAAGGAGAACATTTGATTGTTCTCCTTTTTAAATAGCGGCCTTTCAGCGCAGCCTAACTTTTCAGCTCAGGACTTTTGTCCGAGCTCTCTGTTTTCACCACGGGTTTGACTTTTTTCAGTACTTCAATGGTACTATCCTTAGAACGTTTAAAAGTATCGGTCAGATGTTCCTTATGCTTGGTCGAAATCTGACTGACATCTTCTTTCAGCTCTTTACCCAGATTGGATAAGTCTTCGACGACCGCGTTGAATTCTGTCTTGATAAAGCTTTTCAGTTCAGTTAATTCTTTCTGCGAACCGAAAATCTGCTCCTTCAAAGTATCAATACGCTGTAACACCTCCTGCTTAAATTGACGCAATTGTTCCTGCACAGTGTCGCTTAACTGCTTGGCTTCAACTTCAAGCTTTTCCTTACTTTCCTCGATGGTTCCAATTGCCTGATCTTTAGCCTCGACTGCTACTTTTTCAAGCTTCTCGGCAGTTTCAGTTACCACGCTCGGAGTGATTTTTTTAGATGTAGTAGATTTAGGTGCTGTAGCCATTTGTCTTGTTCCTATTGTTATATCGACTAAGCTATATTAGTAGATTTGATAAAAATTAAGATTTGATTTGTCTGACAATTATTAATTGCTTACATTTTTTCACATTGCTTACAAAACAGACTTCCATGCAAAAAGCAAGCCATTTATCTCATACTTTCGCTGCAAAGCCGTTGGACTTTAGGGGTCATTCTGCGTATAATGCCGTGTTAAGTTCAAGCGAGCAGACATAGGAGGGTAGGTTTAAAAAATAGCCTTCCTTTTTTTTCGTCTTCTCGCTTTTTTACAGCCTAAATTTCAGGAGCTTTGGTTTGAGCACCCCAGCAATTTTAGCCCTTGCCGACGGAACTATCTTTAAAGGTACTTCGATTGGCGCATCGGGTAGTACGACTGGTGAAGTCGTTTTCAACACTGCCATGACTGGCTATCAAGAAATTTTGACTGACCCGAGTTATGCACAGCAACTTGTGACACTGACTTACCCACATATCGGTAACACAGGCTGTAATGAAGAAGACGCTGAATCAGGTCGTATTCATAAGGTTTGGGCGAACGGATTGATCATTCGTGACCTGCCTTTACTGCACAGTAACTTCCGTTCAACCCAATCATTAGCTGAATATTTGGTACAACACAATGTTGTGGCAATTGCGGATATCGACACGCGTAAATTGACACGTATCTTACGTGACAAAGGTGCGCAAAATGGCTGTATCCTTGCTGGCGAAAATATCACTGAAGCTGAAGCGCTTGAAAAAGCACGTGCATTTGGTGGTTTAAACGGTTTAGACCTGGCAAAAGAATGTTGCGACCCTGAAGGTTTTGAATGGACTGAAGGCTCTTGGACATTAGGCAAAGGTTTCTCTCAACCAGAAGCTAAATTCCATGTTGTTGCATACGATTACGGTGTCAAAACCAACATCTTACGTATGCTCGCAGACCGCGGTTGTAAACTGACTGTTGTGCCGGCGCAAACTCCTGCTGCTGATGTACTTGCACTGAATCCAGATGGCGTGTTCCTTTCGAACGGTCCTGGTGATCCGGCTGCATGTGACTACGCAATTGAAGCTGTAAAAACAATTGTAGAAACCACTGAAATTCCAGTATTTGGTATCTGCCTGGGTCACCAGATCCTTGCGCTTGCAAGTGGTGCTAAAACCTTAAAAATGCCTCACGGCCACCACGGTGCGAACCATCCTGTACAAAATCTTGATAACGGTACAGTGATGATTACTTCTCAAAACCATGGCTTCGCAGTCGATGAAAGCAATCTGCCTGATGTGTTGCGTGTAACGCATCGCTCACTGTTTGATGGCACCAACCAAGGTATCCATCGTACAGACAAACCTGCGTTCAGCTTCCAGGGTCACCCTGAAGCAAGCCCGGGTCCACATGACTGCGCACCATTGTTCGATCATTTCATCGAACTTATCGAAGCATCTAAGAAGTAATTAAGGAAGCATCATGGCTAAACGTACTGACATTAAAAGCATCTTGATTATTGGTGCTGGTCCGATTGTCATCGGTCAAGCATGTGAGTTTGACTACTCAGGTGCTCAAGCATGTAAAGCCCTTCGTGAAGAAGGCTACCGCGTTATTTTGGTCAACTCGAACCCAGCGACCATCATGACCGACCCAACCATGGCAGATGCAACTTATATTGAGCCAATTACTTGGCAAACTGTTGCAGCGATTATTGAGAAAGAACGCCCAGATGCTGTTCTTCCGACCATGGGTGGTCAAACTGCATTGAACTGTGCCCTTGCCCTTGATGAGCACGGCATTTTAGAAAAATTCAATGTTGAATTGATCGGTGCGACCAAAGAAGCAATTGAAAAAGCTGAAGACCGTAAACTGTTTGACCAGGCAATGCGTAAAATTGGTCTTGAATGTCCAAAAGCTGACGTTGCTGAGTCAATGGAACATGCTTTAGAAATTCAAGCACGTTTCGGCTTCCCAGTAATTATCCGTCCATCATTCACGATGGGTGGTTCAGGTGGCGGTATCGCATATAACAAAGAAGAATTTATCGAGATTTGTGAACGCGGTTTCGATCTTTCTCCGACTAAACAATTATTGATCGATGAATCTTTAATTGGTTGGAAAGAGTACGAGATGGAAGTTGTTCGTGACAAAAACGACAACTGTATCATCGTATGTACGATTGAAAACTTTGACCCAATGGGCGTACACACTGGTGACTCAATCACTGTTGCTCCTGCGCAAACATTGACAGACAAAGAATTCCAACTTCTACGTAACGCATCTTTAGCTGTACTACGTGAAATTGGCGTAGAAACAGGTGGTTCTAACGTACAGTTCGGTATTTGTCCAAATACTGGTCGTATGGTTGTGATCGAGATGAACCCACGTGTATCACGTTCATCTGCCCTTGCCTCTAAAGCAACTGGTTTCCCAATTGCAAAAATCGCTGCGAAATTAGCGGTTGGTTACACGCTTGATGAGTTGAAAAACGACATCACTGGCGGTACAACACCTGCATCGTTTGAACCTGCAATTGACTACGTAGTTACTAAGATTCCTCGTTTCAACTTCGAGAAATTCCCACAAGCTGACGCAACGCTTACAACTCAGATGAAATCTGTCGGTGAAGTAATGGCGATTGGTCGTAACTTCCAGGAATCTGTACAAAAAGCCCTTCGTGGTCTTGAAGTGGGTGCTTCTGGTTTTGACGAAAAAATTGAAGTGGGTGCTGAAGGCGCGCGCGACAAAATCTTGCAAGAACTTAAAGTGCCAGGTCCAGAGCGTATCTGGTACGTGGGCGATGCATTCCGTCACGGCTTTACTTTAGACGAAGTATTCGCTGCAACGAACATTGACCGCTGGTTCTTGATTCAAATCGAAGACATCATCAAAACTGAAAACCAAATCAAAACTTTAGGTTTTGGCGACTTGAATGCGGACAACATCCGTGGATTCAAACGTAAAGGTTTATCAGATCTTCGCATTGCAGACTTGATGGGTATTTCACAAAAGCAATTCCGTAAACATCGTTGGAGCCTGGGCGTAACTCCAGTTTACAAACGTGTCGATACATGTGCTGCAGAATTCGAATCTGATACAGCTTACATGTACTCAACTTACGATGAAGAATGTGAAGCAAATCCATCGAACAAAGACAAGATCATGGTGATCGGCGGTGGCCCTAACCGTATCGGTCAAGGTATCGAGTTCGATTACTGCTGTGTACACGCTGCCCTGGCTATGCGTGAAGACGGCTATGAAACGATCATGGTAAACTGTAACCCTGAAACTGTTTCTACGGATTACGACACTTCAGATCGTTTGTACTTCGAACCGATCACTTTAGAAGACGTTTTAGAAATCGTGCGTATCGAGAAGCCTAAAGGCATTATCGTTCAGTACGGTGGTCAAACACCTTTGAAATTGGCTCGTGCTTTAGAAGAAGCTGGTGCTCCAATCATTGGTACATCGCCTGACGCAATTGACCGTGCAGAAGACCGTGAACGTTTCCAGCAAATGATTCAACGTCTACAACTTCGCCAACCAAACAACAGCATTGTAAAATCTGCTGAAGAAGGCATGGCTGAAGCGTCTAAAGTAGGCTATCCATTAGTGGTACGTCCTTCTTACGTCCTTGGTGGTCGTGCGATGGAAATCGTATACAACGATGAAGAATTAAAACGCTACTTACGTGATGCAGTTCAAGCATCTAACGAAGCGCCTGTTCTTCTTGACCGTTTCTTAGATGATGCGATCGAAGTTGACGTAGACTGCGTATCTGATGGTAAAGACGTTGTGATTGGCGGCATCATGCAGCACATTGAACAAGCGGGTATTCACTCAGGTGACTCGGCATGTTCGATTCCTCCTTACTCTCTATCTAAAGAGATTCAGGACGAAATGCGTCGTCAAACCGTGGCTATGGCAAAAGAGCTTGGCGTGATCGGTTTGATGAACGTTCAGTTTGCTGTCAAAGGTGAAGATGTTTACATCTTGGAAGTGAACCCACGTGCGTCTCGTACTGTGCCATTCGTTTCTAAGTGTATCGGTGAATCTTTAGCGAAAGTTGCTGCACGTTGCATGGCTGGTCAATCTCTTGAGTCGCAAGGCTTCACAACTGAGATTATTCCTGAGCACTTCTCTGTCAAAGAAGCAGTGTTCCCGTTCAACAAATTCCCTGGTGTTGACCCGATCCTTGGCCCTGAGATGAAATCGACTGGCGAAGTGATGGGCGTTGGTAAAACATTTGGTGAAGCGTTCTATAAAGCTGTTTTAGGTGCAAATGAGCGTTTACCAGGTCTTCCAACTGAAGGCGAAGTGAAACACGCATTTATCTCTGTACGTGACTCAGATAAACCACGTGCGGCAGGTATCGCAAAACAATTGATTGACCTAGGCTTCAAGATTCTTGCAACTGATGGTACATTTAAAGTGATTAGCGATGCTGGTCTTGAATGTGAACGTGTCAATAAAGTAACTGAAGGTCGTCCTAACATTGTGGACCGTATTAAAAACGGCGAAATCCACCTTGTGATTAACACGACTGAAGGCAAAAAGGCACAAGAAGACTCATTCTCGATCCGTCGTTCAGCACTTCAAGGTAAAGTGTATAACACAACTACATTGAATGGTGCGGATGCAGTATGCCAAGCTTTAGCAATTAAATTGCCGATGGATGTATATCGTTTGCAAGACCTAACTAAAGGTTAATTCACTTCCAAGAAGTCCCGCCACCTTCTTGGTGGCGGGCTTTTTTTTATTTATAGATTTTATATCTTTCAACTGACTTTTGAGGGACAACATGCAACGTTATCCTATGACACCTGAAGGCAAAATTGCCTTAGAGAAAGAATTACACCAACTGAAAACAGTGGATCGTCCACGTATTACAGCTTCAATTGCAGAAGCTCGTGAACACGGTGACTTAAAAGAAAATGCAGAATACCATGCAGCACGTGAACAGCAAGGCTTCTGTGAAGGCCGTATTCAGGACATCGAAGGCAAACTGGGTGCAGCTCAGGTGATCGATGTCAAAGAACTTGAACAGAATGGTCGTGTAGTTTTTGGTGTAACGGTCACGATTGAAAATCTGGATACTGAAGAGCAGAAAACCTATAAAATTGTAGGCGATGACGAAGCAGACTTTAAGATTAACAAGATCTCTGTAAACTCGCCGATCGCACGTGGTCTTTTAGGTAAAAACGAAGGCGACGATGTGAAAATCAATACACCAAACGGTGAAGTTGAATACGAAATTGTGAAAGTTGAATATCTTTAAAATTTAAAGCTGTTTAATTTAAAGCCCCTCGATTGAGGGGTTTTTTACCTTTATCTGCTTCCTACAAACGAATTAGCTCTGTGCTTCTTTTAAAAATCCTGATGCAAATAAATTAAATGCATGTAAAGCCTCAGTGAGTACCTGCTCAGGATGTTCGCTAGAAGCCACCCAGAGTGCTGCATTCATTGCAGCACCATTTAAAAATACCGCAGCAGCTTCCGGATCAACTGTTTTAATTCGATCTGCTACCAATAATTGCTCAACACATTCACGCGTGGACTGCAAACATCTGTTTTGACTTGGCCAATGTGCAGGATCACCCAGCACAGCCGGTCCATCACGCAACACAATGCGTTGGAATTCCGGATTTAAGGCATTTTGAATATAGGTCCGCCCTTCTAGCATCAAACCATCCCAAAGATCATCAGGCTGCTCCAGATGCTGCTGGGCAGATGAAGCCATTTCCGAATCGATTTGATCAACTACCGCAGCAAATAAGCCTTTTTTATCACCAAAATGATGATACAGCGCACCACGGGTCAATCCTGCTTCTGCCGTGAGCTTATCCATTGAAGTGCCAGCATAGCCATATGCTGCAAATGCACGGCGTGCCACTTCAATTAATTTCTTGCGGGTTTCCGCCATCTTTTGTTCACGAACAGACATGAATTACTTTACCTCATCATCATAAAAATTTTAATTGACATACGGACCGTATGTCAATTATGTTTACATACGAAGCGTATGTGAAAGTCAAGTTGCTTTCACTCACTGATAAATTAGATATTGAATGAGAATAGACATGACTAGAACTGCGATATTTCCCCAAGACCGCCATGCCCTGTATGAACAGCATGGTTATTCTGCTGCGATCAAATCGGAAGACTTACTTTTTGTTTCTGGTCAGGTCGGTAGCCGTGAGGATGGTTCACCTGAACCAGATTTCGAGAAACAGGTAGAACGGGCTTTTGAAAATCTAGCTGCGACATTGGCAGCAGCTGGTTGTACTTTCGATGATATTGTTGATGTCACCACATTTCACACTGACCCAGAGCAGCAATTTGAAAGCATCATGAAAGTTAAAAATCAGGTGTTTACGCAAAAGCCTTATCCTAATTGGACAGCTGTAGGTGTCACGTGGTTAGCAGGTTTTGATTTTGAAATTAAGGTGATTGCTCGTATTCCTCCAGCATCGACCACAGCTTAATCATTGTTTTATGCGTGCGCGAATGTCTTTTAGATATTATTCAGCAAGTTTAAACCCCGATTAGGTATAATTTCTTATTCACTATTTTTTGTATCTCCCTTATGTCCGAAAAGTTAATTAATTCGCCTGTAAACCACTGGTGTGAATTCGAATTCATCTCCAAAACTGTGAAGAATCCGAATATTCATATCAAGGGGAATTATTCTTACTATTCGGCCTATTGGGATCAGGGGTTTGAGCGTTGTGTGGTGCGTTATTTACATGACAAGCCGGCCACGCCCGAGAAGCCGATTGACCAGCTCCATATCGGTAATTTTGTCTGTTTTGGCGCAGAATGCGTGATTATGATGGGTGGCAACCAATTACACCGTACGGACTGGATTTCAGCGTTTCCGTTCGATACACGCAGTTTTGTGCCTGCGGGTGATACCGTGATTGGCGATGGTTGTTGGATTGGCTCGCGCGCCATGATTATGCAAGGCGTAACACTGGGTGAAGGCGCTGTGGTGGCAACCGGTGCTGTCGTCACCAAAGATGTACCGCCTTATGCAGTCGTTGGTGGTGTTCCTGCCAAAATTATTAAATATCGCTTTCCCAAGGAAGATATAGAAAAACTGCTTTCACTTAAGCTCTATGACTTAGATGAAAAGCAGTTTTTAAAAATGCGTGAGCAGTTGCAGACGGATGATATAGGAAGCTTATTATCTTACTTTAAGGATAAGAATTAAATGCCACGTTTGATATAATTTTCCCAATCTGATGAAAAATTACATGAGTTTGTATATTCTGAAATAGCAAATTTTACTAACCCTCCTCTCAAATATTGTTCTTTTGTAGATTTATCTTGTGAGCGAGCTGAGTCATGAAAAGCAGCGATCATCGTGTTTAATAAAGGATTACTGATCAAAAATTCTTTTTGCATAATTATTCTATACCATTCACTATTTGTTATTTCATCATAATTACCATTCCAGGTTGAAATCCCATGTTTTCGTGCAAATTGGTATACATCACCCCTTGAGCTTTTGATTAAGTTTTGAGAAACCTCTTCTACAAAGGATTTAAAATTATTTGCTGAAATTGAACCAAATAGGAAAGTTATTAATACCAAGTTTTTATGATCAGTATCTGCTCTTAATAATGCATATTGATTAATCTTTTTTATTAATTCTCGACTATTCATTTTTACATGTAACTGTAAATAAAGTGCCCAATAATACAATTCACTAAATTCATCTATAGACTTTAATTCACCTATTTTAAATAGCTGATCTCTTATAATAAGTTCAAAATTCTCACTTTCTTTTGCCTGCTTTAAATGGATTGTAAAGTCAACAAATTTATCTAAATATGCCTCTCCTAAAGTTTCATCATAACCATAGTTATGACATACGACTTTTGAAAATTGAACCTTATCCATTACTAAAACAAAAACAATATTCTTGATATCAAAAAAATGTTTAATTCGCTCAATTAATCGAATTGAAAAATCAGGACGACACCGGTCTAATTCATCAATGATAAAAACTAAAGGCTTATCTAATTTTTCTACAGTCTCAGCTAAATGCTTTTTGAACTCTATTAAAGTTTTCTTTTCAGCTTCATGAGTAGCTATCTTTTCTTGAATACTTTCTTTGATTCTCTCACTTGCTTCATCAGATAATGTATCAATCTCATCTTTGGCATTTTCATAGCTTTGCTGAAGTGCTCCACTTAAAAAACCTGCTCCAACCAAGTGTAATCCTAGAGTCAAAGCAATTTTAGGTAAAGATGGCAATAAAGCAGTTCCTACAGATGCAGACAATTCAATCAATTTTTTAACTTTTCTTTTCGTTCTTTTATCCTGATTTAAAATATTCGTAATTTCAGAACTAATAACTAAAAAAGGATCATCTAAATAATCATTCGCAAAAGCATCCAAATAAATAACATTATGGTCTGTATCACTTAAGTATTTAGCCCAATGACGAACAAACCACGTTTTTCCTTCTCCCCAACGTGCATCCAATGCTAAAACAGCACCACATTGTAAACGATCAACATATCCTGTTAATTGTTCCCCTAAACGTTTACGATCCCATAAATCCCCCTCCCAAGCTTCTTTAATATTTTCAAAATTATCTTTTTGCCAATTTATTTGATCTATAGTCATTTTATTAAATTTCATTCGTTTACAATTCATTCATTATAGTCATTTTAATTTTTACAGCCATAAAAAAACCCACTCAATCGGAGTGGGTTTTTTCAGAATATGGTGGCTATGACGAGACTTGAACTTGTGACCCCCGCATTATGAGTGCGGTGCTCTAACCAACTGAGCTACATAGCCTTAAACTGTGCGCGCATTATGGGATTTTATGTAAATCACGTCAACCCCATATTGTGCTGTTTGATCAAAATTTGTTGAAGTGAGCCGATAAGCCGGGTTCTGTCGTGAACGATCATTCCTCTAGGCGCACAATCACTCATGCGCTCAAGCGACCTACCCGAATCCAGCATGGGCCATGCCTAATGGATTCCTATTTGGTCTTGCTTCCGGTGGGGTTTACCTCGCCATGAACTGTTACCAGCCATGCGGTGCGCTCTTACCGCACCCTTTCACCCTTACCTTCGATTCCGATTGCTCGAAAACATAATGAAGGCGGTCTTCTCTCTGCTGCACTTGCCGTCGGTTTACACCGCCCAGGCGTTACCTGGCACCTTGCCCTATGAAGCCCGGACTTTCCTCCCCTGCTTCAATCACGGAGATCTCCACAGCAGCGATCGTCTGGCTCACTTCGAGCGGCATAGTATCAAATATCGAGACTAATTGCTTGATGTTTTTTGAGCAGTCAGTTTTTCATACTTGGCTTGCAGCTGTTCCTGCGTTTCGACATGATTCGGATCCAGTGGAATACAATCCACCGGACAGAACAACTGGCACTGCGGTTGATCATGATGTCCGACGCATTCTGTACATAAATCTGGATGAATCTCATAAATGAGTTCACCCATATAGATGGCCTCATTCGGGCATACAGGTTCACAGACATCACAATTAATACATTCATCGGTGATATATAAAGACACGCTACCAACCTTGTTGAAGTTTACGCTCGAAGGCCGCAACCACGTTTGGTGGTACAAACTTGGTTACATCACCTCTTAGTCGAGCAATTTCACGCACCAAAGTGGATGAAATAAAAGAATATTGCTCTGAAGGGGTTAAAAACACCGCTTCAAAATGGGAGTCCAGCTGACGGTTCATATTTGCCAGCTGAAATTCGTACTCAAAATCAGACACTGCACGCAAACCACGCAATACAGCAGTCGCCTTTTGCTCACGGAAAAAATTGACGAGCAAACCGTCAAAACCTACAAATTCAACATTGTCCAAATGACTCAATGACTCTTTCGCCAATGCGACACGCTCTTCCAGACTAAATACCGGATTTTTATGATGACCGATAGCAATGGCTACCACGACTTCATCAAACATTCGCGCTGCGCGGGTTACCAAATCAATATGTCCATTGGTAATTGGATCAAAAGTCCCCGGATAAATCACACGAGTTTTAGACATCCATTTGTACTCTGTTTGTTATGTAGAATCTTATTTTAGCAAAAACTTGTTTTTTTGGTGAATAATCCTCATTAATTTAAAAAACTTCACCTTATTTCTAGTTGCGGTACAATAGCAGCACGTTTGGAAGTATCAGATTATGGCGAAAGCATCTATTGTAGTAAAAAAAAATAATGGCGGTACCATTGCACTGAATAAACGTGCCCGCCACGATTATTTTATTGAAGAGAAATTTGAAGCGGGGCTTTCATTAAAAGGCTGGGAAGTCAAATCAATGCGTGCTGGTCGCATGACCATCGTAGAAAGTTATATTACCTTTAAAAATGGTGAAGCGTTCTTGTTTGGTGCACAGGTTCAGCCCTTGTTAAGCGCTTCGACCCATGTGGTGCCTGAAGCCACCCGTACGCGCAAGCTGTTGCTGAATCGCCGTGAAATTGAAAAGTTGATGGGTGCGATTAACCAGAAAGGCTATTCCTGCGTTCCACTGGCCTGCTACTGGAAAGGCCCACATGCCAAACTGGAAATTGCCTTGGTGAAAGGTAAGCAACTCCATGACAAACGTGCCACCGAAAAAGACCGTGACTGGCAACGTGATAAAGCGCGAATTTTCCATAAATAATGGATTAAAAATTGAATATAAAAAAACCTCCGCATTTGGAGGTTTTTTTATAACTTTAAGCTTTGCCGCCCAGTCTTGCCAGAGTCAGGGCAATATATTCCCCAAACCAGAACGCGGTTTTTAAATCGCCCTCAGGTGGAGTGACTTCAACCGGGGCATTATCCGACTGGGTCATTAAACCCAAAAAGCTCGACATCCGGTTCAGATCCGTCACTGCACGTCCTGTCGGCATCAATGGTAAACCACTCCATAGCATACCGTGCTGCATGGCAAACAGGTTGATTTGCTGCAGGACCGCCAGCTTATCACCACTAAGTCCGCCACCATTGGTAAAGGCTGCAGCCAGTTTTCCCTGCCAAGTACGTGCCAGCCAGCGCTTGGAAGACTGCTCCATAAACAGCTTCATGGCAGAGGTCAGACTGCCCATATAGGTCGGACAACCAAAGATAATTGCATCGGCGGCGTCCAGTACATCCCAGTCTATATGTTCGACATTCATCATATGCACATGAACACCGGTTTCCCGTGCACCATCGGCAATAAAATTTGCCACTTTAGCCGTGTGTCCATAAGGACTGTGATAAACAATCGCAACAGATTTGGAAGATAGGGACATAACGCTCAAAAGCCAAAAAATTCAGTTAAGTTTAACATTTTCATGCCATAAACACGAATGTCGCCATACGCCCTGTTTTTGGCTCACGGCGATAAGAAAAGTATTCCTCTGCTTGACGATAAGAACACTGATCCCCACCTAGAACAGTATTTACCCCGTGTTGCTGCAAGATATAACGCGCAATCGCATACAGGTCGGCATAATATTTACCTGCCTGTTCACCGGCCTGAAATGCACTGTCCAGTTCAGGATATTTACCGCAAAAAGCTGCTTTTACTTCAGCACCAATTTCAAAACACGGCTGGCTAATTGCTGCCCCGAGCCAGGCCCAAGTCGGCGGAGTTTGCATGGCGGCAATGGTATTTTCAACAATTCCACCCGCCAGACCACGCCAACCAGCATGCAAATTGGCAACTTCCGTACCTTTCGCATTCCCCATTACCACAGGTAAACAGTCTGCAGTCATCATCATCAAGGCATGCGCCTTGCGCTGCGTCACCAGACCATCTCCGACCAGTGCGGTAAATGGCATCTGCTCATTAATGCTATGACAAATGGTGCTATGCGTCTGGGTCATCCAGGTAATTTTATCTACGCCAAAGGCAGCGAAATCCCGCAATAAAGCCATACGATGCTGTTGTACCCGTTGCGCATCATCCTGCACATGCAAGGCCAGATTAAAACCTGCAAGCTCAGGCTGTGCTGATGGCTGTACTTTCGCATGGTGAACGCGAGTCTGGCCTACATATACACCTTGTGGAAGTCCTGGTACAAATTGCATCTCGATTCCTTGCTTTGACGCGAGCTAAATAAAAAGATTAATAGGCTTTGTTTTCGGTACGCAGCACTTCAACCAGATTGGTAAAGTCTTCCGGCCACGGTGCTTCAAAGGTCATTTCTTCTTTGGTACGCGGATGGGTCAGACCGAGTTGTACAGCATGCAAAGCCTGACGCTTGAAGCCACGCAAAGTATCATCTAATAATTGCGATGCACCTGCAGGCATACGGACACGTGGCATATACACCTGATCGCCCACCAAGCCAAAGCCGATATAGCTAAAATGCACACGGATCTGATGGGTACGTCCAGTTTCCAGACGGGCTTGAACACGGGTAAAATGCTGGAAACGCTCTTTGACATTGTAATGCGTCACCGCGTCTTTACCACCTGGAAGTACGGTCATTTTCACACGATCCACCGGATGGCGTTTGATTGGTTCATCAATGGTACCGCCAGCAATAATATTGCCGTAAACCACCAAGTCATACAGGCGATATACTGATTTTTTCTCAAGCTGTTTGCTTAAGGCAAATTGTGCTTCCAGATTTTTGGCGACGACTAACAGACCGCTGGTGTCTTTATCGATACGATGTACCAGACCTGCACGCGCCAGTTCAGCTGATTTCGGATAGTGATGCAATAAAGCATTCACCAAGGTGCCAGAACTATTGCCAGCGCCCGGATGCACTACCATGCCTACAGGTTTATTGATGACAATAATGTCATCATCTTCATAGATGATATCCAGTGGAATATCTTCCGGCAGACTGCGCGTTTGCGCTTCAAGCTCAACATTTAAAGTCAGGGTTTCAAAACCATCACTTTTAAATTTCGGCTTAACCGGTTGACCATTCACCAATAAATTGCCATCTTTAATCCATTGCTTTAATTTTTCTCGAGAAAAATCGCTCCAGACCATTGCGGCAATCTGGTCGATCCGTTGCCCGATATAAGTTTCATCCAGTTGAAATTGCAACGATAAACGTGTTGCAGTTGCTTCTGAAGTATGGTTATCTGCATCCTCAGAATCTTCAAGTAAATTGAAATCAGTATCAGGGATATTAGAATTGGAAGATTGTGCTTGACTCATTTGCTCATTCAGACAAAAGTGGTTTAATAGTGCAATTGTAGCTCATTGCCCGTATTAACAGAGGAATTTTTATGTCGCTACCACATTATAAAATGACAATGCTTGCTGTGACATTAGGCATTGCATCGGCAATGGTAGGCTGTAGCAGTAATCCAAAAAAAGAAGTCGTGGATAAAGGTCCGGAATCTAGCGAACAGGTTTATATTCAAAAAGCACAGAAAGCGCTAGATCGTAATCAATATACCGATGCAGCAAAACAGTTAGAAGCGCTGGAAACTTATTTCCCGACCAGTCAGTATGCCCCGCAAGCGCAACTGGAACTGTTATATGTGAAATTCCAGCAAAAAGATTATGAAGGTGCGGTTGCACTGGCAGAGCGTTTTATCCGTCTGAACCCGCAACATCCAAATGTCGACTATGCCTACTATGTACGCGGTGTCGCCAATATGGAACAGAACTATAACGGCCTGCTGCGTTATACCTCGCTGAAACAGTCGCATCGTGATGTCAGCTACCTGAAAGTGGCTTACCAGAATTTTGTTGATTTCATTCGTCGCTATCCATCGAGTACTTATGCAGTCGATGCAGCACAACGTATGCAGTTTATCGGCCAGGAACTGGCTGAGCATGAAATGAACGCAGCACGTTTTAACATCAAACGTAAGGCGTATCTGGCAGCAGTTGAACGTGGCTTGTGGGTGATTGAGCATTATCCTCAAACTCCGCAGATTCCGGAAGCACTGGCAACGGTTGCTTATGGTTATGCTCAGCTAGGTGATAAAGCAACTTCTCAGCAATATGTGGATGTATTAAAGCTGAATTATCCGAATCTGGTGAAATCAGATGGGACGGTAAATCTGCGTGCAGCACGTAGTGAAGGCAGCTTCTTTAACCGCGCGACACTGGGTATTTTCGGTAAAGAAGCCAAAACTGTAACCGACACCGATGCACAGTCAGATGCACCAGAAACTGAAAAGCGCAGCATCACCAATCGCATTTCATTTGGTTTGCTGGATCGTCCTAAAACGGCTGAATAAAGCTAAAGAAGGCCGGCAGCATCAGCAAATAAGACAGCGCTTTACAGGTGCATTTTCCTCAAGGGCAAGGTATCATACTTGCCCTTTTGCGTTGTCTTGCCCAGGCTTGAACAAAACGTGCAAAAGGTATACAAAGGAACTTGAAATATTCAATGTCCAACTAGACTATTTTCATTTTTTCAGTGATTTAGACCTTAGATACCAGCACGAGAAGCTCAGCAGACCATGGCCATTCCTCAACATACGATTGATCAGATTCTCGATCGCACCGATATTGTCGATGTGATTGGTCAATTCGTAAAACTGAAAAAAACGGGCCGTACCTATTCAGGCTGCTGCCCTTTTCATCAGGAAAAATCACCATCTTTCCACGTCTATCGTGACAAACAGTATTTTCACTGTTTTGGCTGTCAGGCTAATGGCAATGCCATCCGTTTTTTAATGGATATTGGCAGCCGTAATTTCGTCGAAGTGATGAAAGACCTGTCCAGTCAGACCGGTATCGAACTGCCTAAAGACAACACCGATTCCAATAAATTAAAATATAAACGTGAAGCAGCCAAGCTCAAAATTGCGCCTGCTCAAGCGGCACCACAAGCTCAGCCGCAACAAAATAATGCAGTAACAGAAAATAATAGTGCTGCATCTACGGCGAGTTTTGACCCATTTGCAGAGTTTCAGGCAGTCGAACAGGATTTTTATGGTGACCCTTTTGCTTCTTTTGAACACCTGCCCATGGCAGAAGTTCAGCAAGACGGTAATCTCTACGACCTGCTGGAAAATATTGCACAGTTCTATGAACGCCAGTTACCCAACAGCCCGAGTGCCCAGCAATACTTTAAACAGCGTGGTCTGACTGCAGAAACCATTGCCTATTGGCGCTTAGGCTATGCGCCCGAAGACTGGCAACATCTGGAAAAAGCCTTTCCTCAGGATATTGAAGGCTTAAAACTTTTAGGTCTGATTCGTACCAGCGACAGTGGCCGTGATTTTGATCTGCTGCGTGAACGGGTGATTTTCCCGATCCGTGATACCAAGGGTCGTGTAGTTGGTTTTGGCGGCCGTGCCCTGAATGACGAGATTAAGCCTAAATATATCAACTCGCCAGATTCTGAGGTCTTCCATAAAAACCAGTTGCTGTATGGCCTCTATGAGGGCCGCAAACAGAAAGCCCAAGAATGGCTGATGGTCGAAGGCTATATGGATGTGATTGCGCTTCAGCAATATGGCATTCATGGCGCAGTGGCGACTTTAGGCACAGCGAGTAATACCGACCACCTGAATATTCTGTTCAAGCAGAGCAACCGGCTGACCATTGCCTTTGATGGGGATGCTGCCGGTCAAAAAGCAGCGCGCCGTACCTTGGACATTGCCCTGCCCCTGCTGAATGATGGCCGAGAGCTGAAGTTCTTTGTTTTGCCCGCTGACCATGACCCAGATTCATTGATCCGCCGTGAAGGGATAGAAAACTTCAGACGCTTGCTGGATCAGGCACCGTTGATGTCGGACTTCGTGTTTGCCCATCTGACCCAAAATCAGGATATCACCACCCCAGAAGGCAAGAGTCAGGTTATGGGTGAACTAAAAAATCTGACCGAATTACTGCCCAAACACGGCTCCTTCCGTTATCTGCTGCAGCAATTTTTCCGCGAAAAACTGGGCTTTAATCGTAAATGGCAACCTAAGGTCAATACAGATGCATCTTTAAGCTTTAGTACCAAAATTGATGCTGAAGAATATGTGATTGCGATCTTGATGAATCATCCTTATCTGTATATTCATTTTGAACCACTGCGCGCGCTAGTAGCGGAAGATCAGTTGCTGTTTAAGATTTTGAATATTCTGAATGTGATTTTTGATGACTTGCCGGATGATCCTGAACTGTCGATCTATTATGTGCTCGGTGCCTGCGCAGCCCATCATCATGAACTGCAGCATATTCTGCAGCATGCCAATGTCAGCGATTACACCTCATCGCCGGAACAGGCCGATAAGCTCGCGGCTGATTTTTCAACCAAGCTGCAATATCAGTGTTTAAAAAACAAGATTAAATCCAAGAAATTTAACAGTATTGCAGAAATGAAAAACCTGAAAATGCAGATTTATGAGATTGACCGCAAACGCTCAATGACCCTGTTAGAAGATTAATTTTTCAAATTATTGATTCTTTTGAATCCAATGAAGTCACTGCTAGCTCACATTATTATTTATAATTTTCTCAAATAATCAGGCTGGGTTTTATGTTGAAGTACAAATCAGCAAAGAACCAAGCTTCTCATCATGCTGATTAAAACGAATGCCTGGATTTACGACGTTTCGCGACTACATTGCCCAGTTCTTCCTGCAACAGCTCAAAATAGGCAGGATCTTCTGCTTTGGCCGCCTCACGCAGCACAATAGAGGTTGGATGCAACAGTTTTTGAGTTAAGCGATGCGAAAACTCGGCCAGTACAATGTCTGCCTTTTCGCCCTTGGCAATTCGCTGCATTGCCAGTGACAATTCTTCCTGACGTAATGTTTCCCCGTGGTCACGGTAGGCATGAATGGTCGCCCCGGCCTGTTTGACCTTTTGCTGGGTCATCAGTTCTGTAGCCAACTGATTGACCATGATCTCGGCTTCAACAGCCGCTTGACGGCGCTGTGCCAGATTTTCCTCAATCACGCTTTGCAGGTCATCGACCCCATATAGATAAACCCCATCCAAGCTTTCTACTTTGGCATCAATATCACGTGGCACGGCCAGATCTACCAGTAGCATCTGCTGGTAACGACGTTTTTTCAGTGCAGCCTTTACATCGGTAAAATGGATCACTTGATGCAAACTGCCGGTACAACTGGAAATGACATCGGCACGATGCAGATTTTCTGCAAGCTGATCAAAACCTATAATTTCGACCTCAACCCGATGTGCAATTTCCTGTGCCAGGATATCCGCACGCTCGCGGGTACGGTTACAGATAATGATCTTGCCCACCCCCATCTCTGCAAGGTGTTTGGCCACCAGACTGTTCATCTCCCCGGCTGCCACTATCATAATGGTCAGCTTGTCCGGATGACTAAATACTTGCAAGGCCAGTTGTGCTACCGCATAGCCCATCGAGACCGCATGACTACCGACAGCCGTTTCCGAACGCACACGTTTAGCGGCATAAAAAGCATATTCAAAAATGCGGTTCAGGTTTTGCGAAACGGTATGAGAGTCTTTGGCCAGAGAAAGTGCGGTTTTGACCTGCCCCAGAATTTGTGGTTCACCTAGCATCAGTGAATCCAGACCACTGGCAACACGCATCAGATGCGTCACCGCTTGAGCATTTTCATAACGATAGACATGATGTTGCAGTTGTTTGACATCCACCCCATTTTTCTGGGCGAGCCAGTTCAGCACCATGTCAGCATTGTCAGACATGGCGTAAACTTCGGTCCGGTTACATGTAGACACCACCACCATGTCGTTCAGTTCAGGGTGTTGGCTTTGCTCGGCAAGAATGGCACTTAACTTTTCAGGGTTAAACGCCACTTGTTCGCGCAGTTCTACAGAGGCAGTTTGATGGTTGACACCCAATGCAAAGAAAGACATATCAGGTCATCATTTCACTAAATTTATGCTATTGTGCAACATCGGTGTCATAAAAAGCATTACTTGGATCAATAAAAAATTGCGTCAAACAATTAGCCGTATCAACGGCCCTACAATTAAGCAATATTCTACCACATTCCTACTGGTGGGTA